>NZ_BAAANC010000010.1:0-561 GCF_039529595.1 Kribbella lupini | reverse complement strand
GGAGCCGTCGAAGGTGGGGCTGGCGATTAGGACGAAGTCGTAACAAGGTAGCCGTACCGGAAGGTGCGGCTGGATCACCTCCTTTCTAAGGAGCATTCGGCAGCCACCCATTGGGTGACTGCCCATTCATCGTTTCTCAGACATCCGTTCTGAGGCGATGGTGCTTCGGAATGTGGAACATTGACCATTAGGCCCAGAACTTGAGCACGGAAGTTAGTACTGCCTTTAGGGGCGTGGAACGCGGAAGAGTGAAGAGGGATGGGCCGAGGCGCGCTGTTGGGTCCTGAGGGATCGGGCCGAATCCTTGCGGATTCTGGTTTGGTTTCTTCAGGCCGCTTCTCCACCGACTGGTTCGGTGGGGTGTGTGGCTGGGGCCGGCTCTCACCAAACTCCTGGTGTTGAGGTTCTGATGGGTGTGTTGTTTCCCTTGATGGACTTGGACCGAGGGTAGTGGTGATTATGTGCCGGTTATCCTGCCCGTATTTTGAGAACTGTATAGTGGACGCGAGCATCTTTGTAGCAATTTTATTGTTCCTTATGTATGTGTGACAAGCTACTAAG
>NZ_BAAANC010000009.1:0-577 GCF_039529595.1 Kribbella lupini | reverse complement strand
CTTAGTAGCTTGTCACACATACATAAGGAACAATAAAATTGCTACAAAGATGCTCGCGTCCACTATACAGTTCTCAAAATACGGGCAGGATAACCGGATCTTGTCCACCACTACCCTCGGACAACAACCTCAAAGGGAAAACACACCCTCAAGATCACCATCACCAGGAGTTTGGTGAGAGCCGGCCCCAGCCACACACCCACACCAGAATCCGCAAAGAATCCCGGTGTGGAAGCGGCCTAGAAAAATCGAACCAAGGAATCCGCAAAGATTCCAACGGCCCGATTCCTCAGGACCCAACAGCGCGCCTCGGCCTTTCACCCATCCTTCTCTCACGTTCCACGCTCCGAAGAGCAGTACTAGATCGATCAGACGAGATCCCGGCCTAATGGTCAATGTTCCACATTCCGAAGCACCGTCGCCCTAGAACGGATGTCTAGGAAACGACGAGTAGACACTGAACTCTTACGAGCCAGCGTCAATGCTCCTTAGAAAGGAGGTGATCCAGCCGCACCTTCCGGTACGGCTACCTTGTTACGACTTCGTCCTAATCGCCAGCCCCACCTTCGACGGCTCC
>NZ_BAAANC010000008.1:0-1114 GCF_039529595.1 Kribbella lupini | reverse complement strand
TGTGATGTCCAGGGAGGTTGGTCAGTCGGGTGATGGGTGGCTGGCCTCCGATGGCGCTGTGGGGTCGGTGGTGATTGTAGAAGTGCAGCCAGCCGGGCAGTGCGGTTTGGCGTTGGGTTTCGGTGGTGTAGAAGCGGGCGTAGGCCCAGCCGTCGGCCAGGGTGCGGTGAAATCGCTCGATCTTGCCGTTGGTCTGGGGCCGGTAGGGCCTGGTCTTCTTGGGCGTGATGGCGAGCTCGGTGCAGGCATCGCGCCAGGCATGGGACTTGTAGGCGGCGCCGTTGTCGGACAAGACGCGTTCGACGGTGACGCCGTGGTCGGCGAACCAGGCCACGGCGCGGCGGAGGACACCGATCGCGGTAGCGGCTTTTTCGTCGGTGTGAATCTCGGCGTAGGCGATGCGGGAGTGGTCATCGATGACGGTGTGCACGAAGCTGGTGCCGGGGCGGGGTTCGTAGCGGTGGTTGCGGATTCCGGTGCGTTTGGCGGTGGCCTCGCGGTGCCGTTTACCTTGTTGGCGGCCGACGAACCGGTGGCCCCCACCGTCGGGGATGTTGCCGAACTTGGTGACATCGACATGGATCAGGGATCCGGGATGGTCGTGTTCGTAGCGGCGTAACGGTTCGCCGGTGACCCGGTCGATGCGGGACAGGCGGTTGATCCGGCAGCGCACGAGTACGGCGTGCACGGTCGAGGCCGGCAGACCGAGTCGGCCGGCGATCTGGACCGGCCCGAGCCGCTGGCGCCACCGCAGCCGCACAATCGAGCGGACCATCTGCGGAGGTGTCTTGGTGGGACAACAGCGCGGGCGCGAGCTGCGGTCGCTCATCGCGCCAGGTCCCTCCGCGCGGTACCGCTCGGCCCATTTACGTGCCGTTCTCGGCGCAACCATGAACATCTTCGCTGCCGCGGCGCAGGTCCAGCCCTGCTCGACGATCAGACGCGCCAACCGAAGACGTGCGTTCGGGGTCAGTGCAGCGTTAGCGTGGGACACGAAGGCCTCCTGGTCGTGAAGCGGTTCCTTAGACAGCTCCACTTCACAACCGGAGGCCTTCACCTGTCTCAACGACCCGCCGACTCACCAACCAACGGGACAACCTCCCTGGACATCACA
>NZ_BAAANC010000007.1:0-3491 GCF_039529595.1 Kribbella lupini | reverse complement strand
TCCGGTTATCCTGCCCGTATTTTGAGAACTGTATAGTGGACGCGAGCATCTTTGTAGCAATTTTATTGTTCCTTATGTATGTGTGACAAGCTACTAAGGGCAATCGGTGGATGTCTAGGCACCAAGAGCCGATGAAGGACGTAGGAGCCTGCGATAAGCCCCGGGGAGTTGGCAACCAAGCTGTGATCCGGGGGTGTCCGAATGGGGAAACCCAGCTGGCATTCTAAAGCCAGTTACCAGTTCCTGAACACATAGGGTTCTGGAGGGAACGCGGGGAAGTGAAACATCTCAGTACCCGCAGGAAGAGAAAACAATAGTGATTCCGTGAGTAGTGGCGAGCGAAAGCGGATGAGGCTAAACCATGTGCGTGTGATAGCCGGCGTGCGTTGCGTATGTGGGGTTGTGGGAGCATTCAGACACTAATGCCGTGGTGTCAGGGAGTTATAAATCATTGTTGAAGTCGAACCGGTTGGAATGCCGGGCCGTAGTGGGTAATGGCCCCGTAGGCGTAAGACAGTGACTTCCGAGTGTTTTCCCGAGTAGCACGGAACTCTTGAAATTCCGTGTGAATCTGGCGGGACCACCCGCTAAGCCTAAATACTTCTTGGTGACCGATAGCGGACTAGTACCGTGAGGGAAAGATGAAAAGTACCCCGGGAGGGGAGTGAAATAGTACCTGAAACCGGTTGCCTACAATCCGTCGGAGCATTCCTTGTGGGTGTGACGGCGTGCCTTTTGAAGAATGAGCCTGCGAGTTAGTGGTGTGTGGCGAGGTTAACCCGTGTGGGGTAGCCGTAGCGAAAGCGAGTCTGAATAGGGCGCTTTAGTCGCATGCTCTAGACCCGAAGCGGAGTGATCTATCCATGGGCAGGTTGAAGCGCGGGTAAGACCGCGTGGAGGACCGAACCCACCAGGGTTGAAAACCTGGGGGATGACCTGTGGATAGGGGTGAAAGGCCAATCAAACTCCGTGATAGCTGGTTCTCCCCGAAATGCATATAGGTGCAGCGTCGCGTGTTTCTTACCGGAGGTAGAGCACTGGATGGTCTAGGGGGCTTACCGGCTTACCGAAATCAGCCAAACTCCGAATGCCGGTAAGTGAGAGCGCGGCAGTGAGACTGCGGGGGATAAGCTCCGTAGTCGAGAGGGAAACAGCCCAGATCACCAGCTAAGGCCCCTAAGCGATTGCTAAGTGGAAAAGGATGTGGAGTTGCCCAGACAACCAGGAGGTTGGCTTAGAAGCAGCCACCCTTGAAAGAGTGCGTAATAGCTCACTGGTCAAGTGATTCCGCGCCGACAATGTAGCGGGGCTCAAGCAATCCGCCGAAGCTGTGGCATTCACATTTGTACTCGGCACCGACTTGATCGGTGTCCAGGTGTGTGGATGGGTAGGGGAGCGTCGTGCAGCGTGTGAAGCAGCAGAGTGATCTAGTTGTGGATGCTGCACGAGTGAGAATGCAGGCATGAGTAGCGAATGACGGGTGAGAAACCCGTCCGCCGAATGATCAAGGGTTCCAGGGTCAAGCTAATCTGCCCTGGGTAAGTCGGGACCTAAGGCGAGGCCGACAGGCGTAGTCGATGGACAACGGGTTGATATTCCCGTACCGGCATTAACACGACCCGACCGAGGTCACTGATGCTAAGACCGAGAAGCTAGGCGGCCTTCGGGCCAAGTAGTGGATCTGTTGACCCTAGGTGGTATTAGGTGCACTAAGGAGTGACGCAGGAGGGCAGTCCATCCGCGGCGATGGTAGGCGCAAGCTGATCCGCGGGCAAGGTGGTAGGGCGAGGCATAGGCAAATCCGTGTCTCACATAGCCTGAGAACCGAGGCGGACCCGTTCAGGGGAAGTGGATGATCCCATGCTGCCAAGAAAAACTTCGTAGTGAGTGTTAGAGCCGCCCGTACCCCAAACCGACACAGGTGATCAGGTAGAGAATACCAAGGCGATCGAGTGAACCATGGTTAAGGAACTCGGCAAAATGCCCCCGTAACTTCGGGAGAAGGGGGGCCGGATACGTTACATGGCTTGCCCATGGAAGCGTTGATGGCCGCAGAGACCAGGCCCAAGCGACTGTTTACTAAAAACACAGGTCCGTGCGAAGAAGTAATTCGATGTATACGGACTGACGCCTGCCCGGTGCTGGAACGTTAAGGGGACAGGTTAGCTGGTTTAGGCCGGCGAAGCTTTGAACTTAAGCGCCAGTAAACGGCGGTGGTAACTATAACCATCCTAAGGTAGCGAAATTCCTTGTCGGGTAAGTTCCGACCTGCACGAATGGCGTAACGACTTGGGCGCTGTCTCAACCATGGACTCGGCGAAATTGCATTACGAGTAAAGATGCTCGTTACGCGCAGCAGGACGGAAAGACCCCGGGACCTTTACTACAACTTGGTATTGGTGGTCGGTACAACTTGTGTAGGATAGGTGGGAGACTGTGAAATCCGGACGCCAGTTCGGGTGGAGTCATCGTTGAAATACCACTCTGGTTGTTCTGGCTGTCTAACTTCGGTCCATTATCTGGATCAGGGACAGTGCCTGGTGGGTAGTTTGACTGGGGCGGTCGCCTCCTAAAAGGTAACGGAGGCGCTCAAAGGTTCCCTCAGCCTGGTTGGCAATCAGGTGTCGAGTGTAAGTGCACAAGGGAGCTTGACTGTGAGACAGACATGTCGAGCAGGGACGAAAGTCGGAACTAGTGATCCGGCGGTGGCATGTGGGAGCACCGTCGCTCAACGGATAAAAGGTACCCCGGGGATAACAGGCTGATCTTCCCCAAGAGTCCATATCGACGGGATGGTTTGGCACCTCGATGTCGGCTCGTCGCATCCTGGGGCTGGAGTAGGTCCCAAGGGTTGGGCTGTTCGCCCATTAAAGCGGCACGCGAGCTGGGTTTAGAACGTCGTGAGACAGTTCGGTCCCTATCCGCTGCGCGCGCAGGAGACTTGAGAAGGGCTGCCCCTAGTACGAGAGGACCGGGGTGGACGAACCTCTGGTGTGCCAGTTGTTCCGCCAGGAGCACGGCTGGTTGGCTACGTTCGGGAGTGATAACCGCTGAAAGCATCTAAGCGGGAAGCACGCTTCAAGATGAGGTCTCCCACCGAGTTAATCGGGTAAGGCCCCCAGTAGACCACTGGGTTGATAGGCCAGAGGTGGAAGCGCCGTAAGGTGTGGAGCTGACTGGTACTAATAGGCCGAGGGCTTGTCTCAACACCACCCTCGGGTGGTCATACATAGAGACTTTATGCTGCGTAAGTAATGTTCGCGTTCACTGTACGGTTCCCGGAATACGGTCAACCCCCAGCCAAGCAAGAGTGGTTGTGTGTGTGGTTGGTTGATATTTCTATAGAGTTACGGTGACCATAGCGTCGGGGAAACACCCAGTCTCCATTCCGAACCTGGAAGTTAAGCCCTTCAGCGCCGATGGTACTGCGACCGGGAGGTCGTGGGAGAGTAGGACGTCGCCGGACATTCACACTGTTAAGGGCCACCCCA
>NZ_BAAANC010000006.1:0-283722 GCF_039529595.1 Kribbella lupini | reverse complement strand
AAGGGCCTTACCGCTCGACTTGCATGTGTTAAGCACGCCGCCAGCGTTCGTCCTGAGCCAGGATCAAACTCTCCGTTGAAATCTATATATCCACCACGGCGAACCGCGGAGAACAGACTACTTTGAGTGATCCTTTGAATCAGAAACAAATCAAACTGACTTGAATCCAGAAATTACATTCAAAGGAATCCGACACAGAACAACAGACAACCAAACCCCCATAATCTCGAAGAGACCAGGGTAGAAAAGTCATCCAATGCCTGTGTACGGGGTTAATGCATATTTCGGCATTGACTTTCGGCACGCTGTTGAGTTCTCAAGAATCGGGCGCACACCGCGTCCATGACCTCTCAGCCAGGACTCCGGGGCAACCTGCGTAACTTTACTGTTCTGTCCGGGGCCGGTCAAATCGGCCTCTTCCGTCCCAGTCTCCCTGCGTGTCTCAGTAACCCAAACCCGCACGAGGCGCGTTTCGGCTGCTAGGACTTTCAGGGAGTTTGTCGAAGCGACCGGCCGCTTTCGCGTCCCGCACTCGCTCCAACAAGAAGAACATTACTGACATTCACGGTGAAGATGCAAATCGAGATCCGGGCCATGTTCTGACCTGTGCTGAGCACTCCTCGACCACATCGGCCTGATGCCGTAGTCGTCCCTCTGGTCCCACCTGTCACTCGCGTCTCCGCGAGGCCGGCCCTCGCGTCACCGCCAGGTCCACTTCCTATAGTGCACTACCCGTTCAAGTGGTTTCCCCGAGACGGGTGATGGGTGGGCGACGATCGCTCGTCACCCACCCACCGAGTACCGCACCGCCCAGCAGACGCCTCTCGGCGAGTGGCCGCTCGAAGCGGCTGAGTGTGAGGCCCGGGGGTCATGTACCAGGCGGCATCAGGTGTAACCGGTCCCCCACCCGACCTATTCCCCGCCGACTCAGTCGATCCGTGAGCACTCGATCTGGCCGCCGTTCTGCTCGAACAGCAGGCCGTCCCCGCGGAGGCGCAGCCGAGCACTCACCATCGAGCTGGCGAACGAGCGCGCGTCCACCGGCACGAATCTCATCGGCTCCTGACCGTCGAAGCTCACTTCGATCCCGCCACCCAGGCGGTCCACCGTGAAGCCGAACCCGTCGCGCAGCCGGTACCTGCCGACCAACCGCTCAAGGACGTCGTCGCCAGGAACATCCCAGTCGTCCAGCGGTTCGTCGTACCCGCTCCATCCGTACGCCGAAGCCAGCATCGCGAAGGCCCGCTGCACCACCCACATGCCGTTGTCGCCGTTGGTCATCACCGCGGCGCCGAGTCCGAACTCGCGATCCGCGAGCAGGTGGCACTTGAACCCGTTGTTTCCACCGCTGTGCCCGAACCGCGCGCCGCCGGCACCGAGGAACAGCCCCAGCCCAAGGTGATCCAGTCCGCCGAGCCGATTGCTCGCGGGAACCTGCGGCGTGAGCATCTCCCGTCCGAGCTCCGGCGACAGTAGTGCGCCATCAGCACCGACGTACGCCGCCTGCACCGCTAACGCGAACGTGCAGAGATCACTTGGCGTTGTCCACAGCCCAGCAGCTGCCAACTCCGGATAGGTGTGCCAACGGCCTGGGATCGGTGCCCCCTGCTCGTCATGTGCAGTCGCCGCCCGCCCGTGAAGCTCGTCGGGCAACGGCTGCGCGTAGTCGCTGTCGGCCATCCCCAGCGGCTCGAGCACAAGCTCCTGCATCAACTCACGGAACGGTGTACCGGTCACGTCTTCCATCAACTGCTGCAGCACGACGGTTCCGCCTCCGGAGTACCGAAACTGCGCCCCCGGCACCGTGTCGACTCGGACCCCAAACGTGTTGGTCGGTCCTACGCCGTCCAGGATCTCCACGGTCGTCGGCAACGGTTCGCCGTACGGGTAACCGGGGAAGCCGTGCACGGTCAATCCGGCGCTGTGGCTCGCGAGCTGTCGCAAGGTCACCGTCGGCTGCCAGTTGCCTGTCCGGGGAACCTGCCACGAGGTGAGCCGGCGATTGACGTCTTCATCCAGTTCGAGCAGCCCCCTGTCCACCAGCCGGAGCATCGCGAACACCGTCACCGGCTTGCTGATCGAACAGGCCTGGAACAGCGTCTCTGCCGACACCTCGGTCCCGCCGTCAGCAAGCCCGGCTGCTCCAGCCGCGACGATCCCGCCGCCAGCCATCACCGCCCAACTGGCTCCGGGCACGGCAAACCGCTCGAGCTCCCCGACCAGCTGCCCGCGCAGTACGTCGTTCTCAATCCCCACGGCTGCTGCTCCTCACACTCGACTCCTCGGAGCCTAGAGCGACACAGTTGCGCGCGCTCCGACGCGCGGTCTCGCCTGCGTCTTTGCTCCGACAACACAACGATCGGGTGCCGAGACCGGGGGCAAGGGACGAGGACAGGCCGTCCGCGATCGACTCCAGATAGCGCCGCACGAGCGAGTCAGCTAAGCCCACTCGGCCGCACGCAGCGAGCACCGGCCACGGATGCCGAAGCATCCGTGGCCGGACGAGCTCGAGGTGTTGCCGGTGCTCTGACTACTTGGACGGCTGCGGAGCTGCGCAGTCGATCTTCGGGTTGGCGCCGATGTAGTTCAGCGGTCCGGCGACGATGGTGACCAACGTGGTCCCCACCTTCGCGCAGGTGGCATCGGAACCTCCGAAGTAGTTTCGCTGCGCCGCGGCCGCGAGGCCGATCAACAGCCAGACCACAACAACAATCGTGATGACGCGAGAACCAGTCGTAGAGGCTCTACGAGTGCGCATGTCCACCTCCTGGCTGAGCGCACCCCCGTGGAACGACCATCTGGTGCCCGCCGGTGACACAGCGAAAACCCCAAGCCCGCCAACCTCTTTCGCAGCCGTCCTCAAACCTCCTTGAAGTCGTGGTGAGGTTTGATCCTGGTGTTGATGAATCGCCCGACGCTGTCGGACCGCGCCAAGGCGGCGTACGTGAACTCCGAGACCTCGAAGTACTGGTAGACGTCACCGCTGACGAACTCCACCTCGAGCGTCCCGTCCTCCCATCCGAACGACTGCACACTCGACGAGTTCACCGGCTTTCGCCGCATTCCCAACTCCTCTCAGCATCCATCTCTCGTGCCCCGTACGCCGCTACGTTGCCGGGCGGCAGGTCCATGTCAGTGTGCCGAATGCTGCTGCAACGCACCCAGCTCGATGCGCGCCAGCAGCCGAGCCAGATCCGTGACCGCGGCGTTGAGCTGACCGATCGACGCCTGGTCCAAGGCGATCCGCTGGTCGGGCTCGCCCAGGTTCGCCGTGAAGCGAGTCAGTACGTCGACAGGAGCCCGAGCCAGCTCCGCGTCGAGTGCCCCCTGCAAGTGCGGACTGGGCACCATCTCCGGGCGCTCCTTCCACTTCGTGATCGTCCGTGGTGCGATGCCGAGTCGTCCGGCGAACGACTCGTTGGTCAGCCGCAGCGCCTCCCGCAGGGCATGCGCGTGCCGGCCGGTCCACTTCTCGACAACTGCCATCCGCCCGCTCCTTCGCTCGCTCGGTCACTGTCTGCAAGAAAGGTACGAGTTTTCGGCCCTCGGCCGAGTGCGCGAAGAATGCCCTGTGGATACCTGTTCAGTTCATGGTGTGGCCGTCCCACACGCCGTTCACTGAATCCATGACAAGCGCATCCACGACCCGCCGCCCGCTCGACACCCTCACGAGACAGCCTCCACGCCGGTTCCACCTGGTCCGCCACGTCGACGTCTCCGGCGTCAGCGGCACCGGCATCGTCGCCGAGGGCGTCCAGTGGTCCGACAACACCGTCACCCTCCGGTGGGGCGGCCCCTACCCCACCACCACCGTCTGGCAAGACGGCATCACCGCCCTCCTCACCATCCACGGCCACAACGGCGCCACCACGATCCGCTGGCTCGACCCGTGACTGGTCGCCCCTCCGACCGCGGTACGGCCGGTCGCTCCCCTGCGCCGGCCGTACCGCGCTTCACCCGAACAGGCGAGCCCGCCGTTCGCCTCGCGCCTTGTCGGCTGAACGCAGAGCTCACCACGCCCACATCCCGTAGTCGGTCGTGGCTGTGGTCGTCCGATCAGCCGTGGTCTGGGCGAGGTGGCTTCTCGGCGAAGAATTGTTCGCGGTAGTCGGTAGGGGCGTCGTCCTCGGAGTCGTGGTTGAGGACGGTTGCGAGTTCGGCGATGGACTTGTCGGCGGACGTGAGGTGGGGCTTGGGGCGCCGCTCGGGTGGGAGTTCGTCGGTGTTCGCCACGGAAGACAGCTGCGAGAGGGTTTCCAGGAGCTCTACGGCCTTCTCGACTTCGCCCGGGTTGTTGACGAGCCACCAGACGGCGGCGGAGCCGGGGCTCGCCAGAACCTCGTCGCGGAGGTAAGCACGCTCGTCGCGTTCCATGCGGCGTTCCAGCAAGGTCCTCTGTTCGCGGCGGTGGAGGGCTGCGAGGACCTGAAGGTGCTTGCTGTCGGCGTCGGGGAGCCGAAGACGGACCTCTGTGGCCCAGGTGCGGACCTGGCCTCGGTCATCGAGATCCGGTTCGCCAAGGAGGGCGGCCAGACGGTGCTGGTTGAGGGATTCCTCGGTGGGCTGCTGGCCGGCGGTGAGGGCTTTGGCGCGGTTGAGCAGGGCGTCGACGGCGACACTGCTGAGGTCGGCGTGACGGGATCCGGACAGCACGGTCGACCAGTGGACGACGGCGGAGAAGCTGAACTGGAAATCCGGCGACGCGGACGGGAGACGTACGTCGGCGATCGTGCGGGTCGGAGGAAGGGAGAAGACAGGGTCGTGGTCCGCGGCGTTCGACGAGTGCAGGCTCGGCGCGTGGGTCACGGGGGCCTGGACAGTGATCGGGGCCGGCTTGGTGACCGGCTCGTTGTAGACCACGGCGACGACCAGCAGGAGGACCACGGAAACCATGACGGCAACCCAGCCCGGCAGGCCTAGGACCAAAGCCAGGAGATACAGGAAAGCAACCACCGCGGCGGAGAGCAGGAGGGTGTTCTTGTCGAGCTTCATCAGGGATTCCTTCAACGCAAGTACCGGCCGGCGTACCCGGCTGGAGGAGTCCCCGCTGTTAGGTCCTGGGCGGTCGGTCAGAGGCACAAAAAGTCTCACATGGTCGACGGACGGTAGCGACAGCTCTGCGTGTCGCTCTCACTCCGTGAGAACGGAACGCGATCACTCCGTGAGAAAACGACGCTCAGCCGGTCAGGGAACGCAGAGCGCGGCGAGACGGGGTGAGGACCACGGGCTTGTACGGGCAGCGGGCGTCGGTGAGCGTCTCGTACGCGCTGATCGCGCGGTTGGCGGCGTCCCAGCCCTGCTCGGCGGGGCTCTTGCCGAGTCCGCGGTTGCGGATCAGCGCGCCGTAGAACGCCGAGCAGAACACGGTCGCCTCGTACCAGCCGACGACCGTGCTGGTGCCGATGTAGGTGATGTCGTCCTGCAGGCAGTCGCGGATGGCGCGCTGCCACTTGCCGATGCCGGTCTTGCAGCCGTCGGCGATCACCACTCCGCTGGAGATCCCCCACTGCCGATCCAGGAACCAGTCAGCAAGGGCGCTCAGCGACACCTGGGTCTGGCCGTCCGTGGACAGGAACGAGGGCTCCTCGCTGTGGTCCCCGTGCGCCATCACGTGCAGCACGGTCGACGGGGTGGTCAGTGCGGAGAACGCCGTCTCGTGGTCCCGGGTCCGGACGAAGTTCACGTCGATCACCGGCTCGTTCCAGCCGGCGTTGACGTTGCCGACGACGCCCTGCACGAACGTCATCGACGCGTCGAAGGAGCTGTCCAGACCGAGGTCCACCAGCGTGATCAGCCGGTTCTTCATCCCCAACCCCCTCGCATCCCGGGGCCTGCCTCAGTGGCCCGGAATCATCATCACCCAGGATCCCGACAGTTTGACCGCGGGGTCGCTGGATACCGTTGGCCGAGATTCGACCAGCCGAGGAGAAGTCCGATGAGTGCTGCCCCGACCGTCACCTTGAGTCACGGAAGCGCGATGCCGCGGCTCGGACTCGGTACGTCGCCGATGAACGACGACGACGCCGAGCGCGCTGTCGCGACAGCGCTCGAGCTCGGCTACCGGCTGATCGACACGGCCGAGAACTACCGCAACGAGGTCGGCGTCGGTCGTGCGCTGAAGGGTGCTCCGCGCGAGGAGCTGTTCGTGACGTCGAAGTTCAACAAGCGCTGGCACAGCGTCGAGGGTGCGCGGACGGCGTTCGAGGCGAGCGTCGAGAAGCTCGGCCTGGACTATCTCGACCTGCTGCTCATCCACTGGCCGAACCCGGACCAGGACCAGTACGTCGACGCCTGGCGCGGGCTGCTCGCGCTGCGCGAGGCCGGCCTGGTGCGGGCGATCGGTACGTCGAACTTCAAGCCGGCTCACCTGCAGCGCCTGATCGACGAGACCGGCGAAGTTCCCGAGGTCAATCAGATCCAGCTGAGCCCGATCTGGACCAAGCAGGAGAACCGCGCCTTCCACGCCGAGCACGGCATCGTGACCGAGGCCTGGAGCCCACTCGGCAAGGGCAGCGACCTGCTCGACCGGCCGGACGTCGTACAAATCGCGAAGGACCACGGGAAGACGCCGGGGCAGGTCGTGCTGCGCTGGGAGATCCAGCTGAACGTCGTACCGATCCCGAAGTCGGCGAACCGGGAACGGCTCGCGCAGAACTTGGAGGTCTTCGACTTCGAACTCACTGACGAGCAGATCGCCACACTGTCGGCGCTGGACGGCACCGGATCAGCGCCCGCGGACTCGGATCGGTCCGGCCACTGACACCGGCCGTCTCTCGGGACGGCGGCACTCGGAGAACGATGCGTCCGCCGATGCTCGGATACGCGTATGGCGCACGGCCCCGGCAAGGCAACGTGGCCCGGTACGCCCAGCAGCAGCGTGTGTCGCGAGCTGATCGATGAGCCCAGGCCGCCATTCGGTGGTGTCGCCGGCGACGAACTTCAGGATGAGCCCGCCTGGGGGGAGCTGGCCTGATCAGAAGCTGTCCGCGTAGCTGCCGCTGAGGTTCGCCCACAGAGCAACGGTCAGTTCCCTCACCGACGCGTGTGCCGCGTCTTTGCGGGGCAGTTCCTCCTCCCGATCCATCGCCGCGGCTTGCGGTGGTAGCCCCTGCTGGAGTCGCAGCCCGATCGCGACCGGACCCGAAAGGACGGTGGTGGCGCGGCTCGCCGGTAATCAAGGGGGTTCAGTCGTTGCGATGGTGGCCGGTGGCGGAGGGTTCGGCCGTTGCGCGGGCTCGCCGGTGGTCGACGGTGTTCAGTCGTCGTGATGGGTGGCCGGCGGCGAGGGGTTCGGTCCTTGCGCTGACTGGCCGGTAGTCGAGGGGTTCAGTCGTTGCGCTGACTGGCCGGCGGCGAGCGGGCTCGGACGTCGCGCCGACTGGCTGACGGCGAGCGGGCTCGAACGTCGCGCTTACTGGCCGGTGGTCAAGATGTTCGGTCGATGTGGTGGCTGGTCGGCGGCGAGAAGTTCAGTTGATGCCCCGGTGTGCGGACGACGCGGCCCGGATGGACTTCACGCCGGACGGGCTGGCGCTGGCTTCGCGGCAGATCTTGGGGATGTGCGATTGGCTGCGCTGATATCCGCCTTGCAGCCCGACGCCGTCAACGGCTGTGCTCGCTTGGTCGCGGCGCGTGGAGGTTGACTTGGCGCACGATGCAGTGGTTGGCCGGCGGGCTTGTGTGGTTGGAAGCCGGCGGGATCCGAGATTGATCTGGAGTTGGCTCCAGGTGGGTTGTTAGGTTTTGGTGATGGCGACCTATTCACCGGCGGAGGCAGCGGCTCAGTCCGGTTTCAGCATCGATACGTTGCGGTATTACGAGCGCGAAGGCATTCTGCCGCGGATCGAGCGCAGCGCTGGTGGGCGGCGGGTGTACAGCGACGGTGATCTCTGGATGCTCGGGTTCCTGCGGTGCTTGCGGGACACGGGGATGTCGATCGAGCAGTTGCGCCGGTACGGCGAGTTGAGCCGTGACGAGAACACGATGCCGGAGCGCGTCGCTTTGCTCGAGGAGCACGCCGCCTCGATCCGCGGGAGGATCGCCGAGCTCGACACGGTCCTCGCGCGAGTCGAGGAGAAGGCGGACTGGTACCGCGGAGAAATCCGCCGGACGGAGGGGGCGGCGACGTCCTGAGCGCGGCAACTGCTCTACCGGCGACAGCTCCAGATGCCTGGGCGGGATGATCGTCGTCGCTGTCAGCTCAGTCGCTTTGTCGAGCATGACTAGCTGACGGCGCTCCAGCGAGGCAATGGGGCTCAGTAGTCCACGCGGCCGCCAGGCCGGCGCTGTTGCTCAGCAGCGCGCCCACCGCGGGCATCAGGCGTCGTCTAGCGCTGTGAGTTCGTCGTTGGTGAGGGTGGTGGATGCGCCTTCTACGGCTTGTTCGAGCTGGTTGACGGTGCTTACTCCGACGATTGGGGTTAGCGCTGGGGTGCCGGAGGTCAGCCAGGCGAGGACCACCTGGCCTGGCTGGAGTTCGCGGGCGGTGGCGATGCGGGTCAGTGCCGTCAGGCGGCGTTCGGTGCCGGGGTGGCGGTACTCGAGGTCTAGCGGGCGGTCGGTGCGGTCGTACCGGCCCTGGAGGGTGGCGGTGTAGACCCAGCCGTCGAAGGACGGGTTGCGTCGGAGGAAGTCGAGACCGTCGGGTGCCAGCATTCCGAGCGGGATCGGCTGGCCTTCGACGGCCATGCCGCCGGCGGGCTGGAGGTAGGAGTAGCGCTGCTGGTAGGCGGTTGGTTGGGGGTGGCCGGCGTGTTCGGCGGTGGCGCGGATTCGTTCTAGCAGCCAGGACGGGTGGTTCGAGACGCCCCAGCGAGCGGTCAGGCCGTCGCGGACCAGACCGCCGAAAGTCTCGACCAACTCATCCACCGGGACCGTCGGGTCTTCGACGTGTGCCCAGTACAGGTCGACGCCGTCCACACCGAGGCGTTCCAAGCTGGTCGCCATGGCTGCGCGTACGACGTCGCCGCGCAGGCCTTCGAGGTGGTCGGGGAAGCCGCCGACGCGGGTGGGTTGGGCGCCTACCTTCGTGCTGAGGCGGACGGGGACCCCGGGGTTGGACTTCAGCCAACGGCCCAGCAACGCCTCGCTCTGGCCGCCGAAGCCTGTGTCGGAGGTCCAGAAGCTGTAGTTGTCGGAGGTGTCGATCAAGGTTCCGCCGAGTTCGGCGTACCGGTCGAGGATCGCGAAAGCGGTTCGTTCGTCCACCCTGGTGCCGAAGTACATCGTCCCGAGGGCCAGCTGGGGTGTGTTCATGGCCCCAGCCTCGATGCTGGAGCGCGCTCCAGGTCAAGTCGGTACGGCGTCGAGGCGCAAGCTTCGGCGGGCGGCCCGGAACGCACTGCGGCCCCCGGGGAAGGTGGGAAATTCCCGGGGGCCGTGGTGCTATCAATCGGGGGTGTCAGCTGCAGCCGGAGGTGCTGCCGCAGCCTTCGCAGACGTAGCAGGAACCGCTGGGGCGCATCTTCGTGCCGCAGGTGAAGCAGAGGGGCGCGTCGACCGAGGTGCCGGTGATGAGTTCGAACATCTCGGCGGTGGTGCGGACCTCGGAGGTGACCGGCTTGGCGGCTGCCGCGTCGATCGAGGCGTCCTCGATCGCGACCGGCTTCTCCGGGGCCGGTTCGACGGCCTTCAGGGACTCGGGCTCCGAAACCTCGACCGGGGTCGGCTCGTAGGAGCCGGTGTCGAGCTGGCGGGAACGCTCCTCGGCGGAGTAGATGCCGAGGGCCGCCCGGTCGTCGAAGGGCAGGTAGTCCAGCGCCAGGCGGCGGAAGATGTAGTCCATGATCGACTGCGCCATCCGCACGTCCGGGTCGTCGGTCAGACCGGCCGGCTCGAACTTCAGGTTGGTGAACTTCTGGACGTAGGTCTCCAGCGGCACACCGTGCTGCAGCGCGATCGAGATCGCGATCGAGAAGGCGTCCATCACGCCGGCCAGGGTCGAGCCCTGCTTGCCCATCTTGAGGAAGACCTCGCCCAGACCGTCGTCGGGGTACGAGCCCGCGGTCATGTAACCCTCGGCACCGCCGACGCTGAACGACGTCGTCCGCGACGGGCGCGACTTCGGCAGGCGCTTGCGGGTCGGCCGGTACTCGACGATCTTCTCGACGACCTTCTCCGCGGCGGCCTCGGTCGACGCCTCAGCCTTCTTGGCCTTGGAGTCCGACAGCGGCTGGCCGACCTTGCAGTTGTCGCGGTAGACCGCGAGCGCCTTCAGGCCGAGCTTCCAGCCCTGGAAGTAGACGTCGGCGATCTCCTCGACCGTCGCGGTCTCCGGCAGGTTGACGGTCTTGGAGATGGCGCCGGACAGGAACGGCTGCGCGGCCGCCATCATCCGGACGTGGCCCATCGGCTTGATCGCCCGCTCGCCCATCGCGGTGTCGAAGATCTCGTAGTGCTCGGTCTTCAGGCCCGGCGCGTCGACCACGTGGCCGTGCTCGGAGATGTACTCGACGATCGCCTCGATCGTCTCCTCGGTGTACCCGTACTGGCGCAGCGCCCGCGGGACGGTCTGGTTGACGATCTGCATCGAGCCGCCGCCGACCAGCTTCTTGAACTTGACCAGCGAGAAGTCCGGCTCGATCCCGGTGGTGTCGCAGTCCATCATGAAGCCGATCGTGCCGGTCGGCGCCAGCACCGAGGCCTGCGCGTTGCGCCAGCCGTTCTTGGCGCCGATCTTCAGCACGCCCTCCCACGCCGCGGTGGCGTGCTTCTGGACGTCCTTGTCGATCTGGCCGACGGTGCGGATCGCGTCGTTGGCCGCGGCGTGCTTGCGCATCACCCGGGTGTGCGCGTCCTTGTTGCGCTCGAAGCCGTCGTACGCGCCGACGATGCCGGCCAGCTCCGCGGAGCGCTTGTACGACGTACCGGTCATCAGCGAGGTGATGGCGCCCGCCAGCGCGCGGCCACCGTCGGAGTCGTAGGCGTGGCCGGTCGCCATCAGCAGGGCGCCGAGGTTGGCGTAGCCGATGCCGAGCTGCCGGTAGGCGCGGGTGGTGTCGCCGATCGCCTCGGTCGGGAAGTCGGCGAAGCAGATCGAGATGTCCATCGCGGTGATGATCAGCTCGACGGCCTTGACGAACTTCTCCGAGTCGAACATGTCGTCGTCGTTGAGGAACTTCAGCAGGTTCAGCGACGCGAGGTTGCAGGAGGAGTTGTCGAGGTGCATGTACTCCGAGCACGGGTTGGACGCGGTGATCCGGCCCGTCTCCGGCGTGGTGTGCCAGTCGTTGATCGTGTCGTCGTACTGGATGCCCGGGTCGGCGCAGGCCCAGGCGGCGTGGCTGATCTTGTCGAACAGCTCGCGGGCGTCGACGGTCTCGATGATCGAGTTGTCGATCCGGGCCCGCAGGCCGAACTCGCCCTTCTCCTCGACCGCGCGCATGAACTCGTCGGTGACCCGGACGGAGTTGTTCGCGTTCTGGTACTGCACCGAGGTGATGTCGCGGCCGCCGAGGTCCATGTCGTAGCCGGCGTCGCGGAGGACGCGGATCTTGTCCTCCTCGCGCATCTTGGTCTCGACGAACTCCTCGATGTCGGGGTGGTCGACGTCGAGCACGACCATCTTGGCCGCGCGGCGGGTGGCGCCACCGGACTTGATCGTGCCCGCGGACGCGTCCGCGCCGCGCATGAAGGAGACCGGGCCGGACGCCGTACCGCCGCTGGACTGCAGCAGCTCCTTGGACGAACGGATCCGGGACAGGTTCAGGCCGGCACCGGAGCCGCCCTTGAAGATCAGGCCCTCCTCCTTGTACCAGTTCAGGATCGAGTCCATCGAGTCGTCGACGGCGAGGATGAAGCAGGCCGACACCTGCTGCGGGGAGGAGGTGCCGACGTTGAACCACACCGGCGAGTTGAAGCTGAAGTACTGGTGCAGCAGCATCCAGGTGAGCTCGTGCTCGAAGATCTCCGCGTCGGCGGGGGTGGCGAAGTAGCCCTCCTCCTCACCGGACTTGCGGTAGGTCTTCACGACCCGGTCGAGCAGCTGCTTGAGGCTCCACTCGCGGTTGTCGTGACCGACCGCGCCGCGGAAGTACTTGGTGGTGACGATGGTCGAGGCGTTCACGCTCCAGTAGTCGGGGAACTCGACCCCGCGCTGCTCGAAGACGGTCTCACCGGTCTTCCAGTTCTGCTGGACGACGTCGCGGCGCTCCCACGTCACGTCGTCGTAGGGGTGGACGCCCTCGGTCGTGAAGATGCGCTCGATGGTGAGTCCCGCCGGCGCGCTCTTGCGCCCACGGAACCCGGCCGCCGACCTCTTGGTCGACCCCGAGTGGCCGGTCACCGTCTCTGTCATGGTTGCTCCTCGCCCTGTGTCTGCGGTCTGTCGGGACCGCCCCGTTGGTACTTCCTGGTGCCTGTACGGCGTACTACTGGTACTGCTGGTGCTGCAATCCCCGTTACGTCTGTGGAGCCACGCCCTGCGGCGCCGGCTCGGTGCCCTCCGGGTCCTTCTCGGCCCGCAGCAGCGCGATCTCGGTCTCGAAGTCGTCGGCCGACTCGAACTGCCGGTAGACGCTCGCGAACCGCAGGTAGGCCACCTCGTCGAGCTCGCGCAGCGGACCGAGGATGGCCAGGCCGACCTCGTGGGCCGGCACCTCCGGCGAGCCGCCGCCCTTCAGCGCGTCCTCGACCTTCTGTCCCAGCCGCGACAGCGCGTCGGCGTCCACGGGCCGGCCCTTGCAGGCCTTGCTCACACCGCGGATCACCTTCTCGCGGCTGAACGGCTCGGTCGCGCCGGAGCGCTTCACGACCGTCAGCTGCATCTGCTCGACGGTGGTGAACCGCTTCTCGCAGACCGGGCACTGTCGCCGGCGGCGGATCGCTCCGCCGTCTTCGGCAACCCGGCTGTCGACGACCCGGGAATCGCTGTGGCGGCAGTACGGACAGTGCACGGCGAATCACTCCTCCCGTGGGGGCGCCGGACGCGACGCTGTGGATCGAGCTGGGGACAACCTGTGTACGACTTGTGGGTAACCAACCACTACCTGTGGAAAATTACACCCGTGTAACCACTACATCTAGGGATGCTACGTCGCTGCTCCGACAGTTTGCAAGAACGCCCAGATCCCGCGCGCGTCTCTTTGTTCCAACACCCGCAAGGCCTCGTGTACTCCCGCGTGGCGCCGTAGCAGAGGCCCTCCGGAGGCGCAAAATACAGCGCTCCGAAGGGCCTCTGAAAGGTGGCGGGTTCTGGCCGCCCAGGGCGGATCTGGTCAGCTCAGGGCGTGGGCCTCGGCGATGATCTGGGCACGGCGGGCGGCTGTCAGGCCGGCCGCGGCCGGGGTGCCGGCATAGGCCGCCAGTACGCCGTACTGGCGCCGGCCGAGCAGTGTCGTCATGGTGGACACGGTCGATCGCGAGCCGCTCGAGGTCAGGATGAGGTTGGCGAGGCCGGTCGGTGTGGCGACGAGATGGAAGCGGGACTCGGTGGTTACCTGACCGATCTGGGCCTTGATCACGTGCTCGCCGGCGACCAGGGACGTGGTGTCGATCGGAGCGCCGTTGTCGATGGGTTTGCCGTCCAGGGTGATGGTGGCCGGCTCGGGCGATGTGACCGCGATGCGGAGCTGCTGCGCGCGGTCGACCTTCTGCCCGGCGGCGGGGCTGAGGACAACCGGCTTGCCGCGCTGCAGGAATGCGGAGTTCCAGCCGTACAGCTCGGCCGGGCGGTTCGTGATGATGCCGTCGACGCCGGCCTTCTCCAGCGAGTTCCAGCGGGTCGCGTCGTCGACCGTCCACACGTTCACGGCGACACCTTGCGCGTGCAGCTCGGCGACGATGCCCGGCCGGGTCTGGAAGGCGGCGTCCGACGGGTTGTACGCCGAGAGGCCGAGGTCCTTCGCGATCGCGACCGGGTCGGGGTCGAGCGTGCTGCGCAGCAGCCCGATCGGGAGCTCGGGCGCCAGCTCGTGCATCCAGCGCAGGTGCTGCGGCTCGAAGCTCTGGACGAACACCCGGCTGGTCATCCCCCGGTCGCGGATCTCGGTGACGATCCGGGCGACCGACTCGCGCGTGTGCGAGCCCTTCACCTCCAGCAGCAGATTGCCGCCGCGGGTCTTCAGCCCGTCCAGCTGCTGCCCGAGCGTCGGCACGCGCTGACCGGTGAAGGCCGGAGCGAACCACGAGCCGGCATCCAGACCGGCGATCTGCGCGAACGTCAGGTTGCGGACTGCTCCCGTCCCGTCGGTCGTCCGGTCGACGGTGTCGTCGTGGAGGATGATCGGTACGCCGTCCTTGGTCGGCTGGACGTCGTTCTCGATCCACTCCGCGCGCCCGCGGCGGGCGACCTCGTCGGAAGCGGCCGTGTTCTCCGGCGCGGCGCTCGATCCGCCGCGGTGCGCCCAGACCCGCAGCGGGTCGCCGGGCTTGCGGACGAACGACTCCTTGGCCAGCGGCGTCACCTTCAGGTCGTCGAACGACACCGTCGCGCCGTTGACGAGCAGAGCCTGCACGCCGGAAGCGCTGCGGTTCACCATCGTGGTCCGCAGGGCCTCGCGGCCTTCGACGTACCAGGTCGCGCGCGCTCCGCGGACCTCGACGGCGACCGCGACCTCCTTGCCGACACCGACGGCGATCGGCGCGGCCGCGGTGTCGGTGACGTTCCAGGTGTTCGACGGCGTGCGCTGCGCGAACTCGAGGCCGTTGGCCGCGGTCGAGCCGTTGCGCAGCGTCGCGATCGACCACGGGACGGCGCCGGTTGGTGCGAGGTCGAGGCCGAACGCGACCCAGCGCGCGGCGTCCACGGCGGACTCGAAGCGCAGGTGGCTCTCGATCCGGAAGTCGGCCAGCGGCGTCCCGAAGGTGATCCGGCTGAGCTGGGCGGAGGTTGTCGACGTGCCGGTGAGGCGGCCGTTCTGGACCTTCCAGGCGCCGTCGGCGACCTTCCAGCCGGCGGGCAACGTGGTGCCGTCGAAGGTCTCGTCGACGGTGGGTTCGGGGGCGGCGGGCTGCGCCGACGTCGGGTCGACGGCGGGTTCGGCGGCGGCGTACGGCGTGGTCAGGACGGCCGTGACAGTGGCGCTTGCGGCCAGGGCGGCCAGCACTGCACGAGGGCGGCGTGAAGTGAGCTTCATGGGCATCGACCGTAGGAAAGCCACGCGAACAGCACCAGAGCCCGTGATGAATTGCCCACCAACGCGCGATGGATCGCCCCATAGGTGAGGATGGCGGAATGAAGCCGGTCATTCTCGACGTCGACACCGGGCTCGACGACGCCTGCGCCCTGCTCCTCGCCGCCCGTCATCCGGATCTCGACCTCAAAGCGGTCACCTGCGTCGGCGGCAACGTCGGCCTGGACGAGGTCGTCGTCAACACCCTCACCGTGCTCGACGCGGCGGGACGTGGCGACGTACCGGTGGCTCGGGGCGCGGCACTCCCCCTGCTGCAGCCGGTTCGCGCGGCTCCGCACGTGCACGGCAAGGACGGCCTCGGGGACCTCGATTGGCCGAAGTCGTCCCGTACGCCGGATCCGCGGCACGCGGTGGAGCTGCTGCGCGACGTACTGCTGGAGGCGGCGGAGTCGGGTGAGCTGATCACGCTGGTGCCGCTCGCGCCGATGACGAACATCGCGTTGCTGCTGCGGACGTACCCTCAGGCCGCGCGAGGGCTCCGGGAGATCGTGTTCATGGGTGGCGCGGCGGGAATCGGGAACGCGACGGCGTCGGCGGAGTTCAACATCTGGACCGATCCGGAGGCGGCGGCGGTGGTGCTGGCGGCGTCCGCTGAGCTCGGGGTGCCGGTGACGATGTACGGGCTCGACGTGTTCTACAACGTGCCGATCACGCTGGCCGAGGCCGGTGCGCTCGGCGGGTCGGCGTCGGCGGACCTTGCGCGCCAGTTGATCGAGCGGCGCAGCGAGCTGTACCGGGCGGACGCGGCGAGCATCGGGGACGGCGGCGCGGTGTGCGCCGTAATCGATCCGGACGGGCTGACGACGCAGGAGTTCCCGTTGCGGGTGGAGCTGTCGGGAAGCTGGTCCCGCGGCCGGACGATCGTGGACACCCGCGACTGGAGAGGCGATCTCACCTCGGACCCGCACGGCGCTTCGCCGACGGTGGTGAAGGTCGCTACCGCGGTAGACGGACGTCGGTACGCCGACCTGTGGCTGTCGACGGTCCGGTAGGACGCGGTTCGTCGGGGCGCGCGAGCGCGGGCGTTGGTTCGCGTCAGCGGCGGGACAGGTCGTCCGCGCTGGGGCGGGCGCGCGATCAGCGGACGGGCACGTCCAGGGTCTGGCCGGGGACGACGTCGGCGACGGTGCGGAGGTTGTTGAGGTCGGCGATCTGCTCGACGATCGCGGCCGGGTTGTCCGAGGGGTTGGTGGTCTGGGCGATCGACCACAGCGTGTCGCCCGCGCCGACCTGCACCTGAACGGTCCTGGTGA
Organism: Kribbella lupini; assembly: GCF_039529595.1. Classification (NCBI taxonomy): domain Bacteria; kingdom Bacillati; phylum Actinomycetota; class Actinomycetes; order Propionibacteriales; family Kribbellaceae; genus Kribbella; species Kribbella lupini. The sequence continues at coordinate 267,338 of NZ_BAAANC010000006.1, read as the reverse complement.
ACTGCGGCTCGGGCTCGAGGGCTCCGGCGGCCCGCAGACCCAGTACGGCGATGGCCGCGCCGAAGATCAGCACCGACAGGGTGGTCAGCACCGCGCGGCCGCGGCGGGTGAGCTGCAGGGCCGACGGCTCGATCTCCGGTTCGACCGGGCGGCGACCGGCCGGCTGCGATGTCCGCGCCGAGTGCACGAGTCGTGGCCGCGGGTCGAGGTCGGTGCCCGAGCAGGCCCGCACGCCGAGCGGATCGGTCGTCGTACCGTCGATGCGACGGCGGCGACGAACGGTCGGCACCACGGCAGGCTCCGAGGGAACGCCCACGTCCGGCGCACTTGTTGTTGCCAGAGCCGTTGTGCTCATCGGATCCTCCAGACCCTCGTCCAGACCTCGTCCTGCGCTGTCGATCTCTGTCTACCGGGCGCCTCCGACAGTTTCCGGAACCGGCGCCACCCGAACACTTGTTCGATCGAACGTCTGTACGAATGATTAACCGTCAGCCGTCCGATCCGCAACTGTTCCAACCAGGACACGCCGAGGAAATTCCCGCTCTATAACCCGACACACGAACAAACGTGCGAACCGACACGCCTTCGAACAGATGTTTGAAGAATCTCAGGATTCGGTCTAACGTCGTGCTCAGTCGACCACGCAAGGCCGAGCCCAGTGACGTGCAGGCGCCGGCCCCCGACCCGAGGAGTTACCACCGATGGCCAGGACGAGCGGTTCCAGCAAGGGCAGCGGTTCGAGCAAGGGCACTGGCACCGAGCCGACCGTGTCCGAGCTGCCGGACGGCCCGGCCGACGCGACCGGCCTGACCCCACGGCAGCGCCGGGTGCTGGACGTCATCCGCGACTCCGTCGAGAGCCGGGGATACCCGCCGTCGATGCGCGAGATCGGCGAGAAGGTCGGCCTGACCAGTTCCTCCTCGGTCTCCCACCAGCTCAAGGTGCTCGAGCAGAAGGGTCTGCTGCGCCGCGACCCGAACCGGCCGCGCGCGATCGAGGTCCGTTATCCGAACGAAGTCGCCGAGGTGGCGCGTCGCGGTTCGGTCGGCTCGGTCCAGCAGACGTCGTACGACGAGACCGGCGCCGGCGACGTCCACCCGGCCGCGGTCTACGTACCGGTGGTCGGCCAGATCGCCGCCGGTAACCCGATCCTCGCCGAGCAGGCCGTCGAAGAGGTCTTTCCGTTGCCCAAGGCAATGGTCGGCGAAGGCACGCTGTTCATGCTGAAGGTCAAGGGTGAGTCGATGATCGAGGCCGCCATCTGCGACGGCGACTGGGTGGTCGTGCGCCAGGAGCAGACCGCGGAGAACGGTGACATCGTCGCCGCGATGATCGACGGCGAGGCGACCGTGAAGACGTTCAAGAAGACCAGCACCGAGGTCTGGCTGCTGCCGCACAACCCGGCGTTCGAGCCGATCGACGGCAAGGACGCGGTGATCCTCGGAAAGGTCGTAACAGTTCTGCGGCGTGTCTGACATCTCAGACGGCGCGCGAAGTCGGGCGTGTCGTGTCAGCATTGAGCTATGACGACTGTCTATGACTTCAGCGCCAAACGGATCGAAGGCAATGAACAGTCTCTTGCCGACTTCCGTGACCAGGTCCTCCTGGTGGTCAACACGGCATCGCAGTGCAGCCAGACCCCGCAGTACACGGGTCTGCAGAAGCTCTACAAGAGTTACCGGAAACAAGGCTTTTCGGTCTTGGGCTTCCCCTGCGACCAGTTCGGCCACCAGGAGCCGGGCGACGAGAACGAGATCGCGAACTTCTGCTCGACGATCTACCACGTGACGTTCCCGATGTTCGCCAAGATCGACGTCAACGGGTCCAAGACCCTGCCGCTGTACAACTGGCTCAAACGTGAGGCCGGTGGACTTCTCGGCGGGCGGATCAAGTGGAATTTCACGAAGTTCCTGATCGGGCGGGACGGGGCCGTGATCGCTCGGTACGCGCCGACGGCGACGCCGGAGAAGCTGGCCGACAAAGTCGAGGCGGCGCTGGCGATGCCGGCGCCCAGCCGGCAGCAGCAGGAGTCCGGGGACTGATCAGGCGTTTGCTCGATCGGCCGGCGCAGGTACCGCCGTGCCGGTCACTGCGACGGGGATCGAAGACTCGGTGGATTCGATTCCCTTCGACAGAGAATGCCTCAGTGTCGCAGGGGTATTCGGGGTGTTGGCCGGTTGAGAAGTTGGTCAGTCGGCCTAGCCTCGGGCCGGTAGCCGCAGGCGCGGCAGCAGTCGGCGCTGCGCGGCGGCGCCGACCGGCCGTGGTCTAGCGGATGACGGACTCGGGGTCGATGTCCAGGCGGAGGCCTCGCCAGACGGGGTGACGGAGGCGGCCGTCGGCGGCCCAGCCGGAGTAGGTGACTTCGGCGACCAGGAGCGGGTCGAGCCAGTGGGCGGCGCGGCGGTCGCCGGCGGGGATCGTGGACGCGTCGAACGGCGGGCGGTCGATCTCGAGGCCGGCCAGTTCCGCGCCGAGCAGGTCGAGCATCGCGAAGTCGAGGCCTGAGCCCACCTTGCCGATCAGCACGAGTTGACCGCTGCCGTCGTACGCGCCGCAGTACAGGGAGCCGATGCGGCCTGAGCGGTTCCCCTCCCCCGGGTGCCAGCCACAAAGGATGACGTCGCGGGTCTGGACCGGTTTCACCTTGATCCAGTCCGAGCTGCGCTTGCCTGGCAGGTACCGCGACTTGCGGCGTTTCGCCACCACGCCTTCCAGGCCGTTCGCGGCCGAGAGGTCGAGAGCCTGCTCGCCGTCGGCGTACGCGCCGGGGACCTCCCAGAACGGGTCGTCGATGTCCAGGGACTCCAGCAGTGCGCGACGGTCATCGTAGGTTGCCTCAAGCAACGACTTGCCGTCGAAGCGCAGGACGTCGAACAGTCGCACCGAGACTGGTACCTGGAGGATCAGTTGCTTGAGCTGGCGTGGGTCCCGCACGTGCATCCGCCGCTGCAGCAAGCCGAACGATGGTGCGCCGTTCTCGTCCAGCGTGACGATCTCGCCGTCCAGTACGGCGGGGAGTTGCAGACCTGATGCCGCGGCCAGTCCGAGCAGTTCGGGGTAACCGCCGGAGACGTCGCGGCTGTTGCGCGACCAGAGCCGACAGCCGTCGGCGTCCACCTCGGCGATCACGCGGATGCCGTCCCACTTCAGCTCGTACGCCCAGTCGGGTCCGGTTGGCATCGTGCCGAGCGCCGCCATCATCGGCAGCACCGGTGGGGTCGTTGACGGGCTCACTGGATGCCGCCTAGGTAGCAGGCTGGGACGTGAAGTCGAGATTGTGGCTCGGACGCTGCAGTCCCGGCGCGGCCGCGGTGTGCCGCACAGTCACAAGGTGACGGGTTGCTGCGCGAGTTAGGCGCCACACACGCGTGCGCGGCCGGCCGGGCTGCTCGTTGCTCGGCGATGCTGCACGGGCGGGGCGTGACGCGCGCGGGGTCGGCGTACCGAGCCGGTGGGGCCGACGGCAGCGTGGGGCGACCGGACGCGCGGATCATCAGCTGTCCTGGAGTCGTTTCAGGGCGCCGAGCACCTTCTCACGATCGGCGGTCGGCCACATCGGCGGCAAGGAGGCGCGCAGGAAGGATCCGTAACGGGCGGTGACGATGCGGGGGTCGAGGACGGCGACGACGCCGCGGTCGGTGGTTCGGCGGATCAGGCGACCGGTGCCCTGGGCAAGCAACAGCGCGGCGTGGGTGGCGGCGACGGACATGAAACCGTTGCCTCCGGCCTCGTCCACGGCGCGTTGCCGCGCGGCCATCAGCGGCTCGTCCGGGCGCGGGAACGGGATCCTGTCGATGATCACCAGGTTGCAGGTGGAGCCGGGGACGTCGAGGCCCTGCCAGAGCGACAGCGTGCCGAACAGGGAGGTCTCGGGGTCGTCGATGAACTCACGGGACAGCTCGTTGAGGTGGGCGTCGCCCTGGCAGAGGATCTTCAGGTCGGTCGCCTCGCGGACCGCCGCGGTCGCGGCCTCGGCGGCGCGGCGGGACGAGAACAGGCCCAGGGTGCGTCCGCCGGCCGCGGTGACCAGGTCGACGATCTCCTCGAACTGCTTCGAGCCGAGGCCGTCGCGATGCGGCGGGGGAAGGTGCTTGGCGACGTACAAGATGGCCTGCTTCTCGTACTCGAACGGGGAGCCGACGTCGAGCCCGCGCCACGGCAGCGGGCCGGTCTCGGACTCGTCGTCGAGCTCCGGCATCTCGTCGTCGTCGGCCAGCTTGTCGGCCGGGCGCAGCCCGACCTGCCGGGCGATCGCGTCGAAGTCGCCGCCGAGAGTGAGCGTCGCGGAGGTCAGTACGGCGGTGCGGTCCTTCAGCACCAGCTCGCGGAGCAGGCCGGCGACGGTGAGCGGCGCGATCCGCAGCTCCTTGCCGAACCGGTCGCGGTCGATCAGCCAGACGACGTCCAGGTCGTTCAGCGCGGCGACGCGTTCGGCGACGTCGAAGATCTCCTTCACCGCGCCCTTGGACTGCCGCTTCGCGCCGTCGGGGTCGTCGTCCTTGTCGTCGGACTTCTTGCCGAGGTCCGAGTAGACCGCGCGGGCGGTGTCGCGGACCATCGCGGCCGCTTCGAGGACGGCCGTGTTCGTGGCCTCGATGCGACCCTCGCGAGTCTGGTCGAGGGCGGCGCGCAGGGCGTCGGAGGCGTCGATCAGGTCGTCGGCGTGGTCGTCGTCGACGAACCTGCGCGCCCGCTTGGCGGCGCGCTCGACCATTTGCGGGGAGAGCTCGTCGCCGGCCGCGCCGGTGACGCGGGCGGGGAGCTCATGGGCCTCGTCGACGATCACGACGTCGTGCTCGGGCAGGACCGTGCGGTTCTCGAAGGCGTCGATCGAGAGCAGCGCATGGTTGGTGATGACGATGTCGGCCTTGCGCGCCTGCTCCTTGGCCTTCTCGGCGAAGCACTCCTCGCCGTACGGGCACTTTTGCGCGCCGAGACACTCTCGGGCGGCGATCGCTACTTGCTGCCAGGCCTGGTACTGGTGGGAGGGCGCGTGGTCGCGGTCGCCGGCCTCGCCGTCGGCGAGTTGCTGCTCGGCCCACTCGCGCAGCTCGACCACCTGCTGGCCGATCGGGCCCGACGGGGGGACGTCGACGAGCATGCCGTCGTCGTCCGGGGCGCCTTCGCGGATGCGGTGCAGGCAGGCGTAGTTGTTGCGGCCCTTCTGGATCGCGTACGACGGGCGGCGCGGGAGGAGCTTCTCGGTCGCGTCGAGCAAGGCCGGTACGTCGCGGTCGACGAGCTGGGACTGGAGCGCGAGGGTCGCTGTCGAGACGACGACTCGGCGGTTCTCCACGGCGTGGACCAGGGCTGGGACGAGGTAGCCGAGGGACTTGCCGGTGCCTGTCCCCGCTTGGATCAGGAGATGCGAGCCGTCGTGCATCGCGCTGTCCACTGCCTCGACCATCGCCACTTGGCCTGGTCGGGTCTGCCCGTTCACCCCGGAGACCGCGGCCTCCAGCAACTCGTGCACATCAACACCCACCACAACACCCTAGCCGGGCGGGCGGACAACTTTCTCCACTCCTGTCGTTGTCTGTGGACGATCAGATGGGCTGGGGGTTGTGGCCCCTGGAGGTTGACGGCGATGCGGCCGGGGAGGTTGCTGGGGGCTGAGGCCGCTGCGGCCGGGAAGAGGTGGGGTGGAGGTGCGGCCGACCGGTGGTGTTTGGGGTGGGGTGTGGTCCCAGGCTGGGCGCGGGGTGGGTGGGTGCAGGTGTGCTCGGAGGTGGGCGGGCTGAGGCCACGCGCTGCGCGGGGGCGGGGTGGTCGGCGATGCGGCCGGGAAGGTCGGCGGGGGCTGAGGCCGCTTCGGCCGGAAAGAGATGGAGTGGTGGGAGGCCGGACGGGGTGGTGGGGGGTGAAGGCGGGCATGGGACCGCCGTCGGCGGCGGGCGCCGAGGTGGGCGGGCATGGGACCGCCCCCGGGCCGAAGCTCGGGGGCGGAGGGGTCAGACGACGGCGCCTCGGTCGGGTTCGCTGTCTCGGTCTCTTTGGGTGCGCTTGGGGCGGGGCGGTGGGGCTGGGTAGCGCTTTTCGAGTTCTACGAGGAGGGGGGCCGCTGTGAGGTTGGACGAGTAGGTGCCGACGAGGATGCCGAGGAGGAGGGCCAGGGCGAAGTCGCCCAGGGAGTCTCCGCCCAGGAACAGCAGGGCGGCGAGGATGAAGAGGGTTGAGATTCCGGTGTTGATGGTTCTGGGGAGGACGTTGACGATCGCGGTGTCGACGACCGGGCCCAGCGACTCGGTGGAGCGGGCGTTGCGGGTTTCCCGGATGCGGTCGAAGACGACCACCGAGTCGTTCACCGTGTAGCCGATGATGGTGAGCATGGCGGCCAGGAAGATGCCGTCGACGGGTTTGCCGGTCCAGGCGAAGACGCCGACTACCACCGCCACGTTCTGGAGCAGGGCCAGGACGGCGCCGGCGCCGAAGGTCCAGCGGAAGCGGGCCGCCAGGTACACGAGCTGGGCCAGTAGGGCGACGCCGAGGGCGATCAGCGCCTTGTTGCGGAGCTCGTTGCCGAGCGACGGGCCGATGTTCTCGTTGCGGACGAGCTCGGTACCGCCGGCGATGCGGGAGATCGACTCGCGGATCTTCTCCGCCTCGTCGTCGCTGATCGTGACGGTGCGGACGGTGATGTCGTCGGTCCCGGAGGCCTGGACGACGGCGTTCGGGTAGCCGGCCTCGGCGACCGCGGCGCGGGCCTGGTCGGGCGTGATCTGCTGGGCGGTGCTGACCTCCAGCAGGCGCCCACCGGTGAACTCGATGCCCAGATTGAGGCCACGGATCGCCACGCCGGCCACGCTGATCACGATCGCGGCGACGGTGATCAGGAGCCAGCGACGGCTGTGCTTCATCAGTGCCGGGCGCTTCGCCTCGAGCCACGTCCGGACCCGGCCGTGCCCGGCGATTCCGCTCAGCGCGGGCCGGTCCAGCACGAACTTCCGCGACACCACGAACTCGGCGAACACCCGGGTGACGACGAGGGCGGACAGCATCGATGCGATCACACCGATCGACAGCGTCACACCGAATCCACGCACCGGACCGGCCGCCAGGAAGAACAGCAGCGCGGCCGCCAGCAACGTGGTGATGTTGGAGTCGGCGATCGCGGACAGCGCGTTCTGGAAGCCGCTGCGCAGCGAGCGCCGCAGGCCGTCCGTCCGCCCGCCGATGTAGTCCTCGCGGGCTCGTTCGAAGACCAGGACGTTCGCGTCCACCGCCATACCGATCGCGAGCACGAAACCCGCCAGACCGGGCAAGGTCAGCGTCGCGCCGATCGCGGTGAGCGCGGCGTACGACATTCCGGCGTACGCGATCAGGCCGATCACGGCCATCAGGCCGACCAGCCGGTAGACCACCACGATGAACAGCCCGGTCAGCGCGACGCCGATGATGCCGGCCAGCGCGCTCGCCTGGATCGCGTCCTTGCCGAGCGAGGGCCCGACGGTCCGCTGGTCGATGACCTCGACCGGCAGCGGCAGCGCGCCGCCGGAGATCAGCGCGGACAGGTCCTTGGCCTCGGCCTCGCCGAAGTTGCCGGTGATGGTGCTGTTGTTCTCGGGCAGGCCGATGTTGCACAGCTGGGTGCCGCCGTCGGGGTCGACCTGCGGCGCGGTGAGCACCTCGTTGTCGAGCACGATCGCGATCAGCCGGCCCGGCGAACCGGCCGGCTGGCAGGCCGCCTTGCCGGTGATCTGGGACCAGATCTTGCCGCCGCCGTCCTTGAAGTTCAGCTGCACGATCCAGCCGGCCGCGACCTGCTGGGCGTCGAGCACGGCCTCCGCACCGCTGACCTTGTCACCGGTCATCGCGGGCTTGCCCAGCTTCAGTACGCCGCCACCGCCGTCGTCGTTCGGCAGGTAGAGGTCGCCGGCGGCCGGCTTGGCCGGCTTCGCGGCGACCTGGTCGAGCACCTCGTGGAAGCTCAGCTGCGCGGTCTTGCCGATCACCTTCGCGGCCTCGCGCGGGTCCTGGACGCCGGGCAGCTCGACGATGATCCGCCGTTCGCCCTGCCGGGTGACGCTCGGTTCGGCCACGCCCAGCGCGTCGATCCGCCGGCGCAGCACCTCGAGCGCCTTGTCGGTGTTCTTCGCGTCGGCCTTGGCCGTCGGGGAGTCGCTGGTCTCCAGGACGATCTGGGTGCCACCCCGCAGGTCCAGGCCGAGCTCCGGCTTCGCGGTCAGGACGGTGTACGTCGACGCCGCAAGGACGAGGAACGCGAACAACGCGCGCACCAGGGACGACCGGTTCACTACGAGCCTCCGGGAGGTGGGCACCCTGGGTACGGGTGTCGTGACACAGAGCAGACCACGGATCGTGGAACGCACAGTGTACGGAGGCGACCAAGCCAGCGGCCAGAAAGCATTTACGGCCGATCCAACGTTGCAGACAAGGACAACGGCCACCCAGTGCCATGGCATCAGCGGGCACCAGAACTGATTGACGCCTCAGGTGAGCACGTCCTAACTTCTCCTCTCACCGCTCGCTCCGTAACCGCTCCAGGACCGAGCGTGATCACCCCTCCGCCCGTGGGGTGACCCAGTTCCCCGAGGAGGAACAGTGCGTCGTATCCGCCTTGCCCTGGCCGCCGTCGTCGTCCCGGCCATCGCCCTCACCACCGCCGGCACCGCCGGTGCCGCACCCGCCCCGGAACCCGGTGGCCGGATCATCCTCGTCCAGCGCGCGCCCGCCGAGCCCGGCACCAGCGCGGTGAAGGACACCTACATCGTCGAGCTGAAGCAGGGCACGAAGCTCAAGAGCTCGCTCGGCATCGCTCCGCAGCGCACGTACTCCAGCGCGGTCAACGGCTTCACCGCCAAGCTCACGCCGGCCCAGCTGGCGGCGCTGCAGAAGAACCCGGAGGTGGTCGCCATCTCCGAGGACGTGTACGTCGAGAACGTCCTCGACACCACGCAGAGCAACCCGCCCTCCTGGGGCATCGACCGCATCGACCAGCGCAACCTGCCGCTGTCGCGGTCCTACACCTACACCCGGACCGGCACCGGCGTGCACGCCTACATCATCGACTCCGGGGTCGACCCGAGCCACCCGAACTTCGGCGGCCGGGCCAGCTTCGACTTCAACGGCCTGGACAGCAACAACACCGACTGCAACGGCCACGGCACGCACGTCGCGGGCACCATCGGCTCCACCTCGTACGGCGTGGCCAAGAACGTCCGGCTGCACGGCGTGAAGTGGCTGAACTGCAGCGGCGGTGGGACGGCCTCCGCCGCGATCGCCGCCGTCGACTGGGTCACCCGCAACGCGGTCAAGCCGGCCGTGGCCAACACCTCGTGGAACTTCTCGGCCAACACCACGCTGGAGAACTCGCTGCGCCGGATGATCAGCTCCGGCGTCTTCCTGGCCACCTCGGCCGGCAACACCGGCGCGAACTCCTGCAACCTGCTGCCGCGCAAGATCGAGACCGCCCTGGTCACCGCGGCCAGCACCAGCACCGACGCGCGGGCGTCGTACTCGAGCACCGGTTCCTGCGTCGACGTGTACGCGCCGGGCTCGGCGATCGTGTCCACGCTGCCGGGCAACACCACCGGCTCCTACAACGGCACCTCGATGGCCACCCCGCACGTTGCGGGCGTCGCGGCGCTGTACCTGCAGACCAGCCCGTCGGCCAGCCCGGCGACGGTCAAGTCCTACATCGAGGCCAACGCGACCCCGAACGTGGTCAGCGGCGGCACCACCGGCGGCACGGTGAACCGCCTGCTCTTCACCAACGGGCTCTGATCGTCTGAGTCAGCCGTCGTACCGGTCTGCCACCACAGCCGGTACGACGGCGCTGTCGGCTAGTCGGCAGCGTCCAGGCCGTTCTCGATCGCGTAGCGGACCAGCTCGGCGCGGTTGTGCAGCTGCAGCTTGCGCAGCGTGTTCTGCACGTGGTTCTCGACGGTCCGGTGCGACAGCACCAGCCGCAGCGCGATCTGCTTGGCGGTGAGCCCGCGCGCGACCAGCCGCAGCACCTCGGTCTCCCGCTCGGTCAGCCGCGGCACCTCCGGCCCCGCTCCGAGCCGCCGGTACTCCCCCAGCAGCAACCCGGCCAGTCCGGCCGAGAAGACCGCGTCACCTTCGGCAGTACGCCGTACGGCGTCGTCGAACTCGTCCAGGGACGCCGACTTCACCAGGTAGCCCGAGGCACCGTTCTTCACCGCGGCCAGTACGTCGGTCTGCTCGGCGCTCGCCGACAGCACCAGCACCCGGGTGTCCGGCAGCGCGCTGGTGATCTCCCGGGTCGCGTCGACACCCGACCCGTCACCGAGCTGCAGATCCATCACCACCACGTCGGGCCGGGTCGCCAGCGCGATCTTCACCGCCGACGCCACGTCGGACGCGGTCGCGCACACGTCGTACCCGCGGCTGCCCAGGTCGCGCGCAACGCCCTCGCGCCACATCGGGTGGTCGTCGACAATCATCACTCGGGTCATCGCGCTACCGTCATCTCCCACTCGGTTCCTTCACCCGGTGCCGTGCGGACCGTGACGTTGCCGCCGAGGTCCGTGATCCGGCCCCGGATCGACTGGCTGACTCCCAGGTGCCCGTCGGAGCGTGCCGCGTCGAGCCGGTCCGGGGTGGTGCCGGCTCCATCGTCGCGGACCGACACCACGACGTCGGTCCCGAGGTCCTCGACCACGACCCAGGACCGCGCGTCCGGTCCCGCGTGCTTGAGCACGTTGCTCAGGGCTTCCTTGACCGCGGCAACGAGTTCGTTGACCACACCGACGGGCAGCACCACCGGCACCGCCGGTACGACGACGTCCACGCGGGTCGTGGCCAGCGGCAACAACGCGCTGCACAGGTCGATCTGGCCCTGCCGCTCCTGCACCGGCCGGGACGCCATCAACGACCGCAGCGCGACCTCCTGCTCGGCCGCCAGCGAGGCCAGCTCGACGGCCTCGCCACCGATCGCCGTACCGCGGCGCTGGACCTGCGCGAGCACCTGCAGCACGCCGTCGTGGATCGACCGACTCAGCCGGAGCCGCTCCGCCGTCGCACTCTCCACAGCGATTGCCTCGCGCAACCTCAGGTTCGCCCGGCGCATCGCGGTCGCGGCGTACCCGACGACCAGACCGGCCACCAGCAACAACTGCACGTTGGCGAGCATCTTCGACACGTTCTCCACGCCACGCAACGAAAGCAGAGCGAGACTCACCGTGATCGCGCCGACCAGTCCCCCGTCCCGGCCGCGCGCGATCGCCAGCGCGATCACCGGCCCGGCGACCCAGACCGATGTCAGCACGGAAGCCCCGGCGCGGATATCCAGCAGGGGCTGGGCGAACAGCGTCGCGTACATGCACCCGACGGTGACGACCAGGTCGGCGACCGCGAGCCGCGTGTTGCGACGGCCCCAGTGCCGGCTGTAGCCGATCGAGGCAACGATCGTCCACAGACCCATGATCGCCAGCTGCAGCACCGCGCCGTACGGGCGGACGATGCCGTCCCAGCGCACCCAGACGCCGAAACAGGCGAACCCGAAGGTGATCACGCGGAACACCACCAGCGCCCGCCACAGCGGCAGCAGCAGATCGGCCCGGTCGGAGTCCATCCGCACAGTGTGCCAACGACCGAGGCCGCGACGCTGCGTCGTCGTACTCCAGTGGATCGAGTGGTATTACCCCTTGCGCGTACGCAGGATTCCCCGCACGAATCCGGAAATTTGATCAGAACCACTTCAGCATCGCCGGTTTTCCCCGTACTCTCGCGCAGAAGTTCCACGCTCGGGGGAGCACGTGGTCACGCTGCGTCAAGTCACAAACCTCGCGTAGCGGACCTTTCACACGCAGGAGGGGAATCGTGCGCAAAGTATCTGCCGGGCTGTTCAGCCTGGCCCTGGCGGCGACGATCGGACTGAGCTTCGCCCAGTCCGGGACCGCCGCATCGCCCCAGTCGGGCCCGGCCGTCACCGCCGACCAGCAGGTGACGTCCGACGAACTGCCCAGCCCGCTCGAGGACAAGCGCCGTGAGCTGCGCCAGGAAGCACTGACCAAGGTGCTGAACGGCTCGGCCAAGGCCGAGAAGCGCGGTGCGAGCACCGTCGTCAAGCTGGGCAAGAAGACCGCCGCCGCCAAGGGTCAGCGGACCGCCAAGGCCAAGGTCGACCAGTACGTCGAGCTGTCGCGCGAGAAGACCGACCGGATCTTCGTCGTCCTCGCCGAGTTCGGCAACGAGCGGCACCCGAACTATCCCGACCAGGACACCGCTCCCGCGGTGCCCGGTCCGACCACCTTCGAGGGACCGCTGCACAACGCGATCCCGCAGCCCGACCGCGCGGTCGACAACTCGACCGTCTGGCAGCCGGACTACAACCGTCAGCACTTCCAGGACATGTACTTCGGCACCGGCAACTCGGTGAAGAAGTACTACGAGAAGCAGTCCTCGGGCCGCTACTCGGTGTCCGGCACGGTCACCGACTGGGTCAAGGTCAAGTACAACGAGGCCCGCTACGGCCGCTCCAACGGCTACCCGTGCGGCGGCAACGTCTGCAACAACACCTGGGCGCTGGTCCAGGACGCCGTGAACCAGTGGGTCGCGGACCAGAAGGCGGCCGGCCGGACCTCGGCGCAGATCAAGGCCGACCTGGCGACGTTCGACCAGTGGGACCGCTACGACTTCGACGGTGACGGCAACTTCAACGAGCCCGACGGCTACCTCGACCACTTCCAGATCGTCCACTCCGGTGGCGACCAGGCCGATGGTGACCCGCACCAGGGTGAGGACGCCATCTGGTCGCACCGCTGGTACGTCGGCGTGGCCGGTGGCCCGTCGAACAACCCGGCCGGCGGCGCGCAGCTGGGTGACACCGGCTTCTACGTCGGCGACTACACGATCCAGCCGGAGAACGGCGGGATCAGCGTCTTCGCCCACGAGTACGGCCACGACCTCGGTCTGCCGGACCTCTACGACACCTCCGGTGCGGCGGTCGAGAACGGCGTCAACTGGTGGTCGATCATGGCGCAGAGCCGGGTCGGCAAGCCGACCGACGGCGGCATCGGCGAGCAGGCGGCCGACTTCGGCGCCTGGGAGAAGCTGCAGCTGGGCTGGCTGGACTACGAGATCGTGAAGGCCGGCCAGACCAAGACCCTCGAGCTCGGCCCGCACGAGTACAACTCGGCCAAGGCCCAGGGCCTGGTCGTCACGCTGCCGAAGAAGTCGGTCACCACACCGCTGCAGCCGCCGACGGCGGGCACCAAGTCGTGGTGGAGCGGTGAGGGCGACGACTTCACCCACACGATGAACCGTCAGGTCACCCTGCCGGCGGGCGCCGCGTCGCTCACCTTCAAGGCGAACTGGCAGATCGAGGACTGCGACACGACGGCGTGCGACTACGCCTACGTCGAGGTCAACGACGGCACCGGCTACAAGCCGATCGCCGGCAACATCACCAAGGCGGCCGAGGGCAACGGCATCGACGGCGAGAGCGGCGGCTGGGTTCCGGCCACCTTCGACCTGTCGGCCTACGCCGGCAAGACGATCGGCCTGCAGTTCCGCTACACCACCGACGCCAACACCGGCGGCTACGGCTTCTTCGCCGACGAGGTCAAGGTGACCAGCGGTGCGACCACGGTCGTCGACTCGGGCGCCGAGGCGTCGCCGGAGGGCTGGACGCTCAACGGCTTCAGCGCGGTCGGTTCGACGATCACGACGCAGTACGACAACTACTACCTCGCGTCGCACCTGAACTACGTGTCGTACGACGCCCACCTCAAGACGGGCCCGTACAACTTCGGCTGGGCGAGCACGCTGCCCGACAAGGTCGAGCACTTCCCGTACCAGGACGGCCTGCTGATCTCGTACTGGGACAACTCGCAGGGTGACAACAACACCAACGTCCACCCGGGCGAGGGCCTGATCCTGCCGATCGACTCGCACCCGGCGCCGATCAACCGTCTCGACGGCCAGATCTGGCGTCCGCGGATCGCCGGTTACGACGCTCCGTTCGGCCTCGAGAAGGCGGACTCGTTCACGCTGCACGTGAACGGTGCGCCGAGCTACATCCGCGGTCAGGACGGCGTCAAGACGTTCAACGACAGCAAGAGCTACTGGAGCGCCGAGCAGCCGACGGCCGGTGTGAAGGTGCCGAACAACAAGGTGAACATCAGCGTGGTGTCGCGTGACGGCACGACGATGAAGGTCAAGGTGTCGGCGCGCAACTGACGCGCTGACACAACGAAGGGCCCCCAGGGATTTCCCTGGGGGCCCTTTCGTTGCGTCGTACTAGATCGCGGCCACCTGGTACGGCGCCAGCTCGCCCGCGAGCTGCGGGTGCACCCGCGCCGTCAGCCTGGTCCCGTCGCCGGTGTGCTCCAGGGTGTCGACCGACCCTTCGGAGTGGACCCGCGAGACCAGGTCGCCCCGGTCGTAGGGCAGCAGCGCGTCGACGGTGATGTGCGGCTGCGGCAGCGACGCCTCGACCAGCGCCTTCAGCTTGTCGATGCCCTCACCGGTCCGGGCCGAGACCACGATCGCGCCGGTCTCGCGGTGCAGGATCGGGGCCAGCGCCAGCTGGTCGGCCAGGTCGCCCTTGTTGATCACGATGATCTCGGGGACGTCGACCGCGCCGATCTCGCTCAGGACCTCGCGGACCGCCTGGATCTGGGCCATCGGGTCCGGGTGGGACCCGTCGACCACGTGCAGCAGCAGGTCGGCGTCGGCGACCTCCTCCAGCGTCGAGCGGAACGCCTCGACGATGTCGTGCGGCAGGTGCCGGACGAACCCGACGGTGTCGGTGAAGGTGTAGACCCGGCCGTCGGACGTGGTGGTCCGGCGGGTGGTCGGGTCCAGGGTCGCGAACAGCGCGTTCTCGACCAGGACGCCCGCACCGGTGATCGCGTTCAGCAGCGAGGACTTGCCGGCGTTGGTGTAGCCGGCGATCGCCACCGACGGCACCGAGTGCCGGCGGCGCTCCTGCCGCATCGTCGAGCGGGTGCCCTTCATCTCCTTCAGCTCACGGCGCAGCTTGGAGATCTTGGTGTTGATCCGGCGCCGGTCGGTCTCGATCTTGGTCTCACCCGGACCACGACCACCGATACCGCCACCGGCCGCACCGACCCGGCCACCGGCCTGGCGGGACAGGTTCCCACCCCAACCACGCAGGCGCTGCTTCATGTACTGCAGCTGGGCCAGCTCGACCTGGGCCTTGCCTTCCTTGCTCTTCGCGTGCTGGGCGAAGATGTCCAGGATCAGCGCGGTCCGGTCGACCACCTTGACCTTGAGCTTGTCCTCCAGGTTGCGCAGCTGCGCAGGAGCCAGCTCGCCGTCGGCGATCACCGTGTCCGCGCCCAGGGCGGCGACCAGGTTGCGCAGGTCGGCCACCTTGCCGGACCCGATGAAGGTCGCGGCGTCGGGCTTCTTGCGGCGCTGGATCACGCCGTCCAGGACCTCGGAACCGGCCGTCTCGGCGAGCAGCTTCAGCTCGGCCAGCGAGTTCTCGGCGTCCTCGGCGCTGCCCTCGGTCCACACCCCGACCAGGAGCACGCGCTCCAGCAGCAGCTTGCGGTACTCGACCTCGCTGATGTCGGTCAGCTCGGTCGACATCCCCGCCACGCGCCGCAGCGCCTGGCGTTCCTCGAGCTCCAGGCCTTCCAGGCCCGGACCCTCGGTGTCGTCGTAACCCGTCGACGAAGTCTCCTCGTCGTCGAGCGCGTCGTCCTGCGTCAGGTCGAGGTCGACGTCGTTGATCTCTTCGTATGCGTTCGAATGGGTCGTCATATACCTTCCATCGTGGCACGGCTCACCCGTACGGGCGACCCGATTACTTCCTTCAACGACCCGCTCACGCGCTGAATTCCCCGCTCAAGCGGGCAACCAGCCCCGGTCGAAGTCTCCCCGGGCGTGCACGACGGCCGGTCCGCGCAGCTCCAGGTGGTTGTCGGCCCGCCACGTCACGGACACCTCGCCACCCAGTACGCCGACCCGGTACGTGACCGGCCGCTCCTGCCGGGCGGCCAGCGTCGAGGCCACGGTGACCGCGCAGGTCCCGGTCCCGCACGAGCGGGTCTCCCCCGCGCCGCGCTCGTGCACGCGCATCTGGACGTCGTACGGGCCCTGACGAACCACGAACTCGACGTTCGCGCCATCCGGGAAGGCGCCTTCCGGGGACCAGGTGGGCTGCTCGACCAGGTGTCCCGGCTCGCGCAGGTCGTCGACGAACGCGACCGCGTGCGGGTTGCCCATGTCGACGGCGACCGCGGGCCACTGGTGCCCGTTCGCCTCGACGACCACGCCGGCCGGGCCCACCCGCGGCTCGCCCAGGTCGGCGGTGATCGTGCCGTCGTCGTGGACGACGACCTCCTTGACCCCCGCGCGGGTCCCGATCCGGACCGGCTTGCCGGTGGTCAGGCCCTCGTCGACCAGGTACCGGACGAACACCCGGATGCCGTTGCCGCACATCTCCGCGGTCGAGCCGTCGGCGTTGCGGTAGTCCATGAACCACTCGCCGCCGTCCTCGACGTACGTCTGCTTCGACCCGTCGATCACCCGCAGCACCCCGTCGGCGCCGATCCCGGCATGCCGGTCGCACAGGAACCGCACCAGCTCGGGCGCGAGGTCCCCGTGCACCGAACCGTCGGGATCGGGCAGCAGCACGAAGTCGTTCTCCGTACCGTGCCCCTTCAGCCAGGGAAAGGTGCTCATGGGTTCATGGTAGGGCTAGCGCACGGGGTAGCAGGCCGAGACGACCTTGGTCCACACCTCGTTCGGCCAGCCCTGGCCCGCGGGCGGCGGTACGTCGACGAGGGCCGCCGGCGTGAAGACCCGCGGGTTCGCCAAAGGCCAGGCGAACGACATCGCGGGGACCGGCTCGCCGTCCTGAGCCGGCTGCGTCTGCTCGGGGAACCCGCCGAGCCGCAGCCGCACACCGTCCGCATTCTGCTCGCCCGGCTTCATCTCGTACCTGGTCCGCTCGATGGTGTTGTCGGCGAACAGCTGACCACAGGTCACCGGACCGGCGGACGGCCCCGAACCAGCGGCCGCCGGGGCCTCACCGGCCGATGGCAAGGCCAAGGCCACTCCGCCGGCAGCGACGACCACCGCAACCGACGCCACCGCCACGGTCAGGCCTCGACGGCGCCGGCTATGCCGTCCGCGGGCGATCGCTGTGGACAGTTGGTCGTCGGTCAGCGTCGGCGCGGGGCCGGCGGCTTGGTCGAGCAGGTTTCGCAGGTCGGTCATCGCACACGCTCCAGGTTGTCCAGCGGGTCGTCGACGAGATCGCGGAGCTTGCCCAGGGCCCGGGCGGTCTGGCTCTTGACCGTGCCCTCGCTGCAGTCCATCAGCACCGCCACGGTCGCCACGTCCAGGTCGCGGAAGTAGCGCAGAACGACCACCGCCCGCTGCCGCCGGGGCAGCTGACCGAGGGCGTCGAGCAGCGTGAGCCGCTCGGCGGGATCGGGCCCACCAGCCGGTACGGCGTCCAGGAACTCGTCCGTCGAGGTCTCCCGGCGTCGCCAGAACCGGCGCCGCTCGTCGATGAAGACGTTGATCAGGATGCGGTCGGCGTACGACGCCGCACCGTCACCCTGCCGGACCTTGCCCCAGTGCACGTAGAGCTTGGTGCACGCGGTCTGGACCAGGTCCTCGGCCCAGTGCACGTCTCCTCCGGCCAGCAGCCGCGCGGTGCGCAGCATGCGGCCGTAGTGGCCGCGCAGGTAGTCGGCGTACTCGTCGTCCCGGCTCATCGCACTCCACTCCGTCGTGATCTCACCCTGAACTACAGGTCAGGCGACGGATCGGTTGCACGGAGTTCAGCGGGTGCGGTAGCGCGCGTAGATCAGCCCGCCGGCGAAGGAGCGCTGGTCGACCAGGTCGAGGTCGAGGCGGATGCCGTCGGGGAAGAAGCGTTTGCCGCCGCCGACCACGCTCGTGGTGACGAACAGGTGGTACTCGTCCACCAGTCCGGCGGCGATCGCCTGGGCCGCGAGGTTGGGGCCGTCGACGCTGAGGTCGTGCTCGGACTCCTCCTTGAGCCGGCGGACGGCGTCGGGGTCGAAGGAGCGCTCGATCGTGGTCCGCGCGCTGGAGACCGACTCCAGCGTCGTCGAGTACACGATCTTGTCCGCGGCCTGCCAGTCCCGGGCGTACTGAACGATGAACGGCGGCGCCTCGGGCTCGGCGTGCGCGGTCTCCCAGAACACCATCGTCTCGTACATCCGCCGCCCGTACAGGAACGTCCGCACCGGCCGGAACAGGTCACCGATGAACGTGTGCACCTCCTCGTCCTCGGCGCCACGGCCGAGGTCGCCCTCGGCCGCCTCGGCGTAACCGTCGAGCGAGGTGATCATCGAGTAGACGAGCTTGCCCATGCGTCCCCTCCCGGGTCAGTAGATTTGGTGCGTGCAGATCGCGTACTTCTGGGAGCGGGACGACGCCGAGGCAGTGGCCGAGCGGCTCGGCGGTGAGCTGCGGCGCGAGCGGTTCCACGGGGAGGACGACGACGAGGACCACCCCTGGGTCGTGGTGCTGCCGGCGGACGCCGCCATCCAGCTGGTCGACGAGTACGACGGATGGCTGGAGCCGGCTGTCGAGCAGCCGGCTCCGGAACCACCGCCGTTGCCTACGGCACCTCAGCGGCTGAAGAAGCGCTAGCGCGGCCAGACCTGGTGGACGGTGGCCGCCGAGCCACCGCCGCGCCGCTTGGGCTCGGCCGCGGCCAGGTACCCACCGCCGGGCAGGAACTCCAGCGCGGCGACCGCACCGATCTCAGCGGCCGAGGTGAGGGCGTCACCGGCGAGCACGAGCTTGTGCCCGTACGGCGTGAGCTGGTCCTCGTACGCCGTGATGAAGTCCGGTTCAGCGGTCACGGTCGCGGTGTTGCGCTGCGACGCCCGCGGCGCGGCGACCGCCTCCGGCAGCGTCATCCCGCGGTCGAGCCGGTTGGTCAGCGTCTGCAGGACCGTGGTGATGATCGTCGACCCACCCGGCGAACCGAGCGCGAGGAACGGCTTGCCGTGCTTGAGCACGATGGTCGGCGACATCGACGACCGCGGCCGCTTGTTCGGCTCGATCCGGTTCGGGTCGGCCGGGTCCGGGAGAGCGCTGAAGTCGGTCAGCTCGTTGTTCAGCAGGAAGCCGCGGCCCGGGACGGTGATGCCGGAACCACCGGTCTGCTCGATCGTCAGCGTGTACGACACGACGTTGCCCCACCGGTCGGACGCCACCAGGTGCGTCGTCGACAGGCCCTCGGTGTCGGGGTGCTCGGCCTTCGCCACGGCCGGCGCGCAGGCGTCGTACGAGCCGTCGGGCGACCCCGGCGGCACCGGCTTGGCCGCGGCCTTGTCCGGGTCGATCTGGCAGGACCGCTCGGCGCCGAAGCCCTTCGACAGCAGCTCCTCGGTCGGTACGTCGACGAACTTCGGGTCGCCGACGTACCGGCCGCGGTCGGCGAACGACAGCGCGGACGCCTCGAGGTAGTTGTGCAGGGCATCCGGTGTGCTCAGCTTGGAGAGCTTCTTCGGCGCCAGGATGTTGAGCGCCTCACCCACCGTCGTCCCGCCGGACGAGGACGGCGCCATGCCGTAGACCTCCAGGCCGTCGTACCGGACCTTGGTCGGGTCCTGCTTCAGCACCTTGTACTTGGCCAGGTCCGCCGTGGTGAGGTAGCCGGGGAACATCGGCAGCGTCGCGCCGGGAGCCTTCGGCGGAGTCTTCACGACCGCCGCCATCTCCGCCGCGAGCGGGCCGCTGTAGAACGCCGAGGGTCCCTGCTTCCCGATCAGCTCGTAGGTCCGGGCCAGCTCCTTGTTCCTGAACACGGTGCCAACCTGCGGAGCGTCCCCACCGGGCAGGAACAGCTTCGCGGTCGGCGTGACCTGGGCGAACCTGGTCTTGTTGTCCAGCGTCTGGTTGCGGAACGTCTGGTCGACGACGAAGCCCCGGTCGGCCAGGTCGGCGGCCGGCTTGATCGCCTTCTTCAGCGACAGCGAACCCCACGACTTCAGCGCGGAGTCCCACGTGGCCAACGTCCCCGGTACGCCGACCGAGACGCCGGAGGTGACCAGTTCGGCGAACGGGTACGGCGTGCCGGTGGCCTTGTTGACGAACGCGTCGCCGGGCATCGTCGCCGGCGCGGTCTCCCGGCCGTCGATCGTGTAGACCTTGTGGTTCTTCGCGCTGTAGTAGACGAAGTACCCGCCACCGCCGATACCGGCCGAGTACGGCTCGGTGACGCCGAGGGCGGCGGCGGTCGCGACCGCCGCGTCGACGGCGTTGCCGCCGCGGCGCAGGACGCCGATGCCGACGTTGGTGGCCTCGGGGTCGACCGAGGCGACGGCGCCGCCGAAGCCGATCGCGGTGGCGTTCTTCGCCGGGGGCTTGGGCGCGTGACTCTCGGCGGTGGCCTGGGCGGGCACACCGCCGGCGGTCAGGCCGGTCAGGACGAGCGCACCCGCGGTCAGGGATGCGGCCAGCTTCTTCGGTGTCACCGGGGTCCTCCGCAGGGGTTCGGCGTACTGGGAACCACCTGCCTACCCGAACGGTGAGGTCTACGCCAGTTCTCGCGCGTCAGGACACCGTGCAGGACCCCAGGAAGCGACGGACCAGGTCGTCGTTCCAGTCCTGGTGCTCGATCGGCAGCTTCGCGACCAGCCAGCTGTCGCCGAGCCGCACCTGACCGACCTCGCGGCCGCCGGTGCTGCCGACGTGAAAGACCTTGCCGCCGGACTCGACGGCGCGGATCCTGCTCAGCGGCTGCGGCTCAGGAGCCGTGAACAGCTCCAGCTGGGCCGACGTGTCGGCCGTGCGCGCGCTCGGTGGGGTCAGGACGACGCGCTGGGCCGCGCCCTGCGGGGCGGCCGCCCAGCCCAGCGGGGCCAGAGTGCAGCCGATCGAGTTCCACGGCTTGGGGTTGGCCACCAACTGGACCGCGGTCGCCGTGTACGTCGAGAAGGTCTCCTCCTTCGCGCCCGACGGAGTGGCCGAGCCCGTCGTCGCCGACTCCGGCTGCGGCTGGGGCTGCGTGGCCGGGGCGTCGCTGGCGACCTCCGCCTCGCCACCGCTCCACCACTCCCCCTGGTCACCGACGACCAGTACGGCGGTGGTCGCCGCCGCCACGCACAGGACACCGGTGACCCGGCGGCGCGCCTTGATCCGGCGCAACGCCCGGCGCCCGCGGGTCACGTCCGCGTCCACGTCCGCCGGTGGCAGGCCGTCGACCGCTCGGTCGGCGAACTGCTCCAGCAGCCTCTTCACGTCGTCCACGTCAACTACTCCCGGTCGCGGGACCCGAGGCCTGGTCGTCGGCCATCAGGTCCTTCAGTCTTTTCAGTGCTTTCGCGGTCTGGCTCTTCACGGTGCCTTCGGTGCACTCCAGGATCCGCGCGCAGGTCGCCACGTCGAGATCCTGGAAGTAGCGCAGCACGAGGACCGCGCGTTGCCGTGGTGCCAGGTCGAGCAGGGCGCTCCGGACCGCCAGCAGGTCGGCGTGGTCGGCGACGTCGGGCTCCCGCGGTTCGAGCCGGTCCGCGGTCATCACCTCGGGGTGGCGGCCGGCCCGGCGGCGCTCGTCCAGGAAGGCGTTCACCAGGATCCGGTGCGCGTACGGCCCGGCGCCCTCGTGCCGGATCCGGTGCCAGTGCACGTAGACCCGGGTGCAGGCGGTCTGGACCAGGTCCTCGGCGGTGTGCACGTCTCCGGCGGTGAGCAGCAGCGCCGTTCTCAGCAGTCGGGTGCGGTCCGCGAGCACGTACTCACGGAACTCGGCCTCACGGTCACCCCCTCGCATCCACAGCCCCCAGGCCCTCTTCCACCCCGTCTACGTCGGTCGCGGCCTTTTGGTTGCCTCGCAGTACCCGAATCGCCTGCTCGACCAGGTCGGGCGCGTCGTAGGGCAACCAAACGATCCGCGGGTCCTTGCGGAACCAGGAATCCTGCCGCCGCGCGAAGCGCCGGGTCTGCTGGGCGGTCTGCTCGCGGGCCTCGGTCTCGGAGATCTCGCCGCGCAGCAGGGCAACGACCTGGGGGTAGCCGAGCGCGCGGTTCGCCGTACGGCCGTCGAGCAGTCCGTGGTCGAGCAGCCCGCGCACCTCGTCGACGAAGCCCTGCTCGAACATCCGGTCCACCCGCCGGCCGATACGCTCGTCGAGCACCGGACGCGGTACGTCGAGCCCGATGTAGACGGCGCCGGGATAGATCGAGGTGTGCCCGGGCAGGGTCGCGGCGTACGGCGCTCCGGTGAGCTCGATGACCTCCAGCGCGCGGACGATCCGGCGGCCGTTGCTCGGCAGGATCTGCTCGGCGGCGGCCGGGTCCACCTCGGCCAGACGCTGGTGCAGTACGCCGGAGCCGTGCTCGGCCAGCTCCTGCTCGAGCCGCTCGCGGATCGCCGGGTCGGTGCCGGGGAACTCGAAATCGTCGAGGATCGCGCGCACGTACAGCGCCGAACCGCCGGCCAGGACCGGCACCACCTGACGGCGCAGACAGTCGTCGATCGCGGCCCGCGCGAGCTGCTGGAACTCCGCGACGGTCGCGGTCTGCGTGACGTCAAGGATGTCCAGCAGGTGGTGCGGTACGCCGGCCCGCTCGGCCTCGGTGATCTTCGCCGTACCGATGTCCATCCCGCGGTAGACCTGGTACGCGTCGGCGCTGACCACCTCGCCGCCGAGGTGCTTGCACAGAGCAACGGACAGGTCGGACTTGCCGGCCGCGGTGGGACCGACGACGGCGACGACGAGTGGTGCGGCCATCGGTCCAGTGTGACAGTGCGGTCGCCGCTGGGAGACACGGCGTGACGCACGGCGTGAACTCTGGGACAAGAGTGACGGAGTGGGACTTGTGGAGAACCTCGCGTGGCGGTAGGAACAGGGTGAAGCCGGACCCACGACCCGGGAGGGAACCCGTAGTGACGAACCAGTTCGAGGAAGAGACCGCGGCGGCCAAGGACGCGGTCGACAAAGGCCCGCAGCTGAGCGGCGGTGACGTGGAGCTGAAGAGCGGCGGCGACGTCGAGCGCGGCGGGAAGGGTGAGTCCGGGGGTGACGTGGAAAGCGGAGGAGACGTCGAGAGCGGTGGCGACGTCGAAAGCGGCGGGGGAAACTGAACAACCTCCCACATCTGGAGCCGTCCGGGTGGGAAGATCCCGCTAGCTGTCTGTAAGCAGTTCACTACGCAAGAACGGGAACCCCACGATGGGCATCTTCGACAAGTTCAAGGGCAAGGCCGAGGACCTGAAGGACAAGGCGACCGACCTGGTCGACCAGCACGGCGACAAGGTCGGCGACGGCCTGGACAAGGCCGGCGACTTCGCCGACAGCAAGACCGGCGGCAAGTACGGCGACAAGATCGACCAGGGCGTCGACGTCGCCAAGGACCGCCTCGACGGTCTGGACGGTCAGGACGACGACATCGAGAACAAGCCGAACCCGGCCTGATTCTCCACCGAAGGGCCGCGGGAGCAACTTCTCGCGGCCCTTCGGTCTGTCCGGGACCCGGATGCCGAAGGCAAACACCTGTCGGCGGGGCGGACTAGGGTTTCGGGCGTGGAGAGATTTCGAGTGGTACCCGCCGCGTACGTCGTCCTGCGACGGGGCGACGAGGTGCTGATGCTGCTGCGGGCCAACACCGGCTACATGGACGGCTACTGGGCCGTCCCGGCCGGGCACGTCGAGCAGGGCGAGTCGGTCCTGGCGGCCGCGCGGCGCGAGGTGCTCGAGGAGGTCGGGGTCGAGATCGACCCGGCCGACCTGGTCCCGCTGACCGCGATGCACCGCACCGGTGGCAACGGCGAGTGGATCGACGAGCGGGTCGACTTCTTCTTCACCGCCACACGCTGGAAGGGCGAGCCGCGGTCGATGGAACCCGGCAAGGCCGACGGGCTCGCGTGGTACCCGCTCGACCAGCTGCCCGACCCGGTCGTGCCGCACGAGGCGCGGGTGCTGGAGGGTGTGCGCATGGGCAATCTCCCTCCGGTGATCGCCCAGGGCTTCACCGATTGACCCCTGCTGTTCACCGAGCCACCTCTACAGTTCCTGCGTTGTCAGTGAACCTCTGGAGGCATCGATGGACCAGTACGACGGCACGACCCGACGGCGGATCCTGCAGGCGAGCGCGCTGGGCGCGGGCGCGGCGTTGATTCCCGGGGTCGCTTCAGCCCAGGGAGTCGGCCACTCCGGTGGGACCACCCCCGACTCCGAGGACCTGCGGTTCACGCTGGCCGTCGTACCGGACACGCAGTACCTGTTCGATCTCGATCGGGGTGACGCCGCTCCGCTGACCGCGAGCTTCAAGTACCTGGTCGAGCACCGCGGCGCCGAGAACCTCGCCTTCACCGCGCACCTGGGTGACGTGGTCGAGAACGCGCAAGCCTCGGAGTTCGCCCAGGCCAACCCGGTCTTCGGTGTGCTCGACCGCGCGCGGCTGCCGTACAGCGTGCTGGCCGGCAACCACGACATCGACGCCTCGAAGGACGACCAGCGCGGCGATTCGCCGTACTTGCACGTCTTCGGGCCGCAGCGCTTCCGCCGGATGAGCACGTACGGCGGGTCGACGCCGGACGGCTACAACTCGTACCACGTGTTCCGCGCGGCCGGCCGCCAGTGGCTGCTGCTCGCGATGGACTGGCGGCCGTCCGACGCCGGCTTCGCGTGGGCCCGCCAGGTGATCGCGGCGCACCCGCGACTGCCGGTCATCCTGACCACGCACGACCTCGTGTACGCCGACGCGGGCGACCCGGTCGCTCACCTGTCCGACCACGGCAACCGCGTCTGGGACCAGCTGGTCAACGGCAACGACCAGATCTTCCTCACCCTGAACGGCCACTACTGGCCGTCCGGCCGGACGGTGAAGCAGAACGCGGCCGGTCACGACGTCCACCTGCACATCACCAACTACCAGGACCGGTACTACGGCGGCAGCGGCATGATCCGGCTGTACCACTTCGACCTGGCCCGCAACATGATCGACGTCGAGACGATCTCGCCGTGGATCCTCGGCCAGGACCCGGCCCGGCGCAGCCTGCTCGCCGAGGGCGAGATCGAGCTGACCGACGACACCAACCGCTTCAGCGTGCCGATCGACTTCGCCGAGCGGTTCGCCGGGTTCGCGCCGGTGCCGGTGCGTCCGGCACGGCCGGCCTCGAAGCTGGTCCTCCCGGGGACGGTCGCGTACTGGCGGTTCGACGGGCCGGTGGCGTCGCGGGTGGTGGACCACTCGGGGCGTGGGAATCACCTGACGACGGCGTACCTGCCGGGCAGTCCTGCGGACAGTCTGAAGGCGTCGACGGAGTTCCACCCGGAGCAGCCCGGGCACGCGAGCTGGTTGTTTGCCGGGGGCAAGAAACCTGCGCGGGGCGCCTATCTGACGACGGCCGCGGACGCGCCGCTGAACCGGCTGACTTTTCGGGGTGGGTACACGATCGAGGCGTTCGTGAAGCTGCTCGACGACGGTGCCGATCACTCGTGGATGGGATTGCTGAGCCGGATGGGGACGGGTGCCGATGCCGGGAAGACGGGCAGCGATCCGTCGGAGCCGGTGGTCAACCTCGCCTTCTCCGGCGGGCGGCAGGCACAGTGGGCGGTCTACCCGCTCGACCGCAACGACACGTTCACGAACTGGGGGCACGAGCAGGTCGCCGGTGAGTGGTTCCATCTCGCGGTGGTCAACGACGGGCGTTTCACCACTTTGTACGTCGACTCGTCGCCGCTGCTGCGGAATCCGTCGACGCGGTCGAACGGGCTGGCCACGGCGAACCTGCCGTGGTTGCTCGGGGCGAACCACTACGACAACGTCGTCGAGCAGGCGTTCGCCGGGCACATCGGTGAGCTGCGGATCGTCGACCGGGCGCTGCCGGTGAAGAGCTTCCTGAACGCCTAGAGCATGCTGCGGATGAGCTGGTCCTGCTGAGGTAGCAGGGCCAACTCTTCCTTGGTGAGCGTGACGTTGTTGCCTCGTCGCGCCAACGCCGCCGGAAGCTGCGGTCTCGGGTCGATCGAGTGGACCAGGTAGCTGGTGAGGGCCTCGCGCAACAACGGCGACAGCTCGGCGTACGCCGGGTCGAGGGCGACCTGGGCGAAGATGATCGCCGTCATCGCGACGTCGAACGCGGGCGGCCCTTCCTCGGCGTTCCGCCAGTCGATCACCACCGGGCCGTCGGCGGTCAGCATCACGTTCTCCGGATGCAGGTCACCGTGCATGATCACGCGGTCCTCGGCGCCGCTCGGTGCGGGAATCGCGTGCAGCCGTCGATGCAGGTCGGCGTGCAACTCCCCCAGCTCCACCGGTCCGATGTCCCCGGCCACCGCCGCGGCAGCGAGCGTCGGCCCGGTCAGCCGCTGGATCACCATGTCCGGCCCGTCCACCCGCCCGACCGCCGGCACCGGGTACCCGTGCCGGCCGACCCACTTCATGTACTCCGCCTCGTCCCGCACGGGGTGCCCGTTGCGGTAGCGCCGCAGGACCCAGTCGTCGTCGATGGAGTAGACGTCGGCGTCCCGGCCGGAGGCGAACGGCTCGGGACTCGACATCAGTTGACCTGGCAACCGCCGGCGACGGGCTCGAGCGGCGCGGGCTTGCCGATGGTGGGCAGGCCGAGCATCACGCCGGGGGCCGAGGAGGCCGGGGCGTCCTGCAGCCTTTCCCAGGCGTCGCCGGCGCGCGTACGGCGTACTGAACCGAAGACGTCGGCGACCAGGTGGTGCGGGGCGCCGTAGGTGACCTCGACCG
This sequence comes from Kribbella lupini, assembly GCF_039529595.1. NCBI lineage: Bacteria > Bacillati > Actinomycetota > Actinomycetes > Propionibacteriales > Kribbellaceae > Kribbella > Kribbella lupini. Next base: position 240,674 of record NZ_BAAANC010000006.1, on the reverse strand, counting down.
TTGCCATGTCACCCGGTCGGGGCGCCTCGACGCCTTCGGGCAGGGCGAAGTGGACCAGGCGGTTGTCGCGGGCGCGCCCGGACAGCCGGTGGGTCGCGGCGTCCTTGCGGCCCTCACCCTCGGCGACCAGGACCTCCAGCGACTTCCCGACGAGCGCCTTGTTCTCCGACCAGGCCATCTCGTCCTGCAGCGCGACCAACCGCTCGTACCGCTCCTGGACGACCTCGCGCGGGACCTGGTCCTCCATCGACTCCGCGGGAGTGCCGGGACGCTTGGAGTACTGGAAGGTGAACGCACCGGCGAACCGCGCCTGCCGGACGACGTCCAGCGTGCCCTGGAAGTCCTCCTCGGTCTCGCCGGGGAAGCCGACGATGATGTCGGTGGTGATCGCCGCGTCCGGCATCGCCGCGCGCACGTCGGAGATGATCTTCAGGTATCGGTCGCGCCGGTACGAGCGCCGCATCGTCTTCAGGATCTGGTCCGACCCCGACTGCAGCGGCATGTGCAGCGAGTGCATCACGTTCGGCGTCTCGGCCATCGCCTCGATCACGTCCGCGGTGAAGTCGCGCGGGTGCGGCGAGGTGAAGCGGACCCGCTCCAGCCCGTCGATCGCACCGCAGGCGCGCAGCAGCTTCGAGAACGCGTACCGGTCGCCGAACTCCACGCCGTACGAGTTCACGTTCTGGCCGAGCAGCGTCACCTCGAGCACACCCTCGGCGACCAGCGCCTCGACCTCGGCCAGCACGTCGCCCGGGCGGCGGTCCTTCTCGCGCCCGCGCAGCGCCGGCACGATGCAGAACGTGCAGGTGTTGTTGCAGCCGACCGACACCGACACCCACGCCGAGTACGGCGACTCGCGCCGCGTCGGCAGCGTCGACGGGAAGACGTCGAGCGACTCCAGGATCTCGACCTGCGACTCCTCGGCGATCCGCGCCCGCTCCAGCAGCACCGGCAGCGAGCCGATGTTGTGGGTGCCGAACACGACGTCGACCCAGGGCGCCTTCTTGGTGATGGTCGCCTTGTCCTTCTGCGCCAGGCAGCCGCCGACGGCGATCTGCATGCCCGGCGTCTTGGCCTTCACCGGCGCCAGGTGCCCGAGGTTGCCGTACAGCTTGTTGTCGGCGTTCTCGCGGACCGCGCAGGTGTTGAAGACGACCACGTCGGCCTGGTCGCCCTCGGGTGCGCGGACGTAGCCCGCGTCCTCCAGCAGGCCGCGCAGGCGCTCGGAGTCGTGGACGTTCATCTGGCACCCGTAGGTGCGGACCTCGTAAGTACGCATAACAGCCACCAAGACTACGACCTGCGGGCGCCTCAGGCAGAACCGACCAGTCGGACGTCGGGAGTGCAGTACCCGACCAGGAGGGCCTGGCCCGGGCCGACCGACGCGCCACGGGTCGCGTCGCCGTTGCGGATCAGCAGCGATCCGGTGCGCTCACCGGTCCGGGCCACCCATGACGACGCCTGGATCGCCTCACCGGTCTGGTCGGCCCGGGACAGGAACGGGTTGTGGATCCTGGGCTCGCTGAAGACGAGCAGACCACCGTTGTCCACGTAGACCGCGACGACCTCTCCCGGAGCGCTCTTCTTCCACAACCGCTCGCCGGTGCCCGCGTCCACGGCCGAGAGCTCGCTCCCGTTGCGGTAGACCAGCACGTCGGACCCGGCCACGGCAGGTTCGTCGCCGGTGGAGAAGGTCAGGCCGCTGACGGCCCGCCAACTGCCGTCCTTCAGCGACACCGTTCGGGCGTTGCCGTCCTGTTCCAGGTACGCGCGGCCAGGGGTGAGCCGGAGTCTGCCGGGCACCTCGGCGTTCATCCCCTTCAGGCACGTCATGCCCTGGGTGGCCAGAACCTGCCGCCCGTCGCGCAGCCCCACCAACCGACATCCGTCCTCGGTCCGCTCGGCGATCACCACCAGATCGCCTTGGATGCCGAGGCTGGTCAGGGGCCGGGCCGCGTGCCGGCCCAGCTCGCGGCCGTCGGCTGCCGCGCGGACCACGTACTCCGCCGTCGAGCCGGTCCCGTCGCGGCCCAGCACCACGGAAGGCAACGGCGCCACCGTACGGCGTCCGATGTCGGCCAGCCCGGGGTTGATCTCGGCCGCCCGGTCGTCCTGCTGCTCCCAGACCGTCTTCCCCGACTTGTCGACCCCGGTCCATCGGCACGGCTTGGCCGGAAGCTGCACCCGGCAGTCCGCCAGTACGACGACGCCGTCGGCGACCGCGACGACCGGAGTGGGCTTGTCGAGCGTGCCGATCGCACCACGGCCGCGGAACGGCCTCGACCACAGTTCGGCACCGTCGGGCGAGTAGTGGGTGACCTCACCCGCATCGCCGTCCCAGCCGACGACCGAACCGTCCGCGGCCACCGCGGTGGCGCCGTACCGGGCTGCCGGGAACTCGGCCACCACCTGTCCGCCGGCCTTGTCGTACGCCTGAAGCGGCTGCTGGGCGCTGAGCAGGTAGACCCGATCACCGATCGACCAGACACTGATCGGCGTCGACATCGGAAGCGGTACGTCCAGCGACGTGGCCCACCGGACGTCCGAACGCGTCTGCGCGGCCAGGGCGGCCCTCGGCACCGCGATCGCGGCCACCAGAGCGGCGAGCACGACGAGAACGCCGGCCGGCCAGAGGACGAGCCGCCGCGCGGTCCACCGCCGCAGCCCGGCAGCGGTCGCGAGCACGACCAGCGGCGCGCAGAGCAGCAGCCCCACGACGTACAGGGCGGGTCTCGGAACGGCGATCGCCCAGACCACGGCCGCCAGCCCGGCCAGGGTGAGGAGGCCGAGGGCAACAAGCCGGCGGCGAGGCATCAGCTCTGTCTTCACCCGTCCGACCTTAAAGTCCCAGCGGTTCCGGACGGTGGACCTGGCACCCCCTCGGTTCGGGGTCTGCTACCCCTGACCGCGACGAGCCGAGCAACAACCATGGAACCCATGAACAGTTCCCGTCGTCAGTTTCTCGCTCGTTCCGCTGTCGCAGGTGCCGCTGTGGTCGCCGGTGGCAGCTTTGCCTCCTCCCCCGTCGCCGCCCTGGCTGCGGTCGGGACCACCCGGATCACCGCGCTCACCGGCGTGACGGTGATCGACGTCGCCACCGGCCACCGGGCCAAGCACCAGACGGTGCTGATCAGCGGTGACCGGATCATCGGTGTCGGCCGCAACCTGCCGGTTCCGCGCGGGGCCACCGAGCTCGACCTGACCGGGAAGTTCGTCATCCCCGGCCTGGCCGACATGCACGTCCACAGCCTCGGCGACGAGCACGTCTCGCCGCCGCTCTACCTGGCCAACGGCCTGACCACGGTCCGCGAGATGGCCGCGCCCGACCCGGTGCTGTACGAGTGGCGCGACCGGATCGACGCCGGCACGCTGCTCGGTCCGCGAATGGTCGTGGCCAGTCAGATCATCGACGGCGACCCGACGCTGTGGGACCCGAACCTGCTGCACGTCCTGGTGGTGAACGACGAGGCGTCCGCGCGGGCCGCCGTACGGCAGGTGAAGGCCGAGGGCGCCGACTTCGTGAAGGTGTACTCGCGGCTCGGCCCCACGGCGTACCGGGCGATCCTCGACGAGGCGCGGCGCAACGGGCTGACCGTGCACGGGCACGGCCCCGACCAGGTCTCGATCCAGCAGGTCAGCAACGGCGGCCAGCGCAGCATCGAGCACATCCACGCGCTCGCCCTGTCGGTGTCCAGCCGGGAGGCCGAGGTACGCCGGATGCAGCGCGCCATCACGATCGCGACCGGCGACTACAACGGCTGGTTCCGGCAGGTGCACCCGATCGAGTGGATCGCCGCGAACTCGTTCAGCCGCTCCCGCGCCGCCGACGTGTTCGGCCTGCTGCGCCGCAACCGGACCCGGGTCACCCCCACGCTGACCATACACAACGTGCTCGACCGGCCCGACTACACCAGCCTCGACCCGGCCACCAGCAAGTACCTGAGCGCGGACTCGATCGGCACCTACGAGTACGTCCTGGCCAACCTCTACAGCGCGAACCGCCCGCCCGAGGAGATCGCCCGGCAGCAGCAGATGTGGGAGTACCACCAGCGGTTCGTCCGCGAACTGTTCGCCCACGACGTCCCGATCCTGGCCGGCACCGACACCGGTACGCCGTGGATGGTGCCCGGCTTCGCCCTGCACCAGGAGCTCGAGTTGCTGGTCGGCGCCGGCGCCACCCCGCGCCAGGCCCTGTACGCCGCGACCGTCGAGCCGGCCCGGTTCCTCGGGATGAGCGACGACCTCGGTTCCGTTGCCCCGCGCAAGATCGCCGATCTGGTCGTGCTGGACGCCGATCCGCTGACCGACATCCGCAACACGCGGCGCATCCACACCGTGGTCACCCGCGGCCGGGTGATCACGCCGCAGGCGCGGCGGCGCATGCTCGCCGGCGTCGAGGCCGCCGTACAGGCTCCGCCGGCCGGTCGCGCCCTGGCGGCCGGAGGGTGCTGCGGCGGGCACTGACATCGACGGACAGGGCGCGGACCGTGACCGAACCGTCACGGTCCGCGCTCATGGTCGCAGATCGTTACCTCCGCGGAATCGGGGGGCCGTGCGAGGCAACCCTTGCCTCGGCTAGGTTCACGCCATGAACGATTCCGTCACCTCGGCGAACGCCGCTCCGGTGAAGACCGAGCTGGTCGCGCTCACCGGCGTCAACAAACACTTCGGTGACCTGCACGTGCTGAAAGACATCAACCTGTCGATCGGCAAGGGCGAGGTCGTCGTCGTGATCGGCCCGTCGGGGTCCGGGAAGTCGACGCTGTGCCGCGCGATCAACCGCCTGGAGCCGATCGACACCGGCAGCATCACCCTCGACGGTCAGCCGCTGCCCAGCGAGGGCAAGGCCCTGGCGCGGCTGCGCGCCGACGTCGGCATGGTGTTCCAGTCGTTCAACCTGTTCGCCCACAAGACGATCCTGCAGAACGTCACGCTCGGACCGACCAAGGTCCGCGGCCTGTCGAGGGCGGAGGCCGACCAGAGCGCCCGCGCCCTGCTCGAGCGGGTCGGCGTCTCCGCGCAGGCCGACAAGTACCCGGCCCAGCTGTCCGGTGGCCAGCAGCAGCGGGTGGCGATCGCCCGCGCGCTGGCGATGGACCCGAAGGTGATGCTGTTCGACGAGCCCACCTCGGCGCTGGACCCGGAGATGATCAACGAGGTTCTCGACGTGATGGTCGGGCTCGCCAAGCAGAACATGACGATGGTCGTGGTCACCCACGAGATGGGCTTCGCCCGGAAGGCGGCCGACCGGGTCGTCTTCATGGCCGACGGTCAGATCGTCGAGGAGGCCGAGCCGGAGCGGTTCTTCACCGATCCGCAGACCAAGCGGGCCCAGGACTTCTTGTCCAAGATCCTCACCCACTGACCGCCGCCCGCAGTTTCCGAGCAGTACCGAAACACTGGAGGAGAACCACCATGCGACAGCGGATCATCGCTGCCCTCGGCATCACGGTCCTGGCCGCGACCAGCCTCACCGCCTGCGGTGACGACTCGGGCGCCGGTGGCTCCGGGTCGAGCGGTGACAAGATCACCATCGGCATCAAGTACGACCAGCCCGGCATCGGCCTGAAGGAAGGCTCGAACTACACCGGCATCGACGTCGACGTGGCCAAGTACGTGGCCAAGGAGATGGGCTTCGCCGAGGACAAGATCGAGTTCAAGGAGGCCCCGTCGGCCCAGCGCGAGACGCTGCTGGCCAACGGCCAGGTGAAGATGATCTTCGCCTCGTACTCGATCACCGACGCCCGCAAGGAGAAGGTCTCCTTCGCCGGCCCGTACCTGGTCGCCGGTCAGGACCTGCTGGTCAAGGCCGACAACACCGACATCACCGGTCCGGACTCGCTGAACGGCAAGAAGCTGTGCTCGGTGACCGGCTCGACGTCGGCCCAGAAGGTCGCCGACAAGTTCGCCAAGACCGTCCAGCTGCAGAAGTACGACACGTACTCCAAGTGCGTGGAGGCGCTGGCCGGCCCCGCGATCGACGCGGTCACCACCGACAACACCATCCTGGCCGGTTTCGCCTCGCAGGCCGCCAACCAGGGCAAGTTCAAGGTGGTCGGCAAGACCTTCTCGACCGAGCGCTACGGCGTCGGCCTGAAGAAGGGCGACACCGAGACCTGCACCAAGGTCAACGACGCCCTGAAGAAGATGGTCGACTCCGGCGAGTGGCAGAAGGCGATCGACAAGAACGTCGGTCCGTCCGGCCTGAAGCTCGACCCGGCGACCAACCCGCCGAAGGCCTTCGACACCTGCGCCTGACCTGACACCCCGGTGGGGAGGGACCTGCGGAGGTTCCTCCCCACCGACGGGTCCGGGCCCTCACCTCTTGCTGGAGCACCATGGATGCGATCTCCGAGTTCTTCAACACCTACGACGGTCTGCAGGCGTTCAAGCAGACGATCTACCTGACGTTGCTGTCGGCCCTGTTCGCCCTCGTCATCGGTACGGTCGTCGCGGTGATGCGGGTCTCCCCGGTCCGCGTGCTGCAGCTGATCGGTACGGCGTACGTCAACATCGTCCGTAACACGCCGCTGACCTTGGTGATCGTGTTCTGCAACCTCGGCCTGTTCCTGCAGCTGGGCCTCTCGCTGGCCGACCAGAACTCGCCGACCTCGATCGACGACAACAACTTCCGGCTCGCCGTGCTCGGCCTGTCGGTCTACCACGCGGCCTTCGTGGCCGAGGCGATCCGCAGCGGCGTGAACACGGTGCCGCTCGGGCAGGCCGAAGCGGCCCGGGCGATCGGCCTGCCGTTCCTGAAGACCCTGCGCCACGTCGTCCTGCCACAGGCCTTCCGCGGCGCCGTCGCGCCGCTGGGCAACGTGCTGATCGCCCTGACCAAGAACACGACGGTCGCGTCCGTGATCGGCGTGACCGAGGCTTCGGCGGTGATGAAGGTGATGATGGAGAACCGGCCGGACGTGATCTTCGTGGTGTTCGGCATCTTCGCCGTCGGCTTCGTCATCCTGACGCTGCCGGTCGGAGTCCTGTTCACCTCGATGTCCAAGCGCCTGGCGGTGAAGCGATGAGCGCCGGAGTTCTGTTCGACGCCCCGGGCCCGCGGGCCAAGCGGACGTACCGGCTGGTCGGTGTGGTCAGCATCGTCGCGATGCTGCTGGTCCTGTGGTTCGTGATCGACAAGCTCGCGGAGAAGGACCAGCTCACCGCCGCGAAGTGGAAGCCGTTCCTGACCGCCGAGATCTGGACCGAGTACCTGATCCCCGGCCTGATCGGCACGCTCACCGCGGCGGCGATCTCCGTGGTGCTGGCGCTGACGCTGGGCGGCCTGCTCGGTGTCGGCCGGCTGTCCGCCGCGGCCTGGATCCGCTGGCCCTGCAGCGTGGTCGTGGAGTTCTTCCGCGCCGTACCGGTGCTGCTGATGATGCTGTTCGCCTACGCGCTGTTCGCCTTCTACGAGACCTTCCCACCGGACCGGCTCGCGCTGGCCGCGGTCGTCACCGGCCTGACCCTCTACAACGGCTCGGTCGTGGCCGAACTGGTCCGCTCCGGCGTGCACTCGCTGCCCAAGGGCCAGAACGAGGCCGCGCTCGCGGTCGGTCTCACCACCGGCAAGACGATGCGCCTGGTGCTGCTGCCGCAGGCGGTCACCGCGATGTTCCCCGCGATCGTCGGCCAGCTGGTCGTCGTCCTGAAGGACACCGCGCTCGGCTACATCATCACCTACGAGGAACTGCTCCGGAAAGCCGAGCAGATCGGCAACTACAAGAGCAACCTGATCCCGGCGTTCATCGTGGTCGCCGCGATCTTCATCCTGATCAACTACCTGCTCGGCGCCCTGGCCACCCGGATCGAGCAGCGCACCCGCCGCCGCGGCCGCTCGGCCGGCGGCCCGATCGCCCCGGACCAGATCGACCAGGCCGCGGCCGCCAACGCGGCGGCCAGCGCCAGCTCCGCGGGCACCGGCTCGCTCTGACCTGACCGGCCTCAGCGAGGGCACCGGGATCACCCCGGTGCCCTCGCTTTTTGCCGTCGGCAACCAACTCGGGCGCGATGACTCTCCGCATCGCTACACTCGCTCTCAGTGACCATGCTCCTGAAGCGAAAGGCACGAAGATGAGACTGTCTCGACTCGCCGCGGTCGCGGCGATCGGCGTACTGATGCTTCCGGCAACGACCACGGCCGCGCAGGCGGCCCCGGCCAGGGACACCTGCGCCGTACCGGTGGTCGCGAAGGAGTTCGACCACGACCAGACCGGCGGCTGGTGGAAGATCACCATCACGATGTCGTGCGACTGGAAGTACACCAAGGCCTACGACGTCGACGTCTACAACCGAACCACCAAGAAGACCTACTTCGCGCACTTCGGGACGACGCTCGCGAACTCGTACTCGAAGGTGGTGACGATCCCGTCCACTCCACCCAACCCGCGGGAGACCGCCTGCGTCGACGCGCAGGCCACGGTCTACGGACCGCGGGAGGATCCGCTCGGCTCCCAGCGCACCTACGACTGCTTCCCGATCACGTCGCCGAGCCGAGGAGCCCGATGAAGCGAACGCTGCTGGCGCTGGCCGGAAGTGTGGTGCTGCTGGCCGGTTTCGTTCCCGGCGCGGCGGCCACGCCGACGATGGACTTCTGCTGGGACATGGACGCCAACTTCACTCCGGCCGGCGGCGGCCAGCGCGGTAGGGTCAACGTGCTGGCGCACTGCGAGGCCAGAGCGGACAGCTGGCGGATCGACGTCTACGTCAACGGCGAGTGGTGGGCGGTCGGCAGCGGCGGCAAGATCCCCGGCGTCCGCGAGCACTGGCTGGGCGTCGACGTACCGTCCATGCCCAAGCCCAACGACAAGCGCGGCAACTACGTCTGGGCCAAGGTCACCTACAAGGCCGGCGACACCTGGGAGAACAGCTACCGCGAGGAGCTCGGCTGGTTCCCCTGCAAGAGCTGCACCAGGTAGGTCTCTCCCTTCGGGACGGGCGCTCACCGCCGCGACACGGGCGCCCGCCCCCGGGAGGGTTCGGGGGCGGGCGAGCCAGTTGGGTCATCCGGGTCAGTAGATGTTGGACGGGCGGACCATGCCTTCGGCGAGGTCGCCTAAGCCGGGAGCCATGATGGCGCCGGGGTTGCCGAGCACCTCCTCGACGATGGCGGTCTCGGTGGTGATGAGCAGGGCGGCGATGGAGGCCGCGCTCTCCAGCGCCGAGCGGGTGATCTTGACCGGGTCCATCACGCCGAAGTCGAACATGTCGCCGTACTCGCCGGTGAGGGCGTTGAAGCCCTGACCGACCGGCAGCTCCGCGACGGTCTTCACGACCTCGTCGCCGTCGTACCCGGCGTTGATGGCGATCCAGCGCAGCGGTTCGGCCAGCGACTGGCGGACGATCTCGCGCCCGGCCAGGGCGTCGCCGGTGAGCTCGAGCTTGTCGAGGGAGTCCCGGGCCTGGGTCAGCGCGGAGCCACCGCCGGCGATCACGCCTTCCTCGAGCGCGGCCCGTGTGGCCGACAGCGAGTCCTCGACGCGGTGCTGCTTCTCCTTCAGCTCGACCCCCGTGGCCGCGCCGACGTGGATCACCGCGACCCGGCCGGCCAGCCGCGCGATCCGCAGCTTCAGGTTGTCCTGGTCGTGCTCGTTCTCGGTGCGGTCCAGCTCCTTCTCCAGCTGGTGCAGCCGCGCCTCGACCAGGTCCGCCGCGCCGGCGCCGCCGACCATCGTCGTACCGTTCTCGGTGATCGTGATCCGGTGGCAGCTGCCGAGGTCCGCCGTCGTCACCGAGTGCAGGTTCACCCCGGAGTCCTCGCTGACCACCCGTCCACCCAGTACGGCGGCCAGGTCCTCCAGCTCGGCGACCCGCCGGTGCCCGAACCCCGGGGCCCGGACGACCACCGACCGGAACGTGTCGTGCACGTTGTTGCTCACCAGCATCTGCAGCGCCGGGCCCTCGACGTTCTCGGCCAGGATCACCAGGGGCCGCCCCGACCGGGTCACCGCCTCCAGCGTCGGCATCAGGTCCTGCAACTGGCTGATCTTCCGGTTCGTCAGCAGGATGAACGGGTCCTCGAACACCGTCTCCATCCGCTCCTTGTCGGTCACCATGTACGGCGAGATGAAGCCGTGGTCGAACTCGATGCCGTCGACGACGTTCAGGCTCAGCCCGTACGCCGGCGACTCCTCGACGGTGACCACGCCGGTCTTGCCGACCCGGCTCATCGCCTGCGAGATCACCGAGCCGATCTCCGGGTCGTCGTTGGCCGACAGCGTCGCGACGTACAGCAGGTCGGTGTCGCCGCCGATCTCCGACGTCCGCTCGAGCAGCGTGCGGACGACAACCGCGACGGCTTCCTCGATCCCGCGCCGCAGCTGCATCGGGTTGGCGCCCTCGTCGACGGCGCGCAGCCCTTCGCGCACCAGCGCCTGGGCCAGCACGGTCGCGGTCGTCGTGCCGTCACCGGCCACGCCGTTGGTCTTCATCGCGACTTCCTTGACCAGCTGCGCGCCCATGTTGGCGAACGGGTTGCGCAGCTGGATCTCGCGCGCGATCGTCACGCCGTCGTTGGTGATGGTCGGCGGTCCGGTGAGCTTCTCCAGGACGGCGTTGCGCCCCTTCGGGCCGAGCGTCACCTTGACCGCGTCGGCGAGCGCGTTCACGCCCTGCTCGAGCAGCTGCCGCGCGTCGGTGGAGAAGCGGAGGTCCTTGGCCATGATGGATCCTTTCGGTCAGGCGACCTGGACCGGCGCGGAGCCGATCGGCTTGTCGGTGTCGTCGGCAACGATCCGCAGCTCGGCGGGGACGTCGAGGTCGTAGAGCTTGGCCGCGTTCAGCCCGAGGATCTTGCGCTTCACGTCCGGAGTCAGCACGCCGTACTCGGACTGCATGTCCTCGGGGATCTGGAAGTCCACGAACTGCTCGACCAGCCACTTGGGCTGCCAGATCGCGTAGTCGCTGGCGAAGGTGATCCGGTCCTCGCCGATCCAGTACAGGAGCTCGCCGATGATCTGCGCGAAGTACCGCGGCCGGCTGTGCATGAACGGCATCGCGACCGCCAGACCGCCGTACACGTTGGGCTCCTGGGTCGCGATCCAGCAGAAGTCCTCGAGCCGGGGCAGGCCGACGTGCTCGACGATGAAGTTCAGCTCGGGGAACATCGACGCCGCGTAGTCGATGTCCTGCACGTCGAAGGCGTCCCGGTTCAGCGGGTAGATCGTGGGGCCCTTGTGCACGTGGATGTTGGTGATGCCGAGCTCGACGCACTTGCGCAGGTACGGCTCGGCGGACGGGTCCGACAGCTTCCAGCCCTTGGAGTCGCCCTTCCACTCCGCGGTGTAGAGCTTCACGCCGCGCAGGTTCCAGCGGGCGTGCAGCTCCTCCAGCTTGTCCAGGCCCTCGGCGCCGTCGCGCGGGTCCCAGGCGCCGTTGGTGATGAACTTGCCCGGGTTGTTCTCCATCACCGCGCCGTCGCGCTCGGTGGTGTTGAACCCGTCGACGTAGAAGTCGGTCAGGTACGTCGGCTGGAAGATCGCCTGGTCGACGTACCCGATCTCGAACAGGTCGTGCAGCAGGTCGGCCTCGGAGTAGGCGCCGAACTTCTCCGGCGTCCAGACGTACTCCGCCGGCGACAGGTTGCGGTGGTAGTCGTAGAAGCAGGCGGTGAAGCCTTCGCCGTACCGGTTGCGGTTGTTCTCCGGCCGGCCGTTCCAGAAGTGCACGTGGCTGTCGACCACGTAGTACTTCTCGCCGTTGTGCTCGTACACGGTGTGCCTCCCTGGCAGGCAGCAGCTGGGCCCCGGCGGACCGGGGCCCAGGCTGATCAGCTGGAGACCTCGACGAGGTCGAAGTCGATGTACTCGGCGGCTTCCTCCGGGCTGGAGAAGAGCATCGTCTTGTCGTCGAAGTGGACCATCCGCCCGTAGTGGGTGGACATGATCTCCTCGAAGTCGGACTGGTCGAAGTCGGCGCCGAGCGCGTCGGAGATCTCGGCGAAGTCGAAGGTGATCGAGCCGACCCCGTCGACCCGGATCATCGACGGGTACTCGGTGATCGTCACGTTGTCCTTGCGGCCCATGATGTCTGCGACCACGTAGCCGTTCTGGTTGTTCATCAAGGTCACGCCGCACATGTTGGAGAAGGTGCGGTCGACGGCCCCGAACTCCTTGTGGGTGGTCACTGGTCCAGCTCCTTCGGGATCTCGAGGTCGAGGTCGGACAGGACGCTGCGGAAGCTGTCCTTGGCGGCGGCCAGCGAGTCGGCGAAGGTGACCACCTTCTCGTTCGGCTGCGACCAGATCGGCTGCAGCTCGTGGGCGGCGTGCAGGCTCTGCGGCACCCAGACCGACAGCCACTCGCCGAGCACGGCCTTGTTCGCGTCGCCGTGCTTCGCGTCGCGGGTCAGCATCGAGAACAGCGCCCGGCTGTACCCGAGGTCGCGGCTGTAGTCGTTCTCGCCGGCGCCGACGATCGTCGGGGTGATGTAGTCGCCGTTGCGGGCCGAGATCTGCATCAGCAGGTCGGACCGGAACAGCACCCCGACCAGCGACTCGAACACCACGTTGGTGGCGAACAGCGCCTCGCCCCAGTCACCGATCGCGGTCAGCCGCTCGGCGTTCTCGCGGACGCCCTGCCAGACCGGGTCGGACTGCCAGACCTCGCGGTGCACCTTGCCGTCGAAGTCGATGTCGGACTCGGCCAGGTCGAGGTTGAACAGCGCGAGATCCTGGGCGAAGCGCAGCTTGTGCGCCGCGTTGACGGCCATCGCGTTGTTGATCATGTTCGTCGGCGCGGACCGCTGGGCGGCGGTGAACACGTGCATGCCCAGCCCGTTCTCGGCGTGCATCCAGGCCCCGAGGTTGCGCTCGATGAAGCGCGTCCAGGCCGGGTTCCAGTGGCTGTACGCCTTGGCCCGCTTGGCGTTCTCCAGGCTGAGCGAGATCTGCCGGACGATCGCCGCGTTGTTGCGGTAGATCGTCTTCTCCCACTCCTCGTTGGGGTCGCGGAACTGGTGCCAGTCCGACGAGACCAGCCGGGTCCAGTCCTGCGGGTAACCGCCCGGCGTGTTCGCGAAGCCGTAGATCCAGCCCTGCGACAGGTGCCGCTCGGGATCGGGCTGCACGTCGAAGGTCACGTCCTCGTACGTCGTCGCCCGCGCCTTGGCCGGCTTGTAGTAGTTGTAGCTGCGGCTGGTGGAGCTCGGGAACGTGAGCGCGCCGGCCTCGGAGTCGGTGAACTCCGGGTGCGGGAAACTACGTTCCTTCTTGGTATCCGGGCTGGTCTGTGTCATGTCCGTCTCCTACTCGGCCACCGAGGTGGTGAACTTGTCGTAGTGGATGTGCTCCCGCGGTACGCCGGCCAGGTCGAGCAGGTCGATCGCCGCGTCGACCATCGGCGGCGGCCCGCACAGGTAGGCGTCGCAGCCGGCCAGCCCTGGCTCCAGCCGTTGCACCACCTCCGTGACGAAGCCGGTGTGCTCCCAGTCGTCCGGCCAGCTCTCGGACAGGCAGCCGACGAACGCGAAGTCGCCGAGCTGGGCACCGAGCGCCTCGATCCGGTCGAGGTAGAACAGGTCGTTCGCGGTCCGGGCGCCGTAGTAGAACCGGATCGGCCGGTCGATCCCGTCCCGCACCGCGTGCCGCAGCAGCGACAGGATCGGGGCCATCCCCGCTCCCCCACCGATGCAGACGATCGGGCGGTCCGAGGACTTCTTCAGCGTGAACGTCCCGTACGGGCCGTCCAGCTCGAGAGCGTCGCCGACCTTCAGCTTGCCGTCGAGCAGCCCGGAGAAGTGCCCACCGGGGTACTTCTTGATCAGGAACTCCAGCGGCTGGTCCGGCAGGTTGGCCATCGAGAACGACCGGTGCGCGTCGTGGCCCGGGATCGCGATGTCGGCGTACTGGCCGGGTTTGAAGGTGAAACCCTCGGGCTCGACCAGGTCGAGCCGCAGCGAGACGATGTCGTGCGTGACCGGCTCGATCGCGGCGATCGTGGTCCGTAGGTGCTGCAGCGGTACGGCGTTGCGCAGTTCCTCCTCGTCGTAGTTGATCAGCTCGACGGTCAGGTCGGAGTAGGCGTGCGACTTGCAGAGCAGGATGTAGCCCTCGTCGCTCTCGTACTCGGCCAGTGCGAACGTCGAGTACCGGTCCATCTGCACGTCGCCGTCCAGCAGGAACGACTTGCAGGCGGCGCACTGGCCCTCCTTGCAGCCGTGCATCAGCGCGATGCCCTGCCGGAAGGCGGCGTTCAGGACGGTCTCGTCGGAGTCGACCTCCATCTCGAGGTCGACCGGCTCGAACCGTACGACGTGCTTGTCACCCATCGACGACTCCTGTTCGGGCTCGGGCGACCGGTGGCGGCGAGTGGTGCCAGGGTTCGCCGCCACCGATCTGCCTGGGGGTGGGTCAGACCTTGGCGGGACGGCCCGCGGGTCCACCGGCCGTGTACGCCGCGAGGTGGGCCTCGCGGTCGGTGTCGGACATCTCGTTGAGCAGGATGTTCGGGCTGGCGAAGTTGATCCCGCGGACGTCGTCCAGGGTCCAGAGCTTCTTGGGGTCGTCCAGGTCCAGGTGCGGCTGCGGGATCAGCGTCTTGCCGTCGTCACGCACGTAGCCGAGGTCGGAGATGATGTCGGCCAGGTCCCGGTTGTGGTGCAGCGTCTCCCACTCGCGGTGCCCGGTCAGCCGGCCCATGTTCGGCGTCGGCCGGCCCTCGTACTCGGGCCGGAACGCCTTGATGTCGGTCCAGGCGCAGGTCTCGGAACAGTACGTGCGCCACTGGCCGTCGACCTTCTCGGTGACCATGTCCTCGCGGATCAGCGCCGGGACCATGCAGGTCCAGCACCGGTGCGGGTACTCGTAGTCGACGTTCTCGAACGCGATCGGCTTGTTCCGGCCCGGGTAGCGCAGCCGGTTGTAGTTCTCCCACCACTTGCCGTACTTGTCGTACCAACCCGGGTACTTGAACTCGAACCACTCGAAGTCCTCGTCGGTCATCGGGTCGATCCGCCAGTAGTTCACCGGCCAGCCGGTGGCGAAGAACTGCGCCACCTCGTGCACGTAGCCCTTGTTGTAGATCCGGTTCCAGGCCTCCTCGACCAGGTCGTGCGGGATCTTCAGGCCGTACTTCTCCAGCGGGATCAGGTAGCTGCGGTAGTAGTCGTCGTAGATCCAGCGCCGCCACATCTCGGCGTAGGAGTCGCGGTCCTTGCGGCGGTCCTTGGTGCCGTACTCGATGAACGTGCCGATCGCGGCGTCGACGACGCAGTGGTTGTTCCACCAGGCGTAGCGCAGGTCGCGCTCGAGCAGCTGGCGGTTGTCCTCGTCGGCCAGCGCCATCAGCAGGATCGAGTACCCGTTGCTGATGTGCCGCGACTCGTCCGACTGCACCGAGTGGAACACCGTCGGCAGCAGGTAGTCGCCGTTGGCCGCGGCCTCGTCCGGCATCGCGACGAACAGCGTGTTGGTGAACGCGGTCTCGGCCACCACCGTGAGGTAGATGTTGGCCGCGGTGATCGCGTCACCGGTGATGAACCCCTCGCCGAACTGCCGGCCGATGGTGCCCGCGTAGTTGTTCGCGAACGCCTTCTCGGTGATGTCGAACCCGGCCGGGTCGATGTAGTGGTTCATGTACAGCTTCTTCAGGTTCATCTGGATCGTCGAGTGCCGGACCTCGTCGATCATCTGCACCGCGAGCCCGTTGTGGATCTCCGGGTTCGGGACGGCGTCGATCGCCATCGGCATCGCCCGGGCCGCGGAGATCTCGGGGAACGGGATGATGGACAGGAACAGCTTCTGCCACTCCATCCAGCGCTGCTGGACCTGGCGGAACATGTTGCCGCGGATCGCGCCGTCCATGGCGCCGAAGACGCGGTTGTCCTTCTCCTCCTCCATCGGGAAGTAGGACCGCATGATCTGCTTGAGCGGGTCCTTCTTCGGAGCTTTGTCGAAGCTGTAGTCGGTCCCGAAGCGTGTCGCGGGAGTGGCGAAGGTCGGCTCCCAGGACAGTTCGGTGATCTTGGCATGGGCCTTGCTCAGACTCTGCCTGCTCACGGTCTGCCTCCTCGGTCAGGGTCAGGTACGACGCCGAGGGCGCCGTGGTGCCCATCGGACACCGTCCGAGGCCTTGCGCTTGTCTCAATCTGAGACGGACGGTGGAGGCAGCCGGCCGTAGATTGGGTGCAAGCCGAAGACGAGAGGCGCCGCCAGTGGACGACCGTCGTACCGCCAACTCGCCCGGCAGCGGCCTGGTCCTGCGCCAGGCGCGGGACCTGTTCCTGTCCTCCGGTGACTTCGACCCGCTGGTCCGTGAACCGATCCAGGCCTCCTGGGTCCGGTCGTCGCGGCTGCGCGTGGACACCGACCACCTCGACCCGACCTATCACGGCCCGATCGAGGAGCCGTCGGCGCTGGCGCTCAGCGCGGCGCCGGTGCTGGCCGCGCTGGCCGAGGAGCTGGCCAACGAATCGGTGAGCATCATCCTCACCGACGCGCACGGACTGGTGCTGCAGCGCACTTGCGCCGATCAATCGCTGGTCCGCGAGCTGGATCGCGCCTACCTGTCACCCGGCTTCAGCTACACCGAGGAGCAGGTCGGCACCAACGGGATCGGTACGACGCTGGAGGCCGGCATCCCGACGATGGTGACCGGCAGCGAGCACTTCACCGGCCGGCTCGGCGGCTTCGCCTGCGCGGGCGCACCGATCCACCACCCGATCACGGGCGCGCTGCTCGGCGTACTGGACCTGACGTCGTCGGTGTCCCACTCGAACGCTCTGCTGATGTACTGCGCCCGCTCGACCGCGCAGAAGATCGAGCAGCAGGTGCTGGCCCGGGCCGGTGCGCGGGAGCTGGCGCTGTTCCGGGACTACCTGGCGGCCTGTCAGCACCCGGGCAGCGGCGTGCTCGCGCTGAGCAAGGACCTGGTGATGATGAACGCCCAGGCGCAGCAGCGGTTCGACCCGGCCGACCAGGCGGCGCTGCTGGCTCGCTCGGCCGATGCCGCTGGGGAGTCGTCCCCGGTGACGCTGGTGACCGACCTGCCGAGCGGTCTAGTCGCCAGGATGGACTACAAGCCGGCGTTCAGCGGTGCCGAGCTGGCCGGCGGCGTACTGCGGATTCAGGTGCAGTCCGGTCTGGACTCGTCGACCGGCGCCTCGCCCAGCGTCGTACCGGTGATGCCTGGGCTGGCTGGTACCAGTGCGACCTGGCAGCGGGTCTGTCACGCGGTGGACAGCTCTCGGCAGAGCGGCTCGTGGGTGGTGCTGGAGGGCGAGGCCGGCGTCGGCAAGATCGCGCTGCTGCGCTCGGTGAACCAGCTGCGCAACGGCTCCGGGCACTTCCGGGTGATGGACGCGTCGGAGGCCGGGCCGGCCTGGCTGGACACGATCGCCGAGGAGCTGGCGGCCGGAGCAGGGTCTCTCGTCGTACGGCGTGCGCATCTGCTCGACGCGGAGACGGTCAACGGGCTGTCCGACCTGCTGCTGGAGTACGCCGACGAGCGCAGTGGTGTCTGGGTGGCGCTGACCATGCGGAGCGAACCCCGCAATCCGGCCGTCGACGCGCAACTGCTGCCGCACTTCGCGCACACCATCGAGGTGCCGCCGCTGCGGCATCACCTGGAGGACATGCACAAGCTGGTCCCCCACCTGCTCGGCCGGCTCAACCGGGGCAACCAGCTGAGCATCTCGTCGTCCGCGCTGGCCCAGCTGATGCGGCTGCCGTGGCTGGGGAACGTGGAGCAGCTGCGACGGGTGCTGCTGCGGGTGGCTCAGCACCGGCGGTCCGGGACGATTCAGCTCGACGACCTGCCGGGTGAGTGCCGCGCGACCACGCGTCGCCGGCTCACCCAGTTGGAGTCGCTGGAGCGGGACGCCGTGGTCAAGGCGCTGGTCATCCATCGCGGCAACAAGGACAAGGCCGCGAGCGATCTGGGAATGTCGCGGGCGACCATCTACCGCAAGATCCGCGACTACGGGATCGTGCTGACGATCTGAAATCGCGTTGCGCGGTGTTCGGGGTCGCCGGGAGACTTTCCGGATGGCTACTGATGGACGCGGCGGGATCGACGTGGGGCTGGTGCGGCGGCTGGTGAAGGCGCAGTTCCCGCAGTGGGCCGAGCTGCCGGTCGAGCCGGTGAAGGTGGACGGGTGGGACAACCGGACGTACCGGCTGGGCTCCTCGATGACGGTCCGGCTGCCGAGCGCGGCGGCGTACGCGGATGCGGTCGGCAAGGAGAACGAGTGGATTCCCCGGCTCGCGCCGTCTTTGCCGGTGCCGGTGCCGGAGGTGCTGAGCAGAGGTGTGCCGGGCGAGGGGTATCCCTTCCACTGGTCCGTGCGGCGGTGGATCGACGGGGAGACCTCGTCCCTCGAGCGGATCTCTGACCTGACGGCCTTCGCGGTTTCGGTTGGGGAGTTCCTGCTCGCGCTGCAGGCGTGCGACGCAACGGGTGGGCCGGTGCCGGGTGGGCACAACTTCCACCGGGGTGGGCCGCCTGCGTACTACGACTCGGAGACGCGTGAGGCGCTGCGGGTCCTCGTGGGTCAGGTCGATGTCGAGGCCGCTACGGCGGTGTGGGAGGCCGCGCTGGCCAGTCGCTTCGAGGGGCCGCCGGTGTGGTTCCACGGAGACATTGCCTCCGGCAACCTTCTGGTGCGGGACGGGAAGCTGTCGGCGGTGATCGACTTCGGCACGTCCGGGGTCGGGGACCCGGCGTGTGATCTGGTGATCGCGTGGACGATGTTTTCCGGGTCCAGTCGCGAGGCGTTCCGGCGTACGGTCGATGCTGATGCGGGTACGTGGGCGCGGGCGCGCGGCTGGGCGCTGTGGAAGGCGCTGATCGTGCTCGCCGACGGCCGCGACGAAGAGGCCAACCGGCTGGTGATCGACGAGGTGCTCGCCGACCACCAGCTTTCTCTTTAACGAAGAGTGTTGAAGGACTCCCGGAGGATCTCGATCGCTTCCGTGGTCTCCGGCTCGGTCAGCGTCATCGGCGGGGCCATCCGGAGGACGTTGCCGTAGAGCCCGCCCTTCCCGACGAGCAGGCCGCGGTTCTTCGCCTCCTGCTGGAGCTTGGCCGTGGTCGCCGCGTCGGGCGCGTTGTCGCCGGGCTTGACGATCTCGGCCGCCAGCATCAGGCCCTTGCCGCGGACGTCGCCGAGCTCGGGGAACTCGTCCGCGATCCCCCGCAGCCCGTCGGCCAGCTGCGCGCCGCGCTTGGCGGCGTTGGCCTGCAGGTCGTGGTCGAGCAGGTACTCGATCGTCGCCTTCGCGGCGCTGGTCGAGATCGGGTTGCCGCCGAAGGTCGACAGCGAGTTCGCGCTCAGGCTGTCCATCAGCGCGGGCGTCGCGACGACACCGCCGATCGCGAACCCGTTGCCGAGCCCCTTCGCGAACGTCATCGCGTCCGGTACGACGTCGTGCGCCTGGATGCCCCAGAAGTGCTCGCCGGTCCGGCCCCACCCGGTCTGCACCTCGTCGGAGATCAGCAGGATCCCGTACTCGTCGAGGACCTCCTTGAACGCGGCGTACAGGCCGTCCGGCGGCGAGGAGAATCCGCCGACGCCCTGGATCGGCTCGACGATCAGGCAGGCGACGTCCCCGGCGGTCGTGGTCGCGATCACCTCGCGCAGGTCGTCGACGCACGCCTTCACGTAGTCGGCGTCCGGCAGGTCGCGGAACGGGCTGCGGTAGCGGTACGCGCCCTGCAGGTACTGGACGTTGACCGGCGACAGGCTGCTCGCCGACCAGCCGCGGTTGCCGGTGATCGCGACCGTGCCGAAGCCGCGGCCGTGGTACGAGTTGCGCATCGCGAGCACCTGGTTCGACCGGCGCTTCTGGGTCGCGAACAGCAGCGCGGCCTCGTTCGCCTCGGTGCCGGAGTTGGTGAAGAACACCTTCGCGTCCGGGATGCCGGACAGCTCGGCGATCTTCTCGGCCAGCTCGATCTGCCGGCGGATCAGGTACACGGTGGAGGTGTGCGCGACGCCGCTGCTGAGCTGCTCGCGGACGGCGTCGGAGATCTCGGCGATGTCGTAGCCGATCGCGTTGGTCAGGATGCCGGCGAAGAAGTCGAGGTACTCCTTGCCCTCCCCGTCGGTGACCCGGCGGCCGGACCCCTGGACGATCTCGATCGGCTCCTCGTAGTACAAGGCCAGCCAGTCCGGCATGACGGCCTTGTGACGCTCCCACAGCTCCGCATGTGTCATGTCTTAGCAATACCTCATCTCGGTGCTGACCGACAGTGTTCTAGGGTGCTGCGGTGACGCAGCCGAGCATTCCGCACGTGGACATCGAGTCGCTGGACCACTTCGACCGGATCGTGGCCGCGGGAGCCACCTCGATGGCCGGCTGGCGGGTCCAGTCGGTCGACCTGTCCGCCCGTACGGAGCAGCTGCTGGGCCTGACGCCGGTGGGGTCGCTGTTCCTCGGCTGCACCCTGGAGGAGCCGGCGGCCGCCTGGATCCGGGACGGCGGCGGACTGCTCTTCCCGGCCATCCCCGAGCTGCCGTTCGACCCGTACCGCGCTGCCCTGTACGACGCCGACCAGCTGTACGCCGGTCTCGAGGCCGGCTACGAGGCGACCCCGGACGCCAAGGTCTACGCCTGGTCCCGCCAGCACGACGAGAAGGGTGACACCAGCCGGACCCTCGCGGCCGCGCTGCACGACCACTCGATCGCCGACGCGCTGCACGAGCTCCCCGACGGCAGGCCCTGGATCGGCGTGATGGGCGGCCACGGGATCAAGCGCGGCGACCCGACGTACCGGTCGGCCGTCGAGCTCGGCCGCTGCCTCAGCCGTGCCGGCCTGACCGTCGCCACCGGCGGCGGCCCGGGCGCGATGGAGGCGGCGAACCTGGGCGCCATGCTGGCGTCGTACGACTCCTCAGCCGTTGACTCAGCTTTGGATGCACTGGCTGCCGTCCCCTCCTTCCGCCCGTCCATCACCGCCTGGGCCGCGGCCGGCCTGGCGGTCCGCCGTACGTACCCGGGCGAGGGCGGCGTCTCGATCCCGACCTGGTTCTACGGTCACGAGCCGCCGAACGTGTTCGCCTCGTCGATCGCGAAGTACTTCTCCAACGCCCAGCGCGAGGACGTCCTGCTCAGCCGGGCCCGCGGCGGCATCATCTACCTGCCGGGCGCCGCAGGCACCGTCCAGGAGATCTTCCAGGCCGTCACGCCCAACTACTACGGCGACCCGGCCACGCAGGTGCCGATGGTGCTGGTGGGCATCGAGCACTGGACCTCTCGGTTGCCAGTTTGGCCGCTCCTGCAGTCCCTGGCCGACAGCCGGCCGATGGCGTCGTCCGTCCACCTGGTCGACACCATCGAGGACGCCGCGACGCTGGTTCAGGCCACGCGCTGAGGCTTGAACTGCAGCTGCGGGTTCGCGTAGGCCTCCTGCGACTCGACCAGCTGCAGCTCACGCTCGCCCGACTCGTGGGTCCGGGTGAGCAGGTCGAACACGCTCGACGTGGTCCGCGCGAGCGCCTCGGAGAGATCCCCCGTACGACGGTAGTGCGCGGTGAACAGCGCAGCCGTCACATCGCCCGAGCCGTTCGCCTTCATCGGGATGTACGGCGTCTGCACGATCCACGCGCCGCTGTCGTCGACGGCCAGCATCTCGATCGTGCCGTCCTCGCGGTCGGGACGCTCGACGCTCGTGACAAGCACCGTGCGCGGACCGGTCGCGCGCGCCAGCTCGACCGAGGCCAGCGTGGACTCGAGCGTGTCGGGCTCGGTGTTGGTCAGGAAGCCCAGCTCGAACTGGTTGGGCGTGATGATGTCGGCGGCCGGGACCACTCGGTCGCGCAGCAGCACGGGGATCGCCGGCGCGACGAAGCACCCGGACTTCGCGTTGCCCATCACCGGGTCGCAGGAGTACACCGCCGCGGGGTTGGCCGCCTTGACCCGCTCGACCGTCTCGAGGATCACGTCGGCGATTCCCTCGCCGCCCTGGTAGCCCGAGAGCACCACGTCGATCTGCGGCAGGACACCGCGGTCCTCGATGCCGAGCAGCACCTCGCGGACGTCGTCCGGGCTGATCATCGGCCCGCGCCACGCGCCGTACCCGGTGTGGTTGGAGAAGTTCACCGTGTAGACCGGCAGCACCTCCACCCCGATGCGCTGGAGCGGAAACACGGCGGCGGAGTTGCCCACGTGCCCGTAGGCGACGGCGGACTGGATGGAGAGGATCTTCACCGTTCGATCATCCCATCCCCCGCCGGCCGCGCCGGCGGGACGTGGTGCCGGGCCGGGCGGCACCCACTCCCCCACCTCGCCTTGCTCCGCACTTTCTCAGTTTGTCGGTGCGCTGCCCTAGGTTCCTCCGTATGGCTGATTTCGTGCTGGTTCCAGGGGCGTGGCTGGGTGCGTGGGCGTGGGACGAGGTCGCCGACCTGCTCGAGACCGAGGGGCACAAGGCGTATCCGGTGACCCTGACCGGCCTGGCCGAGCGACACCAGCCCGACTCGGCGCAGACTCCTCAAGCGCAGCACGTGGCTGACGTGGTTGCGGCGGCCGAGGGGCTGAGCGACGTGGTGATCGTCGGCCACAGCTACTCCGGCATCCCCGCCGGTCAGGCGGCGGCTCAGCTCGGCGACAGGCTTCGGCGGGTGGTCTATCTGGACTCGAACATCCCGATCGACGGCCAGTCCTTCGCCGAGGGCTGGTCACCGGAGGGTCGCGCGTGGCTGGCCGGGCAGCTGGCCGAGTCCGGCGGCTTCTGGCCGCCGCTGACCGCAGAGGACTACGCCGGACAGGACCTCACCGACGAGCAGATCACCACGATCGTGAAGCGGTCCACCCCGCACCCCGGCCGAGCGATCACCGAGCCCGCCGTGCTCGCCCGACCGATCACCGAGCTGCCCACGACGTACGTGAAGTGCCTGATGGACGGCCCGACCCCGAGCACGCCGGTCCTGCAGCACCTCGAGTCCCCGTCCTGGACCCTAGCCGAGCTGGACACCGGCCACTGGCCGATGTTCTCCAGCCCGGCAGCACTGGCCGCGCTCCTGACCCGGATGTGAGCCCTCAGGCGCCGTCGAGCCAGCCTTCGGCGGTCTCGAGGAAGAGGTCGACCTCCATCACGTCGTAGCCCTCCCGCATGCGCACCGGGGAGAACTGGACCGTCCGGATCTCGCGAGTGGTGACCGGGCGCTCGACCGGAAGACCGTTCACGGTCGCCATCACCCGGTCGACGAAGTCGTCCACCTCGGCCATGTCGTAGCCCTCGCGAAACTTCACCGGGGTGAAACGCGGAGCGTCTTGCTGACGTCGGGAATCCACCGGCCGCGCGCCGTTGCGGCGATCCGCCGGCTGATCCGCCACCTGCCCGCGCGACAAGCTCTGCACGGCGAGGTCGAGGAAGTCGTCGACGTCCTCGATGGCGTACCCCTCGCGGAACCGGACCGGCCGGAAGGCGACATTGCGGATCTCGTCAACGGTCACCGGCTGGGTGCCCGGCCGTCCGTCGACGCCGGCCTCGAGGCGAGCGACGAACGCATCGACCTCGGCGATGTCGTACCCCTGCTGCCACTTGACCCGCCGGAACAGCGGGGCGTCCATCAACTGTTGGCGGCAGCGAGCTGGCCGCAGGCGCCGTCGATCTCCTGGCCGCGGGTGTCGCGAACCGTGGTGGGGATGCCGCCGGCCTGCAGGCGGCGGACGAACTCGCGCTCGTCGGCCGGGTCGGACGCGGTCCACTTCGAGCCCGGCGTCGGGTTCAGCGGGATCAGGTTGACGTGCACCCAGCCCCAGTCGCCGCGGGCGGCCAGCTTCTCGGCCAGCAGGTCCGCGCGCCAGGCGTGGTCGTTGATGTCGCGGATCATCGCGTACTCGATCGAGACCCGGCGCTTGGTCTTCTCGGCGTACGCCCAGGCGGCGTCGAGCACCTCGTCGACCTTCCACCGGTTGTTGATCGGGACCAGCTCGTCGCGCAGCTCGTCGTCCGGCGCGTGCAGCGACAGCGCGAGCGTGACCGGGATGCCCTCGGTCGCCAGCTGGTTGATCCGCGGCACCAGGCCGACGGTCGACACGGTGATGCCGCGGGCGGAGATGCCCAGGCCCTCCGGCGACGGGTCGGTGAAGCGGCGGACCGCGCCGATCACGGCCTTGTAGTTGGCCATCGGCTCGCCCATGCCCATGAAGACGATGTTGTTGACCCGCCCCGGACCGCCCTCGATCTCACCGCGGGACAGCGCGCGGGCGCCGTCGACGACCTGCTCGACGATCTCGGCGGTCGTCATGTTCCGCGTCAGGCCGGCCTGGCCGGTCGCGCAGAAGGGGCACGCCATCCCGCAGCCGGCCTGCGACGAGACGCACATCGTGGTCCGGTCGGTGTAGCGCATCAGCACGGACTCGACCAGCGAGCCGTCGAGCAGCTTCCACAGCGACTTGCGGGTCTGCCCGTTGTCGCACTCCAGGTCGCGGACCTTGGTGAGCAACGGCGGCAGCAGGTCGGCGGCCAGCTTGTCGCGGGTCGCGGCCGGAAGGTCGGTCATCTCGGCCGGGTCGGAGACCAGCCGGGAGAAGTAGTGGTTCGACAGCTGCTTGGCCCGGAACGCGGGCTCACCCAACGCCACCACCGCGGCCTTGCGCTCCTCCCCGCTGAGGTCGGCCAGGTGCCGCGGCGGCTTCTTGGCACGGCGCGGTTCATCGAAAACAAGCGGGAGGGAGGTAGTCATCGCCCTCGATTGTCCCTCGCCGCCGACCGCTTTCACAAATTCACACTGGTGGTACCGGTCACGCTCAGCCCGCGGCGGTGAGATCGCTGGCAGCGGCCAGCTCCGCGATGGTTTCCCGTACGGCGGGCAGCACCGGCGACGTGTTCCCGGGCAGCCAGACCATCTCCGTCGACACGGTCTCCCCCGCCAACGGCACGAACACGACCCCCGTACGCCGCAAGCTGGACGCCGACCTGGCCAGCCTCGTCACCCCGACCCCGGCCGCGACCATGCCGAGCAACACCTGGATGCTCGCGTCCCGGTGCACGACCTTCGGCTCGAACCCGGCCGCGCGGAACTCCGCGTCGTACGCGTCGTGCCACGGCGCCCACGAGCTGCGCGGCGTCAGCAGCCAGGGCTCAGCGGCCAGGTCGCTCAGGGTCAGCTCCGGACGGTCGGCCAGTGCGTGCCCCTCCGGCAGTACGGCGCAGACCTCCTCGCGGACCAGAGTCCTGGTCGCCAGGTCGTCCACCAGCGGCGGGCGCGTGAACGCCACGTCGTACCGGCCGCTGCGGACGCCTTCTACCAGCGGACCGATCGTGGTCTCCTCGGTCGCGAGCTCCAGGTCCGGGAAGCGATCGCGGACGGCTCGGACGACGGGCGGGAGCAGGTAGTTGGCGGTGGTCGCCAGGAAGGCCATCCGGAGCAGTCCGATCTCGCCACGGACCGCACGGGCGACCACAGCCATCGCCTGGTCTGCCCTGCTGAGCACGGCGCGGGCCTCGGGCAGGAAGAGCGCGCCGACCTCGGTCAGCGCGGTGCCGCGGCTGTCGCGGTCGAACAGCTTGGCGCCGACCATCCGCTCCAGCAGGGTGATCTGCTGGGACAGCGACTGCTGGGCGATCGTCAGCCGGGCCGCTGCGCGGGTGAAGCTCACCTCCTCCGCCACCGCGACGAAGTAGCGCAGCTGCCGCAGTTCGGGGGTCACAGGCCCAGGCTACTGCTGCGCCAGGCAGCCGGTGTTGGCCCCGCACGGGGGTCCGGACGAAGACTCGAAGCATGGAAAACAACAACAAGGTTTGGTTGATCACCGGCTGCTCCACAGGCTTCGGACGGGAGCTGGTCCTGGCCGCACTGGCTGCCGGCGACCAGGTGATGGCCACAGCTCGCAGGCCCGAGACACTGGCCGACCTGGCGTCGCGTGGCGCCAGCACGGCGGCCCTGGACGTGACCGATCCCGCCTCCGTCGCGGCAGCGGTCGAGGCGACGATGGCCGTGTTCGGGCGGATCGACGTACTGGTCAACAACGCCGGCTCGCTGGTGATGGGCGCCATCGAGGAAGTCAGCATGCAGCAGCTGCGGGAGCAGTTCGACGTCGTCTACTTCGGCGCCGCCGAGGTCACCCAGGCGGTGCTGCCGATCCTGCGCTCGCAGGGCTCGGGAACGATCGTGCAGATGAGCTCACTGGGCGGGCTGAAGACCTACCCCGGCTACGGCGTCTACAACTCGGCCAAGCACGCGCTGGAGGGCTACTCCGAGGCGCTGGCCACCGAGGTGGCCCCGCTCGGCATCCGCGTCCTGATCGTCGAGCCCGGTGCCTTCCGTACGCCGTTCAACGGCAACAAGGTGACCACCGCTGAGCTGGACATCTACCGCGAGACCGCCGGAGCGACCCGCGTCAACACCGCGGCGCTGCTCGGCAACGAGCCGAACGACCCGGTCAAGGGCGTCGCCGCCATCATGAAGGCGCTCGACAGCGGCAACCCGCCGCTGCGCCTGCTGCTGGGCAACGACGCAGTCGACGGCCTCCGCGAACACCACGAGGCCCTGCTGGCCTCGGTCACCGAGTGGGAGGAACTCAGCCGCTCCACGGCGATCTGAGGTCCACAGCCCGGAGTACGACGTACTCCGGGCAAGCGTTCCAAGGTCAGGCCGAGTAGCCCTTCGGCGGGATGAGGGTGGCGAGCTGGTTGAAGGTGAGCCAGTACGTCGGCGTCGGCGCGAAGCCGGCCGGGTCGGCGATCAGGACGGTCATGTCGGCGGAGTCGTACCCGATCACCGTGAAGTAGTGGTAGATCGTGTAGTTCGGGTAGCCCGGCGGGTGGTTGCCTGCCGGCGCCACGATGTTGGCCACGATCGGGTAGTTGTTGTCGATGTCGAGCACGATGTCGTTCCACAGCAGGTCGCGCTGGCCCTGCGTGGGCGGGTCGTTCGGCATCTCCTTGGTCTCGTACCAACCGGTGCCGAGGTGGTTGTTGAGCACCCGCGTCACCTGACCGATCCAGTCGGTGCCGTTCGTGGTGGTCGGCAACTCGTTGGCCAACTGCTGCTGACTCGGTGGAGCGATCCGCGCCGACAAGGCGATCCGCGTCGCCGCCGGACCGCACCAGTAGCCGGTCTCCTGGTACTGGAAGTCCACCTGCAGCGTCTTGGCGGTCAGCGTCCTGGTGGCTCCGCTGGGGACCGCCTTGGCGGCTGTTGGTTCCACAGCCGTCGCCGGACCGGCCGTGGGCATCAGCAACGCGCCGGTCAGCACCAGACCGCTGAGTACGGCTTTCACCTTCTTGCTCATCTCAGCTCCTCACAGTCGCCCCCGATGACCGGGAGTGGCCATCCCAGCACCCAGTGCAGTCGCATCGGCCGGAGATGTAAAGCACTTACTGAGATCCGTCCGTCATGAGTGCTTCCTTTCCACGAGGAATGACCAGGCTTGACCGTGCCGTTGGACTCTGCATCATGACTTCCTCGCTGCGCGGTGTTCCCCTGTCGATCCTCGACCGTTCGCGGACCCGCGTGGGCGAGACGGAGGCGGAGACGCTGCGCGGCACGGTCCGGCTCGCGCAGCAGGTCGAGGAGCTCGGGTACCACCGGTTCTGGGTCTCCGAGCACCACAGCGTGCCCGGCGTCGTCGGTTCCGCCCCGACAGTCCTTGCCGCGGCCGTCGCCGCCTCCACGGAGCGGATCCGGGTCGGGACTGGCGGGGTGATGCTGCCCAATCACCAGCCGCTGGTCGTTGCGGAGCAGTTCGGCGTACTGGAGTCGCTCTACCCCGGCCGCATCGACATGGGCCTCGGCCGCTCGGTCGGCTTCACCAACGGGATCCGCCGAGCGCTCGGCGTCGAGAAGGACGCCGTCGAGGACTTCACCGACCAGGTCCGTGAGCTGCTCGGCTACTTCACCGGGACCCAAAGGAACCATCCGCAGGTCCACGCGCGACCCGGCGAGGGGTTGCGCGTACCGGCGTACGTGCTGGCGATCGGTGAGGGCGCCGAGCTTGCCGCGTCGCTCGGTCTGCCGCTGGTCATCGCCGGCGCGCGCGGCGAGCCGGCCTTGCTCGACTCGCTGGCTCGCTATCGCTCCGGCTTCACTCCGTCGGCCTGGGCCGAGCAGCCGTACGTCGTACTGGCAGCTACCGCGGCTGTTGCTTCGACGACGGAGGCGGCTCGGCAGCTGCTGTTGCCTGAGGCATGGTCCAGCGCCTACTCGCGGACGCGGGGCGTGTTCCCGCCGTTGGAGCCCTTCGATCCGCAGCGGGAGATGAGCGACAAGGAACGCGGCTTCTTCGAGCAGTCGCTGCAGGGCCAGATCTACGGCACGCCCGACGAGGTGGATCTGGCGCTGGGAGGACTGGTCGAGCGGACCGGCGCCGACGAACTGCTGATCACGACCAACACCTACGACCGCGCCGACCTGCTGGAGAACTACCGCCTACTGGCCGACCTGGCCGGTCTCCGCGTCAGCCACTGATCCGGGCGAGCAGACCCTTCCGAACGTCGGGCCATTCGTCAGCCAGGATCGAGAACACGACCGTGTCCCGCCAGCTGCCGTCGGGCTGCTTGATGTGCCGACGCAGCACGCCCTCGCGGGTCGCGCCGAGCTTCGCGATCGCCGCCTGCGACCGAGTGTTCACCAGGCTGGTCTGGATCTTGACCCGGCTGAAACCGCAGTCCTCGAACGCGTGCTGGAGCATCAGGAACTTGCAGGACGGGTTGACCGCCGTGCCCCAGACCGCCGGCGCGTAGCCGGTCCAGCCGAGGTGGACCCGCTCGTTGGCGAGGTCGACGTCGCCGAGGCTCGTCGTCCCGACGACGGTGCCTTCGGCCCCCAGTTCGGAGTCCTTGGCCAGCCGTACGACGTACGCCGTGCGCAGGGCCGTTGCCTTCGACCACTTCTCACGCATCTGCTCGACGTCGGCCGGGCGACCGCCGGGCCCGCCGCCGAAGCCTGCGGCGTACACGCGCTCGTCATCGATCGCGGCGTACAGCTGGTCGGTGTCAGCGGCAACGAAACGGTCGAGGCGTACGAGGTCGCCGACCAAGGGGCGGCCGTCCGGAGCGATGGTCATGTCACCAGCCAACCTCGGGAAGGGCGGCCGGTCAAACCAAGAGGTGGAGCAGCAGCCAGACGGCCGGAGCCGTGGCCAGCAAGGAGTCCAGGCGGTCCATGACGCCGCCGTGGCCCGGCAGCAGGTTGGACATGTCCTTGATGCCGAGGTCGCGCTTGATCATCGACTCGCCGAGGTCGCCCACCGTTGCCGTCAGCACCGCGACGGCACCCACGATCGCACCGGCCCACCAGTCGCCGTCGAGCAGCCAGACGACCGCGCCGATCCCGGCGCCGATGCAGCCCAGGGTCGAGCCGGCGAAGCCCTCCCAGGACTTCTTGGGGCTGATCGTCGGCGCCATCGGGTGCTTGCCGAACAGCACGCCGGCCACGTAACCGCCGACGTCGCTGGCCACCACGACCAGGAAGAACGTCACCACCCGCTCCGGGCCGTCGGCGTCCGGCTGGACCAGCAGGACGGCGAACCCGGCGAGCAGCGGGATGTACGCGAGCAGGAACACCCCGGCGGTGACGTCGCGGACGAAGCCGGTCGCACCGCTCGGCATCCGCCAGAAGATCGTCGCCAGCACGGTGAGCGCGAGGCCGACCAGCAGCGCCATCGGTCCACCGAAGTACGCCGCCACCAGCATCGCCGTGGTCCCGGCAAGCACCGGGATCCGCGGGATCGCGGCACCACTGGTCTTCAGCGCGCGGATCATCTCGTCGACGGCGACCAGCACCGCGGCGAGCACGACCAGGACGAACAGCGACTTCTGCCAGAACAGCGACCCGATGATCACCGCACCGAGGCCGACACCGACGCCGATCGCGGCGGGCAGGTTGCGCCCGGCGCGGCTCGGCGCAGGCGGGCTCTGGTCGAGGCCCATCACACCTCGAGCAGTTCGGCTTCCTTGTGCTTGAGCAGCTGGTCGATCGAGTCGACGTACTTCTTCGTCATCCCGTCCAGCCGCTTCTCAGCACTCTTGCCTTCGTCCTCGCCGGCCTCGCCGTCCTTGACCGACTTGTCGATCGAGTCCTTGGCGTGCCGGCGGATCGAGCGGACCGAGATCTTCGCGTCCTCGCCCTTGGTCTTGGCGACCTTGATGTACTCCTTGCGGCGGTCCTCGGTGAGCTGCGGCATCGAGACCCGGATCACCGAGCCGTCGTTGCCGGGGTTCACGCCCAGGTCGGACTCGCGGATCGCCTTCTCGATCGCCGCCATCGCACCCTTGTCGTACGGCGAGATCAGCACGGTCCGGGGGTCGGGGACCTGGAAGCCGGCCAGCTGCTGCAGCGGCGTCGGCGAGCCGTAGTAGTCGGCCACGATGTTGGAGAACATCGAGGGGTGCGCCCGGCCGGTACGGATCGCGGCGAAGTCGTCCTTGGCGACCTCCACGGCCTTCGCCATCTTCTGCTCGGCTTCGCGGAGTGCTTCGTCGATCACGACATTCCTCGCTTCCTCGGGGCCGCGTCGGTGCGGCCGCTCAAACCCTACGAACGCAATCTCACCTGCGCGCGGACGTCGGTCCGCGTGTCGGTGATCCTAGTACCCGGCGCACCCACCCGGGGAGACGACCGCCCCGATTCACTGCTCCGGGAGACGGCCGGGCCGGTTCACTGACCTGGGGAGACGACCGTACCGATCTTCTCGCCGCGCACGACGCGGGCGATGTTGCCTTCCTCGAGGCCGAAGATCACGATCGGCAGCGCGTTGTCGCGGGACAGGCTGATCGCGGTGGCGTCGGCGACCCGCAGACCGCGGGCCAGGAAGTCGTCGTACGAGAGCTGGTCGAACTTGACCGCGTCCGGGTTGGTCTTGGGGTCGGAGTCGTAGACCCCGTCGACTCCCTGCTTGCCCATCAGCAGCGCCTCGGCGCCGATCTCCAGCGCGCGCTGGGCGGCGACGGTGTCGGTGGAGAAGTACGGCATCCCGGAACCGGCGCCGAAGATCACGACCCGGCCCTTGGCCAGGTGCCGGTCGGCCTTGCGCGGGATGTAAGGCTCGGCGACCTGGCCCATCGTGATGGCGGTCTGGACCCGGGTCTCGACGCCCAGCTTCTCCAGGAAGTCCTGCAGCGCCAGGCAGTTCATCACGGTGCCGAGCATGCCCATGTAGTCGGCGCGGTTGCGTTCCATCCCGCGCTGCTGGAGCTCGGCGCCGCGGAAGAAGTTGCCGCCGCCGACCACCACGGCGACCTGGACGCCGGCCCGGACCACCTCGGCGATCTGCTTGGCGATCGAGTTCACCACGTCGGGGTCGACGCCGAGCTTGCCGCCGCCGAACACCTCGCCCGACAGCTTGAGCAGCACCCGGTGATAGGCCGGATCGAACGGCGAAGAGGCCGGATTCGTCTCGGTACCCAGGGTTTCCGTCACGATTCCGGCCTCCTCGTCGATGATGCTGTGCTGTTTCGTCCTAACCGGCGACGGTCAGGCGCCGACCTCGAAGCGGGCGAACCGCTTCACGGTCACGCCGGCCGCGTCGAGAACGGCCTTGACGGTCTTCTTGCTGTCCTGGACCGACGACTGCTCGGTCAGCACGACCTCCTTGAAGAAGCCGTTCACCCGGCCCTCGACGATCTTCGGCAGGGCGCCCTCGGGCTTGCCCTCCTCGCGAGCGGTCGCCTCGGCGATCCGGCGCTCGTTCTCGACCGTCTCGGCCGGGACCTCGTCGCGGTTGGTGTAGAGCGGGCGCATCGCGGCGGCCTGCATGGCAGCGCCACGGGCGGCCTCGACGTCGTCGCCCTCGAACTCGACCAGGACGCCGACCTGGGCCGGCAGGTCGGCCGCACGCTTGTGCATGTAGGCGGTGACCTTGCCGTCGAACACGGCGACCTTGCCCAGCTCGAGCTTCTCGCCGATGACCGCGGCGAGCGCCTCGATGTTCTCGGCGACGCTCTTGCCGTCGGAGAGCTTCTCGTTCAGCAGGCCCTCGACGTCGCCGACCTTGCTGGCGGCGGCGTGCGCGACGATGTCGGCGGCGAGCTGCTGGAACTGCTCGTTCTTGGCGACGAAGTCGGTCTCGCAGTTCAGCTGGACCAGCGCGTTCTCGGCGGCGGCGACCAGGCCGTTGGAGGCCGACCGCTCGGCGCCGCGCTTGGCGGCCTTGGCGGCGCCGTGGATGCGCAGCTCCTCGATCGCCTTCTCGAAGTCGCCGTCGGTGGTCTCGAGCGCCTTCTTCGCGTCCATCATGCCCGCGCCGGTGGCGTCGCGGAGCTTCTTCACGTCAGCGGCGGTGTAGTTCGCCATTCCTCGTTCTCTCGATCTAGTCGGTGCGATCAGCTGGTGGGTCGCCGCCCGGGCGCCGAAGCGGTGGCCGGGCGATCGGGGTTCCGGGTCCTTGCGGGGTGTCCGGAACCTTGTCGATCTGGTGAAGCCTTCCGAACCGGTGACCCTTGGCTTCAGCCGCTGGAGTCGTGGCTCCTGGCTTGCGCCGTGGGGCCGTGGCTTTCGCGGGTGGGCCGTCGTACTGGGGTCTGCTGCCCGGATCTTGCGATCGCGGGCTGGTGATCCAGGCCGGTCCGGATCGTTCCTGGTCCGGGCCACCGTTTGCTGCTGTTCGGACCCTTGCGGGTCCCGGCGGCAGACAGTCGGCAGCCCGGAACGGGATCAGGCCTCGGTCTTCGGCGCCTCGGTGCCCTCGACCGGGGTGTCGTCGGCCTTGGCGATCGTCTCGGCGACGGCGCCGGACTCGGCGAGCGGCGCGTCGGCGACCGGCGCGTCAGCAGCCGGGGCCTCGGCGGCCGGAGCCTCGGTGGCCTCGGTCGTCGCGGCCGGAGCCTCGTCGGCCTTGGCCGGAGCGGCCGCGGCGGCGTTCTGGCTCTCCAGCAGCTCGCGCTCCCAGGCAGCCATCGGCTCCTCGGCACCCAGCTCCTCGCCGGCCGCGGCGGCGCCCTGGCCACCACGCGACATCAGACCGTCGGCGACGGCGTCGGCGACCACGCGGGTCAGCAGGCCGACCGAGCGGATCGCGTCGTCGTTGCCCGGGATCGGGAAGTCGACCTCGTCCGGGTCGCAGTTGGTGTCCAGGATGCCGATGATCGGCAGCTTGAGCTTGCGCGCCTCGTCAACGGCGAGGTGCTCCTTCTTGGTGTCGACGATCCAGACCGCGGACGGGACCCGGCCCATGTCGCGGATGCCGCCGAGGGTCTTGAGCAGCTTGTCGTGCTCGCGACGCTTCTGCAGCAGCTCCTTCTTCGTCACGCCGGAGGCGGCGACGTCGTCGAAGTCCAGCAGCTCGAGCTCCTTGAGGCGCTGGAGCCGCTTGTTGACGGTCTGGAAGTTGGTGAGCATGCCGCCCAGCCAGCGCTGGTTCACGTAGGGCATGCCGACCCGGGTCGCCTGCTCGGCGATCGCTTCCTGGGCCTGCTTCTTGGTGCCGACGAACAGGATCGCGCCGCCGGAGGCGACGGTGCTCCGGACGAACTCGTAGGCGCGGTCGATGTACGACAGCGACTGCTGCAGGTCGATGATGTAGATGCCGTTGCGCTCGGTGAGGATGTAGCGCTTCATCTTCGGGTTCCAGCGGCGGGTCTGGTGCCCGAAGTGCACGCCGCTCTCGAGCAGCTGCTTCATGGTGACGACGGCCATGACGTGGTTCTCTCCTGTCGCGCCCCGCACGGGTTACCCGTCTCGGTGACGCTGTCTCGGTTGTCCCGCGGCGGACCGGGGTTGGTCCGTCGCGCCTGACGCCCGCGCGAATCCCTCCCCGGCGGACCGGGACCAAGAGGATTCGCCTGTGTGCAGGCGTGCGAAGTCGCCCCACCGAGGTGGGACGCCACCAGAAGTCTACGCGAGAAGACCACCCCTGGTCGAACCGGCCCCCACGCTGTCCACAACCCCCGATTCACCCCGCGGATTTCGCCCTCTCACCTGCACCTTTCCAGCATGAGCCCTCTCCCGCTGACACCCCTGCTGGCCCTTTTCGCCCTGCCCCTTCTGGCGCCCCTCACCCCACCACTCCTGGTACCTCTGTCGGCACCCATGGCCCCAGCGATCCAGCGCCCGTTCGCCCCACCACCTCCGGATGCTGTCTGGCCCCTCGATCCGCGCCCCCGGATCGTCCACGCCTACGCCCCACCCGCCAAGCCCTGGCTCCCCGGCCACCGAGGCATCGACCTGGCCGGCACTCCTGGCCAACCAGTCCTCTCCGCCACCCCCGGCACCATCACGTACGCCGGCCCAGTAGCCGGCCGCAGCGTCGTAGTAGTCACCCACGGCCACCAACGCACGACCTACGAGCCAGTGATCCCATCCCTCCCCACCGGCACCACCGTCCACCCAGCCCAACCCATCGGCCGCCTCTCAGCAGCCGCCTCCCACTGCGCCCCCACAACCTGCCTCCACTGGGGCCTACTGGAAGGCAAGACCTACCTCAACCCCCTCAGCCTGCTCCCCGCTCAACCAGTCCGCCTACTACCAACAACCCCAGGCACGCCAGCCCCCGCCCGCGTCACCCCACGCACGCCAGCCCCCGCCCGCGTCGCGCCACGAACGCCCGGCGCACCCCCACTCCAGGCCCAACACCCCTCACCTCTTCTGCCGGCGCAGCGACCTCAACCACAGCCGACGTGCCCGCCGGCCTACCAACCACCCCAGCCACCCGGCTACCCCGGCACCACACCCCACGAGCCGGCACGGCCAACCACCCCACCGCCACAGCAGTCACAACCGTGCCCGACTCTCCCCACACCCCAGCCACCGGCACCCCACCGACCGCCCCAAGCCCCCACAACTCTTTTCCCGGCGCCGCAACCTCAGCCACAGCCGACCTGCCCGCCGGCTTGTCAGCAACCCCAGCCACCAACTCGCGCGGGCTCACCCACCGCGCAACGCCAAGCACCAACAAACGACCACAACCCCCTACCAACCGTGATCGTCACCCTCAGCGCCCTCGCCACCCTCGGCGCCACACTCCTGATCAGAAACCACTGACCAGCAAATGAACTCAACTCCCAGGAACCCGCGCCTGCCAAGCGTCCTCGTCCTTCGACCGCCGCTCGACCCCCGCCGGAAGCTTGCCCTTGGCAAGGTCCGTCAGCGTGGTCTGCTCGAGCACGTCCCGCAGGCTCGCCCGCGCCGCGATCCACACCCGCTGCAGCACCACGGCCCGCTCGTTGTAGTCGACACTCTCCGGCCGCACCCCCGAGATGCTCACGATCGGCCCGTCGACAGCGCGCATCACGTCGGCCACCGAGATCTCGTTCGGGTCCACCGCGAGCTTCCACCCTCCGGACTGCCCACGCTGGCTGGACAGCACACCAGCGCGACGCAGGTCGGCCAGGATCCCCTGAAGGAACCCGTGCGGAATGCCCTGCTGCCGGCTGAGCTCCTCCGCCGACACCACCGAAGGATCGTTGGCCACCCAACGCTGGGTGATCTCGATCAGCGCCCGCAACGCATAGTCAGATTTTGCCGAAACCCGCATGGCCCGCAGTCTGCCCCATTCCCCCACCACCCGCCCATCACCCCCGCCGCACCAGCCCGCAGTACGGCGGAGAACTCAAGCCCGCGGATGCGCCTGCTGGTACGCCGCGCGCAGCCGCTCACTCGACACGTGCGTGTAGACCTGCGTGGTCGCCAGCGACGCGTGCCCGAGCAACTCCTGCACGCTCCGCAGATCCGCCCCGCCTTCGAGCAGATGCGTCGCCGCCGTGTGCCGCAACCCGTGCGGCGACATGTCCGGCGCGTCCACGGCCCCGATCCGCGCGTGCACCACCCGCCGTACGGTCCGCTGATCGATCCGCCCCCCGCGCGCCCCGAGGAACAGCGCCGCCCCACTCCCGTCCCGCACCAACCGCGCACGCACCGCCAGCCACGACTCCAGCGCCTCGGCCGCCGGTACGCCGTACGGGACCGACCTCTCTTTACGCCCCTTACCGAAGACCCGCACCACGCGCCGGTTCCGATCCACCTCGTCCAGGTCCAGCGCGCACAACTCACCGACCCGGATCCCGGTCGCGTACAGCAGTTCCATGATCGCCAGGTCCCGCAGCCCGAGCGGGCTCCCGTCGTCGGCCGCGACCGCGGCGGCATCCAGCACGGCCCGCGTGTCCGCCTGTCCCAGCACGCCCGGAAGCGTCTTGTGCGCCTTCGGACTGGCCAGCAGCGCGCCTGGATCGGTCGCGATCCGCCCGGTCCGTTGGGCCCACGCGGTGAACACCCGCGCCGCCGTGGCCCGCCGCGCCATCGTGCTGCGCGCCTTGCCCAGGCTCTGCTGCTTGGCCAGCCAGGACCGCAGACCGCGGATGTCGAGCGAGCCCAGCTCATCGTGACCAAGCCGATTCAAATGATCGATCAAATCGGTGACGTCACCCATGTACGCTCGGACCGAATGTTCGCTGAGGCCTCTTTCCGCCGCCAGATGCCGTTCGTAGTCAGCCAGTAACGCAGCGAATTCCTCCGGTACGGAGGGTTCTGGGCTGACGTCGTCCGGTGCCATGGCTCGACGATGCGTGAGCGGCTCCGGCATCGCAAGCAGCCGCGCGGCGGCGACACGAAGGAGGTCTGGCCCGTAGTCCCCCGGTCGACTACTGTTCGGCCCGATTGCCCTAGTAGCAACGGAGGCACCCCTGACCATGGCCCCCTCAGCGAACGGACAGACCGTAGGCCGGCGCCTGCCGGTCGAGTCGGCGTTCACTCGAGTCGAGGAGGCGCGGCACCGACTACCGCGTCTGTTCGGTCGACGCGACCTTGTCGTGCTCGGCCTCGGTGTGATGATCGGTTCCGGCATCTTCAGCCTGAGTGGTAAGCAGGCCGCGAGCGTGTCCGGTCCTGCCGTCATCCTGTCGTTCGTGGTCGCAGCGCTCGTCTGCCTGCTGGCAGCCGCGTGCTACGCCGAGCTCTCGTCGACCATTCCCGTGTCCGGCAGCGCGTACACGTTCAGCTACGTCACCTTCGGTGAGATGTGGGCGTGGCTGGTCGGCTGGGCGCTGGTCCTCGAGCTCGTCACCGCGGCCGCGATCGTCGCCCGTGTCTGGTCCGCGTACTTCCTGGCCACCCTGAACGGATTCGGCGTCGTCCTGCCCGACGGGCTGGCCCAGTTCTTCGGCCCCGAGGCCAAGGTGAACCTCGTCGCGCCGCTGCTGATCCTGCTGCTGACCGCGATGATCGTCACCGGCACCAAGCTGTCGTCCCGCGTGCTGACCGTCGTCGTGGCGGCCAAGGTGGCGGTGATCCTGCTGGTGGTGGTGGTCGGCGCGACGCACATCAAGATGGAGAACTACAAGCCCTTCATCCCGATGGAGCGTCCGGCCCCCGCCACGGCGAACCCGACGCTCCTGGGCTGGATGCTGGACTCCTCGTTCGGTTCGTTCGGCCTGATGGGCATCTTCACCGCGGCCAGCGCGATCGTGTTCGCCTTCATCGGCTTCGACCTGATCGCGACCGCGTCCGAGGACGCCCGCAACCCGCGCAAGACGGTCCCGCAGGGCATGCTGCTCGGCGTCGTGGTCGTCACCGTCCTGTACGTCGCGATGGCCATCGTCCTGGTCGGCCTGCGCCCGTACGGGCAGCTCGGCGGTGGCGCACCGGTCTCGGAGGCACTCGAGGCGGTCGGGGTCGGCTGGGCCGCGGACGTGGTCAATCTCGGGGCTCTGCTGGCGATGTCCACAGTGATCATGGTGGTACTGATCGCGCAGAGCCGCGTGCTGTTCAACATGGGCCGTGACGGTCTCCTGCCGAAGAGCCTCGGCCGGGTCAGCCGCGTCTACTCCTCGCCGGCCCGAGCGGCCACGGCGGCCGGCTTCGCCGCGCTGCTGCTGACGCTGTACCCCAAGGTGGTCGAGCTCGAGGAGCTGCTGGTCATCGGAGCCCTGTTCTGCTTCGCGTTCTGCGCCGTCGGAGTCCTCCGCCTGCGCCGTACCGAGCCGAACCTGGAACGCGGCTTCCGCGTCCCGCTGGTCCCGCTGATCCCGCTGCTGTCGCTGGCCGCGACCCTGTGGCTGATGCTCAACCTCAAGACCGGCACCTGGACCAAGTTCGGCATCTGGATGGTGATCGGGCTTGCCATCTACGGCCTCTACGGCCGCTGGCACAGCCGCCTGGCCAACGAGGAGAGCTGGGACTTCGAGGTCGGCGACACCGACCCGGGCACCGGCGGTCTGCAGGTCATCCGCCACGAGCCCACCGAGCTCCGCGTCGACCGCACGCCACCGAAGTCCAACCGCGGCAAACACATGCGCAACTGACCCACCACACCACCAACGCCGGCCGGCCCTCGGGCCCGGCCGGCGTTTTCGTTGTCCACAGGCCGCGAAGTCACCCTCGAATCCGCGCCCGATCCCGGCATCTTCTAGTCGGAGGTGGTCATCGATGCGGACCAAAGATGCAGTCGGGCAGTACGGCGAACAGCTCGCCGCGGAACATCTCAGCCAGCAGGGCTTCGCGATCCTCGCGCGCAACTGGCGGTGCGAGCAGGGCGAGATCGACATCGTCGCCCGCGAGGGCCGGGCGCTGGTCGTGTGCGAGGTGAAGACCCGGCGCGGCCTCGGGTACGGCAGTCCCCTGGAGTCGGTCACCTATCGCAAGCTCAGCACCCTGCGCCGCCTGGTCGGCCGCTGGCTGCAGGAGCACGAGCTCCACCCACCGGAGATCCGGATCGACGTGATCGCCGTACTGGTCCCTCCCGGCGGCGGCAGACCCACGATCGAGCACCTGAGGGGCGTGGGCTGATGTCCCTCGCCCAGGCCTGGTCCGTCGCTCTCGTCGGCCTGGAGGGCCACCTCGTCGAGGTCGAGGCCGACATCGCCCAGGGCCTGCCGAAGACCACCCTGATCGGGCTTCCCGACACCTCGTTGTCCGAGGCAAGGGACCGCGTCCGCGCGGCCGTCGTCAACAGCGGTGAACGGTTCCCCGATCGCAAGGTGACCATCGGCCTGTCGCCGGCGACCCTGCCGAAGACCGGTTCGCACTACGACGTGACGATCGCGTGCGCGCTGCTCGCGGCCAGCGGCGTGCTCCCGATCGCCGAGCTGCGGCACTGCGCCATCATCGGAGAGCTCGGCCTCGACGGCCGCATCCGCGAAGTCCGCGGCGCCCTCGCGATGACGCTGGCCGCCGCCCGCGCAGGCTTCACCCGCATCATCGTCCCGGAGCTCAACGCGAGCGAAGCCCGCCTCGTCCCGGACATCAGCGTGTACGGCGTGCGCTCGCTGCGGCAGGTGCTCGCGATGATCCGCGGCGAGGAGATCCCCGACGAGGAGCCGCCTCGCGCCGAGCCACGCCTGATGTCGGAGTCCCTCACGAGGGTTCCGGAGGTCGACCTCGACGACGTCCTGGGCCAGCGCGAAGGCCGTCGAGCCATCGAAGCCGCCGCCGCGGGCGGCCATCACCTGTATCTCTACGGCCCACCAGGTTCCGGCAAAACCATGCTCGCTGAGCGCCTGGCCGGCCTGATGCCCGACCTGGGCACCGACGAGTCCCTGGAGGTCTCTGCCGTGCACTCCTTGGCCGGCCTGCTTACCAACGACGCCGAGCTCGTCACCCGTCCACCGTTCATCGCCCCACACCACACTGCGTCCCTGGTCAGCCTCGTCGGCGGAGGCTCCGGAGTTCCTCGTCCCGGCGCGATCAGCTGCGCGCACCGAGGCATCCTCTTCATCGACGAAGCACCTGAGATGCACCCGTTGACGCTGGACACCCTGCGCCAGCCGCTCGAGTCCGGATTCGTCGAAGTCCACCGCGCGGCCGCTGTCGCCAAGTTCCCGGCGCGGTTCCTCCTGGTCCTGGCCGCGAATCCCTGTCCCTGCGGCCAATCCGGCACTCCGACCGGCATCTGCAACTGCACACCCCAGATCCTCAACCGGTACCGCCAACGCATCAGCGGCCCGATCAAGGACCGGATGGACATCCAGCGTCAGATCCTCCCCGCCGCCAGAGGCGTCGGGACCGCAGACCAGCCCGAGTCCACTGCCGACGTCGCCGCCCGGGTCCGCGCCGCCCGCGACCGCCAGTCCCACCGCTATCGAGAAACGCCCTGGCAGCTCAACAGCGAGATCCCCGGCCCGGTCCTACGTCGCGAGTTCCCGCTCGACGCCATCAGCCAATCCATTCTCGAAGCCCACTACGCCGAAGGCCGCCTCACCGCCCGAGGCCTCGACCGCGTCGTCCGTCTCGCCTGGACCCTCACCGATCTGGCCGCCCAACCGGCCCCGACCCCAGCCCTCACCCACGAAGCCTTCCAACTCCGCACCGGCGCACCCCTGACACCCCTCGAAGACACCCGCCCTCTCAGAGAGCCCGTCCGCACATGACCAACGCCAACCAGCAAACCGATCTGGTAGTTGCCTCTAGCAACGCCTCCTCCACAGCCCTCGACCGTCCGGCGCCCTCCGACGAGGACCGGCTCGCGAGAGCGGCGTTGTCCCGAGTCATCGAACCAGGCGACCCCGCCACCCTGAAGACCTTCGCCGACCTCGAGCCGCTGGAGATCTGGGAACTCCTTCGCACCAAGGCCCCAGGCCTCGAACGCTGGTCGTCACGCCTCGCTATGGTCTCCCCTGAAAGCGACCTCGCCAAGGCCGACGCCGCCGGCGCCCGCTTCGTCATCCCGGGCGACGACGAATGGCCCGACCAGATCGAGGTGCTCACCGAGGCCGGCCAGCAAGCCCGCCGCGGCGGCACGCCGTACGGCCTCTGGGTCAGAGGCACGCGCAACCTCCGTGAGCTGCTCGAGTCCTCGATCGCCATGGTCGGCGCCCGCGCCTGCTCCTCGTACGGCGAACACGCCGCCGCAGAACTCGCGGCCGGTCTGGGCGACCGCGGCACGACGATCGTCTCCGGCGGCGCGTACGGCATCGACGCCGCCGCCCACCGCGGCGCTCTGGCCAG
Source organism: Kribbella lupini (assembly GCF_039529595.1). Taxonomy (NCBI): domain Bacteria; kingdom Bacillati; phylum Actinomycetota; class Actinomycetes; order Propionibacteriales; family Kribbellaceae; genus Kribbella; species Kribbella lupini. Next base: position 199,916 of record NZ_BAAANC010000006.1, on the reverse strand, counting down.
CACCGGCACCACCATCGCCGTCCTGGCGTGTGGAGTCGACGTCCCCTACCCGAAGAGCAACACGGCCCTCTTCGACCGCATCGCCGGCGAAGGTCTCCTGGTCAGCGAACTCCCACCCCGCTGCTCCCCCACCAAGCTCCGTTTCCTCGCCCGCAACCGCCTCATCGCCGCCGCCACCCAAGGCACCATCGTCGTCGAGGCCGCCATCCGCAGCGGAGCCCTCAACACCGCCAACTGGGCCGAACAGTGCGGCCGCCCGGTCCTCGCAGTCCCAGGCCCCATCACCTCCCGAATGTCCGAAGGCACCCACCTCCTCATCCGAGAACGCAACGCCACGGTGGCCACGTCGGTAGCCGACATCCTCGAAGCCATCTCACCCCTGGGTCAGCACCTGACCTCCTACCCCCACACCCCCGCCACCCCAGAAGACGCCCTGGACCACGACCTCCGCCGCACCCTCGACGCCGTCCCGGTCCTCCGCCCGTCCCCGTCCACCCGCATAGCCACCACCGCCGGCCTCGACCACGACACAGTCCAGGAATGCCTGGAAACCCTCGCCCAGGCCAACCTCATCACCTACGAGGACTCCGGCTGGCGCCTCTCCCCCACCCAAAGACGCGCCCCCTGACGCAGAAGGAGCTCACGCGCCCCATCCGACAAGCAACGCCTCGAAGTCCTGGGCGACTGGAGGGCCACAGCAGAACCGAGAACTCTTCACCGGCTTGGCCGATAAACCCGACTGCCAACTGCTCATGGCCACCCGACGAGCGGCGGTCCGACCTGCGCGGCCGACGCCCAGAAGCCGCGTTGGCCGGCCTCACGAGTGGCACCTGCACAAGGTGTTCATCAAGCTCGGCATCACCTCGGCGTACGTGTGCGTCGATCTTGCCGCGAGCGCGGGTCCTCCAGCGTCGCCTCTCGCAGGCAGCTCCGGGCGGGGGCGGCGTCGCGGATCAGGTGCAGGGCGAACAGCCCCCGGGAGACCTGCGGAGCGGTGTAGTCCATTCGGGGGTGGTACCAGAGCATGTCCGACAGCGGCTGGAGCACTCCCGCGAGCTGGCGACCGTCATCATTCCCGCGAGCTGGCGACCGTCATCATTCCCGCGAGCTGGCGACCGTCATCATTCCCGCTAGCTGGCGACCGTCCGGTGCCACCAGGGATGGTGCCAGTCGTTTCGACCGGCGCGACCAGGCGCCGGTGCGGGGCAACGTTGACGGGGGCGGCAGCCTCGACCGACGACATGCCCATGGAGGCGTCATGAACATCGAAGGATCCGTTGCTCTGGTCACCGGCGGGAACCGCGGGATCGGGCTCGCGTTCGTGGACGAGTTGCTGGCCCGCGGCGCGACCAAGGTCTACGCCGCCGCGCGTGACCGCGGCACCGTGCCGGACCGGGACCGGGTCGTCGCGGTCGAGCTCGATGTCACCGACCATGCCCGCGTTCAGGCGCTGGCCGAGGAGTTGCCCGACGTCGATCTGCTGGTCAACAACGCCGGCATCGGGCTCGGCTCGGCAGCTCTGGATCCGAACGCGGTGGCCGCGGCGCGCGAGGAACTCGAGGCGAACTACTTCGGCCCGCTGGTGATGAGTCGGGCGTTCGCGCCGGTCCTCAAGGCCAACGGGGGCGGAGTGATCGTGAACATGTTGTCGATGCTGTCCTTCCTGACCGCCGACCATCTCGCGACCTACGCCGCGTCGAAGGCGGCCGCCTGGTCGCTGAGCAACGCGCTGCGGCTGGAACTGGCTGGCCAGGGCACCGCTGTTGTCGGCGTCCATGCCGGATTCGTGGACACCGATCTGGTCTCCGCCCTCGACATCTCCAAGATTCCCGCCGCGGGCGTCGCGGTCGCCGCCCTCGACGCCGTCGAGTCCGGAGTGTCCGAAGTTCTGGTCGACGAACCGTCGCGGCGCGCGAAGGCGGCGTTGTCGCGCGACCAGGAACTCGTCTTCCCGAACTCCGTCTCCTCGATCCAGGAGACCGCCGAAAGGCCGACCAAGATCGCGTTCATCGTCGACAATCCGGCCGATCCGGACGCGTTCGAGAGCGGGTACGGCGACCTGCTCGCGCTGGCGTCCAAGCTTCCGGGTGTGCAGCGCATCGAGGCGTCCCGGGTCTGGCCCAAGGAGGACGGCTCGCCGACCCCGGCGTACCGGCTGGTCGACCTGTACTTCACCGGGTACGACGCCGCGAGCGAAGCGGTCGCGACCCCCGAGGCCGCCGAGTTCTTCCCGCGCGTCTTCGAATTGGCCACCGGCGGCGTGCGGATCGCTTTCGCCGACGTCGAAGAATCCTGACCCCGAACCGACAACCACGAAGGACGTGAAGACTGAGCGATCTGCTGACACAGGTATTGGAACCGCACAACGAGACTCGCTGGGACGCGATCCAGGTCGCCTACTTCACCAGCGCGGCCACTTCGAACTACCTGACGGCGCCGATCGTGTTCGTCCACCCCGACGTCGAGACCGACGGGATCGAGCCCTGGTCGGAGGCCGGCCGGACACGGCGTCGTCGGCTACCGCGCTCACCTTCGCCCGACCCCATCGCCAACCACAACCCCGACTGGGGTCTCTACCACGACAAGATCTTCCGGCAGAGGCGGATGGCCTACCAGCCCGACGTGATCGGAAGCCCGATCGCGCACTACACGCACAAGCCAAAGGTGTTCGACGGCTTCCTGTTCTACATCCTCCGCCTGGTCCACCTGCGCGACGAGCACAACGTCGCGAACCAGGAGTTTGCGCCGATGACCATCGACCTGGAGTCGGTGAGCGTCGTCCCGACCAGTGAACCGCGGAAGGGCATGCTGGGGTGATGGGCGACGAGGTGCTGGCGGGTGGGCGGAACAATCCTTCGGTGGTTCGCCGTGGGGAGACCGTACGGCGGGAGGTCGGGGCGGCGGCGCCGGTGGTGCATGCCTACTTGCGGCATCTGGAGGCTGTGGGGTTCGAGGGGGCGCCTCGGGTGCTTGGGGTGGAGGGTGGGGTCGAGGTCCTCAGCTTTGTGCCGGGGGTGGTGGCGGCGGATCCGGAGTGGGCGCCTGGGAAGGGGAATCCGCTGACGGCGGAGATGCGGTCGGAGGGGGCGCTGGTGGGGGTCGCCCGGTTGTTGCGGCGGTTGCATGTGGCCAGTGCGGGGTTCGTGCCGCCCGGGGTTGTGCTGAAGGACGGCGAGATCATGTCGCACGGGGATCTGGGGCCTTGGAACACGGTGTACCGGGACGGGCGGCCGGTGGCATTCATCGACTGGGACGCGTGTGGGCCGACGAAGCCGTTGCTGGATGTTGCGGCGGCGGCCTGGGCGTTCGTGCCGTTGGAGTCGGATCGGCAGTTGCTCGAGGCGGGGTTCGAGGAGGTGCCTGATCTGGGTGCGCGGTTGCGGGTGTTCGCCGATGCGTACGGGCTCGAGGACCGTCGCGGGCTGGTGCCGGCATTGGTGCGGGCGAAGCTTCGGGAGGCTGGGCGGGTCGAAGGCTGGGGCCTCGGGGCGCGGGACTCGGCGGTGTCGCTGGAGTTCTACGCGGCGGAGCTGCGGTGGTTGGAGACGCGGAGGGAGCAGCTCGAGCGCGCGCTGGGCTGAAGCGGTACGGCGCGCTGGGCTGAGGCGGTACGGCGTACGGGTTGGAAGAGGGCGTGCTGACGCCCTGAGCGGGCGTCTTCTCAGGAGACGCCCGCTCAGGGTGAGGTCAGCGGCCGAAGTCGGAGTCCTTGGGGACTTCCAGGTCGGACTTGGCCAGTTCTTCGATGTTGACGTCGCGGAAGGTGACGACCTTGGCGTTCTTCACGAAGCGGGCCGAACGGTAGACGTCCCACACCCAGGCGTCGGCCATCGTCACTTCGAAGTAGACGTCGCCGCCTTCGGTGCGGACCTTGAGGTCCACCGCGTTGCACAGGTAGAAGCGCCGTTCGGTCTCCACGACGTACTTGAAGATCCCGACGACGTCCTTGTACTCCCGATAGAGCTGTAGCTCCATATCGGTCTCGTACTTCTCGAGGTCGTCAGCACTCATCGGCTCTCCACTCCGGTGGGACTGGTCACATTCTGTCCCATATCGGGCCGCAGACTGCGGCGGACATTCTCGAATCGGCGTCGATGTTGTGGACACGGGCCGTATTTGTCCAGTGCCGCCTGGTGCTCGGGCGTGCAGTAGCCCTTGTGGACCGCGAAATCGTACTCCGGGTACACCGAGTCCCAGTGCTGCATGATCCGGTCACGGGTGACCTTCGCGATCACTGACGCGGCAGCGATACAGGCGGCGACTCGATCGCCCTTCCAGATCGCCAGGCCCGGTACGCCGAGACCGTCGACGCCGAAACCGTCGGTCAGCACGTACGACGGCCGCACGTCGAGCCGGAACAGGGCCCGGCGCAGCGCCTGGACGTTCGCGACGTGCATGCCGAGGCGGTCGCACTCGTCGGCCTCGATCGAGACCACCGACCAGGCGAGCGCGCGGGCACGGATCTGGTCGTAGCAGCGGTCGCGCGCCTTGGCGGTGAGCAGCTTGGAGTCGGCGAGCTCGGGGATCTGGCCGCGCTTGCCGTCGGGCAGGATCACTGCCGCCGCAACCAACGGCCCGGCGCACGGCCCCCGCCCGGCCTCGTCAACACCCGCGATCGGGTCGAGACCGACGCGCCGCAGCGCACGCTCGTACCCGTACAGCCCCGCGTCGCGACGAATCGTGCTACCGCGCGGGAGAGCACTCATCCGACCCTCCCCACACGGCACAGGCAAACACCACCACGAACTCGCGAACGACCCGCCGACCCCAGCCCCCGACCAGCAGCCGAATGACGCACGACCCCGGCGCCCGAGTCGAAGGCGGCGCCAACCGACAGGCGGCACGCGCTGGCGCCAGCCGACACGCGACGCAGTACGCCGACGAAGCCCGCGGGTTCAGCGGGCGCCATCCGGCGTGAGGTGCTGGCAGGGAAGCGCCCGGTCGGTCGACGGCGTGCGGAGTTGAGCAGGCCGGCTTGCCCGCGGCGCGCGGAGGCGAGCCTGTGGGCAGCAGCCGTCTGACGACGTACTGCGTCAGCCGAACATCGCGTGAAGCCCGTGTCGGTGGCGGCGAACGGTGCTGGCGCCGCGGCGGCCGAACGTACTACTGCGGAACCCCGAAGCGACAGCGCCGCGGCAGCAGCGGCAGGACCCGTATACGCCGTACGTACTGCGGCAGCGGAAAGCGAAGAGCTGGGCCTCGTGCGGCGTGCCGAGGTGGGAGGGTGTGCGGTGAGGGGCACGGGGGCTCCGCTTACTTGGGGGGTGGTGTCAGGGAGATCGAGGGCTTGAGCGGGGGCGGGCCGGAGGCGGGCGGGATGGACTTGAAGGTGTCGGGGACGCCGAGCTTGGAGAAGTTGCTGGCGGGCCAGACGACCAGGATCGCGCGGCCGGTGACCTTGTCCAGGGGGACGAAGGCGGCGTCGCCGGGGTTGCCGCCGTCGGGGCCGGTGTCGCTGAGGTGGACGCGGGAGTCGCCGGACTCCGAGCGGTGGTCGCCCATCACGAAGATCTTGCCGGCGGGGACGACGACCTGGAACTCCATCGCCGACGGCGCGTCGCCGGGGTACAGGTACTGGGACTCCTCCAGCGGCTGGCCGTTGACCATCAGCCGGCCCTTCGCGTCGCAGCAGGCGACCTTGTCGCCGGGCATGCCGATCAGGCGCTTGATCAGGTGACCGTGGCTGGAGTCCGGCAGCAGGCCGACGACCTCGAAGAACCGGCCGATCGAGCCGCGCTTCTGGCCGCTCTCCTCGGTGCCCAGCCAGCCGCCCGGGTCCTCGAACACGACGACGTCGCCACGCTCGACGTCGGTCAGCTTCTCGACCACCACCCGGTCACCGACCAGCAGGGTGTTCTGCATCGACTCGCTCGGGATGATGAACATCTGCCCGACGAACGCCCGCAGGATCGACGAGACGATCAGCGCTCCGACCACGATCAGCACGAACTCGCGGGCCGCGGCGGCCAGCCCCGAGCGGTGGGTGGGTTTGTCCGGCGTCGCCTCGGTCGATGTATCGGTCACTTCTTCAGCCCCGGCTTCTTGAAGGTTTCCGGAGGACGCAGCATCGTCATCCGGTCAGACGGCCAGATTACGCAACAGGCCCGGCCAACCACGTTCTCGATCGGCACGAACCCGCCACCGGGACCGCCCATGTGGGCGCGGGAGTCGGCCGACTCGGCGCGGTTGTCCCCCATCACCCACAGATGACCGGGCGGTACGACGACGTCGAACGGCTGCAGCGACGGCTTGGCGTCCTTCAGCAGGTACTCCTGCTCGTCGAGCGGGATCTTGTTGACCAGGATCCGGCCCGACCGGTCGCAGCAGAACACGCGGTCGCCGGGCAGCCCGATCACCCGCTTGACCAGGTGACCCTCACCGCTGCGCGGCAGGATGCCGACGAACTCGCCGACCCGGCGCAGCGCGCCCGGAGTCGCCTGCTCCTCGTTCAGCCAGTTCGCGGGGTCCTTGAAGACGATGATGTCGCCCCGGTCGACGTCACGGTGCAGGTAGCTGACCTTCTCGGCCAGGATGCGGTCGTTCGTCGTGAGCGTGTCGTACATCGACTCCGAGGGCACGTAGAACGCCTCGGCGACGAAAAGCCGCAGAACAACCGTGATGACCAGGGCGAGCACCGTCACCGTGGTCATCTCGATCAGCAGGCTCAGCAGCGGGTTGCGCTGCTTGAGCCTGCGATGTCGTCCTTTGCTGCGACGTGCCCTCTTGGCTACCGGGCGAGCGCGAGTCGCAGTGCTCGGCGCCATACCTGACCGTCGTCGCTAGGACTCAGGCGTCCCGCTTCTCCTTGATCTTCGCGGCCTTGCCGCGCAGCTCACGCAGGTAGTACAGCTTGGCGCGACGGACGTCGCCGCGGGTGACGACCTCGACCTTCTCGACGATCGGGGTGTGCAGCGGAAAGGTGCGCTCGACGCCGACGCCGAAGCTGACCTTGCGGACCGTGAAGGTCTCCTGCAGGCCACCACCCTGGCGACGGATCACGACGCCCTTGAACACCTGGACGCGGGAGCGGCTTCCTTCGACGACCTTGACGTGCACGTTGACCGTGTCGCCGGGGCGGAAGGAGGGGATGTCGTCACGCTTGCTCGCGTTGTCGAGCTCGTTCAGGACGTTGGTCATCAGGTGTTCGCTTTCTCGCGCGTGCCACAGGTCACCCACGAAATAGGTGGTGAGAAGCTGAAGGATGTCGCTGTGCGATGGTCACCCCCTGTGGCAGGAGCATCGCACTGGCAACAGCGACCAAGTTTGCCACACGGCCCGGTCGCAACGAAATCAGCGCCGCTTCCGCCGCTTGGCCAGCAGCACGAACTCGATCTTCGCGGTGTGCGGCTCCCGGCGGATCTCCCGGTAGCCGGCCTTGCGGTACAGCCCCAGGTTGCGCTCACTCTCGGTACCCGTGAACAGCTCGTACGCCGTGACCTCCGGCGGCGCCGTCTGCTCGGCCACCTTGAGCAGCCGACTCCCGACCCCACGCCCCTGCCAGTCCGGCGCGACCATCAGCCGCCCGATCCGGCCGACCGAGCCGTCCACGGCCAGGTGGACCGACCCGACGATCCGCGTCCCCGCCACGGCCTTCCAGACCTGCCCCTGACGGATCCGCTCGACCACGCCCTCCAGCGGCTCGAGCAGCGGCGGGATGGTGAAGTCGTCGTACGCCAGCGCCTCGGACAAGTAGGCGGCCCGCTGCAGCGTGAGCAGCTCCCCCGCGTCACTCTCGACCGCCGGCAGCACGTCGACCAGCGCGGCCGCGTCGTCCTTGCCGGCGACCACACCACCCCACGCGGCCAGCAGGTCCGGGCGGCGCTCGGCAGTACGCCGTACGGCCTGGTCGTGACGCCACTGGGCAATCAGGGCGTGGTTCCCGGACAGGAGGACGTCCGGTACGTCGTGGCCGCGCCAGGAGGTCGGCTTCGTGTAGACCGGGTACTCCAGCAGGCCGTCACCGGAGTGGGACTCCTCGGCCAGGGACTCCGGGTTGCCGATCACGCCCGGCAGCAGGCGAGCGACCGCCTCGACCATGACCAGTACGGCGACCTCACCGCCGTTCAGCACGTAGTCGCCGATCGAGACCTCGTCGACGCGCATCCGCTCGCCGGCGTACTCGGCCACGCGCGCGTCGATCCCCTCGTACCGGCCGCAGGCGAAGGCCAGCCACGGCTCGGCGGCCAGCTCGTAGGCCAACTCCTGGCTGAACGGCCGGCCCGCAGGCGTCGGCACGATCAGGCGAGGCTGGGCCGGACCGTCAACAGGCGCAACTGCGTCCAGCGCCTCACCCCACGGCTCCGGCTTCATCACCATGCCGGCACCACCGCCGGACGGGGTGTCGTCGACCGTGCGGTGGCGGTCGTGGGTCCAGTCGCGCAGGTCGTGCACCCGGACGTCCAGCAGGCCGCTCTTCGCCGCCTTGCCGACCAGACTGAGGTCCAGCGCGGCCAGGTACTCCGGGAAGATCGAGAAGACGTCCAGCCTCATCAGCCGGCGTCCGGATCGGTCGGGACGACCTCAGCGCCCTCCGGGTCGAGCAGGCCGGGCCGGTCGGCCACCAGCACGAAGCCCGCACCCAGGTCGATCTCCGGGACCAGCTCCTCGACCAGCGGAACCAGTACGGCGTTGCCGGCCGGCCGGCGGATCTCCAGCAGGTCCTGCGACGGCAGGTGGACGACGTCGATCACCTCACCGGCCTGCTCGCCGTCGGTGGTGCGGACGGCCAGGCCGATCAGCTCGCGGTCGTAGTACTCCTCCGGGTCCTCCGGGCGCTCGTCCTCGGCGATCTCGGCCTGGACGGCGAGGTTGCGCAGGTTCTCGGCGGCGGTCCGGTCCGGGGCCTCGACGAACTTCACCAGCAGGCGGCCGGAGTGCCAGCGGCTGGACTCCACGGTCAGGGCCCGGGCCGGCTTGTCCTCCGTCATCAGGACGGCGCCGTCGGCGAACCGGAGGTCCGGCTCGTCGGTCCGGACGATCATCCCGACCTCACCCTTGATCCCGTGTGCCCGGCCGATCCGGCCGACGGTCACCAACACCCGTGTGTCCCTTTCTACTCTCACCGGCCCGCTGCGAACCGGCGTACTGCCGAAGATAAGGCGAAGGGCCGCACCCCAGGGGGTACGGCCCTCCACAGAGACTGCTGCCGAGTCAGCGGCGCGGGCGCCGGTTCTGCTCGTCGACGAAGTCGATCCGGACCGACTGCTCGGAGCTGAGCGCCCCGACCACCGTGCGGATCGCGGTCGCCGTCCGGCCGTTGCGGCCGATCACCTTGCCGATGTCGTCGGGGTGCACGTGCACCTCGAGCGTGCGTCCGCGGCGCAGGTTGCGCGACCGGACACTGACGTCGTCAGGGTTGTCCACGATGCCACGGACCAGGTGCTCCAGCGCCTCGGTCTCCATCACGGTCAGGCCTTGGCGTCGTCGGCCGGCGCGGCCTCGGCGGCCGGGGCCTCGGCCTCAGCGGCCTTCGGCTCCTCGGTCTTGGCCTCGGTCTTCGCCTCGTCCTTGGCGTCGTCCTTCTTGTCGGCCTTCTTCGCCGCGGCCTTCTTGGTGACGGCCTCGGTCTTCAGCGTGCCGTGGGCCTCGGCCAGCGCCTCGTTGAAGATCTCCAGCTTGTCCCGCTTGGGCTCCTTGACCCGCAGCGGCGCCGGGGCCTCCAGGCCCTTGAACTTCTGCCAGTCGCCGCTGGCCCGGAAGATCGCCTGAACGGCCTCGGTCGGCTGCGCGCCGACGCCCAGCCAGTACTGCGCCCGGTCCGACTCGACGTGGATGAACGACGGCTCGGCCTTCGGGTTGTACTTGCCGATCTCCTCGATGGCGCGGCCGTCACGCTTGGCGCGGGCGTCCATCACGACGATGCGGTAGTGCGGCGCACGCTTCTTGCCGATGCGCTTCAAACGGATCTTGACTGCCACGTTTGTGTGGTCTCCCTCGGGAAATACAGGTGGGTGAGCTGCACGCCGTCGTGGGGACAACGGATGACCACTCGAATGGGCCGGCCGGGGCGTGGAGTTAGAGGGCTGCACACATCCGGACGGACTCAGCCTGACATTCTGCCAGATCAGGGGCGCGCAACCCAATCCGGGCCGTACGCCGTACTGCGAGCGTAGATCAGGCGCGGAAGGCCGCCAGGTCGGGCAGCTGGTCGACGTACCCGTCGAGCAGCTTTGCCGCCGTGTTGACCGAGTCGATCAGCGGGTGCCAGGCGAAGGCGCGCAGGGCGGTCGCGCGGGAACCCGACGCCGCGGCCTCGATCGTCGAGCGCTCGACGGCCTTGACCGAGCTCACCAGGCCGGCCTGGTGGTCGGTCAGCTGCGAGACGGTCAGCGGACGAGCGCCGTTGGCGTCGACCGTGCACGGGACCTCGACCACCGCGTCGTCGTCCAGGTGCTCGAGGGTGCCGCGGTTGCGGACGTTGAGGATCAGCGAGGCGCGCTCGTTGTGCGCGATCGCGCGCATCAGCGACAGCGCGACCTGCTCGTACCCGCCGGCCGACATGTCGCGTTCGTCGCGCTCGCCGGCGTCGGCGACCTCGCGGCTCTCCACCATGTACGTCGACTCGCGCTCGGCGCGGGTCTTCTGCCACAGCTCGAGCGCGTCGCCGGGGTGGCGGGCGGTCTCGGCGTAGAAGTCGGACTGCTGCTCGAGCAGGAACTTGCCGCGGGTCTTCTCCACCGACTGGACGGCGGCGAGGGTCTCGCGGGCGAAGTAGTAGTAGTGCAGGTACTCGTTCGGGATCGAGCCGAGCGAGCGCAGCCACTCGACGCCGAACAGCCGGCCTTCCTCGAACTGGCTGAGCGCGCCCTCGTCGGCCAGGAGCCTCGGGAGCTGGTCGACGCCGTCGTACTGGAGACCGCGCAGCCAGCCGAGGTGGTTGAGGCCGGCGTAGTCGTAGAAGGTCTGCGAGGCGTCGAGCCCGAGGGCGAGCGCGGCGCGACGGCCGAGACCGGAGGGTGAGTCGCAGATGCCGATCACGCGGTCGCCGAGGTACGGGAGCATCGACTCCGTCACCATGCCGGCGGGGTTGGTGAAGTTGATGACCCACGCTTCCGGGGCCAGTACGGCGATCCGCCGCGCGATGGCAGTTGCTACAGGCAACGTTCGCAGACCGTAGGCGATCCCGCCGGCGCCGACGGTCTCCTGGCCGAGCACGCCGAGGTCGAGTGCGACCCGCTCGTCGATGGTGCGACCTTCGAGCCCACCCACGCGAATGGCGGAGAAGACGAAGTCGGCACCACGCAGTGCCTCATCGAGATCTGTAGTTGGACTCACTGCAGGAGCGTCAGAGAAAGAAAGTGCTTGTTGTTTCAGTACTGCGGTGATGGCGTTCAGGCGGTTCTGGTCGGTGTCGTACAGGGTGACCGACGTGATCCGGCCTTCGCCCCGGTCGCCGAGCAGGGCCTGGTAGACGAGGGGGACGCGGAAGCCGCCGCCGCCGAGGATGGTGAGTTTCACGCCAGTACCACCTGTACTCCCGCTTCGGTCAGTTGGGCCCGGGTCTTCTCGTCCGCCCCGGGGTCGGTCACCACGGTGGCCAGCTCGGTCGGGTCGCACACCTTGGCGACGCCGTGGCCGGGGAACTTGGTGCCGTCGGCCAGCAGCACCACCCGGTCGGCGGCCTGGATCATCGCGCGCTTGACCGGGACCTCGATCATCGTGCTGTCCATCACCCGGCCGTCGGGGCGGACCCCGCTGGTGCCGAGGAACAACGTGTCCACGTGGATCTGCCGCAGGCTCTCCTCGGTCAGGTACCCGACCAGGGAGCGGTAGCTGCGGCGCAGGAACCCGCCGAGCACGATCAGCTCGATCTGCTCGTCGTTCTGCAGCTCCTCCAGTACGGCGAGGTTGCTGGTGACAACGGTCAGCGAACGGCCGTGCAACTGCTGAGCCAGCCGCAAAGACGTCGTACCGATGTCGAGCAGCACGGACTCGCCGTCGGAGATCAGCTCGGCGGCCGCGCGGGCGATCCGGTTCTTCTCGTCGGCGTGCACCGCGCTCACCTCGGCGAACGGCTCGTCGCCGCCGTCGACGGCCAGCGCACCGCCGTACACCCTGGTCAGCCGGCCCTGCTCGTGCAGCTGCTCGAGGTCGCGGCGAATCGTCGCCTCGCTGACCCCCAGCTGCGCGGCCAGCACTTTGACGCCCCCGGCCCCGTCGGCCCGGAGCGCGCGCACGATCTGGTCCTGACGCTGCTTCGGCAACACGGAGAGACCGTATCACGCAAACTCCGTCACACTCACGCAGATATTTGCACGGGTATTGCGCGGTTTGCTCGAAAGGACCACACTGTCTGCACGAGTTTGAGCGACCGTGCAGGAGTGTGCTGATCATGAGCGAGCTGGATGTGGTGGTGTCCGGCCTGGTCTTCCACGACCTCGTGCTCGGCCTGCCCTCCGCGCCCCGCCCGGGCACCGAGGTCTGGGCGACCGACTCGGCCGAGAGCCCCGGCGGGATCGCGAACTTCGCGGTCGCGCTGGCCCGCCTCGGACTCCGCACCGGCCTGGCCGCGGTCTTCGGCGCCGACGATCTCGGCGACCGCCTCCGCGACCGGCTCACCCGCCACGAGGGCGTCGACCTGACGCTCTCCCGCAGGCTCGACGGCTGGCAGACCCCCCTCACGGTGGCTCTTGCCTACGACAACGACCGGGCACTGGTCACCCGGGGTACCCCTCCCCCGCTGTCGGCCGACGAGCTGATCACCACGCCGCCGGCCGCCCGCGCGGTCGCCGCCCACATCGGTCCCTGGCCGAACGAGTGGCTGGCCAAGTCCAAGGCGGCCGGCAGCGTGGTGTTCGCCGACGTGGGCTGGGACCCGTCGGAGCGCTGGGACCCCGCGGTCCTCGACCAGCTCCAGCACTGCGACGTGTTCCTGCCCAACGCCGGCGAAGCGATGAACTACACCCGGACCGACACCCCCGACCAGGCGCTGACCAAGCTCGCCGAGAAGGTTCCGCTGGTGGTCGTGTCCAACGGGGACCAGGGCGCGCTCGCCCTCGACGCCGGGACCGGCGAACGGATCGCCGTACCGGCCCTTCGGGTTCCGGCGGTGGACACCACCGGGGCGGGTGACGTGTTCGCCGCCGGATTCATCGCGGCCACGCTGTGGGGACTTCCCCTGGCCGAGCGGGTCCGCTTCGGCGCGCTGACCGCCGCCGTCTCGGTGACCCGGTACGGCGGTGCCGACGCGGCCCCGACCTGGGCCGACCTCGCCGCCTGGCACCAGCACCACCCGGAAGACCAATCCCTTGCCGCGCTGCTGGCCAACCACCACAGCGCACCCATCGGAAGCGCGACGCCGCGCGACCAGTCAGGAAGGTAGAACCATGGAGCTCTCCCGTCGCACGCTGCTCGCTGGGAGCTTCGCCGCGGTCCTCGCCGCGGCCACCGGCTGCTCGTCGAGCATGGACGCCGGCTCGGGCAAGAAGAACGCCACCGGGAACCTCGCACTGTGGTGCTGGCCGGGCGGCCTCGGCAAGTCCGTGCTGGACGACACCATCGCGCACTTCCCCGACCAGCACATCAAGTACTCCGAGATCGGCGGCGACTTCAAGCAGAAGCTGACCACCACGATCAACGGCGGGACCGCGGTCCCCGACGTCACCGGCCTCAAGGGCGAGGACATCGCCTCGCTGCTGCCGCAGGCCGAGCGGTTCGTCGACCTGAAGACGCTCGGCGCGGACTCCGTGCTCGGCGAGTACGTCGACTGGAAGGTCAAGCAGGCCACCACGCTGGACGGCAAGGTGATCGGCCTGCCGATCGACATCGGCCCGACCGCGCTGTTCTACCGCGAGGACGTCTTCGCCAAGGCCGGCCTGCCGAGCGACCCGGCCAAGGTGGCCGAGCAGCTGAAGACCTGGGAGGACCTGCTGGCCGCCGGGCTGGAGCTGCGCAAGTCCAACCCGAAGGCGCCGATCATCGCCGACGCGACCGACCTGTACGGGACGATCGTCAACCAGGGCACCGAGCGCTACATCGACAAGGACAACAAGTTCATCGGCGACCAGGACCACATCCGCCGGGCCTGGGACCTGTCGGTGAAGGCGATCACCACCAAGGTCGACGGCCGCACACCGGGCGGTACGCCGGACTGGAACGCCGGTCTCGACCAGGGCACCGTGCCGACCGTGACCGGCGCCGCCTGGGTGGCGCTCGACATCAAGGCGGCCTGCAAGACCAGCGTCGGCAAGTGGCGGGTCGCGCCGACCCCGAGCGGCCCGGCGAACTTCGGCGGCTCGTTCCTGGCGATCACGAAGAACGCCGCGGACCCGGCGGCCGCCTTCGAGGTGATCAAGTACCTGCTCAGCCCGGACAACCAGGCCAAGGCGTTCGCCGACGCGCAGATCTTCCCGGCCACGCCGGCGGCGTACGAGAAGCCGCAGCTCAAGGCGCCCGACCCGTTCTTCGGTGGCCAGGCGACGATCGACGTGTTCGGCCCGGCGGCCGCCAACGTCCCGATCGCGTACGAGGCGCCGCTCGACTCCGCCGTGGCCGCTCCGTACACGGCCGCGCTGAAGTCGGTCCAGGCCGGCAGCAAGTCGTCGGAGGCGGCCTGGCAGCAGGCGGTCGCGCAGGCGAAGCAGATCGGCAAGCGTCAGGGCGTGCAGTGACGCTGACCGCGACCGCCCCGCCCCGGTCCGCCGGTACGGCGAAACCGGGGCGGCCGCGCAAGAGCATCTGGTCGTACTGGCGGTTCTACCTGGCCCTGTCGCCGTTCTACATCCTGTTCGCGGTGTTCGGGCTGTACCCGCTGGCCTCCACGATCCTGCTGGCGTTCCAGAAGTGGGACGGCCTCGGACCGCGGCAGTTCGTCGGGCTGCAGAACTTCAGCTTCCTGCTCGAGGACAGCACGTTCTGGCTGTCGCTGTGGAACACGGTGGTGCTGTTCGTGATGTCGACGGTGCCGACGCTGGCGATCGCGCTGACGCTGGCGGTGATGCTGAACTCGGCGATCCGGTTCAAGGGCATCTACCGGGTCGCGTACTTCATCCCGAACATCACCTCGCTGGTGGCCGCGGCGATCTTCTTCGCGGCGATCTTCAGCACCAACTTCGGCCTGATCAACTCCGGGCTGCGCGCGCTCGGGCTGCCCACCGAGGACTGGCTCGGGCAGCCGTGGGGGATCAAGATCGCGGTCTCGGCGATGATCGTGTGGCAGTGGACGGGTTACAACACGATCATCTACCTGGCCGGGCTGCAGGCGATCCCGACCGAGCAGTACGAGGCGGCGAAGGTGGACGGCGCCGGTCCGCTGCGGACGTTCTTCTCGATCACGCTGCCGCAGCTGCGGCCGGTCGTGCTGTTCACCGTCATCATGTCGACGATCGGCGGGCTGCAGACGTTCACCGAGCCGCAGGTGATGGTCGGTGAGACCGGTGGTGCCGACCAGAGCGGCCTGACGACGGTTCTGTACTTCTACAACACCGCCTTCCGGGCCAACGACTACGGCTACGCCGGGGCGATCGCGATCAGCATCTTCCTGCTGGTGCTGCTGTTCACGGCGATCAACTGGCGACTGCTGCGCGGAAGGAGCTCCGAATGAACCGCGGTCGCGGGATCCTCCTGCACGTCGCGCTGACGGTGGCCGGGCTGCTCTGCCTGTTCCCGTTCTTCTGGACGCTGGTGATGGCGACCAACACCACCGCCGACATCTACCGGTACCCGCCGAAGTTCACCTTCGGGTCGCAGTTCGACGACAACGTCCGGCACGTGCTGGACAACGTCGCGTTCTTCTCCTCGATGGCCAACACCGCGGTGGTCGCGATCAGTACGACGGTGCTGGTGCTGTTCTTCGACTCGCTGGCCGCGTTCACGTTCGCCAAGTTCCGGTTCCCCGGCCGGCGGGCGCTGTTCGTGATCCTGCTGGCGACGATGCTGCTGCCGGCGCAGCTGTCCGTCGTACCGCAGTTCCAGACGATGATCGCGTTCGGCTGGGTCGGGTCGCTGAAGGCACTGGTGATCCCGGCGGCGGCCAACGCGTTCGGCATCTTCTGGCTGCGGCAGTACTTCCAGAACTCGATCCACGACGAACTGATCGAAGCGGCCACCCTGGACGGCTGCGGCTTCTTCGGCGTCTACCGCCACGTCGCGCTGCCGTCGGCCCGCCCTGCGCTGGCGTTCCTCGGCATCTTCACCTTCGTCGGCTCCTGGAACGACTACTTCTGGCCGCTGATCGTGCTGACCAATCCCGACCACCTCACCCTGCAGGTGGCGCTGTCGTCGCTCAACCGCGCGCACGGCGTCGACTACAGCATGGTGATGACCGGCGCGCTGCTGGCGATGATCCCGCTGATCATCGTGTTCGTCGTCTTCGCCCGTCAGTTCATCAAGGGCGCGACCGAAGGCGCCCTGCGCGGTTAGGACGTCCGGAGCGGTCAGCGCGTACGGCGACCGCGGCTGTCCCGAGCCGCGGTCGCCGTCCGGGCCGCGAGCTGGTCCGCACCGGGTCCGGTGAGCTCGCCCCGTTCGACCGGGCGCCCGTTCAGCAACCGCAGCACGGCCTCCCCCGAAGCACGCACCTCCGTCCCTTCGCCGTACGCCCAGTCGTAGCCCTCGGCAACCAACCTGACACCGGCCAGCCGCTTGCGCGGGTTGCCGCCGACCGAGACGTTCATCGGCCAGCGCAGGCCGACGGAGAAGTCGGCGACCAGTGCGAAAACCTCCGGTGACACCTCCCGCGGCTTGCCCAGCGGACGGCGTACGTCGATCGCGTGGACGACCGGGTCGACCAGCGCCGCGAGCTGCGGCACGCCCGGCGGCTTGGCGCCGGTCTCGGCGTTCTCGCGGAGCCTGCGGACGATCTCCTCGAGCCCGCGCCGGTTCCACCGCTTCGCCAGCTCGGCGCTCGCGTGGTTCAGCCGAAAGCCCGACCGAACCAGCTGGCGGAGCAGTTCGCGCGCCTCGAGCCCGGTGGCCGAGGCGAGGTGAGCGCCGACCTCCTGCACCGTCCACGCGCCACACAACGAGGGCGTGGCCAGCTCGTCGGGGCTCAGCGTCTCGAGGAAGTCCGCGAACACGAGCCGCTCGGTCCGGATCAGGTCGCTGAGCTCGCTCATGAATCGCAGTTTGGCACCGTCGCGCGGAGGCGGGAAGAGCTGCGCCGGGCGGTAGGGTGCGGGAACTGGATCAGGCCGGAGTGCGTCGGAAGGTGCGTCATGGTGGGGAAGCGGGGACGCGTGATCGGGCGGGTCGGTCCGGGGATCGTCGGCGAGGTGATGCTGCCGGTCCGCGGTGCCACCGAAGCCTTCTACGCTTACCCCGCGACCGACGAGGTGATCGAGGTCGGTACGCCGGTGGTGGTGGTCGACTTCGATCCGCCGCGCACGGTCTACGTCGCTCGCGCCTTCTGATTGTTTTCCGTTCCCTGGAGGGGAAATGCTCTGGACCTACGTCATCGCCGGCGCGATCGCTCTGGTGGCGCTCCTGATCCTGTTCCGGATGGTCTGGCGGGTGGCCGAACCGAACGAGGCGCTGATCATCTCCGGCCTCGGCGCGCACTCCAGCGTCGAGCAGGTCAACGAGACGCTCGGCTTCAAGATCGTCGTCGGCCGCGGTACCGCGGTGCTGCCCGGCTTCCAGACCGTCCGGCGGCTGCCGCTGGACATCCGCGCGACGCCGCTGACCGTCACCTGCGTGTCCAGCCAGGGCATCCCGCTGCACATCAAGGGCGTCACGGCGTACAAGGTCGGTGACGACTACGGCTCGATCGCGAACGCGGCCCGGCGGTTCCTGGAGCAGAGCGACGAGCAGGTGATGGGCACCATCCACGAGCTGTTCGCGGGGCACCTGCGCGCGATCGTCGGTTCGACCACGGTCGAGGAGATGCTGCACGACCGCGAGACGCTGACCACGAACATCCGTGGCTCGCTGGCCGGCGACATGGAGAAGCTCGGCCTGGTGGTCGACTCGCTGCAGATCCAGGAGATCGACGACGAGTCCGGCTACATCAAGAACCTGGGCCGCCCGCAGGCCGCCGCGGTCGAGGCCGCGGCGCGGATCGCGCAGGCCGAGCGGGACCGGGAGGCGACCGAGCGCGAGCAGGTCGCGGCCGCGGCCAAGGCGGCCGCCGTACGGCAGAGCTCGATCGCGCAGGCCGGGTACCAGGCCGAGGTCGACCAAGCGAACTCGAAGGCCTCGCAGTCCGGCCCGCTGGCCGAGGCGCTGGCCCGCCAGGAGGTCGTGGTCGCCGAGACCGAGACCGCGAAGCTGAACGCGTCGCTGGCCGAGAAGCAGCTGGAGTCCAGCGTGCTGAAGCCGGCCGACGCCGAGGCGTACAAGCAGCGCACGCTGGCCGCCGCCGCCCGTGACGCGCAGATCGCGGCCGCCGAGGCGAACGCCCGCGAGGTCACCCTGCGCGGTGAGGCGCAGGCCAAGGCGACCGAGCTGAACGGTAAGGCCGAGGCGCTGGCCGTCCAGGCCAAGGCGATGGCCGAGGCTGCCGGTATCAAGGCCCGCGCCGAGGCGCTGGCCACCAACACCGACGCGGTCGTCGCGCAGCAGCTGGCCGAGGCCTACCCGGAGATCGTCCGCGCGGCCGCCGGCTCCTTCGAGAAGGTCGGCAACATGGTCGTGCTGAACGGTGCCCAGGGCATCGAGGACACCCTGGTCAAGACGATCACGATGGGTGGTTCCGGCTTCGCGCTGGCCAAGCAGCTGATCGACTCGCTGAGCACCAAGCCGGCCTCCGACACCCCGACGCTGGAGCCGGTGAAGGACGAAACGGCCTAGCTATTCGACCGAGGGTTAATCACTAACGTCTTCTTGAGCAGCTCCGTTCCTAACTGACCAGTGGTGCGCTAGCTTGAGGCCATCACTCCAGGCGTCACGGACATCACCGCCCGTGACCGGTCGCTTGAGGGACTGATCAACGTGCTCAGACGGACTCTCGCTGTTCTGGCCTCGCTCCTGGTCGGTGCCGCCACGCTGGTGGCGGTACCGACCGAAGCCCTGGCCGCACCCAACTTCAAGGCCCCGTTCCCGTGTGGTCAGCGCTGGACCTACAGCCACCACTCGGCCGAGGTCCGCCGCGCGCTCGACTTCGTCCGCGCCGACGGCGGTACGACGAACGGCACGCCCGTGCTCGCCTCGGCCGGAGGCGTGGCGACCCGCTACTCGCAGCCCTCCGGGGCCGGCAACTACATCGCCATCGACCACGGCGGCGGCTGGAAGACCTACTACTTCCACCTGTCGGCGTACTCCGTTCCCAGCGGCGCCACCGTCGGCCAGGGCCAGCAGATCGGGCTCACCGGCAGCACTGGCAACTCGTCCGGCCCGCACATCCACTACGAGCAGCTCTACAACGGCGTCGGCCAGAACATCGTGATCAACGGCTCCGCGTTGGCGTACCCGGGCTCGTACAACCAGTACTTCCTGACCAGCGACAACGGCTGCGGAGGCGGCGGCGGTACGCCGTTCATGACCTGGGGCTCCGGCATCCGGGTCCGCTCCGACGCCCGGCTGGCCGCTCCGGTGGTCGCCACACTGGCCGGGCCAACCCAGGTCTTCGTGCTCTGCCAGAAGCAGGGCGACACGGTCACCGCCGAGGGCTACACCAACAACTGGTGGTCCAAGCTGCGCGACCAGAACGGCTTCATCACCAACATCTACATCGACCATCCCGCGGCGCAGCTGCCCGGCGTACCGATCTGCTAGCCGGATCCCGGATCCGCCTTGTGCGCAAGGCGGATCCGGGACTTCGTCAGGCGGTGTGCAGGGTCAGGCCGTACGCGCCGAGGATCTCGTTGACCGGCTGGAACCAGGTCTCGCCGCCGCTGGAGCAGTTGCCCCAGCCACCGGACGTCACGCCCTGGGCCTGGTCGCCGGTGATGAACGAGCCGCCGGAGTCGCCGCCCTCCGCGCAGACGCTGGTCTTGGTCGCGCCGTAGAAGAGCTGGCCGTTGCCGTAGTTCACCGTCTCGTTCTTGGCCAGGATCGTGCCGCAGTGCCAGTGCGTGGTCGAGCCGCTGCGGCAGACCGACGTACCGACCGGAGCTTCCCAGGAGCCGCGGACCAGCTGGTCGCTGACCTGGCCCCAGCCGAGCACGACCGGTACGGTCCACCAGCCGCTGTCGACCTGGACCCACGCGTAGTCGTTGCCGGGGAACGACGAGCCGCGGAACACGCCTTGCGCCGAGCCGTCCCAGCCGCGGGTCCTGGCGCCGGCGCCCGAGCAGTGGCCGGCGGTGACGAAGCCGCCGTGCACCGAGAAGCCGATCGAGCAGCGGACGTTGCCGGTGTAGTACGGGTCTCCGCCGACCGTTCCGGCCGCGAAGGTCCGTGGGGCTTGGGCCGCGACCTCCCGGACGGTGATGGCGCCGGCCTCGGCGAGTTTGTTGACGAAGGCATCGGTGGCCGCGGAACGCTTGCCTGCTTGGACGTTGACGACGACAGTGCCGGACTTGGCGTCGGTCGACCAGCCGCTGACCGCGGCGGGGACCTGCTTGCCGGCCAGCTTGTCGACGGTTGCCTTGCGCTGGTCGAGCTGGGCGGCGGTGACTGGTACGACGGCGGCTTCGGCACCTTGGGCCCGTACGGCGTCCGCCGCTGCCGGCGTGGTGACGCCGACGATCAGCTTCTCCTGGGCGGCGTCGTACCAGACTCCGCCGAAGGCTGAGCCGGCTGCCTTCTGCGCGGCCGGGACGAGCTTGCTGGCCACGGACTCGGCCTGCAGCCGGTCACGGACCTGCTGCTCGGTCAGGCCGAAGTCCTTCTGCATCGCGGCGGCCTGTCTCGGCACGGCCAGTTGCTCGGCCTGTGGTTGTGCGGCCGCTTGGACCGGCACGGCCAGGGTGGTGGCGACCAAAGCTGTGGTCACGAAGATCTTCACTCGGACTCTCCTCACCTCGGGGCGGTTGGGGTGCGGTGAGAGCGCTCTCGCGACTCAGCGTGCTGGATCACGTACGAGCCGTCAAGAGGTGAAGACCGACGTTGTCAGGGCAAGCGCTTACAACCCGAGATGAGCCAGGACGGCGAGCACCCGGCGGTGGCCGGAATCGGTCGGCGGCAGGTCGAGCTTGAGGAACACGTTGCCGACGTGCTTGTGCACGGCCCCTTCGCTGATCACCAGCTTCTCGGCGATCGCGGCGTTGCCGAGGCCCTCGGCCATCAGCGCGAGCACCTCGCGTTCGCGCGGGGTCAGCCGGTCGAGCGGGTCGTTGCGCTTGACCATCAGCTGGCTGACGACCTCGGGATCTAGCACGGTGCCGCCGGCGGCGACCCGTCGTACGGCCTCGAGGAACTCGTCGACGCGCGAGACGCGGTCCTTGAGCAGGTAGCCGATGCCCTCGCTGCCGGAGGCCAGCAGTTCGGCGGCGTACACCTCCTCGACGTACTGGGAGAAGACGAGTACGGGGAGCCCAGGCCTCTTGCGCCGCGCCTCGATCGCCGCGCGCAGGCCCTCGTCGGTGAAGGTCGGCGGGAGCCGGACGTCGACGACCGCGATCTCGGGTGGGCTCTGTTCGATGAGGGCTTCGAACTCGGGCACGTCGGTCGCGACCCCGATCACCTCGAAGCCGGAGTTGCCGAGCAGCAGGCCGAGGCCCTCGGCGAGGATCGGGTTGTCCTCGAGGATCACGACCCGCACGGCAGGATCACCTCGACCGTCGTCGGCCCGCCGATCGGGCTGGTCAGTTCCAGGTGTCCATCGATCGCTTCCACGCGGTGCATCATGCCGCGTAGCCCGCTCCCCCGGCCGAGCAGGTCCGGCTGGTCGCCGATCCGGGCGCCGCCGATGCCGTCGTCGGTGATCGCCAGGTAGAGCTCCGGGCCGCGTCGTTCGAGCAGAAGGTCGACGTGGCCGGCGGCCGAGTGCTTGGAGATGTTGGTCAGCGATTCGGCGACCACGAAGTACGCTGCGGCCTCGACAGGCGCCGGGACATCGCCGAGCTCGCCGACGCGGAGCTCGACCGGGATGGGACTGCGGGCCGACAGGGCCGACACCGCGCCGGCCAGGCCCCGGTCCTGGAGGATCGGCGGGTACATGGTCCGCAGTACGCCGCGCAGCTCGGTCATCGCCTGCTCAGCTCCGTCCCTGGCGTCGTCCAGCAGCTTGGCCGCCTTCTCCGGGTCGTCAGCCATCAACTGCTTGGCCACACCGATCCGCATGGCCAGCGAGACCAGCTGGGCCTGAGTGCCGTCGTGCAGGTCCCGCTCGATCCGCCGCAGCTCAGCGCCGTGCGAGTCGACTGCGCCGGCCCTTGTGCGGGTCAGCTCCTCGACGCGCTGGGTCAGCTGGGCCTTCTCCAGCTCGGCGGCGCTCGGTGTGAGCGCGCTACGGACGCTACGGGCGTAGAAGTTCGCCACAGCCGGAGCGCCCCAGCCCAGCAGGGCCAGCCCGAGCAGGATCTGCGCCGGGCCCAGCAGCAGCGCATCGAGCCAGCTGTCGAGCGGTACGCCGAGCAGGGTGAACTGGCCAGGGTCCAGCTTCCACAGCAGCATGCCGATCAGCGCACCCGGCGCCGCGAACAGCGCGAAGATCGCCACGACGAAGCCCGGGATCGTCAGCAACGACAGCGGGATGATCCGAGTACTGCGCCAGAAGGAGCGGTCCTTGACCAACGTGTTGAGGTCACCCGGCTGCCGCTCCTGGGCCTTCGGCAGCGGCGGGTCGACCGGCAGGCCGAGGTACCGGGCCGCGGTCTCCCGCTCGGAGTTGGCGAACCGCACCAGCCCGGCGGTGATGCCGGGGATCGCCCAGCCCAGGAGCGCGCCGATCGGCGTCGCCGCGATCGTCACCATGCCGACCAGGTAGCGGGCCATCAGGTACCGGCAGGCCGGCCAGCCGCGGGTCAGGATCTTCGTGAGCATCGTCGTGCCTCCATCGTCGTCAGCACCGATCCTCCGCCGACACCCACCTCGTCGTCGGTACAGCAGGCTCTACTCTTCACCCGGGTACTGGCTAGATCATGGCAAAGCCCCCGGCCGTGTTTCCACGACCGGGGGCTCTACGGAGTGCGTGTCAGCAGACGGGGACGCCCGGGAGCTTGGCGTCCGGGTGGTCGATGTAGATGTTGGTGATGTAGCCGCCCTGGTCGCGCAGCTTGGACCACCAGTTGTTGCTGGTGCCTTCGGCGGTGACCAGGTCACCCTGCTTCTGACAGGTGACGAAGACCTGCGTCGGGCCCGCCAGGGTGGTGACGACGGAGGCGGACAGCTTCGCGTCCGAGCGGACCCGGACCCCGCTGCCGTACGTGGTGAAGTTGTACGTCGGCGGGTTCGGGTTGCCGCCGTTGACGAGCTGCATGTAGTAGGTCCAGTTCCAGTTCGGACCCGGGTCGGTGTGGTCGTTGTCGGGCATCTCGCTGTGGCCCTTGATGTGCGTCCGGTCCTTCGGGATGCCGCGGCGGTCGGCGATGTTGCGGGTCAGCGCCGCCGACGCCCGGTACATCGCGTCGGTGAACCACGACGGCTGGTCGACCCAGCCCTCGTGCTCGATGCCGATCGAGTACGGGTTCGCGCTGCGCGCGTGCCACGCGGTGTCCTTCTCGGCCACCATCTGGGTGATCTGGCCGTCGCTGGACCGGACCACGTAGTGCGCGCTGACCTGGGCCGACGCGTTCTTGAACCAGCTGATCGTGCCGGCGTACGAGCCCTGGGTGACGTGGATGACGATCGTGCTGATCGCCGCGGTCCGGCCGACGCGGTAGTTGCTGGTGCTGGCCGCGTTCCAGATCGCGCCCGGGTAGTCGGCGGCCTGGATCGAGGACGGCGTCCGGGTGCCGAGCGGCGCGACATTCGCGTACTTGCCGCGGTCCGGCGTCACCTTGACCGGCTGGGTGGAGACGCCTTCGGCGCCGACTCCGAGGCCGACGATCCGGTAGACCTCGTCGGTGTAGAGGCGCGCGGTCGGGCCGTCGGCGGAGTGCGAGTACTGCGCGACGACCTCGTACCACTTGCCGAGGTCCTGACGGGCTTGGCCTTGCAGACCAGCCTGGTCGGCGTACGCGTCCAGGACGGCAGCCGCGCCGAGCACGTTCGCGCTCCCGTCCTTGGCGAGCTTCTCGACGGGAAGGCCGGTGAGCTTCGCGGCCTCGGACATCGTCGGGTTGCTCGGGTTGCTGGCCAGGTGCATCACGCCGTACCCGTTGGCCTGGCTGGGCTGACCGTCGTGGCCGTCGAGGTGCGACTCGGCGTACCCGATGCCGACCAGGAGTTCACGCGGTACGTCGTACTGGGTGGCGGCGGTCTTGAAGGCCTTGGCCAGGGTCGAGGTGCTGCCGGTCTCGACCGGGGTGGCGGCGTTGCTGGGGAGGGCGCTGAAGGCCAGGGCGCCGGCGGCGAGCACCGCGACCAGTCTGGGAACTGTGTGACTCATGGGCGGGAGTCCCTTCCGAGGGGCGGGCGGAGGTTTCCCTCACGGTAGGGCAATATCTTCCGGCCAGACCAGTAGTTGGGTGAACTTTTTCCGGTCACCCGGTGAATTGGCCTCGTCACGGAGGATAGTTCAACCCTTGACGGGTTTTCCTCGCAGCACGATCAGCCGCGGCGCGTCGAGCACGCGCGGATCGAGCCGCGGGTCCTCGTCGTACACGACCAGGTCGGCCGGCGCGCCCGGCGTCAGCTCCCCCGGTACGCCGAGCCACTCGCGCGCCGCCCACGACCCGGCGGCGAGCGCCTGCTCGCCGGTCATCCCGATCTCGGTCAGCGCCCGGATCTCGTCGGCAACCAGTCCGTGCCCGAGGACGCCGCCCGCGTCGGTCCCGGCGTACACCGGCACGCCTGCCTCGACCGCATTGCGCAGCGTCTCGTGGCGGCGCTCGTACAGGTCACGCATGTGAGCGGCGTACTGCGGGAACTTCGCCTCGGCCTGGTTGGCGTACATCGGGAAGTTCTCCAGCTGCACGATCGTCGGTACGACGGCGACGCCACGCGCGGCCATGTCGTCGAGCAGCTCCGGCCGCAGCCCGGTCGCGTGCTCGAGGCAGTCGATGCCGGCGGCAAGGAGATCCGGCAGAGCGTCTTCACCGAACACGTGCGCGGTGACCCGCGCCCCGAGCTCGTGCGCCCGCGCGATCGCCGCGTCGAGCGCATCGGCCGGCCAGCACGGCGTCAAATCGCCGGCGTCCCGGTCGATCCAGTCACCAACCAGTTTGACCCAGCCGTCACCCCGACGAGCCTCCTGCTCGACGTACGCGACCAACTCGCCCGGCTCGATTTCCCAGCCGTAGTTGCGGATGTACCGCTTCGACCGCGCGATGTGCCGCCCAGCCCGGATGATCTTCGGCAGATCCTCCCGGTCGTCGATCCAGCGAGTGTCAGCAGCCGACCCAGCGTCGCGCACCAGCAACGCGCCGGCATCCCGATCAGCAATCGCCTGCTCCAGCTGCGTCTCCTCGTCAACCGCCCCACGCTGGTCAAGCCCGATATGACAGTGCGCGTCAACCAGCCCCGGCACGATCCATCCGTCGGTGCTCACAGTCCTGACGTCGCCGGACGCAGGCCGCTCGACAACCACCCCACCACTGAGATGAAGCTCCCGTCGCTCCCCACCCGGCAACACCGTGCCAACGAGTCTGACTGTCCCCGATCCAATCGCCGTCATACCGCCGACCGTAACCGGGCGGGACGCGCGATGCATCCGGTCCCCCACCTCCCCACCGAACATCCACCCCCGCTGCAGCCCAGGTCTCGATGCCCTCCCAAGCCCACGCCGCCGCAGACACACTCCATGCGCTCCCCAGCCCGCACCGCAACCGCCCGACGCACCTTCCCGCACTACACCCGACCCACACCCAACCCGCCACCGCATCCGACCGACAGCCGCCCCACTCCCTCACTCCGCACCGCACCGACCCGACGCACCCCCACCCGGCACCGCAACAGACCGACAGCCGCCCCACTCCCTCACTCCGCACCGCACCGACCCACTCCCTCACCCGGCACCGCAACTGCCCCACACCAGCCTCCTCCCCAGCCCGTGCTCGAACGCCCCCTAGCTAATTCCCGGCCGGTGCAGCATCAGCCACGGACAAACACCATCGGCCGCATCGCCGCCGAGCAGTTCTTATGCCGCACCCAAGTAGCTCGCCCTGGAATCAACAAGTCCCCGCCGCAGCGCCGACACCCGGCCCACTCCCCAGCCCGCACCACACAGACCCACTCACCCTCCTCCCCAGTCCACGCCCGGCCACCCCCAGCCAACTCCCGGCCGGCCCGGCATCAACCACCAACAACGCGGTCGGCCGCATCACCGCCCGACAGTTGTTATGCCCCACCCAAGTGGCTCGCCCTGGAAACCAACAACTCCGCGCCGCAGCGCCGACACCCGACCCACTCCCCAGCCCGCACTACACAAGCCCACACCACAACAGACACTCGCCCCACTCCCCAGCCCAGCCCCGGCACCCCTAGCTAACTCCCGGCCGGCGCGGCATCAACCACCAACAACAGCGTCGGCCGCATCACCGCCAGGCAGTTGTTATGCCGTACCCAAGTGGTTCCCCTGGAATCAACAAGTCCCCGCCGCAGCGCCGACACCCGACCCACCCCCCAGCCCGCACTACACATCCCCACACCACAACAGACACACTCGCCCCACTCCCCAGCCCACCCCCGGCACCCCTAGCTAGCTCCCGGCCGGCGCGGCATCAACCACCAACAACAGCGTCGGCCGCATCACCGCCAGGCAGTTGTTATGCCGTACCCAAGTGGTTCCCCTGGAATCAACAAGTCCCCGCCGCAGCGCCGACACCCGACCCACCCCCCAGCCCGCACTACACATCCCCACACCACAACAGACACACTCGCCCCACTCCCCAGCCCACCCCCGGCACCCCTAGCTAGCTCCCGGCCGGCGCGGCATCAGCCACCGAACGCGTCGTCGGCCGCATCGCCGCCGGGCTGTTGTGCCGCACTCGAGCGACCCAGCCCTGGAAACAACAGGTCCGCGCGACTCCAAGGAGTCGCGCGGACCTGATGCTGTCGCGGTGTTCGGCGGGTTGCTTACCCGTGCGACCCGCTGCCCTGCGTACAAGGCGTCGGGTTGCCCTCAGTGGCGCACGGCGAACCGGTCGGGGTGTCCGTCGGAGTCGGGCTGGGCGTCGGAGTCGGGGTCGGAGTCGGCGTGGGAGTAGGCGTCGGCGTCGGGGTGTCCTCGGTCGGCGTCGGGGTCGGCCTGACTGTCGGCGGCTTGGTCGGCCGGGTCGGCTTGTCGGTCGGCGGCGGCGTGATGTCGACGGGCCGCGCGATCGTCGTCTGGACCGGCGTCGTCGGCTTCGCGGTCGGCGTCGGCTTGGTGTCGTCCGGCACGTCCGGGACGTCGCGCGGGTCGACCTTGCGTTCGGCGTTGCCGAGCGGCTTGGCGGTCGACAGATTGCCCTTCGCGTTCGGGATCAGTACGGCGCTCTTGCTGTAGACGCGCATCCAGCGCAGCACGGTCGCGACGAAGTCCTTGGAGTGCTGGTACCGCAGCAGGGCCGCGACCAGGTCCCGGGGGCGCTTCAGGTCGTCGCCCTCGGAGCACAGGTAGACGGCGACGGTGGTGACCGCGTCGTACACGTTGTTCGGGTTGCGGAAGCTGTCACCGTTGCCGTCGGCGCCGAACTCGCTCCAGACGCCCGGGACGATCTGCATCGGGCCGACGGCCCGGTCCCAGACCCGGTCGGCGTCGTACCGGCCGCGGTCGGTGTCGGGGATCTTGCCCAGGCCGGCGCGACCGTTCAGCACCGGGCCGAGGAGCTTGCCACGGGTGGTGCCGGCCACGTCGACCCGGCCGCCGGAGGCGTGGTTCGACTCGACCTTGCCGATACCGGCCAGCAGGGGCCAGGTGAGGCCGCAGTTCGGCCGGACCACGGCGAGATTCGCGGTGGCGCGGCGGTACGCGGGAAAGACCCCGCGGGGGATGCCGTTGACGGCGTTCGGCCGGCCGGGACGGACGACCGAGCGGCCGTCGGTGGCCCCTTGCACGGGGACGTCGGCACGGGCGGGCTTGTCCGATCCGATCCGGCCGTCCACTCCGGGACGCTGCGGAACGATCATCGTCAGTTCGTCGAATTCACCGCTGTTCAGTCCGGCTCCAGGCGATGGCGCGACCGGGCTGTCCGCCGCGAACTGACCGGAGGCACCGGTCCCGCCCGAGGCGACTGTCACGACGGCTCCCACCAGGAGGGGGGCCGTGCACAGTGAAGCGATGATGATTTTGACCCGACGGTTTCCACTACGGGTTAGGCGCATAGACCCCTCAACGATCGATGCGCCAGAAAGTTATCGAGATCTGACGGAAAGTTAACGTTGCCGGCGGCCCGTCGCGCGACAGGTCGTTCGGTCCACGGTGTAGACCGCTCAGGCGGCCGGGATCGATCGTTGTTCCGCGTACCGTACCGGGTTGCCTACGGCCCCTGCCCATCGGTCCACGGAGCGGACTCCTGCGCCCATGCAGCCTCGAGCTGGTGCCAATCGCCTCCGCGCGAGCGCGCCGTCACCCCGCCCATGGGCACACGCTCACCGGGCCAGTCGCCGACGCCGACCCCCAGACCCGGTCGAAGAACGAGCCGTCGTACAGCGACGAGCGGCAGACGATCAACGGCGTACTGGCCGGTTGCCCAGAGCCCTGGCTACCGCCGGGTCAGTGCCGGCATGCTGGCGTTCATCGTCCGGAGGTTGCCCACAGCCCAGGCTTCCCGCTTGCTCGTCCCCCCGCCTGAACGATGTGGGCCTCAGGCCCCGATCGAATCAGTTGCCCGCGGGCTTCGGAGCGTCCTCGGCGGTCGAGTTGTTCGCCGAGCCCTCGGCAGGCGCACCGCTCGTGGCGCAGGTCGGCGCACCGGTCGGGGCCGGCGTCGGCGTCTCCGTGGGAGTCGTCGTCGGCGCATCGGTCGGCGTACAGGTCTGCTCGCCGGTCGGCGTCGTCGACGGGGACTCGCTCGGCGTGACCGTCGGGCTCTCGCTCGGCGTGTTCGACGGCGTCGTCGTCGGCGTGTCCTGGGTGTTCGTCGGCGTCGTGGTCGGCGTCGTCGGCGTCGACGTGGGCGACGTCGAAGGCGGCGACAGCGTGGGCGGCGGCGGCTTCGTCGGCGGCTTCGGCGTGTTCGTCCACGGCGGCATCGACGTCGGCGTCTTCGTCGGCAACGGCGAGCTCGGCGGCTTCGTCGGGGTCAGCGTCGGCGACTTGGTCGGCTGCGTCGGCCGGGTCGTGGCCGGCTGCGTCGTACTCGCCGTGGCCGTCGGCTTCGGCGTGGTGTCGTCGTCGCCCGGGATCTTGGTCGGGTCGTCGTCCTTCTGCACGTTGCCGTCGTCGCCCGGCGGGTCGATCACGCCGTCGTCGTTCGGGGTGGTGATCGTCGAGTTGCTGTACGACTTCATCCAGCGCAGCACCGTGGACACGTAGTCCATCGAGTGGTTGTAGCGCAGTACGGCCTCGACCAAGCCCTGCGGGCTGCTCAGGTCGGCGTTCGCGGAGCACAGGTAGTCGGCCGCCGCGCGCGACGCGTCGAAGACGTTGTGCGGGTCCTTCACGCCATCGCCGTTACCGTCGGCCCCGAAGCCCTTCCAGGTCCCCGGGATGAACTGCATCGGTCCGACCGCCCGGTCCCACTGCGCGTTGCCGTCGTACTGGCCACCGTCGGTGTCCGCGATCGCGGCCATCCCCGGCCCGCCGTCGAGCACCGGCCCGAGAATCTGCCCGCGGGTCTTCCCGCTCGTGTCGACCCGTCCACCGCTCGCGTGCGCCGACTCGACCTTGCCGATGCCGGCCAGCAGCGGCCAGGTGATGTGGCAGCCCGGCTTCGCGACGGCGAGGTCGTTGGCGGCCTTCTGGTACGCCGCCAGCACGGTCCCCGGGATGCCCGAGACCGCTCCGCTCGGACCGATCACCGGCTGCTGCTTGCTGTCGGTCGCCCCGGTCACCGGGACCTCGATCGTCGACTTCTTCTCCGTCGGGATGCTGCCGTCCGCGCCCGGCTGGTCCGGCACGTCCTCGACCAGGTCGTCGAAGACCGAGTCCTGGCGCGGCTGGCTGAGCGCGTGCGCGTCGACCACGAAGGTGTTCGACGGGACGCCGCCGGCGACGAACACGGCGACCATCGCGGCCGGTGGGGCCAGACAGATCCACGTCGCGGTCAACTTGCCCCGCCACGTGTCGAGATCCTTGAACTGCCGCCTCATCCGAACCCGTCTCCTCGACGTATTCCGCAGTACCCCCGTTTCCGGGCACAGGCACGATCTTAACCGGTGACCGGTCAGGGACAACCGGTAACGGTGAGTCCCCACCCCCGGACAACCAGTCCCCAGCGCCCGTACGGCGTACGTCGTACCGCTCCCCCGCGGGGTGCGAGCCCCGCAGGTTCACCGTACGTCACCACCGGGCGGGGTGGCATCGTCCAGCCGGAGAATTCGCTACTTGTTCTTGTCGTCGCCGTCGAGCAGGTTCTTGAACGCGTCCGGGAGCTCGAAGTTGCTGTTCCCGAGCTGGCCGCCGAACGCGGCCGGCAGCTCGCCCGGCGCCGGCTCGGCGGGCTGGGCCGGACCCTTGGCGCGCTTGGCCGGGTTGCCCGAACCGCGCTTGGGCTTGGCCTTCTTCGCCTGCTGCTTGCCCTTCTTGCCGCCGCCCATGCCTGGCATGCCCGGCATCCCGGGCATTCCCGGCATGCCCTTGCCGCTGGCCATCGCCGACATCATCTTGCGGGCCTCGAAGAACCGCTCGACCAGGCCGCTGACGGTGGCCACCTCGGTGCCCGAACCCTTCGCGATCCGGGCCCGGCGGGAGCCGTTGATGATGTGCGGGTCGTTGCGCTCGGCCGGCGTCATCGAGTGGATGACCGCCTCGATCCGGTCGATCTCGCGCTCGTCGAAGTTCTCCAGCTGGTCCTTGAACTGGGCCGCGCCCGGCAGCATCCCGAAGATCTTGGTCAGCGGGCCCATCTTTCGCACCGACTGCATCTGGGCGAGGAAGTCGTCCAGGGTGAACTCCTTGCCACCCTTCTTCTGCAGCTTGGCCGCGGTCTTGGCGGCCTGGTCGGCGTCGAAGGTCCGCTCGGCCTGCTCGATCAGGCTCATCACGTCGCCCATGCCGAGGATGCGCGACGCCATCCGGTCGGGGTGGAAGACGTCGAAGTCCTCGAGCTTCTCACCGTTCGAGGCGAACATCACCTGACGGCCGGTGACCTGCGCGATCGACAGCGCGGCACCACCGCGGGCGTCGCCGTCCAGCTTGGACAGCACGACGCCGTCGAAGCCGACGCCGTCCAGGAAGGCCTGCGCCGTGACGACCGCGTCCTGACCGATCATCGCGTCGACGACGAACAGGATCTCGTCCGGCGTGACCGCGTCACGGATGTCGGCGGCCTGCTGCATCAGCTCGGCGTCGACACCCAGCCGGCCGGCCGTGTCGACGATCACGACGCTGTACTGCTTGGTCCGCGCCTCGTCCATCGCCTGCTTGGCGACCTGCACCGGGTCCCCGACGCCGTTACCCGGCTCCGGCGCGAACACCGGTACGCCGGCGCGGTCGCCGACCACCTGCAGCTGGGTGACCGCGTTCGGGCGCTGGAGGTCGGCCGCGACCAGCATCGGGGTCTGGTGCTTGACCTCCTTGAGCCACTTGGCGAGCTTGCCCGCCAGCGTGGTCTTACCGGCACCCTGCAGACCCGCCAGCATGATCACCGTCGGCGGCCGCTTGGCCATCCGCAGCTCGCGCGTCTCGCCACCGAGGATCTTGACCAGTTCCTCGTTGACGATCTTGATCACCTGCTGCGCCGGGTTCAGCCCACCGCGCACCTCGGCCCCGCCGGCCCGCTCCTTGACCGCGGCGATGAACTCCTTCACCACCGGCAGGGCGACATCGGCCTCCAGCAACGCGATCCGGATCTCCCGGGCGGTCGCGTCGATGTCGGCGTCGGTCAGCTTGCCCTTGCCCCGCAAGTTCTTGAACGCACCAGAAAGCCGATCGGAAAGCGTGTCGAACACAGCAAAGTCCGTTTCTTCAGTCCAACCCAGACAACTCGACGAGTCTACCGGCCACCCCCACCCACCCGAACCTGTGGATAACCGCCGGGCCGTTTCGGCCCGTCCCGCTAACTTCTCGTACGACGACACCCACCCGAAGGAGACCCCCGTGCCCCTCGACCCCGCGCAGTTCAACTCGGCGTACTCCGGCGCCCGCCACCGCGTCGAGGAGCAGCACGCCGACATCCCCACCGAACAGGCCCGCCTCCGAGAACTCATCCCCGCCGACGCCGAAACGGAAGACGCCGAATGGGCCAACACCCTGATCGGTCTACTCGCCGAGCCCCGCCCACCCGAACGGGAGTGGAGCAGGCTGTACCACCAGGCCGGAGCCGCTGCCGCTGCGGCGTACCCCCGTGACGGTAGCGCCGAGGAGAAGATCGCAGCGATTGAGCAGGCGCGCCGGGAGATCTTCGCGATCGCGGCCAGGGCAACCGAAGAGGAGGCTCCACACATCCAGGGGATGACCCGTTCCCTCGAACACATCGAGAACGCGCTCCGCAACCCGAACTGGCCGGCGGACCCACCGGTCGGCACCAACTGACCCATGCCTGCGAGAGTCACGCTGGTGCCGCGCGATTCTCCGGCCTACCTGGAGTTCGCGCGGCTGTACCGAGTGGCAAGGACGCTCCATCCATCAGCGACCGACCGCTGGAACGGCGACCTTTTGGCTGGGCGAACCGGCAACTGGAGCAGCGTCGACCGCCGAACCGGTGTGATCACTGTGTCCACCAAGCACGTACTGCGACATCTGAAGGGCTCAGACCCCAGCTACCACTACCAACCCGGCTTTCGATCGCAGTACCCGGCCGACGTACCGAACGCAGCAGCGATCCAGCCGAGCGACGGCAGGACTGTACGGCTGGCGAAGGCGGCTGTGGATAACTCCGACGACGGTCCGGCCGATCCCGCTACCTTCTTCTACGACGACACCCACCGAAGGAGCACCAGTGCCGCTCGACATCGCGAAGTTCAACGGGGCCTACACCGAGGCGCGCTTCCAAGTAGAGGAGCACCAGGCGGATATCGCGGCCGAGCAGGCCAAGCTCCGTGAGTTGATTCCGGGCGACGCATCTGCGGAAGATCGTGACTGGGCTGAGTACCTGGTCGATTCGCTGGCCGAGCCGCCGGAGCCGCCGCGGGAATGGAGCGCGCTTTACCACCAGGCCGGTGCGGTGGCCAACGCGGCGTACGAGGGCGAAGGAAGCCCTGAGGAGAAGATCTCGGCGATCGAGCAGGCCCGTCGGGAGATCTTCGCGATCGCCGCGCGGGCGGCCGACGACGAGGCCGGGCACATCCGGGCGATGACTCGTTCCCTGGAGCACTTGGAAGACGGCCTGCGCAACCCGTTCTGGGAAGAGCCCGCCGAGCAGACCAACTGACCGAGAGTCGACCGCCCGACGCTGATTCCACGGGTCTCGGCCACCTATCGAGAGTTCGAACGGCACCATCAGCTCGTCAGAAGTCTCCGACCGACGACCAAATTCATCAGCGATCCAACTGTCACCGCCCAACAGACAACGGCCTGCGCCGAAGCTGCAGCGCCCGGCCGAGTGACCGGGAGACCAACCGGGCTGGCAGATGCGAGCTGTGGATAACTTCCACGCCCTTCGACGCTCAGCCGATAGCGTTTCCACTACCCCAACGATCCAAGGAGACTCAGTGCCTTTCGACATCGCGAAGTTCAACTCGGCGTACGTCGGCGCCCGTTTTCGGATCGAGGACGGTGAGGTGGACGTGGCGGCTGAGCAGGCTCGCCTGCGGGAACTGCTTCCCGAGGACAGCGCCACCGAGGATCTGCAGTGGGCGGAGGATCTGATCGATGCGCTCGCCGATCCACCGGCACCGCCGCGGGAGTGGAGTGCGCTCTACCACGAGGCAGGCGCAGTCGCGAACGCCGCGTACCAAGCCGCCGGTACGGCCAAGGAGAAGATCGCGGCGATCGAGCAAGCCAGGCGGGAGATCTTCGCGATCGCAGATCGGGCGGCCGACGACGAGGCTCCGCACATCCGCGCGATGACCCGTTCGCTCGAACACATCGAGGACGCGTTGCGCAATCCGAACTGGCCGGCGGATCCGCCCGCGCCGACCGCCTGACCCGTGGGCCCGGTCGCGAGGCTCGTTCCCCGGGGCTCAGCGTTCTACCGGGAGTTCGAGCGCCTGTACCACCTGGCGAGGACCTTGCGACCGACTGCGATCGACCGATGGAACGGCGACCTGTACTCCACGGGCACCGAGAGATGGGGCTCGTTCAATCCCGGGACCGGCGCTCTCAAGCTTTCAGGCGACCACGTCCTCCGCCATCTCAAAGGTTCAGGGCAGCCGACCACACCGGCGGATCAGGCCCAGGGCTCGCCACCGTTCTCCACGAAGCCACCCACGCGGGGATGCAGACCGACGCGCCCGGCCATCCGAACGCCGTACGAACGACGCACTCCCTCGGTGCGATGGAGGGCGTCGCCGAGGTACGAGCCCTGGCTGACTTCGCGGTGTTCGCGCGCCGGGCCGGATACCAGGATCTTGACCTTCCGACACCGCAGTACCCGGCTGTCCACGCAGCGATGAAGGGTTTGCTGCAGCAGTGCTCCGGTCCACGTTTGGCATTGGAGGACCTCCTCGATGAATGCACTCGCGGCCCCGGAGCGACACATTTCGACCAACTGGCGAACGGTGTCCTGCTCAATCGGTTGCACGACGTCGTACCAGATCGCGACGTGGACCGGCAGGCTGTCCGGGCGGCGCTGATCTCGACGATGGTCCATGATGGCTGGCCGCTGCTGGCGGACATGGAAACCCCGAGCACCGGCCACGACGTGGCCAACGCGATTCGAAGGGACCTGGACGCCACGGTCGACCAGATTCAGCAGCACTACCGGGCGACGCCGGGGCGGGTATTTCCGGCGGAGGGGGCGAACGCCGCGGTCACGCGTGTTGCTGAGGGCAACAAGTTGGAGGGATTGCCGCCGCCTGTTGCGGGCGATCGGGTGGAACGGGCGGCGCCTGGTGGGGAGACGCCGCTGCCATCGGCGGGGGGCTCGAATCGCGAGTCGGGAGGACGCGGGGAGATTGGCGGAACTGCTGGGCGCAAGTCTGCCAGTGGGGTGGAGATGCGGTTCTTGGATGGGCAGGCGTCGGCGGCGGGGGCTGTGGGGTGGCGGCCTCGGTTGGGGCAGGGCGAGCGGGGGGCCGGGCGCGGTGGGGCGGCTGGGTCGCGGGAGGTTGACGGGCCGGAGCGTTGACAGGGTGGGGGCGACGGTCGAGGATTAACCGCTATTAGGAAATCTAGTGGTTAGGGGTGTTGGGGTGGGTAAGCGGCGGGTTGTGGTGGATGGGCCTTCTAACTTGGGGTTGCGGCCGCCCAAAGAGGGGACTGTGCCGGGGTGTTACAAGCTGGCGGGGGCGTTGCGGGATCTGGGGTTTGTCGGGCGGATCGGGGCTGGGGACGCGGGGTGTGTGACGCCGCCTCGGTACGACCGGGGGAACTGGAAGCCGGGGGACGGGGTGTTCAACGCGGCGGCCATGGCGGAGTACAGCTTGCGGGTGGCTGAGCGGGTGGGGCGGTTGGTTGACGAGGGCAACTTTGTGGTGTTGCTGGGTGGGGAGTGCAGCAACTTGCTCGGGCCGGCGGTGGCGTTGCGGCGGCGGGGGCGGTTCGGGGTGGTGTATCTGGATGGGCACTCGGACTTCCGGACGGTGGAGAACTCGCCGTACGTCGGGGCGGCGGGTGGCGAGGCGTTGGCGTTGGTGACCGGGCGGGGGCAGGCGGATCTGACGGACCTCGACGGGTTGTCGCCGTACGTTCGGGACGAGGATGCGGCGCTGCTGGGGATTCGGGAGGACGACTCGGACATCGACGAGCTGCGGTCGGTGGGGATCGCTACCTGGCGGGCGGCGGAGATCGATGCCGGTACGCCGGGGAAGGTGCTGGAGCGGATGGAGGGGCTCGACGGATTCTGGGTGCACCTGGACGTGGACATCCTCGACGCCGCGGTGATGCCGGCGGTGGACAGTCCGGATCCGGGTGGGCTTCGGCATGACGAGCTGAGGGAGTTGTTGCGGCCGCTGCTTGCGTCGGAGAAGTGTGTGGGGATCGACGTCGGGATCTTTGATCCGGATCTGGATCCGGAGGGGAAGTACGCGGTCGAGCTGACGGACACGCTTGTGGCCGCGCTGACGTAGAGGTCGCCGCGTTGACCTGAAGAGAAGGACTCGCCCGGGCCGCTCTGCGCGGGGCAGGCCCAGCGGGCACGGGCGAGCCCCGGGGGGTGCGGGCGACCACGGCCGGGCACGGGTGGGGCGAGCGGGGCGGGGCGACCGGGGTAGGCAGGCGGGCCGGCATGCGAGCGGGCGAGCGCGGCGGGGCGGGCACGGGTGGCGCGACAGGCGGCGGCGCGGACAGACGGACGAGTGGGCAGACCAGCAGGCGGCCAGGCCCGGCGGGCACACGGGCGGGCCTCGGGGGCGCGGGCGAGCACGGCCGGGGCGGGCGAGCAGGCGAGCGGGGCGGGTACGGGGCGGCGGGCACGGGCGCGCGGGCACGAGCGCGGCGAGCGAGCGGGCGACCGGGGCGGGGACGAGCGGGGCAGGGCGAGCGGCCGAGTGGGGCGGGCACGAGCAGGGCAGGGCGAGCGGCCGAGCGAGCGGGGCGGGCGCGGCGAGTACGGGCGGGCGAGCGGGGCGAGCGGGGTTCGCACATGCTTGCCGCGTTGGCCGGGGGCGGCTGGTCGGTCAGGCGGAGGCGTGAGGTGGAGTCCTATTCCCAGACTGCGGGGAGCCCGTGCGGGGCTGCGTGGCCGAGGACGCGTCGTACGCCGCCGGGCCAGGTTTGGAGGACGATCAGGAACTCGTACGGCGCGTCTGGTGTGCGTCGCATTGGTTCCAGGCACAACCGGGCGAGTGGGGCCGAGGGAGTTGCCCGCTCCCCCAGACCGGCGATCGCCGCGTCGGCGACGATCTGGTCGTCTCGGGTTAGGTACTGCCACATCACGGAGTGCCAGATGACCGTGACGTGGCCCTCGGAGAGTTCAAGGTTGCGGAGCGACGAGATGGCGTCTTGCCGGTGGACGTCGGCCGGCACCGTTCGGGCGATCTCCAGGGCGCCGCGCAAGCGCTCTAGTCGGGCGGTCATGTCGGGCCACACGTACGACGTGAGGGTCAGTGCGCCGTCGGGTGTCAGCGGGTTGACCGGGTTGATGTCGCTGCCGATCCGCTCGGCGATGCGGAGGTCGGGCGCGGGGACCATCGGGCGGCCGGACCATGCGTTGGTGAAGACGACCGGGCTGTCGGGGGCGCCGAAGACGAAGGGTTCAGCTGGAGCCGGCTCGTCTGCCGGACTGCTCATGGTGGCGCCGACTTGGGAGGTGACCGAATCCACCGGCGAGACCTCGTACCGAAAGCAGTCCGCGCGCAGGTTCAATCCACCGCTTGCCCCGATCTCGAAGAGCCGGACCGGCAGCGGCACCGCCTCGTGGAGCCGCAACAGCCCGCCGTACAGCGCGGTCGACCGGCCGACCTCGTTCGTCTGCGGCGGCTGGTCCAGCAGGTTTTGCAGTTCGGCGCCGCGTGACTGCAGTACCTGCTCGAAGGCCTCCCAGCCGAGCACCGAGTCCCACTCACCACCCACGCTTGGGTAGAACACGGCGAGCTCCGGCACCTCCCCCGCGAGTACCAGCCGGTGCACCGAGCCCAGGAGCCGGAGCGCGAGCGCGGACGGGCCCGGGTCCTGCTCGTGTCCGGCCAGTACCCGGGTGGTGATTCCGCCGAGCTCGTAGTCGTCCACGAGCCGGCGGAGCAGGTCGGCGTACAGCGGCGAGCCGAGCTCTTCGCACGCGGTTGCCTGCAGCTGAAAGGCTTCTACGAGATCCACACCGAAACCCTAAGAGGTCAGGCGATCCAACACCGTCTTGGCGGTCACCCGCGCGTCCTCGTCCTCCAGCGGCGAGCCGTGCGAATCGGTCAGGTAGAACACGTCGACGCACTCCGCGCCGAGGGTCCCGACGTGCGCCGACCGGATGTCCGCGCCGGTTGCGGCGATCGCCGCGGTGACGTCGTACAGCAGACCGGGCCGGTCGTGCGCCCGGACCTGCAGGACGGTCGCCGTCTCGGACGCACCCGGCAATAGGTCGACACGGGCAGGTGGACCCTTGCGAGCGGGGTCCCGTGCGGCCAGCCGCCGTACGAGGTCGCTGTTGTCGCGCAGCGCCACCGCGAGCCGGTCCCGCAGTCGCACCGGATCAGGCGGCGAACCAGCGACCGTCCACGACGAGATACCGAGCCCCTCGACCGACGTGATCACCGCAGACCGTACGGCGAGCCGCTCCACAGCCAGTACGGCGGCCACGGTCGACAGCGTCCCCACCTGGTCAGGCACGGCCACGTTGACCCGCAGATCCCCGTGGTGCTCCGACACCGTCACGCCCAGCCGGCCCACGCCGACCACCTGGTGCAGCTCCGGCGTCGGCAGCGGCGGCGTCTCGTTCCACAGCGAGGAGCCTCCGCCGGACAGCTCACCACGCACCCGCCTGGCCAGCTCCCCCACCAGCCGCAGCCGCCACGGCGACGAGGCCGCCGGCCCAGCAGCGCGAGCATCGGCGTACGTGAGCGCCTCCAGCAGGTCCAGCGTCTCCGTGTCGCCGACGATCCCCGCAACGAGGTCCACGGTCATCGGGTCGTCCAGGTCCCGCCGAGTCGCGACCTGCGCGAGCATCAGGTGCTGTCGGACCAGCAGCGTGATCGTGTCGGCGTCAGCCTCGCTGAAGCCCAGCCGACGGCCGATCACCGCGGCAATGGCAGCGCCGGTCACGCTGTGGTCTCCCTCGACCGCCTTGCCCAGGTCGTGGATCAGTGCGGCGACCAGCAGCAGGTCCGGACGCCGTACGTCGCGCACCATCGACGACGCCTCGACACAGGTCTCCAGCAAGTGCCGGTCGACCGTGTAGCGGTGGATCGCCGATTGCGGCGGCCGGAAGCGCACGCTGTCCCACTCCGGCAGCAGCCGCGAGATGTAGCCGGTCTGGTCCAGCGTCTCCCACACCTCGAGCAGTCCCGACCCAGCACCGAGCAGCGCACAGAACAGCCGCCGCGCCTCCCCCGGCCAGGGCTCCGACAGCTCCGCAGCAGTCGCCGTCAGCCGTGCAGCGACGGAAGGCGACAGCACCAACTCCCTGTCCGCAGCGACGGCAGCAGCCCGCAGACCGAGCGCCGGGTCGCGCTCCGGCCGGGCGTCCGGCATCAGCACGACCTCGCCCTCGTGCTGCCCGACCCCCTCGTCCAGCGCGAGCAGCAACGGCCCACCGGTACGACGACGCCGTGAGCGAGGCGGTCTGGCCACCAGGCTCTC
This sequence comes from Kribbella lupini, assembly GCF_039529595.1. Classification (NCBI taxonomy): domain Bacteria; kingdom Bacillati; phylum Actinomycetota; class Actinomycetes; order Propionibacteriales; family Kribbellaceae; genus Kribbella; species Kribbella lupini. The sequence continues at coordinate 160,642 of NZ_BAAANC010000006.1, read as the reverse complement.
GATCCGCCGCCAGGACACGTCGCACACGTGCGCCAGCGTCCGCCCGGTCGAGTAGACGTGCCGCAGCAACGCGTCGCGGTCCGCAAGCCCAAGCCCAGTAGCAACATCGCGCGTCACGTCCGCGACCAACCGGTCGGTGGCCCGCCCAGCAACGGCATGCAGCTCGTCCCGAACGTCCAGCAGGTCCAGCCGGGCCCGCTCGACCACCGGGTGCGGTACGTCGACCAGCCAGGACGCCACCAGCGCACGCAGCACCACGGCGTCCCGCAGCCCGCCGTACGCCTCCTTCAAGTCCGGCTCGGCCAGGTGCGCGAGTTCCCCGACCGTCGAGGCCCGGTCCCGGCACGCCTGAGCCAAAGCAGGCAGGCGATTGCGCGCTGTCCGACGCCAGTCAGCCATCAGCACCGACCGCAGTTGCAGCGTGAGATGCGAGTCCCCCGCCACGTGCCGCGCGTCCAGCAGTCCCAGCGCAACCCGTACGTCGTCAGCAGCTGCCTGCCGCGCCTCCTCCAAGGTGCGCACGCTGTGGTCCAGCCTGGTCCGCGAGTCCCACAGCGGGTACCAGATCTGCGCGGCCAGCTCGTCCACCCGTGGGTACCCCTCGACGTGCACGAGCATCACGTCGAGATCGCTGTACGGCGACAGCTCCTCCCGGCCGTAGCCGCCGACGGCGACCAGCGCGACGCCCTCGGTGGGCACACCGAGGGCGTCGCAGGCTTTCGAGAGGAGCAGGTACAGCAGCGCGTCGGCCTCCTCGGCCCGTGCACGCCGCTGTGCTGCTCGGTCCACCATCTAGAGAGCGTCTCCGTCGACCTCGCCGGTGCGGACGCGGACGATCGTCTCGACCGGGGTCACCCAGACCTTGCCGTCGCCGATCTTGCCGGTCTGCGCGGCCTTGACGATCACGTCCAGCACGTCGGCGGCGTCACCGTCCTCGACGACCACCTCGAGCCGGACCTTCGGGACCAGGTCCACCTCGTACTCGGCGCCGCGGTAGACCTCGGTGTGGCCCTTCTGCCGGCCGTAGCCGCTCGCCTCGGTGACCGTCATGCCGGTCACCCCGAACGTCTCCAGCGCGGTCCGGACGTCCTCCAGCTTGTGCGGCTTGACCACCGCGGTGATCAGCTTCATGCGTTCGCACCTTCCTTCTCAGCAGAGTCCTTCTTCGGCGCCGGGTCGTCGGTGACCGTGGCCGGGGTCCGGACCACCGTGGCCGGGCCCCGCAGGCCGGAGCCCGCCGCCAGGAAGTCGTACGCCGTCTCCGCGTGCTCGATCTGGTCGACGCCGGTGACCTCGTCGTCCTCCTTGATCCGGAAGCCGATCGTCAGGTCGATCAGCTTGGCCAGGATGAAGGCGACCACGAAGGAGTAGACGCCGACGATCAGGTTCGCCAGGGCCTGCCGGCCGAGCTGACCCGCACCGCCACCGTAGAACAGGCCGTCCACCGCGGACGGCGCCGCGGCCGAGCCGAGGAAGCCGATCGCCAGCGAGCCGACCAGACCGCCGACCAGGTGCACCCCGACCACGTCGAGCGAGTCGTCGAAGCCCAGCTTGTACTTGAGCGACACCGCGAAGGCGCAGATGCCACCGGCAACGACACCGAGGATCAGCGCGCCGACCGGGGTCACCGCGCCGCAGGACGGGGTGATCGCGACCAGACCGGCGACCGCGCCGGAGGCCATGCCCAGCGTGGTGGCCTTGCCGTGCCGGATCCGCTCCACGACCAGCCAGCCGATCACGGCGGCGGCCGTGGCGACCTGGGTGTTCACGAAGGTGACGGCGGCCGTCGTACCGGCGGTCAGGGCGGAGCCGGCGTTGAAGCCGAACCAGCCGAACCACAGCAGGCCGGCGCCGAGCACGACCAGCGGCAGGCTGTGCGGCCGCATCGGGTCCTTGCGCCAGCCGACGCGCCGGCCCAGCACGATCGCCAGGGCGAGCGCTGCCGCACCGGCGTTCACGTGCACCGCCGTACCGCCGGCGAAGTCGATCGCCTTGATGCCGGTGCCGATGAAGCCGCCACCGCCCTCGCCGTCGAGGAACCAGACCGAGTGCGCGACCGGGAAGTAGACCAGCGAGGTCCACAGCGCCACGAACACGATCCAGCCCCGGAACGACGCCCGGTCGGCGATCGCACCCGAGATCAGCGCGGGGGTGATGATCGCGAACATCAGCTGGAAGGCGACGTAGGCGAGCGTCGGGATGGTGCCGCTGACCGCGTCGGGCGCGATCAGTCCCTTCAGCCCGGCGACCGAGAAGTTGCCGATCACCCCGCCGTTGTCACCACCGAACGTGAGCGAGTAGCCGACCACCACCCACAGCACGGTGACGACCGCGATGGTGATGGCACTCATCATCATCATGTTCAGCACGCTCTTGACGCGCACCATGCCGCCGTAGAAGAAAGCCAGGCCCGGTGTCATCAAGAACACCAGGGCGGCACTGACCAAGACCCAGGCGGTATCGCCGGCGTTGATCTCCATCAACGTCATCCCTTCCATCGATCTGGGGGTGGCCCGCGTCCTCATCGAGGAGTTCTCCACAACGCCGGGAAGCCCACGCGCGGCCACACCGCAAACGGTGTCGGCGCGCCGTTTCAGCCGATCGGTCCGGATGTTTCAGGCATGTGACAAAGCGGTCGGTCAGGTGACATCCAGGTGACATCGGGTCGGGTGTGGCACTCTGGCCTCACCACACGGCCGCAGCCGCGCCACTGCGACCGTCCGAGCTGGGGACACGAGCGATGGGAACCAACAGCGGGGAAAAGCCACGCCGGGGCCGGCCACGGGACCCGGACGCCGAACCGAGGATTCGGCGGTACGCCGTCCAGCTGCTGCTGCAACGCGGCTTCGACGGCATGACGGTGGACGACGTCGCCGAAGCGGCCGGCGTCGGCAAAGCGACCATCTACCGGCGCTGGGCCAGCAAGGAACAGCTGGCCAACGACGCGCTGGCCGACCTGTTCGACGTCGAGATCCCGGACGCGGACACCGGCTCGATCGAGGGCGACCTGCGCCAGGTCTACCGCGACGCGCTGACGTTCGTGAACAGTGCCGAAGGAGTGGCACTGGTCCGCCTCGCTGTCACCGAGATGAACCGCGACGAGCAGTTCGCGGTGTTCTACCGCAACTTCCTCGGCCGCCGGGTGGACCAGACCGAGGCGGCGCTCAAACGAGCCCGCGCCCGGGGCGAACGGATCCGGGACGACGCCGATCCGGTGCTGATGGTGCAGTGGCTCGCCGGGGTGCTGATCATCCGGGCGATGACCGGTGAGCCGATGCCCCGGGTCGGCGACACCGACCACCTGGTGCAGATGACGCTGCGCTGCATCCTCGAGTAGCCCGTACGACGGCCCGCCGTTCCGCCTTGCAGGGCAGGGCGGCGGGTCAGCCGCGCAGTCCGGGGCCGATGGCAACGGCAGGCACCTTCAGCTCGGCCACCCGCCGGACCTGACCGGTCTCCAGGTTCCACGCCAGCAGCCAGTCGGCCGCCCGGAACAGCACGGTCTCGCTGTCGTACCAGCCGAGTACGGCGCAGCAGCCGCGCTCCCGGACGGCAGCAGGCGTCGGCGGCCCGGTCGGCGGCGGTGTGGCCGGCGGGGTCTCCCCCATCACCAGCAGCCGGCTCGGCCGGCTGTCCACCGCGGAGATGGCGGCAACCACTTGTGGGCGTGAGGCAACTGTCTGTACCTGCGGCAGGACGTCCGCCACGAACACCCGAGCCGCCACGTTGCCGTTGGTGAAGGTCTGCCCGGACCAGCTCTGCACCGGCAGCTGCACCGGGGTGTCCGCCATCCAGCCCCGCCGCGTGTACCGCATCAGCGCGACCTGGGTGGCCACTCCGTCCAGCCGGTACGGCGCGGTGCCGGCGTCCGGGTCCACGCTCGGCTGAACCGCGACGATCTCCTGCCCGGTGACGGAGACCCGGTAGGTGCTGCGCGGCCCGCTCACCAGCAGCCGTTCGCTGTCCCCGAGCCAGGACACGCTCCGCAGGTCCCGGTCCGGCACGGGGATCCGCTGGACGGTCGCACGGGTCGAGTCGAGCACCACCACAGCACCTGGTTGAGGGAAGGCGACAAGCCGGCCACTGGGAGCGACCGCACCGGTACTGAGAGGTGCGCCAGTGACGATCGGGACCAGATCGACGTCCGCCTCGGACCAGCGCGCAGTACTGGCCAGCAGCAGCGGACGGAACTTGTCGCCGTTGCGTGAGAGCACCACCGCGGCGATGTCGTCGACCGGCTTCTCGGCGAGCGGCTCCGGGTCGTCCGGGTAGTCCAGCTCGCCACCCATCGGCGTGACCATCCGGTTCAGCCACGCCTCGCTGCCGGCCTGCGGCGCGATCCAGAAGTCCATGCCGGCGATCTGCCCTGCCGGTGGCACGAACCCCGGCGGATGAGTCGGTACGTCGTCCGGCGGCTTCAGCCCGAACGACGGCCCCTTGACCGCCACCAGCGCTCCGGCCACCGCCAGCACCAGTACGACGAGGACGGCGACGATGACCTGGGTACGACGCCGCCTGCGCCGGATCGACAGCCCGCCGGCCCAGGCCGCGTCGGCCAGGTCCGGCTCGGGCAGGCCGTCGGCCGCCTGCTGCAGCAGGGGCGCGACGTCCTCGCGCCTCATCGCCGCTCCGCCGGGTTGCGCCAGTCGCCAAGGCCCAGCCCGGTTCGGAAACGGCTGAGCGCGGTCTGGCCGTGCCCGTGCACGGCCGTGTGCGACAGGTTGAGCAGATCGGCGATCTCGAACTCGGTCAGCTCCTCGTAGTGCAGCAGGACGAACACCGTCCGCTGGACCGGCGTCAGCTCGGCCAGGGCAAGCAGTGTGGTGTCGTCGCTGGGCGGCGTGACCTTCACCGGCCGCCAGCGCGACAGAGCCGGTTGGTAGAGCAGGCGCTGGACGAACACGTCCGGGTCGTCCGGCCTCCCCCACACCATCGCCAGGCGGCTGAAGGCGTGCAGCAGCAGCTCTTCAGCCCGCGCCCGGTCGCCGTAGACGAGGGTCGCGGTTCGGAGCCACCTGCCCTGTCGCGCATCGACGTACGAGGCGAAATCGGGGTCGATCGAGTCGCGCATCCACCCTCCCGCCCCTATTCAACTCCTCAACTACTGCGTGCGGCCACAGCCAATCGGGTGTCTTCTCCGACCAGATCGCCGTTGATCGCGGCGCCGGCGGAGAAACCGGCGGCCGCCGAGGTGATCACCTGGCCCATCGGGTCGGTCACGTTGCCCGCGACCCACACCCCCGGGACGCTGGTCGTCCCACCCGGTCCGGCCTCGACAGCGGTCCCGATGACGATCCCGCGGACTTCCCGATCGACCGCCTTGAGCCCCAGCTCGTCCAGGAAGTCGGCCCGCGCCCGCAGCGTGGTCTGCACGGCCAGGGCCTGCCGCGGAATCACCCTGCCGCCCTCCAGCCGTACGCCGGTCAGCTGGTCGTCGGTGACCTCCACCTGCTCCACAACGCCTTGCACCACAGAGATCCCGCGCGCGGCCAGCTCCTCCCACTCCTGCTCGGTCGGCTCCGGCCCGGTGTGCAGGAACAGCGTCACGTCGTCGCTCAGCTGGCGGAACATCAGCGTCTGGTGGACAGCCATCGGTCCGGTCGCCAGTACGCCGATGGCTTGGTCCCGCACCTCCCAGCCGTGGCAGAACGGGCAGTGCAGCACGTCCCGCCCGAACCGCTCGGCCAACCCCGGTACGTCGGGCAGCTGGTCGGTCAGTCCGGTGGTGACCAGCAGGCGCCGCGACTCGAAGGTCTGGCCGTCGGCTGTCTCGACGACGAAACCGCCCTCAACCAAAGCCCGGGCGGACGTCACCGTGCCGGTGAGCACCTCCCCGCCGTACCCGGTCACCTCCTGCCGGCCGAGCGCGGTCAGCTCCAGCGGCGGGACGCCGTCGCGGGTCAGGTAGTTGTGCACCCCGTCGGCGGGCGCGTTGCGCGGGTCGCCCTGGTCGATCACCAGCACCGACCGGCGGGACCGAACCAGCGGCAGCGCCCCGCTCAGTCCGGCCACTCCGCCGCCGATCACGATCACGTCGTACATGTCAGTCTCCTTCGGTAGGTCTACCCACAGCATCCGGAGAGTTCTCGAAAATGACAAAGATCTTTGCCAAGATGGCAACATGAGCGAATTCGACGACGTGCTCGAGGCGGTTGGACCCAGGCTGCGCAGGCTGCGGCAGGAGCGCGGGACGACGCTGACCGACCTCGCGACCTCCACCGGGATCTCGATCAGCACCCTGTCCCGGCTGGAGTCGGGCCAGCGCCGCCCGACGCTGGAGCTGCTGCTACCGCTGGCGCGGGCGCACCAGGTGCAGCTGGACGAGCTGGTGGACGCTCCGCCGACCGGTGACCCGCGGATCCACCCCAAGCCGATCAAGCGGCACCACGGCGCGATCGTGATCCCGCTGAGCCGGCGGCCCGGTGGGCTCCAGGCGTTCAAGCAGATCGCGCCCCCGGGCTGGCCGGGTGGTGAGGTCAACCAGCAGACCCACGAGGGCTACGACTGGGTCTACGTGCTGTCCGGTCAGCTGCGCCTGGTGCTGGACGACAAGGACTTCGTCCTCAAGGAAGGTGAGGTCGCCGAGTTCGACACCCGCGTCCCGCACTGGTTCGGCAACCCGGGGCCGGAGCCGGTCGAGATGCTCGGCCTGTTCGGGCCGCAGGGAGAGCGACTGCACGTACGCGCCAAGTCACAGTAGGCTTCGGCCGCTTGGTCGGACGAACGAGAGGATCTCCCTGTGAGCGTCGCGCTCTTCACCCTCGGCGGCACCATCTCCGTGGCCGGCGGTTCGGACCGGTTGAGCGGGGCCGAGCTGACCGCGGCGGTGCCGGGGCTGGCGGACCTGGGGTCGGTGCTGGAGGTGCAGGACGTCGAGGCCGTTCCGAGCGGGAACCTCACGCTGGCAACAATCCTGGACGTCGTCGACGCCGCGTCGAAGGCGGTCGGCGCCGGCGCGTCGGGTGTCGTGGTCACCCAGGGCACGGACACGCTGGAGGAGACCGCGTTCGTGGTCGACCAGGTGTGGCCGCACCCGCACCCGTTCGTGCTGACCGGCGCCATGCGCAACCCCACCCTGGCCGGACCCGACGGCCCGGCCAACCTGCTCGCCGCGGCACGCGTCGCCTGTTCCCCGGCTGCTCGCGACCTCGGTGCGCTCGTCGTGTTCAACGACCAGATCCACGCGGCCCGCTGGGTCCGCAAGACGCACAGCACCAGTACGGCGACCTTCGCGTCTCCCAACGCCGGCCCGATCGGTCACGTGGTCGAGGACCAGGTGCGCGTCCTCACGAAGCCCGCTCGCCAGGACGGCGTACCGGGACGGCCCGGAGCCGCCGACCTGGACGCCGCCCGGGTGGCGCTCTACACCGTCACGCTGGACGACGACGGCCTGCTGCTGGAGGGACTGGCCGACACCCACCAGGGCCTGGTCGTCGCCGGCTTCGGCGTCGGCCACGTCCCGTCCGCGCTCGCACCGGTGCTCGGCGCGCTGGCGGAGCGGATGCCCGTCGTACTGACGTCGCGGACGGGTGGTGGCTCGGTATTGCGCAGCACGTACAAGGCGATCGGCTCCGAGTCCGACCTGCTCGGCCGGGGGCTCATCGACGGCGGCTTCCTCGACCCGTACAAGGCGCGGGTGCTGCTGAGGTTGCTGCTGGCAACAGGTGAGGGCCCCGACGAGATCACTGCGGCTTTCGCGCAGCACCACTGACCGCGGCGGCCTTCAGCGTCAGGTAGTCCCGCTCCGGCAAGCTCGTCGTACGGCGGGCCGCTGCGCGGAAGTGCTCCGCGGCGGCCTCCATGTCACCTCGCATCTCCTGCAGGTGCCCCCGTACGGCGTCCAGCCGGTAGTGCCCGGCCAGCGGCTCGTCGAGCGGCTCCAGCATGGCCAGCCCGGCCTCCGGCCCGTCGACCATGGCCGCAGCGATCGCCCGGTTGAGCGTGACCATCGGGTTGCCGGACAGCTGCTCCAGCAGCCCGTACAGCGCGAGCACCTGCAGCCAGTCGGTGTCCTCGGGCTTGTCCACCTCGTCGTGCAGGGCAGCGATCGCTGCCTGCAGCTGGTACTCCCCCAGCGGTGGCCGGCCGAACGCGTCGACCGCCAGCGCCAGTCCCTCGGTGATGAGCGCCCTGTCCCACAGGGAGCGGTCCTGCTCGGCCAGTGGGATCAGCTCCCCCGACGAGCCGGTCCGGGCGTCCCGCCGTGCGTCGGTCAGCAGCATCAGCGCGAGCAGTCCGGTCACCTGGCCGTTCTCCGGCAGCAGTGCGTGCACCATTCGGGTCAGCCGGATCGCCTCCACCGCCAGGTCGCTGCGGTGCAGCTCAGGACCGCTGCTGGAGGTGTAGCCCTCGTTGAAGATCAGGTAGAGCACGTGCAGCACGTTGCGCAGCCGCTCGTCGCCCGGCTCGAGCTCGAAGGTCGCACCCTTGATCTTCTGCTTGGCCCGGCTGATCCGCTGCGCCATCGTCGACTCGGGCACCAGGTAGGCCTGCGCGATCTCGGTGGTGGTCAGACCGCCGACCGCGCGCAGGGTGAGAGCGATCGCCGAGGCCGGTGTGAGGTCTGGGTGGCAGCACATGAACAGCAGCCGCAGCGTGTCGTCGGTCTCCTCGACGTCGTCCGCCGGTACGTCGCGCTGCGCGGCGAGCTCCTCCCGGCGCCGCCGGGCCTGCTCCTGCCGGATCTCGTCGATCACCTTCCGGTGCGCGGTCTGGATCAGCCAGGCCCGCGGGTTGTCCGGTACGCCGTCCCGCGGCCAGGTGCGCGCAGCGGCCAGCAGCGCCTCCTGCACCGCGTCCTCGGCCGCGGCGAAGTCCCCGGTCCGCCGGACCACGGCACCGACCACCCTGGGCGTCAGCTCCCGCAACAGGCTCTCCAGCTCCATGCCGGAGAAACCTACCGTCTAGGGATGGCGGCGGACCCGTTCCGGGCTGGCGGTCTCCAGCGGCACGTCGACAGCCGGGATGAGCCCGAGGTGCGTGCTCTGCCGCGACAGCGTCGCGTCGAACAGCCACTCGGTCGCCGTACGGATCCTGTTGCCCGGCATCGAGAGCAAGTGGTAGCCGCGGGTCACCGCCTTCGCCGGCAGACCGGCGAGCGGGACCTGCAGCGGGTTGGCCGCCGCGTCGATGCCGCCGAGGTCCACCACGAAGCCCAGATCCTTGTGCACGTAAGGCTTGCGTTCGCCGGTGCCGAACGACGCGGCGACGTTGTGCGCGGCCCGGCGTCCCTGCCGCTCGGCGTGCTGCGCGGTCATCGGCGTGACCTCGCCGGGGCGGGTCAGATCCGGTACGGCGGCAGCGTCGCCGCAGGCGAACACGTCCGGGTGGCCCGGCACGTTCAGGTACTCGTCGACGACCAGGCGGCCCTTCTCGGTCTTCAGACCGAGCCCCTCGACCACCGGGTCCGGCCGGACACCCACGCACCAGATCAGCGAGTTGGTCGGCACCTCGGTCTGGTCGGTGAGCCGGACGCAGTCGTGCTTGGCCTCCTCGACCGACAGGCCCATCCGGACCTCCACACCGCGTTTGCGAAGCACCTTGTCCGCCGTACGGGACAGGCGCTCGTCCAGCTCGGGCAGCACCCGGTCGGCGATGTCCAGCAGCATCCAGCGCATCTGCTGGTCGCGCAGCCGCGGCCTGCGCTTCTTGAGCAGCTCGGTGAACAGCACGCCGTGCGCCGCGACCTCGGTCCCGGTGTAGCCGGCTCCGACCACGACGAACGTGCAGAGCGCGTCGCGTGCGGCCTGGTCGTCGGTGGCGTCGGCCAGCTCGATTTGCTGGATCAGGTGGTCACGCAGGAACACGGCCTCCGGGATGCCGCGGAAGCCGTGCGCGTGCTCGGCCACGCCGGGGATCGGCAGCAGCTTGTTCACGCTGCCGGCGGCGATCACCAGCCGGTCGTACTGCAGCGAACCGGCCTGGCCCGCGGGGTCCTCGTACGAGAGGCTGCGCGCGTCCAGGTCGAGCCCGTCGACTTCGCCGAGCACCAGCTGGACGTCCGGCAGCGCGTCAGCCAGCGACACCGTCAGTCGGCGCGGTTCCAGGATGCCGGTGGCCACCTCGGGCAGCAGCGGCACGTAGAGGAAGTAGTCGGTCGGGTTCACCAGCACGATGTCGGCGCGGCCCCGGCTGACCCGGCACAGCGTCTTGGCAGCGTGGAACCCGGCGAAGCCCGCGCCCACGATGACGATCCTCGGTCGGCTCATGCCTCTTATTACCAGATCGGGCCCGGGCCCAAACCCGTCGAGAGCCGGCCGAGCCGCAACCGTGCGCCAGTCGAGCGGTGGGTCAGTCCAGCAGGGCGTCGACGAACTGCTCGGGGTCGAACGGCGCCAGGTCGTCGGCGCCCTCGCCGAGCCCGACCAGCTTCACCGGTACGCCGAGCTCCCGCTGCACCGCGATCACGATGCCGCCCTTGGCCGTCCCGTCCAGCTTGGTCAGCACCAGGCCGGTCACGTTGATCACCTCGGCGAACACCCGGGCCTGGGTCAGCCCGTTCTGGCCGGTGGTGGCGTCGATGACGAGCAGCACCTCGTCCACCTCGGCGGCCTTCTCGATCACCCGCTTGACCTTGCCCAGCTCGTCCATCAGCCCGGTCTTGGTGTGCAGACGACCGGCGGTGTCGACCAGGACCACGTCGGCCTGCTCCTCGATGCCCTGCTTGACCGCGTCGAACGCGATGCTCGCCGGGTCGCCGCCCTCGGGCCCCCGAACGGTCCGTACGCCGACCCGCTCGCCCCAGGTCTGCAGCTGGTCGGCCGCAGCCGCCCGGAACGTGTCGGCCGCGCCCAGGACGACGTGCTTGTCCTCGGCCACCAGCACCCGGGCCAGCTTGCCGACCGTGGTGGTCTTGCCGGTGCCGTTCACGCCGACGACCAGGACGACGGCGGGCTGGCTGCCCTCGTGCTCGACCTTCAGCGACCGGTCCATCGACGGGTCGACCAGCGCGATCAGCTCCTCGCGCAGGATCGCGCGCGCCTCCTCGCCACCGACGCCCTCGACCCGGACGCGGGTGCGCAGCCGCTCGACCAGCTCCTGGGTCGGGGCGACACCGACGTCCGCCGTGATCAGCGTGGTCTCGATGTCCTCCCACGTCTCGTCGTCCAGCTTGTCGCGGGACAGCAGCGCGAGCAGGCCCTTGCCGAGCGAGCCCTGCGACCGGGCCAGCCGGGCACGCAGCCGGACCAGGCGGCCCTGCGCCGACTCCGGCTTCTCCAGCTCGGGCAGCTGCGTGTCCTCGAGCGTGCGGGTCGGGGTGTCCCGCGGCTCCTCGGCGTCCTCACCGACGGTCGGCTCCGCGGTGTCGAGCGGCGCGGGCGGGGTCGCGGCGGGCAGCTCACGGGTCCGGCGCCGGGCGACCACCAGCCCGGTGGTTCCGGCGGCGACCAGGACGACGACAGCGGCGATGATGGCGATCAGCGCCGCGTCGGCGAGCATCGGGACAAGCTGAGAAGTCAACACGGTTCCCCATCTTGGCAGACACTCATGCCAGATCCACGATCGGTCGCGTTGGGTGAGGAGCAGTGTCCCGTGAGCGACCTAGCTTGAGCGATAGCGGTGTCGAGGTGCGTGCCTGGGCGCCGATAGCGCCAAGGTAGGTCGCTCACGGGACACAAGTTCCGGGCGGTGCGTCAGCAGTACGACGGTCCGGTGGCCCGCTGCGCGGAACAGGTCGCTCAGCAGACTCTGCGCGGTCTCCTCGTCCAGGTGCTCGGTCGGCTCGTCCAGCACGAGTACGTCGTGGTCGGCCAGCAGCAGCCGGGCGAACGCCAGCCGCTGCCGCTCACCGCCGGACAGCCGCGCGCCGTGCTCCCCCACCATCGTGTCGAGCCCCTTCGGCAGCCCGTGCACGAACTCGCCGAGCCGGGCCCGGTACAGCGCGTTCCACAGCTGCAGGTCGCTCGAGCCGGGCTTCGCGAGCAGCAGGTTCTCCCGGATGCTCGTGTCGAACACGTAGCTCTCCTGGGTCAGCAGCCCGACCCTCGACCGCACCTGGTCGCCGTCGAGCCGCCGTACGTCGGAACCGTCCAGCAGCACCTCACCAGCGCGCGGCTCCAGGAAGCGGAGCAGCACCAGCGCCAACGTGCTCTTGCCCGACCCGCTCGGACCGGTGATCACCACCCGGCTCCCAGCGGGCAGATCGAGGTCCAAGTCGCGCAGTACGTCGTCCGACCCGTAGCCGACGCGCAGACCCCGCACCTGCAGTCCCGAACCAGCCGGCATGGGCAGCGGCTCGGACGGCTCGGCCACCGGCACCGGCGTACCCAGCAGGTCCTCCACCCGCTGCAGGGCGGCGCGCACCCGGATCGCGAGCTGAGCAGCGACCGGGATCCCACCCAGGACGTCGGCCAGCGCCAGCGGCGTCAGCACCAGCACCGCGTAGACCGGCCCCGACTCTCCAGTCCCGAGCGCCAGGCCGGCGATGCTCGCCGCCCCGACGCACACCACCAGCAACGCCCCGCCGAGACCAGTACTCCAAGCCGACCGCCGCTGGGCCAGGGCCAACCGCCGGTCCGCCGCCTCGAACGACGCCAGCACGTCGTCCACTGCGTTGAAAGCCAGTACGTCGGCCGCCGTCTGCAGGTCCTCGGTCGCAGCAGCCGCGACTTCTCCCCGAGCCCCGGCCATCATCCGCTCGGCCCTGGAGGCACTGGCGGCCGTCAGCCAAGGCACCACCGTGCAAGCAACCAGCACAGCGACAGCCACCGCAGCTCCGGCCACCGGCAGCAGCAGCACCAACAGCCCGACGGTCGCCGTAGCCGTCACCACAGCAACCAGCACCGGCAGCAGCACCCGCAGCCACAGGTCGAGCACCGCGTCGATGTCCAGCACCAGCCGAGCCAGCAGGTCGCCACTGCGCGACGACGCCAGCCCGACGGGTGCCAGCGGCTCCAGCCGCTCGGTGATCCGAGCGCGGGTGTCGCCCAGCACCCGGTACGCCGCGTCGTGGCCTGCCAGGCGCTCGACGTACCGGAAGACGCCGCGACCGACTCCGAAGGCCCGCACGGCCACGATCGCCACCAGCAGCGTGAGCACCGGCGGCTCGGCCGACGCCTTCGTGATCAGCCACGCGGAGGTGGCCAGCAGGCCGACCGCAGTCCCCGACGCGAGCACTCCGGCCAGTACGGCGAGCAGCAGCCGCGGCCGCACCCGCCGCGCGGGCATCGCGAGTCCCAGAACGCTCATGCCGTCACCAGCTCTCTCGACACCGACACCACTCGATCAGCCGCGTCCATCAACGCCGGCCGGTGGGCGACCAGCAGAATCGTTCGCCCGGTCGCCCGCAGCCCGGCAACGACCGCAGCCTCGGCCGCCGGATCCAGCCCGGCCGTCGGCTCGTCCAGCAGCAGCACCGGCGCATCGGTGACCAGCGCCCGAGCCAGGGCGACCCGCCGACGCTGACCACCCGACAGCAGCTGGCCCTGCTCCCCCACCTGCGTGTCGAGCTCCAACGAGGCAGCTCCGGCCGTGTCCAGCGCCTGACGTACCTCAGCGTCAGTCGCATCAGGCCGCCCGAGCCGCACGTTGTCCGCGATGCTTCCCACCCGCAGACCTGGCCGCTGCGGCACCCACCCGAACTGCTGCCGCCACACCCCCATGTCGAACTCGTCCATAGCGCTCCCACCAGCGACGACCACGCCGGCGGAAGGCACCACGAACCCGAGGATCGCGGCCAGCACGGTCGACTTCCCAGCCCCGCTGGGCCCGGTCAGCGCCACCACCTCACCCGGCCACAGGTCCAGGTCGAAGCCCTGCAACGCTGCCTGCTCCCGATCCGGGTACCGCACAGTCACGTCGTGCAGGTGCAGCCCGGTCGACCGCAGATCCGGCACATCGGTCCGGTCACCGGTGAGAGGCAGCGGCGTCTCCAGCACCCGGAACACCTCTTCGCCGGCCGCCACCCCGTCCGCGCTCGCGTGGAACTGCGCACCGACCTGCCGCAACGGCAGGTAGGCCTCCGGCGCCAGGATCAGCACCAGCAACGCGGTCTCGAGCCCGAGCTTGCCGTCCACCAGCCGCAGGCCGACACCCACCGCGACCAGCGCGACCGAGATGCTCGCCAGCAGTTCCAGCACGAACGACGACAGGAACGCCAGCCGAAGGCTCGCCATCGACGCGACCCGGTGCTCCTCGGTCACCCGTCGTACAGACTCGGCCTGGCCCTTGGCCCGGCCGAACAGCTTCAGCGTGGCCAGCCCGGACACCACGTCCGAGAAGTGATGAGCCAGTACGTCGAGCGCCCGCTGCCGCCGCCGGCTGTAGGCCTGCGTGGCCCAGCCCACCAGCGCCATGAACAACGGGATGAGCGGCAGCGTCACCACCACGGTGGCCGCGGCGATCAGGTCACCGGTCGCCATCCAGCCGACGACTCCGGCCGGCACGGTCGCCGCCAGCACGAGCTGCGGCAGGTACCGGGCGAAGTACGGGTCGAGGTCGTCCAGTCCCTTGGTCAGCAGCGTGGTCAGCTGGCTGCTGCGCTCCCCACTGAGCCACGAAGGCCCCAGCTTCAGCGAGTGCTCCAGCACTCGCCGCCGCAGCGTCGACTTCACCGCAGCCGCGGCCCGCTGGGCCACGACCTCCTGCAACCACATCAGCACCGCCCGGCCCGCGACAACCGCCGCCAGCCACCAGGCCACCTCTGCAACGCCAGAGCCGTGCAGCACAACGCCGGAGATCCCGCGGGCAAGCAGTACGGCCTGCAGGATCACCAGCAAGCCAGTGGCGACGCCGATGGCCACCGACCCGGCCATGAACAGCCGGGCCGCCTTGGCCTGGCGCAGCAACCGCGGATCGACCGGCTTCATCAGACGCCGACGATCACGCGCTTGCGGAACACCCAGTACGTCCAGCCCTGGTAGAGCATCACCAGTGGCGTGACGATCGCCGCGATCACCGTCAGGATCTTCAACGTGTACGGCGTGGAGGCGGCCGCCGCCGTGGTCAGCGTCGATCCCGGGTCCAGCGTCGACGGCATCACCGCGGGGAACACGGCGACGAAGAGAGACGTCACCGTGAGCGCGATCGCCAGTGCGGTCCCCGCGAAGGCCCAGCCCTCTCGGCGCAACCTGTTGGCCACCAGCCCACCGACGAGCGCCAGCGCGGCCAGCACGGCGAGCAGCACCGACCACCGGTCGCCCCGGAGCTGCTGGACCCAGGCCAGGAACCCGACGGCCAGCACAGCGGCCACCAGCCCTGTCCATCCCGCCATCCGGTTGGCCCGCTCACGCAGGTCGTCCGTCGTACGCAAGGCCAGGAAGATCGCGCCGTGGGCGACGAACACCGCCGTGAAGGTCACACCTCCCAGCAAAGCGAAGGGACTCAGCAGGTCGCCCAGTCCACCGACGAACTCGTACGACGCGTCCAGCGGAATGCCGCGGACCAGGTTGGCGAAAGCGATGCCCCACAGCAGCGCCGGCGCCAGCGACCCGATCGCGATCAGCGTGTCCATCCGGGACCGCCACGGCAGGTCGTCGCGCTTGCCGCGGTACTCCAGCGCCACCCCGCGCAGGATCAGCGCCACCAGGATCCCGAACAGCGGCAGGTAGAACGCGCTGAACAGCGTCGCGTACCACTCCGGGAAGGCCGCGAACGTCATCCCGCCGGCCGTGATCAGCCAGACCTCGTTGCCGTCCCAGACCGGTCCGATCGTCGTCACGACCGCTCGCCGCTCGGCCTCGTTGCGGCCGAGCACCCGCAGCAGGATGCCGACGCCGAAGTCGAACCCCTCCAGCACGAAGTAGCCGATCCACAGGAACGCGATCACCATGAACCAGACCGTTGTCAGTTCCATCGTCATCCCCTCAGTACGCGAAGGACAGTGGCTTGGCCTCGGCCGAGCCGTCGTCGTCGGAGTCGGGCCGGTCCTGGTCCGCCGGCGGTGAGGTCCCGGCCAGCCCGGCGCGGATCGACTTGAGCATCAGCTTCACCTCGACCACCGCCAGTACGCCGTACAGGACCGTGAATCCGAGCAGGCTGGTCAGGATCTCCGCGCTGGTCGTCCCCGGCGACACCCCGGCCGAGGTCGGCATCAGCCCGAACACCAGCCACGGCTGCCGCCCGGTCTCGGTGAACACCCAGCCGAACACGTTCGCGAACAGCGGCAGCAACGGGAGCGGCAGCGCCATCCAGACCAGCAGCCGGTGCGGCTCACGGCCCTTCCGGGTCATCCACAGCAGCAGGACCGCGAGCGCCACCGCCGTCATCCCGACCCCGATCATCAGCCGGAAGGTCCAGTACGTCAGCGGGACGTTCGGGTTGTACGAGCCGGGGCCGTAGAGCCGCTCGTAGGCCTGCTGCAGGTTGTTGATGCCCTGCACCTCGCCGTCGAAGTGGCCGGTGGCCAGGAAGGACAGCAGGTACGGCACCTTGACCGAGAAGATCTCCTTCGACCCGTCCAGCGTGCCGACCGTGAACACCGAGAACGACGCCGGCTTCTCCGACTCGTACAGCGCCTCGGCCGCCGCCATCTTCATCGGCTGCACCTCGGTCATCACCTTGCCCTGCTGGTCACCGCTCAGCGCCACCCCGGCGCCGGCCGCGATCACGATCACCGCGCCGAGTCGCATGGCGGTCCGGAACGCGCCCGTGTCGACGCCGGGCCGGCGCACCAGGTGCCAGATCGCGACCGCGGCGACGAACGCGCCCCCGACCATGAACGCGGCGAAGATCGTGTGCGGGAAGGTGACCAGCACGACCTTGTTGGTCAGCACCGCCCAGATGTCGGTCAGCTCGGCCCGGCCCCGCTCGGCGTTGTAGCGAAAGCCCACCGGGTTCTGCATCCACGAGTTGGCCGCCAGGATGAAGTACGCCGACAGTTGCGTGCCGAGCACCACCATCCAGATGCAGGCCAGGTGCACCTTCTTCGGCAGCCGGTCCCAGCCGAAGATCCACAACCCGATGAAGGTCGACTCGAGGAAGAACGCCAGTAGCCCCTCCAGCGCCAGCGGCGCCCCGAACACGTCCCCGACGAAGCGCGAGTAGTCGCTCCAGTTCATCCCGAACTGGAACTCCTGGACCAGGCCGGTGACGACGCCCATCGCGATGTTGATCAGGAAGAGCTTCCCGTAGAACTTGGTCAGCCGCAGGTACTTGTCCTGGCCCGTCCGGTACCACGCGGTCTGCAGCCCGGCCGTGATCGCGACCAGCGAGATCGTCACCGGCACGAAGAAGAAGTGGTAGACGGTGGTGATCGCGAACTGCCAGCGCGCCAGGTCCAGCGTGTCCATCGGGCCCCTCCCGAACGATCTACGACGTTACGTAGTAAATGCTAGCGCAGATCTACGACGCTTCGTAGTAGATGCCGCCGATGATCTACTACAAGCTGTAGTTATACTGGTCACGTGACCACCGACCCGAAGGCTCCGCGACCGCTCGGCGAGCTCGAGCGGGTGGTGATGGAGCAGCTCTGGGCGGCCGACACCGCGCTCACCGTGCGGGAGGTGCACGAGCGGCTCTCGCTCACCCGCGACCTGGCCTACACCACCGTCATGACCGTACTGGACCGGCTGGCCAAGAAGAAGCTCACCGAGCGCGAGCGCGACGGCAAGGCCTGGCGGTACAAGGCCTCGGCGCCGCGCGCCGACCTGGCTGTCGACCTGATGCGCGACGCGCTCGACCAGGCCGGCGACCGCCGGGAGGCGCTGGTCCGGTTCGTCGGTCAGGTCTCCGACGAGGAGGCCGCGCTGCTGCGCGAGGCCCTGAGCAGGCTCGAGGCGCGAGAGGGGTGATCACCCCGATCCTGCTCGCGGCACTGGCTCTGGTGCTGACCGGGCCGGCTCCGGCCCTGCTGGCTCGATCCAGCTGGCCCTACCGCATCCCGCGCGCGGCGATAGCTCTCTGGCAGTCCCTGGCGATCGCAGCCGTCCTGGCCGCGCTCGGCGCCGGCATCTCCCTGTCGTACTCGACAGCAGGTCAGCCCGGTGAGCCACGCTTCGACCCGTCGTCCCCCAGAGACCTCGCCGCGGCAGCAGTGCTCGCACTGACCGCGCTGGTCGCCATCAGACTCCTGTACGCCGTCGGCCGCGTCGCCATCGGCACCAGGGCCCGCCGCAAGCGCCACCGCGACCTGGTCGACGTACTGGCAACTCCGGACGGCCTGATCCCCGGGCTGCGGGTGCTGGCCGAAAAGACTCCGCTCGCCTACTGCCTGCCGGCCATGCGCGGCTCCCGCGTCGTCGTGTCTGTGGGCGCGCTCGAGCGGCTCGACGACGGCGAGCTGCGCGCCGTACTGGCGCACGAGCAAGCGCACCTGCGCGCCAGGCACGATCTGGTCCTGGAGGCGTTCACGGCACTGCACATGGCGTTCCCGCGCTGGGTCCGCAGCGATGTCGCCCTGGAGCAGGCACGCACGCTCGTCGAGCTGCTCGCCGACGACGACGCCCGTCGCCGCAACGGACCGCTCCCGCTGGCCCGTGCGCTGGTCGCGCTCGCCGGCTCCCCGGCACCCGCCGCGGGCATGGCGATGGCCAAGTCCGCGACGGTGCTGAGAGTCCAGCGTCTGGCCGACCCCGAACCGCGTTTCCCCCTGCTGTCGGCGGCGACCTACGCGACGGCGGTCGCACTGCTCGTGCTGCCCACCGTCACCGTCGCCGCTCCCGTGCTGAAGGCGCTGGCCGAAGCCGTCCGCTGACGCCTTTTGTTGCTTGTAGCAATTACTTACCCGAAGTGCTTACCCTCACCTCGCGCCACCGCAAGCAGCACGAGCCCCGACAGAACCAGCAGAACGATCATGGTGAAAACGAACGTCAGCACAGACTTACAACTCTCCCCGCCTTGATGCGAACAACCTCACAGGTGATACGCACTCAGTCTCCCAGAAGTTCCCCGAAAGCCTTGACCACTTCGTCGACAGGCCACGCCAACGTGTCCGGAGTCACCACCAGCTCGACCCACGACCAGCCCGGTACGTCGGCCGCGCGCCACAGGTAGGTCAGCGACTCGCGCGTCGCCTCCATCCGGCGGACGGCGGCCCGCTCCATCTTGTCGGCCGGCCGCGGCGCGTAGACGCGGAACGAGTTCGTGTGCGGCGGCTCCGGGAAGACCCGGAACCCGTTGGCCTGCAGCCCGACCGCCAGCTCGACCGCGCGGTCGTGCAGGTCGCCCATCAGTGGCAGCACCGAGCGCAGACCCTCGCGCGCCGATACGGCGTACGGGAAGAGCGTGTAGGGGTTGGCACCGAGCCGGCGCTGCCAACGGCGTACCTCCGCGATCACGTCGACCGGGCCGGCGACCGCGGCGCCGCTCAGCCCGCCAAGGCCCTTGTAGAACGACACGTAGACCGTCGTGGCCAGCTCAGCGACCTCGGCCAGGCTGTGTCCCAGGTACGGCGTGCTCTCCCACAGCCGGGCACCGTCCAGATGCAGCGGTACGCCGCGCGCCGCACAGGCCTCGGCGAAGAGCACCAGCTCGTCCCACGTGGGCAGCACGAACCCGGCGTCGCGCAGCGGCAGCTCCAGCGTCACCGCCGCCAGCGAGCCCGGGATGGCCGCCAACTCGTCCGGCCGCGGCTGCCGCGGCTCGGCGGTCAGCCGCTCGATCCGGAGCCGGTGCACTTCCTCCAACGCGTTCAGCTCGTGCACCAGGAGGTGGGACAGCCCGTGGACCGCCACCCGCTGCGTACCGGCCCGGTCGGCGAAGACGCGCAGCACGCTCTGCTGCGCGGCGATCCCGGTCGGCATGAACACCGCCGCCGGCTTGCCCAGCAGCTCGGCGACCTCCGACTCCAGCAGGGCGACCTCACCGCCGCTGCCGTAGCCGTCACGCTCTTCGTCGGTAGCGACGTCGGCCAACTTGCGCAGGGCGTCCGCCACTGACGGGCGGCGCCCGGTCAGCCAGCGAGTGGACTCGGCGGCAGCAGCCTTACGACGTGCCTTCAGGTCTTCGGAGGAGTCAGCCACCGTTCCATCCTCTCCCTTCCGGCAAGCGGGTTTTCACACCTGGGTCGTGACGACGTGCTCCCCCTGAACGGTCCGGATCTCCACCGATCGCACCTGCTCCGGCGGCACCAGCACTCCACCGCCGAACCGGCTGCCCTCGCGGGCGGCCTTCTCCGACACGATCCAGCTCCCGGCCGTCCACGTCCGGCCGGCCTTGTCGGTGACGAGCATCTCGCACTCGGCGCCGGCCTTCAGGCCGGTCAGGTCGACCACGATCCAGCTCCAGCCGGTCCGCGGCTCGACCGTCGTCGCCATCGTCGTACCGGTCACCGCATCGGTCGCCGTGACCTGCTTCGACCCGGCGGGCGTCTCCTCGGCCACCACCTGGTCGACCGACTGCCGCCCGATCGCGATGCCGCCGCCCAGCGCTCCGGCAACGACCACGACCGTGGCGGCCGCCAGCAACCAGCGGCGGCGAGGCTTGACCTTGGCCACCGACGCCGGAGCCGGAGCCGAGGCCTGGGCCGGGGACGACTCGACGCGTGCCGCCCGCAGCGTCCGCTGCAGCAGCAGGTCGCCGTCTGCCGGCGGTCCGTCCAGGAACGCCTCCGGCGGCACCTCGCCGAGGAACTCCTTCATCTCCTCGAACTCAGCCACCTCGGCCGAGCACTCCGCACAGCCGGCCAGGTGCTGCTCGACCTCACGGGCCTCGTCGGGCTCCAGCGCGCCCAGCGCGTACGCACCGAGCTGGGAGCGGTCGTGCCCGCTGTCACTCGTACTCATCGGGCCACCTCCGCTCCGGCTCCGCCCAGCGCACTCCGCAGCGCTCGGAGGGCGTAATACGATCTCGACTTCACGGTACCGGGCGGGACGCCCAGCTCCTTCGCGGCCTCGGTCACCGTCCGGCCCCGGTAGTACAGCTCCACCAGGACCTCGCGGTGCTCCGGTGTGACGTGCTCCAGCGCCTCCAGCACGACCATGCTGTTGACCACCGCGTCGGAGTGGTCCCGCTCGACCGGCGGCCGGTCCTCCACCTCGGCGACCTCAGCAGGCCGTACGGCGCGGGCCCGGGCCCGGTCGGTGACGATGTTGCGGGCCACCGTCAGCAACCAGCCGCGGACCGAGCCCTTGCCGGCGATCAGGTCGTCCGAGTGCTTCCAGGCGCGCAGCAGGGTCTCCTGCACGACGTCCTCGGCAGCGGCCCGGTCGCCGGTCGGCCCGGGTGGCGTACGCGAGCAGGCTGCGGCCGTGCTCGGCGTACAGGGAGCGGATCAGCTCCTCGGCACTGCGGTCCGGCTCGCCCACCGCAGTCCTCCCGGCCTCGACGCTCGCGGTCGTTCGTACCCTAGGCGATCCGCCCTGCCGAGCCGTCGCAGGGCCCTGGAGCACGTACCCGACCGACATCGTGGTGCCTCAGTAGCCGGCGTTGCCGGAGTCGCCTGCGGCGGGAGTGGTGATCTTCTGACCGTTCGCACCGACCACCCACCACGTACCGAGCACGCCCTGGCCCTTGGCGTCGCCGGGCTTGGTGTCGGGCGCGTACTGGTACAGCGGCAGGCCTGCCAGCGTGAGCTGCTTGCTGCCGTCGGTCCGGGTCACCGTGCCGACCAGCGACGCGTTGATGCCGTCCAGCTGGGGTGCGGTGGTCCCGGCCTTCACCGGCGGCCACAACGCGGCGCACTCACCGTCGCAGGTGGACATCGACGGGCTGGCCTTGTCGTTGTCGAACACGTACAGGGTCCGCCCGTTGCCATCGACAACGACTTTGCCGAAGTTCGCGACGTCGGCCGTCGCCAGCTTCGGCGCGGCGGCCTGGTCCGGGGTGGTGGTGCTCTGGCTCTGCGGCGCGGCGGCGGGGGTCGTCGTGCCGTTGCCGGTGCCACAGGCGGTCAGGACCGCCAGACCGAGTACGGCGGTGGCGGCGGCAAAGGCGAAACGCTTCATGGGACTGCTCCTCGGGAGATGTGTTTCTCGAACACCCTCCACACGGCCACGTCCCCGCACCGGTTCAACGCCGGCGGCGGGGGTTATCGTCACGTAATGAGCAACGACATCCCCGCCGCCGTCCAACGCGCCCTGGACGCCATCGACCAGCTCGACGCCGACGCCTTCGTCGCGGCCTTCGCCCCCGACGGCTACGTCGACGACTGGGGCCGCAAGTTCCAGGGCCCGGACCGGATCCGCTCCTGGAGCGGCGCCGAGTTCATCGGCAAGAACGTCACCTTCACCGGTACGACGGTCGCCACGCCCGGCAACCCGGTCACCCTGCTCACCCAGGTCGGTGGCGACGGCTTCAACGGCCCGTCCCACTTCACCTTCGAGGTCCAGGGCGACCAGGTCGCCTCGATGACCATCACGGCCTGAACAGGATCTTCCCGTCGCGGCCGGCTTCGCGAGCGTGGTCCCAGGCCTTGCGGTAGTCGGCCAGCGAGTACGTCGCCCCGACCTCCAGACTCAGTACGCCGGACGCGACCATCGCCGCCAGCTCCGTGTACGTCTTGTCCAGCTCGGCCTTGGACGCGGTGCTCAGCCAGTTCACGATCCACAGGCCGCGCAGGGTCAGCTGCCGGTAGATGGAGTCCCCAAGACCGACGACCGGCGGCTGGCCGGTCACGCTGGAGTAGCTGACCACCGTGCCGCCGAACTCGACGGCCTGGGCGAGCGCCCCGATCGTCGCGTCACCGGTGCCGTCCAGCGCCAGCTTCAGCTCGGCGCCGTCCAGCCGCTGCTTGATCCGGCCGGCCAGGTCCTCGCCGTCCACGACCACCACGTCGGCACCGAGCGCGCGGAGCTTGGCGGCCGCCTCCTCCCGGCGTACGGCGCTGACGGTCTTCAGGCCGAGGTGCTTGGCCAGACCGATCACGTACTGGCCGACGGACGAGTTGCCCAGGTTCTGCCCGATCCAGTCCCCCGGCTTCAGGTCGACGAACTCGGTCAGCAGCAGGTGCGCCGTTAGTGGGTTGATCCCCACCATCGCCAACTGCAGCGCGTCTCCCTCGTCCGGGATGACGACCAGGTTCTCGGCCTTGACCACGACCTCGTCGGCCCAGGTGCCCTGCTGGTAGTTCGGCACGATCAGCACGCGCCGGCCCTGCAGCTCCGGGTCGCCGGACTCCACGACCCGCCCGACCCCTTCGGAGCCGAGCGCGAACGGGACCTGCGCCTGGTAGCCGTACGTCCCCGCGGCGAGCATGAAGTCCACCGGGTTGATCGCGGCGGCCTCGATCCGGACCAGCGCCTCACCCACGCCGACAGTCAGGTCGGGTGCCTCGACCAGCTCGGTGTTCGCCTCGATGTCGCCGATCGCGTTCAGAATCAACTGGCTCATGTCCGTGACCCCTCAGTGGTTGGTGGTGATGACCATGCGGAACCGGGCGTCGCCGGACAGCATCCGCTGGTACGCCGTGCCCGCGTGCTCCAGCGGGACCGTCTCGACCATCGGCCGGACGTCGTGCGCGAGGGCGAACGCGAGGTTCTCCTCGTTCTGGCTCGGGGTGCCGGTCAGCGACCCCTGGATGGTCTGGTCGCTGAAGATCACCGACATGCCGACCTCGACCGGGTCGCTGGTGACACCGACGACGATCAGCCGGCCGTGCAGCGCGAGCCCGCCGAGCAGCGCGGTGATCGCGGCGCCGCTGGTGCCGGTCGCGATGACGACCTGCGCGCCGCCGAGCTCCTGCAGCGCCTTGGCCGGGTCGACCGCGGTGCTGTCGATGTACTCGTCGGCGCCGAGCTTGAGGGCCAGGTCCCGCTTCGCCTCACCGCGGGCGATCGCGACCACGCGCAGCCCGAGCTTGGCGGCGTACTGGATGGCCAGGTGGCCGAGGCCACCGATGCCCTGGACGGCGACCAGCGCGTCGGGCCGGGCGGCGCTCTTGCGGAGTCCGTTGAACACGGTGATTCCGGCGCACAGCAGCGGCGCCGCCTCGGCGGCCGAGATGCCCTCCGGTACGGCGACCAGGCCGCTGGCGCGGGTGGTCATGTACTCGGCGTACCCGCCGTCGATGCTGACGCCGGCGATCGGCTGGTCGGTGCAGAACACGAAGTCGCCGCGGCGGCAGTTCGCGCAGACCAGGCACGGGCCGGCGTGAAAGCCGACGCCGACCCGGTCGCCGACCTGCCAGCCGGTGACGCCGTCGCCGAGCGCGTCGACCCGGCCGACGATCTCGTGGCCCGGCACGACCGGCGTACCGGGCGGCAGCGCGCCGAGCAGGTTGTGCACGCCGGCCTCGTCGCTGTGGCAGATCCCGCAGGCCTCGACCGCGATCCGCACCCGGCCGGGGTCGGGCGCGGTGAACGGTTTGTCGACCAGCGTGAACACGCCGTCGAGCGCCTCGACGGCACGATAGGTTCCAAGACGGTCGGTCATCTTGCACTCCTCAGAAGAAAGCCCCCCGGAGTCCGAGGGGCTGTGAAAGCTACGGCTTGAGCAGGCTGTCGAAGGTCAGGGCGAAGAAGACCTCGAACGCCGCCTGCGACTTGTCGGCGCGGGCCTGAATCAGAGTGCCTTCCCACGCGCTGAGCAGGTAGCGCGCGGTCCGGTCGGGCCCGAGGTCGGTCCGGATCTCGCCGGCCTGCTGCCCCTCGGCGATCGCCGCGCCGAGCAGGCCGCTCCAGTACCCGAGGCCCTCGTTCACAGCGACCCGGATCGGGTCGCTGTGATCGACGATCTCGGTCCCGAAGTTCCCCAGCAGGCACCCCCGAGTGATGCCGAACTGGACCACCTCGTCGCGCAGGAACTCGAAGTGCTTGCGGATCCGCTCGACCGGCGGCACCGCCGGGTCGGCCAGGTCCTTCAGCCGCCGCTGCTCGCCGTACCGCTCGAGCGCCACGATCGCCAGCGCTTCCTTGCTCGCGAAGTGGTTGTAGAACGACCCCTTCGGCACGCCCGCACGGTCGGTGATGTCCTTCACCGCCGCCGCGTTGAACCCCTTCTCGTGGAACTGGGCCAACGCCGCGTCGACGATCTCTTCCCGCATGCTCCTCCGCGCCATGCTTCCAATATGACCGGTCGTCTCGGAGAAGTCAACTCCTCGGCTATTCGGCGACGCCCTCGGCCAGTACTCCGCCCCGCAGCTCCGCACGCCGCAAGAACTGGCCGGTCTGCACCTCGCGCACCCAGCGCTCCCGCCGGGCCCGCCGAGAGCGCGCGGCACGCTGCCGCTTCATCCTCGACCGCGGGTCGAGCTCCTCGGACAGGGTGGCCGGCCCGGCCGCGTGCAGCAGCACGTAGTCCAGCCGCCACTTGAACCGGTACCCGAGACTCAAGCCTTCGTTCTTCGCGTGCATCGCAAGCCTCCTGACTTGGCGCCGGCACTTCTGGCATGCCGACTGGCGTGGTGACAGGAACGCCGGCCGTCGCGAGAAAATGCCCGAGGCGAAATCGCTTCGTCAGGGCGCGCCGGAGCAGTCGGTACGCCCTCCGAACACCGGAACCGTTGCGGAGAAGGGCTACGCCGGTTCGGCTTCGCGGATGCGTTGGGAGATGACCGCGGAGACGCCGTCGCCGCGCATGGTGACGCCGTACAGGGCGTCGGCGACCTCCATCGTGCGCTTCTGGTGGGTGATGACCAGGAGCTGGCTGTTCTCGCGGAGCTCCTCGTAGATCTCCAGGAGCCGGCCGAGGTTGGTGTCGTCCAGCGCGGCCTCGACCTCGTCGAGGATGTAGAACGGCGACGGGCGGGCCTTGAACAGCGCGACCAGGAACGCGACCGCGACCAGCGAGCGCTCGCCGCCGGACAGCAGCGACAGCCGCTTGACCTTCTTGCCGGGCGGGCGGGCCTCGACGTCGATGCCGGTGGCCAGCATGTCGCTGGGGTCGGTCAGCACGAGCCGGCCCTCACCACCGGGGAACAACCGGCTGAAGACGTGCTCGAAGGCGACCTCGACGTCACGGTAGGCCTCGGTGAAGACCTGCTCGACGCGGTCGTCGACCTCCTTGACGATGTCCATCAGGTCGCGGCGGGACTTCTTCAGGTCGTCCAGCTGCTCGGCCAGGAACCGGTGCCGCTCCTCCATCGCCTCGAACTCCTCGAGGGCGAGCGGGTTGATCCGGCCGAGCTGGCCGAGCGCCCGCTCGGCCGACTTGAGCCGCTTCTCCACCTTGGCCCGGTTGAACGGCTCGCCCGGCTGCTCGACGTCGGGGTCGTCGCCCTCCTTCGGCAGCGGCGGGACCAGCTGGTCCGGCCCGTACTCCGCGATCAGCGGCTCGACCTCGGTGCCCAGCTCGCTGAGCGCCTTCTCGTACAGCTGCTCCAGCTTCATCTTCTGCTGGGCCCGCGCGAGCTGGTCGCGGTGCACGGTGTTGGTCAGCTGCTCCAGGTCGGAGCTCAGGTTCCGTGTGGAGGACCGGGCCTGGGCCAGGCCCTTCTCGCGGTCCGCGCGCTGCGCCTGGATGGCCGAGCGCTCGGTGGCCGCCAGCTGCAGCGAGTGCTCCAGGCGAGCCAGTACGTGGCCGGCCGCCAGGTGCACGGCCTGCGCCGCCTCGGACTGACGGGCCCGCCGCGACGCCCGCGCGATCGCCCGGGCCCGGGCCTCGCGCTCCTGCCGGGCCGCGCGCTCCAGCGAGTCGGCCCGGCCGGACAGCGCCCGGGCCCGCTCCTCGGTGGTCCGCAGCGCCAGCCGCGTCTCCATCTCGGCCGCCCGGCCGGCCTTGGCCGCCTCGGCGAGCCGGTCGCGCTCGGTCGGGTCCGGCTCGTCGCCGCCGTCCTCGTCGAACATCTCCGCGTCGTTCAGGCGCTGCTCGAGGTCGGCGAGGCCGGACAGGTTCCGGTCGCGCTCCTCCTCGGCGGCCGCGATCGCCTCGGCCATCCGCTGCGCCTCACCGCGCGACGCCTTGGCCAGCGACCCGAACTGGGCCAGCTGCTCGGCCACCGCCGCCATCGCCGCGTCCGACTCGTGCAGCCGGGCCAGCGTGATCTCGACGTGCTCCTTCTGCTGCGCCCGCTCCTGCTCCAGCGCCGCCAGCTCGAACCGCAGCCGCTCGCTGCGCGCCGTCGCCTCGGCCAGCTTCTCCGTGGCCTCGTCGACCGCCGACTGGACCTCGATCAGGCTCGGCGCGGCGTCCGATCCGCCGTACGCGAAGTGCGCACCCAGTACGTCGCCCTGCCGGGTCGTCGCGGTCACGTCCGGCAGGTGCTGCACCAGCGATTGTGCCGCGGCCACGTCGTCCACCACCGCGACCTTGCGCAGCAGGCGGCGCAGCGCCGGGCGCAGCTGCTCGGGGCAGTCCACGACCTCCACGGCGTACGTCGCGCCGTACGGCAGCTGCGGCCAGGACGCGTAGTCCTCGGCCGGCGCGTCGCCCAGCAGCATCCCGGCGCGGCCGAGGTCGTGCTCCTTCAGGTGCCCGACCGCCTCGACGGCCGCGGCCACGTGCGTCACGGCAACCGCGTCGGCGGCCTCACCGAGGGCCGCGGCGATGGCGGTCTCGTAGCCCCCACGGACGCTCAGCAGCGCGGCCACGGACCCCATCAGCCCGGTCACCTGCTCGGAGGCGGCCAGCAGGGCGCCGGCGCCGTCCTTGCGGTTCAGGCCCATCTCCAGCGCGTCCTTGCGGGCGGTCAGCCCGGCCCGCTCGCGCTCGGCGTCGCGCTCCTCGGCGCGCACCTTGGTGAGCCGCTCGTCCATCTCGTCCAGGACGCTCTGCGCGGCCTCGAACTGGTCGTCGAGGCCCTTCTCACCGGCGTCGAGACCGGCCACCTGGGTCTCCAGGGCAGTGAAGTCGTGCTGCGCCTTCGCGGCACGCTGCTCGGCCTCGCGCTGGTTGGCGGCGAGCCGGCCGATCTCGGACTCGGCGGCGGCCGCGCGGCTCTTCAGCGCGTTCACCTGGCCGGTCAGCCGGGCCAGGCCCTCGCGGCGGTCGGCGGACGCCCGGATCAGCGCGGCGATCCGGCGCTCCTCCTCGGCGTGCTCGGCCTCGAGCTGCTGGCGGCGTTCGATCGCTTCGGCGAGCAGCTCGGAGTGGGCCTCGACCTCGGCCTCGATCTGCGCCTCGGTCTCGCGGACCCGGGCCGCCTCCAGCTCCAGCTCCTCGGGGTCGCGCCCGGCACGCGGCTCGTCGGCCTCGTCGTTCAGCGACCGGATCCGGTCGGCGGCGATCCGGGCGGTGCCCTTGATCCGCTCACCGAAGCCGGACAGCGAGTACCAGGTGTCCTGGGCGGCCTGCAGGGCCGGCGCGTCCTCGCGCAGCGCCTCTTCGAGGTCGGCCTCGGTCTCCCGGGCCTCGCGCAGCGCCTCCTCGATCTCGGCCCGGCGCTGGGTCATCGCGGCCTCGTCCTTGAGCTCGGCCTCGAGCGCGGACTGGGCCTGGACGATGTCGTCGGCGAGCAGCCGGGACCGGCCGTCGCGGACCTCGGCCTGGATGGTGACGGCGCGGCGGGCGACCTCGGCCTGGCGGCCGAGCGGCTTGAGCTGACGGCGGATCTCGGTGATCAGGTCGCCGAGGCGGTGCACGTTGCCCTCGGTCGACTCCAGCTTCCGCAGCGCCTTCTCCTTGCGCTTGCGGTGCTTCAGGACGCCGGCCGCCTCCTCGACGAAGCCGCGCCGGCCCTCGGGCGTGGCGCGCAGGATCGAGTCGAGCTGGCCCTGGCCGACGATGACGTGCATCTCGCGGCCGATGCCGGAGTCGCTGAGCAGTTCCTGGACGTCGAGCAGCCGGCAGTTCTGGCCGTTGATCTGGTAGTCGGAGCCGCCGTTGCGGAACATCGTCCGGGAGATCGTCACCTCGGCGTACTCGATCGGCAGCGCGCCGTCGGTGTTGTCGATGGTGAGCACCACCTCGGCGCGGCCCAGCGGGCTGCGGCCGGAGGTGCCGGCGAAGATGACGTCCTCCATCTTGCCGCCGCGCAGCGACTTCGCACCCTGCTCGCCCATCACCCAGGCCAGGGCGTCCACGACGTTGGACTTGCCGGAGCCGTTCGGGCCGACGATGCAGGTGATCCCTGGTTCGAAGTTCATCGTCGTCGCCGAGGCGAACGACTTGAAACCCCGGAGCGTCATGCTCTTCAGGTACAAAGCCTTGCTCCCAACCCGTGAAAGGACAGACGGTATCCGATGGAACCGTCGTAACTGCCGGTGCTGCTGCGGCTACCCGGGGGAAGGTGTTCCGGACCCGAGTCTACGTCGGACGGTCGCGCGGGCCCGGGAGGCCACGTCGATCCGAGACAGAAACGCAAAAAGTACGGCGGAGGCCCGGTACGGGCCGCCGCCGTGGGTGGTGCGGACGGTGCGAAAGCTCCCCGGGACCGACGGTCCCGGGTCAGCTGGTACTGACTGGTCTGTCGCGCTGGTCAGACGTGGGCAGGCGTGTTGAGTGCCTCGTCCACGGTGAGCAGCCGGCCGTCGTGAACGGCTGCGACCAGGTGGTCGTTCTCTGCCTGCAGCCGCATCACGTGCGCCTCCAGGTCCGCGACGCGCCGGTTGAGCAGGCGAACCTGCTCGAGCAGACGCGGGTCAGTGCCTCCAAGATGCCCTAGAAGAGCCTTGGCCATTGTGCTGTCCTCCGGAAGGGTTTTTCTGGCTGGTAGCGCCCCCGGTCCGAGGAGCGCTTCTCAAAAGATGTGCCGTCTTTCAGGGTGACACCCGGTACGCCAAGGGTCAACCTGGGGTACGTCAAATCATCGTTTACCGCTCACCACCGGGCGTGTCGTGGCGCCGGCTGACACTTCGGGCAGCGGAACGAGGAACGGTTCATGAACGGCTCGCGCCGGATCGGGCGGCCGTCGCGCGGGCACGGCGAGCCCTCCTGGCCGTAGACCGCCAGGCCCCGCTCGAAGTAGCCGGATTCCCCGTTCACGTTGACGTACAGGGCGTCGAAGCTGGTCCCGCCGACGTCCAGCGCCTCGGCCATCACCGCCCGGGCGTGACCGAGAATCTCCTTGGCCTGTTGGGGTTTCAGCGTCTCGGTGGCCTTGGCGTAGTGCAGCTTGGCCCGCCACAACGCCTCGTCGGCGTAGATGTTGCCGATTCCGCTGACCACCGTCTGGTCGAGCAGCGCCCGCTTCAGTCCGGTCTTGCGGCGGCGCAGACCGGCGGCGGCCGCGTCCAGGTCGAACAGCGGGTCGAACGGGTCGCGGGCGATGTGCGCGATCTCGGCGGGCAGTTCGGCGCCGCCCTCGGCGTACGACAGACCACCGAACATCCGCTGGTCCAGAAAACGGACCTCTCCCCCGCTGTCGGCGAACCGGAAACGGATCCGCAGGTGCTTCTCGTCCGGCGCGCCGACCGGCTGGACCCGGAACTGGCCGCTCATCCCGAGGTGCGCCAGGACGGCGTCGCCCGACTCCAGCGGGAGCCACAGGTACTTGCCGCGCCGGGCCGGCGTACGGAACGTCTGGCCCTTGAGGGTGGCGACGAAATCGTCCGGCCCGGCGAGGTGCCGCCGGACCGGACGAGGATGCAGTACTTCGACGGCGTCGATCGTCCGCCCGGTGGTGAAGTCCGCGAGTCCGCGGCGAACGACCTCTACTTCAGGAAGCTCAGGCACCTCAGGGCTGCTGGGACGGGTCGATGCTGTCCGGATGCGCCGCCCGCAAGGCTTTCCAGGCCGTTTCGGCCGCCTGCTGCTCGGCTTCCTTCTTGCTCCGGCCGATGCCGTGCCCATAGGTGTCGGCACCGATCCGGACCCGCGCCTCGAACGTCTTGGCGTGGTCGGGACCGGACTCGGCGATCACGTACTCCGGGACGCCGACGCCGAGCTGGGCGACCAGCTCCTGCAGCGACGTCTTCCAGTCCAGGCCGGCTCCGAGCCGCGCCGACGACTCCATCAGCTCGTCGAACAGCGTGTGCACGACCCCGCCGGCCACCTCGAACCCACGGTCCAGGTAGACCGCGCCGATCAGCGCCTCGACGCAGTCGGCCAGGATCGACGACTTGTCGCGTCCACCGGTGGCCTCCTCGCCGCGCCCGAGCCGCAGGTACTTGCCGAGCTTGAGGTCGCGAGCGACCCCGGCGAGCGCGCGCATGTTGACCACCGCGGCGCGCAACTTGGCCAGCCGGCCCTCGGAGAGGTCCGGATGGTTGCGGAACAGCGACTCCGTGACGATGACGCCGAGCACGGAGTCCCCGAGGAACTCCAGGCGCTCGTTGGTCGGCAGCCCACCGTTCTCGTACGCGAACGAACGGTGGGTGAAGGCGTGCTCCAGTAGTTCGTCAGCCAGCGATACGCCGAGCCGCTGGTTCAGCTCGGCGTAGAGCCCCGTCTCGTTGACCGAATTCACTGGGTAGGTGCCGTTTAGCTCTCGACGACCTGGCGACGCTCGCCCTTCGCGCCGTACTGGCCGCAGGTCGGGCAAACGGTGTGCTGCAGGTGCTTCGCGCGGCAGGCGGGGTTCACGCAGGTCACCAGCGACGGGGCAGTGGTCTTCCACTGGGCCCGGCGGCTGCGGGTGTTGCTGCGCGACATCTTCCGCTTCGGAACGGCCACGGTTATGACTCCTCGGTTCGGCCGGAGGCTCGAGAACCCGGCCGGCTTGGTGTGCGGTTGCTCTGTAGTTGTACTGCACCCGTACCGCGGTACGGGAAGTCTGAGGTTACTGCTCCGGCGATCGGTCGTCCCGCGGGGCCAGCCCGCTGAGCGCCGACCAGCGGGGATCGACCGCGTCCTCGTGCTTGTGTCCCGGCTCGTCGTCCAGCCGCACCCCGCACTCGGGGCACAGGCCGGCACAGTCGTCGGAACACAAGGGCGTGAACGGCAGTGCGAGCACCACCTGGTCCCTCAGCGCCGGCTCGAGGTCGATCAGATCGCCCTCCATCCGGCTGGCCTCGTCGGGCTCGGCGTCGCTCTCGGGGTAGACGTACAGCTCCTGGACGTCGGCGAGGAACTCGTCCTCGATGTCGACCAGGCACCGCGCGCACTCCCCGACCAGCCGGCCCTGGGCCGATCCGGTCACGAGCACCCCTTCGACCACCGATTCCAGCCGCAGGTCGAACTGGATCGGATCACCTTCGGGTACGCCGATCACGTCGATCCCGAGATCGGCCGGTGCCGGTGCCGTGAAGGAGACTTCGCGCTGGGACCCGGCGCGGCGAGACAGCTCGTGGGTGTCGATCACGAGTGGGGACCGCGGGTCCAAGGCGCTCAGAGCATCCCTTTCAGGCGTGGGCAGGCAGAAACTCGGTCTCAGCGAGACCGATGGACAACATTACCAAGTCCGCGCCACCGATCCCAATCGGGGGCACTACAGCCGCGCGATCAACCGCGTGTGAACGCTGGGGGGCAGGAACGCGTCCACTGGGCCGCCCAGCTTGGCGATCTCCTTGACCAGGCTGGACGACACGTAGCCGTGCTCGGGCGCGGTCGGCATGAACAGCGTGTCGACACCGGTCAACTGCCGGTTCATCTGGGCCATCCGCAGCTCGTAGTCGTAGTCGCTGCCCGAGCGCAGGCCCTTGACGATCACCTGCGCGTCGACCGCCCGGCAGAAGTCGACCAGCAGCCCCTCGAACGGCACCACCGTCACGTTCGGGTACGGCGCGGCGATCTCGGTCAGCATCGCGACCCGCTCGTCGCCGTCGAACATCCGCTGCTTCGACGGGTTCACCCCGGCGCCGACGATCACCTCGGTGAACGCCGCCGAGGCCCTCGCGATCACGTCCAGGTGCCCGTTGGTGGGTGGGTCGAACGTGCCCGGGAAGACCGCTCTACTCATGGCGGTGACCGTACCAAAGCCGCGCCTCGCCGTACTTGCGGTCCCGCAGCGCGGCGAACCCGGCCGGCCACTCCCACGGCTCGCGCTTGCCCCGCTCGACCACGACGACGGCGTCCTCGGCCAGCCAGCCGTGCTCGGCCAGCGCGAGCAGCACGTCCTGCAGCGCCTCCGTCTCCAGCTTGTACGGCGGGTCGGCGAACACCAGGTCGAACGGCTCGCCCGAGTTGTCGCCCTGGGCAACCTTCTCCACCGGCCGGGTGAGCAGCGTCGCGCCCGGCAGCCCGACCGCGCGGACGTTCGCCGCGATCACCTCGGCCGCCTTGCGGTCCTGCTCGACCAGCACCACCCGCGCGGCGCCGCGCGACAACGCCTCCAGGCCGATCGCGCCCGACCCGGCGTACAGGTCGATCACCGCCAGGTCCTGCATCCCGCCGAACTCGGTCTCCACGGACGCGAACATCGCCTCCCGCACCCGGTCCCCGGTGGGCCGCGTCCCGGTCCCCGCAGGCACCGAGATCCGCCGGCCACCGGCCACCCCGGCGATGATCCGGGTCATGTTTTCTCCAAGTACTCGGCTGCTTCGGACTCCAACGTCTCCGCCACGAAGGCCTTCAACGCCGGGTACTCGGCGAGCGACGGGTCCACCGAGACGATCGAGTGCGCCACATGACGAGCGGCGTAGATGACCTCCTCGTCGCGCAGCACACTGAGCAGCTTCAGACTCGTCCGTCGACCCGACTGCGCGACGCCCAGCACGTCGCCTTCACGCCGGTTCTCCAGGTCGATCCGCGACAGCTCGAACCCGTCCGTCGTCGACGCGACCGCGTCCAGCCGCTCCCGCGACTTCGACCCGGGCCAGCCGTCGGTGACCAGCAGGCACAGCCCCGGCACCTTGCCCCGCCCGACCCGGCCGCGCAGCTGGTGCAGCTGGGAGATGCCGAACCGGTCGGCGTCCATCACCACCATCGTCGAGGCGTTCGGTACGTCGACGCCGACCTCGATCACGGTGGTCGCGATGAGCACGTCGGTCTCGCCCGCGGCGAACTTGGTCATCACCGCGTCCTTCTCGTCGGCCGGGAGCCGCCCGTGCAGCACCGCCTGCCGCAGGTCGGGCAGGACCTCGGCCAGTACGTCGGCCACCTGCAGCACCGAGATCGCCGGCCGCGGCTTGCCCTTGGCCCCGGACTCCTCGTCCTCGGCGCCGGAGGCGAACTCGCCCTCCTCGTCGGTCGCGTTCTTCACATCGTCGCCGATCCGCGGGCACACGACGTATGCCTGATGACCCTTCTGGACCTCCTCGCGGACCCGCTCCCAGGCCCGTTCGAGCCAGGCCGGCTTCTCCTTGGCCGGGACCACCGACGACTTGATCGGCGACCGCCCGGCCGGCAGTTCGGTCAGCGTCGACACCGACAGGTCGCCGAACACGGTCATCGCGACCGTCCGCGGGATCGGCGTCGCGGTCATCACCAGCACGTGCGGGGTGTTCTCCCCCGACTTCGTGCTCAGCGCCGCCCGCTGCTCGACGCCGAACCGGTGCTGCTCGTCGACCACCACGAGGCCGAGATCGGCGAACTGGACCTTGTCCTCCAGCAACGCGTGCGTGCCGACGACGATCCCCGCGGCGCCGCTGGCCGCGTCCAGCATCGCCGTACGCCGGGCAGCCGCGTTCAGCGAGCCGGTCAGCAGCCCGACGCGCGTCGCCCGCTCGGCGCCGCCGAGCATGCCCTGCTCGGCCAGCTCACCGAGCATCTTGGTCAGCGTCTTGTGGTGCTGGGTCGCGAGCACCTCGGTCGGTGCCAGCAGCACGGCCTGGCCACCGGCGTCGACCACCGACAGCATCGCCCGCAGCGCGACCACGGTCTTGCCCGAACCGACCTCACCCTGCAGCAGCCGGTGCATCGGGTGCAGCCGGGCGATGTCGGCGAAGATCTCGTCGCACACCTCGGCCTGGCCCGCGGTGAGCTTGAACGGCAGCCGCGCGTCGAAGTCGTCCAGCAGGCCACCGGTGGTCCGCTCGCGCGGGATCGCCTTCAGCGCGTCGGTGACGGCGCGACGCTGGGCCAGGATCGTCTGCATCACCAGCGCTTCCTCGAACCGGAACCGCTTCTGCGCCTCGGCGATGTCCTTCTCGGTCTCCGGCAGGTGGATCTTCTGCAGCGCGTCCCGCAGGCCGAGCAGCTTCTCGTTCTTCCGGATCAGCTCGGGGATCGGGTCCTCGAGCTCCTCGAGGTTGTCCAGGACGATCTTCAGGCTGCGCTCGATGGTGGCCGTGGGCAACTTCGCGGTGGCCGGGTAGAGCGGCCGGAACGGCTTGGCCCGGCGTTCGATCTCGGCCTCGTTGAGGTCCTCCTCGTCGATGATCTCGGTGCCGGGACCCTTCAGCTGCAGGATGTCGCGGAACTTCGTCACCTCGCCCCAGAACAGGGCCGCCGTGCCGGGCGTCAGCTTGTTGGCCAGCCAGGGCTGGTTGAAGAACGCCAGCTCCAGGTCGTTGCGGCCGTCGGTGACGACCACCTTGGTGATCGTCTTGTGCCGGCGGAACTTGTTCACCTCGTCCGGCCGGATCTCCTGCTTGGAGTCCAGCGAGCGCACGGTGACCTTCTTGACCTTGCCGTTGACGGTCGCCTGGTCGCCGACCTCGAGCTCGTCGAACGGCGTCAGCTCGCCCTTCTTCAGGTAGCGCCGCGGGTAGTGCCGCAGCAACTCCCCGACGGTCTCGATCCCGAGCACCTCGGAGAACGTCTTCGCCGTCCGGGCGCCGACGAAGTCGCGCAGCTTCCGGTCGATGTCTGTCTTCATTCCACCCCGATCAGCAACGGGTACCGCTCCTGTCCACCGTCGTACACCATCACGTCGACATCTTTGCGGTGCCGGCGCACGTGCCGCACCACCGCCTCGACCAGCGCGGGGTCCGCGTCGCGGCCTCTGACCACGGTCATCAGCTCACCACCGCCGCCGAGCAAGCGGTCGACGACCCCGGTCGCGGCCGCGATCAGATCCTCGGTGATCAGCGTGAAGTCGCCGTCGACCACGCCCAGCGCGT
The DNA here is from genome assembly GCF_039529595.1 of Kribbella lupini. NCBI lineage: Bacteria > Bacillati > Actinomycetota > Actinomycetes > Propionibacteriales > Kribbellaceae > Kribbella > Kribbella lupini. Next base: position 125,072 of record NZ_BAAANC010000006.1, on the reverse strand, counting down.
CGCCGATCCGGCAGGTGCCGGCCATCGTCCAGGCGTCCTTGACCGCGATCGTGACCGCGCCGTGGCGGGTCTGCCCCGCCGCGGCCGACAGGTGGACGACGTCGTCGTCGAAGCTGCGCGCGGGGTCGTGCACGGCGATCGCCGCCAGCCCCTGGACCTGCGCGCGGGTCGGAATCACCGCCACCCGTACGCCGTCCTGCCGGGCCGCGGTCGCCGCGGCCTCGGCGACCGCGATCGAGTCCTTGTCGTTCGGCAGCAGCACGATCTCGGGCGCCTTGGACTGCTCGATCGCCCGGAGCAGCTCCCCGGTCGAGCACCGCCGCCCAGGCTCACCCCGTACGACGATCGCTCCCGCCTCACCGAACAACGCGGCCAGCCCGTCCCCCGCCGCCACCGCGATCACGGCCCGTCCCGGCACCGGGGCGTGCGGCGGAAGATCCGCGAAGTGCGTCACCCGGATCCGGTGCGGCCGCCCCACGCCGATCCCCAGCTCGATCGCCGCGCCCACGTCGTCGGTGTGCACGTGCACGTTCCACAGCCCGTCCCCGCCGACCACCACCACGGAGTCCCCCAACCCCGTCAGCTCGCGCCGAAGGTCCCCGATGGAGTCGTCTCCCGCGTCGAGCAGGTACATCACCTCGTACGCCGGTCCGTCGGGCCCGAGCTCGTCGGCGGTCTCCTGCTCGGGCACGACGCGATGCGGTACGCCGGTGGTCTGGGCCGGCCCGCGGCCCGAGAGCACCTGCTCCATCGCACCGAGGATCACCACCAGCCCCGCGCCACCGGCGTCGACCACTCCCGCACGCCTGAGCACGTCCAGCTGCTCGGTCGTCTTCGTCAGCGCGACCCGCGCCGCCGCGACAGCGCCCAGGCAGACCTCAGCCAGGTTCTTCCCGTCGTTGGCCGCCGCGAGAGCCGCGTCGGCAGCAGCACGGGCGACGGTCAGCATGGTGCCTTCGACCGGCTGCGCCACCGCGCCGTACGCGGCGTCGGCAGCGAACACCAGCGCATCGGCGAAGGCCACCGGCTCACTCATCCGAGGATCAGCGAGTCGGCCTTCACTCCCCTGACGGATCGGAAGGTTCTCGGCCAGCCTCAGACCACACGCCCTGACCAACTGGGACGTGATCACCCCGGAGTTCCCCCGCGCCCCCAGCAGCGCGCCGCGTCCGAAGGCTTGGACCGCCTCCGCGAACGTCAACTCCCCCTGGGGCAGCGCGTCGCACGCGGCCTCCCAGGTCAGGTACAGGTTGGTGCCCGTGTCGCCGTCCGGGACCGGGTACACGTTGAGATCGTCGATCTCGGTCCGCGCCCGCCCCAGCTCGACGAGCGCCGTTCGAGCCCAGCTCCGCAGCACCCCGACCGTCAGCTCTTCCACGCCGGGAAGGTTAACGTCTGGCGCGAAGCGATGCGCCGACCAGACCGGCCACCGGCCCCACCGCCAGCAGTACGGCGAGCACGCCGTACCCGAAGCCGAGGCCGACCACCGTCGCGACGCCCGCGACCAGCAGCGGCCCACCGGCGTCACCCAACTCCCGGCCCAGCTCAGCCGTCCCCATCGTCTGGCCCAACCGCTCCGGCGGAGTCGACGCTGCGAGCGCCGCGAACCCGAGCGGGGTGATCAGCCCGGTGCCGGCGCCGATCAGCACCGCGGCCACCAGCACCCCAGCCAGCCCCGCCAGCGAGGCGCTCAGCAGGCCCGCGGCCGCCAGAAGTAGTCCCACCGTCAGTCCGGTCCGCGTACCGAGCCGACCGGCGTCCAGAGCGCGCCCTGCCCGCGGCTGCACGACCGCGGCCGTCGCAGCCAGCACTGAGACGGCAGCGCCCGTCGCGATCGGTCCCAGCCCAGCAGCTGCACCTGTGACGGGCAGGAAGCCGACTCCCACCGACAACGCCGCAGTAGCCGCGGCCAGCGCAGCAGTTGGCCGCAAGAACACCGGGTCAGTGATCCGCCTCGCCAGGTCCACCACGGTCTGGCGGGTCCGCGGCAGCGGCGGTACGACGGGAACCGCCAGTAGCGCCCACACCGCCACGACCAACGCCAGCACGGCCGTCACCGCGAACAGCAACCGCAGCCCACCAGCCCACACCAGCCCACCACCCAGCAACGGCCCCAGCGTGTAGCCGAGACTCTTCGCGAACCCGTAGCTCCCGAAGGCCCGCCCGTGCTTGGCCGCCGGGTTCAGCCGCGCCACCAGAGCCGACGCCGCCGGGGAGAACGCCGAGGCAGCCGCCCCCTGACCGAGCCGGGCGACCCACAACCACCCCGGACTGTCCACCACCGCGTACGCCGCCGAGGCCGCCGCGAAGCCGACGAGACCGGCGAGCAGCACCGGCCGGGCGCCGACCCGGTCCGCGACCCAGCCGAACAGCGGCTTCAGCAGCACCTCGGCGCCGTCGTACAGGGCGAGCAGGACGCCGAGCGTGAGCAGGGACCGGACGGCGTCCTCGGAGAAGCCGCCGAGGTTGGCCGCCACCGCGTGCGCGCCGAACGCCGTGGTGAACCCGGCCGCCCACAGCGGTCCCATCGAGCGGTTGCCCGCTGCAGCACTCTGGTCGGCCGTCACGGCTGCGAATGTAGCTGGCGGTCGGGCGGCGCTTACCATGTGCTGTGCCCGCCTTGCTCTTCTCGGTCTCCCCCGACAGCTACGACCTGGCCGTGCGGGAGATCCGCGAGGAGTTCGGGCGCGACGTCGCCGTCGAGCGGGTCAGCGGGGACCTCGGGCGGATCACCCAGAACGCGCCTGCGGTCGGCGAGCTGGCCCGAGCCTGTGACGAGGGCCGGATCATCTTCGTCCGGCACCTGACCGTCGAGATCGCGAGCTTCCCGCCGTACGACGCACCGCCCGCGCACGAGCTGGCCGAGCTGGTCCTGGCCGAGCTCCCCCGGCACCCGGCTGCCCTCGCCGTCCAGACCTGGACCGACGGCGCCGGTTCGGGCGGCACCTACTACCACCTGCTCGACGAGGCCCTCGGCGCCCGCGGGATCGAGGTCACCCGCTCCGGGCAGGACATCGTCGTCTCGTGCTTCGTCTCCGACCGCGCGGTCCTGATCGGCCTGAACCGCCTCGAGGACAGCCTCGCGGACTGGCCCGGCGGCCGGATGCGGCTGGCGCGGTCCGACGAACGCGTCTCGCGGTCGGAGTTCAAGCTCGAGGAAGCGATCCGGACCTTCCACCTCGACCTGAAGCCCGGCGGCAAGGGCCTCGACCTCGGCGCCAGCCCCGGCGGCTGGACGCGCATCCTGCGTCAGTACGACCAGGAGGTCTGGTCGGTGGACCCCGGCGCCCTCGACCCGCGTCTGAGCCGCGACCGGCGGATCCACCACGTCGCCACCACGGCCGGCGAGTTCTTCCGCCGCAACGACGTCCGCTTCGACGTGGTCGTCAACGACATGCGGATGGACCAGGTGCTGAGCGCCCGCGTCATGCTCGACGCCGTACCGCACCTGCGCCGCGGCGCGCTCGCGGTCGTCACCCTCAAGGGCGGCGGCCGCAACCCGCTCGACGCCGCGCGGCGCGGAATGGATGTCCTCAGCAAGGAGTACGACGTCCTGCACGCGCGCCAGCTGCACCACAACCGCCGCGAGATCACCGTCGTCGCGCGCGCCCGCTGACCGTCGGGGGCACCGGCACTCGGGACCGTGAACACCTTCCGGGGACCCTGAACACGTCATTGCGTGTCCGAGGTCCCGATTGGGTGTTCAAGGTGCCGCCGCGTGACCGGCGCTAGGGTGCCGCCATGTCCCCGGCGACCATGATCCTGCTCATCGGCCTGCCCGGCTCCGGCAAGACCACCCTGGCCAAGCAGCTGGAGACCGAACGGCGAGCGCTGCGGCTGACGCCCGACGAGTGGATGAGTTCGCTGTTCGGTATCAACGAGCACGAAGGCAAACGCTGGGTGCTGGAGTCCGAGCTGCTGTGGGGCGTCGCCGCGAGGACGCTGACGCTGGGGAACAGCGTGATCCTCGACTACGGCTGCTGGAGCCGCGAGGAGCGGGAGCTGTTCCGGAAGCGGTCCGAGGAGCTCGGCGCGCGGACCGAGCTGATCGTGCTCGACCTCCCGCTGGAGGTGATCTGGCAACGGCTCGACAGCCGCAACGCGCTCGCGCCGGCCGCCACCTTCCAGGTCAGCAAGCCGGAGCTGGAGTCGTGGGACCAGCTCTTCGAGCGGCCCGCCCCGGACGAGCTGGCGGGCTACGACCGCGCCGTCGTACAACAGCAGTAGGCGCCCGGGAGATCCCGGACGCCTACGAGGCCCTGCACGGAGACCGGCTCATCGGGGAGCCGGAAGAGTACTAGCCGACGACGCGCTGAACCTTGCCCGCCTTGATGCAGGAGGTGCAGACCTTCAGCTTGGTCGGGGTGCCCTTGATGACCGCCAGGAACGGCTGAATGTTGGGGTTGAACCGCCGCGGCGTACGCGCCTTGACCCGGCGGATCATCGCGCCCTTACCCAGCCGGGCAACACTGTTGCCGAACGTCGGCTGCTTGCCGCAAACATCGCACTTCTTAGACATGATTCTCCGTGGTCAAGGGTGTTCAGGGTCGTACGCCGACAAACCATGTTACACAGCGTCTGCAGGCCCGACCAATTCGGTCCTGGGCCGTGATCCAGGCCACAGGGGGTCAGTTCGCCGTCGAAGCTCGTACCACGAGCTCGGGCCTGCCGATCATCCTACGCGGTCGGCGAGGCCGACGCCCGAGCGCCGTCCGGGGAACCGGGCCGGCCCGCGGAGAGCAGGCCGGCCCGGTCGTCAGTTCGCGGTCAGGTAGGCGACCTCGTCGTCGGTCAGCGTCACCGAGAGGCCCGGCAGCGAGGTGCGGGTCTCGGAGATCTGGCGCGGGCCGATCAGCGGGAAGACCGGGTACGGCTGGTGCAGCAACCAGGCCAGCGCGATCGCGGTCGGCTCGACCCCCTTCGCCGACGCCAGCTCCCGGGCCCGGTCGAGGCGCTGGAAGTTCTCGTCGGAGTAGAAGCAGCGCACCAGCTCCTCGTCCGAGGTGTCCTCCGGCTTCGCCCGTCCGGTGAAGAACCCGCGGGCCTGGCTCGACCACGGGAACAGCGCGACCTGCCGCTCCCGCAGCCATGCCTGCGACTCGTCGTCGCTGACGTGCCGGCAGCCCTTCCACGGCACGTCGTACGCGCGGGCCAGGCTGAGGTGGTTGCTCAGCAGGGTCAGCGGTTGCTTGCCGTTGGCCGCGGCGTACGCGTTGGCCTCGTCGAAGCGCGCGGTGGTCCAGTTGGACCCACCGAACGCCTTGCAGCGACCGGCCCGGAACTGCTCGTCCATCGCGTCGACGAACTCCCCGACCGGGATCTCCTCGTTGTCGCGGTGCATCAGGTACAGATCGACGTGGTCGGTCTGCAACCGCTGCAGGCTCTCCTCCAGTTGCCGGCCGATCGACTCGGGGTCGCAGTGCGGGGTGTGCGCGCCCTTGCCGATGACGACGACGTCGTCGCGGTTGCCGCGGGTCTTCATCCACTGCCCGAGCAGCTTCTCGCCACGCCCACCGCCGTAGATGTACGCCGTGTCGAATGTCGTGCCACCGCGCTCGACGAAGTCGTCGAAGATCGTCGCGGCGTGGGTCAGCGTGTTCTGGTTGTCGACGCCCATCACCAGCCGGGACACCTGCTTGTCCAGGCCGGGCACGGTGCCGTACGTCATCGGGGCGTCGTCACGCCGGGCCAGCGGGCGCCCGGTGGCGGTCGGGACCGCCGCGTCGTCGCGCTCGCTCGCGTACTGCTGGCCGATCAGCTTGCGCCACTCGTCCTGGACCTCCAGGTTGCCGAGCGTGTCGGCCCAGGACATCTCCGGGGCCTGCCGCTGCTCGATCGCGGCGGCCACCGCGTCGGCCTCGGCGGCGTAGATGAAGGCCGGCTCCGCGGAGATGTCCCGCGGCTCCTGCCCGATCTTGTGCACGGTGACGTGGGTCGGCTTGCCGTCGCCGCCGAACCACGGGTCCTCGACGACCAGGAACCCGTCGCTGCCGAGGATCTTGACCAGCGGCTCGTCCTTCAGCCGTACGCCGGTCTGCACCTGGGCGGTCAGCCCGCTGTCGAAGAACAGCGTCGCCACCGCCCACTCGTCGACGCCGGTCTCCCCGACCGAGCCGGCCGCGGTGACCGCGGCCGGGTCGGCGAACGGCTGGCCGATCGCGGCTCCCGCGATCAGCCGGGCGTACGAGACCGGGTAGCCGCCGACGTCGAGGATGCCGCCGCCGGCCAGGTCGTCGGCGAAGATCCGGCTGTCGGCCCGGAACTGCGCCTGGAACGCGAACGACGCCTGGATCTGGTGCACGGTGCCGATCTCGCCGTCACGGACCAGCTGGGCGACCAGCTTGGTCTGCGGCAGGCACCGGTACATGTACGCCTCCATCAGGAGGACGTCGTTGCGGACCGCGGCCTCGATCATCGCCGCGGCCCAGGACCGGTTGATCGCGAGCGGCTTCTCGCACAGCACGTGCTTGCCGGCCTCGGCGGTCTTGATCGCCCACTCCGGGTGCAGCGGGTGCGGCGTGGCGATGTAGACCGCGTCGACGGTGTCGTCGGCCAGCAGGTCGTCGTACGACGCGTGCCGGTTCGGGATCGAGTACTTGTCACCGAACGCGTCGGCCGAGTCCTGGCTGCGGCTGCCGACCGCCGCCAGGACCCCCGTGGACGAGGACGGGAGCTGACTGGCGAAGCGGGAGGCGATGTTGCCGGTCCCCAGGATTCCCCAGCGAATCTTGTCGAGTTGCACGTATGCCCCTTGGGAAGTGGTCGATCAGAATTTCATGGCGCCGGCGGCGATGTCGGCGATGAAGTGGCGGCCGCCGATGATGAAGACCCCGATCAAGGGGATCACGCTCATCAGGGCGCCCGCCATCACCATGCTGTAGTCGGTGCCGTACACACCGTTCAGCTGCTGGAGGGCGACCTGGAGGGTGAGCCGGTTCGGGTCCGTCATCACGATCAGCGGCCAGAGGTAGTCGTTCCACACGTTGATGAAGGTGAAGATGCCGAGAAAGGCCAGACCGGGCCGCAGCACCGGCAGGCCGACGGTGAGGTACTGCCGGAAGAAGCCGGCGCCGTCGACCTTGGCGGCCGAGATCAGTTCGTCGGGGATCGCGCCCTTGGCGTACTGGCGCATCCAGAAGATCCCGAACGCGTTCGCCGCGCCCGGGATGATGAGGGCCTTCAACGACCCGATCCAGCCGAACTCCGCCAGCGTGACGAACTGCGGCACCAGCGCGAGCTGGGACGGGATCATGAAGGTGACCAGCAGGATCCCGAACAGCAGGTTCCGGCCGGGGAACTCGTACTTGGCGAACGCGAAGGCCGCCAGCGAGTCGAAGAACAGCACCAGCACGGTGACGCCGAGCGAGGCGATCAGCGTGAGCAGCATCGCGCCGAAGAAGTCGATGTTGCTCAGCACGTTGCGCATGTTCTCCAGCAGGTGCGAACCGACCAGCAGCTTCGGCGGGTAGGCGAAGATGTCCGGCGTGGTGTTCGAGGCCATCACCAGCATCCAGTAGAACGGGAACAGCGAGACCAGCACCCCGAGCATCAGCACGACGTGGCTGGTCACCTCACGAACTCGTTCAGTGCGCATCGGCGTACTCCTTCCCGGCCTTCTCGGCGGCGATCTTGCGCTGCGCCCGGCGGGCGACCCGCTTGGTGATCCGTTCGTCGTCGCTGCCGCCGATCAGCCGCCAGTTGATGATCGAGAACAGCACGATCAGGATGAACAGCGCCCAGCCGATCGCCGCGCCGTACCCGAACTGGTTGGAGCCGAAGGCGTTGTCGTACAGGTAAGAGACGATGGTCAGACCACCGTCGCCCGGGCCGCCGATCGAGCCGCTGGCGCCGAACAGCACCTGCGACTCGGTGAAGATCTGCAGCCCGCCGATCGTCGAGGTGACCGCGGTGAACAGGATCACCGGGCGCAGCAGCGGCACGGTGATCTGCCAGAACTGCTGCCGCGACGACGCGCCGTCGACCTTGGCGGCCTCGTAGATGTCGGACGAGATCGCCTGCAGGCCGGCCAGGAAGATGATCGCGTTGTAGCCGGTCCAGCGCCAGGCCACGATGGTGGCGATCGCGATCTTGATCCCCCACGGCTGGCTGAGCCACTCGATCTTGTCCAGCCCGATCGAGGTCAGGAACGCGTTCAGCAGCCCGAAGTTGTTGCTGAACACCGAGCCGAACACCATCGTCACCGCGACCACCGAGGTGATGTTGGGGATGAAGTACGCGATCCGGTAGAAGCTGCGGAACCGGGTCGCGTTGTGCAGCGAGTTCGCGATCAGCAGGGCCAGCAGCAGCATCGGGACCGTCGAGAGCACCCAGATGATCAGGGTGTTGGTGATCGACTTCCAGAACGTCGGGTCGGTGAGCAGGTAGCTGTACTGCTCCAGCCCGACCCACTTCATCTGGCCGATGCCGTCCCAGGAGTGGAACGACAGCCAGATCGAGAAGAACACCGGGAACGCGCCGAAGATCGCGAACAGGATGAAGAACGGCGCCACCGCGACGTACTGCGGGAAGGCCTGCTTGAACTTGTTGGGCCGCTGGCTCGGCCCCTCGTCGGCGATCCGTACGGCGGCCGGAGATCGGAGTGCGTCACTGACGGCCATCTCAGATCGCCCCCACCCGGGTCAGTTCGCGGTCGACCAGGTGCTGGGCGTCGTTCCAGGCCTGGTCGGAGGACTTGGCGCCGATCTCGACGTTGACCAGCTCGGCGGTGATCGGCTTGTTGATGATCGAGTCGTACGGGCTGAAGTAGGTGCCCGGGTACTTCTTGGCCGACTCGGCGAACACGTCGACGATCCGCTGACCGCCGAAGAACGGGTCCGCGCCGGTCATCTTGGGATCGGCGTAGCTGGCCGGCGTGGACGGGAACAGCACCGGGTCGAGGAACGACTGGGCCTGGTTCTGGGCCGACTCGAGCCAGGTGATGAACTTGAACGCGGCCTCGGGGTCCTTGCAGTACTTGGTGATCGCGAGGAACGAACCGCCGCGGTTGCCCGGTCCACCAGGCGCCGGGGTCACCCGCCAGTTGCCCTTGCTCTCCGGCGCCGCGTTCTTCGGGCCGAGCTGGGCCCACCAGACCGCGCCGACGAAGGCGGCCAGCCGGCCGTTGGTGATGACGGCGTTGGCGTCGGTGCTGCCGCTCTGTGCGTTGGCCGACAGCCCCTCCTTGACCACCCGCACCGACAGGTCCCAGGCCTGGCGGATGTGGTCGCCGTTCCCGATGTACTGGCCGTCGACGGTCATGTAGCGCTTCGGCAGCTGGGCCAGCGCGTAGGCGTAAATCGACGTGATGTTGTCGGTGATGGCCGCGCCCGGTACCGCCTGCTTCAGCTTCTTGCCGAGCTCGATGTAGCTGCTCCAGTCGGGGGCGGCGGCCGCGACGTCACCGGGCTCGGTCGGCAGGCCGGCCTTGGCGAAGATGTCGCGGCGGTAGAACAGCGCCGTCGGGCCGGTGTCCATCGGGAAGGCCATCATCCGGTTGTCCGGCGTGATGCCCAGCTTCCACTTCCACTCCAGGAAGTCGCCCTTGACCTGGTCCGCGCCCAGCTCGTGCAGGTCGAGGAACTGGTCGGCGTTCGGAAAGTAGGTGGCGACGTCGTCGTTCAGGCCGACGATGTCGGGGACCATCGACTTGCCGGCCAGTGAGGTCAGCAGCTTGGTCTTGTAGTCGCCGCCGATCCGGGTCAGCGCGACCTTCTTGCCGGGGGCACCGGGGATCCCCTTGGACGCCTGGGCGATCAGGTCGTCGTTCACCGACCCGGTCCAGGCCCACAGGCTCAGCTCGTCGGCGGCGCCGAGCGAACTTCGCGAGCCGCACCCGGTGAGGCCCGTCGCGGCGGCTGCGCCACCCGCGGTCAGGGCCAGGAACTTCCGTCTGGTCAGAGTCATGCGCCTCACCGGGCTCTCTGTGTTCGATCTCGCCAGAAGTTGTTGACAAGTGTTCAGACGGCCTCAAGGTAAGCGCATACCAACTGAACCGGTCAAGGGTTCAGGCTCCCCTCCGCCTGAATCGGCCAAACGGTCCGTCCGGGCGGCGGACACCCACCTGCTTGGATGGCGGTATGACCATCGAAGCTGTGCTGTTCGACGCCGACGGCGTGATCCAGGAGCCGACCGTCGACTGGCAGGCGACCCTCGCGACCTTCCTGCGCCCCGATCAGTCGGCCGACGAGTTCGTGCTCGACCTGATGACCTCGGAGGGTCCGTCGCTGGCCGGCAAGGGTGACTTCCGGGACGCGGTGGCCGACGTACTGGCCCGGTGGGAAGTGACGACGCCGCTCGCGGAGGTGCTGTCGCTGTGGGAGCAGTTCGCCGCCGTACCGGAGGCGATCGACGTCGTGCAGGAGCTGCGGGCGGCCGGCGTACCGTGCCATCTGGCGACCAACCAGCAGGCGTACCGGCGCGAGATCATGAACGACCGGCGCAACTACGGGCAGTGGTTCGACCGGTCGTTCTACTCGTGCGACCTCGGGGTGGCCAAGCCCGAACCGGCGTACTTCAAGACGATCCTGACCGCGATCGACCAGGCGCCGACGTCGGTGCTGTTCATCGACGACAACGCGCGCAACGTCGACGGCGCGCGGGAGGCCGGGCTGCACGCCGAGGTGTTCCACCTGTCCAGCGGCGTACCGGTGCTACGCGGGCTCCTTCACGGGTACGGGCTGCCGATCGCGACTGACGGCCCAGAGCAGGGCCAGTAGCGGCAGCGGGATCAGGAAGGCGGTGCGGAGGTCCAGCCAGCCGGCCAGCGCGGCCAGGAAGGTCGGGGCCAGCAGGATCGCCGTACCGGAGGCCAGTGCGCCGAGTGCTGCCAGCCGGGCCGGGTTGATGCCCGGGATGGCGACCAGCGCGGCGATGGTGAGCGGATAGAGCGGTGCCACGCCCAGGCCTGCCAGAGCTAGCCCGGTGGTCACGGCGGCCGGCTGGTTGAACAGGCAGACCAGCAGCGTGCCTGTAGTCGCCAGCAGCAGGGCCGGGATCAGTGGCGACCAGCCGCGCCAGTGCAACGGGCCGATGGCTCGCCCGACAGCCATGCCGATCGGAAAGGCGCTGCCGAGCAGCGCTGCGGTCGACATCGGTACGCCGGTCGCTGCCAGCCGCGCCACAGCCCAGACGACGAAGCAGAACTCCACGGCAACAGCCAGTACGACGCGCAGCCAACCCTTGAGCACGTGAGCCTTGGGAGCGCCCTCGGCCTCCTGCTGGCCCGGCGCCTCACCAGGGCCAGACAGCGCGGCCAGCACGAGCAGGGGTGGTACGGCGGCCAACAGTGCGATCCGGCCGGTCGTGCCGAGCGCATCGACGCCACCGATCGCCAGCGGGGCAAGGATGCCCGTGGCGCTGGAGACGGCGTTGACTCGCGTGAGGCGGGCGGCCGCCGTCGGCCCGTGCAGGAGCAGTGGCGCGACGAGGACGAGCAGCGCGCCACCAAGGCCGATCAGCAGACCGCCCGCAACCGCCAGAGCGAAGCCGCCGGCGAGTGCGAGAGCCGCGGCGCCCACTGCGCAGATCAGGGAGCCTGCTCGGAGGACCGTCCCGATGTGGAGGGTGCGAAGCAGGTACGGGCCGGTGACCGCGACGATCAGCAGGCCGACGGCGAACGCGGACGACAGGATCGCCAGCTGGTCGGTGGACTTGTCTAGGTCCCGGGCCAGCACGGCGATCGAGGCACCGAGTCCGGCCAGCAGGAAGCCCAGCGCGGCCAGGGCCAGGCCGATCCGCAGCTCGACGCGCCCGGCCATCAGGGCTGAGCCAGGAACGCCGCCAACTGGCCCAGGTCGGCGAGCTTCAGGTCCCCGTCGAGCCCCTTGAGCGCAGCCGTGTAGGCACCGGCCGCCTTCCCTGCTTGCAGACCGACCTCGGCGTCCTCGACGACCAGGCACTGCGCTGTCGGTACGCCGAGCAGTTCGGCGCCGCGCAGATATCCCTCGGGGTGGGGCTTGCCGTGCGCGATGTCCTCGATGGTGACCAGCACCTTCGGCTCGATCCCGGTCGCTCCGAGGCGGGCCGTGGCGAGCCGCTGGTCCGCACTGGTGACGACGGCCCAGGGCAGGCCACGCTGCTCCAGCAGGTCGAGCAGCTCGTGCGCGCCGGCAGTCGGTACGACGTCCGAGAGGTCGTCGTACTGCAGCTCGTGCTGGCGGCCGGCGGCGATCGCGCGGATCGTCGGGTCGAGACCGGGCAGGATCCGCGCGACCACGGACTCGGCCGGGCTGCCGTGCGCGACGGCGAGCACCGCCGCGGCGTCGACGCCGTACTCGCCCGCCCAGGTCGTCCAGGCGCGCTCGACGGCGGCGTCGGAGTCGACCAGGGTGCCGTCCATGTCGAACAGGACCGCGTGGATGTCCCGTGGATTCACAACCGCCTCCATTAAGCTCGTTCTCCGAGGATAACCTGGAGCTGATGGTGAACAGAAGAGGACGGTGGCAGACCGCGTCCGAGGTGCTCGGCCTGCTGAGCCGGCAGCCGGGCATCACCCGCGCGGCCGTGGCGCGGGCGCTGCAGCTCAGCACGGGCTCGGCCACCGAGGTCACCGCTCGCCTGCGCGACCTGCAACTGCTGAGCGAGTCCCCTGCACCGATCCAGGGCCGGGGCCGGCCGACCACCGTGCTGGCCGCACACCCGCTCGGACCGGTCGTGCTGGCGCTGGAGCTCCGGCAGGGCGGTTGGCGCAGCGGTGTGGTCGCGCTGGACGGCTCGCTCGATCAGTTGCCCGCACGCAGGCACCGGCGTGATGGTCCGGCGAGCGTCCTCGCCGCACTGCGCGAGGTGGTCGTCAGCGCGGCTGAGCAGTACGGCGACCGCCTGCAGGCCGTCACACTCGCCGTACCTGGCACTGTGCGCGGACTGGAGTTGCTGCAGGCGTCGACGTTGTCCTGGAACGACGTGGATCTCTCACCGGTCGTCGAGGGCACCGGGCTGTACCTGCTCGCGGGTAACGACGCCACGCTCGCCGGAGTCGCTGAGGCGCGGACCGGCGCGGCCGCTGGAGCCGGTACGGCGCTGCACCTGATCGTCGAGGTCGGCATCGGCGGGACGCTGCTGCTGGACGGCGTACCGGTCGGTGGGGCGAGTGGCACGGCCGGGGAGTACGGCCACACGCCGTACGGCGACCGGAGTGTGCGCTGCCCGTGCGGTGCGCGCGGCTGCTGGGACCTGGAGATCGACGGGCGGGCGCTGGCCCGGCACCTGGATGAGCCGCTGCCGGACGATCCCTATGTCTACGCCGACGAACTGCTGCGGGGAGCGCGGTCCTCCCGTGTCCAGCGAGCTGTTGAACGGGTCGCCGAAGCACTCGGCGCCGGGCTTGCCGGGCTGGTCAACGCCCACGATCCTTCGGTTATCACGCTCGGCGGCCTGGCTGTTCCCCTGCGCGCCGCGGCCCCGGCGGCCTTCGCAGCGGCGTACGAGGACAACTTGATGACCTTCCGCCGTACCGCTCCCCCGCCGATCCTCGACGCCGCCCACCCGACCGACGGCGTACTGCGCGGAGCGGGTGCGCTGGGCCTGGACCACCTGACGAGCGAGGCCTCGCTGACCGCGTGGGAGGCCGGCCGCGGTTAGTGTTCGTTGTCCTCGGCAACTGTCGCGGCGAGCTCGCCGCCGGGTGCCGTGTCGTCGTCGGTCGCCGTGTCGTCGTCGGTCGCCGTGTCGCCGATTGCCGTGTCGCCGGTTGCCGTCTCGTCCGTCGCGTCGCCTTCGGCCGTGGTCTCCTCCTCGACGACCGGCTTGGGGGCCGGAACGATCGGCGGTTCGACCTTCGCGAGGATCTCGATGATGTCGTGCCGGTGGTGCTGGATCTCGTGCGCGGTGTGCCGGACGATCCAGCTCAGCGACCGCGGCGCGCGGACCGGGTAGTTGTAGAGCCCGAGCCGGGCGAGCTCCGGCGGCGTCAGCACCCGCGCGGCCGCGCCGAACTCGCGCGCGAACTTCATCACCGCCGCCCCGACCTCGATCGGGTTCTGGAACTCGTACTTCTCCTGCTTGACCCGGCCGGTCCGATCCATCGGCGCGTACACCGGCCGGTCCTCGGCCAGGCACTGTGCGATCCGCAGCCGCTGAACCTCGAGCACGTCGCGGATGTGGCACGCGTACTCGATCGCGGACCAGACCTCCGGCTCGGGCCGCAGCCGGACGACGTCCGGGTCCGGCCCGGCAGCCGCCTTGGTCAGCGCCATCGCCGACTCGGCCGCCTGGCGGACCAGCAACGTCACCGTGCCCTGCAGGTCACCGGTGCCGTAGTTGAAGCCGCACTGCTCACACAGCCCGTCGACCGGCGGCTGCTGCTTGCTCACTGACCACTCCCTCTGAACTGCCATGCGTGATCCACCGGTCCGATCCCACCACCCAGGGCGAACCCGTGGGCGACCGCACCGCTGATGTACTCCTTCGCCGCCCCCACTGCCGACGGTACGTCGTACCCGCGCGCCAGGTACGACGCGATGGTGCTGGCCAGGGTGCAGCCGGTCCCGTGGGTGTGCCGGTTGTCCGCCCGCGGCGCACTGAACTCCTGCCGGAAGTCAGGCCCGTGCAGTACGTCGACAGCCAGGTCGCCGTCGTCGTGACCGCCCTTGACCAGTACCCAGGACGCACCGGCGTCCAGCAGGACCTTGGCGGCCAACTCCCGGTCGTCGAGAGTCCGCAGCTCCACACCGGCGACCGGACCGAGCTCGGTGAGGTTGGGCGTGAGCACAGTCGCCAGCGGGACCACCTCGGAGCGGACTGCCTCCATCGCCTCGGCACCGAGCAGCGCGTCCCCGTGCTTCGACACCGCGACCGGGTCGACCACGACAGGCACCTCCGGCGGCAGGGTGCGCAGCAGCGCCGCGACGACCCGGACCATGTCGGCCGACGCGAGCATGCCGGTCTTCACCGCGTCCACGCCGATGTCGTCAACCACGCTGCGGAACTGCGCCTCCACCTGCTCGGCCGGCAGCTCCCACGCACCCTGGACACCCAGGCTGTTCTGCGCGGTGATCGCCGTGAGCACGCTCATCCCGTGCACGCCGTTGGCCAGCATCGCCTTCAGATCGGCCTGGATCCCGGCGCCACCCCCGGAGTCGGACCCGGCGACGGTGAGCACTCTGGGCGGGGCGGACGTCATCGTGCTGCAGCTCCTCGGTCGGTTCGTTCGTTCGTGCCGGGCATGGTCCGGCTGGTCGCCGGGCCGGCTGGTTCGATCATCGCGCCCTCGTCCGGTCAGCTGGTGAAGTGGGCGTGACCGGCCGGAGACTCGAACAGCTCGCCGTCCACGGTGACCGTCCCGGCCGGGCGATTGTCGTTGCCCTCAGCAACCGTGCCGATGACGATCCAGCCGTCCGGGACGTCGGCCGGCTCGAAGGTGCCGACCAGCGCGTGGTCCTCACCCCCGGTCAGCACGAACGTCAACGCGTCGAGCCCGGTCGCCGCAGCCACCGACTGGAGCGGCTCGGCGATGGCCAGCGCCGGGGTCCGGACGTCGATCACCACCCCGCTCGCCTCGGCGATGTGCCGCAGGTCGGCGATCAGCCCGTCGCTCACGTCGCACATCGACGAGGCCCCGGCGAGCGCTGCGCGCGGCCCTTCGGCGTACGGGGGTTGTGGACGGCGATGCGCGTCGACGACGGTGCGCGGCGAGCGGAAGCCACGCGTCAGCACGGCGTACCCGGCCTCGGCCCAGCCGAGCCGGCCTGCGAAGGCGAGCTCGTCACCCGGGCGTGCACCGGACCGCAGTACGGGCCGCCGTCCGTCGAGCGAGCCGAACGCCGTCACCGACACGATGACCTTCTCCGACTGCACGGTGTCGCCGCCGACGATGCTCGCGCCGACCAGCTCGGCCTCGTCGGCCAGTCCCTGGTTGAGCTCGACCGCCCACGCCGTCGGCAGGTCCGCGGGCCCGCCGAAGCCGACCACGAGCGCCGTCGGGCGGGCGCCCATCGCGACCACGTCGGCCAGGTTCTGCGCGGCGGCCTTGCGGCCCACGTCGTACGCCGACGACCAGTCCTGCCGGAAGTGCCGGCCCTCGACGAGCAGGTCGGTGGTGATCACCATCCGCCCGTCCGGCACCGCCACCACGGCCGCGTCGTCCCCCGGACCGACCAGGACGTCCTCACTGGTGGACAACCCCCGGGTGACGGCCGCGATCAGCCCGAACTCCCCGGTAGTGCCCAACGTCTCTGTCACGTCAGTAGACCTCCCATATCGCCGACTGGAGTCTAGGCGGTACGGTGACCAGGCAACGACGAGTACGCCCGGCCGCTCTGCAGTACTGTGGCCGGTGCCCGCTGAGGACGACTGAGTGGAGAACGACGTGGTGGTCCAGGCCTACATCCTGATCCAGACCGAGGTCGGCAAGGCCGCCGACGTCGCAGCACAGATCGCCGAGGTCCAGGGCGTCACCCTGGCCGAGGACGTCACCGGCCCGTACGACGTGATCGTCCGCGCCGAAGCCCGCAACGTCGACGAACTGGGCAAACTGGTGGTTGCCCGGGTCCAGAACGTCCCCGGCATCACCCGCACGCTGACCTGCCCCGTCGTCCACATCTGACCATCAACCGGTCCGACCTCGCGCGCGGCCCCCGTACCAGTCTTCGGACGGTAACGGCGGTCGCGCTGCTGGCTGTCCTCACGGCCTGCGGCTCCGACCCGGTCCCCATCGCCGTACCGCAGCCGGCCCCCGAGGTAGTGGACGCCTGCACCACCCTCGTCAAGGCGTTCCCCCAGAAGATCCTTGACGCCGACCACCGCGACACCGATCCGCCCAGCCCCCTCACCAAGGCCTACGGCGACCCACCCATCGAGGTCACCTGCGGCGTCTCCCCACCCGCGGGCATGGCGCAGGCCCAGTCCCAGTGCTTCGAGGTCAACGGCGTCGGCTGGTACGCCAAGGAAGCCGCCAACGGCGTCATCTTCACCACCATCGGCCGCAAGCTCTACCTGGAGATCGCGGTCCCCAAGACCTACACCCCCGAAGCCAACGCCCTGACCGACGTCTCCGACGCCGTAAAAGCCCACAACCCCCTCATCACCCCCTGCACCTAAGCGGAACTTCCGCACCCAGCCGCACCGCCAGCCTCCGTGGCTTGTCCTGCATCCAAGAGCGGAACTATCGCCCCCAGCCGCGCGCCAGCTTCCGGGACTTGTCGCGCCAGCTTCCGGGACTTGTCGCGCCAGCTTCCGGGACTTGCTCTGTGTCTCCCCAGCGACGCGCCCCCACGCGCACGCCGTCGCCCCCCACTGACCAACCCCCGCGCCCGCTCACCATCCCCGCCTGACCAAGCGCAACCGCCGCCGCCCAACGCCACTTGATCAGTGGTGCACGTCGGCCCGGCGGACCTCCACCACTCACCAACCCCGCGGCTACCCTCCACCCCGAACCTCGTCGAGCGCGGCCATCGCCGCCCAAGCCCGCTTGCTGAGTGCTGCACGTCCGCCGGCCCCAGCTGACCCGCGACCGCGACCGCCGCCGCGACCCGCGCTCCGGGCCCCGGCACCGGCACCGGCACCGGCCCCCGGCGTCCTCCCCTGACGGTGGCCTTGCGTGGCGTTCAGCGACGCCCACCACCGTCCAACCCCGCGGTCGACACCGCACTCACGCCTCGTCAAGCGCAACCGCCCTCAGCAAGCGCCGCTTGGACGGTGGTGCACGTCGGCCGGCGGACCTCCACCACTCACCAAACCCGGCGGACGCCCTCTACCCACGCCTGGCTGAGCGTCGCCCATGCCCGCCAGCACCACTTGGTGAGTGCTGCACGTCCGGTCCGGCACGCACGGCTCGCTCAGACCGGCCTCGAACCGCGGGCCTTCAAGCTGGTTACCCCTCGCGGAGCTTGCCGGTCATCGTCGCCAGGTGGCGGAGTTCGTCGAGCTTTCCGGGGAGACCTCGCAGCGTGTCGCCCACAGCGGTATCAATCGCCGCCCGGTCTCCCATCCAGCGGGCCGCGGCGGCCTCCCCCAGCGAGACACGGATCCGCTCGCCCAGAACCTGGACCTGATTTCTCGCCACGCTCAGATAGAGATCCGGGCCGGCCCACCCAAGATCGCCGCCGGCCGCGACGTACGTGCTGAGAATTCTCCGGACCCGCTCGGGCTCTCCGCCCCCGAAGATGTACGCGACCCGACCCGCCTCGAGCGCAGCGCTGTCGTTCCGGACGCTGTCCCAGTCCACCAGGACCGGCCCCGAGGCAGACACGACGAGGTTGTGGGGCTTGAAGTCGCCGTGGGTCGTCACGACATCCGGCGCGACATCGCACAACGTCGCGATCCGTTCGGTGATCGCGAGGATGTGCGGGAGGCTGTCGCCGTACAAGCCCGCCCACGAGGCCTCGCGCTCACGAGCCTGCGCGAACCAGCTCTCCCACGTCGCGGGAGACTGGACCGCTTGCCGCCACCACCCAGGCAACCCGACCTGACCAAGTGGCTGCAGTCGATGGACCTGCACCATCGTCCGGCCGAGCCACACCGAGATGTCCCCGTCGGGCGCCGTCCCGTCCCCGACCCATCGGTGCACCCTGAACAGCCGGCCCCCGATGCGGGCCACCCACCCCAGAACCGGATCGACCGGCATCACCGGCCCCGGCACGTCCACCCCCGCCTCGAGTGCCCGGCGCTCGAACTCCATCGCAACCGCCAGTTGGTCGACCAGGTGCTCCCCGTTGAACTGACCACCCGTCGTCGGAAAGTACCCCTTGACGAAATACCGTCCCGTCGTGGTCTCAAGCCGCCAGGCATCGGTGTCACCCCGCCTGACATGCACGAGCCCGCCGATCGGAGTCCCCAGATCGAACGCCACCGCAATCTCCTCCGGAGTCGGCGTGTGCAACGGTCCCCCCCAAGCTGAGCGCAGGCGATGAGCATCCTCGTCAGTGTTCAACGGCGTTGGCGTTGAGGGCGTTCCAGCCTCAGGCCGGCGACACAGCGCTTGCCGGAACGGTTGGTGGGCGGATGGAAGCGGAAGCTCGGATTTCCTCCACCGGCCGTGTCCGGTTTTGCGTGGGGGCGTCGACCTACTGGGTGAGAGGCTCCACAGTGGTGTCACTCGCGGACCGAGGAGACGAGCATGAAGTACATGATCCTGAGCTACGCGTCGCAGGAGGACTACGACGGGATGGCGGGGAAGGACACCGGGAAGCCGGCGTGGACCGAGGCGGACTTCGCGGCGATGGGGGCGTTCATGGAGAAGTTCAACGCCGACCTGGCCGAGTCCGGGGAGCTGGTGGAGACCCGCGCGCTCGCCGCGCCGGTGCTGACGCGGCGGATCGGGTCGAAGGACGGCGAGTCGGTCGTCACCGACGGGCCGTACGCCGAGACGCAGGAGGTGCTCGCCGGGTACTGGATCGTCGAGTGCGACTCGTTCGACCGCGCGGTCGAGATCGCGGCGCGGCTGGGTGACACGCCGGCGCCGGAGTTCGTCCGCGCCACCGCGTACGCCGACATCCGCCCGGTCGTCGAGGGACGCGACGACATGCTCACCTGATGAACCACCGCCCCGGCGGCCTCCCGCCCGACGACCGGCCGGCATCCGCCGAGCCGCTCGACGAAGCACGGGCGGCCGCCGAGCCGATCGAGGACCTGCTGCGTGAGCTCGCGCCGCGGGTCCTCGGTGCGCTCGTACGCCGGTACGGGCACTTCGACACCGCGGAGGACGCCGTCCAGGAGGCCCTGCTCGCCGCCACGAAGCAGTGGCCCGACGAAGGGCTGCCTGACAACCCGCGCGGCTGGTTGGTCACCGTCGCCTCGCGGCGGCTCACCGATCTCCTCCGGGCCGAGCAGGCGCGGCACCGACGGGAGCAGCAGTGGACGACCGTGCCTCAAGAGCCGGTGACCGATTCCGACGACACGCTCATCCTGCTGTTCCTCTGCTGCCACCCGTCGCTGTCGCCGTCGTCGCAGATCGCGTTGACGCTGCGCGCGGTCGGCGGTCTCACCACCACCGAGATCGCCCGCGGGTTCCTCACCACGGAAGCGACGATGACGCGCCGGATCACCCGCGCCAAGCAGGCGGTCAAGGCGAGCGGCGCGCGCTTCTCGCTGCCGCCCGACCACGCCGACCGCCTCAGCGCCGTACTGAAGGTCGTCTACCTGATCTTCACCGAGGGCTACGCGACCACCAGCGGCCCGGACCTGCACCGCGTCGAGCTCACCGCCGAAGCGATCCGCCTCGCCCGGATGCTCCACGACCTGCTCCCCGACGACCCCGAGGTCATCGGCCTGCTCGCCCTGATGCTACTCACCGACGCCCGCCGCCCGGCACGCACCGGCCCGTCCGGCGAGCTGATCCCGATGGACGAGCAGGACCGCACGCTCTGGATCCGCCCGGCGATCGACGAAGGCATCGCGCTGATCACCGCCGCACTCCCCCGCGGCCCGCTCGGCCCGTACCAGCTGCAGGCCGCCATCGCCGCCGTCCACGACGAGGCGCCGACCGCCGCCGAGACGGACTGGCCGCAGATCGCTGCCCTGTACGGCGTACTGCTGCAGCTCACCGACAACCCGATGACCGCCCTGAACCACGTCGTCGCCGTCGCCATGGCGCAATCCCCCACCGCCGGCCTCGAGCTGCTCGCGACCATCGACACCGATCCGCGCCTGACCAGCGACCATCGCCTGTACGCCGTACGCGGTCACCTGCTGGAGATGTCCAACGATCCCGCCGGCGCCCGCACCGCCTACGAGCGCGCGGCCGAACTGGCCACGAGCCTCCCGCAGCAGCGCTACCTCAACCAGAAGCTCGCCGCGCTGGGCACTCCCCAATAACTCTTTGACAGTCCACCCACCGGTCAGGCATCGTTCCCCCCAAGAACTGTTGGGGAGTGGTGCATGACCGACGAAGACATCAAGGACCTCCGGGCCGTGGCGCATCCGGTCCGGCTGCGCATCCTCTCGCTGCTCACCGGATCGGCGATGAGCGCTGCCGAGGTCGCCCGCGAGCTCGACCTCACCCACGCCAACGCGTCGTACCACCTGCGGCTCCTGCACGAGTCCGGCTCGATCGTCGAGGCCGGCGAGGAGCGCATCCGCGGCGGCGTCGCCAAGCGGTACCGCTATCCGCACGAGAACCGCGGCAAGAGCCCCAAGCACACGATCACCAAGAGCCGGATCCCCGAGCTGCGCGCGCTCGCCCGCGAGATCGAGCGGCGCCTCCCCCAGCGCAAACGGACCGGTCGCAACCACTTCAGCGACATCGAGGCGTGGGTCCCGCCCGAGGTCCACGAACGCGCTCGCGCCCTGCTGATGGAGGCCTCCGCCCTGTTGCACGACAACAACCAACCCCCCAGGACGCCGGGCACCGTCCACGTCAGCGCCTCCTCGTGGATCTTCGAGATGACCCGCAAGGCGCGACCGTGAGCGGCGCACTCGCTCCGCTCCGCGAGGCGAACTTCCGCTACTACTGGATGGCCCGCCTGGTCGACCGAGCCGGTACGACGATGGCCGGCGTCGCGCTCGCGTTCGCGGTGATTCACGTCAGCGACTCGCCCGGCGCCCTCGGCACGGTGCTGGCCGCCCACAGCATCCCGATGGTCGTGTTCCTGCTGCTGGGCGGGGTGATCGCCGACCGGTTCGGCCGGACCCGGGTGATCCAGACGACCAATGTCGTCTCCGGCCTGAGCCAGCTGGCAATCGCCGGGCTGGTGATCACCGGCACCGCCGAGATCTGGTACCTCGTGGTGCTCACCGCGATCAACGGCACGGCGACCGCCGCCCGGATGCCGGCCCTCGCCGGCGTGCTCCCCCAGCTCGTCCCCCGCGACCAGTTCAAGGCGGCGAACCTCGTGGTCGCCGTCCCCGAGAACGCTCTGATGGTGCTCGGCCCCGCCGTGAGCGGCGTACTGGTCGTCGTGGTCGGACCCGGATGGGCCCTCGCGGTCGACGGTACGACGTACCTGCTGGCCACGCTGATCCTGACCCGGGTCCGGATCCCACGCCCGGCCGAGGGTCAGGCGAGCAAAGGCGTCGTCGCCGACCTGCGCGAAGGCTGGACCTACTTCCGTACGACGACCTGGCTGTGGGCCGTGGTCGCCTCGTTCTCCCTGCTCAACGCGATCAACAGCGGCGCCTTCAACACCCTCGGCCCGGTGCTCGCCACCCAGACCGGCATCGGCGAGGCCGGCTGGGGCCTGATCCGGTCGGCCCAGGCCGTCGGCTTCCTGGTCTGCTCACTGATCCTGATCCGGCTCACGTTCCGCCGGCCGCTGCGGTGGGGCATGGTCGCGATCGCGCTCCAGGGCGTGCCGCTGCTCGTGCTCGGGTTCGAGCCGGTGCTCGTGGCGGCGATGGTGGCGACGTTCGTGGCGGGGATCGGCAGCCAGATCTTCAACCTGGGCTGGGACCTGGCGATGCAGGAGCACGTGCCGGACGAGATGCTGTCGCGCGCGTACTCCTACGACATGCTCGGCTCGTTCGTCGCGATCCCGATCGGCCAGCTGGCGTTCGGACCACTGGGCCTGGCCGTCGGCATCCAGCCGGTGATGATCGCGGCCGGCATCGCGTACGTCGTCATCGCGCTCGTCCCGCTGGCCTCGCGCTCGGTGCGGGACCTGCCCCGCGCATCGGCCGTTCCCAGCACCATTCCCTGAGCCTCACTGCTCGAACAGCATCGCCGTCGTACCGGCGTCCACGAAGAGCTCGACGCCGGTGATGGCCCGGGCCTCCGGCGAGAGCAGGAAGGCGACGGCGTTGCCGATGTCGATCGCCTCGACCGCGGTGGGCAGCATCTGCTTGCTGGCGACGAAGTCGGCGAGCAGGTGTTCGTTGCCCCGGGCCTCGACCGCGCCGGGGTGGACGATGTTGCAGCGGAGGTTCTGCCGGCCGTAGTCACGCGCGATGCCCCGGGTCAGCGCGGCCAGCGCGGCCTTCGTCGCGGCGTACAAGGTGAAGGTCCCGGCGGCGCCCGCGGCGTGCACCGAGCCGATGTTGACGATGCCGCCACCGCCGTTCTCGAGCATGACCGGCACCACCTCCCGGATGCACGTCCACGCGCCGCGGTAGTTGATCGCGTGCAGCTGGTCGAACTCCTCCGGCGTCGCCTCCGCACCCCGCTTACGCAGCCCGACTCCCGCACTGTTGACCCAGGCATCGACTTGCCCGTACGCCGTAACCGTCGCCGCCACGACCTCGCGCACCGAGTCGGCGTCGGTGACGTCCAAGCGCATCGCCACCGCGGTCGCTCCGGCCGCCCGCAGTTCCTCGACCACGAGCTCCGCCGCCTCGAGGTCCTGGTCCGCCACC
Organism: Kribbella lupini; assembly: GCF_039529595.1. Classification (NCBI taxonomy): domain Bacteria; kingdom Bacillati; phylum Actinomycetota; class Actinomycetes; order Propionibacteriales; family Kribbellaceae; genus Kribbella; species Kribbella lupini. The sequence goes on along the minus strand of NZ_BAAANC010000006.1, from coordinate 101,852 downwards.
ACCACGGTCCGCCCCTGGCCGGCCAGCGCCCGGCAGATCCCACTCCCGATCCGCACCCCGCCGCCGCCCGTCACGACACACACCCGCATCCCCGTGCACCCACCTTCGTCGTCGATCGTCCCCCGATTCCATCAGACGCGTCGCCGGGGAGGCGATAGGCACCGCCCTTCGCCCGCATCGATCGGCGGCCTTCACCCCCATCACGCGCTTGCGCGGTCCCGCGGCCACACCCCGGCACTCCCGCCCCCGCACCCGCACCCGCACCCGCGCGCCTTTGCGCACCTTCGCGCCGCCCCCTCGCTCCAAACACCGGCTCGCGTAGGATCTGTTGACCGTGACCTCACCGCGACCGCGCAAGCTGCGCAAGGACGCGGCCGAGAACGCCGAGCGGCTGATCGCCGCGGCGGTCCGGGCCGGGCTCGCCGAGGGCAAGTTCGTCCCGATGGAGCAGATCGCGGCCGAGGCCGGCGTCGGCGTCGGGACGCTCTACCGCCGCTACCCCAACCGCGAAGCCCTGCTGGAAGCGATGGCGGTCCGGGCGTACCGCCTGATCCTGGCCGAGGCGGAGAACGCCCTGGAGACCGGCGAGACCGGCCACGACGCGATCAGCCGCTTCCTGCACCAAACCTTCGGCCGCCGCGACGAACTCGTGCTCCCGCTGCACGGAGCACCGATGACCAAGGACACGGAGTCCGCCGAACTGCGGGCACGGATGCGGCAGACCATGTCCGCGATCGTCGAGCGCGGCCATCGCGACGGCTCGGTGCGCACGGACGTGACCGCGGGCACCGTCGTGCGCTTCGGCGCGATGCTCGCGCAGCCGATGTCGAACGTTCCGGACTGGCCGGAAGCGGCCGCGGAGCAGCGCGCGGTGTTCCTCCGCGGCATCACACCCGACACGCCCTAGGCGGAGGCGCCCGCCCGTACGCCGGAGAGCTCGGACAGCCACGCCGCGAGGTCGTGCACGTCCGGAACAAGCCGACGCGTCAGCCCGAAGTCCGCCCGGTACGCCGGAAGCGTCCCGAACCACCGGAACATCGCCCGCAGATCCTCGTCGTCGCCGAGCACGTCGAGCGGCACCGCGTCGTACCGCACCGCCCTGCCGAGCACCGCCGCCGCCCGCTCGGCCACCTGCGTCATCGTGAGCTCGTCGCCGCCGAGCTCGACCGCGTCACCATCGATCGCGTGCGGGTCGATCAGCATCCGCGCAGCCGCGGCTCCGATGTCCCGTACGGCGACCATCTGCACGGGAACGTCACCGGCGATCGGCAGCCGCAGCACCAGCTCGCCACTTCCGTCGCCGGCGAACTGCGGCGCCAGGTTCTCCATGAAGAACGTCGGCCGGACGAACTTCGCCGGTACGACGTCGCGCAGCCGCTGCTCGACCTGGTACTTGCTCTCGAAGTGCGGGATGCCCGTCGCACGCTCGGCGCCGCCGACGGACGAGTAGACGACGGACGGGACGCCGGCCCGCGCGGCGGCCTCCGCGACGGCCAGGCCGCGGCGTACCTCGCCCTCGGGTCCGTCTGATCCGGCGAAGGTGGTCATGAAGAACAGCGACCCGATGTCGGTGAGTCCGCGCTGCAGCGAGGCGGTGTCCTCCTGGTCCGCGGCGACGACCTCGACGCCGCGGTCGACGAGCGCTCGCGCGGGGGCCGAGTCCGGGTCACGAACGAGCGCGCGGACGGCCTGCCGCTGCTCGAGCAAGGCGTCGATGACGCCGCTGCCCTGCTGTCCGGTGGCGCCGATGACGGCGATGGGGTGCTGAGTCATGAGATGTCCAATCGGAGAAGGTGTACCAGCATAAGCGGAAGAAATCGTCCGCTTATTCCCGTACGCTGGTCGCATGCTTCTCGATCCGTCCGCCGCCGGTTACGCCGCCGCGACCCAGCCCCACAACTCGTCCGTCGAGCAGCGGCCCGCCCGGGTCGCCGTCATCTCCGGCCCTGAGGACCTCGCCCCCGCCCTCGAAGCGGTCGATGCCCTCGCGCGCTCCTCGGGCGCAGCGCTGGAGGTCGTTCCGCAGGCGACCGGTCACGGCGCCGGCGCTCCGGTCGGCGAGGGAGCGGTCGTCTTCGACACGTCGAACCTCACCCACATCTCCATCGACGCGGAGGCCCGGGTCGCGACGGTCGGGGCCGGTACGACGTGGGCCGCGGTGAACGCCGCCGCGGAACCGCACGGCCTGCTCGGGCTCGCCGGTTCGGCGCCGAGCGTGTCCGTGTCCGGGTACACCTTCGGCGGCGGCATCGGCTGGCTCGTCCGGCGGCACGGGCTCGCGAGCGCGGCCTTGCGCACCGTGCACTACGTCGACGGCGCCGGGCGCCATCGGGTCGCCGCGGACGACGCCGTCGAAGAGCTCGATCGCGCGGCGATCTGGGCGGCCCGCGGAGCCGGCGGGGTCGGGATCGCGCACACGCTGGAGTTCGACCTCGTATCGGTTCCCGATCTGCACGCCGGCGCGCTGCTGTGGCACGCCGAGGCGCTACCGGCTCTGATGGCTGCCTGGTCGCGCGAGATCGGGAGTCTTGGCAGCAGCGTCTCCTCGAGCATCGGCGTACTGCATGTTCCGCCGCTGCCGTTGTTCCCGGAGGAGCTGCAGGGCAAGGTCGCGGTGCATCTGGCGATCGCCGATCCCGATGGTTCGGTCGCGGCCGCGCCATTGCTCGACGCGATGCGGGCGGTTGCGACGCCCGTGTCCGACACGTGGGGTCCGACCGATGCGGCCGGACTCGCGCGGATTCATCTCGACCCGCCCACCGCGACGCCGGCGATCGGTGACGCGCGCTGGCTGGACGCGTCGACGCCGGAGCTGGCCGCGGCGCTGCTCGCCACTGCGGCAGGCGACGACAGCCCGATCGTGATGATGGAGATCCGGCACGTCGCCGGAGCGCCGACCGGCCGGGCCGGAGCCGTCGTGACGCCGCCGGGCGACTTCATCTACCACGCCGTCGCACCGCTCGGCCGGTCGTCGCGCGAGGAGATCGACGCAGGGTTCGCGCGGGCACGGAAGGTCTGGTCCTCCGCCGACGCCGGTACGGCGCCAGGCTCGTGGATCGAGGGGGCCGCGACAGTGCCCGAAGCCCTGCCGGTGGAGATCCGGGACCGCGCCCGGACGATCGCCGACACCGTCGATCCCCAACGCCGCATCCGCCGCTCCCGCCTGCTCGGCTGAGCGCCGGACTGCAGGCCGAGCCGCCGTCACGCGTCACGCGTCCCCGCCTGCTCGGCTGAGCGCGGAACCCCTCACCCGTCCGCGGCGCTCAAACCCACGAGCGCGCAGCCCGTCCGCGCCGCCCCAAGGCAGCGCGGACAGCAAAGCTCAGCGCAGTCCGGTAGGCCGCGTCTGGGCCAGCGTCAGCAGGCGATCGACCAGCGCCGGGTAGTCCAGCCCCGACGCCGCCCACAGCCGCGGGAACATGCTGGTCGGCGTGAACCCGGGCATCGTGTTGATCTCGTTGATGATCACGCGACCATCCGCGTCGAGGAAGAAGTCGACCCGCGCCAGCCCCTCGGCCTCGATCGCGTCGAACGCGGTCAGTGCCTTCGCGCGGATCTCGGCGACGACCTCGTCCGGGAGCTCGGCCGGCACCGACAGCGCCGTGTACTCCTCACCCTCGGGCAGGTACTTGGTCTCGAAGTCGTAGAAGTCGTGCCCACCACCGGAGATCGCGATCTCACCGCAGACACTCGCCTCGGGCAGCCCACCGTTCAGCCCGCCCAGGACGCCGACCTCGATCTCGCGCGGGTTCTTCACCGACGCCTCGACGATCACCTTCGGGTCGTGCGCGCGCGCCTCGGCGATGGCCGCGTCCAGCTCGTCGACGGACGACACCTTGCTGATCCCCAGGCTCGACCCACCGCGGGCCGGCTTCACGAAAACGGGGAACCCGAGCTCGACCACGGCGGCCCGGCAGGCGTCGGGGTCACGCAGCCAGTCCCGGTCGCGGATCACGACGTACGGGCCGACCTCGAGCCCGGCCGCCGCGAAGACGACCTTCATGTAGTGCTTGTCCATCCCGACCGCGCTGGACAGCACGCCGGACCCGACGTACCGGATGTCCGACATCTCCAACAGGCCCTGCAGCGTGCCGTCCTCACCCCACGGCCCGTGCAGCAGCGGGAAGACCACGTCGACCTCGCCGAGCGTGCTCGGCACCTGGTCCGGCTCGGAGACGACCAGCTCGCGGTCGGCGCCGAACAGCACCGGCGCCGCCGTCACGTCGACCTCGGGCAGCTTGCCGTCGGTGATCGACAGCCGGTCCGGGTCGCCGCTCTCCAGCACCCAGTGTCCCGACGTCGTGATCCCGACCGGGACCACGTCGTACTTGTCCCGGTCGATCGCCTGCAGCACGTTGGCCGCGGTGACGCAGGAAATGGCGTGCTCGCTCGACCGGCCACCGAAAACGACGGCGACACGGGGCTTGCTTTTTTCGTCCCTCGAGAACTCACTCACCGGCTCGACGATAGCGTCACCGGCGACCGATCCTGACCGGGGTTTGGTAAAGATCCCTTCAGATTGCTGTCAGTAGCGCCCGTTCGGACCGCAGTTCCCGCGGCATGTTCCAGCCCAGTACGGCGCTCACGCGGCCGCCGGACACGTAGTGCGCGAGGAACTTCCGCGCGCTCGGATCACCCTGTACGACGACCAGCCGCGCGTCCGGCGGCACGACGCCGTAGACCTGGATCCGGGCGTCATACTGGTCGGTCCAGAAGTACGGCACCGGATCGAACGCGATCTCCTGCCCGGCGATCCGGCGCGCCGCGCAGACGGCCTGCTCCGTCGCGTTGAACCGGTGCTCGAGCCGCAGCGACACCCCGAACCGCGCGCTGGTCCAGCGCGCCACGTCCCCGGCCGCGTGCACTCCGGCGGGCGCCTCCTCGCACAGCACACCGTCCCGGCAGGGCAGCCCGGAGGCCTCCAACCAGTCGGTCGCCGGACGCGAGCCCACGGCAACCAGTACGGCGTCCGCCTTCACCACCGACCCGTCAGCCAGCTCGACGCCTTCCACCGCCGACTCGCCGAGCAGCCGGGTCACACCGGACCCACCAAGCACCCGTACGCCGTGCGCGGCGTGCAGCTCGGCGACCATCCAGCCCAGCTCCGCCCCCAGCTGCACAGCCATCGGAGCGGGGGCCAGGTCGACCAGAGTCACCTCGCACCCGAGCTGGCGAGCCGCAGCAGTCGTCTCCGATCCCAGGAACCCGGCCCCGACGACCACTACCGCCGAGGCGTCGGCCAGCGACTTCCGCAGCGCCACTGCGTCGTCCAGCGTCCGCAGCACGTGGACACCGTCCAGGTGATGGCCCTCCCGAAGCCGCAAGGGCTGCACCCCGGTAGCCACGACCAGGTGGTCCCAGCCGACCTCCTCCCCGGTCGCCAGCTCGACGACTCGTCGCGAGAGGTCCAGCCCGGCAGCACGCGACCCGAGCCGCAGGTCGATGCCCTGCTCGGCGTACGTCGTACTTGGACCGAAGCTGGTTCGCTCGGCCGGCCAGCTGCCGAGCAGCACCTGCTTGGACAGCGGCGGTCGGTCGTACGGGAGATGCGGCTCGTCGCCGATCACCGTGATCGCGCCGGCGAAGCCCTCCCGGCGCAGCGTCTGTGCGGTCGTGGAGCCCGCGGCCGAGGCTCCGACGACAACTACGCGCTCCATTACTCGCTCAATACGATGGCCCGGGCCGGACAGAGCAGCGCGGCCTCGCGGGTCGCGGCGTACTCGTCCGCCAACGGCTCACGCAGCAGTACGGCGACGCCGTCCTCGTCGCGCTGGTCGAACACCTCCGGCGCGGCCAGCACGCACTGCCCGGCCGCGACACAGCCCTCCTGGTCGATCTCGACGTTCATCAGTTGCCCTCCCAGGTGACCGGCAGCTCGGCCAGGCCGTAGACCAGCGCGTCGTGCTTGAAGCGGATCTCCTCGAATGGCACCGCCAGCCGCAGCGTCGGGATCCGCGTGAACAGCCGGGTGTAGACCTCGATCAGCTCGACCCGGGCCAGTTGTTGCCCGAGGCACTGATGCGGCCCGAACCCGAAGGCCAGGTGCGCGGACGCCTTGCGGGTCAGGTTGATCCGGTCCGGGTCGGGGAAGACCCTGGTGTCGCGGTTCCCGGCGGTGATCGCGGCGATCAGGTACTCGCCGGCCTTGATCGTCTCGTCGCCGATCGGGATGTCGTCGAGCACGTGCCGGAACAGGCCGAACTGCACGACGGTCAGGTAGCGCAGCATCTCCTCGACCGCGGCCGGAGCGATCTCCGGGTGCTCGCGCAGCTGCTCCAGCTGCTCCGGGTTGCGCAGCAGCGCCAGCGTGCTGAGTCCGATCATGTTGGCCGTCGTCTCGTGGCCGGCGATCAGCAGGGTGATGCCGATCGACACCAGCTCGGGCACGGTCAGCGGCGTGCCCTGGTCCTCGGCCCGGGTGATCAGCCGGCTCAGCAGGTCGTCGGCCGAGCGGTCCTCCTGCTTCGCCATGACGAGCTTCGCCATGTACTGCTGGAGTTCCTCGCTGGTCTGCAGTTGCTGCTGCTGGGTCCGCTTCACCGAGAGCAGCAGCGCCGACCAGTGCTGGAACTGGTCGCGGTCGTCGTACGGGACGCCGAGCAGCTCGCAGATGACCAGGGACGGGATCGGCAGCGCGAACTGCTCGACCAGGTCGACCGGACCACCGGCGGCGAGCATTCGGTCGAGGTGCTGCTCGACCAGGTCCACGATCCGCGGCCGCAGCGCCTGCACGCGCTTCACCGTGAACTCGGCCGTCAGGAGGCGGCGCAGGTGCGCGTGGCGCTCGCCGTCGTTCTGCAGGATCGAGCCGGAGTCGACCTCACGCTCCAGGTCCGCGTGCGGAGACATGTGGGCCGAGGGAGCCGAGCGGGAGCTCAGGTTCGGGTTGCTGAGCACCTCGCGGACGTCGTCGTACCGGCTGACGACCCAGGCGTCGACACCGAGTGGGGTGGACACCTTGGTGGGCTGGTCGTTGGCCAGCAGGTCGGCGTAGCCGGTGGCGGGGTCGAACGGGCACCCGGTCGGCCGGATGTGAGGAAAGGCAGTCATCGAACCTCCAGATTCTGACAGTGACTACCATATGACTGTAAGTACTGCTTTTCAAAAGGAAGTAAGTTGGGCCAATGGGGCTTCGTGAGCTGAAGCGGGAACGGACCCGCCGGCTGATCTCGGACAAGGCTTTCGAGCTGTTCACCGACCACGGCTTCGGCCGGACCACCGTCGAGCAGATCGCCGCGGCCGCGGAGGTCGGGCCGAGCACGCTCTACCGGTACTTCCCGACCAAGGAGACGCTGGTTCTCGAGTTCGTCGAGAACAGCTTGTTCGGCGCGCTCGACTGGTTCCGCGAGCAGCCCGTCGGCCTGGACGTGCCGGACGCGCTGGAGCAGGTCATCGCGCGGGTCCTGGACCAGATCGAGAGCAACCCCGAGCGGGTGCGCGCGGTCTACGAGCTGGCCGGCCAGACGCCGTCGCTGAGCGCCCACCTGACCGACGCGATCTGGCGCTGGCGCAAGGAGCTCACCGTCGAGCTGGTACGCCGAGAGGCCGGCGACGGCACCGCGCTGACCGCCAAGCTTGCCGCCGGCACCACGATGAACATCATCGAGATCGTGGTCGAGACCTGGGTCGACCACCCCGACGGCCCCACGGTCAAACAGCTCGCCGAGGAAACCCTCCACCTCTTCCGCGACAACGCCATCCCCCTCCCCAGGGCTCGTTGACAGTTGACACAATCCCCGCATGACCTCTGACCTGGATCCGTCGACCGTTGTCGTGCACGCCGGACGTCCCGAGCGGGTGCCGAACGCGCCGCTCGGCGAGTCGCCGGTCTTCAGCTCGACGTACATCGCCGGCGGCGACCGCGGCTACGGGCGGTTCGGCAACGACGCGTGGGACGCGCTCGAGCAGACCCTCGGCGAGCTCGAAGGCGGTCGCGGTCTGACCTTCGCCTCCGGCATGGCCGCCGCGGCGGCGGTGATGGATCTCGTACCGGTCGGCGGTCTGGTCGTCGCGCCGCAGCACGCCTACAGCGGCGTACTGGGTCTGCTGGACCAGCAGGCAGCGACCGGCCGACTCAACCTGCAGCGAGTCGACATCGCGAACACCGACGAGGTCTCGGCGGCCGTGGAGAGCGCCGACCTGTTGTGGATCGAGTCACCCACCAACCCCGCCATGGAGGTCGCCGACCTCCCCGCGCTCTGCGCGGCAGGCCGTGCCGCCGGCGCGCTGATCGTGGTCGACAACACCTTCGCCACTCCCCTGCTGCAGCGCCCGCTGACCTTCGGCGCCGACCTGGTGATGCACTCCGCGACCAAGTTCATCGCCGGCCACTCCGACGTCGTGCTCGGCGCGATCGTCACCGCGAACGACGACCTGTGGACGATTCTGGAGGGCAAGCGCCGCAACCTCGGCGCGATCCCCGGCCCGATGGAAGCCTGGCTCGGTCTGCGCGGTCTCCGCACCCTTGCCCTCCGCCTCGAGCGCGCCCAGTCGAACGCCGCGTTCCTCGCCGAGCGCCTGCTCGAGCACCCGCGCGTGAGCCGCGTCCGCTACCCCGGTCTGGCCGACGACCCGGGCCACGAGCGCGCCAAGGCCCAGATGTCCGGCTTCGGCGCGATCCTCGCGATCGAGCTCGGCGGCGACGCCGACGGCGCCCAGCGGGTCTGCGAGTCCACCAAACTCTGGGTCCACGCGACGAGCCTCGGCGGCGTCGAGTCCATGCTCGAACGCCGCCGCCGCTGGCCCGCCGAGGTTCCCACGATCCCGGCCGACCTGATCCGCCTGTCGGTCGGCATCGAGCACCCCGACGACCTCTGGGCCGACCTCGACCAGGCCCTCAAGGCTTAGCGCGTACGACGACCGCCGAGCCCGTACGACGGACCGCCTAGGCCTTCGGCTTCCGCAGGACCGGCGCCCCGATCACCGTCACGATGCACAGAATCACCGGCAGGACGAACGCCACGTTCAGCGGCATCCAGTGCGCCAGCCCACCGATCAGCGCCGGTCCGGCCAGCAGCCCGACGTACCCGAGCCCCACGACCCGGGCCATCAACGCCCCCGAGGCTCGCGGGTCCAAGTTCCCCGCCGCCGTGAACAGCTGCGGCACGCCCCCGGCCAGCCCGAGCCCGAACAACGCCCACCCGACCAAGCCGACCGCCACCCACGGGCTGAGGATCACGATCGTCAGTCCGACCGCGGCCAGCGCAGCGCCGTACCGGACGATCGCCATCGCCCCGATCACCGCGGCGACCCGATCGGTCGCGAAGCGCCCGACTGTCATCGCCACCGCGAACGCGCCGTACGCGTAGGCCGCCGTACTGGTTGAAGTCCCCAGCACGTCCCGGAACTGCAGCGCCGCCCAGTCGTTCGCCACCCCCTCGGCCAGCATCAACCCGAAGGCCAACCCACCAAGGGCCCACACCAGCTTCGCCGACGGCTTGGCCGACGGCTGCTCCTCGTGCTCCTCCGGTACGTCGGACTCGATCAGGAACCGGCTCGTCACCAGCGACACCACGACGAGCAGGACGCCGCACGCGCCCAGCGTCACCTCGGTCGGTACGTCGGCCCGCAACGTCATCGCGCCGATCAGCGCCGCGATCGCCCCGCCGATCGACCACATCGCGTGGAACGCCGCCATGATCGGCCGCGGATAGGCCCGCTCGACCACCACCGCGTGCGCGTTCATCCCGACGTCGAGCGACCCGTTGGCGAACCCGAGCACGATCAACGTCAGCCCGAGCGCCCACCACGAGTGCGTCAGCCCCGGCCCGAACAGCGACAGCCCGAGCAGCACGCCCGATGCGGGCACCAGCCGCCGCTGCCCCACGCGGTCGGCCAGCGGACCGGCCACCTGCATGCCGAGGAACGCGGCACCGCCGAGGACGAGCAGCAGGAGCCCGAGCGTGCTGTGGGTGATCCCCGTGGCGTGCTCGATGTTCGGGATGTGCACGACCCACAGGCCGATGGCGAAGCCGTTGATGCCGAAGTACACCCAGGTCGCGATCCGGGCCGCCCGCGGTGGGGCGGCGACGAGCGTGCTCAAGAGTTCTGGTCCTCTCCGGCCACCTGGACGAGGACGCCGCGCTCTGCCAGCGCGGCGCGCTCGTCCATCGGGGCCGACGGGTCGGTGATGATCAGGTCGGGTCGATCAGCCGGGCAGATGTAGGCCAAGGCGGCCCGGTCCCACTTCGCGCCGTCGACCAGCGCGATCGAGCGCGTCGCGACGGCGAGCGCCTGCAGCTTCACCTCGGCATCGCCCAGGTCGAACGCGGTCAGTCCGCTCTCCAGGCTGAAAGCACACGGACTCAGTACGGCGACGTCGAAGCGCAGCGCGCGCAGCGACGCGAGCGTCAACGGCCCGACCAGCGCCTGCTCGCCCTTGCGCGGCTCGCCGCCGGGAAGCAGCAACCGGATGCCCGGGTTGTCGACGAGCTCCTGGGCGATCTGCAACGACAGCGGCATCACGGTCATCGTCCGGCCGCGCAGCAGCCGCGCGACCTCGAGCGCCGTCGTACCGCTGTCGAGCACGATCGAGTCGCCGTCGCGCAGCTGTTCCACGGCCGCCGCGGCGATCGCCCGCTTGGCCTCGACCGCGGCCGTCGAGCGCGCGGCGAACGGCGGCTCGACACCGGCCGGCATCGCGGAGACCGCGCCGCCGTGGACGCGCTTGAGCACGCCCCGCGCGGCCAGGTAGTCGAGATCGCGGCGGACGGTCATGTCGGAGGCGCCGGTCAGTTCGACCAGTTCGGCGACCGCGATCCGGGACGCGCCCTGCAGGCGTTCTACGATGACACGCTGACGTTCGGCACTCTTCACGGCACCGAATCTAACATTTCTGCCTGTGCGTTCAAACATTCCGCCTGTTGATATGGACTCCCCTTGATGATCGACGAGGTTCGGCGCGCCCGCGTCGCGGTGGCTGTCGTGTTCTGCGTGCACGGCGCGGTGACCGGGTCGTTCGCGACCCGCGTGCCCTGGATCCAGGACCACGCCGGGGTGAGTCCGGGCCAGCTCGGCCTGGCACTCGCGTTCCCCGCCCTCGGCGCCGCGATCGCGATGCCGCTGGCCGCCCGCGTCAGTCATCGCTTCGGATCCCGTACGGCGCAGCGCGGACTGCTCGCCCTCTGGACGCTCGCGCTGATCCTGCCGTCGCTGGCTCCGAACCTCATCGCCCTGTGCGGCGCCCTGTTCGTGTACGGCGCGACCGCGGGCATGGCCGACGTCGTGATGAACGCGATCGGCGTCGAGGTCGAGCACCGGATGGCGAAGTCGATCATGTCCGGGCTGCACGGGATGTGGAGCGTCGGCGCGCTGATCGGTTCGGGCATCGGCACGGTCGCCGCGCACCTGGACATCAACGCACAGCTGCACCACCTCGTGATGGCAGCCGTTCTGACCGTGCTCGGCGCGATCGCCTGCCAGTTCGTGCTCAACCTCCACCCGACCGAGGACGAGGAAGCGCCGCCGCACTTCGCGCTGCCGCCGAAGTCCGCGCTGCTGATCGGCGCGGTCGGGTTCTGCGCGGTCTTCGCCGAGGGCGCGAGCCTGGACTGGTCGGCGGTGTACCTGGAGGACGTGCTCACCACCTCGGCCGGCGTCGCCGCCGGCGCGACGACGGGCTTCGCGCTGACGATGGCCGTCGCGCGGCTCTTCGGCGACGCGGTGGTCGACCGGTTCGGCGCCGTCCGGACCGTCCGCGTCAGCGGGGCGATCGCGACGCTCGGCGGCGTTCTCGTCGTACTGGCTCCGCATCCGGCCGTCGCCATGGCCGGCTTCGGCCTGCTCGGTCTCGGCATCGCGGTGGTGGTCCCGTTGGCCTTCGCCGCGGCCGGCAAGGCCGGGCCGAATCCCAGCCAGGCCATCGCGGGCGTCGCGACCGTCACCTACGCGTCCGGCCTGGTCGCGCCGTCGATCATCGGCGGCATCGCGCAGGCCAGCAGCCTGACCCTGTCGTTCATCGTCGTCACCGTCCTCGCCACCGGACTGGCGCTCTTCGCCCCGGTCCTGGCACCCCGTCGCTCGAGCCGCACAGCCGCCGATCCCGCGTGAATCACTGGCTCTGCTTGACCGTTTCGATCAGCGCGTACGACGCCCGCGCCGCGGCGTCCGGATCCCCGGCGCAGATCGCCTCGTAGACGTCCAGGTGTGCCGCGCGCAGCTGCGGATGCTCGGGGAAGCTCGCGGTCTGCTCGATCGACTCGGCCAGCAGACCGGCCATCGCGTCGTACAGGCGGAGCAGGATCGGGTTGCCGGAGGCCTCGACCACACCCCGGTGAAACGCGCTGTCGGCGATCACAAAGGCCGCGAGGTCGCTTGCGTCATGCGCGGCATCGCGCGCCTCGATGGCAGCGATCAGCGTCTTGATCCCCTCAGAGCTCAGCCGCTGCGCGGCCAGCCGTGCAGCGGCCGCCTCGATCCCCGCGCGGGCATCGAACACCTGGTCGAGCGACGAGAGCTCATCCCGCAGCAGCACCCCGCTGATCTCGTCGGTCGCCCGCACGTACGTGCCGTCACCCACCCGCGGCTCCAGCAACCCGGTCAGACTCAGCGACCGCAATGCCTCGCGCACGGTCCCCCGACTAACCCCCAGCTCCGCCGCGAGCTGGTTCTCCCCGGGGATCCGCGTGTCCCGCGGCCACTCCCCCGATTCGATCAACGCGCGAAACTGATCGGCGACCTGCTGAACCAACGGCACCTGCCGCACCGGCCCGTTCAATGACATAGTGTGTAAATGTAGGACATCTACCGCGAGGAGGGAAGCACCAGTGGCACTGTCAGCCCCACCGGCCGCTCGGCAGTACTCGCCACTGGTCACCGCGACCGCCTTCGTGGTCGCCCTGAGCCTTCGACCAGCGCTCACCGCGGTCGGCCCTGTGTTGCCGCGCATCGGCGTCGACCTGCACCTCGGCGAGGGCATGCTCGGCCTGCTCGGCACGCTCCCGCTGCTGGCGTTCGCCTTCGCGTCACCGCTCGTGCATCTGCTGTCCCGCCGCTTCGGGATGGAACGCACGGTCTTCGTCTCGCTGCTCGTCCTCGCCGTCGGTACGGCGGCCCGGCCCTACACCGGCCTGGCCGGCCTGTGGATCGGCACGGTCGTGGTCGGAGCGGCGATCGCCGTCGGCAACGTGCTCGTGCCGGTGATCCTCAAGCGTGACTACGCCGCCAACGTGTCCCGCGCGACCGGCGTCTACACCGCGTTCATCACCGGCGGCGCCGCGGTCGCGTCGCTGGTCGCCGTACCGATCGCCAACGCGGCGGGCTGGCGGCTGGCGCTCGCGATCTGGGGCGGTCTGTCCGTCCTGGTCGCGCTGGCCTGGCTCCCGCGGACGATCTCACCGGCTCCGGTCCCGGCGGCGCCTGCCACCGAGGACGCGCCGCCGGTCAGCGTGTGGCGACAGCCGATGGCCTGGCTGGTCACGTTCTACATGGGCCTGCAGTCGACCAGCTTCTACCTGCTCGTCAACTGGCTGCCGACCATCGAGATCTCGACCGGCGTCTCCGAGCGGACCGCCGGAGTACACATCTTCCTGTTCCAGGTCTTCGGCCTGATCGGCGGCCTGAGCATTCCCTGGCTGATGAAGCACCCGACCAACCAGCGCCCGGGCACGATCACCGCGAGCCTGCCGATCCTGGTCGCGCTCCTCGGCCTCCTGCTGCTGCCCCAGCTCGCACTGCTCTGGGTGGTGCTTGCCGGACTCGGCCAAGGCGCCGCCCTGGTCGCCGCGCTCTCGCTGATCAGCATCCGCGGCCGCAGCCACCACGAGACGACCCAGCTGTCCGGTATGGCCCAGGCCGTCGGCTACCTGCTGGCCGCCGGCGGACCGGTCGCCGCCGGCCTGATCACCGAACACACCGGCACCTGGGACGCCGCGTTGATCGTGTTCGCGGCCTTGGCGGCGATCCAGCTCACGCTGGGGTTCGCCGCCGGCCGCGACTACCGCTGACTGCGTGGCTGCCGCTGGCTACTTGTCAGTGGCGAACGCTGCGTCGAACGCGGCTTCGGGCTTGTCGAAGGCCAGGTTGCGGATCACGTTGACGGCCTCCGCGGCGCCGACCTTGCGCTCCATGCCCGCGTCCTCCCACTCGACCGAGATCGGCCCGGCGTACCCGATCGAGTTGAGCACGCGGAAGCAGTCCTCCCAGTTCACGTCACCGTGACCGGTGGAGTAGAAGTCCCAGCCGCGCCGCGGGTCGCCCCACGGCAGGTGCGAGCCGAGCCGGCCGTTGCGCCCGCCGCCGACCCGCATCCGGGTGTCCTTGCAGTCGACGTGGTAGATCCGGTCCTTGAAGTCCCACAGGAACGCGACCGGGTCGATGTCCTGCCAGACCATGTGGCTCGGGTCCCAGTTCAGGCCGAACGCCTCGCGGTGGCCGATCGCCTCGAGCGCCAGCGTCGTGGTCCAGTAGTCGTACGCGATCTCCGACGGGTGCACCTCGTGCGCGAACCGGACGCCCTCGGCGTCGAACACGTCGAGGATCGGGTTCCACCGGTCGGCGAAGTCCTGGTAGCCGGCGTCGATCCGCTCGGCCGGGACCGGCGGGAACATCGCGACGTACTGCCAGATCGACGAGCCGGTGAAGCCGATCACCGTGTCGACGCCGAGCTTCGCGGCCGCCCGCGCGGTGTTCTTCAGGTCCTCGGCCGCGCGCTGCCGCACGCCCTCGGCGTCGCCGTCGCCCCAGACCCGGCCCGGGACGATCGCCTGGTGCCGGAAGTCGATCGGGTCGTCGCAGACCGCCTGGCCGACCAGGTGGTTCGAGATCGCCCAGACCTTGAGGTTGTACTTGTCCAGGATGTCCTTGCGGGTCTGGACGTAGTTCGGGTCGTCGATCGCCTGCTGGACGTCGAAGTGGTCACCGGAGCAGGCGATCTCGACGCCGTCGTAGCCCGCCGACGAGGCGAACTCGCAGACCTCTTCGAACGGCAGGTCGGCCCACTGGCCGGTGAACAGGGTGATCGGGCGTGGCATCCGCGGTGCTCCTCAAGCTGAGAGTGATGATCCGGGTACGACGTACTGCCTAGTCCTCGACCTCGACCCACGCGGAGTCGGCGGCCGCCGAGCGAAGGACCGCGTCGACCAGGCGGGCCGACCGTGCGCCGGCGGCGAAGTCCGGAAGTCCGTCCGGACGGTCGCCACCGCGCACGGCCGCGTAGGTGTCCGCGACGAACGAGTCGAACGCGTCCTGGTAGCCCTGGGCGTGACCGGCGGGCAGCCGGTTCACGCGGGCCGCCGGCGGGCTCAACGTGTCGGGGTCGCGGGTGAGCAACTGGCTGGCGGCGCGGTGGCCGACCCAGAGCCGGTCCGGGTCCTCTTGGTCGAAGCCGAAGCTCGACTCGGTGCCGGAGACTTCCAGGTACAGGCGGTTCTTGCGGCCGGCCGCGACCTGGCTGACCACGACCGTGCCGACCACTCCGGCCTCGGTGCGGAACTGCGCCGTCGCCAGGTCCTCGGTCTTGACCTCCACGCCACCACGCTGCGACCGGACGGTCCGCGTCTGCGCGCTGACCGCGGCGATCCGGTCACCGGTGACGAACTCGGTCAGGTCGCACCAGTGCGAACCGATGTCGGCGAAGGTCCGCGACGGACCGCCGGCCGCGTCGTCCACGCGCCAGTTGTCGTCGTCGGCACCGGCCAGCCAGTCCTGCAGGTAGCTGCCGTGGAGGCTGGTGATGATCCCCGCGTCACCGGCAGCGATCCGGGTCCGCAGCTCGCGGACCATCGGGTGGTAGCGGTAGACGAACGGCACGGAGGCGACCAGTCCGGCCTCCTGCGCGGCCGCGACGAGCCCGGCGGCGTCCTGCGCGCTCGTGGCCAGGGGCTTCTCGCAGATGACGTGCTTGCCCGCTTCCAGCGCCTTCAGCGCGAACGGGAGGTGCGTGCTGTTCGGCGTACAGACGTGGACGAGATCGAGGTCGGCGGCCAGCAGGTCGTCGAGGGTCTCGAAGCCCTGCTCGGCTCCGGTCGCGTCGGCCGCGGCCTTCGCGCGCTCCGGGCTGGAGCCGATCGCGCCGACGATCCGCGCGCCACCGACCAGCGCGGACCGGCCGTGCACCCGGCCCATGAAGCCGCCACCGATGATTCCGACGCGGAGCTGGTCTCTGGGCTTGTCTGTGGACACGCTCGGGACGCTATGTGACACTTTTGAACCCTGTCAAGCAAAAGTCTACCGACCGCCCGACGAAAGTGCGTACGCCGATGAGCGACCTCAGCACCACCGCCGCCGAGGCGGGTCCGCTGCTGCGGTTGCTGCTCGACGGTCAGCCGCGCACGCGGGCGGAACTGATCGACCTGTCCGGCCTTGCCCGGTCGACCGTGACCGGCAGGATCGAGGGGCTGCTGGCCAGCGGGCTCGTCGTACCGTCCGGTGAAGCGGCGTCGACCGGAGGTCGTCCACCGGCCCGCTTCCGCTTCAACCCGTCGGCGCGACTCGTCCTGGCCGCGGACGTCGGCGCGACGCATCTCTCGGTCGCGCTGACCGACCTGACCGGCACGCTGATCGACAGCCGGACGCTTCCGCTCAACATCGCCGAAGGGCCCGAGACCGTCCTCGGCGCGATCGTCCACACCGGCCGCTCGTTGCTGGCTGCTGCCGGCCGCTCCCCCGCCGACCTGGCCGGCACCGGCGTCGGCCTGCCCGGCCCGGTCGAGCACCGTACCGGCCGCCCGAACCACCCGCCGATCATGCCCGGCTGGGACTCGTACGACGTGGTCGCGCGGCTCAGCGCCGACCTCCCCGGCCCGGTCCTGGTCGACAACGACGTGAACATCATGGCGCTCGGCGAGCACAGCACGGCGTACGCCGACGTCGAGCACCTGCTGTTCGTGAAGGTCGCCACCGGCATCGGCGCCGGCGTCATCAGTGGCGGCCGCCTGCACCGCGGCGCACAGGGCGCGGCGGGCGACATCGGCCACGTCCAGACCCCCGGCCGCACCGACCTCTGCCGCTGCGGCAACCACGGCTGCCTGGAAGCCGTAGCCTCCGGCACCGCGATCGCCGCGGCTCTGACCTCATCCGACATTCCAGCAACTTCAAGTAGGGATGTCGTCGACCTGGTCCGCTCCGGCAACCCCACTGCTACTCAACTGGTCCGCCAAGCCGGTCGGGAAATCGGCTCCGTCCTCGCAACCGCCGTCAGCCTGCTCAACCCGTCGGTCATCGTCGTCGGCGGCTCACTCTCGCTGGCCGGCGACAGCCTGCTGGCCGGCATCCGCGAGACCATCTACGCCCGATCGTTGCCCCTGGCCACCACCGAGCTCCGCGTCGTACCGTCCCGGACCGGATCCCAAGGCGCCCTGCACGGCGCCGCCGCCCTGGTCCTGCAGCACACCCTCACCAGCTGACAGCCAGCTGATCCACAAACTCCACAAACCGCTCCAGCATCAGACCACCCCGAGCGAACCCGAATCCCCGCCGCCGCCCCCGGTACGCCGCCAACGCCAACTGCAACCGCACCCACTGCCGTACTCGCTCGGCGTCGAGTTCGGCCGCATCGGCGAACACCTCCAGCTCACGACGCAGAGCACTCGTCCGATCGTCGGTCTCCATCAACGCCCTGGCCCTCGACCCGAAGTAGATGCTGCCGTCGAAGGCCGGATCGCCCACCCACCCCTTCGGGTCGATCGCGAGCCAGTCCTCCCGCTCACTCCGCAGGATGTTCCGCGGATGCAGATCCCCGTGCACAACCAGTTCCGGCTGGTGCCGCGCCAACTCGTCCACGATCACCAGAGCGGCATCGACCACCGAGATCGGCAACACCTCCGGGAACTCCGAGGCTCCGGCGCGGAGCTGTTCCTCCCAGCCGTCCGCCTGATCCTGCAACCGCGGCCAGCCCACCGGCCCCGGCACCGACAACCGACGGCTCAACCGCCCTGCCACCTCGGCGATTTCCTCACCGTCGCGGAGGTCCGCGAGCCGCGACGGACCCGCCCGCTCGAGCAACATCGCGAACCGCTCGTCATCCCGCTCGTACAGCAGAACGGCACCCCGTCCACCCCACGCCGCGAACGCCTCCGGCTCGTACGCATTACCTGGATGAGGAAACGACACCTTCAGCACTGCAGCTGCATCAGCACGCCGTACCGGCACGATCAGGCCCACCTGGCCGTGCGCCACCGCACCGTCGTACTCGCACTTCCAGCGTGTCAGCAGCTCCTCGACGATCGCGGGCAGATCGGACAGCCAGGCCTCGCCGCCCGCGCCCTCGCGATCGATCGTGGCGCGGGTGAAGCTGTCCGGGATCATCCCCAGCGTTCGGACTTCGCCGACCGCGAGACCAGGCTGAACAGCATGTCCTTCGGCGTCATCTCCCCCGCGACGACCTTGGTCACGTGCTCCGCGATCGGCATCTCCACGTCGTGGTGATGCGCCAGCTCGGAGATCGACGAGCAGGACTTCACGCCCTCCGCCACCTGCCGGGTCGCCCCAGCGATCTCGGCAACGGTCATCCCCTGCCCGAGCTTCTCGCCGAAGGACCGGTTGCGCGACAACGGCGACGAACACGTAGCGACCAGATCACCAAGCCCTGCCAGCCCCGAGAACGTGTGCTCGTCAGCCCCCAGTGCCGCACCGAGCCGCGCCGTCTCCGCGAGCCCTCGCGTGATGACCGACGCCCGAGCGTTGTCACCAAAACCGAGACCGACAGCCATCCCGACCGCCAGCGCGATCACGTTCTTCGTCGCGCCACCGAGCTCGCACCCGACGACGTCGTTGTTCGTGTACGGGCGGAACACCGGCGAGTGGCACAGCTTCTGCAGCCGCGTCGCCGTTCCCTCGTCGGCACACGCGACGACCGCCGCAGCCGGCTGTCCCTCGGCGATCTCGCGGGCGAGGTTCGGCCCGGAGACGACCGCGATCCGCTCGGGCCCGGCGCCGGTCAGCTCGGCGATGACCTCGGACATGCGCTTCGTCGTACCGACCTCGACGCCCTTCATCAAGCTGACCAGCGGCACCGCGGGCGGCAGGACGCCGGCCCAGTCGCGCAGGTTGTCCCGCAGCGACTGGCTCGGTACGGCGAGCACGATCGCCTCGGCGCCGTCGGCCGCGGCGGCCGGATCGTGCGTAGCGGTGATCGCCTCGGGCAACCGCAGCCCGGGCAGGTAGTCCGGGTTCTCGTGCCGGCTGTTGATCGCCTCGCACAACGACTCCCGCCGGCCCCACACCGACACCTGGTTGCCCGCGTGCGCCAGCACGGTCGCGAACGCCGTACCCCAGGAACCGGCCCCGAACACCGCTACTTTGGTCATTTGTTCTCCTCGTCCTCGGCCTTGGCCTTGCGCAGGTCGAACAGTTCCTTCGGCGGGGTCTGCCCGCGCAGCTCGCCGAGTCCGGCGGCGACCGTCCGCATGATCACCTCGGTTGCCTCGTGCAACAGCTCGTTGGTGATCGGCCGGCCGCGGAACGCGTCCAGGTCGACCGGCGGCCCGGCCTTCACCTTCATCGTCTTGCGCGGCAGCAGCCCGATCCGGAACTTGCTGCCGTAGGAGTGGAAGACCTCCTGGGCACCCCAGTTCGCGATCGGGATCACCGGGCAGCCGGTCATCAGCGCGATCCGCGCGGCGCCGGTCTTGCCGGTCATCGGCCACATCTCCGGATCCCGCGTGATCGTGCCCTCGGGGTAGACGCCCACGCACTCACCCCGCTCGACCGCCGCGACCGCGTCCCGGAACGCGTCGGCCGCCTGCGCGGACTCGCGGTAGACCGGGATCTGCCCGGCCGCGGTGATGATCCGCCCGGCGATCGGCAGCTTGAACAGCGACGCCTTGCCGAGCAGCCGCGGGATCCGCCGGCACTCCCAGATGTAGAACCCGAGCACGAACGGGTCGAAGTGCGAGATGTGGTTCGTCACGAACACCACCCCGCCCTGGCGCGGCATGTTCTCGCGGCCCTGGAAGTCGGGCTTGGTGAAGACGAGCATGAACGGCTTGACCAGCGCCACCACCAGCCCGAACCAGAACCCGCGCGGTGGGCGGGGATCGTGTTCCGGGCTGTTCACTGCTGCCTCCTGCGCGTCGTCGCCGTACGTCATGGGAGAATCCTGCCTGATGGAAGACGTACAGGTCGCTCCCTGGATCCTGGTGGTCCCGGTGAAGCGTACGGCGATCGCGAAGAGCCGGCTCGCTGCGGCCTACCCTCAGCACCGTCCGGAGCTCGCGCGCGCCTTCGCGGCCGACACCGTCGAGGCAGCCCTGGCCTCGCCACTGGTCCGGACCGTCCTGGTCGTCACCGACGACCCGAAGGTCGCCGCGGACGTCACCGCGGCAGGCGCCCGCGTCGTACCGGACCTGCCGGCCATCGGCCTCAACGAAGCCCTTGACCATGGAGCGGCTGCAGCTGTCGCCGAGTTCCCCGATGCGAGAATTGCCGCTTTGTCGGCCGATCTGCCGGCACTGCGCCCTGACGAGCTGACCGCCGCTTTGGCCGCTTGCGTCGCCGATCGCAGCTTCGTCATCGACCAGCCAGGCACCGGTACGACGATGCTCGCGGCCGCACCCGGCGTCGCCCTCGATCCCCACTTCGGCGTCGGGTCCGCGTTGGCCCACCAAGCCTCGGGCGCCGTACCGCTGGACCTCGCGATTCCTTCCGTACGCCGTGACGTCGACACCGCCGCCGATCTCGCCGACGCCGTCCAGCTGGGCGTCGGCCCTCGCACAGCCGAGGTGATGTCGATCGTCCTCGGCGCCGTGATCGGCTCCGAAGGCCTCGCCTGCTAGTGCAACGTGATGAAGTGCACCGCGGTGATCGCGATGCCGTGGCCTGATCCGCTGGTCTCGACGCGGACCCGCTGACCGACGCGGAGGAAGCGCACCGGCGTACCGGCCAGCTCGTCGGCACTGAACGGCAGCTCGACGCCGGTGTCGGTCAGCACCGCACCGGACCTGGACGCGTCGTCGTAACGGCTCACGGTCGCCTGCATGGCACCACGCTAGGCCATCCCGCTCGCGCTCGCACCGGAGGTTGCCGACGACATCTTCCCGGCGTACCGCGGACACGGCGAAGGCCGGTCGCCCCTGGAGTGGGGAGACCGGCCTTCGCTGGTGTTTCGGTGCTGCAGTGCTGAAGGTCAGCGAGCCGAGGCGCGCTTGGCCGGAGCCTTCTTGGCGGGGGCCTTCTTGGCCGGCGCCTTCTTGGCCACGGTGGCCTTCTTGACCGGGGCCGCCTTCTTGGCAACGGTCTTGGCGGGGGCCTTCTTCGCCGGGGCCTTCTTGGCGACCGTCTTGGTGGCAGCGGCCTTGGCCGGCGCCTTCTTGGCGGCGGTCTTGGTCGCGGCGGCCTTGGCCGGAGCCTTCTTGGCCGGAGCAGCCTTCTTGGCCGGAGCGGCTGCCTTGGTGGCGGTCGCGGCCGGCTTCGGGGCCACCAGCTTCGGCAGCTTCTTCGCACCGGAGACAACGGCCTTCAGCTCCGCACCCGCGCGGAACTTCGGAACCACGGTCTTCTTGGCACGCTTGGTCTCGCCGGTCCGCGGGTTGCGGACCATGCGGGCACCGCGCTCGATGGCCTCGAAGGCACCGAACCCGGTGATGGCGACCTTGCCGCCCTTCTTGGTCAGCTCGCGCTGGACGGTGTCGATCACCGACTCCAGGGCGTGCTGGGCCGAACGGCGATTTCCGTCGAAGTGCACTGCGAGCGCTTCGACCAACTGGCTCTTGTTCACTGTCTTCCCTCCGTGAACGATGGCGTCGAGCACAGCGCTCGATCTCACGTGAACGTTATGGACTCAACACGCCGTTCACAAACACCAACGCGGCAATTTGGCCTTGTTTTGGGCGATTTGCCCCTGATTTGGCCTCCAAGAGCCCGATCTGGGCCCTTGGATTCCCTTCTGAGCAACGATCCGGCGACCAACGGTGACCCCGGCCACAACCCCTCGAAAGGGGTTCAGCGGCGCTTTCCGCGCAGTGATCGAAGCCCTGACTGGGCCGTGTCCAGCCCTCTGGTGACCGCGCTGTCGCCCTTGCGCTGACGCAGGGTCTGGCTGATCTTGCCCAGCAACCAGTCCACCAGCGGTACGGCGATCGCCAGCACGGCCCACATGATCAGCCGCCGCCGCAGGAACAACCACATCTTTGCCTCCAAGTTCGCAGGGTCTGTTGAAGACTAGTGCCCGCGACAGAAACAACGCCGACGTGTCAGAGCCAGCCGCGACGCTTGAAGACCTGGTGCAGACTCCCGCAGACCAACGCCATCAGGCCGATCGCGAACGGGTAACCCCACTGCCAGTGCAGCTCCGGCATCACGTCGAAGTTCATCCCGTACACCGTCCCGATCAGCGTCGGCGCGAACAGGATCGCCGCCCACGCCGAGATCCGCTTCACCTCTTCGTTCTGCGCGTTGCTGGCCACGGTGAGGGACTTCATCTCCTCGTTCTGCTGCTGGGCCACCAGCGTCGCGTTCACGGTCAGGATGTCGCGCAGCAGTTCGCGGAAACCGTCCACCCGCTCGACCACCTGCGTGACGTGGTCGGCGACGTCACGCAACGACCGCTGCAGTTCCTGGTCCACGCCGTACTTGTCGAACCCGGCCCGCAACGAGTCCAGCATCCCGATCAGCGGCCGGGTCGCGCGCTGGAACTCGATCACCTCGCGGGACAGCTCGTAGATGCGCCGCGACACCTTCGGATCGCCGCGGAACACCTCGGTCTCGATCTCGTCGATGTCGTTCTCCAGGCCGGCGACCACCGGCGCGTACCCGTCGACGACCTTGTCCATGATCGCGTAGAGCACCGCTTCGGTGCCCTGCCGCAGCAACTCCGGATCGCGTTCCACGCGCCGCCGTACGGCGGCCAGGTTCGGCGCCTCGGCGTGCCGGACCGTCACCACGAAGTCCGGTCCCACGAACACGTGCACCTCGCCGAACTCGACCTCCTCGGTCGCGTCCCGGTACCGCGCGGCCTTCAGCACGACGAACAACGTGTCGCCGTACCGCTCGAGCTTCGGCCGCTGATGGGCCTGGATCGCGTCCTCGATCGCCAGCTCGTGCAGGTCGAACTCCTGCGCCAGCGACATCAGCTCACGCCGGTCCGGCCGGTACAGCCCGATCCACGCCAAGCTTTGCGGCGCCTCGTGCAGCACCTGGTAGGTGTCGGCCAACGACTCCGGCGACGCCACCCGCCGGCCGTCGCAGTAGATCGCACTGTCGACGACACTGTGGCCCTTGGGCTTGCTGTGCACCGAGTGGTCCACGGTCGGCTCGATCGCTTCCGGGACGGGCGCGGTCAGCCCTCCGGCGTACCGGCGAGCAGCAGCCCGCAACGACGGCGTACGACCGAAAGCACGAAGGGTGCGCAGGCGCAGGTCGGACATGAGTCCTCCAGGGTTTGTTGCAGACGGGGAGACGACGACGTCTGCCCGACCCCCGCGACCCTTTGCCGCGCACCACAACACACCCCCGGCGTCACTGCACAGGGGCGGCTGACCTGGAAGAGGAGTTAGTTGCCTCGAGGCCGAGCGAGATCGGTATGTCTGGAGGGGTCACTGGTCATCAGCGCCTCACCTCCTCGATCTCGAATGCCTGCCTGCGACAACTCCGCAAGGGTAACACCAGAGTTATCGCCCCAGATGTGCAATCCGTTACGCCCAGGTTTACAAGAACCCCACGCGGGCTCCTCCGTTCGCTGTCGCTCACTACGGTGCCTGCTCCCACCCACCCTTGGTTCAGCTGCAGGCTGGCGCCCGCGGTGCGCGCTACCGCTCAGTGGGCGTGCTGTCGCCCGCTACCAGTCCGCGCTGGCGCCCAGTAAAAGTAAGCGCTGGCGCGCTTGCGTGCGCGCTACCGCGCTGTAAGTGCGCGTGCTGCCGCGCCTCGTCAGCTATGCGCTCCCCCACCCGGATGCGCTCCTGCCGCATCGGGGCATGAGCTCCGACCTCGTTGTCCTCAGCAACCGAAACCGCCGCTGAGGTCACCTCCCGATCAGCAGCCGAAGCAGTGCCAGCTGCGACGCAGCCCCCACGATCTCTCCGCCGGCAATCCGATCGAGCACCGAGTCCAACGCAATCCACCCGACCTCCTGGGCTTCGTTCACGTCAGACGGCTCGCCGACGTAGTCAGCCCCACGGGCCACATAGATGAGGTTTTCCGCATCAGCCAAACCAACGTTCGGCTGAGCCGACATCAAATACTGCACATCCCGCGGCCGCCACCCCGTCTCTTCCTCGACCTCACGCGCCGCGGTGACCGCAGGATCTTCGTCCGGATCGACATAACCACCCGGCAACTCCCACACCCACCGATCAATCACAAACCGATGCCGCCGCATCATCAGAACACCCCCGCGGCCATCCAGCACCGCGACGATCGCAGCCTTCGGGATCCGCAGAACGTACTGCTCGAACGTGACCCCGTCCGGCAGCTCCACCGAAGCAACACTCAGCGTCAACCGCCGAGAGGCATCAACAACCCGCTCACCATGAATCGTCCACTTGGTCGTTTCATCCAGTTCGTCGCCCGGCACGCGCCCACGCTATCGACTTCTCTCCGACACCGGCGGCCGTCTCTCCAAGCAGCCACTACACGCTCACGGTTCAAGCAGCGCACACAAAAGCGCGCGCCAGCGCACCGCACGAAGCGGGCGCTGGCGCGCGCAGGTGTAGCAGGTCTTACGACGAAGATACTAAGCCTTCGCAGGCAGCGTCGCCGGCTTGAAGCTCGGACGGGTCGCCTCGTAGGCCTCGATGTCGTCCGCGTGGGACAGCGTGATGCCGACGTCGTCCAGCCCGTTGAGCAGCCGGTACCGCGTGTAGTCGTCGATCTCGAACGGCGCCGACAGGGCGCCGGCGGAGATCGTCTTCGCTTCGAGGTCGACCGTGACCTTCGTGCCGGGGTCGTTCTCGATGGTCGTCCACAGTTCCTCGACGACGTCCTCCGTGACGAGCGCGGCCAGCAGACCGGCCTTGCCGGAGTTGCCGCGGAAGATGTCGCCGAAGCGGGACGACACGACGACGCGGAAGCCGTAGTCCATCAGCGCCCACACGGCGTGCTCGCGTGACGAGCCGGTGCCGAAGTCCGGGCCGGCGACGAGCACCGAGACTCCCTCGTACTCGGGCTGGTTCAGGACGAAGGCCGGGTCGTTGCGCCAGGCAGCGAACAGGCCGTCCTCGAAGCCCGTGCGGGTGACCCGCTTCAGGTAGACGGCGGGGATGATCTGGTCGGTGTCGACGTTGCTGCGCCGCAGCGGGGCGGCGGTGCCGATGTGCTGGGTGAAGGCGTCCATGATTCCTTTGTCCTCAGACGTTCTCGGGTACGGTGACCTCGACCGGCGGCAGGTCGGTCGGCGCGGCCAGGGTTCCGGTGACGGCGGTGGCGGCGGCGACGAGCGGCGACACCAGGTGCGTGCGCCCGCCCTTGCCCTGCCGGCCCTCGAAGTTGCGGTTCGAGGTCGACGCGCTGCGCTCGCCCGGCGCCAGCTGGTCCGGGTTCATGCCGAGGCACATCGAGCACCCCGCCCCACGCCACTCGGCCCCGGCGTCCTTGAAGATGACGTCCAGACCCTCGGCCTCGGCCTGCAGCCGGACCCGGCCGGAGCCCGGTACGACGAGCATCCGGGTGCCGTCGGCAACCTTCCGCCCGGCCAGTACGCCGGCCGCGGCGCGCAGGTCCTCGATCCGCCCGTTCGTGCAGGAGCCGAGGAACACGGTGTCGACCTTGATCTCGCGCAGCGGCGTACCGGCGGTCAGGCCCATGTACTCCAGCGCCCGCTCGGCCGCGATCCGGTCGTTCTCGGTCTCGAAGTCCGACGGCGACGGCACGTTGGCCGACAGCGGCAGACCCTGACCGGGGTTGGTGCCCCAGGTGACGAACGGCGCGATGTCCTCGGCGCGCAGCACGACCTCACGGTCGAACGTCGCGTCCTCGTCGGTCGCCAGGCTCTTCCAGTACTCGACCGCGGCTTCCCAGTCCGCACCCTGCGGGGCGTGCGGCTTGTCCTGCAGGTACGCGAACGTCGTCTCGTCCGGCGCGATCATGCCGGCCTTGGCGCCCCACTCGATCGACATGTTGCAGATCGTCATCCGCGCTTCCATCGAGAGCGCGCGGATCGCCTCACCGCGGTACTCCACGATGTAGCCCTGGCCGCCGCCGGTGCCGACCTGCGCGATCAGCGCGAGCACCAGGTCCTTGGCGGAAACACCGTCCGGCAGAACGCCGTCGACGGTGACCGCCATCGTCTTGGGCCGGGCCTGCATCAGCGTCTGGGTGGCGAGCACGTGCTCGACCTCGCTGGTGCCGATCCCGAACGCGATCGCGCCGAACGCGCCGTGGGTCGAGGTGTGGCTGTCGCCGCAGACCACCGTCATGCCCGGCTGGGTCAGCCCGAGCTGCGGGCCGATCACGTGCACGACGCCCTGGTCGGGGTCACCGAGGGTGTGGATCCGGATGCCGAACTCCGCGGCGTTCTTGCGCAGCGTGTCCACCTGCGTCCGCGAGACCGGGTCGGCGATCGGCTTGTCGACGTCGTACGTCGGGACGTTGTGGTCCTCGGTCGCGATCGTCAGATCCGGACGCCGGACCTTCCGGTCGGCCAGCCGCAGACCGTCGAAGGCCTGCGGGCTGGTCACCTCGTGGACGAGGTGGAGGTCGATGTAGAGGAGGTCGGGTTCCCCGTCGGCGTGACGCACGACATGTGCGTCCCAGACCTTTTCCGACAACGTCCTGCCCATCAGACTTCTCCTTCGGGTGGTGTACTGAGGTGCGCTCTCGCTCACAGTGCGCCGAACTGGGGCGTACAAGCGACTTGCGTTCCACGATTCGAGACGGCAATATCGTCTCATGGACAACTCTAGCGGAGTCGGCGTTCTCGACAAAGCAGCTCTCGTTCTGTCCGCACTCGAGTCCGGACCGGCGACCCTGGCCGGGCTCGTGGCGGCGACGGGGCTGGCCCGCCCGACGGCGCACCGGCTCGCCGTCGCGCTCGAGCACCACCGGCTGGTGGGACGCGACATGCAGGGCCGCTTCGTGCTCGGGCCGCGCCTGAGCGAGCTCGCCTCCGCCGCCGGCGAGGACCGCCTGCTGGCCACCGCCGGTCCGGTCCTGGCCCGCCTGCGTGACATCACCGGTGAGTCGGCGCAGCTGTTCCGCCGCCAGGGTGAGTACAGGGTGTGCGTCGCGGCCGCCGAGCGTCCGTCCGGTCTGCGCGACACCGTCCCGGTCGGCAGCCAGTTGACCATGGCGGCCGGGTCGGCCGCTCAAATACTGCTGGCCTGGGAGGACCCGGAGCGCATGCACCGCGGACTCCACAACGCGACCTTCAACGCGGCCGCCCTGGCCGGCGTACGGCGTCGTGGCTGGGCGCACTCGGTCGGCGAGCGCGAGCAGGGCGTCGCCTCGGTCTCGGCCCCGGTCCGCTCCCCTTCCGGCAAGGTGATCGCCGCGGTCTCGGTCTCCGGCCCGATCGAGCGCCTCTCCCGCCAGCCCGGCCGCATGCACGCCCCCGCCGTCATGGCCGCCGCCGAGCGCCTCTCCGAAGCCCTGCGCCGCGCGTCCGAGTAGTCCTGTACGACGGAAGGCCTGACCGCACACCCCCGCGGTCGGGCCTTCTGCTTTTCTTGCGGCTCCACCACAACTCCCCGTCGACGTCTTGTCGCGTACGGCGGTCAGGATCACGATGAAAGCGGGTTGCGGCCCGTCCGGGCCGGCCCGTGGAGGTCGGCGGATGCCTGGACCAGCAGCGGTGGGCGACTGGCTGTCGGTGGGATGGAAGATGCTCGTCGTGCGCGGCGCGATCGGCATCGTGTTCGGGATCCTGGCCGTCGTCTGGCCACTGTCGACCGCGATCGCGCTGGCGTTGCTGTGGGGCTTCTGGGCCTTGATGGACGGCATCGGCTCGCTGGTGCAGGCGTTCCAGCCGGAGTCGCGTGGCAGCAGGCTCTGGCTGATCGTGATGGGCGTGATCGCATTGGTGGCGGCCTTCTTCGCGATCTTCAGCCCGGCGATGACCGCGGTGACCCTGACCTGGATCCTCGGCATCTGGCTGATCGTCCGCGGCGTGTTCGAGGCGATCGGCGCCTTCGGCAGCACGTCGTCCACTCCGCGCTGGTTGTTGCTGCTCAGCGCCGCCCTGTCGATCCTGATCGGAATCCTGTTCGCCGCCAACCCCGGCGCGGGAGCGGTCACCATCGCGACCTGGCTGGGGATCGCCGCGCTGCTCTGGGGAGCCGTCTTCGTGATGGGCGGTCTCGCCGTACGCCGGGAACTCACCGGCCACTCGACACCTCTGATGCCGCCGGGTCCCGCCGCGCCTCAAGCCTGAGTCCAGAAACCAGAAGCGCCTCTCACCCGGAGGTGAGAGGCGCTGTTTCTCTGGTAGCCCCGACGGGATTCGAACCCGCGCTACCGCCTTGAGAGGGCGGCGTGCTAGGCCGCTACACAACGGGGCCAGAGGGTTGTTGCATGGTCCTTGCGGACCTGGCAACGAGGAAGGACTCTACCGATTTTCATCGGCCGGGTCCAATCGCTCGCTGGGGTACTAGGACTCGAACCTAGACTAACTGAACCAGAATCAGACGGGCTGCCAATTACCCCATACCCCAAAGGCATTTCACCGGTTTCCTGAGTTCGTTTCCGCCCTCATCACCCGGCTCAGAGAGCATACCGAAGTCCGGGCCCAGACACCAAAACGAGTCCCCGCTGAACCAGATGTCACTCGTGTCACACCAGTCTCCGGCCCGGTCCACCCACCACCGGCGCGTGCACCAGCGGCAGGTCGCACGTCGTCGCCAGGTGCTGCTTGCGCGCCAGCAGCACGGCCACAGCGCCGAACAGGACGAACTTCGACACGTCCACCGCCACCAGCCCCCAGCCCGCGTCCGAAGCGTTCAGGCTGGCGCTGACGCTGTTCGTCAACGCGGCGTAGATGAACGTCACCACGTTGTTCGCCGCGTGCGCCGCGATCGACGCCTCCAGCCCACCGGTCCGTACGGCGAGGAAGCCGGCGACCAGCCCGAACGCGAAGCGGTCCAGGAACAGCGCCGGGCTCTCCCACGGCCACACCCCGTGCGCCATCGTGAACAGCACGGTCGTGACCACCACCGCGACCACCGAGCTGCGCACGAACGCGCCGACCGCCTGCAGCAGGTAACCGCGGAAAAAGTACTCCTCCCCCGCCGCCTGCAGCGACGACGTGAGCAGTACGACCGCGATCACCCCGGCCGCGTCCGAGGCTGCACCCTTGCCACCGCCGGAGAGCAGCTCGATCCCGCCGACCTTGATCACGCCGAGCATCACCAGCTCGACCACGACGGCGGCCAGCCCGAACCACAGCATCGGCCGCCACCGGATCCGGCCCACGACCGACGACAGCAGCCCCGGGGTCTGCTGGTTCAGCCGGGTCGCGACGACCATCGCCAACGGGATCAGCACGATCAGCGTCAGGTTGGTCGTCAGCAGCCCGAACCAGGAGATCGTCCCCTCGGGGTCCTTGCGGATCCCGAACGCGATCACCTGGATGACCAGGCTGAGGAACATCCACCCGGCCAGTACGGCGAACGCTCCGAGCACCACGGTCCAGCCGGCCGTGGCCGGGTTGCGCAGCAGCCGGTGGTACGGCTGCGGCCCCGCATCCCGGGGGTCCACGGTGGACCCGGGACGCGGCGTCGCGTCGTACGGCATGCTCACTCCGCCGGAAGCAGCGTGCGGGCGTGCTCGAGCCGGTGCAGCGACCGGTCGCGACCGAGCAGCTCGAGCGACTCGAACAGCGGCGGCGAGATCCGGCGGCCGGAGATCGCGACCCGGACCGGGCCGAACGCGTTCTTCGGCTTGAGCCCGAGGCCGTCGATCAGCGAGGCGCGCAGCGCGGCCTCGATCGCCTCGGTGGTCCAGTCGGACAGGTCCGACAGCGCCTTCACCGACGCCTCGAGAACGGCCCCCGCGTCACCGCTCAGCACCTTGGCCGCCGCGTCGGGGTCGACCGTGAACGCTTCGTCGGGGACGAACAGGAAGCCGAGCATGTCGACCGACTCCGACAGCGTGTTCATCCGCTCCTGCACCAGCGGTACGGCGGCGGTCAGCAGTTGCTGCTGCTCCTCGGTCGGCTCGGCCGGCAGCACGCCCGCCTTGGCCAGGAACGGCACCACCCGGCGGCCGAACTCGGCCGGCTCGAGCAGCCGCATGTGGGAGGCGTTGATCGCCTCGCACTTCTTCGGGTCGAACCGGGCCGCGTTCGAGTTCACCTTGCGGATGTCGAAGGCCTCGATCATCTCGGCCATCGTGAACACGTCGCGGTCCTCGGCGATCGACCAGCCGAGCAGGGCCAGGTAGTTCAGCAGGCCCTCGGGCAGGAAGCCGCGCTCCATGTACTCGCCCAGACCCGCGCCCGGGTCGCGCTTGGACAGCTTCTTGTTGCCCTCGCCCATCACGAACGGCAGATGCCCGAACCGCGGCGTCCGGCCCGCGCCGACACCGATCTCGGCCAGCGCCTCGTACAGCGCGATCTGCCGCGGCGTCGACGGCAGCAGGTCCTCGCCACGCAGGACGTGGGTGATCTCCATCAGCGCGTCGTCGACCGGGTTCACCAGCGGGTACAGCGGGAACCCGTTGGCCCGGACCAGGACGTAGTCGCCGAGGTTCTCGGGCAGGAAGGTGATCTCGCCGCGGACCAGGTCGGTGAAGGTGATCGGCCGGTCCGGCATCCGCAGCCGGACGACCGGACGCCGGCCCTCGTCGACGTACGCCTTGACCTGCTCCTCGGTCAGCGTGCGGCAGTGGCCGTCGTACCCGCTGTGCTGGCCGGCCTGGCGGGCCGCCTCGCGGCGCTGGTCGAGCTCCTCCTGCGAGCAGTAGCAGTGGTACGCCTTGCCGGCCTGCAGCAGCTTGGCCACGACGTCGGCGTAGATGTCCATCCGCTCGGTCTGCTTGTACGGGCCGTAGTCGCCGCCGACCTCGGGGCCCTCGTCCCAGCCGATGCCCAGCCAGCGCAGCGAGTCCAGCGTGTACTGCAGCGCCTCGGGGGTGTTGCGGGCCGCGTCGGTGTCCTCGATCCGCAGGACCAGCTTGCCGCCGTAGTGGCGGGCGAAGGCCCAGGCGAACAAGGCGGTGCGGATGTTGCCGACGGTCAGGAGACCGGTCGGCGAGGGGGCGAACCGGAGGCGGACCTGGCTCGGTTCGAGGCCACCGAGGACGTCGTCGTCAGTCGGGGCAGGCCTGTCAGTCACGCACGATCACCTTGTTCGTCAGAGTTCCGAGTCCTTCGACGCTCACCGCGACCTCGTCGCCGGGCAGCATCGGACCGACACCCGCGGGGGTCCCGGTGAGCACCACGTCGCCGGGCAGCAGCGTGGTGAAGGAGGTGATGTAGGCCAGCACCTCCGGGATGTCGAAGATGAACTGCGAGGTCCGGCCGTCCTGCTTCGGCTCGCCGTTCAGCTCCGTGCTGACCCGGACGTCGGAGACGTCCAGGTCGGTCTGGATCCAGGGACCGAGCGGGCAGAACGTGTCGTAGCCCTTGGCCCGGGCCCACTGGCCGTCGCTCTTCTGCAGGTCGCGCGCGGTCACGTCGTTCGCGATCGTGTACCCGAAGATCACCTCTTCGGCCCGTTCGCGGGGCAGGTCGCGGCAGATCCGGCCGATCACGATCGCCAGCTCGCCCTCGAAGTGCAGGTTGTTGGTCTGCTCGGGGTAGACGATGCCGTCGCGCGGACCGATCACCGAGGTGTTCGGCTTGAGGAAGATCATCGGCTCGGCCGGGACGTCGTTGCCCAGCTCGGCGGCGTGGTCGGCGTAGTTGCGCCCGACGCAGACCACCTTGCTGCGCGGGATCACCGGGGCCAGCAGCCGGACGTCGGCCAGCTGCAGCACCTCGCCGGTGAGCTGGACCGGGCGGTACAGCGGGTCCGAGTCGAGTACGGCGACGGTGCCGACGAGACCTTCGGGGTCGTCGGTCTCGACAAGCCCGTACTTCGGTTCGTCGTCGACGGAGAATCTGGCGATACGCACGGCTGGCCTTCAGTCGAGGGAATGAACGGCCCGAGCCTACCGCCGTACCGATCCAGCCCTCCGATCCTGTCCCCGTCTCCTCTCTTTCCCGGGCGGGTCTCCTCTCTTCTCCGGGTGGGCGGCGCGGATGAGACAGTGGTCCGGTGACCACCGACCCAGCCCCGTTCACGATCCGCCTGGCCGAGCCCGCGGAGTATGCCGCCGTCGGCGAGCTGACCGTCGAGTCGTACGCGAACGACGGTTTCATCCCGGCCGGTTCCGACTACGGCGACACCCTGCGCGCCGCTGCCGACCGCGCCGAACGCGCCGAGCTCTGGGTCGCCACCGACGGTACGGATCTGCTCGGCACGGTCACGTACTGCGTCCCGGGCTCGTTCTACGGCGAGATCGGCCAACCCCACGAGGGTGAATTCCGCATGCTCGGCGTCTCGGCCAAGGCGCGCGGGCTGGGCGTCGGCACCGCGCTCACCCAGCGCTGCATCGACCGCTCCCGCGAGCTCGGCTTCACCCACCTGGTCCTGTCGAGCGCCGACTACATGAAGCCCGCGCACCGCATCTACGAGCGCCTCGGCTTCACCCGGGTCCCCGACCGCGACTGGTCCCCTCGCCCTGGCGTCCACCTGTACGCCTACTCCCTGGCGCTGTGACCACGCAGCCCGAGCTCGCGACCACGCGCCCCGCCCCCGACGCGGAGCCGGTGCGTCTTGCCCACGCCGAAGAGCCGGTGCACCTTCCCCGCGCCGAATGGGAGCCACTCGCCGCTGCCCACGCGGCGCGGGTCGACGAACTCGTCGCCGGGCACCTCGCGCGTCGTCAGCGCCGTGAGGCCCATCCGGTCGAGGACTTCCTCTTCACCTACTACTCCACCCGCCCGAACCAGCTCCGCATCTGGCACCCCGGCCCCGGCGTCAGCCTGCTCGGCGCCACCACCTACGAAGGCCGCAAGGGCTACCTGTACGCCGATGGCGCCGCGTCCCTCGACCCGGCCGAGATCGCACGCCGTACGGACTCCATCACCTGGATCCGCCGCCTGCTGGCCGCGACCCTCGACCGCCAGCCCCAGTTCGGCTGCTTCGGCCTGCACGAGTGGGCGATGGTCTACCGCCTGCAACCCGGCGAGGTCCGGCACGAGAAGTGGCCGCTGAGACTAGGGGCCGAGGGCACCGATCAGGTCGTCGAGTCGCACAAGATCGCCTGCTCCCACTTCGACGCCTTCCGCTTCTTCACCGAACCGGCCCGTCCCCTCAATGCCCTGCAACCGACCCGCGACCTCCAGCCCCAGCTGGAACAAGGCGGCTGCCTGCACGCCAACATGGACCTTTACAAGTGGGCCACCAAACTCGCCCCCTCCACCCCCAGCACCCTCCTGCTGTCCTGCTTCGAGCTCGCCAAGGACATCCGCACCCTCGACATGCGAGCCTCCCCGTACGACCTCGCACCCCTCGGCTACTCCCCCGTCCCCATCGAAACCCCCGCCGGCAAAGCCGAGTACGCCGCCACCCAACGCTCCTTCGCCACCCGCTCCAAACCCCTTCGCGAACAACTCGTCGCCCTCTGCGACAAACTCCTCAGCACTCCGACCAACTAGCCCTCAGGCTGCGGATCGTTCGCCGCAGATCTACGACCTGGTGATTCTCGGCGGAGCCTGCACCACCCGTTGGTGACGGCGAGCCCGCCGACGCCGAGCCGAGTAGCTTCGACCCATGAGCGCGACCTGGACTCCGGACGAGATCCGGCGCTTCACCACCGCCGACGAACTGCAGATCGCCGCCCGACGCACCGACGGCACCCTGCGACGCTGGGTGCCGATCTGGGTCGTCTGCGTCGACGAGCAGGTGTACGTCCGCACCTGGTACCGCCGCAACACCGGCTGGTTCGCTCACGTGCTCGACTCCCAGCGTGCCTGCATCCGCGTTCCCGACCTGCAGTCCGAGGTCTCCGTCGAGGACGTAGGCTCCAGATCGCAGCAGCTGCGGGCGGACGTCGACACGGCCTACCGCACGAAGTACGCGCGCTACGGCGCCTCGACCATCGAGCAGATGGTGTCCCCGGCGGCCGCGGCCACAACTCTGCGGCTCACTCCGGAGCAGGACCGGATCACACCGGCTTAGTGGCTTTCAGGGCGAACAGCAACGGGATCCGCGGCGCCTCGTCCGGCAAGCGCCACCAGCCCTCGGGGGTCTGCACCATCGACGACCAGCGCGGCCACTGCAGCACCTCGGACTCGCGCAGGCTGTCGATCCGCAAGCCCGCGGCCGACAGCGTGGTGACCACCTCGCCCAGGCCGTGCATCCACTCGTAGCTGGTGTTGCGGCCCGGCACCTCGTCGCCGGTGTACGTGACGGTCGACTCGTGCGCGATCGCGCCGCGCCCTTCCAGGTAGTCGTGCCGCAGCACCAGCTCGTCCGACTCCCCCGGCGACCCCATCGGCCGCAGTGCGTTCAGCAGCGGATGGAACTCGACGAGGTAGACGAACCCACCAGGCTTGAGCAGACCGCTGACGACCTCGGCCCACTTCGTCAGGTCAGGCAGGTAGCAGAGCGCGCCCTTCCCGGTGTAGACGACGTCGAACTGCCGTCCCCCGAGCGCCTCCGCCGCGTCGTACACGTTGGCCCGCACGTACTCGATCCCGACGCCGGCGTCATCGGCCAGCCGCCGCGCCTCGTCCAGCGACCGCCCCGACAGATCGAGCCCGAAGGTCTTCGCGCCCTTGCGCGCAAAGGCGATCGTCTCGGTCCCCAGGTGGCACTGCAGGTGCACGAGATCACGTCCGCCCAGCTCCCCCAGGTCGTCCCACTCGTAGTCGGCGAACCAGAACTCCGCCGGCCGCTCGTAGAACTCGCTCGCCGCGTGCAGCGGAGCCCGCGCGTCCCAGTCCGCCTCGTTCGCGGCCACCCGCGCCAGCTCGTCGGCCTCCAACGTCACCGGCTTCTCCCTCTGTCGCCTGCTCCGGTCCTCGTCCTCCCAGTCTCTCCAGGCCCAGGTCCAGGCATCCCCACTCAGGCTCATTTCCGCTCACCCGGCGACACGAGTTTCCCCCTCGGAAGCAGTCCCGTGAGCAGCCGCTGTGCGCCCGGACGTCCCGAGCGCGTTCCCCCAGCTCTGCTCACCCAGCGTGACTCTACTCCCGTCGGCCACGCTGAGTAATCACGGTTGGGTCTCACTCAGCACCATCTCCCCGATCGCGCCCGCAATAGCACTCGACCACCGGAAGCACCAGCACCGACACGCTGTGCTGATTGACTTTCCGGCGTCCGCTCGACCACAATTCGAACACATGTTCGACGCAAGGACAAACCGCGGGGAATCGGGGAGCGTGAGGATCTGTGATGCCGGAACCGTTCGACTGGGACATCCTGGAGCGACCGTCGGCGATGGCGATGGTGCGGGGCCAGCTCGGTTTCAGCTGGATGGTGCTCGCCCAGCGACTGGCCAGACTCACCGACGACGAGTACTTCTGGCGACCGAGCGCGGAGGCGCTGACCGTCGTCCGGCGACGGCACGCCGGCCGGTTCCGCTCGCTCGGGTCGGGTGAGTGGGTGGCGCAGTGGCCGGACGAACCGGACCATCGCGGGCCACGGACGATCGCCTGGTTGATCGCCCACCTGACCGAGACGTTCTTCGAGCGCTGGGAGTGGACCTTCGGCGAGAAGCTCCAGGGCCGCACCGACATCACGCTGCACGGCAACGCCCGGGACGCGGTCGCCTGGCTGACCTACTGGGTCGACGCCTGGCAGGAGTCGATCGCCGGGCTGGAGGAGGACCAGGTGATGACCGTCGGCCTCAGCCAGGCCACCGAGCTGGACGCCGCGGAGCCGTTCGGCCACGTCGTCCTGCGGCTGAACCGGGAGCTGATCCACCATGGCTCGGAGATCATGACGCTCCAGGATCTGCATGCGCTGGCCGCCTGAAACCACTAAATATGCGACACGCGGCGCGTCGAGACACTACATGTCGTGGTCCGGCGCTAATGTTCTGCGTGCTGGTGGTTCTGCCCGGACGACGCGACGAAGCGCGGCCGGGTGGAGGCAACAGGGGAATCCGGTGCGAGTCCGGAGCTGCCCCGCAACGGTGAGCGGACAAGTCGTCCGCGAGTCCGAGTACCTGCCACCGGTGCGCGTACCGCCGGTACGCGTTGGTCCGAGACCTCGTGGGTGGGTCGGTGGACGTCAAGGCAGTCGTACTCGCCGTACTGCCTTGCGTCGCGCGCTCTCGCACGGGTCCTGGTCCTCCGGAACTCGCGTGGAGAGTGCGCTTGTGACCATCGTTTCGTCCTCGTCGCCGACCGCACCGGGCCCCCTGCCCGACGCGTCGGCGTCCCAGCTGACCGTCGTCCGCCGCGACGGCACCAGCACCACGTTCGACCCGACCAAGATCGCGGTCGCGATGAGCAAGGCCTTCCTGGCCGTCGAAGGTGCCGAGGCCGGCACCAGCCACCGCGTCCGCGACCTGGTGTCCGACCTGACCGACCGCGTCGTCACGGCTCTGACCAGCCGCGGCGACTCACGCCGCAGCGTCCAGGTCGAGGACATCCAGGACCAGGTCGAGCTGGCCCTCATGCGCGCGGGAGAGCATCAGGTCGCCCGCGCCTACGTCCTGTACCGCGAAGAGCGCACCAAAGCCCGTACGCCGGCCGACCCGGCCGGTGTCACCGAGAGGCCGGTCGTCACTGTCCGTGCCGTCGACGGCAGCACAGCGCCACTGGACGTCGACCGTCTCCGACTCGTCATCGCCGAGGCGGCCGCCGGCCTGGACGCCGTCGACCCCGAGCAGATCCTCGACGAGACCCTCGGCTCCTGCTACGACGGCATCGCCCAGCACGAGGTCGAGCTCGCCCTGGTGATGGCCGCCCGGTCGTACGTCGAGACCGAGCCGCAGTACAGCCAGGCCGCCGCGCGCCTGCTGCTCGACCAGATCCGCCGCGAGACGCTCGGTCGCGTGCACGGCCAACCCCGGCAGGCGACCCAGGCCGACATGAGCACGGCGTACGCCGAGTACTTCCCGCGCTACGTCTCCGTCGGCATCGAGGCCGGCCTGCTCGACCCCGAGCTGGCGACCTTCGACCTCGCCCGCCTGGCCGCGGCGATCAAGCCCGAGCGCGACCTGGACTTCGCGTTCCTCGGCCTGCAGACCCTCTACGACCGGTACCTGCTGCACATCGACAAGGTCCGCTTCGAGCTGCCGCAGGCGTTCTTCCTGCGCGTCGCGATGGGCATGGCCCTCAAGGAGGACGACCGCGAGGCCCGCGCACTGGAGTTCTACGAACTGCTCAGCTCGTTCCGCTTCATGTCGTCGACGCCCACGCTGTTCAACTCCGGCACCACCCGCCCGCAGCTGTCGTCCTGCTTCCTCACCACCGTCCAGGACGACCTGTCCGGCATCTTCACCGGCATCCGCAACAACGCCCTCCTGGCCAAGTACTCCGGCGGCCTAGGCAACGACTGGACCCCCGTCCGCGGCATCGGCGCCAAGATCCGCGGCACCAGCGGCGAGTCCCAGGGCGTCGTCCCCTTCCTGAAGATCGCCAACGACACCGCCGTCGCAGTGAACCAATGCTTCGCTCCGCAGACTCTGGTGTACGCCGCAGCAGGACCGACGCCAATCAGTGAAATCGCGGTCGGAGAGCTGGTACTGGGCGCCAGCGGCTTCTACCGCGAAGTCACCAAGACTTTCACCTACGACCAGAACGATCCGATGGTGGAGCTTGACGTCAAGCACTCGATCGATCCGCTCGTGGTGACCGCCGGCCATCCTTTCTACGCGATCCAAGGCGTTCCGATGGAGCAGAGCAATGAGCGCACCATCGATTGGCTGGCCAAGAAGAAGGTGCAGGCGACGTGGGTCGAGGCCGGCATGCTCAGCAAGGGTGACTACGTAGGGCAGGTGATCCCCCGGGACGTCGTTCCGGTCCCGGGGCTGACCGAGGAGGACGCCCGCCTGTACGGCATCCTGCTGGGCGACGGCCATCTGTCGAAACAGGGCCGCCAGTGGGGTGTGTCCGGCAACCCACAGCGTGACACACACCTGTCGTTCGTTCGCGAGTACCTGA
The DNA here is from genome assembly GCF_039529595.1 of Kribbella lupini. NCBI lineage: Bacteria > Bacillati > Actinomycetota > Actinomycetes > Propionibacteriales > Kribbellaceae > Kribbella > Kribbella lupini. The sequence continues at coordinate 63,883 of NZ_BAAANC010000006.1, read as the reverse complement.
CCGCACGGCAGATTCATTTCTGGGAAACCGGGCGGGCGGACACCTACCGCCAAATTCACTGGGCCTCCGGACGCGGGGCTCTCAGGGACCCGATCACGGGACGTATCACCGGCCAGGGCGAGGCAACCCTGCCGTTCACCTCCGACGATCTGTACGACGAACTCCACCACAAGCACATCTCTCGACGGTTCGCTCACCTACCGCGTCCGCAGACACTCGCACTCGTCCGGGGTTTGCTGGAGACGGACGGTGGGGTGTCCCGTGGCCAGGAGATCTACTTCACGAGCACGTCGCAGCGACTCGCCGTCGGCCTGCGCTACCAGTTGCTTCGTTTGGGCGTTCCGACAGCAGGTCAGTACCGGATCCGTGAAGGGGCGCACGAGGGCCGGCGCTCCGACGGATCTGTCATCACCTTCACCAAACCGGTCAAAACCTTCGACCTACGAATTCCAGCCGTCTCTTCGATCGCCGAGCTGGTGGGCGTCGCCCCGATCCGGAAGCACAACTGGATCAGCCACCAGGGCATGGTGTTCTCCCGCGTTCGCGACGTCCGGCGTACCGCGACGGTCCCAGTCGTTCACGACCTCGAAGTGGAGGTCGACGAGTCGTACATGACCGTCGCCGGGCTGGCTCACAACGGCGGGAAACGTAAGGGCGCGGTCTGTGCGTACCTCGAGACCTGGCACGTGGACATCGAGGAGTTTCTGGAGCTGCGCAAGAACACCGGGGACGAGCGTCGGCGCACCCATGACATGAACACGGCGAACTGGGTGCCCGACCTGTTCCTGCAGCGGGTCGAGGCCGGTGGCGAGTGGACGCTGTTCTCCCCCGACGAGGTGCCGGAGCTGCACGACCTGTACGGCGCGGCCTTCGTGGCGGCGTACGAGGACTACGAGGCCGCCGCCGATCGTGGCGAGATCCGGGTGTTCCGCCGAGTGAAGGCCGTCGACTTGTGGCGCCGGATGCTGACCGTGCTGTTCGAGACCGGTCACCCGTGGATCACCTTCAAGGACGCCTGCAACCTGCGGTCCCCGCAGCAGCACGACGGCGTGGTGCACTCGTCCAACCTGTGCACCGAGATCACGCTGAACACGACCGTCGACGAGACCGCCGTCTGCAACCTCGGCTCGGTCAACCTGGTCGCCCACCTGACCGAGACCGGTCTCGACGCCGAACTGCTGCGCGACACGGTGAAGACCGCGGTCCGGATGCTCGACAACGTGATCGACGTGAACTTCTACACCACGCCGGAGTCGGAGCGCGCGAACCAGCGGCACCGCCCGGTCGGCCTCGGCCTGATGGGCTTCGCCGACGCGCTGTTCGCGCTGCGCATCCCGTACGCCTCCGACGCCGCCGTCGCGTTCGCCGACGTCTCGACGGAGGCGATCAGCTACCACGCGATCGAGGCGTCGACCGAGCTCGCGGCCGAGCGCGGGACCTACGAGTCGTACGACGGATCGCTGTGGAGCCAGGGCGTGCTGCCGATCTACTCGCTCGAGCTGCTGCGGACGGCGCGCAACGGTGACGTCCAGCTCGACACCGGCCGGACGCTCGACTGGGAGGCGCTGCGCGCGAAGGTGCTGCAGGACGGCATGCGCAACTCCAACGTGCTGGCGATCGCGCCGACCGCGACGATCTCCAACATCTGCGGGGTGAGCCAGTCCATCGAGCCGACGTACAGCAACCTGTTCGTGAAGTCGAACATGTCCGGTGAGTTCACCGTCGCGAACCCGTACCTGGTCGCCGACCTGAAGGCGCGCGGGCTGTGGGACCAAGTGATGGTTTCGGACCTGAAGTACCACGACGGCGTGCTGAGCCGGATCGAGCGGATCCCGGCCGACCTGCGCGAGCTGTACGCGACCGCGTTCGAGATCGAGCCGCTCTGGCTGGTCAAGGCGGCGGCGCGGCGGCAGAAGTGGATCGACCAGGCGCAGTCGCTCAACCTCTACATGTCGGCGCCGTCCGGCAAGGCACTCGACGAGCTGTACCGCTCGGCCTGGCGGTACGGGCTGAAGACGACGTACTACCTGCGCTCCCAGTCCGCCACCCACGTCGAGAAGTCGACTCTGCAAGGAACAGATGGTCGTTTGAACGCGGTACCAGTTGCATCTGCACCGAAACCCACTTCCGAAGTTCCGATGGACGACACCCTGCTCGAAGCCCCTGCCGTCTGCAAGCTCGACGACCCTGACTGCGAGGCCTGCCAGTGACCAGCACCTCCACCGGACTCGGTGACATCACCCTCGGCGCCGGCCGCGTCGAGGTCGCCGACAAGGCGATGATCAACGCCCGCGCCGACGTCAACCAACTGCTCCCGCTGAAGTACCAGTGGGCCTGGGACAAGTACCTTGCCGCCTGCAACAACCACTGGATGCCGACCGAGGTCTCGATGCAGGCCGACATCGCGCTCTGGAAATCCAAAGACGGCCTGACCGACGACGAGCGCCTGATGCTCAAGCGCAACCTCGGCTTCTTCGCCACCGCCGAGTCCCTGGTCGCGAACAACATCGTGCTCGCCGTCTACCGCCAGCTGACCAACCCCGAGTGCCGGCAGTACCTGCTGCGCCAGGCGTTCGAGGAGGCCGTGCACACGCACACCTTCCAGTACATCTGCACCTCGCTCGGCCTGGACGAGGGCGAGCTGTTCAACATGTACCGCGAGGTCCCGTCGATCTCCGACAAGGACGCCTGGGCGCTGAAGTACACCCGGCACCTGGAGGACGGCAACTTCCGGACCGGTACGCCGGAGGCCGACACCGACTTCCTGCGCGACCTGATCGCGTTCTACGTGGTCTTCGAAGGCATGTGGTTCTACACCGGGTTCGCACAGATCCTCTCGCTCGGCCGGCGCAACAAGATGGTCGGCATCGCCGAGCAGTACCAGTACATCCTGCGCGACGAGTCGATCCACCTGAACTTCGGCATCGACTGCATCAACCAGATCAAACTGGAGAACCCGCACCTGTGGACTCCTGCGTTCCAGGCCGAGGTCCGCCAGATGCTCACCGAAGCCTGCGAGCTGGAGGTCGCCTACGGCCGCGCCACCCTGCCGCACGGCATGCTCGGCCTGACCGCCGACCTGTGCGAGCAGTACATGCACTTCGTCACCGACCGCCGCGCCGAACAGATCGGCCTCCAGCCGATCTTCGGCGAGTCCCGCAACCCGTTCGGCTGGATGTCCGAGGTGATGGACCTCAAGAAAGAGAAGAACTTCTTCGAGACCCGAGTCATCGAGTACCAGTCGGCTTCGGGCCTCACCTGGGACTGAGCGGCAGGCCGTCGCGGGCCTCAGCTGGGACTGACCGGCGCGAACGGGAGGCCGTCGTAGGCCTCCCGGAGCGCGGGCAGTGTCTCGTGCACCTGAACGGCGCCGGCGGACAGCAGTTCGCCGGCGCCGGTTCCACCGGTGCGGAGCGCGACGCACGGCAGACTGATCCGTTCCGCCGCCTCGCAGTCCCACACCGAGTCCCCAACCATGACCGCCCGCCCGTCGTACCCGTCGAGCGCAACCTCGAGCAGCTCCGGATCAGGCTTGGTCCCCGACGCGTCGTCGCCACTGATCCACCGATCGCCGCCCAGCGCCTCGAACTCCAGCAGCTTCACGTAGTGCTCGATGTGTTCGCGCGCTCCAGAGCTCGCCAGTACAACTCGCCAGCCACGGTCCTTCGCCGCGGCCAGCGCATCACGCGCCCCGTCGAACAGCCGCACCTCGTGCAGCATCGGGTCGAACTCCTGCTTCCACGCGTCCCGTACGCCGTCCCCGCAGCGATCCTCGACGTCGTCGCCCGCGACGGCGGCCACCAGCCGGTCGCCGCCCATCCCGATCGCCCGATGGATCCGCCAGACCGGGACGGTCACGTCGAAGCGCCGGAACGCGCGGAACCACGCCACCGCGTGGTGGTAGTTGGTGTCCACCAGCGTGCCGTCGATGTCGAACAAGATCGTGTCGCTCATCGCGCACCGGTACCCCGCAGTGCAACGGGAAATCAGGAAGCCGACAACCGGGCGTCGATCGCCGCCGGCGAGTACACCTCGTTGACCACCAGCCGCGCCATCCCGTCCAGCGCGGCATGATCCGCCAGCTGCCCGGTCGCCACCGTCAGATGCCGGGTCGCCCGCGGCAACGTCGACTGGTACAGCACCTCATGCACCCCGGCCACGAAGTCGGTGTGCGCCAGGTCCCCAGCGATCATCAGCACCCCGGGATTGATCACGCTCACCACCGTCGCCAGCACCTCGCCCACCCGCCGCCCGGCCTCCCGAGCGAGCCGCAACGCGTCCGGCTGCCCCGACTGCAGCAACGCCCGTACGTCGGCGCCGGACCGCGCCGTGACCCCGAGCTCGGTCAGCGCCGACGCGAGCGCGCCACCACTGGCCACGGCCGCCAGGCACCCGAGGGACCCGCACTGGCACTTCGCGTCACCCGCGTCCCGGACGCGGATGTGCCCGATGTCCCCGGCGCCACCGTCGATCCCGCGGAACACGCTGTCCCCGATCACGACTCCCGCGCCGATTCCGGTCGACACCTTCACGAGCACGAACGCCGGTGAGTCCGGGTACCCCGCCGACTGCTCGCCGAGCGCCATCGCGTTGGCGTCGTTGTCGACCAGCACCGGTACGTCGTACCGGCGGCGCAGGTGGTCGCGGATCGGGTACTCGTCCCAGCCCGGCATGATCGGCGGCCGGATCACCAGCCCGGTGTCGAACTCGACCGGCCCGGGCACGGACAGCCCGATCCCGGCCAGCTCGTCCACCGATCGCCCGGCCTCGGCGAGCAGCCGGTCGAACCAGTCCGACAAAGTGTCCAGCACGGCCTGCGGTCCGTCGGCGATGACCAGCTCCCCCGAGTGCTCAGCCAGTACGCCGCCCGCCAGGTCCATCACCGCCGACCGCGCATGCCGAGTGTCGAGATCAGCCGCCAGTACCACGGCGTGCTGCTCGTCGAACCGCAGCACAACGGGCGGCCGGCCGCCGGTCGAGGCGGTCGATCCCGCCTCGACCAGCCAGCCGTTGCCCAGCAGCGGCTCGAGCCGCTGGCCGAGCGTCGAGCGCGACAGCCCGGACAGCTCCTGCAGCTCCCCGCGGGTCCCGGCCTGGCCGGTCCGGACGAGGTGCAGCAGCCGTCCCGCGGACGTCGTCGCGTCAGCCCTTGTCTGCCCCACTCGTCAACCCTTCCGTCAGCAACCGTTCGGCGCCGTAGAACATCAGTACCACCGGCAGCGTCAGTACGACGGATCCTGCCATCAGCACGGTCTTCGGTACCTCCACGCCGTTCGCCAGCTGCTGCAGCCCCAGCGACACCGTCCAGTGGTCCGGCTCGGCCGCCAGGAACAGCAGCGCGAACAGGAACTCGTTCCACGCGATCATGAAAACGTACAGGGACGTCGCCATCACCGACGGCGCCGCCAGCGGCAGCACCACCTTGCGCAGGATCTGGAACCGCGACAGCCCGTCGATCGCGGCCGCCTCCTCGATGCTGACCGGCACGGTGCTGAAGTAGCTGCGCAGCATGTAGATCGCGACCGGCACGGTCTGCGCGATGTACACGATGATCAGCCCGATCAGGCTGCCCTGCAGACCGACCTTCGCGAACATCACGAACAGCGGCACGGCCAGCAGCGTCGCCGGGAACAGGTAGACGCCGAGGAACAGCGCGCTCACCTTGCGGTGCCCGGTGAAGCGCAGCCGGCTGACGGCGTACGCGCCCGGGATCGCGACCAGCAGCGTGAGCAGCATCGCGCCGATCGAGACGATCGCGGAGTTGCGCAGCATCAGCGGGAAGCCCTGGCCGCCGTTCTCGACCGAGGTCAGCACCGACCGGTAGGAGTCGAGGCTGAACTCCTTCGCCGACACCCAGATCCGGCCGGGGTCGAGCAGCAGCTCGTCGATCGGCTTCACCGACAGCAGCACCATGTAGTAGAAGGGGAACAGCGTGGCGACCACCAGCGCGGCGATCACCACCCACCGCATGATCCCGAAGAAGCGGATCTGGAAACCGTCGCGCGTCATGCCTGGTCCTCCTGCATCTTGCGGCCGAAGAACTTGAAGTACAGGCCCAGCAGCACGATCAGTACGACGGCCAGCACGACCGCCTGCGCCGAGGCCAGCCCGACGTCGAACCGCGCGGTCAGGAACCGGTACACCCGGACCGCGACCACGTCCGTGCCCGCACCACCACCGGTGAGCAGGTAGACGTCGTCGAACTTGTTGAACGTGAAGATGAACCGCAGCACCGACAGCAGCGCGATCACCGGCATCAGCTGCGGCAGCAGGATGAACCGGAACCGCTGCCACGGCGTGGTCCCGTCCATCACCGCCGCCTCCTCGAGCACCGGCGGCACGGCCTGCATCCGGGCGATCAGGAACAGGAACGCGAACGGGAAGTACCGCCAGGTCTCGAACGCGATCACCGTGAACAGCGCCATCGGGACCGGGACTCCGAGTACGTCGTACGAGCGCTGGGTCAGGAAGGCGATCGGCCGGTCCCAGCCGAGCCACTCGACACCCCAGTGGTTCACGACGCCGAGGTCGGGGCTGAGCAGCACCTGCCAGACGAACGCGACGGCGACCACCGGAGCGACGTACGGAAGCAGCATCGCGCCGCGGATCAGGGCCCGGCCGCGGAACGGCTTGCGCAGCGCGAGCGCGGCGATCAGACCGACCACGATCGAGCCGAGCGTTGAGCCGACCGTGTAGACCACGGTGGTCCACAGCGACGACCAGAAACCGGGCGAGCTGAAAACGCGTTCGAGGTTGCGCAGGGTCCAGTGGCCCCACAGCCCCTGGCTCTGGATGTCGACCAGGCGGACGTTCTGGAACGCCAGCATCACCGTCCACAGGATCGGCAGTACGACGACCACCAGGACGATCACGAGCGTCGGCGAGACCAGCGTCAGGCCGGCCCGGTTCTCCTCGCGGCGGCGGGCGTTCTTCTGCTTGCGGCGCTGCGGCGTCGGCGCCGATGCGGCCGCGGGCTTTTCGGTCACGGTTGTCATCTCTGCCTCACCCGAGCGAGTCCTGGATCGCGGCGACGTCGTCGGTCGCCTGGTGCGCGGCTTCGTCGGCATCGACCTGCCCACTGGCCAGCGCGCTGATGGCCTTCGGCACCGGAAGCTCGCCGAGCGTGGCGCCCACCAGCGCGCCCTGGCCCTCGGTGATGCCCCAGCGCTGCATCTTGCCGACGCCGTCGCGCAGTTCGTCGATCACCGGCGCCGGGTAGATCGCGGCCAGCGGCTTGCGGGTGTCGACGCCGATGTCGGCCTTGTCCCAGGCCTGGTCGAACTTGTCCGGGTCGGCCGCCGTACCGTGCCGGACCGGGAACTTGCCCTCGGCAGCCATCCCGAACCAGTCCTCGTAGCCCTGGTCGAGCATGTACCGGACGAGCTGCTCCGACGCGTCGGCCTTGGCCGTCTTCGTCACCGTCCAGCCGGTCACCTCGCCGAACTGCGCCGGCTCGGCGCCGTCCGGCCCTTGGACCGCGGTCACCACACCGGTGTTGCGGGCCAGCCAGCCCTTGTCCTTCGCGCACGGCTCGCAGCTCGGCAGCGCGTCCTCGCGCAGCCCGGCGAGCTCGTCGAGCAGGAACGACGACCAGACCACCATCGCCGACTTGCCCGCGAAGTACGCCGCGCGTGTGGAGTCGACGGTCTGTGTTCCGGCCGCGGAGTACTTGGTGGCCAGGTCACCGTAGAAGCGGAACGCCTCCCGGCACGGCGGACTGTCGAGCGTGATCTTGCCCTCGGCATCGACCAGCTGACAGCCGTTCGCCAGGGCGAAGTACTCGAAGCTCTGCTGGGTGAACGGGTCGGCCGGATCGGTGGCGATCGAGATGCCCTCGGTGCCGCCCTTGTTCAGCGTCTGCGCGGCCTTCTCGATCGCGTCGTACGACGTGGGCGCGGGCAGACCGCCCGCCGCGAACAGGTCCTTGCGGTAGTAGAGCAGCTGGGTCCAGCTGTCCGACGGTACGGCGAGCTGCTGGTCGCCGTTGCGGGTCAGGTCGAGCGCGCGCTGGTCGAAGGTCTTCGGGCCGAGCTCGTCGACCACCTTGCCCGCGGCGTCCGGGTTGAGCAGGCCGTTGCTGGACAGCTGCTGGATCGCGGCCAGCGGAACCGCGCCGATCACGTCGGGGAGCTTGCCGGCCGCGGCGGCCGACATCACCAGCTGGCTCAGCTGCGGCTCGTCGACCCCGACGAGCTTGACCTGGATGCCGGTCTCGGCGGTGAACTTCTCGAAGATCGCCCGGGTGGTCTCCAGCCGCCCGGACACGTTCTCCAGCGACCAGACGGTGATGCTGCGCTGGTCCCCGGCGCTGGAATCGTTGCCGCAGGAGCTGAGCACTCCGGCGGTCAGCAGGAGCGCGCTCGCGACGGAGAGCGCCCTGGTGAAGCGTGACATACATCCTCCTCAGGGGAGCTGACTTACGCATAACATCAGGACTATTGTGTTTTGACAAGACCTAAGTCTGGTGCTTGTCTCGTTCTTGGTCCTGGTGTTCGTCTCTGGAGGTTTCCGTGGCTCGCGTCGTGCAGTTCTCCGCTCCCCGGGTGGCCGAGGTGGTCGACTTCGACCCGCCACCGCTCCCGCCCGGTCACGTCCGGGTCCGTACGGCGTACTCCGGCATCTCGGCCGGCACCGAGCTCACGGCGTACCGGGGCACGAACCCGTACCTCACCCGCACCTGGGATCCCGAGGCCCGCATCTTCCGCGACGCGGAGGCGGGGGTCTCCTTCCCGGTCGTCGGCTGGGGCTACTCCGAGTCCGGCGAGATCACCGAGGTCGCCGCCGACGTCGACGGCCTGTCCGTCGGCGACCAGGTCTGGGGCATCTGGGGCCACCGCAGCGAAGCAGTCCTCCCCGCGGACAAGCTCGCCGGCCACCAGCTCCCCACCGGCGTCTCCCTCGCCGCCGCCTCCTTCACCCGGGTCGGCGCCATCGCCTACAACGCGATCCTCTCCGCCCGCATCACCCTCGGCGACGTGGTCGCCATCTACGGCCAGGGCGTCATCGGCCTCCTGGCCACCCGCCTCGCGACGCTGTCAGGCGCCCAAGTCCTCACCGTCGACGGAGTTGAAGCCCGCCGCGAGGAGTCGCTGAAGTACGGCGCCGTCGCCTCCTTCGCTCCCGGCACAGCCGCGGAGCAGATCCGCGAGTACGGCACCGCTGACACTGCCATCGAACTTTCCGGTGTGTACCCCGCGCTCCACGAGGCCATCCGGTCCGTCGGAGTCGGCGGGCGGGTGGTTGCCTCCGGCTTCTACCAAGGCGAAGGCAACGGTCTGCGGCTCGGTGAGGAGTTCCATCACAACCGCGTCGAGCTGATCAGCTCGCAGATCGGCGGAGTCCCGCCCGAGCTGGCCAACAGGTGGTCGGTGGACCGCCTGCAGCGCGGCTTCCTCGATCTGGTCGGCCGCGGCGCGGTCGACCCCGAACCCCTGATCACCCATCGCGTCCCGGTGGAAGACGCCGCCGACGCCTACGTCCTGCTCGACACGCGTCCCGGTGACGCCCTGCAAGTAGTACTGGAGTTCTGATGAAGATCGCATGCCAGGAGCAACTGTTGCCAGGGGCGACGTTGCAGGAGAAGTGGGAGTTCGCCACCGCCGCCGGGTACGACGGGATCGAGCTGCGCGGCAAGGGCGACCTGTCGTTCCGCGACCGCCTGCCCGAGCTGCAGAAGGCCAAGGCCGACGGCGTCGTGATGCCCACGGTCTGTGTCGACATGCTGCACTTCTTCGGCGCCTTCGACCCCGAGCAGCGCGCCGACGCGATCGTCCAGATGAAGGTCGAGCTGTCGGTGATCGCCGAGCTCGGCGGCCTCGGCGCGCAGACGCCGGCGTCGTACGGGATGTTCTCCCGCCGGCTCCCCCCGTTCGAGCCGCCGCGCGACGAGGCCGGTGACCGCGAGGTGCTGCTGGACGGCCTCCGCGAGCTCGGCGAGCACGCGGCCCGCGAGGGCGTCGAACTGTTCCTGGAACCGCTGAACCGGTACGAGGACCACATGGTCAACCGCCTCGACCAGGCCGCCGAGCTGATCCAGGCAGTCGGGCTGGACTCGGTCCGGATCGGCATCGACAGCTACCACATGAACATCGAGGAGACCGACCCCTCGGCCTCGATCGTTGCCCAGGCGCCGTACATCGGGCACGTCCAGCTCAGTGACTCGAACCGCTTCCAGCCCGGCGCCGGCCACCTCGACTGGGCCGCGTTCCTCGGCGCACTCGATGCGATCGGCTACGACCGCTACCTGGCCGTCGAGTGCCGCCTGACCGGCGACCCGATCGAGGCCGTCCGCTCGATCCCGGCGGTCGTCAGGCGGTACGTATGAGTTTGCGCCAAGCGGCGGAAAAGGTGCTGCTCGGCAACTGGACCGGCCACTCCACTGTCCCCTCCCGCTCGCTCTACCCGCACCAGTGGAGCTGGGACTCGGCCTTCATCGCCATCGGCCTGCGCCACCTCTCACCCCGCCGCGCGCAGGTCGAGCTGGAGTCGCTGCTCGGCTCCCAGTGGTCCGACGGCCGGATCCCGCACATCAGCTTCTCCCCCGCCGTCGCCCGCGACGCCTACTTCCCCGGCCCGGACTTCTGGCAGGCCACGACGACGGGCGGCGTCGAGACCTCCGGCATCATCCAGCCGCCGGTCCACGCGCTGGCCGCCTGGCTGACCCACCAGGCCGACGAGCAGGAGTCCGTACGCCGAGGCTTCCTGCCCCGCGTCTATCCCAAGCTCGTTGCCTGGCACACCTATCTGCGGACCCGCCGGGACCTCGGCGGCCGCGGACTGGTCGCGATCGTCCACCCCTGGGAGTCGGGCATGGACAACAGCCCGGCCTGGGACGCCGCGCTGGCCCGGGTCACTCCCGCGCCGCTCGACTCGTTCACCCGCCGGGACACCGACCACGCCAGCCCCGGCGACCGCCCGACCGATCTCGACTACGGCCGCTACGTCCAACTGGCCGCCACCTACCGCGACCACGCGTACGACGACGCGACGACACCCTTCCAGTTCGCCCTCGAAGACCCCGCGTTCAACGCCTTGCTGATCGCGTCCGAGCACGCGCTGGCGGACATCGCGGAGGCCCTTGATCTGGACCCCGCCCACCACCTGAAGGCAGCCGACGAGCTGACGGCGGCGCTGGGCGAGCTGTTCGCCGACGGCCTGTTCCACGCCCGCGACCTGCGCGGAACGCCTGTCACCGCCGGCACGATCTCGGGCCTGATCCCGCTGATCGTCCCCGGTCTCCCGCAAGCCGCCGAGCTGTTGACCACAGCCCGCGGAGACCGCTTCGGCCTCGGCCGCGTCCACCTCGTCCCGAGCTACGACCTGACCGGTCCCGCCTTCGAGCGCGGGCGCTACTGGCGCGGCCCGAGCTGGTTCAACACCGCCTGGCTGATCCATCGCGGGCTGACCACGCTGGGCGAGCAGCAGCACGCCGACCAGCTCCGTGACGACGTGCTGAAGCTTGCCGAGAGCACCGACTTCGCCGAGTACGTCGACCCGTACGACGGCTCGCCGCGCGGCGCCCAGACCTTCAGCTGGACGGCCGCGGTCGCGCTGGACCTGCTCAGCTGTACGTGACGTCCAGTACGCCGATCACCTTGTCGAGCCGGGCCGCGACCCGCCCGGCGTCGAACCCGTTGCCCTCGACAACGATGCGCAGCTCGCACCGCTCCAGGCACAGGGTGATCGTGCGGACGTCGTACGGGTTGAGCAGGACGGCGATCCGCGCGAGCAGCCCGCGCGTCTCGACGACCTGAGCGGTGAAGACGGTCATCGGGCGCTCGACCGGCACCTCGACGGCAGCCAGCGCGTGCCGCGGTACGTCGGCCGCCCGGCTCGGTGCGGTGACGCTCATCGCACAACCTCCTTGTGACGCAGCAGTCCGAAGGTCACTCCGTCGACGAGCGCCTCCCACGACGCCTCGACGATGTTGTGGCCGACGCCAACGGTCACCCAGGACCCCTCACCGTCGGCAGTCTGGATGAGAACTCTGATCACCGCGTCGGTCCCGTGCCCCTGGTCGAGGATCCGCACCTTGTAGTCGACCAGGTCGAACTTGTTCACCACCGGGTAGGCCCGCTCGATCGCCGCGCGCAGCGCGTGGTCCAGCGCGTTGACCGGCCCGTTGCCCTCACCGGTGACGACCTCCCGCTCACCGCCGGCCACCAGCTTCACCGTCGCCTCGGAGACGGCCTCGCCTTCGGCGCGCGACTCGGTGATCACCCGCCACGACTCGACGTCGAAGAAGCTCGCCCGCTCACCGGTGACCTCCTCGGTCAGCAGCAGCTCGAACGACGCGTCAGCCGACTCGAACGTGTACCCGCGGGCCTCCATCTCCTTGACCCGCTCGGTCACCCGCCCGACCAGTTCCTTGTCGTTGCCGAGGTCGAACCCGAGCTCGCGGCCCTTCAGCTCGACGCTCGCCCGCCCGGCCATCTCCGAGACCAGCATCCGCATGTCGTTGCCGACCAGCGCCGGATCGGTGTGCTGGTAGAGATCCGGGTCGACCTTGATCGCGCTGGCGTGCAGCCCGGCCTTGTGGGCGAAGGCCGACAGGCCGACGTACGGCTGCCGCGCGGACGGCGGGACGTTGGTCACCTCGGCGATCGCGTGCGCGATCCGGAACGACTCGGCCAGCTTGCCCGGCGGGAGCAGCTCCATCCCGCGCTTGAGCTCGAGGTTGGCGACCACGGCCAGCAGATCCGCGTTGCCGGTACGTTCGCCGTACCCGTTGATCGTGCCCTGCACGTGCGTCGCCCCGGCCTCCACGGCCGCGATCGAGTTCGCCACCGCGCAGCCGCCGTCGTTGTGGGCGTGGATGCCGAGCCGCGCCCCGGTCGTCTCCAGCACCTCCCGTACGACGTCCTGCAGCTCGCGCGGCAGCGAGCCGCCGTTGGTGTCGCACAGCGCGACCACGTCGGCGCCGGCCTCGGCCGCGACCCGAACCACCTCGAGTGCGTACGCCTTGTTGGCCCGGTAGCCGTCGAAGAAGTGCTCGGTGTCGAGGAAGACCCGCTGCCCGTGCTCCCGCAGGTGCCGCACAGTGTCGGCGACCATCCGCAGGTTCTCGTCGAGCGTCGTCCGCAGCGCCCGCTCGACGTGCGCGTCGTGGCTCTTGGCAACGAGCGTGACGACGTCCGCGCCGGAGTCGCGCAGCGCGGCGACCTGCGGGTCGTCGGCCGCGACCACACCCGGCTTGCAGGTGGCCCCGAACGCGGCGAACGTCGCGTGCCGCAGGTGCAGCTCGGTCCGCGCCCGCGCGAAGAACTCGGTGTCCTTCGGGACCGCGCCCGGCCAGCCACCCTCGATGAATCCGACGCCCAAGTCGTCCAGGTGCTGCGCGATGGCGATCTTGCCGGCCACGGACAGCGCCAGACCCTCCTGCTGCGCGCCGTCGCGCAGGGTGGTGTCGTAGACGTGGAAATCGTCGGATCTGCTCACGGGGTCACCTTCCGGTGGATGGGGGCATCAGGCAAACAAAAAACCTCCCGCAAGGTGCGAGAGGTCTGCGCGCTCAGGTACTGCTGCTGAGCGCGCCTAGCCAATAATGACCCGGAAGTTCTTCATGACATTTTTCAGTCTGCCACAGCCCGTGCCGGACCGGCTGAAATGTCTCGAAAAGCGAACATCCAGTACGCCGACCAGTACTACGGCGTGCGCCGCAGTCCAGTCCTCAGGCGGTGAGCGACCATTCGGGGGTGTCCCAAGCGGCGTAGAAGTCGTCACGCTCCAGCGCCCGCAGGCCCCAGTCGTCGCGGTCGAGTGCTTCGTCGGTCAGCCCGCCGCGCTCGTCCTCGATCCGCTGCCACCAGTACCGGGTGATCGTGCCGTCCTCGCTCACGTGCAGCTCCCGGACGACGACCCACTCCCGCTCGTGCCAGACGGCCTCGTACAGCCGGTCCGTTCCGTCCTCGTCGGCCCGCGCCCCGAACGTCCGCGCCGCCGTCCCGCGATCCAGGTCGCGGATCAGCTCGGCCGAGGCCCGGAAGGCCTGCCGGGTCTCCGCACCCCACTCCCGCTCCCGCGCAAGCTCCGCGTAGTACGCCTCGACGTCATCCGGAAAGCCGCTCATGGGCCAGACCCTACCGACACCACCTGAAAGCTTGCTGTGAATCCACCGGTGCGATGCTGGTCGCCGTGCCCGACCACTCCTCCGGCAACTCCGCCGAGACCCGCGCGCAGGACTCAGCCGACGACCGCCTCCACCCGTTGCTCCGGACCCGCTGGAGTCCGATGTCCTTCGACGCCGAGCACCGGTCCACCCGCCAGGAAACCGAGCTCCTGCTCGAGGCCGCCCGCTGGGCGCCGTCGGCGGGGAACTCGCAGCCGTGGGCGTTCATCGTCGGCTGCCGCGGCGACGACACCCACCAGCGACTCGTCAAGCACCTCGCCCGCAGCTCGTCGCGCTGGGCGCCGTCGGCCGGACTGCTGATCGCGAACCTGGCGCACCGCTACGTGGAGGACACCGACTGGGAGTACTCCGAGTTCTCGCAGTACGACCTCGGGCAGGCGGTCGCGCACATGACGATCCAGGCGCAGGCCCTCGGGCTGGCCGCGCGACAGTTCCGGGCGTTCGACCGGGACGGCCTGGCGGCCGAGTTCGCCGTACCGGACCACTGGGAGGTCACCACGATGACAGCCATCGGGAAGCCCGATGCCGCGCCGGCCGCGCCGGCCGTCGGGGACTCGTCCCGGGACCGCCGTCCCCTGCTTGACCTGCTCTGGCCCCACTGAACGCACAGCGCCCGGAGAACAGGAAGTCCTCCGGGCGCCAGGTGTCAGCAGCCACCGCTCAGCAGATGCGGGTCATCCAGCCGTGGGTGTCCGGGGTGCGGCCGTACTGGAGGTCGAGCAGCGCGCTGCGGACCGCCGCGGTGACCGGGCCACCGTTGCCGTCGGCGACCTGGACCTCGCCGCCGTTCCACTTCAGGGACGCGACCGGGGTGATCACCGCCGCCGTACCGCAGGCGAACACCTCGCGGATCCGGCCGGACGCCGCGCCGTCGCGCCACTCGTCGATCGAGATCTTCCGCTCGGTGACGGTGTGGCCGAGGTCGGTGACCAGCTTCAGGATCGAGTCCCGGGTGACGCCCTCGAGGATCGTGCCGGACAGCTCGGGGGTGACCACGGAGCCGTCGTCGAGCACGAAGTACAGGTTCATCCCGCCGAGCTCTTCGACCCACTTCTTCTCGACCGCGTCCAGGAACGCGACCTGGTCACAGCCCTGCTCGATCGCCTCGGCCTGGGCCAGCAGCGACGAGGCGTAGTTGCCACCGGTCTTGGCCGCGCCGGTCCCACCCGGGGCCGCGCGCGTGTACTCCTCGCTGAGCCAGATCCGGACCGGCTTGACGCCCTTGGCGAAGTACGAGCCGGCCGGCGACGCGATCACGCAGTACGTCACCTGCGCCGAGGGCCGGACGCCGAGGAACGGGTCCGACCCGAACATGAACGGCCGCAGGTACAGCGAGGTCTCGCCGCCACTGGGCACCCACGCCTTGTCCAGCTCGACCAGCTTGGTCAGCGAGTCGAGGAAGGCCGTCTCCGGCAGCTGCGGCAGCGCGAGCCGCTTGGCGGACCGGTTGAACCGGGCCGCGTTGGCGTCGGGCCGGAAGGTGTGGATCGAGTCGTCGGGGTGCCGGTAGGCCTTCATCCCCTCGAAGATGGTCTGGGCGTAGTGGAACACCGAGGTCGCCGGAGACAGCTCCAGCGGCCCGAAGGCGGTGATCCTCGCGTCGTGCCAGCCGTCCTCACGGTTCCACGTGGCGATCGCCATGTGGTCGGTGAAGTACTGCCCGAACCCTGGGTTCGCCAGGATCGAGGCGCGCTGGTCGTCGCTGGCCGGTTGGGTGTTGGGCTCAACGGTGAACTCTAGATCGGCGCTCATGAGCGCACCGTACCTCTCGGACAACTGGTCAGGCGAGCGCCGAAAAGCGCGCCTGACGCCGGTGTCCGGCAGTCGAGCGAAGCCATCTCATCACCCGGCCGCGCGCTTGGCGATCGCGTCACCGATCTCCGACGTGGTGCGCGTGCCGCCGGCCGTGCGCTCCTCGATGTCCGCGGTCACCGCGGCCTCGATCGCGGCCGCCGCCTCGGTCAGGCCGAGGTGGTCGCACAGCAGCGCCGCCGACAGGATCGCCGCGGTCGGGTCCGCCTTCTGCTGCCCGGCGATGTCCGGCGCGGAGCCGTGCACCGGCTCGAACATGCTCGGCGCGGTCCGGTCCGGGTTGATGTTGCCGCTCGCGGCCAGCCCGATGCCGCCGCTGATCGCCGCCGCCAGGTCGGTGAGGATGTCGCCGAACAGGTTGTCGGTGACGATCACGTCGAACCGCGCCGGGTCGGTGACCAGGAAGATGGTCGCCGCGTCCACGTGCAGGTAGTCGACCGCGATGTCGGGGAACTCGGTCGCGACCGCGTCGACGGTCCGCTTCCACAGGTGCCCGGCGTGCACGAGCACGTTGTTCTTGTGCACCAGCGTGAGCTTCTTGCGCGGTCGCGCCTGGGCCCGCGCGAACGCGTCCCGGACGACCCGCTCCACGCCGTACGCCGTGTTGACCGACACCTCGGTGGCGATCTCGGCCGGCGTCCCGACCCGCAGGGCGCCGCCGTTGCCGACGTACGGGCCCTCGGTGCCCTCGCGGACGACGACGAAGTCGACCTCGCCCGGGCTGGCCAGCGGGGAACCGACCGACGGGTAGATCTTCGACGGCCGCAGGTTCACGTAGTGGTCCAGGGCGAACCGCAGCTTGAGCAGCAGACCACGCTCGAGAACGCCGGACGGCACGGTCGGGTCGCCGACGGCGCCGAGCAGGATCGCGTCGTGCTTGCGGATCTCCGCGAGCTCGGCGTCCGGCAGCGTCTCGCCGGTCTCGTGCCAGCGCTTCGCGCCCAGGTCGTACTCGGTCCGCTCGAACGTCACGCCGTGGACCGCGCTGACCGCGTCGAGCACCTTGAGTGCCTCGGCCGTCACCTCGGGCCCGATCCCGTCGCCACCGACGACGGCCAGCGTGAAGTTCTTCTGAGTGCTCACTTCTTGGGTTCTCCCCCGTTGTCGCGGCGGTTCATGGCTTCTTGGACGGCCCGGGCCTCGGACGCGGTCTCGCTCGCCGCGCGGGCGGGCCGGCGGCGCCGGGCCGCCTTGCGCTCGGATGCGTCGATCGCCGGCCAGTTGGCTGGGTACATGTCGTACATGCTGCTCCTCCCGATCAGGGTCTCGCGGGCGGCAGGGTGCTCCAAAATTACTCTGGTGTCCGACTATTTCACCACAATGCGGGCAGCCTGTCCCACGATGTGAGATCTCAGTGACAGCACTGGACCGAAGCTGTGCAACTCTCAACCGGTGAGCGCTCCTCCAGAACTGCCGCCGCTGGTGTCGGCGGCCCTCAGCCTGTCCGGCCGGCGCGGATTCGTCAGCTCGACCCGTAACGAGACCGGCCGGCTGCTCGCGACCCTTGCGGCGTCGCGGACCGGTACGGTCGGCGAGCTCGGCACGGGCTGCGGGGTCGGCTCGGCCTGGCTGCGCAGCGGCGTGGCCGAAGGGACGAAGATCGTCACCGCCGAGAGTGACCCCGAGCTGGCCAAGGCGGTGGCCGAGCTGTTCGCCGCCGACGAGCGGATCGAGGTCGTCGAGGCGGACTGGACCGCGCTGATCGAGCGCGGCCCGTTCTCGCTGCTGTTCGTCGACGCCCGCGAGGCGAAGCTGTCCGCCCGCGACGTGGTCGCCGAGGTGGTCGAGCCCGGCGGTTTCGTAGTCCTCGACGACTTCACCCCGTCGGCGGTCTGGCCGCCGATGTACGAGGGCCGCGTCGACACCCTGCGCCAGGAGTGGCTCCAGGACAAGCGCTTCACCACCGTCGAGGTGATGGTCGCCCCCGACGCCGCCGTACTGCTGGCCACCCGCCGCTAGCTCGATGCCGCCAGGCGCCTCCCCCGGTCACCGGCGGGAGGCGCTGCTACGTCGGGCGGACAAACAGGTGGGCCCGAGCCGCACCTCCCGGGTGGGAGGGGCTCGGGCCCTGGCCGGCCGCCATGCGCCTGCGGGCGGCAGGCCGGTCCTGCTCTTCCAGTGTGACTGGCTCCTGGGGTCAGTGCGTCCCCAGGAGTGTCACGCCTGCTCAGGCCTCCAGGTCGACCGTACGCGCCGTGTCGGCCTGTACGGCGGACGCGATGTCGTCCAGCTTGGCCGGCGGGATGCTCGAGTCGACGCTCAGCGCGACCAGCGCCTTGCCGCCCTTGCGGTCCCGGCTGACCTGCATGCCGGCGATGTTGATGTCGGACTCGCCGAGGATCCGGCCGACCGCGCCGACGATGCCCGGGCGGTCCTCGTAGCTGAGGAACGCCAGGTGCGCGGACAGCTCGATCTCCAGGTCGAACCCGTCGATCTCGACCAGCCGCTCGGACTGCTTGACGCCGACCAGCGTGCCGGACACCGACACCTGCCCGCCGTCGGCCAGCGTGCCGCGCAGGGTGATCAGGTTGCGGTGCTCCGGGCTGTCGTGGTCGGTGACGAGCCGGACCTCGAGGCCCCGCTCGGCGGCCAGCAGCGGCGCGTTCACGTAGGAGACGTTGTCCTCGACGACGTCCGCGAA
This sequence comes from Kribbella lupini, assembly GCF_039529595.1. Lineage (NCBI taxonomy): Bacteria > Bacillati > Actinomycetota > Actinomycetes > Propionibacteriales > Kribbellaceae > Kribbella > Kribbella lupini. The sequence goes on along the minus strand of NZ_BAAANC010000006.1, from coordinate 45,302 downwards.
GACCCCCTTCAGCGCGGCCAGCTCGAGCACCTTCACGTCGTACTCGGTGATCTCGCCGCGGACCTCGACGTCGAGCTGCTGCGCGACGCCGCCGGCCAGGGCCGTGAAGATCCGGCCCAGCTTCTCGGTCAGCGCGATGCCCGGGCGGACCTCTTCGGCGATCACGCCGCCCTGGACGTTGACCGCGTCCGGGACCAGCTCGCCGGACAGCGCCAGCCGGACGGACTTGGCGACCGCGATGCCGGCCTTCTCCTGCGCCTCGTCGGTGGACGCGCCCAGGTGCGGCGTGGCGACGACGTTCTCGAACTCGAACAGCGGGGAGTCGGTGCACGGCTCCTTGGCGAACACGTCCAGCCCGGCGGCCGCGACCCGGCCCTCCTTCAGCGCGGAGTACAGCGCCTGCTCGTCGACGATGCCACCGCGGGCGGCGTTGACGATGATGACCTCGGGCTTGACCTTGTGCAGCTGCTCGTCACCGATCAGGCCGATCGTCTCCGGCGTCTTCGGCAGGTGCACGGAGATGAAGTCGGACGCGGCCAGCAGCTCGTCCAGGGACGCGAGCCGGACACCCATCTGCGCGGCGCGACCGGCCTGCACGTACGGGTCGTAGGCGATCACGTTCATGCCGAAGGCGGCCAGCCGCTGCGCGACCAGGACGCCGATCTTGCCCAGGCCGACGATGCCGACGGTCTTCTCGAACAGCTCGACGCCGGAGTACTTGCTGCGCTTCCACTCGCCGTTCTTCAGCGACTGGTCGGCGGCCGGGACCCGGCGGGCCGCGGCCAGCAGCAGCGCGACCGCGAGCTCGGCGGCGCTGACGATGTTCGAGGTCGGGGCGTTCACGACCATGACGCCGGCCTGGGTGGCGGCCTTGACGTCGACGTTGTCGAGGCCGACGCCGGCGCGGGCGACGACCTTCAGCTTCTTGGCCGCGGCCAGGGCCTCGGCGTCGACCTTGGTGGCGCTGCGGATCAGGATCGCGTCCACGTCGGCGATCGCGGGGATCAGCTCGGCGCGGTCGGCACCGTTGGCGTGCCGGATCTCGAAGTCCGGCCCGAGGGCCTCGACGGTGGCGGGAGAAAGCTCTTCGGCGATCAGGACGACGGGTCGGGTGACGTCAGTCATGACAGACAACTCCTGCTGGAAGCGGTAGGGGGCTCGATCGATCAGAGCACCGCGCTGTGCCCGCTGTCTGCGATGTTACCAGTTGCCCAGCGTCACCCTCAGTCGGTATCACACCCTGGCTGGTTGCCCTCGGTCTTGGCGCTGTCGATCCGCAGGCCCTGCTGCTCACGGACCAGGTGGTACCGGATCCGCAGCCGCCCGCAGGTGTGGCCGTTCGCCCCGGCGCTGTTCGGCGAGAAGAGCACGGTGAAGGTCAGCAGCGCGTCCGCGTTGTTGTCGCCTCCGGCCGCCGTGACCGCCTCCACCACCGGACGGAACGCGTACGACGTCAGGTGCTTCTTCGCGTCCTCCGCCGGGTCGCTGCGCGCCCGCAGGGCGTCGGAGTAGGTCGACTGCATCGCGACGAAGTCGTGCTTGTTCAGCGTGTCGAGGTACCGGCCCAGGATCTCCCGGACCTCGCCCGCCAACGGGGTGTTCGCGACCGCGAGGTCGGGCTCGACCGGGCTCTGCGGCCCGCGCGCCGGGCAGGTCCCGAGCTTCTGCGGCGTCAGCACCGCACTGCCGTCGGCGAACAGGCGCAGCTCGTCCAGGCCGATGATCTTGCTGGTGGCAACGGTTTCGCCGGCCAGCAGACCGATCACGCGGCCGTGCTTGTCCACCACCGGCGCCCCGAGCGCGCCGCCGTCGACGACCTGGCCCAGCTCGGCCGGCTGCTCCGCCGTACCGAGCTGGCGGGCGACCTGCTGACCATTGAGCTCGAAGCCGACCAGCGCCCGGTCGGCGGCCGCGTCGGGCAACTTCGGCGCGATGGTCGCCGTCGGCCGGTCGGCCGGGCCGGCCATCGCCAGAACCGCGACACCGTTGGGATTCGCGCCGCGCAGGGTCGCCCGGCGGACCTTGCCGTCCTGGGTCACGATCGCTACCGAGATCGGCTCGCGGACCGCCGACAGAGCGGTCAGCACGACACCTCCCGGCAGCATCACGCCGGACGCCTGGCCGGTGCCGTCACACGTCGTCGCCAGCACCTGCACCACCGCCGGTCCGGCCTTCGCCAGCACGTCCTCGGTGTCGAGGCTCAGGCTGTACGCCCGCACCAACCACCCGGCGGCCGCCCCGAGCACCAGCACGAACACCACCAGCGGCCAGACGAACCGCGGCCGGAACTTCGGCGGCAGCGGCTCCCCCGGCGCGTCGTCCACCGGCGCCCGGCGGCGCGGTTCGATCGTCGTCCGGGGTCCGAGCGCGGGCGGCGGATCGTCGTTCTCGACCGCCCACCCCGGCACCCGGCGCGGCGGGCGCGGCAGGTCGCTGCGACCCTGCTCAGCCATCGCTGCCCTCCCCTGTCCGGTCCAGTCCTGATTCTGTCAGACAGAAGAGCGACGCCCAGGCCACACACGGTGGCCTGGGCGTCGGTACGACGTACTGCGCGTGATCAGCGCGCCGCGGTGCCCTCGACGTAGTCGTCGGCGTCGTGCGACTTGACCCACGCCATCAGCGCGCGCAGGTCCTTGCCGACCGCCTCGATCGGGTGCGACTCGCTGGCCTTGCGGAACTCGGCGAACTCCGGCGCGCCGGCGTCCTGGTCGGCGATGAAGCGGGCCGCGAAGGTGCCGTCGGTGATGTCGTTCAGGACGTCCTTCATCCGGGCCTTCACCGACGCGTCGATGATCCGCGGGCCGGACACGTAGTCGCCGTACTCGGCGGTGTCGGAGACCGACCAGCGCTGCTTGGCGATGCCGCCCTCGTACATCAGGTCGACGATCAGCTTCAGCTCGTGCAGGCACTCGAAGTACGCGACCTCCGGCTGGTAGCCGGCCTCGGTCAGCGTCTCGAACCCGGCCTGGACCAGCGCGGAGACACCACCGCAGAGCACGGCCTGCTCACCGAACAGGTCGGTCTCGGTCTCCTCGGTGAAGGTGGTCTTGATGCCACCCGCGCGCAGGCCGCCGATGCCCTTGGCGTAGGCCAGCGCGAGGTCCCACGCCTTGCCGGTCGCGTCCTGCTCGACCGCGACCAGGACCGGGACGCCCCGGCCCTCGGAGTACTCGCGACGGACCAGGTGCCCTGGGCCCTTCGGCGCGACCATGAACACGTCGACGCCGGCCGGGGGCTTGATGTAGCCGAACCGGATGTTGAAGCCGTGACCGAACACCAGCGCGTCGCCGTCGACCAGGTTCGGCTCGATGGCCTCCTTGTAGAGCGCCCGCTGGGCCGGGTCCGGCGCCAGCACGACGATCACGTCGGCCTCCTCGCAGGCCTCCGCCGGCGTGACGACCCGCAGGCCCTGGGCCTCGGCCTTGGCGCGGCTCTTGGAGCCTTCCGGCAGGCCGACGCGCACGTCGACCCCGGAGTCACGCAGCGACAGCGCGTGGGCGTGGCCCTGGGAGCCGTAGCCGAGCACGGCCACGTTCTTGCCCTGGATCACCGACAGGTCGGCGTTGTCGTCGTAGAACATTTCTGCTGCCACTGGGAGCTCGTCTCCTTGATTCTTCTGGGTGAGGGGTCGGCGGGTGCCGGCCGAGTTACGGGGGTGGACCGCTCAGCCGTGCCTGGCCGGCGCGGCGGGACGGTGACCCGGCGGCGGCGCCGGCACCGGGTGGTTCGGGTTCGGGGTGGTGCCATTGGGGGCGGCCGGCTGACCGGTGGCCGGACGGGCCTGCAGCGCGGGGGCGCCGGAGGCCACGTGCGGCGGCGGCACCGGGACCGGGCGCAGCGAGCGGTCCGAGATGGACCGGCCTCCGCGGCCGATCGCGACCATGCCGGACTGGACCAGCTCGCGGACGCCGAACGGCTCCAGCACCCGCATCATCGCCTCGAGCTTCTCGGGGTTGCCGGTCGCCTCGATGGTGATCGCGTCCGGAGCCACGTCCACCACCTTCGCACGGAACAGCTGGACGGTCTCCAGCACCTGCCCGCGGGTGAGGGTGTCGGCCTTGACCTTGACCAGCACCAGCTCGCGCTGGACGGTCTGGGTCGGCTCCAGCTCGACGATCTTGATCACGTTCACCAGCTTGTTCAGCTGCTTGGTGATCTGCTCCAGCGGCTGCTCCTCGACGCTTACCGCGATCGTCATCCGGGAGATCTCCGGGTGCTCGGTCGGGCCGACCGCGAGGGAGTCGATGTTGAAGCCCCGCCGCGAGATCAGCGCCGCGATCCGGGCCAGGACACCGTGCTTGTTCTCGACCAGGATGCTCAGTGTGTGCTTGGACATTTACAGCTCCTCCGAGTCCCAGTTCGGGGCCATGTCGCGGGCGATCTGGATGTCGTCGTTACTGGTGCCGGCAGCAACCATCGGCCAGACCATCGCGTCGCGGTGCACGACGAAGTCGACCACCACCGGCGCGTCGGTGACCGCCATCGCCTTCTCGATCGTGGCGTCGACCGACTCCCGGTCGGAGCAGCGCAGGCCGACCCCGCCCATCGCCTCGGCCAGCTTGGCGAAGTCCGGGATCCGGGCCGAGTGCAGGTCGGTGTTGGAGTAGCGCTTGTCGTAGAACAGCGTCTGCCACTGCCGGACCATGCCCAGCGACTGGTTGTTGATCACGGCAACCTTGATCGGGATGCCCTCCAGCGCGCAGGTGACCAGCTCCTGGTTGGTCATCTGGAAGCAGCCGTCGCCGTCGATCGCCCAGACCGTCGCGTCCGGCCGGGCCACCTTGGCGCCCATCGCGGCCGGCACCGAATAGCCCATGGTGCCGAGACCGCCGGAGTTCAGCCAGTTCAGCGGCTTCTCGAACGGCAGGTAGTGCGCGGCCCACATCTGGTGCTGGCCGACGCCGCTGGTGTAGATCGCGTCCGGACCGGCGATCTGGCCGATCCGCTGGATCACGTACTGCGGGGAGAGGCTGCCGTCCTCCGGCTCGTCGTACCCGACCGGGTACTTGGCCTTGACCGAGTCCAGCAGACCGCGCCACGCGGCGTAGTCCGGAGTCTTGCCGTTGCTCGCGATCTCGGCCTTCAGCGCACCGATCAGGTCGCCGATGACCTCCTTGCAGTCACCCACGATCGGGACGTCGGCGTGCCGGTTCTTGCCGATCTCGGCCGGGTCGATGTCGGCGTGGATGACCTTGGCCTCCGGCGCGAACGACGACAGCTTGCCGGTCACCCGGTCGTCGAACCGCGCGCCCAGGCAGATCAGCAGGTCCGAGCGCTGCAGCGCGCCGACGGCTGAGACCGAGCCGTGCATCCCCGGCATGCCGAAGTGCAGCTCGTGGGTGTCGGGCAGCGCGCCGCGGGCCATCAGCGTGGTGACCACGGGGATGCCGAGCAGCTCGGCGAGCTCCTTCAGCTCGGCCGACGCCTTGGCGCGGATCACGCCACCGCCGACGTACAGCACCGGCTTCTCCGCGGCCGCGATCAGCCGGGCCGCCTCGCGCACCTGCTTGGGGTGCGGGCGGGTCACCGGGCGGTAGCCGGGCAGCGAGAGCTCGGTCGGCCACTGGAAGTCGACCATGGCCTGCATCGCGTCCTTGGTCACGTCGACCAGCACCGGGCCGGGCCGGCCGGTGGAGGCGATGTGGAACGCCTCGGCGATCGTCGAGGCGATGTCGTTCGGGTCGTTGACCAGGAAGTTGTGCTTGGTGATCGGCATCGTGATGCCGCGGATGTCGGCCTCCTGGAAGGCGTCGGTGCCGATCGAGGCGCTGGCCACCTGGCCGGTGATCGCCACCATCGGGACCGAGTCCATGTAGGCGTCGGCAATCGGCGTGACCAGGTTGGTCGCGCCCGGGCCCGAGGTCGCCATGCAGACACCGACCTTGCCGGTGGTCGAGGCGTAGCCCTGGGCCGCGTGCCCGGCGCCCTGCTCGTGACGTACCAGGATGTGGCGGATCTGGGTCGAGTCGAGCATCGGGTCGTACGCCGGGAGGATCGCGCCGCCCGGAATGCCGAAGACGGTGTCCACTCCGGCGTGTTCCAGTGCGCGGATCAGAGCCTGTGCCCCGGTCAGCTGCTCACTCATGAGTGCCTTCCCTTGTCCTGTCACGATGTTGGCTTTTCGCGACCGATCCATCCTCGCTCGTGTGGCCTTCGGCCGAACCTCTGGGTCTCAGATAGTCGCCCCGGCAACAACGGTGCCAATAAAAATGCCCCTTCTGCCGGGTTGGCTGAAGGGGCGCGCTCGACTCGGTGGTCGCGTCAGTCGGCGCGCCGCACAAGTACGAGGAGAATCGATCGCATGCAGGTAACAGTCGCCGACCACCGGCGATCTGGTCAAGTTCCCCGCTGAGTTGTCTCATTTCCTGAGATGGCTGTCTTAGATACAGACAGCCCCTTCCGAGGCCGAGCCGACCAGGCGGACGTACTTGCCGAGGACGCCGCGGGTGATCGCGGGCTCCTTGGGCGACCAGCCGTCGCGACGGCTCGCCAGCTCCTCAGCATCAACGTGCAGTTCCAGCGTGCGGTTACGCACGTCGAGAGTGATCCGGTCGCCGTCACGGACGAACGCGATCGGGCCGCCGTCGACGGCCTCGGGCGCGACGTGGCCGACGCAGAGGCCCGTCGTACCGCCGGAGAAGCGGCCGTCGGTGAGCAGCAGCACGTCCTTGCCGAGGCCCGCGCCCTTGATCGCGCCGGTGACGGCGAGCATCTCGCGCATCCCCGGGCCGCCCTTCGGCCCCTCGTACCGGATCACCACGACGTCCCCCGCCTTCAGCGAGCCGTCCTCGACCGCGTCCATCGCGCCGCGCTCGCCGTCGAAGACCCGGGCGGTGCCCTCGAACACGTCGGAGTCGAAGCCGGCGCTCTTCACGACCGCGCCCTCCGGTGCCAGCGAACCGCGCAGGATGGTGATCCCGCCAGTGCCGTGGATGGGCTTGTCGAGTGCCCGGATGATCGTGCCGTCGACGTCCGGCGGAGCGATGTCGGCAAGGTTCTCGGCCATCGTCCGGCCGGTCACCGTCAGGCAGTCGCCGTGCAGCAGCCCGGCGTCCAGCAGCGCCCGCATGACCACCGGGATGCCGCCGACGCGGTCGACGTCCGTCATCACGTACCGGCCGAACGGCTTCAGGTCGCCCAGGTGCGGCACCTTGTCGCCGACCCGGTTGAAGTCGTCGAGGGTGAGCGCGACCTCGGCCTCGCGCGCGATCGCGAGCAGGTGCAGTACGGCGTTCGTCGAGCCGCCGAGCGCCATCACCACGGCGATCGCGTTCTCGAACGCCTCCTTGGTCAGGATCTGCCGGGCGGTGATGCCCTTCTCGAGCAGCCCCACGACCGCCTCCCCTGACCTGCGGGCGAAGCCGTCCCGCCGGCGGTCCACCGCGGGCGGCGCCGCCGACCCGGGCAGCGACATGCCGAGCGCCTCGGCCGCCGAGGCCATCGTGTTCGCGGTGTACATGCCGCCGCAGGCGCCCTCGCCCGGGCAGATCGCACGCTCGACGGCGTCGACCTCCTCGCGGGTGATCAGGCCCCGCGCGCAGGCGCCGACGGCCTCGAACGCGTCGATGATCGTGACGTCCTTGTCGCCGAGCCGCCCGGGCATGATCGACCCGGCGTACAGGAAGACGCTGGCCAGGTCGAGGCGCGCGGCGGCCATCAGCATCCCGGGCAGCGACTTGTCGCAGCCGGCCAGCAGCACCGAGCCGTCCAGCCGCTCGGCCTCCATCACGGTCTCGACGGAGTCGGCGATGATCTCGCGGCTGACCAGTGAGTAGTGCATGCCGACGTGGCCCATCGAGATGCCGTCGGAGACGCTGATCGTGCCGAACTCGAGCGGGTAGCCGCTCGCCGCGTGCACACCGTCCTTGACCGCCTTCGCGAGCCGGTCCAGCGACAGGTTGCAGGGGGTGATCTCGTTCCAGCTGGAGGCGACGCCGATCTGCGGCTTGGCCCAGTCGTCGTCGCCCATCCCCACGGCTCGCAGCATCCCGCGCGAGGCGGTCGCTTCCAGTCCGTCGGTCACCGTCCGGCTGCGCGGCTTGATGTCAGTCATGCCTCGACTCTAAGCCCGCCGTCAGCGCCGGTACTCCTCCGCGAACGCCTCGAGCGGATCGCCGCTGTAGGCCCAGGGCAGGGTGCTGACCCGGTTGAACATGGCGTCCGCCGACGCCTTCCCGGCCTCCCGGTGGTTCTTCAGCAGGTACGCGTAGTAGTTGTGGGCGTCCAGGTCGGGCGCCTCGGGCGCGCGCCCCGGCTGCAGCCACTTCTCCCGTGCCACGATCAACGGATCGGCCCAGGTGCCGGCGAGTTTCGTTGCGGCGGCGATCTTCTTCACCGCGCTCGCGTCGCTGAAGTTGAACACGTGCAGCCGCGCCTCGGCGACGGCCTTGCCCAGCACGCCGCCCAGCACGCTGCCCGGAGCCGCCTTGTCCGCCGTCTCGGCGCCGAAGGCAAGCATCTCCTCGATGCTGGTCCCGTACCACTTCGGCGCGATCGCGTGCACCTTGTTGCCGTGCGCGGCGTAGCTCGTGGGGTGCCGTGCGATCGCCTCCTGGAACAGCGCCTCGTGCGTGTCCAGGTCGGCGCCGAGCCCGATCGCCACCCACTGGTAGACCGTCCACGGCGTCGCGTCGTCCGGCGCCACCTCGATCGCGAGCTCGACCACCTCGTGCGCGGTCCGCAGGATCCGGTGGAACGTCTCCGCCCGCTGCTCGGACACGTCCTTGGCCCGCCGCGCGGTCCGTACCTCCCACCCTTCGAGCACCAGCGTCTGCGCCAGCCACAGCAGCAGATCGGGGTCCTTCCCGCCGGCTTCCCCCAGCCGCGCCTCGAGCTGCTCCGACCGTCCCTTGGCCGCCTCCGAGAGACCGCCGTTCCAGACCGCCCGCCGGTCACCGGTCTGCTGCCTGAACCCGGCCAGCGCGGTGTCGAGGTCACCCGCCCCGACGGCCGCCACCGCGGCGTCCAGCTCACGGTCGGCCCAGGTGCGGTCGAGGATCAGCCCGTCGGTCTGCGGAAGGCGCTTCTTCCGCGAGAAGATTCCCATCGAGAAATCCTAGGGCTGCTTCTCGGTCGGCCCGCCCGTTCTGCAGCTTGCTGCAAAATCCTTGACCGGCAGGGGTTTCAGGCCAGCCGGAACTGCTTCGACGCGACCGCCCTGCGGACCTCGGCGGCGGTCTGCTCCGCGTCGAGCGCACTGGTGTCGATCACGTGCCGCTCGAGCTCGCCGAGATCCTTGAACGCGTCGTACAGGCCGGTGATCGCCTCGACGTCCTTCAGCTCGCCGTCGGGTCGTGCGTCGGCCCGCGCGAGCGTCGTCCCGAGGTCGGGCCGCAGCACGACGTACGACATCGCCAGCTGGTCGCGCTCGGCGGCGACGCGGAACGGCTTGAGGAACCACGGGCCGATGATCCCGTCGACGACGATGTCGTAGCCGCCGCGCGCGTAGGTCGTGGCGGTGGCGACGATCGCGTCGACCACCACCTCGTTCTGCTTCTGCGCGCCCGGCATGTACGGCGGGACGAAGCCGGTCTTGATCGCGCGGTAGTACAGGTCGGTCGTCAGGTGCACGGCCGGCCCCGCGGCGTCGGTCGCGACCAGCGCCGCGACCGTCGTCTTGCCCGACCCGGGCGAACCGGTCAGCAGGATCACTTCACCTGTCATGGCGGTGAACCTAGCGGTTGGGTGGCTCGAGCAACAGTCTTATTCCTGGTGCATGTTCTCTGGTCAGCCTCCCGCGACGCTGGGCAGGACGAGCAGCTCACAACCGTCCGGCAGCTTGGTGTCCAGGCCGTCGAGATCGCGGATGTTGTCGTTGCCGAGGTAGACGTTGACGTGCCGCCGCAGCGCGCCCTGCTCGTCGGTCAGCCGCCGGCGCAGCGCGGGGTGCTCTTGCTCCAGTTTCGTGAACGCCTCGCCGACCGTCGTCACCTCCTCGATCGCCACCTTCTCGCTGCCGCCGGCGAACGGCTGCAGCACCGTCGGCAGCTTCACCCGGACCGTCACAGCACGGCCGCGCGAACGGTGAGCACGTCGGGCAGGTGCCGGGCGACCTCGGTCCAGCTGTCGCCCGCGTCGGCGCTCGCGTAGACGCAGCCGTCCCGCGTCCCGACGTACACGCCGGCCGGCGTACCGGTGTCGGTGCAGAGCGCGTCCCGCAGCACCGGCGCGTACGACGGCACGTCGGGCAGGCCCTTGGTCAGCGCCTCCCAGGTCGCGCCCGCATCGCGTGAGCGGTACACGCGGCACTTGGCGTCGGTGGGGATCCGGTTGCCGTCGGCCACCAACGGGAAGACGTACACGGTCTCCGGTTCGTGCGGGTGGACGGCGATCGGGAAGCCGAAGTCCGAGGGCAGGCCGTCCGCGATCGACTTCCAGATCGCGCCGCCGTCGTCGGAGCGGTAGACGCCGTGGTGGTTCTGCGCGAACATCCGGTCCGGCATCGTGGGGTGACCGGCCAGCTTGTGCACGCACTGGCCGAACTCCGGATCCGGGTCGGGCATGAAGTACGCCTTGATGCCGTGGTTGGCCGGCTTCCAGCTCCGGCCGCCGTCCTCGGTCTGGTAGACGCCGCCGGTCGACATCGCGACGCTGACCCGGTCGGGGTCGGTCGGGTGCGGCAGCACGGTGTGGATCGCCTGGCCGCCGAACCCGGCGCCCCAGTCCTTGCGGTGCGGGTGGTCCCAGAGGCCGCGGACCAGCTCGAAGGTGACGCCGCCGTCGGTCGACTTCCACAGCGACGAGGGCTGCGCACCGGCGTACACGACGTTGGGCTGGTCAGCGGGTGCCGGCTGGATCTGCCAGACGCGTTCGACCGAGGCGTCGGCGTCCTTCGGGAAGCCGATCGAGCCCTCCGGCGGCTCGGCCCAGGACTTGCCGAGGTCGTCGGAGTGGAAGACGGCCGGGCCCCAGTGCTCGCTGGTCCCGCCGGCGAACAGGCGCGGCCGGTCGCCCCGCGTGTCGACGCCGACGGAGTAGATCCCCTGCATCTCGAAGTGCGGCCCGTCGAGCGTCCACAGCTGACGCTCGGCGTCGCTGCGCCCGATCCAGAGTCCCTTCTTGGTACCGATCAGCAGTACGGCCTCGGACATCGTCGTCCTCCAGGGTGTTTAGCGCGGTGGACCTGCCACCACATTGATCAGTGGTTCGTTGTTCACGTACCGCTCGAGCTGGGCCCGGACCAGCCGCGCCACCCGCGGCGGGAACGCCGTCGAGGCGCCGCCGCGGTGCGGGATGATCAGCACGTTCGGCGCCGACCAGAGCGGGTGCCCGGCCGGCAACGGCTCGGGGTCGGTGACGTCGAGCGCGGCGCGGATCCTCTGCTTGTTCAGCTCGGCGACCAGGTCACCGGTGTTCACCACGACGCCGCGGGCCACGTTGACCAGCAGGGCGCCGTCCTTCATCCGGCCCAGGAACTCGGCGTCCACCAGGCCCTTCGTCTCCTCGGTCGCCGGAGTCAGGAGGACGACGACGTCCGCGCGCGGCAGCAGCTCCGGCAGCTCGGTGATCGGGTGCACCCCGTCCCGGGCCCGCCGCGCGACCCGGATGACGTCGCACTCGAACCCGGCCAGCCGCCGCTCCAGCGCCTCCCCGATCGACCCGTACCCGAGGATCAGCACGGTCCGGTCGGCGAGCGAGTCGTCGATCCCGGCATCGGCCGGCCAGATCCCCTGCTGCTGGTTCATGACCGCCTTCGGGATCCGCCGGTACGACGCCAGGATCAGCGTCATCGCCAGCTCCGCCGTCGACGCGTCGTGCACGCCCCGCGCGTTGCACAGCGTCACCCCGTCGGGCAGGTGCGGCAGGACGTTCTCGTACCCCGCGGTCTGCGTCTGCACGACCTTCAGGTTCGGCATCTCACGGATGACCTCGACCACCTGGGAGCTGCCCATGTAACTGGGCACGTAGAACTCCACCTGGTCAGGCTCAGCGGGCAGCTCGCCACCGCCGTAGTACGTCGCCTCGACGCGCTCCGGCAGCCCGCCCAGAAACGTCCGTGGGTCCTCCCACGGCAGCCATGTGATCACCGAATCAGCCATACGCAGAAACCTACTCGCCCCCACCGACAGCAGGCGACCGCCCGGTGACGGCCACCAGCCGATCCATCAACGGCGCGTCCTCGGCCACGCTCACCGGCGTACCCCACAGCTCGGGCACCGGCGGTGCCTCGAGGAACGGCGCCACGTGGGCGTAGCAAGCCTGCACGGTTTCCTCCGGCAACCGGAGGTGCTGCCCGGTCGCCTGCGCCAGATCCCAACCGTGCACGACCAGCTCAGTCAGCGCGATCCGCCCCCACTCGGCGTTGGTGAGCCCGAGCCCGGCCAGGTCCGACGTCCCCTCCCACGCGCTAGGTTCTGCCCACGCTTCTCCCAGCCGGTCCACCCTGGCGGCAAGCGTCGCCTGCCAGCCCTCGTCGCCGACCGCCAGCGGCTCCTCGACGGCCGGCTGTCCGCCCGCCGCGGCTGCGAATCCGCGCGCTCCCTCGTCCACGTGCGCGAGCAGGTCCGTCACCGAGTACTTCTCGCAGGGCTCGGCCGGCTCAGATCTTCTGGCGTGATCCCCGCCACCACCACGGTCAGCGCACGCCCGGCCGGCCTCAGATCGATCATCGGTTCCTCCTCGTGTCGTGGGTGACGTCGGACCTGGCGGTGGCGTCTCGACATCCGGTTGAAGAAAATTCTTCTGCCCGTTGTCCGGGCGCCGTCGTACTCTGAGTGGGTGCCTTCGACATCGGGTTCGACCTCGACTGTGGAACACGATCAGGCGGTCGGACGTCTCCGAGCGTCCTACCAGCGCATTCCCCCCGGGGACCCGGTCCGCCTGGCCAAGCGCAGCTCCAACCTCTTCCGCCCCCGAACGGCGGTCGAGTCGCCCGGTCTCGACGTCTCCGGGCTGACCGGCGTCATCTCGGTCGACCCCGAGGCCCGGACGGCGGACGTCCAGGGCATGTGCACGTACGAGGACCTGGTCGCCGCGACCCTGCCGTACGGGCTCACCCCGCTCGTCGTTCCGCAGCTGAAGACGATCACCCTCGGCGGCGCCGTCACCGGCCTCGGCATCGAGTCGTCGTCGTTCCGGGCCGGCCTGCCGCACGAGTCCGTTCTCGAGCTCGACATCCTGACCGGCACCGGCGACGTGGTCACCGCCCGGCCGACCGGCGAGCACGCCGACCTGTTCCGCACCTTCCCGAACTCGTACGGCACGCTCGGCTACGCCACCCGCCTGCGGATCGAGCTGGAACGCATCTCGCCGTACGTCGCGCTGCGGCACGTCCGGCTCGACCTGGACGCGCTGGCGCCGGCCATCGCCTCGGTTGTTGCTGACAGCACCTACGACGGCGAGCCCGTGCACTTCGTGGACGGGGTCGCGTTCAGCCCCACCGAGGCGTACCTGACGCTCGGCCGCAACAGCGACGCCGCCGTCCGGACGAGCGACTACACCGGCCAGCAGATCTACTACCGCTCGATCCAGCAGCGGCCGACCGACTTCCTCACCGCCCACGACTACCTGTGGCGCTGGGACACCGACTGGTTCTGGTGCTCGGCGGCTTTCGGCGCGCAGAACCGCTGGGTCCGCCGGGTCTGGCCGCGTCGCTTGCGGCGTAGCGACGTGTACCACCGGATCGTCGGCTTCGAGAACCGCCACGGCTACGTCGCCCGCCTGAACCGCCGCCGCGGTCAGCCCGACCGCGAGCGCGTCATCCAGGACGTGGAGATCCCTGCCGACCAGCTCGCGGGCTTCCTCCGCTGGTTCGACGCGGAGGTCGGCATGCGCCCGGTCTGGCTCTGCCCGCTGCGGCTGCGCGGCACCGACACCTGGCCGCTCTACCCGCTGGCCGCCGGTACGACGTACGTCAACGTCGGTTTCTGGGGCACGGTCGCCATCGCTCCGGGTGCCGCCGACGGCGACGTCAACCGCCGCATCGAGGCCGCCGTCGCCGATTTCGGCGGCCACAAGTCCTTGTACTCCGACGCCTACTACGACCGGGACACCTTCGACCGCCTGTACAACGTCCCGGCCCTCACCGCAGTGAAGAACGTCTACGACCCCGACGCCCGCCTCACCGGGCTCTACGAGAAGGCGGTGACTCGCCGATGACCACCCTGGCGACGCAGATCTCGATCGCACAGGCCCTGACAGCCGTGACCCCCGAAGGCCTCCCGTTCCGCTTCACCGCCTACGACGGCAGCGCGGCCGGCCCCGAGGACTCCCCCATCCACATGCACCTGGCCACCGAACGCGGCCTCTCGTACGTGTTGACCGCCCCCGGCGACCTGGGCATGGTCCGCGCCTACGTCCAGGGCGACCTGGAGATCACCGGCGTCCACCCCGGCAACCCGTACGCGCTGATGCGCATGATGCTCAACCACCTCCACTTCGAACGCCCCACCCCGTCGGAGGCCCTGCGCATCGTCCGAGGCCTCGGCTGGTCCCACCTGAAGCCCCCGCCGCCCCCGCCCCAGGAACACCTCCCCAAGTGGCGCCGCACCTTCGAGGGCCTCCGCCACTCCCGCACCCGCGACAAGGCCGCCATCCACCACCACTACGACGTCTCGAACACCTTCTACGAGTACGTCCTCGGCCCGTCGATGACGTACACCTGCGCGGTCTTCCCGACCGCTTCGGCCACGCTGGAAGACGCCCAGTTCGAGAAGTACGACCTCGTCGCTCGCAAACTCGACCTGCAATCCGGCCAGCGCCTGCTGGACGTCGGCTGCGGCTGGGGCGGCATGGTCCGCCACGCCGCCCGCGAGTACGGCGTCAAGGCCCTGGGCGTCACCCTCTCCGCCGCCCAGGCGGAGTGGGCCACCGAAGCCATCAAACGAGAAGGCCTGGAAGACCTCGCCGAAGTCCGCTTCCTCGACTACCGAGACGTCACCGAGCGAGACTTCGACGCCATCAGCTCCATCGGCCTCACCGAACACATCGGCGTCCGCAACTACCCGTCGTACTTCGGCTTCCTCCTGGACCACCTGAAGCCCGGCGGCCGCCTCCTCAACCACACGATCACCCGCCCCGACAACCGCTTCCGCTCGACCGGCGCCTTCATCGACCGCTACATCTTCCCCGACGGCGAACTCATCGGCTCCGGCCGAATCATCCTCGAAGCCCAAGACGCCGGCTTCGAAGTCCGCCACGAAGAGAACCTGAGAGAGCACTACGCCCTCACGTTGGCAGGTTGGTCCGAAAACCTAGAAGCCCACTGGGACGAAGCAGTAGCCGAAGTCGGCTACCCCACCGCCAAGATCTGGGGCCTGTACCTGGCGGCCTGCCGAGTAGGTTTCGAACGCAACAACACCCAACTCCACCAAATCCTCGCCGTGAAGCTGGACGACGAAGCCAACGCCCACTTCCCCCTCCGCCCCACGTGGGGAAGCTGAATCGACTCCGACAAAGGCGCACGTTTGGCGAGGCCGCCTGAAACCACGCCATGACACTCCTTGCAACGAATTCACCCTGCCGTCGTGCCGTCCTGCGACTCCGGAGGAACCGGTCAGGCGCGGCTTTCGTCGGGTTTTCGGGGGTACTTCGGGATAGTGAGGGTGGTGGGTTGTCGACTCGGAGGAGATGGCGTGCGTACTGCGGCTCTGGTGGTGGCGGTGGGGTTGTTGGCTGCTGGGTGCTCGGACCCGGAGGGCCAGGCTGCGCCTGGTCCTTCGGCGTCGGTGGGGAGCAGTGGGACGCCGTCCAGTACGCCGACGCCGTCCGCGCCGTCGAGCAGTAGTGCCGCGCCTCAGGGGCCGGTGAAGTTGCAGGCGGCGGGGACGGTGGCTACAGGGATCGACGTGCCCTGGGGGCTGGCGTTCTTGCCGGACAAGTCGGCGTTGGTGACCGAGCGGGACTCCGGGAAGGTGAAGCGGGTTGCCGGTGGGCGGGCGGCTGAGGTGGGGACAGTGGAAGGCGTTGACGCCTCGTCCGAGGGTGGGTTGCTGGGGATCGCGGTGGATCCGCAGTACCCGAGCCGGCCGTATGTCTATGTCTACTACTCGACCGGCGAGGACAACCGGATTGCTCGGCTGACCTACCAGGGCAACAGGCTGTCGGGGCAGCAGGCCATTCTCCAAGGGATCCCGATGGCGGCGGTGCACAACGGCGGGCGGCTGCGGTTCGGATCCGACGGATTCCTGTACGCCGGAACCGGCGACGGCGGTGACCGGCCGAACTCGCAGGACGACGACTCGCTGGGCGGGAAGATCCTCCGGATCACGACCGACGGGAAGCCCGCGCCCGGCAATCCGGGCGGAAAGACTTGGTTCTCCAAGGGCCACCGCAACGTGCAGGGCCTCGCGTTCGACGGGCAGCAGCTGTACGCCGCGGAGTTCGGCCAGAACACCTGGGACGAGCTGAACGCGATCACCTCCGGCGCCAACTACGGCTGGCCGGGTGCCGAAGGAGTCTCGAGGCTCGACGGGATGGTGGATCCGATCGCGCAGTGGAAGACCGACGACGCCTCCCCCTCGGGGATCACGACCGCGCAGGGGCACGTCTTCATGGCCGGGCTCAGAGGCGAGCGGTTGTGGGCGATTCCCGTTGCCGACGGCAAGCGGACCGGTGAGCCGGTGGCGTTCCTCACCAACCAGTACGGGCGTTTGCGGACCGTCGAGGCCGCGCCGGACGGCTCGTTGTGGCTGACCACGTCCAACACCGACGGGCGCGGCGACGTACGCGACGGCGACGACCGGATCCTGCGGGTGACCATCACTCGCTGACGATGCATGGATTTTCCTCCCACCTGGTACTAGTGGAAGCACACACACTCAGGAGGGGAGACGCTGTGCCACATCAGGCGCCACTGGAATCCAGCGTGATCACGTCGACGGAGCAGTACGAGGACGCACTGCGCACTGTCGACCAGCTGCGGTCCTACGGGATGAAACAGCTGGAGATCACCGGCGCCGGACTGCGCATGGTGGACAGACGCAACGCCAACGTCGCGCGGGCCAGTGGGGTCAGCGCGCTGTCCGGTGCGGCGCTGGGGCTGGCGCTCGGTGTGTTCGTGACGCTGGTCGCCGACACGAGCATGACCGGGCTGGTCGTCGTCTTCTGGGGTCTCGTGTACGGCGCGATCCTGGGCGCCCTGGTCGGCTTCTTCAAGGCGCTGGTGCACAACCGCCCGGAGGCGCCGGCGAGCGAAGTGCGCCCGACGGAGTACGAGGTGCGCTGCGCGCCGGCCGACGTCGCCGTGGCGAAGAAGCTGCTCAGCACTCCCCCGGACCTGCACCACCAAGAAGCGGCGTGACAGACCGGTAGGCCCCAGTGATCACTGGGGCCTACCGGTTCTCTGTTACCTAGATCCCGAGCTTGGCGTTCAGCAGCTCGCGGACCTTCGCCGCGTCGCCCTTGCCGCGCAGGTCCTTCATCACGGCGCCGATCAGCGCACCCGCGGCAGCGGGCTTGCCGGAGTTGACCTTCTCCACCACGTCCGGGTTCGCCGCGATGGCCCGGTCGATCGCCTCGATCAGCGCGGAGTCGTCGGAGACCAGCGCGAGGCCGCGGGCCTCGATGATCTGCGCCGGCGTGCCCTCGCCCTTCACCAGACCGTCGAAGACCTGACGCGCGAGCTTGTCGTTCAGCGCACCGGAGTCGACGAGCTTCTGCACCTCGGCGACCTCGGTTGCGCCGACCCCCAACTCACCGAGCGCGACGCCCGACTCGTTGGCGGCCCGCGCCAGCTCACCCAGCCACCACTTCTTCGCGGCAGCCGGCGTGACGCCGAGCTCAACGGTGCCGACGACCAGCTCGAGCGCGTTGCCGTTGACGACGTCGCGCATCTCCAGGTCGGTGAAGCCCCACTCCTCCTGCAGCCGGACGCGTCGCGTGGACGGCGCCTCGGGCAGCGTCGCGCGCAGCTCCTCCACCCACTCGCGCGACGGCGCGACCGGGACCAGGTCCGGCTCGGGGAAGTACCGGTAGTCGTCGGCGTCCGACTTCTCCCGGCCCGACGTGGTGACGCCGGTGTCCTCGTGCCAGTGCCGCGTCTCCTGCAGCACCTTGCCACCGGAGGCCAGTACGGCGGCCTGCCGGGTGATCTCGTAGGTGACCGCGCGCTCGACCGAGCGGAACGAGTTCACGTTCTTGGTCTCGGTCCGCGTCCCCAGCACCGTCGAGCCGTGCGGCTTCAGCGAGACGTTGGCGTCGCAGCGCAGCGAGCCCTGGTCCATCCGGACGTCGGACACGTCGAGCGCGAGCAGCAGGTCACGCAGCATGCTCACGTACGCCTTGGCGACCGCCGCGGCCTTGTCCGGCGCGACCTCGATCGTCTTGGTGACGATCTCGATCAGCGGGATGCCGGCCCGGTTGTAGTCGACCAGCGAGTGCGAGGCGCCGTGGATGCGGCCGGTCGCGCCACCCACGTGGGTGGACTTGCCGGTGTCCTCCTCCATGTGCGCGCGCTCGATCTCGATCCGGTACGTCTCGCCGTCGACGACGACCTCGGTCCAGCCGTTGAACGCGATCGGCTCGTCGTACTGCGAGGTCTGGAAGTTCTTCGGCATGTCCGGGTAGAAGTAGTTCTTCCGGGCGAACCGGCACCACTCGGCGATCTCGCAGTTCAGCGCGAGGCCGATCTTGATCGCGGCCTCGACGGCCTTGGCGTTGACGACCGGCAGCGCGCCGGGCAGGCCTAGGCAGACCGGGCAGGTCTGTGTGTTCGGCGGGGCGCCGAACTCGGTCGGGCAGCCGCAGAACATCTTCGACTTGGTGTTCAGCTCGACGTGGACCTCGAGGCCCAGCACCGGGTCGTACTGCGCGAGTGCGTCCTCGATCGCGAAAACCTCGGCGGTCATCGGGTCACCTCCAGCTCCGGAGCCTTGGACATCAGGACGCCGCCCCACTGGTCGGCCAGGGCGGCCTCGAGCGCGCCACCGACCTGGTAGAGCAGCTCGTCACGCATCACCGGCGCCATCACGTGGAAGCCGACCGGCATGCCGTCCTCGTCGGCCAGGCCGCACGGGAACGACGCCGCCGCGTTGCCGGCCAGGTTCGACGGGATCGTGCACAGGTCGTTCTTGTACATCGCGATCGGGTCGTTCACCCGGTCGCCGATCGCGAACGCGGTCGTCGGCGTGGCCGGCGAGACCAGCACGTCGACCTGCTCGTAGGCCTTCTCGAAGTCGCGCGCGATCAGCGTGCGCACCTTCTGCGCCTGGCCGTAGTACGCGTCGTAGTAGCCACTCGACAGCGCGTGCGTGCCGAGCATGATGCGGCGCTTCACCTCGGCGCCGAAGCCTGCCTCGCGAGTCAGGTTCATGACCCGCTCCGCGCTGTTCTCGCCGTCGTCACCGACCCGCAGGCCGTAGCGCATCGCGTCGAACTTGGCCAGGTTGGACGAGGCCTCGCTCGGCAGGATCAGGTAGTACGCCGGCAGCGCGTACTGGAAGTGCGGGCAGGACACCTCGACCACCTCGGCGCCGAGCTTGGTGAGCAGCTCGACCGCCTCGTGGAAGCGGGCCTCGACACCCGGCTGGTACCCCTCGCCGCCGAGTTCCTTGACGACACCGATCCGCAGACCGGCGACGTCGGCACGACGGGCCGCGTCGACCACCGCCGGCACCGGCTGGTTGATCGACGTCGAGTCCATCTTGTCGTGCCCGGCGATCACCTCGTGCAGCAAGGCGGCGTCGAGCGTCGTCCGCGCGCACGGGCCAGGCGTGTCCAGGCTGGAGGCCAGCGCGATCAGCCCGTACCGCGAGGTGCCGCCGTACGTCGGCTTGACGCCGACCGTGCCGGTGAACGCACCCGGCTGACGGATCGAGCCACCGGTGTCGGTGCCGATCGCCAGCGGAGCCTCGTACGCCGCCAGCGCCGCCGACGAACCGCCGCCGGAGCCGCCGGGGATCCGGTTCAGGTCCCACGGGTTGTGGGTGGTGCCGTACGCCGAGTTCTCGGTCGACGACCCCATCGCGAACTCGTCCATGTTGGTCTTGCCGAGGATCACCACGCCGGCCGCCTTCAGCCGTTGCACGACGGTCGCGTCGTACGGCGGCTTCCAGCCCTCGAGCATCTTCGACCCGGCGGTCGTCGGGACGCCGTCCTGGGTCAGCACGTCCTTCAGTGCCAGCGGTACGCCGGCCAGCGGGCCGAGCTTCTCGCCGGCCGCGCGCTTCTTGTCGACGGCCGCGGCCTGCGCCAGCGCACCCTCGGTGTCGACGTGCAGGAACGCGTGCACGGCGCCGTCGACGGCACCGATCCGGTCCAGGTGCGCCTGGGTGATCTCCACCGAGCTGGCCTCACCGGACGTCATCAGCTCCGACAGCTCGACGGCTGTCTTGCGAGTCAGGTCACCCATCAGTCCTCCTCCAGGATCCGCGGCACCCGGAATCGCTGGTCCTCCGCGGCCGGCGCGCCGGACAGGGCCTGCTCCGGCGTCAGGCACGGCACGTTCACGTCCTCGCGCATCACGTTCGTGATCGGCAGGGCGTGCGAGGTCGGCGGGATGTCGTCCGCGGCCACCTCGCTGACCTGCCCGACCAGCGCGATGATCTGGTCGAGCTGCGGTGCGAGGTGGTCGAGCTCGTCGTCGGAGAGCTCGATCCGCGCCAGTCGCGCCAGGTGCGCGACCTCTTCGCGGGTAATCGATGGCATGAAGGGCATCCAATGTGTTCGATTGCTGACCGAAACGCCGAGAGGCTCTCGGTGTTTCGTGAGTCATCCTAGAGGGCACCCGTGACGGCTGTGTTGCCTGCTGCCCAAGGCTGTGGACAACGCGTTCGGGTTCATCAGTTGAGCACCGCTGGCGTGTCACTTTGCTTCGCTCTGTAACATTGGCCGCGACAGGGCGTAACTTGCGTGGTTTTGGGCTGGGAGATGATCGTTCGGTGTTCCTGCTGCGATTGATCATCCCGGACCGCCCCGGGTCCCTGGGCACGGTGGCGACCGCCCTCGGCGAGGTCGACGCCGACATCCACGCGATCGAGATCGTCGAGCACCGGCGCGAGAACGGCACGGCCGTCGACGACATCGTGGTCGACCTCCCGCCGGGCGTGCTGCCCGACCGGCTGGTCTCCGCGTGCAACGGCGTCGAAGGCGTCGAGGTGATTTGGTTCTCCCGGTACGGCGCGGGCGGCGGCCTGCACATGGACCTCGAAGCCGTGGAGCAGATGACCTCGGCCCCGGCCGAGGCGATCGACATCCTGGTCGAGCAGGCGCCCTCGGTGCTGCACGCCGACTGGGCCGCGCTGCTGGACGGCACCGGTGGTGAGGTGAAGGTCGCCCTGGAGACCAGCGCGACGCCGGAGTTCGGTGGCCTGGTCGAGCAGTGGCTTCCGCTGGAGAAGGCGACGACGCTGGCCGCGCCGGACCACAAGGGCCTGGTCGAGTCCGTGCTGGTCGCGGCTCCGCTGGAGTCCGACCGCCGCGTGCTCGTGGTCGGCCGGCGCGGTGGGCCGGAGTTCCTCGGCTCCGAGGTCGCCCGCCTCAGCTACCTGGCCAACCTCGCCGTCACCATCCACGCGACCGCGTAGTCGCTGAAGCACAAAGCCTCCTCACACCAGGTGTGAGGAGGCTTTCGCGTGGACGAGAAGGCTCAGCGCAGTTCGAAGTACGCCAGGGCGCCGAGCCCCACGATGGCCAGCAGGACGAGCCCGCCGGCCAGCGCGGTGACCAGGATCGCGGTGAGGTTCTTGCCGTCGCCCGCCGGGAGCTCGAACTGGGTCGGCCCCCAGGCGCCGCCACCGTCGACGCGCTGCAGCGCCTCGGGCGGCGGCTTGGCCACCGCCCGCGACTCACGCTTCTGCGGCTCGAACTTCACCCGGGACCCTCAGACGTAGAACGACTCGTACGAGAACTCGACCGACCGCGACCCGTAGGAGTCGTCCGCGTCGGAGAGGATCTCCACGCGCCAGCCGGACACGTACGCAGTGTACGACTTGCCGTCGTTGCGGGCGTCGACGAACGCCTTCAGCGCCGCGACGTCCGGGCCCTTCAGCACCGCGAGCCCGTCGGCGAACACCGCCGTACCGCCGGACTTCACGTCCTCGACGTCGCCGGAGGCGCGCATCTGGAACGAGCGCAGCCCGCCGCCCTGCGACCCGAAGCCGAGCACCGACAACGACCCGTACTTGCCGAGCGTCTTGCGGCACGTCAGACCGGTCTTGCAGTCGTACTTCTTCGCCTTCAGCCCGGCGACCATCGACGCCTGGGTGGTCTCGAACTCCTTGCGCGGCAGGTCGAGCTCGTCCGCGCCGGACTTCTTGCCACCGACCTGGATGGTGTCGCCGTTGTTGCGCAGCGAGAACTCGCCCCAGGTGCTGCCGACCTTCTGCGACTTCTGGCCGTTCTTGACCGCCTGCTGCACCTTGGCCACCTCCGAACCGCCGAAGGTGTCGTTGCCGAGGGCCTGCAGCGCGGCGTCGAACGTGACGCCCGCGTTGTTCACGTTGTCGTCGTTCCTCGACTTGATCAGCACCGCGATGATCGAGCCGTCGGACTGGAACTGGAACACCGTCTCGGCCTCGGTCGCACCGTCGAGCTTGAAGCAGCCACGGTGGGCGCCCTGCGCCCCGTTGAACAGGTCGCTGCACTGGTACCCGTCGGCCTGGAGCTTGTCGGTCGCGGCCTTGGCCTGACCGGTCGCCTGCCCGAGCTCACCGGCCGGCGGTGCGCTCGTCGGGTCGCCGTTCGGCGTCTCCGGACCGTCGGTCGGCTGGGAGGAGGTGGTGGTCGTCGGCTGCGTGGTCGGCTCGTCGTCACCACCGAGCGCCTTGATCCCGACGAAGACCAGCAGGCCGATCACCAGGATGCCGACGATGCCGCCGCCGATGAACAGCGGCATCTTGTCCTTGCCGCCACCGGAGCCACCCGGGCCGTTGGGCTGCCAGGGCTGCTGACCGCCCTGCTGCTGGTGCCAGCCGGTCTGCTGCGGCTTCTGCTGCTGCCACGGCTGCTGCTGGTACCCGCTGCCGCTCTGCTGCTGACCCCAACCAGGCTGTCCCTGCTGCGGCTGCTGGCCGGGCTGCTGACCCCAGCCACCCTGCTGCGGCGGCTGACCCTGCTGAGGAGGCTGCCCCTGAGAGGGCTGACCCTGCTGAGGCGGCTGGCCCGGCTGCGGCGGGCGCTGTCCCCAGCCACCACCGTCCTGGGGCGGCTGCTGTTGTCCCCAGCCACCTTGCCCCTGGTTTCCCCCGTGCTGCCCGCCCGGCTGGCCCCCCGGCTGCCCAGGACCCCACGGTCCTTGTGGCGGCGTAGTCATATTCGCTCCTTAGTGACCCACGTGTGGACGTGCAAAGTTAACAGTCGGACGGGCCAGGCCATACAACGGATCCATCGAACCGGAAATCCTTTGTGCCAAGGCGGAACAGCCGTACCGACCTAGGCCAGTTCTCCCGGCGAACCGGACGATCTACACCTCGCCGGGCTCCGGCGTGGTCGCCACCTCGGCCGCCGCGTCCGCGCCCTGCTCGATCAGGACCTGGAACCCGGCCGCGTCCAGGATCGGTACGCCGAGCTGCACGGCCTTGTCGTACTTCGACCCCGGAGAGTCACCGACCACCACGAACGACGTCTTCTTCGACACCGACCCGGCCACCTTGCCACCGCGCGACACGATCGCCTCGGTCGCCTCGTCCCGGCTGAAGCCCTCGACCGTGCCGGTCACCACGACCGACAGTCCGGTCAGCGTCTGCTCGACGGTCGGCCCGGTCCGCTCCTGCCGCAGCTGGACGCCGGCGGCCTTCCACTTGCGCACGATCTCCTGGTGCCAGTCCACCTGGAACCACTCGATCACCGCGTGCGCGATGGTCGGGCCGACGCCCTCGATCTGCGCCAGCTCCTCCTCGCCGGCCGCCTCGACCGCGTCGATGTCGTCGTACGCCGCTGCCAGCGCGGCGGCCGCGGTCGGGCCGACGTGCCGGATCGACAGCGCGACCAGACCGCGTGACAGCTGCTGCGACTTGGCCGCCTCGAGGTTGGCGAGCAGCTTCTGTGCGTTCGCCGACAGCGCCCCGGCCTTGGTGGTGAAGAACGGGCTGCGCGCCAGCGCCTCCTCGGTCAGCGTGAACAGGTCACCCTCGTCGGTGATCAGCTCGCTGCTGATCAACGCGTCGGCCGCCTTGAAGCCGAGCACCTCGATGTCGAACGCCGACCGCCCGGCCAGGTGGAAGAGCCGCTCGCGCAGCTGGGCCGGGCAGGACCGCGAGTTCGGGCAGCGGATGTCGACGTCGCCCTCCTTCATCGGCCGCAGCGTCGTACCGCAGGACGGGCACTCGGTCGGCATCCGGAACGGGTACGCCTCCTTGGGCCGCAGGTCGATCACCGGGCCGAGGATCTCCGGGATCACGTCGCCGGCCTTGCGCAGCACGACGGTGTCGCCGATCCACACGCCCTTGCGCTCGACCTCCTGCGCGTTGTGCAGCGTGGCGAACTCGACCGTCGAGCCGGCCACCCGCACCGGCTCCATCACCCCGTACGGCGTGACGCGACCGGTGCGGCCGACGTTCACCTCGATCGAGAGCAGCTTGGTGGTGACCTCTTCCGGCGGGTACTTGTACGCGATCGCCCAGCGCGGCGCGCTCGACGTCGAGCCCAGCGCGCGCTGCAGGTCGACCTCGTCGACCTTCACCACGACGCCGTCGATCTCGTGGTCGACGGAGTGCCGGTTCTCCCCGTAGTACGTGATGAAGTCGTTCACCTCGGCCAGCGTCTCGACCCGGCGGGCGCGGTCGCTGACCGGCAGGCCCCACGCCTTCAGCTGCTCGTACGCCTCGGACAGCCGGGCGATGTGATGCCCGTCGACGCGGCCGAGTCCGTGCACGACGAACCGCAGCGGGCGCTGGGCGGAGACCCGCGGGTCCTTCTGCCGCAGCGAACCGGCGGCGCCGTTGCGCGGGTTGGAGAACGGGTCCTTGCCCGCCTCAACGAGTTGCGCGTTCAGCTGCTGGAAGTCCTCGACCCGGAAGTAGACCTCGCCGCGCACCTCGAGGAACTCCGGCGGGTCGTCGGTGTCCAGCACCTCGGGGATGCTCGCGATGGTCCGCACGTTGAGCGTGACGTCTTCCCCGGTCGTGCCGTCACCCCGGGTCGCGCCGGTGACCAGGCGACCGTTCTTGTAGACCAGGTCCAGCGCCAGCCCGTCCACCTTGAGCTCGCAGAGGAAACCGCTGTCATGGATTTGTTTGACCGTGACCTCGCGCTCGAGCCGCTTGGCCCAGGCCTCCATCTGCTCGGCGGAGAACGCGTTGCCCAGGCTCTCCATCCGCTGCGGGTGGGTGACCGGCGCGAACAGCGTCGAGATCGGTACGCCGACCTTCTGCGTCGGCGAGTCCGGCGTGCGCAGCTCGGGGAACTCCTCCTCGATGCCCTGCAGCTCGTGCATCAGCGCGTCGAAGTCCGCGTCGGAGATGGTCGAGGTCGCCATGTAGTAGCGGAACCGGTGCTCCTCGATCTCGCGGCTCAGCGCGGCGTGCCGCTCCCGCACCTCGGGCGGCGCGGCAGGCTGGTCGGCGGCGTTCGTCTCGGGGATCTCCGTGCTCATGAGGAGAACTTACCGCCCGGCACCGACGTTTTCGGGCTATCCGGCCCTAGGCCTCGGCGGCTTCTCCGAGCGCGTCGACGATCCCGCGCAGCAGCTCCAGGCGCGCCCGCGCGTCAGCCGGCGACGCAGAGGCAGCGAGCCCGCACGCTGGGGTGACAACGACCTGCTTCATCAGCTCGGGGTCCAGTCCGAGGTTGCGCCACGTGCGGACCAGCGGCGCGGCAGCCTGTTCAGGGTTGAGCAGAGGGCCGGTCGTAGCAACCAGTCCGGCGTACAGGGTGGTCTTGGCCTCGACTGCGATGGCGATCTGCTCCCAGGCGGGCTCGGTGAGCAGTGAGACGTCGACGGCCACTCCCCCGGCGCCTGCTTTGGTGAACACCTCGATCGGCGGCCGAGCAGCGCAGCAGTGCACCAGAGTCGTGGCTGGTTCAGCGGCCTCGATCACTCGGGCCAGCAGCTCTACAGCACCCGGACCGTCGACCGAGCGGTGCTTGCTCCACCCACTGGCTGTCGGAACAGCTCCAGCCAGTACGGCGGGCAGCGCGGGCTCGTCCAGCTGCACCAGCAGCTCCACACCGGGCACCCGGCGTCGCACCTCGGCCACCTGCGCGTTCAGCCCGTGCGCCAGCGCGTCAGCCAAGTCCCGCCGGGCGCCGTGGTCCGCCAGCACCTTGTCCCCGCGCGGCAGCTCCACTGTCGCCGCCAGCGTCCACGGCCCGGTGAACTGGAGCTTCAGCGGCCCGGTGTACCCGTCGGCGAACTCCTCCAGGACGTCCAGGTCCTCCTCGAGCAAGGCCCGCGCCCGCCGCTGGTCCAGGCTCGACCGCGAGTCCGAGCCGCCGGTCAGCCGCCACCCCGCCGGCTGGAGGTCCGCGGAGAGCTCAGCCAGTACGGCGACCGCCCGGCTGAGCATGTCGCCGTACGGCCGGGCCGGCAGCTCCGGCAGGAACGGGATGTCGACCGCCCCGAGCACCACCTTGGTCCACTCACGGATGTCGTCCCCGGGCAGCGAGCCCAGACCGGTAGTCGTCATCAGACCTTCGCCGCGGCGCGCTGGACCGAGTCGATGGTCGCCGAGCCGATCACCCGCGTTCCGTCGTACAGGACGACCGCCTGGCCCGGCGCAACCGCGGCAGTCGGCTCGTCGAAGTCCACGAAGACCTGGTTGCCCTCGACGCGGGCGGTGACCGCCACCTCGTCGCCGTGCGCGCGGAGCTGGGCCTTGACCTGCAGCGTCTCGGTCGGCTCCGGACCGCACCAGCGCGGCTTGGACGCGACCAGGCTCTCCACGGCCAGCTCCTCGCGGGAGCCCACCGTGACCGTGCGGTCCACCGGGCTGATGTCGAGCACGAAGCGCGGCTTGCCGTCGGCCGCCGGCGTGCCGATCCGCAGGCCCTTGCGCTGCCCGACGGTGAAGCCGTGGGTGCCGCTGTGCTCGCCCAGCTTGGTGCCGCTGCTGTCGACGATGTCGCCCGGCGCCGCGCCGAGCTTCTCGGCCAGGAATCCCGGGGTGTTGCCGTCGGCAATGAAGCAGATGTCGTGGCTGTCCGGCTTGGCCGCCACCGACAGCCCGCGGCGCTCCGCCTCGGCCCGGATCTCGGTCTTGACCGTGTCACCGAGCGGGAAGAACGCGTGCTTCAGCTGCTCCTGCGTGAGCACGCCCAGCACGTACGACTGGTCCTTGGCGTGGTCGACCGCCCGGTGCAGCTCGCGGCCGGAAGCGGTCTCGACGATCTGTGCGTAGTGCCCGGTCGCGACCGCGTCGAAGTCGAGCGCGAGCGCGCGCTCCAGGACCGCGCTGAACTTGACCTTCTCGTTGCAGCGCAGGCACGGGTTCGGCGTCCGGCCGGCGGCGTACTCCGCGACGAAGTCCTCGACCACGTCGGCGTGGAAGCGCTCGGCCAGGTCCCAGACGTAGAACGGGATGCCGATCACGTCAGCGGCGCGGCGGGCGTCGCGGGAGTCCTCGATCGTGCAGCAGCCGCGCGCGCCGCTGCGGTACGACTGCGGGTTGCGGCTGAGCGCCAGGTGCACACCGACCACGTCGTGCCCGGCTTCGGCCATCCGCGCCGCCGCGACGGCGGAGTCGACTCCGCCCGACATGGCTGCGAGTACCCGCATCAGTTGTTCCTTCCCACGTTCTGCAGTCCGGCGGACATCGCCCGCTCCACCACTGGCCCGATGTTGTCCAGTACGGCGTCGACGTCGGCGTCCGTGCTGGTGTGTCCGAGGGTGAACCGCAGCGAGCCGCGGGCCCGCTGGTCGTCGTACCCCATCGCGAGCAGCACGTGACTCGGCTCCGCGACCCCGGCGTTGCAGGCCGAGCCGGTCGACACCTCGATACCGCGCGCGTCCAGCAGGAGCAGCAGCGAGTCGCCCTCGCAGTCCTTGAACGACAAGTGTGCGTTACCAGGCAAACGCCCGATCGGGTCCCCCGACAACAGCGCGCCCGGGATCGTGCTCGTGATGCCGTTGACCAGCCGGTCCCGCAGCGCGATCAGCCGCTGCGACTCGTCGGACTGGTGCTTGACGGCGTGCGCCGCCGCGACCGCGAACCCGGCCGTGGCCGGGGTGTCGAGCGTGCCGGACCGGACGTCGCGCTCCTGGCCGCCGCCGTGGACGATCGGCACGAGCTGGGTCTCCTTGTGGACCAGCAGCGCGCCGATCCCGTACGGGCCGCCGATCTTGTGCGCCGACACGGTCATCGCGTCGACTCCGAGCGCCGCGAAGTGCACCGGGATCTGCCCGATCGCCTGGACGGCGTCGGTGTGCACCGGGATCCCGTGCTCGGCCGCGATCGCCGCGACCTCCTGGATCGGCTGCAGCGTGCCGACCTCGTTGTTGGCCATCATCAGCGTGACGAAGGACACCGACGCCGGGTCCTGCTCGATCGCCGCGCGGACCTCGTCGGGACGCACCCGGCCGAGCGCGTCGACGGACAGCCACTCCAGCTCGGCGCCCTCGTGCTGCGCGAGCCAGACGGCCGGGTCCAGTACGGCGTGGTGCTCGACCCCGCTGAGCAGGATCCGGCGCCGGCGCGGGTCCTCCTTGAGCCGGGCCCACCACAGGCCCTTGAGCGCGAGATTGTCGGCCTCGGTCCCGCCGGAGGTGAACACGACCTCGCTCGGCAGCGCGCCGAGCGCCTCCGCGATCGTCTCCCGGGACTCTTCAACAGTCCGGCGGGCGGCACGCCCCGACCCGTGCAGCGACGAGGCGTTGCCGGTGCGCCCGAGGTGAGAGGCCATCGCCTCGATCGCCGCGGGCAGCATCGGAGTCGTCGCGGCGTGATCGAGGTAGACCGTACGACGGCCGGAAGAGGTCATAACACCCTCAAGAGTAAGTCCTCCGCCGGGATTCCCGTCAGGCGTCCCTGTCCGGTGCTTCGTACCGGCGGACGAAATCGGTCCGGGCCCTCGTCGTCCAGGACGAATACGCGCGGCGCGCGGCGTCTTAGCGTCGGCCCATGGCGACCCTGAACGAGATCGAGACGTGGCTGCACGACCAGTTGCCGGCCCTGCTGGCCGAGCACGAGATCCCCGGCGCCGCTGTCGGCGTCCTGTACGGCGGTGAGGTGGTCGACCACGCCGCCGGACTGCTCAGCAAGGCGACCGGCGTGGAGGCGACCGCCGACTCGGTGTTCCAGATCGGCTCGATCACCAAGGTGTGGACGACCACGCTGGTGATGCAGCTCGTCGACGAGGGCAAGGTCGACCTGGACACCCCGGTGCGGGAGCACCTGCCCGACTTCGTGCTGGGCGACGACGGCGCGGCCGCGAAGATCACCGTCCGGCAGCTGCTGAGCCACACCGCCGGGTTCGAGGGCGACATCTTCAACGACACCGGCAAGGGCGACGACGCGGTCGAGAAGTTCCTGGCCACGCTGGCCGAGGTGAGTCAGCTCTTCGGTCCAGGCGAGATGTTCTCGTACAACAACGCCGGGTTCGTCGTTCTCGGTCGGCTGGTCGAGGTGGTCCGCGGCAAGCCGTACGGCGTCGTCGTGCGTGAGCACCTGTTCAGTCCACTCGGACTGCAGCACGCGGCCACCGATCCGTACGAGGCGATCCTGCACCGGGCGGCGGTCGGCCATCTGCGAGCGACGCCTGGCGAGGCGCCGGAACCGGCACCGATCTGGGCGCTGACCCCGGCCATGGCACCGGCCGGTGCCATGCTCGCGATGCGGCCGCGGGACCTGCTCGCCTTCGCTCAGTTGCACCTGACCGGCGGCACGACGGCCGACGGGACCGTCGTACTGAGTGCTGCGAGTGCCGCGGCCATGCAGGAGCCGCAGGTGAAGCTGCCCGCGCTCGGCATGATGGGCGACTCGTGGGGGCTCGGCTGGGAGCTGTTCGACTGGGCCGGTACGACGGTGATCGGCCACGACGGCGGCACCATCGGTCAGGGCGCGTTCCTGCGCGTCGTACCGGAACACGGTCTGGCCATCGCCCTGCTGACCAACGGCGGCGACATGATCGAGGCCTACCGCGCTGTCTTCAGCCACGTGGTCAAGGAGCTCGCCGGACTCGACCTGCCCGAGATGCCCACTCCCCCGGCCACAGCCGTCGAGGTCGACGCCGAGCGGTTCCTCGGGACTTACACCTCCGACGCGCTCGACCTGACCGTCCGCCAGGACGACGACGGCAAGCTCTGGCTCGACCAGGTCCCGAAGGGCATCTTCGCCGAGCTCGGTCCCGCACCTGAGCCGGTCGAACTGGTCGGCCGCGACGAGCACAGCCTGATCGCGGTCGAGGCGGAGAACGGCCTGCACACTCCGCACGTCTTCCTCGGCGACGACGGCACCGGTCGCGCCCTGTACCTGCACAGCGGCCGTGCTCTGCGCCGCGCCACAGCCTCGGAGGCATGATGAAATCCGCACTCACAGTCCTGGTGGCCGGCGTACTGACTCTGTCGGCCTGCAGCTCGGGCGGCGAAACCACCACGGCCGGCGGCGGCCAACCGGTCGCGGGCAAGACGCTGACGATGGCCGTCGGCGGCGATCCCGGCAACCTCGACCCGCAGTTCACCTCGCTCTCGGTCACCATGCAGGTCGACTGGTTCCTGTACGACGCGCTGCTGAACATCGACTCCAGCGGCAAGCCGGTGGCGGGGCTGGCGGAGAAGTGGGAAGGCACGACGACCAGCGCGAAGTACACGCTGCGCAAGGGCATCACCTGCTCCGACGGCACGCCGCTGACCGCGAGCACGGTCGCGCAGAACATCAACTTCGTCGGCGATCCCGCCAACAAGTCGACCAGGATCGGTGTCTTCGTCCCGGCCGGCGCCAAGGCGGTCGCCGACGACGCGGCCGGCACGGTCACGGTGACCGCGGCGGCTCCGGACGCCTTCCTCGCCCGCAACGTCGGCGGCCTGCACATCGTCTGCGCCAAGGGGATGAAGGACCGCAGCATCCTCAAGCAGGGCTCGGACGGCACCGGTCTGTACACGGTCAGCGAGGCCGTGCCCGGCGACCACTACACGCTGACCCGGCGCAAGGACTACGCCTGGGGCCCGGGTGACTTCAAGGCCGACCAGACCGGCGTACCGGAGAAGGTGACGATCAAGGTCGTCGCCAACGAGACGACCTCGGCGAACCTGCTGACCGCCGGTCAGGTGAACATCGCGTCGATCGCCGGACCGGACAAGCAACGGCTCGCGGCTCAGCAGCTGTTCAAGCGCGAGGTCGGCGCACCGCTGGGCCAGCTCTGGTTCAACCAGAAGGCGGGCCTGCCGACCGCGGATCTCGCCGTACGGCGGGCGCTGACGCAGGGTCTCGACCTGACCCAGCTGGGCAAGGTCGTGACCAGCGGATCCGGTACGCCGCCGACCGACTTGGTTGCCCCGGGCATGGGTCCGTGCAAGGTCGACACGATCACCGGCAATCTGCCCGGCCACGACCTGAACGCGGCCAAGTCCGCGCTCGATGCGGCGGGCTGGAAGCCGGGAGCCGGTGGGGTCCGGGAGAAGGGCGGCAACAAGCTGTCGCTGGTCTTCTACTACCCGACGACGCTCGGCCCGACCATGCAGTCGGCGGCTGAGCTGCTGCAGAAGTCCTGGACCGAGCTGGGCGTCGAGGTCTCGTTGAAGGCGGTCGCGACCGCCGAGATCAGCACCGTGGTTCTTGCCGGTCAGGGCACGTGGCACGCGGGACTCATCCCGCTGACTGTCTCCCTGCCGAGCCAGTTGGTGAGTTTCCTGTCCGGCACAACGCCGCCGAACGGGACCAACTTCTCCTGGATCAAGAACCCCGCGTACGACGCCGCGATCGCCAAGGCCTCCAAGATCGCCGGGACCGACGGCTGCGAGGACTGGGCGGCCGGCGAGCGGGCGCTGTTCGAGCAGGTCAACCTGGTGCCGTTCGTGAACACGGTCGTGCCGATCTTCGGCAAGAACGCGACCTTCGACCTGAGCCAGGGCAGCGTCGTCCCGAGCTCGGTGCGGATGCTGGGGTGAGCCGGTGACGACGGTTCCTGCCCCGCCCGTCGCGCCCGGCGCTGCTGCCGCCGGCTCCCGCTCGGAGCTGAACCCGTGGGTGCGCTTCGCGATCCGCCGGTTCGCCCGGCTGGTCGTCTCGGTCCTGACTCTGCTCAGCGCGTCCTTCCTGATGATCCACCTGATTCCCGGTGACCCGGTCCGCGCCGCGTTCGGGCCGGTCGCCGCGCAGAGCGTCGTCGAAGCGCAGCGCGAGTCGCTCGGTCTGAACGACCCGCTCTGGCTGCAGTACCTGCACTTCCTGCAGCATCTCTTCACGGGCAATCTCGGAACGTCGATCACCACCGGTCTCCCGGTCTCCGACGTGATCCGCGACCGGCTGCCCGCGACCGTTCAGCTCGCCGTCGCCGCGTTCCTCGTGGCGGTTCTGATCGCGCTGCCGCTCGGCCTGGCGATGGGGGTGCTCACCCGCGCCGGTCGCCGGCCGAAAGCCGAGTTGACGTTCACGTCGACCTCGGTGGTGCTCGCCGCGATTCCCGAGTTCCTGCTCGCGGTCGGGCTGGTCTACGTGTTCGCGGTGCAGTTGCACTGGTTCCCGGTCGCGGGTCGAGGCAACGTCTCGTCGTACGTGCTGCCGGTGCTGTCCCTGGCGGTCGGACCTGCCGCCGTACTGGCCCGCATCTGTCGCGTCGAACTGCTCGCGGTCCTGCAGACCGACTATCTGCGGACCGCCCGCGCGAAGCGTCTGCCGGCGATCGCGATCTATCTGCGCCACGCGCTTCCCAACGCCGTCACGGCCACGATCACGCTGGGCGGCCTGCTGCTCGGCGGGATGGTCGCCGGGACCGTGCTGGTCGAGAACGTCTTCGGCTGGCCCGGGCTCGGCAGCACGATCGTCTCGTCGATCCTCGCCAAGGACTACCCGCTCGTGCAGGGCGTCGTGCTCGTGTACGGCGTCGGCGTGCTGCTGGTGAACCTCGCCGTGGACGTCGCGCTGGCCCTGCTCGATCCCCGTTCGACGATCCGGGAGAGCTGATGGCCCGACGAACCCGCTGGATCGCAGTCCTCCGTACGCCGGTCGGCGCCGGTGCCGGCGTACTTCTGCTCGCCGTCCTGGTGCTGGCGGTTCTTGCGCCGTTGCTCTGGTCGAACCAGGCCGGCGCGATCGACACCGAGCACCTGCTCGAAGGCACGTCGTCCCAGCACTGGCTCGGCACCGACAGCCTCGGCCGGGACATCTTCTACCGCGTGCTCGTCGCATCCCGTACGTCGATCGTGCTCGCGCTGCTGGCGACCGCTCTCGGCGTCTTCGCCGGTCTGCTGCTCGGCACCGCGCCGGTACTGGTGGGACGGCGCTTCGGGCGCTTGACGACGGCGATCGTGAACATCGCCGTGGCCTTTCCCGGCCTGCTGCTCGCGCTGTTCTTCGCGGTGATCTTCGGAGTGGGCGCGAAGGGCGCGGTGCTCGCGATCGGCCTGGCCGGCGCGCCGACGTTCGCGCGGCTGACGCAGACGCTGGTCGCGGGAATCGCCGAGCGGGACTTCGTCGCGGCGGCGCGCATCGCGGGCGTCGGGCGGTTCCGGATCCTGCTGCGGCACATCCTGCCCAACATCGCCGAACCGCTGGTGGTGAACGCGACCATCGGTGCGGGCGGCGTACTGCTGGCCTTCGCCGGGCTGTCGTTCCTGGGCCTCGGCGTGCAGCCGCCGGCGTACGACTGGGGCCGGTTGATGGGTGAGTCGCTGAACGGGATCTACGTCCATCCCGCGGCCGCGCTCGCACCGGGTGTGGCCGTGGTGATCGCCGGGCTCGCGTTCAACCTCTTCGGCGAGGCTGTGGCGAAGGGGCTCGGCGTGCCGGCGCTGGTCGGGCCGCGGGTGCGTGCGTCGGTGCCGGAGACTGTTCCGGCAGCGCCTGTCGACGACGAGGCGGTGCTGGTCGTGAAGGATCTGCGGGTCAGCTTCCCGGGGCCGATCACGCCCGTGCGCGGTGTCAGCTTCACCATCCACAAGGGCGAGATCGTCGGGGTGGTCGGTGAGTCCGGTTCGGGCAAGAGCCTCACGGCGCTGGCCGTCGCCGGGTTGATCGAGTCGCCCGGTCAGGTCTCGGCTTCCGAGTTGTCCTTTCTCGGGGCGCCGTTGCTCGGGCGGCTCGCGGACCGCGCAAGCGCGGCGATCCGGCGACGGTTGCTGGGGACCTCGTTCGCGATGGTGTTCCAGGACCCGATGACGT
Source organism: Kribbella lupini (assembly GCF_039529595.1). NCBI lineage: Bacteria > Bacillati > Actinomycetota > Actinomycetes > Propionibacteriales > Kribbellaceae > Kribbella > Kribbella lupini. Next base: position 11,175 of record NZ_BAAANC010000006.1, on the reverse strand, counting down.
CGTTCAACCCGACCAAGCGGATCGGCGTGCAGCTTGCCGAAGGTGCTCGTGAACATCAGGGACTCAGCCGGCGGCAGGCGATGGCTCGGGCCGTCGACCGGTTGCGCGCGGTCCGGGTCCCGGCGGCGGAACGGCGGGCGCGCCAGTACCCGCACGAGTTCTCCGGCGGAATGCGGCAGCGCGCGATGATCGGGATGGGCCTGATGGGAGCGCCGGCGTTGATCGTCGCCGACGAGCCGACGACGGCCCTGGACGTGACCGTGCAGCGTCAGGTGCTGCGGCTGCTGGAGACGATCCGGGAGACCGACGAGGTCGCCGTGCTGCTGATCAGCCACGACATCACTGTGGTCGCACAGGTTTGCGACCGGGTGCTGGTGATGTACGCGGGACGGATCGTCGAGGACCTGCCCGCTGCCGAGCTCGCTTCGGGAGCACGGCATCCCTACACGCGGGCGTTGCTGGCCGCCGTACCGGATCTGGACACACCGCTCGACGAACCGCTGGCGGTGATCCCCGGACGGCCTGTTGATCCGTCAGGCGTTGACGCGGGATGTGCCTACAGAGTGCGTTGTGAGTTCCTTGTCGGGGCCTGTGCGTCGAAGGATCCTGAACTGGTAGGCGAAAGCCATCGGGTGGCCTGTTGGAATCCTCAGGGCCAGCCGTTGCTGAGCATCGAATCGATCCGGACGGGGCAGCGATGAGTGAGCTGAGGTTCGACCAGGTGACGGTCCGGTACGGCGCGGGCAGCCGTGCGCTGACCGCGGTCGACGGGGTCGACCTGACCGTGCCGGCCGGCCAAGTCGTCGGGCTGGTCGGCGAATCGGGATCGGGCAAGTCGACGCTGGCACGGGCCGCGGTCGGGCTGGCCGAGGTGTCGTCCGGTCGGATCCTGCTGGACGGCGAACCGTTACGCCGCAGGCCACGCGGACGTCGTCCGCTGCAGATGGTCTTCCAGGATCCGTACTCGTCACTCGATCCACGGATGACTATCGGCGACTCGATCGCCGAGGCCGTGCCACGCCTGGGCGCGCCTCGTCGGCAGGAGGTGACCCGGCTGCTCGAACTCGTCGGGCTCGAAGCGGATCGCGCACTGACGTACCCAGGAGCGCTCTCTGGTGGCCAGAGGCAACGAGTCGCGATCGCGCGAGCGCTCGCCGGGCAGCCCGACGTCCTCATCGCGGACGAGATCACCTCGGCGCTGGACGTGTCGATCCAAGGCACGGTGCTGAACCTGGTCCGCTCACTGCAACGTGAGCTGCAGCTGTCGATGCTCTTCATCTCCCACAACCTGGCGGTGGTGCGCTACGTCAGCGACTTCATCGCCGTCATGTACCTGGGCCGCATCGTCGAGTTCGGCCCTGCCGCGGAGGTGCTCGCCGATCCACAACACCCGTACACCAAGGAGTTGCTCGCGGCCGCGCCCCACCGGGGATCGACGACGCTGCTCGATCCTGTGGCCCAACTACTCGCCGATCCCGCGGCACAGGCTGTTGCCGAACGCGCTGCCCAGGTGGTCGCCGACGCCGAACCGGCCGACCCGCACCATCCACCCGGCGGATGCCGGTTCCACCCTCGTTGCCCGATCGGACCGTTGGTGTTCGCCGATCGCGAGCACTGCCTGACGATCGACCCCACCACCGACGCCGACCGCCGACGTCATCGCGCCGCCTGCCACCACGTGGCCGGCGCTCTGCAGCCGGTGACCGCCGGTTCCGTAGCCAAGGAGGACTCCCTGTGACCCGACGCCTGCGCATCGACGAGCTGACCGACCTGTCCGTGCCGGAGCAGCCGGCATTGTCGCCGGATGGCTCTCAGCTCGTGTACGTCCTGCGGACCACCGACCGCGCCGCCGACCGCACTCTGCGGAACCTCTGGCGCGTACCGGTGTCCGGAGGCGAGCCGCAGCAGCTGACCCGAAGCGACGGCGACAGCTCACCGACGTGGTCTCCGGACGGCACGCAGCTGGCCTTCCTCCGTGGCAAGGACGGGCCTGCTCAGCTCTGGGTGCTTCCGGCCGGTGGCGGTGAGCCGGAGCAGCTGACGACGCTTCCCCTCGGCGCGGGCGCTCCGCGCTGGAGTCCGGATGGCACGCGCATCGCCTTCAGCGCTCCGGTCGACATCGCTGCCCTTGCCGGTGAGGACGACACAGCGCGCGAGACGCGTGGCCACGCACCGATCGTCACCGAGCGCCTGGACTACCAGGCCGATGGCGCGGGCTGGTTGCGCACCTACCGCCAGCACGTCCACCTGCTCGACGTCGGGACGAAGAAGTGCCGGCAGGCAACCGAGGGCGACTGGCACGCAGGCGACCCGGACTGGTCGCCCGACGGGACCAAGGTCGCGTTCGGCGCGGGCACGGCACCCGACGCGGACCTGGTCCCGACCGCGCCGGCGTACGTGCTCGACGCGACCGACGAGAAGGCCGAGCCGCAGGTGGTCGGTCTGAAGGAAGGACTGACAGGCCCGGTGCGGTGGACCAGCGATGGCGAGTCTCTGCTGATCGTCGGTAGCACCACCGGACCGGTGGGACATGCCGGGTTGCTGCGACTCTCGCTGGCCGACGGCGACGTGGTGAACCTGTCGGCGCCGCTCGATCGCAATGTGATGCCCGGCGGACCGGCGTACCCGGGAGCCCTTCCCACGCTGATCGAAGACGGCAAGACGGTGCTGTTCTGCGTCCGCGACCGCGGCTGCAGCCATCTGTACGCCGTGCCGGTGGCCGGCGGTACGCCTCGACGGGTGCTCGGTGAGGCGGGTCAGAACGTGTCAGGTCTGTCGGTCGCCGGAGGGGTCGCAACCGTCGCGCTGGCGACGGAGACGTCGTACGGGGAGATCGTGACGGTCGACCTGGCTGACGGATCGGTGACGCAGCAGACGTCGTACGGGCTCGAGGACGTCGAGACCTTCGTGCGGGAGGAACGCGAGTTCACGATCTCGGACGGGACGGTGGTGAACGGGTGGATCGTCCGCGATCCGTCGGCCACCGGAGCGCAGCCGCTGCTGCTCGACGTGCACGGCGGTCCGCACAACGCGTGGAACGCCGTGGCCGACGAAGTGCACCTGTACCACCAGGAGCTTGCCGCACGCGGCTGGACCGTCCTCCTGCTGAACCCGCGGGGCAGCGACGGGTACGGCGAAGACTTTTACAACGGGGTGGTTGGCGGCTGGGGCACGTCGGACGCCAACGACTTCCTCGAGCCGATCGACCAGCTCGTTGCCGAAGGCATCGCCGACGCCCAGCGGCTCGCGATCGCCGGCTACAGCTACGGCGGCTTCATGACCTGCTACCTGACCAGTCGCGACAACAGGTTCGCCGCGGCCGTCGCGGGTGGCGTGGTGAGCGACCTGACCAGCATGAGCGGCACGTCGGACGCCGCCCACTTCCTGAACGTCTACGAGTTGAACGGCCCTGGCGACTTCAGCGCGATGTCTCCGTTGAGCAAGGTCGACCAGGTTAAGACGCCGACGCTGATCCTGCACGGCGACGCGGACGTCCGTTGCCCGGTCGGCCAAGCCCAGCAGTGGCACACCGCGCTCCGCGAGCAGGGCGTGCCAACTCAGCTGGTGCTCTACCCGGAGGCCAGCCACCTGTTCATCGTCGAGGGCCGTCCTTCGCACCGCATCGACTTCGGCCGCCGCATCGTCGACTGGATCGAGCAGTACGCCGGTGACCCGCGTGGACCGCAGCGGCCCCGGATCGATGCCGCGCACTGGCAGCGTCGGCTGACGACGCTCGCGGCCAAGCACAAGGTGGTCGGTGCATCGCTGGGGATCCTGCGCTTCAAGACCGGCCAGGAGGACGAGCTGGTGGAGGCGGCGACCGGCGTACTGCACAAGGAGATCGGCGTCCCGGTGACCACCGACTCGATCTTCCAGATCGGCTCGATGTCGAAGGTGTGGACGGCGACGCTTGCCCTGCAACTCGTCGACGAGGGGCTGCTCGACCTGGACGCACCGCTCATCCAGGTGCTGCCCGAGTTGCAGCTCGGTGATCCCGATGTCGCCAAGCAGGTGACGATGCGGCAGCTGCTGACGCACACGAGCGGAATCGACGGCGACGTGTTCACCGACACCGGCCGGGGCGACGACTGCCTTGAGAAGTACGTCGACGGGCTGGCCGAAGTCGGCCAGAACCACCCGCTCGGTGCGACCTGGTCGTACTGCAACTCCGGCTTCTCGCTGGCCGGCCGGGTGATCGAGAAGCTCACCGGCAAGACCTGGGACACCGTCCTGCGCGAACGGATCTTCACGCCGCTCGCCCTGCGCCGTACGGTGACGCTGCCGGAGGAGGCGCTGCTGCATCGCGCCGCCGTTGGTCACGTCGGCGAGGACGAGCTCTCACCGGCGCCGGTGTGGGGACTCCCCCGCTCGCTCGGTCCGGCCGGCCTGATCACGTCGACCGCAGCCGAGGCACTGGCCTTCGCTCGCATGCACCTGAACGACGGTCTCGCCCCGGACGGCACGCGGGTGCTCAGCTCGGAGTCCGTGGCGGCGATGGCCGACAAGCAGGCCGAGCTGCCCGACAAGCACACGCTCGGCGACTCGTGGGGACTGGGCTGGATCCGCTTCGACTGGGACGGCCACCGGCTGATCGGCCACGACGGGAACACGATCGGCCAGGCCGCGTTCCTCCGCGTCCTGCCTTCGCAGGGATTGGCTGTCTCGCTGCTGACGAACGGCGGCAACACGCGCGACCTGTACGAGGAGCTGTACCGGGAGATCTTCCGGGACCTGGCTGGGGTCGCCATGCCGTTGCCGCTGAGCCCGTTGTCCGAGGCGCCGGAGATCGACCTGCACCGGCACGTCGGGCGGTACGAGCGAGCGAGCACGCTGCAGGAGGTCTACGTGGAGGACGGGCAGTTGAAGGTGCGGGTCACGTTGACCGGGCCGTTGGCAGAGTTGATGCCTGAGCCGGCGCAGGAGTTCGTGATGAAGCCGGCGGATGCGAGCGGCGATCTGTTCGTCGTCCGGCAGCCGGGGTCGTTGACCTGGTCGGCGATCACCTTCTACGCGTTGCCGACCGGGGAGAAGTACATGCACTTCGGGGTCCGCGCCACACCGAAGGTGGGCTGATGACGTCCTCGTTGCCCTTGATGCTGGCAGATCTGGAGACCTTGGTGACGTGCGAGTCGCCGTCGTCGGATCTCGCGGCGGTGGCGCGCAGCGCCGACGTGGTAGCCCAGCTCGGGGCCGAGCGGCTCGGCGGCAAACCGTCGTACGAGGTGGTGGACGGGCGGACGCACCTGCGCTGGAAGTTCGGCGACGGGCCTTCGCGGGTGCTCGTGCTCGGGCACCACGACACGGTCTGGCCGCTCGGTTCACTGGCCACTCATCCGTTCGTGGTCACTGACGGGATCGTCCGTGGGCCGGGCTGCTTCGACATGAAGACCGGTCTGGTGATGGCGTTCCACGCCTTGTCGGCGTTGCCGTCCTTGGACGGCGTCACCCTGCTGGTGACCGGCGACGAGGAACTGGGATCGCCATCGTCACGTGCGTTGATCGAGGCGGAGGCGGCCGGTTGTGCCGCGGCGTTGGTGCTGGAGGCTTCTGCGGACGAAGGCGCTCTGAAGCTGGAGCGCAAGGGAGTCTCCAACTACGAGATCCGCATCGGCGGCCGCGCCGCGCACGCCGGCCTGGAACCGGAGCTCGGCGTGAACGCGAGCATCGAAGCCGCCCACCAGATCCTCGCGATCGCCGCGCTGGGTGATCCGTCAGTGGGGACCACCGTCACCCCGACTGCGCTCACGTCCGGGACCACTCGCAACACGGTCCCGGCGTCCGGCAGCTTCCTGGTCGACGTACGAGCGCGCACCGTCGACGAGCAACTCCGCGTCGATGCCGCCCTGCATGCCCTGAAGCCGGTCCTTCCCGGGGCAACGATCGAGATCGTCGGCGGCCCCAACCGGCCGCCGCTCGAACGCAAGATGTCCGACGCGTTGTACCGGCGCGCCGGCGAGCTGGCGTCCTCACTCGGGCTGCCTCCGCTCCGCGAAACATCCGTGGGCGGTGCCTCCGACGGGAACTTCACCGCCGGAGTCGGCACCCCGACCCTCGACGGCTTGGGCGCGGTCGGCGGCGGCGCCCACGCCGACGACGAACACGTCGTGGTCGCTGAGATCCTCCCGCGCACGTCGCTGCTGACGGCGCTGATCGCCGATCTGCTGGACAGACCATGAGCACGCCGATCACGGACGTCAGCCCGTCGACAAGTGCTGCTGACCAGGCCTCCGACGCAGCTGCGGCCTCGGCCGGGGTCCAGGTCCGAATGCTCTCCGAACTGTCGGAGTTGGAAGGCGTCTACCAGCTCTACGACTCGATCTGGCGCCCCGACCCGAAGAACCCTCCGGTCACCACGGAGCTCCTCCGCGCCCTCACCAAGGCCGGTAACTACGTCTCCGGCGCGTACGACGGCGACGAACTGGTGGGAGCCTGCGTAGGTTTCTTCTCCGCCCCGGCGGAAGTCGCGATGCACAGCCACGTCGCCGGAGTCTCGGCCGCAGCCCGCGGCCGCAACGTCGGCTTCGCCCTCAAACTCCACCAACGCGCCTGGGCCCTGCAACGCGGCGTCACCGCGATCTCCTGGACGTTCGACCCGCTGATCCGCCGCAACGCGTACTTCAACCTGGTCAAACTCGCCGCCCACCCGGCCGAGTACCTGACCAACTTCTACGGCGGCATGCACGACAGCATCAACCACGGCGACGACACCGACCGCCTCCTGGTCCGCTGGGACCTCGACGCTCCGACCGTCACCACAGCCGCCACCACCCACCCCACCGGCCTGACCATCCAGTCCATGCCCGAAGCAACAATCGCCCTGAGTCGATCAGCAGATGGCCATCCGGTGATCGGACCGGCAGGGTTCGGCGGCGGCACGGTGCTGGTCGCCGTACCGGAAGATGTCGAAGGGCTGCGTCAGACCGATCCAGCCTCCGCGAAGGCCTGGCGGGCGGCTCTCCGCGAAGTGCTCGGCGGATTGCTGGCCGACAGCGCACAGGTGATCGGTTTCGACCGCACCGGCTGGTACGTACTCGAACTCCCCGCGAGAGGACTCATCTGATGAAGCTGACCGGAGTCGAGCTCCGGCGGATCTCTTTGCCGCTGGTCTCCCCGTTCCGCACGTCGTTCGGCACCGAGACCACCCGCGACGCGCTCCTCGTCCGAGTCGTCACCACGGAAGCCGAAGGCTGGGGCGAATGCGTCGCCATGGCCGGCCCGCTGTACTCCTCCGAGTACGTCGACGCCGCCGCCGACGTACTCCGCCGCTTCTTCGTCCCCACCCTTGCGGCGGTCGACCACCTCACCGCGATCGGCGTCGCCCCGGCCCTGGCCAAGTTCCACGGCCACCGCATGGCCAAGGCCGCCCTCGAAACCGCCGTCCTGGACGCCGAACTCCGTGCCGAAGGCCGCCCCCTGTCCCGCGAACTGGGCGCCGTCCACGACCGAGTCCCCTGCGGGGTCTCCGTCGGCATCATGAGTTCGACCGACGAACTACTGGACGCCGTAGGCAACTACCTCGACGAGGGCTACCTGCGCATCAAGCTGAAGATCCAGCCAGGCTGGGACATCGAGCCCGTGGCCGCCGTCCGCGAGCGCTTCGGCGACGACATCCTCCTCCAGGTCGACGCCAACACCGCGTACGCCGTCTCCGACGCCCGCCACCTGGCCCGCCTCGACCCGTTCAACCTGCTCCTCATCGAGCAACCGCTCGACGAGGAAGACATCCTCGGCCACGCCGAACTGGCCCGCCACCTCAAGACGCCGATCTGCCTGGACGAGTCCATCACCTCAGCCCGAGCCGCCGCAGCCGCCATCTCCTTGGGCGCCTGCTCGATCATCAACGTCAAACCCGGCCGAGTCGGCGGCTACCTGGAGTCCCGCCGAATCCACGACGTCTGCCAGTCCCACGGCATCCCCGTCTGGTGCGGCGGCATGCTCGAAACCGGCCTCGGCCGAGCCGCCAACCTGGCCCTCGCCGCCCTCCCCGGCTTCACCCTCCCCGGCGACACGTCAGCCTCCTCCCGCTACTACCAAACCGACATCACCCCACCCTTCACCCTCACCGACGGCCACCTCTCAGTCCCCACCAGCCCCGGCATTGGCGTCGACCCCCTAGAACCTGAACTGAACGCCGTAACCACCCATACCGAGTGGCTAAAGCTCTAACCCCGACCAGGCGATCCACACCCACTTCGACCTCCGCGCCCTCCCGCCCTCGACCTCCTCACCTTCCAAACAGGCCGCACCTGCACCTCGCTCCCCCGGCCGACGGCCACGCCCGTGGCGAGGCCGACCCGCCCTCGACCTCCTCACCGCCCCTCCCTCTTCTCAACCCCCTCACACAGCCGCCGCCCTCAATCTCCTCGCGCAGTCCAACGTCCACTTGAGGCAGCGTTGTTGTTCGGAGCTACCAAACTGGGGGCTGAAGTTGTGGGGTGGGACGAACTAGGGTGGAGTTCGGGGATCTAGGGTCGGGAAGGTGATGCGTTCCGTGACTAATCGGCCTCGGGCGAGTCTTGGGCGGGTGCTGGATGACTTGGGCGCCACCTTGCTCGAACTGGTGGATGGAGATGCCGACCGGCCGGTGGAGATCGGCGGGGTGGTGATCAATGATCCGGTCGACGAGCCGGTGCTGCCGTCCAACGCGTTGGTGTTAGGGGTGGGGCTGCAGGAGCCGAGTTTGATCGCGTGGACGCTGCGGGATCTGGGGCGGCAGCAGGCGGCTGGGTTGGTGGTGCGGGCTCCGGTGCCGAGGGAGGCGAGTATTACTGAGGCGGTCGCCGAGTCGGGAGTGGCGCTGCTGGGGCTCACTCGCGGAGCATCGTGGGATCAGCTGGCGGTGTTGCTGCGGTCGCTGCTGGCTGACGGGGACGTGGGGGTAGCTGAGCCGGAGACCTTGGGTGGGATGCCGTCCGGGGATCTGTTCGCGTTGGCCAATGCGACCGCGGCGTTGCTGGATGCTCCGGTGACGATCGAGGACCGAAGCTCCCGGGTGCTCGCGTTTTCCGGCCGGCAGGACGAGGCTGACACTGCGCGGGTCGAGACGGTACTGGGGAGGCAGGTGCCTCAGCGGTACTCGCGGTTGCTGGCCGAACTGGGGATCTTTCGTGAGCTCCATCGGACCGATCGGCCGGTACACGTGCCGCCGTTGCCGATCACTGCGACGGAGTCCACGATTCCGCGGGTGGCTGTGGCTGTTCGGGCCGGCGACGAGATTCTCGGGTCGATCTGGGCGGCCGTTCGCGATCCGCTGACGGACGAACGCACCCAGGCACTGTGTGACGCCGCCAAGCTGGTGGCGCTTCACATGCTTCGGATTCGGGCCGGAGCTGATGTCGAACGCCGGCTGCGCGCTGACCTGGTCAGTACGGCGCTGGAAGGCGGGGCTGGGGCTCGGGATGCTCTTGATCGCCTAGGGCTCGCTGACCAGCCGGTCGTCGTCCTGGCGTTGGCGGTGCGAATACGGCGTACGACTGAAGACCAGAGCGGTCCTAGAGGCAGGGCTCGCACGGCGACTGCTGATCTCAAGGACACTCTGGAAGCCGTTCAGGAATCACTGGTTGGTGAGGCGGGGTTGGCTACCGAGCGACAGCGGTTGGCGGACGCGTTTGCGATGCACCTGGGCGCGGTGCATCCGCGGTCGGCGGCGGCGCTGGTGGGCGATGTCGCATACGGGTTGCTGCCGGTTCGCGCTGATCGCGGAGACGGGGAGGAACGGGCGGTACGAATCGCCAAGGACTTCCTGGAACGGATCGGGGACCGGGTGACGGTGACTGTGGGAATCGGGCCGGTGGTGCGGGAGACGGCCCGGCTTCCGCATGCTCGGGCTGGTGCTGACCGGGCTCTTCGGGTGCTTCGTACGGGGTCTCAACGGGTTGCGCGGTTGGCGGATGTTCACGTGGAGACGCTGCTGCTCGAGCTGCGGGACCTGATTGAGGCTCGGGGAGATCAGCCAACCGGGCCGATTGCTCGGTTGGTTGCGTACGACCGCGAGCACAACACCAGCCTGGTGGAGACCTTGCGGGCTTGGTTGGATGCGTTCGGCGACGTGATCGCGGCTGCGGCCGCGGTGTACGTGCACCCCAACACCTTCCGGTACCGCCTGCGACGCCTGGCAGAGGTCGCCGACCTGGACCTGGCCGACCCCGACACCCGGTTCGCAGCGATGCTCCAACTGAGGGTCGTAACACCTCCCCGCTCCCACCGGGCGTAGCCAGTCGCTCGCGAGAATCCGGCGGACTAAGAGGTGGGCCGGGCGGGGCTGTTCGATCGCGCGTAGTCAGTTGGAGATCAGGCCGCCCAGAAGTGGGCTGGTCGATCGCGCCTAATCGATCGCTCTTGGAAATCGGACCGCCCAGAGTACGAGCTGCTCTAGCCGGCATCGAGCTGCTTCGGCCTGGGGACGACGCGCTTTGGCCTTCTGGGGACGGGGTGCTCGGCCGGCGTACGAGCTGCTCTGCCCTTCTGGGGACGAGGGGCTTTGCTGCATGCGCCGATCCTCACACCTCGGAGGTTTGCGAGGATTCGGCATGAGACTCACGAACCCCTGGTTGGCCGGTCCGGCTCCTACGAAGCGGCTCGAGTTCGGCGTGCTGTCGGAGCGGATCCTGAATCTGCTGAGTAGCCAGAACATGTGTGTGCTGGCGACCGCCGGCGAGGACGGTCCGCTGGCTACGCCGGTGCGGTACTACCACCTGGACTTCACCCTGCTGTTCACCGCGGCGGCGGGGTCGCCGAAGATGCGGAACCTGGCGGTGGATCCCCGGGTCTCGGTGGGTGTCTTTGCGCCGTTGGTAGGGCAAGCCAGTAGTCGTGGTGCGCAGGTGTTCGGGCGTGCCGAGGTCTTGATGCCTGAGGACCGGGGCTTCGCGCCGTACTGGGAGGCTTATCGGTGGCAGTCCGATCACGTCGAGCGGGGACGGTCGCTCGAGGAACCGCCGGTCGGGCCATTGGTGGCGATCGCGGCGGAGAAGATCGTGTACACGGAGCACTGGTTACGGAGGACGGGACATGCGCCTCGGCAGGTGTGGCGTGCTCGGCAATAGGTAATTCGGGGGAAAATGTTAAGGGCCACCCCGATGGGGTGGCCCTTAACAGTGTGAATGTCCGGCGACGTCCTACTCTCCCACGACCTCCCGGTCGCAGTACCATCGGCGCTGAAGGGCTTAACTTCCA
>NZ_BAAANC010000005.1:0-410607 GCF_039529595.1 Kribbella lupini | reverse complement strand
TTAGACAGCTCCACTTCACAACCGGAGGCCTTCACCTGTCTCAACGACCCGCCGACTCACCAACCAACGGGACAACCTCCCTGGACATCACACCTAGCTCTTGAGAGCCGCCGCGAACAGGGGAACCACCTTGTCCAGCGCGTAACCGGTGGACAGCACGGAGTCGGTCGCGAAGGCCGAGGCGATCGTCTTGTCGTCGAACACCACCACGCGGCCGGCCTTCACCGACGGGACCGCCTGGAACAGCGGGTCGCCGGTGATGTCCTGCGCCTTCACACCGATCGGCGCCATCACGACCAGGTCGGCGTTCAGCTGGTCCAGGTTCTCCCGCGAGACCGGCACGGAGAACTTCTCGGTCGCCTTGGCCTGGATCGTCGGGTTGTTCTCGAAGCCGAGCCGCTCGACGAAGTTCACCCGCCCGGTCCCGCTGACGTAGGCGCCGTACCCCTCGCTGGTCTTCGCGCCCAGCGTGATCGTCTTGCCCGCGAACCCGGGGTTGGCGGCAACGGCCTGGGCGAACTTCTGCTTGGTCGCGGCAATCAACTCCTTGCCCTGCTCAACCTTGCCGAGCGCCGCGGCCACCATCTCGGTCTGCTGCTCCCAGGAAACCTTGTACGACTCACCACCGGCCGGTACGCCGACCGTCGGCGCGATCCCCTTCAACGTGTCGTACCGGTCCTGGTCACCGCTCGACTTGGTGTCGAGGATCAGGTCGGGCTTCAGCGCGGCGACCTTCTCGTACTCCGGCTCCAGCGTGCCGATCAGCTGCGGCGCCTGCTGGTACTTGCCCTTGGCCCAGATCCCGACGCCCTCGCCACCGAAGGCGAGCCAGTCGCTGGCCCCGACCGGCTGCACCCCGAGCGCCAGAGCGGTCTCCGCGTCACCCCAGCCGAGCGCCACCACCCGCTGGGGCTCCGCCGGGATGGTCACCTCGCCGAACTTCGTCGCCACCTTCGCGTACGGCGCGCCGTCGGTCGCGCCGCCGGAATCACTCCCGCAGGCCACCAGCGACCCACCCGCGACAGCAACCAGCAGGACAGCAACGAGTCTGCGCATGGCACCAAGGATAGGCTGCCCTAACTCAGGCCGGTGCAGTGGGTCTTCACCAGCTCTTGTCGAGCGGCTTCCCCTCGGCGTACCCGGAGGCGGTCTGGATGCCCACGACAGCGCGCTCGTGAAACTCCTCCAGCGTGCCCGCCCCGACGTACGTGCAGGAGCTGCGCACTCCCGAGACGATCGAGTCGAGCAGGTCCTCGACGCTCGGGCGTTCCGGGTCGAGATACATCCGGGCCGTCGAGATTCCCTCGCCGAAGAAGCTCTTCCGGGCCCGCTGGAACGGCGTGTCGTCCGCGGTCCGCGAGGCGACCGCCCGCGCCGACGCCATCCCGAAGCTCTCCTTGTAGATCCGCCCGTCGCTGTCGTGGTGCGGGTCGCCCGGCGACTCGTACGTCCCGGCGAACCACGAACCGATCATCACGCTGGAGGCTCCCGCGGCCAGCGCGAGCGCGACGTCGCGCGGATGCCGGACGCCGCCGTCGGCCCACACGTGCTTGCCGAGCTCACGCGCCCGCGCGGCACAGTCCAGTACGGCGGAGAACTGCGGCCGCCCGACCGCCGTCTGCATCCGGGTCGTGCACATCGCGCCCGGCCCGACGCCGACCTTGACGATGTCGGCCCCGGCCTCGACCAGGTCGGACACGCCGTCGGCGGTGACCACGTTCCCGGCGACCACCGGCACCTGCGGATCGAGCGCCCGCACGGTCCGCAGTACGTCGATCATCCGCTCCTGGTGACCGTGCGCGGTGTCGATCACCAGCACGTCGATGCCGGCGTCGAGCAGCGCCTTCGCCTTCTGCTCGGCGTCGCCGTTGATCCCGATCGCGGCGGCGACCCGCAGCCGCCCGGCGGCGTCGAGCGCGGGCTCGTACAGCGTCGCCCGGACCGCCCGCTGGCGGGTCAGGATGCCGACGATCCGGCCGTCGCCGTCGACTACCGGAGCGAGCCGGTGGCGCCCGTCGTACAGCTGGTCGAACGCGGCCTCGGCGTCGATCCCGGCCGGGAGTGTGAGCAGCTCGCGCGACATCACGTTCTCGAGCTGGGTGAACCGGTCAACGCCGTGGCAGTCCGCGTCGGTGACCACGCCGACGGCCCGTCCGTGGTCGATCACGATCACCGCGCCGTGGCCGCGCTTGGGCAGCAGGTTCAGCGCCTCGCCGACGGTGTCGGTCGGCGTCATCACCAGCGGGGTGTCGTAGATGGTGTGGCGTTCCTTGATCCAGGACACGACCTCCGTGACCACCGGGACCGGGGTGTCCTGCGGGATCACCGCCAGCCCACCGCAGCGCGCGATCGTCTCGGCCATCCGCCGGCCGGACACCGCGGTCATGTTCGCCGCGACGATCGGGATCGACGTCCCGCTGCCGTCGTTGGTCGACAGATCGACGTCCAGCCGCGAGGCGACCGCCGACCGGTTCGGCACCAGGAAGACGTCGTTGAACGTCAGGTCCTGCCCTGGCACCGGTCCCTGGATGAAACGCATACGCACCTCACAACCCCTCGTCCCGCCCGGACAAAGCTCACCCCGAGGCTACGTGACCTCTGCGGCTTCACCTCGGTAGCGACCGAAGGGCGACCCGGGGGTAGCGAAGGTTAACCCCCGGGTTTTCGCCGTCCTGATGCGGATTTGTCGCGGCGGTGTCACGATCCGTGGCGTTGCGGTCAGTAGTCGGCTGATCGCATTCCGCCCCGATAGGGAGTGAGGCTCCTATGTCCCGTCGTTTGATCTCCGCACTGACCGCAGTCGCAGCTGCCGCTCTGGCCGTCCCCGCCATGGCAGCCACCACCTCCACCGCCGCCCCGGCGCCCACCGCCGAGACCACCACGTCGTCGTACGTCGGAACCGTCCAGGAGGAGGCCGAGACCAAGGCCTTCTACGACGCGGTGATGAAGTCCGCCCGGGCCAAGCAGGCCAAGAACCCGGACAAGACCGCCGCCGTCACGGTGGTCTACAGCGCCAGCCGCGCGCCGAGCTTCGCGACCCAGATCTCGCGCAGCGCGCAGATCTGGAACAGCGCGGTCACCAACGTCCGGCTGGTCTCGGGCAGCAACTACGACTTCTACTACCGCGAGGGCAACGACCCCCGTGGCTCGTACGCGTCGACCAACGGCCACGGCCAGGGCTACATCTTCCTGGACTACCGGCAGAACCAGCAGTACAACTCGACCCGGGTCACCGCCCACGAGACCGGTCACGTGCTCGGCCTGCCCGACCACTACTCCGGCCCGTGCAGCGAGCTGATGTCCGGCGGCGGTCCCGGTACGTCGTGCACGAACGCCCAGCCCAACTCCGCCGAGCGCTCCCGCGTGAACCAGCTGTGGGCCAACGGCTTCACCTCCGCGGGCTTCACCACCGTCCGCTGACCGGCATCAAAGGTTGTCGGCGTCGATCACGGCCTGCGCGAACGCCTTCGGGGCTTCCTGCGGCACGTTGTGACCGATGCCGGCGAAGACCCGGTGCTCGTACTTGCCGGTGAACTTGTCGCGATACCCCTTGCCGTCGGCAGCGGCTCCGTCGAAGTCGCTGCCGATGGTGATCGCCGGTACGCCGATCGCCGGCGCCGTGGCGAGCGCGCGCTCGTACCGGTCGTACCTGCGCTCCCCCTCGGCCAGGCTGAGCCGCCAGCGGTAGTTGTGGATCACGATCGCGACGTGGTCGGGGTTGTCGAAGGACGCGGCGGTCCGGGCGTACGTCGCGGCGTCGTAGTTCCACGACGGCGAGACGATCTTCCAGATCAGCTCGTTGAACGCGGACCAGTTCTCGGTGTACCCCTTCACGCCCCGCTCGGTCGAGAAGTAGTACTGGTACCACCAGCCGAGCTCGGCGGCCGGCGGCAGCGGCTCGAGGTTCTTCTCCAGGCTGGTGATCAGGTAGCCGCTGACCGAGACGATCGCCTTGCACCGCTCCGGCCACAGCGCCGCGATGCACCCGACCGTCCGGGCACCCCAGTCGAACCCACCGAGCACCGCCTGGTCGATCTCGAGGGCGTCCATCAACGCGACGATGTCCAGCGCGACCGCGGACTGCTGCCCGTTGCGGAACGTCTTCGCCGACCGGAACCGGGTCTTGCCGTACCCGCGCAGGAACGGCACGATCACGCGGTACCCGGCGGCGGCGGCGAGGATCGGCGCGACGTCCACGAAGCTGTGCGCGTCGTACGGCCAGCCGTGCAGCAGCACCACCGGCTGCCCGTGCCGCGGCCCGAGCTCGGCGTACGCCGTCTCGAGAACGCCGGCCTTCACCCGCTTGATCGGCCCCAGCGACGTGTGCACGCCCGCCCGTAGTCCTGCTCCGGTCGTGGCGCCTGCCGTGGTCGTGGACAACGCACCGCCCGCCACCCCGGCCGCCACGACACCCTGGGTGAACTTTCTCCTGCTGATCATCCGCTTGCTCCTTCGTCGGTCGCCTCCAGCCAACCGTGCGGACGTAGACGAATTGTTGACGCCAAGTCGTCGACCAGACGTGCAGACGGCCGCCGCACCTTCCGAAGTGGTTGTCTCCGGCAACCAGCTCGGACCGGCCGATCCCGTTGGAAGACCGGGCTGCGCCTCCAGTAAGCGAGCGGTAATGCGTCACCCTTTTGACTGGTGACGCTCAAATGCGGCATTATCGACACCAGTTGGACCGGTGACGACGTGAGGATGCCGATGACAGACCAAGTTGAGCCGGACGACGCCGGCCGCCCGATCGGCCGGCGGATCGTCCTGGGGACGATCGCGGCCGGCCTGGCCGGCCTGTTCGTCGCGCCGACGCTGCAGGAGAAGTGGAGCGACCTTCTCGGCGCCGCCTCGCAGCGCGACCCCACCGGCCTGTCCGGCTTGCTCCCGAACCCGGGCGGTTTCCGCTACTTCAGCGTCGCCGGCTCGGTGCCCGAGAAGGACGCCTCGACATACAAGCTCACGATCGACGGCCTGGTGGCCAAGCCGACGTCGTACACGCTTCCGCAGTTGACCGAGCTGCCGCAGTCGCGCGTGACGCACGACGTCGTCTGCACCGACGGCTGGCAGGTCGACCAGGTCCCGTTCGTCGGCGTACGGCTGTCCGAGCTGCTCGACGCGGCGGGCGTCCAGCCGGACGCGAAGGCCGTCCGCTTCACCTGCTTCGACGGCGTCTACAGCGAGAGCCTCACCATGGAGCAGGCGCGCCGCCCCGACGTACTGGTCGCGGTGCAGATGCTCGACCAGCCGATCCCGCACATCAGCGGCGGCCCGGTGCGGCTGTTCGTCGGGCCGATGTACTTCTACAAGTCCGCGAAGTGGCTGTCCGGCATCACCGTGACCGACGAGGTGGTCCCCGGCTACTGGGAGAAGTACGGCTACCCGGTCGACGGCTGGCTCCCGGGCGAGGAGCCGGCCGGTGCATGAGTCCGTACGCCGTTTCAGCCGCGCCGAGCGGCTCGTGCACCAGACAACCCTGGCGTTGATGGTGGTCTGCCTCACCACAGCGGCCGCCATCTACTTCGGGCCGATCGCCGCGGCGATCGGCCGCCGTCACGTGGTCGCGACCGTGCACGAATGGTCGGGGATCCTGCTGCCGGCGCCGTTCCTGCTCGGACTGCTGTCGCGAGCACTACGTCTCGACGTACGCCGGCTCAACCGCTTCACCCGGACCGACGGCCGCTGGCTGCTCGGCGTGGTCCGCCGGATCCCCCACCACCACGAGGTCTCCGGTAAGTTCAACGCCGGCCAGAAGGTCTTCGCCGCCTGGCTGGCCGGTGCGATCGTGGTGATGGTCGTCACGGGACTCCTGCTGTGGTTCAAGTTCAGCCTGTCCGGCGTCCCGCGCGCGGGCGTGATCGCCGTCCACGACATCCTCGCTTTCGCGATCGCCGTGGCGCTCGCCGGCCATGCCTACAAGGCGCTCACCAGCATCAGCCGGTGAGCGGCCGCGCGACTCCGGCTGGGTCCACGATGAGGTGGGGCTAGACCCACTTCCGGCCTGAACGGCTCTGTTCCAGGCGCCGCGCGGTGCACGGTGGGAGCATGGAGACGATGATGCGATGGGTAGCCGGCGTGGGCGTCGGGTTCTGGCGGGCGTGCGCGGTGACGGCAGTGACGATGCTCGTGCCGGCACTCTGGGCGGCGTACGTCGTACTGGCCGTGCTGTGGGCCGAGAGCCCGTGGACCTGGGTCCCGCTCGCGGTGCTGCCGGCCGTGGGCACCCTCGGCCTGTCGCGGCCGGTCAGTCGCTGGGTCCGCTCGTTGGTCCGGCGATGGACCGGCACGATCATCCCGCCCGGGTACCTGGAGCCGCCGCCGGTGACGCAGCTGTCGACCGGCTACTGGTGGAACGGGTACAGCTACGCGAAGACCGCCAAGCGGGCGCGCGAGGAGCAGGAGTGGCGGCACAAGCTCCGTGATCCCGCGACGTGGCGCGACCTGCGGTTCGCGGAGATCGTGGCGCTCACAGCGGGCATCGCCGCTCTCATTCCTCTGGCCGCGATTGCCCTTGCAGCCTTGGGGTTCGCGACTTCGTCGTACGTCGCGGGTGGCGCCGGTCTGGTCGTCGGGATCGGCAGTTCGCCGTACGGGTGGCGGCTGCTCGAGCCGGTCGCCGTGCGGTTCCTGCGTCCGCCGGCAGCGACCGCACTGGCCGAACGCGTGTCCGAGCTGACCGCTCAGCGCGCGGACACGACGATCGCGCAGGCCGCCGAGATCCGGCGGATCGAGCGCGACCTGCACGACGGAGCCCAGGCCCGGTTGGTTGCCCTCGGCCTCTCGCTGGCCACCGCGGAGAAGCTGATGGACACCGATCCCCAGCAGGCCAAAGCTTTGCTGCAGGAAGCCCGGGCCGGCGCCGCGACGTCCTTGACCGAGCTGCGAGAACTTGTCCAGGGCATCAATCCGCCCGTGCTGAACGAACGCGGGCTGGTCGACGCCGTCCGCGCCTTCGCGTTGGACAGCCCGCTCGAGATCACCGTCGACGCCGAGCCGCTGAGGGTGGAGCCGCCGATCGAGTCCGCGGTCTACTTCGCGATCGTCGAGCTGGTCACCAACGCGATCCGGCACGCCGAGGCAACGACTGCCGCGATCTCGATCGAGCTCGCTGACGGTGCCCTCGGCATCGTTGTCCAGGACAACGGTCGCGGCGGCGCCGTCGTACGGCAAGGTGGCGGGCTCGCGGGACTGCAGCGCCGGCTGGCCGCCTTCGACGGCACGCTCGCCGTGACCAGTCCGGCGGGCGGACCGACTCGTGTGAAGATGACGGTGCCATGCGAATCCTCGTAGCCGAAGACCTGTACCTGCTGCGCGACGGCCTGGTCCGCCTCGTCGAGGCGTACGGTCACCAGGTCGTCGCCACCGCGTCCACCGGACCGGAGACCCTCGAAGCGCTGCTCACGCTGCGACCGGACGTCGCCGTGATCGACGTACGGATGCCGCCGACCCAGTCCGACGAAGGTCTGCGCGCCGCGCTCGCCGCGCGCCGCGAGATCCCCGGGCTGCCGGTGCTCATCCTGTCCCAGCACGTCGAGCAGCTGTACGCCCGTGAACTGCTGGCCGACGGCACCGGGGGAATCGGCTACCTGCTCAAGGAGAGCGTCTTCGAGGCCGACCAGTTCGTCGACGCCCTCGAACGCGTCGCGGCCGGCGGTACGGCGATGGACCCGGCCGTGATCGCGAAACTGCTGTCGAGCGGTTCGGCGACCCGGCGGCTGGACCGGATCACCGAACGCGAGCACGACGTCCTAGCGCTGATGGCCGAAGGACTGTCCAACCAGGCGATCGCCGGCCGGCTCTTCCTCAGCGAGAGCGCGATCAGCAAGCACACCACGTCCCTGTTCACCAAGCTCGGCCTCGTCGACGACGACACCACCAACCGCCGCGTCCTCGCCGTACTCGCCTACCTGAGCGACGCTCCGCGCTGACGTCTTCCGGCCGGCGAGGTAGGTGACGATCGCGATCACGGTGTAGACGCCGGCGAGCAGGTAGTCGAGGCGGGCGCGGTCGGCGCCGGTCACCATCTGGAAGAAGAACGACCCGCCGAACGCGTTCAGCGTCGCGTGCCAGACGGCGATCGGCGTCCACCGTCCGCGGCTCGCCACGAAGACCTGCAGCATCACCATCACGAACGCCGCGTTCCCGACGATGCCCACCGTCCAGGACAGGTGGCCGCTGAGCATCAGCGGCAGGTGCCAGAAGATCCGCATCGCGGACGCGAGCACCCAGACGAGCAGGAGGCCGTGCCGGCGCAGCAGGATCGGCGCCGCGAACGCGAACCACCCGGCCTCCTCGCCGAAGCCGACCAGCACCAGCACGATCACCATCATCGCCGGAACGGTGGGCCAGTCCGCCCACTGCTCCGCGGTCGGCAGCGGCGCGCCGAGTCCGTGGTTGATCAGCACGTTGCCGCACTGGACGACCGCCGGCGCCAGTACGGCGAGCAGGTACCACTTCGGCGCGACCCGCCAGTCACGCAGGCGGCGGCCCCACGCGCGCAACTCGGTGCGGCCTTGGCAGGCGACCACGATCAGCGCCGCGGGCAACGGGCCGAACGGAAAGTTCTGGGGCCTGGACCAGGCGCCGTACAAGCCGAACAGGTAGGGGATCCAGCCGAACAGACAGGCCAGGACGACGAAGCTGAGGATCGGGAAACGCCGGACGGTGGAACGGAGCGTGCGCAGTACGAACATGGCAGTACCTCCATACGCCACCGTATGGTGGCTGTCCGTACGGTACCGTATGGTCATGCCCCGAGGGAAGCGTGAGTCTCTGACCGCCGACGACTGGATCCGGGCCGCGCTCGGCGCCCTGGCCCAAGGCGGTGTCGCCGCGGTCGCCGTCGAACCGCTGGCCAAGTCACTCGGTACGACGAAGGGCAGCTTCTACTGGCACTTCGCCGACCGCAACGCGCTGCTCGCGGCGGCGCTGGACCACTGGGAGAAGCGCGACACCGACCGCGTGATCGCCGCCGTCGACACCACCCAGGACGCCGCCACCCGGCTGCGCGCCCTGCTCCGGCTGACCTTCACGTCGATCCTCGAAGGCTCCCGCGACACCGCCGGCGCGGTCGAGCTGGCCCTCCAGGCCAACGCCTCGCACGACCTGGTCTCCCCCACGCTGACCCGCGTGACCAAGCGGCGTCTTGCGTTCCTCACCAGCCTGTTCACCGAGCAGGGACTCTCCCCGGCTCGGGCCCGCGACCGCGCGCTCCTCGCCTACACCGCGTTCCTCGGCCACACCCAGTTGGCTCACGCGACTCCCGGCTTGCTCCCGAAGGGTCGCGCCTTCCACCACCACGTCAACGAGCTGGTCGAGTCCCTGACCGCCGTCGACTAGCTGGACGGCGTACCGAGCTCCACCAGCAGGCCGTAGTGGTCGCTCGGGGTCAGATCCGGCTGGTCGAAGACGCGGTCGCAGCTGAGGATCGGCAGGGTCGGGCGGCCGTCGGCGCCGCAGCGCACGAGGACGTGGTCGATCCCCCGGAACGGCCATTCGCCGTCCTCGAAGTGCGGGTTCTCGCGGACGTACGTCTCGAGCCGCTCGCCGCGACGAGCCAGCTCCCACGCGCTGCAGTAGCAAACGCCCAGGTCGTCGATCACGTGCCGCCCGGTCCAGAACCGCAGGCTGTCGGCAGTGTCCTCGGCGTCGAGGTCCCCGGCCACCACGACGTCCCCGGGCGACTCCGCCACGAGTTCCTCCAGCCGGCGCGCGGCCAGGACGGTCTGCAGGCACCGCTCGCGCTCGTGATCGACCTGGTAGTCGGGGAAGTGGTTCGCCACCCACACGCGCCCCCACGGCGCGAGCACCTCGGTGATCAAGCAGGTGCAGGCGAAGTCACCCGTCCGCTCGGTGAGGTGCAGGTCGAGCTCGATCACCCGGCCCAACGGCCAGCGGCTGGCCGTCGTGATGCCCTGGCCGTCCGTCTCGCGATCCGACGACTGCGCGAGGTGGTACGCCGGGCCGAGCACCTCCGCGGCCTGGTCGATCTCGTCGGTGAGGATCGTTTCCTGCAAGGTGATCACGTCGGCGTCCAGCTGCTCGAATCCCCTGCGCAGCTGGTCCAACCGGGCCGGCCAGTCGCCGCGGATTCCCCAGGTGTTCAGCGTCACGAGTCGCAGGGCTGCAGACATGTTTTCGCGGTACCCGGTGGTCCTGGGGGAAAACAGGCCTCCGGTACGCCGCGGTCGGCAGCTCGCCGTACCGGCCTACGTCAACGACCGACCTGCGCCCAGGTGGACGTCACGCGGGAGATCAGCCCCGGGCCGACCGCGGGCGGCACCGGATCCACGCCGCTGTACTTGCGTTTGGCGATGGTGCCGAGCGAGGTCAGCCGGGTCGTGTCCGCGCCGTAGCTGGCGTACAGGCGGATGGTGTGGTCCGCCGCGAGCGGGGCCATCGCGCGCAGCGACGTGGTCAGGTCCGCGTCGGTGATGTCCGGGACGATGATCAGGTTCGCCGCGTCCGGGCCGATCTGCACCCGGACCAGGCCGGGCAGATCGGCGAGCGCCTCGTGAATGCGGAACTCGCGATCCTTGTCGTACGCGGAAGTCCGGAAGACCGGCTCCGGCGTACCGCCGAGGTACGGGGACGGCTTGCGGACCAGCTGGATCGGCAGGTACGAGTCCCAGAGCCGGCGCAGCGTCGACACCGCGGCGACGTACCCGGCACGGTCCTTGACCGTCACCGAAGCGGGGTCGGGCTCACCCTCGTTGTCGCGGATGTCGAGGCTGGTGACGCCGGGGAACTTCGCCAGTTCCGCCGTGAGCGCACGGACCTGCGGCGTGAACGCGGCCGCGAAGACGGTGTGCGGCGCCCGGACCAGCCCCAGCCCAGCTCCAGCCTGTCGAAGAGCGCGGCCTTCGGCGGCGCGGCCAGCAGGGCGTCCAGCGTGAGGTCCGACGCGGCGAAGTAGATCCCGGCCCGGCGCTCCGGGCACTTGATCCAGCCGGTGAGCCCCGGGTACCGCGCCTGCAGATTGGCGAACTCCTGCGTCGCCTCCCGATCGAGCCGAAAGTCGCGCGCGGTGGTCCACTCGACGACGACCCGACGGTCCGCGGCCTCGACGCGGTGCGTACGCCGCGCATCGTCCGGCGTCACCGCCCCGTCCATGCCAAGGGCAACCGCCGCCACCACCTGGGCCGGTGCCGTGATCACCAGCCCGGAGGCGCCGTACGCCGACGCCGTCGCCCGGCCGTCCTCGCGCAGCCAGAGCGCCCGCGCCAGATCGGCGTCGTTCTTCGTGGACGTGGAGGGGTAGAACCGCCCGTGAAACCCGTCGAGATCCACCTCGATGCTGCGGTGGTAGTCCTCGTCGTACGAGCGGAACTCCCGCTTCACCTTGTCGACCAGCGCCTTGACGTCGCCCTGCGGCAACTGCTTCACCAACGTCAGCAGGATCTGCTCGTCCTCGCCGTCCTGCACCAGCTGAGCCCGCTCGACCCCGTCCAGCTGCGACAACCAGTGCATCCGCTCCTGCGCCGGAGTCATCGCGGAACACCCCGCGACCAGACCGAGCGCGACGCCCACCGCCACAGTCCCCAACCCCCGCCGACTGATCCGCATCCCGCGATTCTCCCGCAGACCACGGGTCAGCCCGGCGCTCGGGCCGGGTCAGTCGACCGGGAGCACCCGGCGCCAGCCGTCGTAGGTGAGGCTCGGGGTCATACCGACCGACAGGTACAGCTCCAGCGCCCGCGTCGGGTTGTTGGTGTCGACGAGCAGGATCGTGCCGTCCCGTCCGGCGGCCGCGTCCAGCGCGAAGGCGTCGTACAGCAGGAACTTGGCCAGGCCCCTTCCGCGGTACTCCTCGAGGACACCGAGTCCGGCGATGTGGCCGCAGTTGGCGGTCTCGAGCGACATGTCGCAGGAGTCCCGGAACGCGACCGCCTTGCCGTCGATCTCCAGCAGGCACAGCTGCGACCAGGCGAACAGCGAACTGGCCTCGCGGAACGCCAGCCAGTCCTCGTGCGGGCGCGGAACGAAGCCGAACTGACCGCGGAAGCACTCGACGATCAGGTCGTGCGCCCGCCGCCGGCTCTCGTCGTCGTACATCCCTCGGCGCACCACGACCCCCGGCGGCAGCACCGCGGCGGCGACCGGACCCGTGTGGTCGATCCGCATCCGCCGGTACGTCGTACCGGAAACGAAGTCGTGGCCGGACAGCAGGTCCCGCAGCCCCTCGTCGGCACGGTAGGCGAAGACGTCCACGGTGATCTGCGCGTGACCGCCCTCGCGTCCGATCTCCCGGGCGCGCCCCATCGTCCGGTCGTAGAGCCAGGAAGCGACCGCCGGATCCTGCGAGATCATGTCGACCTCGACGTCCCCGCCCCCTCCCTTGTCGAACGCGTACCCGTACCCCACCGGCAGCCCGTCCGCCGCGAGCACCAGCCACCCGTCGTTCCCCGCGTCGAACCCCGGCTCGACGATCCGCTCGGCGATGTCGTCCAGCGCGCAGTCGGCAAACCCGACCACCGTGGTGTTGTAGGCCGAAATCAGATCGAAGATCCCCTCGGCATCGGTCGGCGCAGGAGCCCGGACGGTGCACCCGTCGGGCAGTACGGCGCTACTGATCATGCCTCACAGTGGTCGCCTTCACCCCGAGAGTCCACAGCAGGACTCCCTGCAACTTCCGACCCCGGGGGCGCATCCAAGAGGTGTCTCCAAGGGGGACCACACTTGAAGTCCAATCGCACCAAGCACACCGTGCTCGGCGTCCAGGCGTTCGACGACGCCGGGCACTGGACCTACCAGCCCTCGAACAGCGACGAACTGACGAACGTGACCGGCAACCGCGTCGTCGTCGACGTCGCCCACACCTGGTGAGCTGCTACCTCGGGCTGAGGTAGCGGTCGAGGAACTTGGTGATCAGGTCGCCGGCCTCCTCGAGGTGGCTCTCGAGGAGGAAGTGGCCGCCGTCGAGGAGGTGGATCTCGGCGTCGGGTACGTCGGTCGCGAAGGCCTGCGCGCCGGCGGGGGCGAAGATCGGGTCGTTCTCGCCCCAGACTGCGAGGACCGGGATCTGCGCGGTCCTCAGAAACTCGTGGAGTTTCGGGTACAGCGCCGGATTGGTCGCGTAGTCGCGGAACAGCTTCAGCTGGACCAGATCGTTGCCCGGACGCGCCATCTTCTGCAGGTCGTGGTGCCAGGTGTCGGGACTGACCACGGTCTCGTCGGCGACGCCGGTGACGTACTGCCACTTGATGCCGTCCACGGTGAGCGCCCAGCGGACGGCCGTCTCGGTCTTCTCGTTCTGCTCCTGCTGGTAGTCCCAGACAACCTGCCAGAAACCCTCGACGAAGCCGGCGTCGTACCCGTTGCCGTTCTGTGTCACGATCGCGGTCACGGGCGCCGAGTCCCTGAGCGCGAGCCGCCAGCCGATCGGGGCGCCGTAGTCCTGCACGTAGATCGCGTACTCGTCGACGCCGATCGCCTGCAGCAGACCGTCGGTCAGCTCGGCCAGCGCGTCGAACGTGTAGTCGAACTCCTGCACCGACGGCGAGTCCGACAGCCCGAAGCCGAGCAGGTCCGGCGCGATCACCCGGTACCGTCCGGCCAGCCTCGGGATCAGTTCGCGAAACATGTACGAGCTGGTCGGGAACCCGTGCAGCAGCACGATCGCGGGCGCGTCCTTCGGCCCGGCCTCGCGGTAGAAGAGGCGCTGCCCGTCGACCTCGAGGTACCGGTGGTGCACGCTCGTCATCTCTAACTCCCTTGATTGGCTTTGGTGGTTAGAGATGAAAGCAGCCCATCATGTAACCTGTCAACACGTCGGAGGGAGTTAGAAGATGGCGGACGAAGAGCTGCTGCTGGACCTGCTGAACAGCACGCCCCAGGTGGCGGGCGTCGAGCAGGACTTGCTGGAGCAGACCGAAGCCTGGGCTCTGACGCGGAGCCGGGACGGGCGGCAGGCTCTGGCAGCGGTGCGTTCCGTGCTGCAGGACGTCGTACGAGGCGACGAGCCGCCGAGCGCCCTGACTCCGTTCCTGCGCGACGTCCGCCAGGTCCCGACCATGACCGCCGACGGCGTCACCTGGACCCTCGAAGCACCGGCGGCACACCGTACGGTGGTTCGGGTGGTCCTCGCCTGGAGCGAGCTGGAGGCGACCAAAGCCAGCCGCCTTCGCCCGTGCGAGAACCCCGAGTGCCGGCTGTTCCTGCTCGACCGCAGCAAGGCGAACACCGCGCGCTGGTGCTCGATGGCTGTCTGCGGCAACCGCATGAAGGCTCGCCGCCACTACCAGGCCAAGACCCGCGCCTAGAGGCCTGCCTGGCGGTCGACGGGGAGGGTTACCTCGATCAGCGTGCCCTGGCCTGTGGGGCTGGTGATGTCGATCGCGCCGGACAGGGCTTCGACTCGGTCGTGGAGGCCGATCAGGCCTGAGCCCTGTTGGGGCTCGGCGCCGCCGACGCCGTCGTCGCGGACGCGGAGCAGGACGGCGCCGTCGCGTTCTTCGACGGTGACCTCGGCGTAGCCGGCCTTGGCGTGCTTGGTGGTGTTGGTGATCGCCTCCGAGATCACGTAGTACGCCGCCACCTCCACGGCCTGCGGGTACCGGGCCGTGACGTCCAGGTGCAGCTCGACCGGGATGGCCGAGCGTCGGGCCAGCGCGCGGAGCGCCAGGCCCAGGCCGCCTTCGGACAGGATCGCTGGGTGGATGCCGCGCGAGATCTCGCGCAGTTCCTCGATCACCTCCTGCAGGTCCACGACGGCCTGGCTGATGCTCTCGCGCAGTTCGGGCTGCTCGGCGGGCACCGTGCTCTGGGCGCCGCGCAGGTTGAGCGCCAGCGAGACGAGCCGCTGCTGCGCGCCGTCGTGCAGGTCGCGCTCGATCCGGCGGCGGGTCTCGTCGGCGGTGGCGACGATGCGGGCGCGGGACCGGGTCAGCTTGGTCCGGGCCTCCGCGTTCGCGATCGCGGTCGCGACCAGTTCGGTGAACTCCGACAGCCGCTGCTCGGTGGCCGGCAGGAACGGATCACGCCGGGAGGCCACACTGATGCTCCCCCAGCACCGGCCCTCGACGATGATCGCGGTCGCGACCGCCGACCGAACCCCCAGCAGGCGCACCAGATCGGGCTGATCCGCCGGGTCCGGGCTGTCGAGGCGAGCCGAACCTCCGGTCGCGAGCACCGTCGCGATGGGCGACGGCTGCTCCGGCGTCCACCGGCTGCCCGCGGTCAGCGTCTCCTGCTCACTCGCGCTGTGGGTGGCCAGCAGTGTCGCCATCCCGTCCGAATCGGCCCGTACGACGGCCGCCGCGTCGGCGCCGACCAGGTGAACGACCTCCCGCGCGACCGCCGCGAACACCAGATCCGGCGCCACCCCGCGGGCGACCAGCGTCGCGACCCGCCGCAACGCGGCCTGCTCGTCGGCCATCCGGCGCAGCTCCCCGCGCGCCTCGGCGTTCTCGACGGCGGTGGCGACCAGCTCGGTGAAGTTCGCGATCTGCGACTCGATGTTCGCCGGGTAGGGATCGTCGCTCTTGGTCGAGGCGGCGATCACGCCCCACAAACGACCGGCGACGACGATCGGGCAGCCGATCGACGAACGGATCCCGAGCGCCAGCGCCTCCCCCGCGATCGCGCCGGTGGCGCCGGCGAAGCTGTCCAGCCGGACCGGACCGCCGGCCCGGCGTACCTCACGAGCGACGCTCAACCCGTCAAGGGCGAAGTGGGTTCCAACGGCGAGCTGGACGGGCACCCGGCTCCAGGCCGCCACTCCGGACACCGTCCCGTCCGGCTCGTACCGCTCCATCCGGGCCAGATCAGCGCCGCAGAGCAGTCCGACCTCCCGGGTGACCGCCTCGAAGACCGCAGACTGCGGACTCGACTCCGCGACCAGCGTGGCGACCCGGCGCAAGGCCGACTGCTCCTCGCTCAGCCGGGCCGACTCCAACGCCGACCGTCGGGACCGCGCCGCGAGGTTGCCCACGACAACGGCTGTCACCAGGAAGACCGCCAGCGCGACGAGCTCGCGCGAGTCGGCGATCAGCAGCGACCCGACCGGCGGGACGAGCAGCACGAACACCGAGATGCTGACCACGGACGTGAAGGCGGCCAGCCGCGCGCCCCAGCGGATGGCGACCGGCAGCACGGCCAGGAGGTAGAGCACCAGCAGGTTCAGCACCTCGACGTGCGGCCTCAGCAGCAGCACCGCACCGGTCACCACGGCCACCATCGCGACGCTGGCCAGCACCCTGATCGACCAGCGCACGAGCGGACCGTTCGTCGTCGCCATGCCTGCCAGTATCAACCCGGGCGGGCGGGTCCGTACGCCGCCGAAAGGTACCGGTAGCCAGGATGTCGGGTGGCCCGTCCTTTGCGAAGGTGGTCCCATGACGTTGCGTTGCCTGATCATCGACGACAGTGCCCGGTTCCTGGCGGCCGCGCGCGGCCTGCTGGAGAGCGAAGGACTGGTGGTCGTGGCCGTGGCCACGAGCAGCGAGGACGCCCTGCGGTACGCCGCGGAGCTCACGCCGGACGTCACGCTGGTCGACATCCACCTCGGCGAGCAGAGCGGCTTCGACGTCGTACGGCGGCTGACGGCCGAGGCGCGGCTGGCGCCGTCGAGCCTGATCCTGATCTCGACCCACGCCGAGGAGGACTTCGCCGACCTGATCGCGGCCAGCCCGGTGGCCGGGTTCCTGCCCAAGACCGGGCTGTCGGCCGACGCGATCCGCGGCGTGCTCGAGCGCACGGCCTGAGCGCTCAGCGGGTCTCGAGAAAGGTGACCACGGCGAGCACCCGCCGGTGGTCGTTGTCGGTCTCGGGCAGGCTCAGCTTGGCCAGGATGTGCCGGACGTGCTTCTCCACGGTGCCCTCGGTGACCCACAGCGCCCGCGCGATCCCGGCGTTCGACCGGCCCTCGGCCATCAGCGCCAGGACTTCGTGCTCACGCGGGCTGAGCTCGGCCAGCGGGTCGTTGCGCCGGCGCGCGGTGACCAGTTCCTGCACCAGCGCGGGGTCCATCACCGAGCCGCCCTTGACGATCCGGTGCAGCGTGTCGACGAACTCCTCGACGTCGGTCACCCGGCTCTTCAGCAGGTAGCCGATGCTCTGGCCGGTGGCCAGCAGCTCCATCGCGTGCTCGACCTCGGCGTGCGCGGACAGCACCAGGATCCCGGTCGCGGGGAACTCCTTGCGGATCTCCCGGGCCGCGTCCAGCCCTTCGGTGGTGTGGGTCGGCGGCATCCGGATGTCCATCAGGACCAGGTCCGGCGTCAGCTCACGGACCAACGGCAGGATCCAGGCGCTGTCACCGGTCTGCCCGACGATCTCGAACCCCGACCGGGCCAGCAAACTGGCCAGTCCCTCGCGGAGCAGTACGTCGTCCTCGACCAGCAGCACCCGCGCCGCCGCCGGGCCGCCGTCACCGTCAGAGCCCGGATCCGTCGTCATGCCACCGAGTATGCCCGCTGCCGCCCCGGCAGGGTTTCCGGCCAGCAGGAATCCCTGATGGCCGCTGTCCACGGCGACACCGCGGCCCCGGCGCGGGACCGTTGCACTGGACAACCCCTTCTCACGACGAGGACCCGATGATGAAGATGCCGAGTCGCCGGACGATGCGCCGGCTACCCGTTCTGCTGCCCGCTCTCCTGGCCCTCGGAATGCTGGCCGGGTGCTCGACCCCGGACCCGTACCAGGATCTCCCCGGCGGCGGCACCGACGCCCGCACCGGGCAGATCGTCGTCGACGACAGCTGGGTCGACGCGCCGCGGGGCCTGAACGTCGGCGCCGCCGCTCCGCTCCGGCTGGCGATGACGAACGAGTCCGCGACGACCGCCGACGCGCTGGTCGGCGTCTCGACTCCGGTCGCCGAGCACGCGACGTTCGAGCAGGACGGGCACGCCGTCCCACGGATCCCTCTCCCGACGGACGCCCAGAGCGACCTCGAGCTGACCACCGGCATCGAGCTCCACGGCTTCCGGCAGTCCCTGGTCCCCGGGCAGTGGTTCCCGGTCACGCTGACCTTCCAGAACGCCGCACCCGTGACGTTGCAGGTCGCGGCCGGCCCCCTGCCCGAGCGATGAGCACCGCTCCGGCACTCCCCCGTACGGCGAACTTCCCCGGCCGCTGGCGGGCCCTGACCGTCAGCCAGCTCGCCGCCTTCATGGCCCTGCTCGACGTCAGCATCGTCAACGTGGCCCTGCCGTCCATCGAGCGTGGGCTCGACGTCCAGGCCGGCAGCGCGCAGTGGGTCGTCTCGGGCTACGCACTCGCCTTCGGGCTGGCACTGGTCCCGGCGGGCCGGCTCGGCGACGCTTTCGGACGCCGCCGGATGTTCATGATCGCGTTGGCGGCGTTCGTCGTGACCAGCACGCTCACCGGCGCCGCGCCGACCATCGACCTGCTGATCGCCGCCCGGCTGCTCCAGGGCTTCGCCGGGGGCATGCTGATCCCGCAGAACTCCGGGCTGATTCAGGAACTGTTCGAAGGCAGCGAGCGAGGTAGAGCGTTCGGCGTACTCGGCGCCACCGTCGGCTTGGCCACAGCCACCGGCCCGGTGGTCGGCGGCCTGATCATCACGTTGGTCTCCGGTCCGGAGGCCTGGCGCTGGGTGTTCTACGTCAACGTTCCGATCGGCGTACTGGCTCTGGTGCTTGCCGCGAAGTTCCTCCCCACCGGTGCGGGTGGCCGCGGCCGAGTCCACCTGGACCTGGCCGGGAGTCTCCTGCTGGGTGCCGGTGTCCTGAGCCTGCTGCTGCCGCTCGTGGACGCCGAGAGCCACGGGTTCGCCCATGACTGGTGGCTGTTCGTGGCGGCCGGGCTGCTGCTCACCGCCTTCGCCTGGTGGGAGGTTCGCACGGTACGCCGGGGCCGCGAGCCGGTCCTCGACCCGAGGCTCGTGCACACCCGCGGGTACGCCGCCGGGTCGCTCATCGGCATGGTCTACTTCGTCGGCTTCACCGGGATCTGGCTCGTGCTCGCGTTGTTCTTCCAGGACGGGCTCGGCTACTCACCGCTGCGCTCCGGTCTGGCCGTGACGCCGTTCGCGCTGGGCGTCGCCGCGTCGGCGGCTGTCGCCGGCCGGCTCGTGAATCGGCTCGGGCGCGTCCTCACGGTCACGGGCCTGGTCGCGACCACCGTGGGCCTCGCGCTCACCGCGTTGCTGTTGCGCCACCACGGCGGCGACAACGCCGTGTGGGTGGTCGCCGTACCTCTGCTGCTGGCCGGGCTCGGCGGCGGTCTCGTCACGTCGCCGAACATCACGCTGAGCTTGGAGAACGTCCCGGTACGGATGGCAGGTGCGGCCGGTGGTGCGTTGCAAACCGCTCAGCGAGTCGGTGGGGCCATCGGTACCGCCGTACTGGCGACGATCTTCTACCGGATCCTCACCAGCTCCGACCACAACTACGCGACCACGGTGTCGGACACGATCCTGTGCGCTTCCGCGCTGATGCTGGTGGCGCTCGCCATCGCGACCGCCGATCTGATCCACGACCGACGCCGCTGAACGACGCCGTTCAAACGGCCGGAGCCGCCGGGGTTCAAGCAACCTCGAGCAGCTCCGGCCGCAGTTGTTCGCGCAGGGCCTTGCGGCCGCGGTGCAGGCGCGACATGACCGTGCCGAGCGGGGCACCGACCATGCTGGCGATCTCCTTGTAGCTGAAGCCGTCGACGTCGTGCAGCAGGACCACGCGGCGGTACCGCTCGGGCAACGACCACAGCGCGTCCTGGAGCCGTTGGTCCGGCAGCGCGTCGACCACGGTGGCCTCGGCGGACAGCTCCACCTCCGCCTGGTCGAGACGGGAGTTCGAGCTCGCGTCCTCCGGTACGACGACCGGCCGGCGCTGCCGTTGCCGGTAGCCGTTGATGAACGCGTTGCGCAGGATCCGGTGCAGCCAGGCGTTGAGGTTCGTCCCCGGCTCGAAGCGGGCGAAGCCCCGGTAGGCGTGCAGGTACATCTCCTGCACCAGGTCCTCGGCGTCGGCGTGGTTCCCGGCCAGCCGCAGGGCGGCGAAGTACAGGCGTGGTCGCAGCGGGAGGGCCTCGGCCTCGAAGCGGTCCCTCAGCTCATCGGTGCGGTTCGGGATGTCCATACCAGCAAGGATCTGCGGGATCCGCGGCCAGGTCGTCGAGGTGAGCACCCAACCCGGGAACCGGCTGCCGGGAAACCCGGCGTACCTGCTGGCAGGTACTGCCCTTGCGTGCACACACACGAAACCGGGCCGGACCCCTGAGGGGTCCGGCCCGGCGATGGCGAAGTGGCTAGCCGGCGCGACCACGCCGTACGACGGCGTCGAAACCCGCGGCCAGCAGGAGCACCGCGCCGGTGACGACCCACTCGTACCCAGCCGAGTTCGCGCCCTGGATGAGGTCGCTCATGCCGTTGGTGATGACGGCGACGACCAGACCGCCGAGGACGGCGTCGATCACGCGGCCGTGCCCGCCGAACAGCGAGGTGCCGCCGATGACCGCGGCTCCGACCGCCAGCAGCAGCGTGTTCCCCGCGCCGGCGTTGGACTGGACCGACTGCAGCAACGACGCCGCGACGACGCCGGAGACGGCCGCCATCCCGGAACAGATGGCGAACGCCGAGATCCGGATCCGGGACACGACGACGCCCGCGCGACGGGATGCCTCCTCGTTGCCGCCGACGGCGAACAGGTGGCGGCCGTACCGGGTCCTGGTGAGGACGAAGTGCCAGACGACGTACAGGAGCACCAGCAGGACGACGACCCACGGCATGCCCTGCGCCTTGTTGGCGAAGAACGCGTTCACGGTCAGGTTGCGGTTGACGCCCATCTCGTAGGTGAACAGGGCGCCGAGCGCGGCCAGCGCGACGACCTTCGCCGCGATCACCGCGTACGGCGGATGGCTGAGCCCGTCGCGGCGACGGCCGAGCACGTCGTTCACCTTGAGCGCGGCGTACCCGGCGACGAACACCGCCAGCAGCGTCCAGCCGAGCCACAGCGGGACGAAGCTGTTCTCCAGCCCGATCAGCGGCGAGCCGTCGGGCAGGTTCACCGATCCCTGGCCACCGACCAGGATCAGCGTGACGCCCTGGAAGGCGAGGAACGTCGCGAGGGTGATGACGAACGACGGGATGCCGACCCGGGCGCGCAACCAGCCCATGCCCAGGCCGATCGCGACCCCGGCCGCCAGCCCGATGACGAGGGCCAGCCACCAGGTCACGCCGTGCCGCAGGATCAGTACGGCGAGGATCGCCGAGCACAGGCCTCCCGTCGTACCGGCGGACAGGTCGATCTCGCCGAGCAGCAGCACGAAGATCAGGCCCATCGCCATCACGATGATCGGCGCCGCCTGGATCACCAGGGCCTCGAGGTTGTAGGCGCTCAAGAAGCCTTGATGGACGACGGCGAAGACGCCGGTGATCACGATCAGCCCCGCGAGCGCGGGGATCGAGCCGAGCTCGCCACCACGGACGCGGGCCAGGTACTCCTTGAGGTACGTCGCCACCGAGCCGGGCTCGTCCACCGGCTCTGGCCTGGACTGTTCGACGACGTGGGCGCTCATGCCACCGCTCCCGTCGTCTGCTCGGGCAGCCCGAGAGCGCCCGTGCGGCCCGTGGTGATCAGCTCGACGACCTGCGTCTGGGTGACGTCGCGGCGCCTGACCTGGGCGGCCATCCGCCCGAGGAACAGGACGCCGATCGAGTCGGCCACCTGCATCACGTCGTTCATGTTGTGCGACACCAGGATCACCGCGACGCCCTGGTCGGCCAGGCGACGTACGAGGTCGAGCACCTGCGCGGTCTGGACCACGCCGAGGGCCGCGGTCGGCTCGTCGAGTACGACGACTTTCGACTGCCACAGCACGGACTTGGCGATCGCCACGGTCTGCCGTTGACCGCCGGACAAGCTCGACACCAATTGCCGGACCGAGTGAACCGTACGGACCGACAACGACGCCAGCGTCTGCCGGGCCAGCTTCTCCATCGCATTCTCGTCCAGCGTGCGCAGCCGGGAGATCCGCTCGCGGCCGAGAAACATGTTCTGGACGATGTCGAGGTTGTCGCACAGCGCGAGGTCCTGGTGCACGATCTCGATGCCGAGCCGCGCGGCCTCCCGCGGGTCGAGCACCGTCTGCGGCGTACCGTCGACGAACAACTGGCCGGCGTCGATGCGGTGGATGCCGCCGATGCACTTGACCAGCGTCGACTTGCCCGCCCCGTTGTCCCCGACCAGAGCGGTCACCTCGCCCGCGGTCGCGGTGAAGTCCACCGCCGTCAGCACGTGCACCGGGCCGAACGACTTGTCGACGCCGCTCAGCTCCAGCGTGGGGTGAATGGTCATGCCTGCCACCTGTTCTGTTGGACGTGGGGCCGACCGGGCCGGCCCCACCGACTGGTGTGGATCACGGGACCTTGATGCCGTTGAGCGCGCAGACCTTCGCCAGCGCGGACGTGGGGCACACGGCCGCGGCGGTCAGGTAGCCGTCCTTCACCGGAAGGGCGACGTTCGCCTTGGTGATGACGGTCGGATCGGCGAGGTACGCCGGGACCTCCCGGCCCGTCGACGGATCCTTGACGGTCGCCGGGGCGGTCGGCTTCTGCCCGGCGAGGATCTTCGCGGCCAGGTCGACCGCGACCACGGCCTCACCCGCGACGGGCTTGTACACGGTGAAGCACTGGGTGCCGGCCATCACGTTGTCCAGGCCGCCGGCAGTGGCGTCCTGCCCGGACACCGCGACCTTGCCGGCCAGACCTTGCGCCTTCAGCACGTTGATCACCGACTGCGCCATGGTGTCGTTGGCAACCATCACGGCGTTCAGGCCGGGGTGCCGGCCGAGCATCGTGGTGAACACGGTCTGCGCGGTGGCGGCGTCCCAGTTGCCGCTCTGGTCCGCGAGCTTGGTCCAGCCGGGCTGCTTGGACAGCACCGAGTTGTAGCCCTGGGCAAACTGTGTCGCGTTGTTGTCGGTGGCGGCGCCGTCGATCTCGACGTACCCGACCGCGCTCTTGCCCTTCACCTCCGGGCACTGCGTCAACGCGGTGCCCTGGTCCGAGCCGACCTTCACGTTGTCGTACGAGACGTAGTACGACGCCGTGCCGCCGGTGGTGAGCCGGTCGTAGTCGATGGTGACCACGTTGTGCTGCTGGGCCAGCGCCTCGATGGCCTTGCCCGAACCGGGATCCAGGTTCACCACCATCAGGACGCCGACGCCGGCGTTGATCAGCGCCTGGGCCTGGGACTGCTGCGTGGTGGCACTTCCGTTGGCGTTGTCGATGTAGCAGGTCAGCTTGTGCTCGGAGCACTGCTGCCTCAGCTCGTTCGGGTCGGCGGAGACCCAGCGCGGCGAGGACGCCGTGTCGGGCAGCAGGATGCCGACCTTCGTGTTGGTGGGCGTCGCGCTCCCCGTGGAGTCGTTGCCGCTGCCGCTGCCGCAAGCAGTCAGCCCTGCCAGGAGCAGTCCGGTGATGCCGGTCAGCGCCAGGGCAGTTCGGGATGTCGTTCGCATGGTGCGTCCTTCCTGAACCTGTGGTCAGGCTCAGGATCTGCCCGGACGGCCTCGGCGGGCGTCGCCGCGAGCGCCCATTGTGGCTTCCCGCTAGTGGGAAGCGGACCTGCCCGGCATCTGCAACCTCACCGGTCGAGGTGCCGGCAGGTCGGCGGTCAGTGCCGGAAGTGGCGGCGGACTCTCCAGCCCACGAGAGCAATCAGGACCAGCCCAAGAACGACCAGGGCGATCGCACGGCCGAAGGTCTTCTCGACAGCAGCGTAGGAGTTGCCCGCCAGGTAGCCGAGCAGAACGACACCTGCTCCCCACACGAGACCGCCGGCCGCGTTGAAG
Source organism: Kribbella lupini (assembly GCF_039529595.1). Lineage (NCBI taxonomy): Bacteria > Bacillati > Actinomycetota > Actinomycetes > Propionibacteriales > Kribbellaceae > Kribbella > Kribbella lupini. The sequence continues at coordinate 386,859 of NZ_BAAANC010000005.1, read as the reverse complement.
GCCAGGAACGTCCGGTACCGCATGCCGGCCATTCCAGCCAGCGCCGGGGTGGTGGCACGCAGGAACGCGACGAATCGGCCGAGGAACACCGCAGCGCCACCTCGACGCGCCAATTTCTTTCGTGCGGTCTCGATGCGATCGGTGTGGCGGCGAAGCAGTCGGGACTGCAGGAGCTTGGGGCCAAACCGGCGGCCTAGTTCAAACCCCACGCTGTCGCCGAGAATTGCCGCGCCGGCCACGACAGCTCCCATCACCGGCAGCGACACGTGGCCACGGCTCGCAGCTACCCCGCCCAGCACGGCCACAGTCTCGCCAGGAATGACGAAACCGACGAACAACGCGTCCTCGGCAAAAACCAGCAGCCCTACCATCCCGTAGAGGACCACTCCCTGCAGGCCGAGAATCCAGTCGACGAGCCGGTTCACCACTCCATCATGCCCCTCCCGGGTCTCTGAACCTCGAGCGCCGCCGGACCGGGCGCATTTCGGCGGCTCGCCGCCGAGGTCTTGCTGGGTCGCCGTACGGCGGTCTACTCTCGCTCGCACCATTAGGAAAGTTTCCTATCAGTCAGCTGTACTTCCCCACGACGGAGAACCGCCAGTGAGACGAACAGCAGTGATGAGTGCCTTCGGACTGGCCACCGCGCTGGTGGCATCGCTCTTGATGCCGTCAGCGGCCGACGCGGCCGAAACCCTTCTGTCGCAGGGGAAACCGGCGACGGCGTCCTCGATCGAAGGCTCCGGCTTCGAAGCCGCCAAGGCGGTCGACGGCAACGCGTCGACGCGCTGGGCGTCGATCGAGGGGCATGACCCGGAGTGGATCCAGGTCGACCTCGGCAGCGCGCAGGCGATCTCCCGGGTCAAGCTGACCTGGGAGGCGGCGTACGCGAAGTCGTACCAGGTCCGGATCTCGACCGACGGCTCGAGCTGGACCAACGCCTACTCGACCACGAGCGGCGACGGCGGCACCGACGACGTGACCGTGGCCGGCACCGCCCGCTTCGTCCGGATCAACGGGACGGCGCGCGGCACGTCGTACGGGTACTCGCTGTACGAGTTCCAGGTGTACGGCGGCAACGGCGGGCCGCCGCCGGGAAGTGGCGACGCGGCGGTGCCGTTCGGCGGGCACACGATCCCGTACGCCGCGGGGATGCTGCGGCCGTCGGGCACGCAGTCCGCGCTCGACGCGAAGGTGGTCGACTACTACCAACGCTGGAAGGCGGCCTTCGTCCGGCAGAACTGCGGCAACGGCTGGTACCAGGTGATCTCGCCGGACGCGGACCACCCGTACGTCGCCGAGGCGCAGGGCTACGGGATGGTGATCGCGGCGACGATGGCCGGCGCGGACCCGGACGCGAAGAAGATCTTCGACGGCCTGGTGAAGTGGACGATCGACCACCCGTCGTCGGTCAACCCGGACCTGCTCGCCGCCGAGCAGGACGTCAACTGCCGCAGCGTGAACGGCGGCGACGGCGCGACCGACGGCGACATGGACGTCGCCTACGGACTGCTGCTGGCCGACCGCCAGTGGGGCAGCGCCGGCACGTACAACTACAAGCAGCTGGCGATCCGGCACATCAACGCAATCAAGAAGGACGAGCTCAACCCGTCCACCAACCTGCTGAAACTCGGCGACTGGTCGAGCTCCGGCGACCAGTACTACTACATCTCCCGGACGTCGGACTGGATGGTCGACCACTTCCGCGCCTTCCGCACCGCGACCGGCGACAGCGCCTGGGACACCGTCCGCAACGCCCACCAGACCGCGATCGCCACCCTCCAGTCCGGCTTCGCCCCGAGCACCGGCCTGCTGCCCGACTTCGTCGTCAACACCAACACCTCCCCGCGCCCGGCTCCCGGCCAGGTCCTGGAAGACCCGAACGACGGCCAGTTCTGGTGGAACGCCTGCCGTACGCCGTGGCGAATCGGCGAGGACGCGGTCATCAGCGCGGACTCCAGGTCGCTGGCCGCGGCCCGCAAACTCAACACGTGGATCAGGTCGAAGACCGGCGGCAACCCCGACCAGATCGCCCTGGGCTACCGCCTCAACGGCACCCAGATCTCCACCGGCAGCGAACCAGCCTTCTTCGCCCCGTTCGCCGTCACCGCCATGACCGACCCCGGCGGCCAGGCCTGGCTGGACGCCCTGTGGAACAAGATGCTCAACACCCCGATCGGCACCGACAGCTACTACTCCGCCAGCATCCAGCTCCAGGTCATGATCACCGTCACCCACAACCACTGGGTCCCCTGACCCCAGCCGGACCCGCGGCGCCCCGGCGCCGCGGGTCAATGGCCACGTTTGAGCCGCCGCCTCACTGGCAACTCAGTGCCCGTGATCGCCCTGCAGACCTGGCTGACCAAGCTCTCCACCGCCCTGACCAGCCAAGCCAACGCCACCCGGTACACCCCACCACCAAGCCGTTCCTGCGTCGTCCGCGGAACCCACACAAGACGCCGACAACGCTCGCGCCGGTAACAGATGTCGGTCGGCGGCTAGGGATTGCGCAGCAGCGCGTCGACGTCCGGCAGGTGCTCGAACCGCGAGAACGTACCCGCGTCCGCGATCTCCCGCGCTGCCTGGAGAAAGCCTGCCCAAGCGGCGCGCGCCAGGGTGCCCCCGACGCTGATCCGACGGACGCCGAGCGCCGCCGCTTCCGCGACAGTGATGAACGGTGCGTTGATCAACAGGTTCACCGGTCTCGGTGACACCGCGGCGACGATTGCCGCGACCTGTTCAGCGGTCCCGATCCGTGGCGCGTAGAGACAGTCGGCGCCGGCCTCCGCGAATGCTTGCAGCCGTCGAATGGTCTCGTCGAGGTCCGGCCGCCCGACCACGAACCCCTCGGAGCGAGCGGTGAGGACGATCCCCGTCCCACTGTCGTCGACCGCCTGGCGCGCGGCCTCGACCCGCTCGACGGCCAACTCGAAACCATGCAGCGGCTGCGCCGGGTCGCCCGTGGAGTCTTCGATCGAAAGGCCGGCGATCCCGGTGCCGGCCGCCAGCTTCACGTTCCGGGCGACTCCCTCGGGATCAACGGAGTAGCCACCCTCGAAGTCCGCACTCACCGGGAGCTGCACGGCATCGACCACCGCCCGAAGGTGCTCGAGCGTCATCTCGAGCGTGGCCTGGTTGTCCGCACGCCCCGTCGTCCAGGCGAACCCGGCACTCGTCGTGGCGAGCGCCTTGAAACCCACCTGCTCCAGGGCTCGGGCACTTCCCGCGTCCCACGGGTTCGGCATCACGAACGTCCCACCGGAGTGCAAGCGATGGAACTCGGCCACCCGATCGTCCTGTGTGCTCATGTCCCACCCCCGGGAGCCACGTTGCCCCTCCCTCGCCACACTCCCCCCGCACTCCGACCGGGTCAAGAGACCGACCCGCCGCAACAAAGCCGCGGGACGAACTCTTCCGCACTGTGGGGATTCGGTTTACAGTCCGCGATGTGAGAGCGCTCTCACACCTCAGGTTCTTCCGCCCTCTTCCGCCCCGGAGGTGTCCCCGTGTTACGGAGTCCAGAAAGAAATCGCCGACGACGTCCCGGCTGGCGTGCTGCCGTCGTCGCGCTGGTCCTGGCCGTGTGCTCGACCCTCCTGGTGGGTGGCGTGGCGACGGCGGCCGACGACTACACGCAGGCGGCCACCTCGCTCAGCGCAACCCAAGCCCAGATCGCCTTCACCCCAACCACGGCGGCGGCGTACGTCGACGTCCACTACGTCGTCGCAGGCCAGGGGCAGCAGAACTTCCGGATGGAGCTCAGCGGCGGGACCTGGCGCAAGACCGTCAGCGGACTGTCCTCGGGGACCGTCATCGACTACTGGTTCACGTACGAGAAGAGCGGTCCGCAGTACGACACCCCGCACTTCAGCTACACCCACGGTGGCTCGACCATGCCGGCTGTCGCGACGCCCACCTTCTCCCCGGCCGGCGGCACTTACTCGACCGCGCAGACGGTGACGATCTCGACCACGACCGCGGGCTCCACGATTCGGTACACGGTCGACGGCTCCACGCCGACGGCGTCGTCGACGCTGTACAGCGGACCGATCAGCGTCCCGACCACGCGGACGATCACCGCGATCGGCCTCAAGGCCGGCCTCGCGAACTCCGCGACCGCCAGTGCGACGTACACGATCGGCACCACCCCGGTGAGTTGTACGACGCAGCCGGACGTCCCGAACTTCGGACCCAACACGCGCATCTTCGATCCGAGCATGTCGTCCGCCTCCATCCAGGCGCAGCTCGACGCCGACTTCGCCGCGCAGAAGGACACCCTGACCGCGCAGATGGCGAACCGGCGGGTCGCGCACCTGTTCAAGCCCGGCGCGTACAGCGTGCACGACGACGTCGGCTACTACACCTCGGTCGCCGGCCTCGGCCAGAATCCCGGCGACGTGGTCATCAACGGCGCCGTCACGGTCGACGCGTTCAACGAGTCCGACCAGGGCGTCGCGCTGCAGAACTTCTGGCGGTCCGCGGAGAACCTGGCCGTGAACCCGATCGGCGGCTCCAACCGCTGGGCCGTCGCGCAGGCGGCGCCGTTCCGCCGGATGGACATCCGCGGCAACCTGCAGCTCTACCCGGCCAGCTACGGCTTCGCCAGCGGCGGCTACATCGCCGACTCCAAGGTGTCCGGGCAGACCGCGTCCATCTCGCAGCAGCAGTGGTACACCCGGGACAGCAACCTCGGCAGCTGGGCCGGTGGCGTCTGGAACATGGTCTTCTCCGGTACGCCGGGCGCCCCGCCGACCACCTTCCCGAACCCGCCGGAGACCACTCTCGCCACCACGCCGGTCTCGCGGGACGTGCCGTACCTGTACCTCGACAGCGCGGGCAAGTACCGCGTGTTCACCCCCGCCCTGCGCACCAACGCCTCCGGCGCGAGCTGGGCCAACGGCTCCACGCCCGGTACGTCGATCCCGATGAGTCAGTTCTACGTCGTCAAGGCCGGCGACACCGCGTCGACCATCAACTCGGCACTGGCCTCGGGCTGCAACCTGTTCTTCACGCCGGGCGTCTACCACCTCAACCAGACCCTCAACGTGACCAGGGCCAACACCGTCGTGCTCGGCATCGGCTACCCGACGCTGATCCCGGACAACGGCGTCAACGCGATGCAGGTCGCCGACGTCGACGGCGTACGGATCAAGGGCCTGCTGTTCGATGCCGGAACGACGAACTCCGCGGCCCTGCTGACCGTCGGCCCGTCGGGCTCGTCCGCCAACCACGCGGCGAATCCGACGACGCTGCAGGACGTGTTCTTCCGTATCGGCGGCTCGATCGCCGGCCACGCGACGACGAGCCTGATCGTGAACAGCCACAACACGATCATCGACCACATCTGGGCCTGGCGCGCCGACCACGGCAACGCGGGCACCTGGGGCTGGACGCAGGCCACCGGCGACACCGGATTGATTGTCAACGGCAACAACGTGCTGGCCACCGGCCTGTTCGTCGAGCACTACCAGAAGACCCAGGTGATCTGGAACGGCCAGGGCGGCCGGACGATCTTCTTCCAGAACGAGATGCCGTACGACGTACCGAACCAGTCGAGCTGGAACCGGCCGAGCGGCCGCAACGGCTACGCGGCGTACAAGGTCGCCGACAACGTCACCTCGCACGAGGCCTGGGGGCTGGGCAGCTACAACTTCTTCAACGTCAATCCCTCGGTCAGCGCCTACAACGCGTTCGAGGCGCCGAACAACGCAGGAGTCCGCTTCCACAGCCTGTGCACGGTGTCCCTGAACTACCAGGGCACGATCACCCACGTCATCAACGACACCGGCGCGGTGACGCCACCCGGCACCGTCCCGGTCAACGTGGTGAGCTACCCGTGAGCTGACCGCCGCGACCGTCCGGCCCGGGTCAACGCGAGTTGATCCGGGCCGGATCGGCGGAGGCGGACTCGTCGGCTTCCCAGCGTTCCAGCAGTACGGCGATCCGCGCGAGCACGTCGCGTGCGGTGTCGTACTCCGATCGGCCGATCTCGTCGGCGAACCGCTCGTCGAGCTCGATCAGGTGCTCGTACCCGTGCCCGGCGAGCCGGCGGCCGTGCTCGGTGTACGTGACCAGCTTGGCCCGCCGGTCCGCGGGATCCGGGCGCATCTCGAGCAGGCCGAGGGCGACCATGTCACGGATCACCTCCCCCATCGACTGCCGGGTGATCCCGGCCCGGACGGCCATGTCCGCGGCGCGCGAGCCCTCGGCCGCCAGGGTGGCGAAGACGGAGTTGTGGGCGGGTTTCACCTCGTGGTGACCGCGCCGGTGCGCGGTCCGCACCATGTCCGCCTGCAGCGCCCGATTCGCCCGGTCCACCAGCGCGATGATCGGCTTGCGGTCCGGCCGGGGCAACTCAGCCCTTGACATCCGTAAGGATTCCTTCCAATATTTCGACAGGAATCCTTACAGTATCAGGGGGAACCATGGATCCCAAGACGCTCCGCCCGCTGGTCACCGGCTTGTTCGCCCCATCCCGCCGGCGCACTCGGGTCGCAGTGGAACAAGAGTTCGTCGTCGCCGACGTCGCCACGGGCGCGGCCGTGCCGATCGAGCGAGTCCGCCGAGCAGCCCGTACGACGGCCGCCGCGCCGTACCTCGGCTTCGAACCCGGCGGTCAGCTCGAACTGAGCCTTCCCTGCGCGTCCGGAGCGACCGCCCTGACGCGCCTCGCCAGCGACGTGACCGACGACCTCCGGTGCCACCTCACCGCGGCCGGGATCCGCATCGACGCAGTCCCCTGTGACCCACGCCCAGAATCACAGGTCCCGTTGCAGCTGACAGCTCCCCGGTACGCCGCCATGCAACGCCACTTCGACACCATCGGCCCCGCGGGCCGACGGATGATGCGCCGAACCGCCTCCACCCAGGTCTGCCTGGACTGGTGGCCCGGCCCCGCAGGCGCCGAGCAGTGGCGGATCCTCAACCTCGCCGGACCGTTCTTGGCCGCGGCCTTCGCGAGGAGCGCCGGCCCGCGCGGCAGACTCAGCACCTGGCTCGAGGTCGACCCCGCCCGGACCGGATTCGACGAGCGACTGGTGCTCGGCGACGACCCGATCGCGGCGTACACCGCCTTCGCGGCGGGCGCCGCGGTCTTCACCTCCGGCGACCCGGCCGAGCACCTGACCACACTGTTCCCGCCCGTACGGCCGCGCACGACCTATCTCGAAGTCCGCTTCCTCGACGCGCAGGAACCGGCCGGCCTCGGACTCGTGGTCGAGGCACTCGAGAACCTCTTGTACGACGACGAACTGCGCCGCCGAACGCTCCGCACCCTCGAACCCGAAGTCCCCCACCTGGCCGAGCACTGGCGAGCCGCCGCCGCAGGAGACTTGGCCATCGCCGAACGCGGCCGCGAACTGGCGCAGGTCAAGGATCTGGTCGCATGAGCGCCGTCCTGTTCGTCACCGACCCGCTCAACGGCCTGCAAGGCGACATCGACGCCACCATCGGCCTGATGAGCGCGACCCAGGATCTCGGCCTCGACATCTGGTGCTGCCAACCCGAAGAGCTCGCCGTCGTGGACGGCCGAGTGCGTGCTCACGCCCGCCGCATCCGGCTGCGACCCCGACGCCCGTCGGGCGGCGACCATCGCTGGATCGTCGATTCGGCCTGGTGGGACGAGCGCGACCGCGCCGTCATCGACGTCGCGGGCGTCGACCTGGTCCACCTGCGCATCGACCCGCCGGTCGACCAGCGTTACCTGCACACGACGTACATGCTCGACCTGGTCGAGGCGGCGGGCACCCGCGTGATCAACCGGCCCGAAGGAATCCGTGCGATGCACGAGAAGCTCATCGCGCTGCACTTCCCCGAACTGTGCCCACCGACGTACGTCGGCGCCGCGCTTCCCGACCTCCGCGACTTCGTCGCCGCAGTCGGTACGGCGGTGGTCAAGCCCGTCGACGGCTTCGCCGGGCTCGACGTCTGGCTGGTCGGCGACGACCATGCCGCGATCGCGCTGCTCGAGTCCGCCACCCACGGCGGTCGCCGCCAGGTGATCGCCCAGCAGTACCTGCCCACCGTCGAGGACGGCAACAAGCGCCTGTTCCTGCTCGACGCGGAGATCGTCGGCGCCGTACTGCGCCGGCCGTCGGTCGACGACTTCCGGATCGGCCCGCCGGTCGCGGTCGCGGAGATCGACGACGACGACCGGGCGATCGTCGCCGCACTCCGTCCGCACCTGCGCCGTCACGGCATCGCGATCGCCGGCCTGGACGTCATCGCCGGCCGACTGATCGAGGTCAACGTGACCTGCCCCGGCGGCATGCACAAGACGGACGCCCTGCTCGGCACCGAACTCAGCCTCGCCATGGTCCGACGCCTGACCGAATCAACCCTGGGAGTCCTCACATGAACATGAGCACCGTCACCATCGTCTGCGTCGCCCTGATGGGCATCCTGCTGTTCCTCCTGGGCGCCAACGTCACCCGCCAGCGGGCGATCACCGGCAAGCAGGGCGGCAACCAGCTGCCGACCGATCCTGCCGCCCCACTGCTGATCGCCGTACGAGCTCACGGCAACGCCGCCGAGTACATCCCGACGATGATCGTTCTGCTGCTGGTCTGCTCCGCACTCTCAACGAGCTGGTGGGTCGACGCCCTGGCCGTCGCGGCGCTGCTCGTCCGCGCCGTGCACGCCGCCGGCATGCTCACCGCGAAAACCCTCGCCGCGTACGGCCCTCTCCGCGCTCTCGGCGCCACCGGCACCTACGTCGTCGGCGTCGCCCTCGGCGTGACCGCGATCGCGACCCTGTAGCCCCGTCGCCTCAAGGAATCACAGCCTCGGGTCGCGGGGGTCGTTCAACCGCTCTTCACGCACCACAGTGTGACTGGTCCGTCCGCGGCTGGACAGGAAGATCGCCAGCACGAGGCCGAGCGCGCCCGCACCCATCAGAATGTAGCCGACCGCCGTCAGATCGACACCGCTGATCCGGTCCGTCACCGCGAAGGCCAGGATCCCGCCCACCGCGAGCAGAAAGACTCCGACACCGATACCCATCGCACGCCTCCTGGAGTGTGCTTGCCCGGAACGCGCACCGACGGTCGCCGCCACGTCGTCCCTGGCTCTCCCGTGCCCGTCCCCCGCCCGACGAAACGCTCCGCCTCGGTGTCACTGGCCGATCCCCTCGACGTGATTCGTCGGTCAGGCGTGAACTCCGCTGACTGAGCTCAGGACCTCCGGGCAGGCCCGACCGGAGTTCCTGAGTGCAGCGGTGTGGTCAGATCTGCTCGGCGCCGCCGTCGACGAAGATCTCGCCGCCGGTCATGAAGCTGCTCTGGCCGGAGGCCAGGAACAGGACCGCGTTGGCGATCTCGTCGGGCTCGCCGAGGCGGCCCATCGGGACGCCGGAGGCGATCATGTCGAGCAGGCCCGGAGCGTCCTCGGGGGTCGGCGCCAGTTCGGCCAGGCCCGGGGTGTTGACCGGGCCGGGGACGATGGTGTTCACCCGGATGCCGCGCGGCGCCAGCTCGGCGGCCCAGACCCGGCCGAACGACCGGATGGCGGCCTTCGACGCGGCGTACACGCTGAAAGCCGGGGTGCCGTTAGTTGCCGCTGTCGAGCCGGGCAGAACGATCGACGCACCCTTGTTCAGCAGCGGGAGCGCCTTCTGCACGGTGAACAGCGTGCCGCGCACGTTGATCCCGAAGGTGGTGTCGAACTGCTCGGGGGTGATCGCCTCCAGTGCGGTGAACTCTCCGCCGCCCGCGTTGGCGTGCAGGACGTCGAGGCCGCGCCCGAACTGCTTGATGGTCTCGAAGAGCGCGTCCAGGTCGCCGAGGTTGCTGATGTCGCTCGTGACACCGGTGACGCGGTCGCCGGCGGCGGCCTTGATCTCGGCGACGGCGGCGTCCAGTTCGGGCTTGCGGCGACCGGTGACGAAGACGTGGGCACCTTCGACCGCCAGACGCTTGGCCGAGGCCAGGCCGATACCGCTGGTCGCACCGGTGACGAGTGCGACCTTGTTGTCCAGCTGTCCCATGAGAGTTTCCCTTGTCTTGTGGGGGTGTGTGTCAGTTGAGTTCGGTGGCCAGGTCGGCCAGGCGACGCCATTCCTGCTGCGGAAGCGCACCGCCGGGCGTCGTCGAGAGCACGTGGACGGCGACCTGGTCGGCGCCCGCGTCGAGCTGCTCCTGCAGCCGACGTCGTACGGCGTCGTCGTCGCCCCAGGCGACCAGGGCGTCGATCAGCCGGTCGCTCCCGCCGGGGACGAGGTCCTCGCCGGTCCAGCCGAGCCGGCGCAAATTGTTGCGGTAGGCATCGAAGCCGATGAACATGCCGACCTGGTCGCGGGCGATCGTGCGGGCTTGGTCGGCATCGGCACTGAAGACGACCGCCTGGTGCGGGGCGATGATCGCTTCGGTTCCCAGCCTGGCGCGCATCGTGGCGGTGTAGTCGGGGCTGACCAGGAACGGATGGATGCCGGCGGTGCGCTCCGCGGCGAGCGTCGCCATCCGCGGACCGAGTGCGCCGAGGAGCAACCGCTGGTGGTTCAGGTCGACCTCGTCGAGATAGTTGCTGACGGCGCCTACCGGGTTGTCGAAGGTCTGACCGGCGGCCGCGGCGGCGTTGCGGTCGCTCACGCCGAATCCGACGACGGTGCGCTCGCCGTACCGGGCGTCGAGCTCTCGCACCCGGGCCGACACGGCCGCGGCCTTCTGCCGCCAGATCCCGAGCACACCGAGTACGACGTGCATCCCGGGCGCCGCCGACAGCAGTGCGCCGGTGTCCTCGAAGACGCCGTTGCCATCCAGTCCGGGGATCCACAGCGCTGTGAGCCCTCGGTCGGCGAGTTCGCCCACCGCGTCGGCAACACCTGGCCGCGCGGCGTTCCGCAGTTCCATGCTCCAGACGCCCACGGGGCCCAACGCCCGTCCCCGCCACCAGTTCCCGGTCTGCTCCGCGCTGCCGCTCATCCCTTGGCCTCCAAGTTTCTAACCGTTCGGTTCTAAACTCAACGTAACAGCAGTTGAGCGTTCACGCAAAATTTTTAACCGGACGGTTCAGAACCAGGTATCCTCGACAGCGGAGGTGGCGAGATGCCCGGAGGACGACCCCGCACGTTCGACGAGGACGAGGCGCTCGAGCGCGCCGTCGAGGTGTTCTGGCGGCAGGGCTACGAGGGCACGTCAGTCACCGACCTGACGTCCGCGATGGGCGTCAACAAGCCCAGCCTGTATGCCGTCTACGGCGGCAAGGCGGATCTCTTCCGCCGGGTCGTCGCGCACTACGCCGAGCACGAGATGGCCTACGCGCAGGCGGCGCTCGCCGAGCCCACCGCACTCGGCGTCGTCCACCGGTTCCTGAACGACAACGTGATCGCCTTGACGCGCGACGACAAGCCGCTGGGATGCCTGTCGATCCAGGGCGGCTTGTCGTGCAGCACGGAGAACCAGGACGTCGCGCAGTTCCTGGCCGCCAGCCGGCTCGCCGGCGAGAAGGCGTTCGCCGACCGCTTCCGGCGCGCGATCCAGGACAGAGATCTGTCCGCGGAGGCCGACCCCGACGCACTGGCCCGCTTTCTCATGGTCATCTCGGAAGGTCAGGCCGTCCACGCCGCAGCCGGAGTCGGCCGTGAGGCGTTGCAGCAGACGGCAACCATCGCCGAAGCGGCCTTCAAGGCCTTGTGCGGTTAGCCTCCCGGCCCATCCGAGACACCCGCGAGTCTCGGGATCGCTGACTTGACTTAACGATAGTCAGCTTCTACAGTCAGGATTCTGGACGTTATACATCCAGATAATGACCACCCCCTGAAGGAGTGACTGAACGATGAGAATCTTTCTGGCCGGAGCGTCCGGTGTGATCGGGCAGCGCCTGGTTCCCCTGCTGGTCGGCGCCGGGCACGTGGTCGGCGGGATGACCCGCTCGCAGAGCAAGGCCGGGCTGCTGAAGGAGCTCGGCGCAGAGCCGATCGTGTGCGACGTGTTCGACCGGGACGCGCTGATCCTGGCGGTCAAGGAGTTCCGGCCGGACGTCGTACTGAACGAGCTGACCGACCTGCCCGACGACCTGTCCGACATCGGCGCGCACGCCGAGCTCAACGCCCGGATCCGCACCGAGGGCAACCAGAACCTGATCGAGGCCGCCCGGCAGAGCGGGTCGCCGAAGATCCTGGCCCAGACCGTCGCCTGGCAGCTGCCGGACGGACCGGACGCGCTGGCCGTCGCCGAACTGGAGAAGTCGGTGCTCGCCGAGGGCGGCGTCGTCCTCAGCTATGGGCAGTTCTACGGCCCCGGCACCTACAACCCCGAGAACGTGCCCGCCGAACCGCGGGTCCACCTCGACCGCGCCGCCGAACTGACGGTGAAGGCCCTGGACGCGCCGACCGGCGTGGTCCTCATCACCGACTAGCAGTCCGGTCCCAGCAAGGAGTCCCGATGTCCACCTCACCCCGATCCACCCGCTGGACCCTGCCCACCGGCGTCGCGCTGGCGGGCGTGGCGGTCACGTTCACGAGCCTGAACCTCGCGGCCGGATCGCTCACCCCGATGCTCGTCGAGTACCGCGACGAGTGGAACTTCGCACCGCAGCTGCTCACGCTGGCGTTCGCCGTGTACGCCGCCGGCTTCCTCGCCGCGGTCCTGACGGTCGGGTCGCTGTCCGACCACCTCGGCCGGCGTCCGGTCCTGCTCGGCGCGCTCGTCGTCCAGGTGGTGTCGAACCTGCTGTTCCTGTTCGCCCAGAACGTCGACTGGGTGATCGCCGGCCGGACCGTGCAGGGCGTCGCGGCCGGCGCGGCCACGACCGCCTTCACGGCGGCCCTGGTCGAGATCGCCCCCGCGCACCGCAAGGGCCTCGGCGTCATCCTGGGCAGCGCCGGGCTGACCGGTGGACTCGGCTTCGGCTCCTTGCTGGCCGGCCTCGCGATCCAGCTGACCGACGAGGCGAACACGCTGATCTTCGTCGTGCTCACCACGCTGACCGTGCTCGGCTTCGGCGTCGTCGCGTTGTCTCCCGAGACGGTCCGCCGTACGCCGGGAGCACTGCACTCGATGATCCCGAGGATCTCGTTCCCGGCGGCCACCCGCGCCGAGTTCGCCGCCTCGACCCCCGTCGTCGCCGCGGTGTGGATGCTGGCCGGCCTGTCCGGCGGCCTCGCACCGAGCATGGTCCGCAGCGTCTTCCACATCGACAGCGGCCTGATGAACGGCGTCGCCGGCTTCGTCCCGCAGACCGCGTCGTTCCTGATCGGCTTCGCACTCGGCAAGGTCGACTCCCGGCGCGCGATGACGATCGGCATCTACGCATCGATCGTCGGCGCGGCCGGCATCATCACCGGCGTCCTGGCCGGCAGCCTCGCGGTGATGATCGTCGGGCAGGCGCTGGCCGGTGTCGGGTTCGGCGCTTCGTTCACCGCGGCGCTGGCGCTCGTCTTCCCGTTGGCCAAGGCCGACCAGCGTGCCGGTGTGGTCGGCGGTGTCTATCTCATCGCCTACGTCGGGCTCGGCGTCCCGGTGGTCATCGCCGGCCAGCTGACCAGCGTCCTCGGCGAGATCCCGACCGTCACCTGGTACACCGGCGTCACGATCCTGCTCGCCTTGATCAGCCTCCTCGGCCAGCAACGGATCAAGCGGGCGACGAGGCTTTCCAGCACGGCTCATCGCGCCCCGCACCGGGCCGACGTACCGGCATGATCGCGGATCCGCGGCCCGTAGCTGACCATACCGATCTGAAGTCAGTCACTACACTGCACCTATGACCGCACATCTCGCCGGCCGTCTCGCGGACCGCGGATCCGAACCGCTGGGTGACCGATGCCCGATCAACGTGGCCATGCAGGCCGTCGGCACCAGGTCAGCCGTCCTGCTGCTCCGCGAGGCGTACTACGGAGCGACCCGCTTCGACGACTTCGTCGATCGAACCGGCCTCACGGAAGCCACGACGGCCGGCCGGCTGAAGTCGCTGGTCGAGGTGGGCGTTCTCACGAAGGTGCCCTACCAGGAACCAGGTCAGCGTCGCAGGTTCGAGTACCACCTGACCGCCAGCGGCACCGACCTGATGCCCGTCGTCTTCGGCCTCGCCCAGTGGAGCAATCGGCACCAGCCTGCGGCCCAGACGATCACGCTGTCCCACGACGACTGCGGCAAACCGGTCGAAATCGTTGCCGAGTGCACCGACGGACACCACCTCGCCGTCGATCAGCTGACCGTCACGGCCTGACCAGCCGGTGAATCGAGGCCGTGGCTCAACCCCACGGCTACGACTCGCCGTTTGAGGACCATCCCAGGATTTACACGCCGCCGCACTTCGACGAACCTAGTCGACGCGGGGCGGTCCTGCCTTGAGGCGCCGTTCGGCGGCCTGACGGACGGCGGCCGGGTCCATCGAGGACCAGTCGGCGTCGATCCACCACGTGGCACCCGCGTCGGCCCACGGACGGACCGTCTCCGCCGCCTTGGGATCGTCGGCATGGGTCATGCCTTCGGCAGCCACGTCGTACCCGTCCATCGTCAGGCCGTGTCTCTCGCGCTCCTCCCGGATCCACTCGACACCCTGCGCGACAACCTCGGGCGTCACCTCGCCGTCGCCGACGTACGCCGGCAGCCAACCGTCCTGCAACGCCGCCCGGCGCATCGACTTCGGTCGCGGCCAGCCGCCGACGACCCAGGTCGGGACCCGCGGCTGCTGCACCGGTGGCGGCGGCGCCGGCGGCACCAGCTCCGGGATCCTGCGCGCGGTGTAGTGCTTCCCGGAGTACTCGAAGGGCTCGTCGCGCCACAGGTACGGCAACATCTCGAGCGACTCGTCCATGAGCTCCGCGCGCACTTTCCGCCCCGGGTCCTCCTCAAACAGCCAGAACCGGTCCTCCCCCGTCACCCCCAACCCGACGGACAGGATCACCCGCCCGTTGCTCAGGTTGTCGACGGTCGAGACCTGCCCCGCGACGTCCCACGGCTTCCGGCGCGGAAGCGGGGTGAGCATCGTCCCCAGCCGGATCCGCTCCGTCGTCATCGCGGCCGCCCCGAGCATCACCCAGGCGTCGATCCCCCAGATCGACTCCCAGACGAAGAACCCGTCCCAGCCGTGCTCCTCCGCGATCACGGCCAACTCGGCCGCGTCGCGCGCATCGCCCAGCGCCATCACGAATCCGTATTTCATACCTCTGAACGCTAGCGACCCGAACCGACAAGATGTGGCTCTCCAGCCGTCCCGGTGGCGAAATCCTGGCCGTCGTACGGCGTGTTGCACTGGCCATCGAACCGGGGCTGCCTGGAAACGATGCCGACAAGAAGGCCGAAGCTGTGCTCTGCCTCGGGAGGTGGGAGTCACCAACGAAAGGTGTTCTGTCAGGGCGTCCCTCAGGCAGAGCCTTCGTCGTAGCGTCGAGGGCATGGACAACCGGAGCGAGGTACGCGAGTTCCTGATGACGCGCCGTGCCAAGCTGAGCCCCGAGGACGCGGGCTTGCCCGCGGTCGGCGGCGGCCACCGCCGGGTGGCGGGGCTGCGGCGCAGCGAAGTCGCGACGCTTGCAGACGTGAGCGTCGAGTACTACTCGAGGATCGAGCGTGGCAACCTCACCGGTGTCTCGGACACCGTGCTCGACTCGATCGCGCGTGCGCTGCAGCTCGACGACGCCGAGCGCGAGCACCTCTTCGCCCTCGCCCGCGTCGCCGCAGGTGCGGCTGTCCCGGTACGCCGTCGCAAGCCCAAAACCTGGACAGCCCGGGAGAGCCTGACCCGGGCGCTGGACGTGATCACGAACGGGCCCGCGTTCGTCCGCAACGGACGCATGGACATCCTGGCCACCAACGCTCTGGGACGAGCGTTCTACGACCAGGTCTTCGACGGGCGCGGGCGCGGCAACCTCGCCCGATTCTGCTTCCTCGACGACCGCGCCAAGGAGTTCTATCCTGACTGGAACGCCGCCGCTGACGTCACCGTGTCGATCCTGCGCACCGAAGCCGGTCGTGACCCCGGCGACAAGCAGTTGCACGACCTGATCGGCGAGCTGTCCACCCGCAGCGACGCATTCCGGACCCGGTGGGGCGCGCACGACGTCCGCCGTCACGGCAGCGGCACGAAGGGTTTCCACCACCACGTCGTCGGTGACCTGACCCTGACCTACGAGGGGATGGAGCTCACCGCCGAGCCGGGGTTGTCCTTCCTCATCTACACCGCCGAGCCCGGGTCACCCAGCGAGGACCGCCTGCGCCTGCTGGCGAGCTGGGCCGCAACAGCGACCACGCAGGCTCCTGCACACCAGCCGGCCGGCCAGATCGAGAAGGAGACCCGACCATGAAGATCCTCCCCCGGGCCGCGACCGCGAAGAACCCGCCCGCCCAGTTCACCGGCGACGTGTGGGTCGACGCGATCGCCGCTCCCCAGCAACCCGACCAGCGCATGGTCGTCGCGCACGTGCGCTTCGCGCCCGGCGCCCGCACCGCCTGGCATTCCCATGCCAACGGCCAGACCCTGCACATCACCGACGGTGTCGCGCTCATCGGCACCCGCGACGGTGCCGTCGTCCGCGCCACCCCAGGTCAGACGATCTACACCCCGCCCGGGGAGGAGCACTGGCACGGCGCGACTTCGGCCGACTTCATGCAGCACCTCGCGATGCTCGAGAACACCGACGACCCCTCCACCACGACCACCTGGCTCGAGCACGTCACCGACGACGACTACACCCGCGCCCACCACGCCACAACGGAGGCCTGACCATGCACACCAGAACCCTCGGACAAGGTCTCGAGGTCTCGGCCGTCGGGCTGGGCGCCATGGGCATGTCCCAAAGCTACGGCCCCAATCCCGGCGACCGCGACGAGATGATCGCCGTCCTGCGCTCGGCCGTCGACCATGGCGTCACCTTCTACGACACCGCCGAGTCGTACGGCCCGTACGACAACGAAGAGTTGGTCGGCGAGGCCCTCGCACCGATCCGCGACCAGGTCACCATCGCCACCAAGTTCGGCTGGGACATCCAAGGCGGGCAGAGCGTCGGGCTGAACAGCAGACCCGAGCAGATCCGCCGCGTCGCCGAGGAGTCGCTCACCAGGTTGCGCACCGATCGGATCGACCTGTTCTACCAGCACCGCGTCGATCCCGACGTACCGATCGAGGACGTCGCCGGCACCGTGGGCGAACTCATCACCGCAGGCAAGGTCCGCCACTTCGGACTCTCCGAGCCGGCCGCGGCCACGATCCGTGCCGCGCACGCCGTCCAGCCCCTCACTGCCGTGCAGAGCGAGTACTCCCTGTGGACCCGCGACCCCGAAGACGAGGTCTTGCCCACCCTGGCCGAACTCGGTATCGGGTTCGTCCCCTTCAGCCCGCTCGGTAAGGGCTTCCTCACCGGCACCGTCGACACCGCCACCACCTTCACCGACGCCGACATCCGCCATCGCGTTCCACGCTTCGAGGCCGACAACCTCGCCGCCAACCAAGGCCTCGTCGACCACGTCAAGACGCTCGCCGACGCCAAAGACGTCTCTCCCGGACAGATCGCCCTGGCCTGGCTGCTCGCCCAGCAGCCGTGGATCGTGCCCATCCCCGGCACCCGCCGCACCTCTCGCATCCGCGAGAACGCCGCGGCCACTACGGTCGCTCTGTCCGCAGACGAGCACGCCGAACTCGACACCCTCGCCCAACGTGTCGGCGTGCACGGCGATCGCTACAACTCCACCCACATGAGCTACGTCAACCGCTGAGTCACGCCACACCACCCCCGCACCCCGAATCGGCAGCTCGAAAACGAGAGCCGAGCCTGCTCCGAGAGGCGTTCCACAAAGGCGAGATTCCCTGTCTACAAGCTTTTCAGCTCCGCCGACGTCTTCCCCAGCCTCGACGGTGTCTGTGCGCTTCACCTTCAGCCACTCACGCCGCCCGCCGACGTAGCGCGAGTTGGCGCCCTACTGGTTGGTCCGCTCAGTGGTTGCGCGTCGCCAGGCGGCCTCCCGCGCACCGACCAGTAGATGGGGCTCCCGCCGTTCCTCCCGTGAAGACGGCCGCTCCGTCGTCCCGCCGGTCGGACGTTTCAGGCGTACCGTCAAGGAATGGAGTGGTTGCTGTTCGCAGTGCTCGGCGGCGGTGTCGCGCTCGCCGCTCGGCGTCTGCGGGATCGTCGCGCGTCGCGGCGTGAGGATGCCGCCGATCTGGACCAGATCAGGAAGGTCGCCGACGAGGACGTCACCTTGCTCGGCGAGGAGTTGTCGCGACTTGGGGTGGATGTGGCCGGCCGCGAGCTCGACGCCGCGACCCGACGCGACTACCAATCGGCACTCGACGCCTACGATTCCGCCCAGCTGACCGTCAAGAACCTGAGGACCGGCGAGGCGATCAGCACGATCACCGACACGTTGGCCAGTGGACGCTACGCCATCACCTGTGTCCGTGCCCGGGCCGCTGGACTCGCCGTACCCGTGCGGCGCGTACCTTGTTTCTTCAATCCCCAGCACGGTCCCTCGTCCACCGATGTGGTGTGGACCCGGCCGAAGCACGGCACCCGCACCGTCCCTGCCTGCGCCCAGGACGCCGCCCGCGTCGGCTCCGGCGACCAGCCCGAGATCCGCTATGTACAGCTGGGGTCCCGTCAGGTGCCGTACTGGGAGGCCGGCCGGGCCTTCGCGCCCTATGGTCAGGGCTACTTCGCCAGCAGTGGGGAAGGCGCGAGCTTCATTCCGATGTCTGGCTTCGACGGCCAGGCAGGCGGCCACGGTGCCTGGGGCGACAGTTGGGGCGGGGGCCACGGCGGTCACGACGGTCACGACGGTGTCGGCGGACATGGCGGTCACGACGGAGGGGGCCACGGCTCGGACGGCGGCGGGCACGGCTCGGATGGTGGCGGTCACGGCGGAGGGGGCGACGGCTAGGGCGTCGCACGGGAGCTTCCCCCAATGGGTGCGAACCCCGAGCCCTAACCACCGCAATCTCGGGCCAGGCTTGTCAGCCGTGGGCGATGAGACTCATTGGCGCCCGTGAACTCGAAATATGCAAAATTCACTTCAAGCACGGAAGCGATCAACCCCTAAACGAAATGAATCGACCGGACTTGCCTCAGAAGCGCAGTTGCGGAACACCGCAGAGCTCGCCCAGCGACACCCGGCTCATCGCCGGTGCGGCGACCCCGGTGCCTGGATCGACAGCGAGAGTCCCACCTCCGAACGTCTCGAGCTCTCCAAGTGACGACGTGCCGCCCGGTCATCACCGGATCCGTGGGCTGGTCGAACTCTTGGATCCGCTACAACGTCGCGCTGTCGGTCAACGGCGCGGCTACAGTCGTCGCCATCTGGGTGCCGGTGGGACGCGTTGTGCCGTGCTTAGGACGTGCTCGGTTCGGGCTCTTCGACGGATCGAGAGCAGAGAGAGCCCCAAGTCATGTGGTGCCTGACCTGAAGTTTTCTTGGGTGCTGAGGACTTCGCACCACGCACGGCACCACGGTCGGCATGGGCTTCGACCCAGGCGCGTCCACCGATTCCGACCGCGTTGCTGCCGGGCCAGTACTTCGAGCAGTTGGGTGAGGGCTCGTCGACGCTATAGGCCCAGGGCGACTTCACCACGCTGGCGGACTGGCGGGTGTTGACTGTCGTCGACGTAGCTGTAGCGCGATTCGCGGGCGGTGGGATTGCCGTCGCCGGTCAGAGGGAACCTGAGGAGGTCAGGACGTCGATGGCGGCGCCGTGGATCCCGGCCGAGGAGTGTGAATGATGGTGAAGGTGACGATTGTCGGCGCAGGCAACATGGGTCGTGCTATCGGTGCTCGGCTCGCAGGTCAGGAGAATCGGTTGCAGGTCCTGGCCCCCACAGCCGAGCACGCCACGGGCCTCGCCGATGAGCTCGGCGATGGGGTCACCGGTGGCGGTGTGGACGACACCGTTGAGGGTGAAGTCGTGGTGCTGGCGACGCCGTACGACGGCGCTCTGGACTTCGTTGCACAACGTGGGAACGACTTGACCGGCAAGGTGGTCGTCGACATCACCAACCCCGTGGACTGGGCTTCGTTCGACCGTCTGGTGACCCCGTCCGACTCATCGGCTGCGCAAGAGATAGCGGCGAGGCTGCCCGAGGGCGTTCCGGTGGTCAAGGCATTCAACACCACATTCGCCGGCACCCTGTCCAGCGGCGAGGTCGCCGGGCAGCAGCTCGACGTCCTCGTCGCTGGTGACGACCAGGACGCGAAGGAAAAGGTGATCCGGCTTGTGGAGTCGGCCGGCCTGCGTGCTGTCGACGCCGGGCCCCTGCGTCGCGCACAGCAGCTCGAACATCTGGGGTTCCTGCACATGGCTTTGCAAGAAAGTTTGGGCAGTGAGTACGGCAGCGCGTTGAAGATCGTCACCCCCTGACGCCGGCAGTTGATCGGTGCGGGAGGAGCTGGGGACACGCAGCGCTCTTTGACGTGCACGGTGCTTGCTGCAAGGGCGCGGTCGTGACGGCGGGGTCAGTAGGTGATCCTGCCGGGAATGCGCTCGGTGACCTCTTGGAGGACCCATGTGTTGCCGTCCGGATCGGGGAACGCCGCCTGGCTGACGTACGAGCGGCCCTCGGGGTCGCGCCCGGGCTCGGGCTCCCCGCCCGGGGCGGCGTGGAAGATGTCGCCGATCTCGATGCCGCGGTTGCGGATCTCGGCGTGGGCGGCCTCGATGTCGTCGACGATCAGCAGCAGGCCCTTCAGCGGCGGACCGGCGGGCGGGCCGAACTGGATCGACGCCGGCGAGCCCGGCGGGGTGAACTGCACGGCACGCACCTGCTCGGTGAACTGGAAGTCGATGTCCAGCTGCCACCCGAGGCGCTGGTAGAAGTCTTTGGCCCGGTCGAAGTCGGTGACTGGGATGCGCGTCACCTCGAACTTCAGGGGCACCTTGGCCAGGTCCTGTCCTTCGGGCGGCGACGGAATGCTGTTCACAGACATGATGGCTCCTTCTGGGCGACGTCAGTTCAGGACGTTCGCGCTCCACAGCTGGTTCTGGCCGACGTGATCCGGGTTTCCCCGCAGGCGCTGGATCTTGATCTGGGGAATCTTCTTGTGGGCCGGGTTACCTACCAGCGTCATCGCGAACGGGTGTTCGAAGTCGGTCGTGTTCCCCATGATGATGGGGAAGTACAGAGGGCCGGTGGACGGCGAGTCGGTGGTGTCGAGGATGAACACCGTCGACCCTGGAGTGTCGCACGGCTGCAGTGTGAGGCCGGCGTTCTGGTACGGCGTCCCAGGCAGACCCGAGCAGAGGCCGGTGCGCACGCCGTTGGGCGCGTATTCGAGTTGGACAGCATCCAGGGGGCCGTACTGTGCGTTGATCGCGGCGGACACCATGTCGACCTCGTAGAAGGACGTCACCGACCCGGTGGACCTCACGATGATGTCGCCGGCGGGGTTGGTGGTGCTCGGAGGCGCCAGGATCGCCGGGGTGCCCACCGCCGCGGTGCCGCCGTACACGGTCTCTACGAACCGAGGGTTCGTCGGGGAGCCGTATCTCGCGCTGTAGACCTGAATGCAGTGCAGGCTGCACCCTGGTGTAGCGGCGTTCGCTGGGACCGCTGCCACAGCGCCTGCAGCGCACAGGACCGCTGCCACCGTCGCGATCGTCAGTTTGCATTTCGTCGCCGTGCTGGGTCTAGTCCACATACCGGGGTACCTCCGGTCTGAAACCGCGTAAAGCGCGGCTTCTGCCGATCATTGGCGACAACCTGCTTGATCGAGGGGTTGACGCCGCCGTTGGCCCCCTCCGAGCGCGCACAGCGCGGCACCCATACCCCCAGCGATGGATCCGCGACGCCTGGACCCGTTCCAAAAAAACCTACGCCCACCAGTCTCGAATCACAATTGCCCAACCACCATTGACTTTGAGGACCCGTCTTCCAGGACGCTCACAAGGGCCAAGTCGGCTGCAACGTCCTCCAACGCCTAGGCCGCAGAGCATCCTGCCGTCCGAGATCGCGGTGTGGTTGCCCCAGCTGATCGATACGTACGGGCCGCCGACAGCTCGGAGCGCGTTCCTGGTCCTGAACGGGGGTCTCGAACTCGCGACGGCCGACGAGCTCAGCAAACGCAATTATTTACAAGCTATTTCAGCTCCGCTGACGTCTTCCCCAGCAGCCTGCGCGCGACGATCAGCTGCTGGATCTGCTGGGTGCCCTCGAAGATGTCCAAAATCTTGGTGGTGCGAGCGCGACAAATTCACGCTTTCGGCGAAATCGCCCTCTGACCTGCACGTTTACCGGTCATCGTTGGTCAGCCATCGCCGACCTTCGTCAGTGGTCGACGGAGCAGTGACGGAGCAGACGAACCGCCGAGCCGTCGTCGTGCGACGCTCCGACACCAGCGTCGCGTGTGGCCAGGGTGCGTGTCCGAGGGGGGACACGCACCTTAACCACACACGTGAGCCTCATCGCGTGATGCGCAACTATGCGCGTGCGGCCTGCCGCAGCTGGGCTCTTGGCCAGGCCCAATTCATGGGCGCCGGTCTGCACGCGGTCGGCACTGAGCCGGGAGCGGATAGTCCTCGCCCCCCGGACTGGCATACGGCTCGCGGAAGGCGAAGAACTGTCGGTGGCAAGCGCTACGCTCGACAGATCTGCAGTTGAAGCGTGGAGAGCGTTGGAAGGACGGCCCGGTGCCCCAACAGGATTCCTGGCGGCCGCTGTCGCTGGACTCATCGCTGCGTCAGGCCGCCGGCGAGACCGTTGCAGCCCCGCTCCTCGCCAAGCTGGGATCTCTGCCCTTCGGCGAGCAAACATGGGAAGACTTCGAGCGACTTCAATGGCGGATCATGCAGGACGTCGAGGGTCTACGCTACGCGCAGGTCTACGGTGAGCGAGGCCAGAGCCAGTACGGCCTGGACATCGTTGCTCTAGCACCTGATGGGTCTGGGGTCGCCTTGCAGAGCAAACGGTACAAGCGGTTCGGACCGGCAGAACTGAAGGCCGCCGTCAAGAAGTTCCACACGACCAAACGGCCATTTGAGATCGACCGCCTGATCATCAGCGTGAGTCGGGAGATCAAGTCGACTGGGGTTGTCGAAACTTTGGCCGAGCTCCGGCGAGCGCACAAACCGCTGATCCTGGATCTCTGGGACGGGCAGGAGCTGTCAAGGCTCCTGCGCCCAGCGCCGGCGGTCGTCGTCGAATTCTTCGGAATTCCGACGGCACAAGCATTCTGCCTGCCCTTCGAGTTGGCTCCGACAACGATTCCGTCGGTCGACGCTGTCGCAGTTCGCGAGGCCTTGGCCAGGACTCCCGATATGACGACGGGCGCGAGTCAACTCCTTGAGCAAGCACGAACGGTGCAAGATCCGACCGCAGCGCTCAGACTGGTCGAGGAGGCGCAAGTCCGCCTGCGAGACGCTGGCTTTAGCGGTCACGCAGCGCTCCACGAGCCGCGGCGAACAGAACTCCTCGCGAAGTTAGGACGCGCTGATGACGCGGCTCGCCGGATCCTGGATGAACTGTGGGCAGCCTTGGACCAGGGCCTGACCGGCACTGCGCAGGTTGTCCGTCAAAGGCTCATGGCGGTTACGACGAACAAGGCAGATGGGGCACGGGTTACCAGCCTCATCAAAGCTGCGAATGTAGCATTCAACCTCTATTTCAACCCTCTCGCTCACCTACCCGCCGTGGAATCCTTGGCGGTCGGCGACGACAGCGACACGATCCGCCTCGCGGTCCTGGCCGGCGAGATCGCGCTGGCCAACGATGACCTTGAGTGGCTGCGCGACGGACAAGAGGTCCTTACTGCGTATGCGCAGAAACCAACAGACAACTTGTGCCTCGTGACACGTCTCAGGCTGTTAATCGCGGAAGCGAGTGGAGGGTGGGCTGACCTCCTCGAAGATGCTCGGAAGGTGCGACTCGGCTACGACCTCCTCGGACTGGTGACCGCTCGCTACGCAAGGCATTGCGCCATCCATCAACGCTTCGAAGAGGCAGACGTGTTCTGGGATGAGGCTGCCGGAGCCGCCAGCCTCGCCAGCAGGTGGATCGATGCCTCGACATGGATCTTCAGCCGTCGAGCGTTCAGAGCGCGCTGGAAGCCCTTTACAGGTAGCGAGTTGCTACCGATGCAAATTGCTGTCCGGCAGATGGGCCCCGCCCTCCCGATCATCACTATTGACCAGAGCGCCCTTCAAGACGCACTGAACGAACTCCACCGTCGGAAGTTGCGCGCGGCTGCGATCGCGGCGCAACGGGCATTACGAGACGCCGTGTCGACGAGTAACTGGGCCGGCGAAATCCAGGCGCGGCAGGTCGTCGCCGCGATCCTGGTCGAGTCCGGGGAACCTCAGGCCGCCGCCCGGCAGCTCATCCGAGCCGGGGACGTCAGCGGCCTCAAGGATCTCGCGAAGACCTCTGAGACCCAGTTCATCGACGTCGTCGCGGACCTCGATAGTCTTAACTACTGGACGGTCGGCTCGGCGTATCGCCTGCTTGCAGCGCAAGCCGACCTCATTCCAGGAGATCTGGTAGATCCCATCGCAATTCGCATCGTTGAAGAACTCGCGGCAGCCGAGGAAGGGCGCGTCGCCGATTTGCGAGTCATGAACACCTCTCGGTACGGCGGAGCGATCAGCGCGTTGGCGGGTATGAGCGAGCGCCTGTCCCAAGAACACGCCGCAGCGGTACTGGCCCATTTCGAGCGTCAGCCACCGGTTGAGCCAAACCACTACCGGTACCACGACGAGGACGAAGCGGTGACCACAGCTCGCGTCGTACTCGCACATGAAGACCTTCGGAGCTCAGGCACAGCTCATCTAGTGGCCCTGCTAGCCCGGTCCCAATCCGCTCGCAACAGCACGACGGCAAAGGCGGTCGACCAGAACATCAACACGGCCCGACCGTACCTCTCCGCCGTGGTTGGCGAAGGGCATGAATGGGCCCAGGAGGTGCTCGCGTTTCACGATCCACAGGCTGTACCGCCTGAAGCTACGCGCGGAGCGCTGGAACGGCTGACGACTCCGCTGGTCCACGTACCCGGCGTCCTCACCAGCGGGACTCGCGCGATCGGAGACTCGTTGCTGGTCCTGGGGCAGAGTGCCGCGCTCCTGGAACCTGCAATTTCCGAACTCCTGACGAGAGCCGAGGACCCGCACGTCGGATCGAGTGACCGAATCGACTACTTGCTGGCTGCGGCAAACATCGCTCCTCATCTCAAGAACGCCGACCGCCGCAAGCATTTCGCGACCGCGATGCGGTGCGCGGACTCACCGACCTCATCTATGCAGGACGACTTCGAAAGTGGTTTCGGGCACGCGCTCGGGGCGATGCGGATCCAGCATTCGGACCAAGACAGCCGTGATCCAGCGGTCTACCTGGCTGCGTGCCTGGCGACCAGCGCGAAGCAGCAGGCTGACACCAGGATTCGGGCCTTTGCTCTCCTAGGCGGAGGTAGGAAGTCGGACTACTGGCCGACCAGGGCGCTCCAGAAGCTCGGCTCGGTCTTGAAGGAAGACCTCGGTTATCTCACCGCACAGGGGTGGGCCCTCCGATCGTTGGCGGCGATCGTCTGGGCGACCGACGGCGAAACACAATACATCGGGCTGCGACTCGCCCAGGATCCCGATGTGCGAGTGCGGCAAGCCCTCGCCAAGGCGCTCGCCGATCAGCCGGCACGGGACTACCAAGCCACAGCACGCAAGCAACTGGAGCGCGACCCCGCCTTCAGCGTCCGCCGACATCTCAAGTCGCGGGAGAGGGACAAGTCCACAGACACACCGGTCCCGGAAACCTAAGCAACTTGGAGTGATGACACCTCCATCAGCGTATCTGGGTACCGCTGGAGGGCGAGTACGGCGGCCTCGATATCGTCGGTGACAGCCCAGACGGCGGCTCGGCGATCGGGCTGCTCACCAATGCCTCGATCATCGGCGAACCAGAGCTCTTCGACTTCGACGCGCACTGCGTGCACTGTGCAGCGCAGCAGGATTGACGCCTGTCTCAATTGCGCTGTGCGCCGTCGTCCATCGCGGCAGGTAGCATTCACGGGTGAGTGACCGTGGGCTGTTTACTGAGTTCATAAAAGCTGAGAAGCCGCTGTCGAGATACTTGTGGAGCCGCCCAGAGGTCCGCAGTCTACTCAATGCTGTCCGGCAAGTCGGCTCGATTGATGAGTTGGCTATCTTTCGAGGAACAGATCTTCAGAGCCGGATCTCCGCTATGAAGCCAGCGCTGCCGTCCGTAGGACCGCTACAGCCGGGACAGGTCCGCGATCACGGTGGTGAACCGCGAGACGTTGGGGGCGGTACCCGCCTTTCGACGACGAGGTACTACGTACGATGCCTCGTCGAGGGCGATCCGGACTTGCTCCGCTATTGGCCAGACGAGAGCGATCGTGATCTTAGAACCGTCCACCACGACCTGATGGCGAGGATCGGTGGATATGAGAAACTTCAGCACGCTGCCGACGAAGATGCCAAAGAATATTGGCGACTAACGTTGACTTGGCAGCTCCTCACTGTGAAATCTGATGGACCGTGGGCCCTTTACTCATATCTGGATCTGACGCGCGAAGAGGAGCGGACTCTTGCCTCAGATGGCGGCCTAGGCCAGCGTTTGCAGTCACGGTACGACGAGCTCCTCGCAATCGTCGCTGCAATTGCGGACCAAACAACTCACTTCTATGACGTGGAGTTGGCCAATGTCGTGGCGTCGGTTGCCGACGAGCGAGGCGATGTTCTGAGTGATCGCGCCGAAATCTTGCGGAGCATCAGCCTGCCAGGCGAGTGGGCCAGCGATTCCCTCCAACTCGATGAGGACAGCGCCGCGGCGGAGATCAGTACTGGCGATGGGGCACCGGCCGCGGTCGCACTCGACGTGATCGGCGCGCGCTATCGTCTCAGTGCGAAGTCGTTCAAAGACGTCCTCACCACCATCAGGATCTGGGCAGACGCTGTAGAACAGAACCCCAGAGGATTTGGACACCTGGATGAGGATGCGGTAAGCGACGTGCTCGCAGCGACGCTCAACGCCACAGTTCCGAACGCTGGCCGCGAGGTGTACTCACGAAGCGGCAAGACCGACATCTTCATCAGCGCTGATGTCCTCGCCGAGGGCACCGGGCCAGCGAAGGTCTATATCTGTGAGACCAAGTGGGCCGGCGGACGGGCTCCGATCGTACAGGGTTTGCAGGAGCAGATCTTTCGTTACGTGACAGCACATTCCACCGATGCGACCTTGCTCGTGTTGTGTCGGCACAAGAACTTCAAAGCTGCTCAACGGAGAGTGCATGCATGGGCTTCAGAGGCTGAAGGCTTCGAGTCCCGACGCAACAGTCCAATCGACGGTTGGCCTCTGCTCCGGTACCGCGTAGACGGACGCATTGTTGAAGTCTGCGTCGCGACCGTCTCGATCCCGCCGGTGCTTTCACGCAAGGGGCGACGAAAATAACCGTACCGTTCACCGAGTACCAGGCGACTGCTGGTGTTGAAGCGATGTGATCGATCGCTCGTGAGTTAGCGAAGAGCCAACGGTCATGCTAGCGCGTGACCGTTCGTGCGGCCTCCATCCCTCGCGAGGTACTGATGAGCCCTGACGTATGCCGATGAAGGATGGCACCGACGGCGAGCTAACGCCTCGCGGCTCGACATTGCCACTCCGCCATCGAACCAGGTCGGAGAGCTGGGTTCTGACCTCCTCCAAACTTCATGCCATCGGGCTAGGACGGCGCTCAGACACCTGTCCTTGAGCGGCTTCGTGCTAGGCAGTTCGACGATCGCCATCGGGCAAGGGACGCGAAGGGGTATCGAACTCAGCTCGGACTGCTTGAAGTTCACTCGCTCGATAGGAGTTCGATCTCCGCGATCGAGGATGCAGCGTCGTGCAAGACCGTCAGGAACTCGCGGACCTGCTTCGCCGCAATCGTCGGAGCACCGCCACTGAGGTCGGTTCGCAACATGCTGATCGACAGCCCGGGCTGAGCGATCGCGATTCGTCCTGCGGCAATTGGCGGAGGTCGATGGGCGAAGCCCCATTTCGGGTGCTCGGGGTCCTGGCCACAGAGGATCAGTAGGAGACGCTCATTCCCCTCCACGACGGAGATCCTCGGGGTGTCGTCACCAGTCATCCGCGCCCCTACGGTCCGCCAGAACCTGGGATCTGTGATGTACCCGCGACTCTTGACTGCCTGTTGCGCGACGGTCTGCATGTCCTTGACCCGAACGCCAGGCTTGGCCCCCTCCGTGGCCTTTGCGTGCCACAAGGACAGATTGACTCGCCTACCAGGATCGACCTCGACGACGATGTAGTCGGCGATCTCGCCCGGCCCGTCGTTGCCAAGAATCCACCGGTGGTTCGCTCTCTTCGGCTGACGACGGAGGTAGTCCTCAAGTTCTTCGTGGACCGAGTGACCGAGCCCCTTCTCGTCCGCCTTCTTCTTCGTTTCGGCCTGAAGGTTCACCTGATCCCACTTAAGCGAGTTGTAGAGGATCGCGGGCAGAGTCGTCCGCTCGTCCCGAGACTCGTACAGCACGGATCCGATGCAGGTCTGACTGTCGAGGAAGAAGATCGTCGGCGGCTTTGCCGACAGAAGCTGCTCCAACTGCAGAGTCGAGCCGAAGAAGCCCATCTTGATCTCAAGCGCTGCTCCGGAGCAGTGGAAGTCTCCGTCGGTGTCCTGGTAGCCGTTCCACGCCTCCTCCTCCGGCTTCGCAGGATCGATGGCAACCACGGGAAGGCGTTCCGCCGTTCGTTCCTGCGAGGTGTCGAGGTGCAGCTCCAGGGATTCAACCGGCCGGCCATCCAGCGTCCTCCAGTCCATGGTGCGGAGCCCGGGACTGTGCTCGATCACCGCAACCTCGGAGTCTGGGAACGCGGTCAGTCGGCGGCCACGAGTCACGTTGGGCAACAGCCGGCCCGCCGCGGATGTGGTGGGCAGCCAGTACCTGGACGCCAGATCGGCCGCGAAGACCTCGTAATTGCGCAAGGACAGATAGCGGCCCTCCCAGTACTTGCTCTTACCAGTCGCGACGCCGGCTGAGAACGCACCTCGCCCCGAACCAACCTGAGCGATCGCATGGCCAAGCGCACGTTGATCCGTGTCAGCGGCTCGGAGGCCCCGATCGACGCCACTTCCCGCGAACATGGTGTACGACGGAACGCCTGCGCTCCCTCGGTATGTGTTGCGGACGCCCACCGACGAGACGGAGATCCGATCCAGCGCGTCGAACGCCTCCTGCAGTCGCCGAGGATCCGTCGTTCGTGCGTACTGCTCTGCACCGAGCGCGGTGCGCAACTGGTTCCTGATTGCTCCGTCGGCACTGTTGATGAGCAACAGGTGGGGCTCATCGATGCGCGGCGACGGAATCCAGGTGACCAGGTGGAGGTCGTAGGTCGGTGTGTCGAGACCGGGGCTCGACGCATGCCAGCGCGGCCTATTCGTTGCAGTCGTCACGACAACCAGAGTCGAATTGGCCTGATTCATCGAGCTGTAGATGATCGACTGACCGTTGAGGCGCCCACCTTCGAGAAGCGACTCCGGCACCTCGCCGTTCACGATCGGAGGCTCATATCCGTGCTGCGTGTCGACTTCGTACAGGACAACACTGCACGCAGGCGTGATCGCGTTCAGCGCGAGACTCGGCGGCGCTGCACCGAACTCGGCCACATAAGCTCTGTCCGCGGCGGCCTCCGCGATCTCGTCATCGATCAGTCCAGGTAGGACCTGAACCCAGTCCGCATCCTCCGCATAGAGCTCACGCACCGCGCCTTGCAAATGCGGATGCATATCGATGTCACGAACTGTCACCAGCACCGACGCCTGCGGGTAGGCGACGTCGACGCGAGCGAGACGACCGAGGAACTGTGTCGTCGCAACCAGCGATCTGTGCTTGTCGTGGTACGCCGCGATCCGAAGCCTCGGAAGGTCGAAACCCTCTCCAAGCATGTCGACAACGGCGACCGCACGACACTCTCCCGAGCGGATCCTTCCGACCAGTGCCTCTCGCTGACCATCGTCCATGCCGCCGTGCAGCGTCTCGACTTCCATCCCGAGAGACCGATACAGGTCGGCGAGGGCCGCGGCACGCTTACGTGTCCTGGCCCTGATCATGACGGAGCTAGTCGCGTGGTCGGGTTCGTTGGCAATGCGGATTGCCTCCACGGCAATCATGCGATCCGTGCTCCCCTGCGTCGGCGCGGGCGGTAGATCGAGAATCGTCGGGTGAACCGGCTTGTAGAACCCGTTGCTCAACGCCAAGCTCACCGGATAGTGGTAAAGCTCCGTGCCGGGCAGGCGCTGCCGATCCCGCCGTCTCGGGGTTGCTGTCAGCAAGAGCGCGTCAGCATCACCGAAATGCTCCAGGATCGCGCGCCAGGTAGGCGCCGGTGAGTGGTGAGCCTCGTCAACGATCACGAGGTCGAACAGACCTCGTGGTGGTGGCTCTCCGTCCGTGTAATACGCCGGGCTGATCGCGTTCGGCAAGGCGACGACTACATCGGCATCACGGACCTGCTGCCAGTCCGATGTAACTCCGATCAGCTCAAGCACCGACGGGTTCCCCGCACCACACAGTGCGCCGACATGTCGCAGTACGTCCTGGCTTTTGAAAGCCTCAACAGTCTGCTTCCGCAGGTCGCGACTCGGGACCACCACCAAGACTCTCGCGGCCGTGAGGAGGTGTGGTGCCGCCACGGCGACCGCTGTCTTCCCCGTCCCGGTGGGAAGCGACACCAGCGCTGGCGGCTGCCGCGGTATCGACCAGTGCCCGATCAACGCTCCGAGTGCTCCGAGTTGCGCCGGTCTCCAACGGTCACGGGAGTTCTCGTTGAACAGGCTGAAACCCGCGTCACCGCCGTAGTAACCCATCGCTCATTCCCCCCAACATGGGCGCCACGCTGTGTAGCTACCCCGCCCGATGTATCCGAAGTCGAGCACGGTCCGTTACAAGTATCGTCGATCTCGTGGCTGCGTGCGAAAGGTGCTGTCTACAACACAGCTGCCGGCGAACGCGTATACCTGCAGCAGACCCCTCTTCATCGACTACGAAGCAACCTTTGCCCGTTTAGCTACCAGGCTGCTGCTTCCGAGGTCGTCACGGCCAAACCGCTTGGCATCGCATCCCTGTCGACATCCTGTGGTCGAGACTCCAAGCCCTCAGAGCGAAGCCGCTGATGCGCGGCTTCGGAGTGCGCGAACGACCGGGCCTGAGCTCAACAGCTGCACCCCGGATCTGGCGGAGGTGGCCGGCGAGCACCTCTATGTTGCTGTACATCCGGGAACTCATCCGATCAGAACCCTTCCCCGTCGATACAAACCAGCAATGAAGAGCCAACCCTCAGCTGAGAGGCTCGATTCTGGCCACGAGCTATCCCCACACTCGGCACCGCCGGCCCCCGTTGCTCTCGTACTAGGTTCCAGCTGCCCGCCCGCGGCGATCGCCGGCTGCGACTCTCATTGAGATTCGCCATCTTCACCACTAGGTCGTTCAGAGGCGAACGCCGGCCATCGAATCGAATGTCTTCGGCAACCGCCTGAGCATCGATGGTGGATCGAATCCGCCGCCATCGATGGGCGGCATGAGGTTAGGGGGCTCCACAGCATCGTTTGAACTTGAGGCTCGACTCGGCATCGCACATGCACAACGTGTTTCGGCCTGGCGGGTGGACAGTCAACTGCACCAGTCTCGCGACTAGGCGACCGGTTTCAGCCGCTCGTTGTAGGTAGGTCGGATCATCCCAGCTCATCGATGGCAGATCCCGGCCGAACATCAGGACGAGTGCTCCGGTCTCGCTGGCTGTCCGGTACCACCGCTTGTTGAAAGTGAGTGACAGCTGATCGATTCCGAGCTGGCTCAGGCCGTCGACCCGCAGCTGCCGCCCGTTGATGGAAGCAGACATTGCAGGCCATTGCTGATCACGAGGCGCGGGTCCGAGCTCACCCGGCACGTCGAGGAAGCCTTCCTTCCGCAAGAGGGTCAGGATACCGTCGAACGATTTGCCGTCCTCTCCGATGAACCAGCCTCCGTAGCAGTCCACGATGATGCCGGCAACGCCCCCGTCGGCTCCGAGCAAGGCGCACTCGATGTCGAATCGGACCGAATCGTTGCGGACCATCGGCCTTTCGGATCGAACGACTGAAGATGGCCCGCATTTTATGTGAGTCAGCCTCATCACAACCTGGCCTGCAGCCGCGGAGGTTTCCACGATGAGCGAAGCCTCGCCGTCGCGGGCGATAGGGAGCCCGCAGATGACACAGGTCTGCTCAGACTCCTCCATCCGGGGCAGGATCGACTGTGGGTCGACGCCGAACCCGGTCAGCGCGGCACCGACCTCGTCGCTGATCTGTACAGTCCGGCGTCTAGCACCAGTCGTTGGCATGACATCTGAAGGTGCTCGCAGGTCGGCGTACAGAGCTGCCACCACCTCCGCGCGGACCGCCCAGGCGGCGGGAATCAGAGCCTCGATCGCAGTTTCCTCCGGCACAGAGCCAGATTCATGCCTGATCAGCAATTGCAGCTTCAGGGCATCAAGGGCCGCGGGCCAGTTGTGTCGGCCCTCCGCGAGAGTTCGTGCCTCTGCAGCGAATTCTGCGGCCTCCTCACGTCGCCCTCGTTGAAGTTCGACCCGCGCCAAACTTGTCGTGACAGAGACGAGGATGGTTGTTTGCTGCAACTCACGCGAGCGCTCGTAGACCTCGTGAAACGCTTCTGCGGCTTGGTCCAACTGACCCGCCAGGGCGAGGCACGTGCCCCTGTTGTGCAACAGCC
The DNA here is from genome assembly GCF_039529595.1 of Kribbella lupini. Lineage (NCBI taxonomy): Bacteria > Bacillati > Actinomycetota > Actinomycetes > Propionibacteriales > Kribbellaceae > Kribbella > Kribbella lupini. Next base: position 354,237 of record NZ_BAAANC010000005.1, on the reverse strand, counting down.
CGACATAGAGTTCGTCCAGGCGCGCTCCCCTGACAGCCGTCAGAATCTTCTCGCACTCGGCCAACGCGACGGCCGTCGATTCGAAATGGCCTGCCTTCCAAGCGACAACCCATCGGTTCGCCAACAGGGTTGCGGTCATACGTAGGTCACTCTGTCCGGTTGCGATCGACAACGCCGCGTCAAAGGCTGCAATGGCCTCAGGCGAGTTCCCTCTTCGCGCGTGAAGATTCCCCGTCGTCTCCAGGCAGTGCATCTCCTCTTCAGCATCCGACGACTCCCTCGCGTGCACGGCCGCAAGCTGCAGAGCTGAGTCCGCCTCGGCCCACAATTGGCGCCGAGAGTAGAGCACTGCCATAAGGCGGTTCGCAGTTGCGCGGAGGCTGTGGCTGACCGTACCGGAAACCGCTTCGGCAACTGGCCGCAGGGCGCTCGCGGCCGAAGCGTGATATCCGGTATGGATCAAGGCGTCGCCGAGCGCTACCCGCACAGAGTCTCGCAGATCGGATTGGATCTGATGGCGTACAAGATTCCATGCGCCGCGCAGCAGACTCAACGCCTTCGGAAACGACCCGCTCCTCAGCAGCATCAGTCCATGGCCGTGCTGGATGCGCACGAGCAGGTCCTGGCTACCGGCCCGAGCGGCGAGGTCCTCTGCTGCTTCGAAGATCTGCGAGGCATCCCGTTGGCCGGAGTCAGCAGCCACGAAGGCCAGATCCGCAAGGCACAGAGCAGCCTCGGCGACTAGATCGAGCTCGATGGCGATGGTGTACGAGGCATCGAGATACTCGACGGCTGCCTCCGTCCGACCTGCGGTCCGGTGCTGGACGGCCAGCATGTGGAGAGCTCGCGCCTCGGCGACTCTGTCCTCCATCTCCCGGAAGAGCGCCAGTGCTGCCTCTAGATACTCAGCTGCTGCGGCCGACGTGTCGCGGCGCAGGAGAACGGTGCCGAGTTCAAGGAGGACCCAGGCCTCAAGACTACGGTCACTTGTGCTGCGGGCGATCTCCAACAGATCACGGCATTCTGCCTCCGCCTCGAGCGAGCGGCCCGATTGTCGGTAAAGGCAGCTGAGACCCAACCGCAGTTGCGGCAGCTCGCCGGTAGCCTCTGCAGTGGCCAACTGGCGTCCGTTCAACAGATACTGCTCAGCGCGGCGCAGCTTTCCAAGGTTCAGGTACGCAATGCCGACCGAGCAGAGCGTGCCGACCTGCCTTGATCGCAGGCCGGCACGCCGCCAAACGTCGAGGCTCGTCTTGAATAGCTCGATGGCGCCGTCATAGTGCCCCTGGCTGAGCAGGAGGGCTGCGTACGCTTCCCGGGCGGATTGCATGGTCACTAGATCATCCGCAGATCGAGCCACTGCCTCGCAGCGGCTCAGGTGCTCAGCTGCTGCGTCGAAGTCACCGAGGTGACGCGCGGCGACACCCAGATTGTGCTCGGCGGACGCGATCCAATCTGCGTTGCTGTGCGTTACCCCTATCGATAGGAGCGCCTGCGACGTCCGTCTCAGATCGCGCCAGCAGCCACCTCGAAAGAGGATCGTGAGGAGGGCAGCGATGAGGTCAACCGCTGCTGCGCTGTCACCACGTCGGACGGATAGATCGACCATTGCCAGCGCGGCCTGTCTGTCCGAATCGAACTGAAAGCGAGGCTGCGGGCCTTGCCGTTGCATCTGACCTGCCATCGGCAGTGCCGACTGGTTCCCAACGGATGGGCGCAGCCGTCGTGCGAAGGCACGTGTCGCATTGTCCAATGGTGACCAAGTCACAGCGGATGGGGTTTCGAGCGTTCGCGCGAACATGTGCAGTAGGTCGTGGAGCTGATACTGACTGTCCAGCGGTTGCTCGACGAGGTGCCGCTCGAACAAATCGTCGAGAAGCGACTCGGTTCGGCTCAGCGAACGCTCACTAACGTCTTCGTCAGTGGCCGCCGCGGCGATCACCTCGAGCGGCAACGTGGTCGGCGGCAGTGCGCCAAGTACCCGAATGAGATTCGCTTGCTCGCTGCTAAGGCTCCGATAGCTGTCCTCGATCACCATCTCAATAGTTCGTTCACCCGCAGACATGTGGGTCAACGCATCGTCGGCAGTGAGACTCGCCGTGTACCTCACGACATCCATCGCCGGACGGCTTGCCAGCCGCGATGCGGCGATGCGAAGCGCCAGGGGATGGCCCCCGCAAGCCGACTCCAAGGCGACCGCCTCCAGCTCACTCAGTCGAGGCGCGATAGCGCGCGCCAGCTCCGCACCCACCCCAACCGAGAGCCGGTCAAGTCGAACATCGTGCAGTCCACGATCGGTGAGACCGCTCAGTCGGAGCCGACTGGTGGCGATCAGGCCGAACTCCGCATCGATCTCCAGGAGCGGCTGCAACTCTGCCTCGGAACTGACGTCGTCGACAATCACCAGGAGACGACGCATAGACAGAGCGTCTTGCAATCGCGACAGTCGCTCCGCATCAGATCCTGCATCATCGCGCTCGCCAACCAGTACGGCCAACAGATCACCGACCAGGTCACGACCGGCCGTTGTGTTCCGTCTGGGAAGAAAGACCTGTCCGTCGCTGTAATGCTGTGCGACTGCACTCGCAACCTGAACGGCCAACTCAGTCTTACCGATGCCGGGCGGACCGGTGAACAGCATCGCAGGCTGGGAAGAGATTCGCTCAGTCAGCCGGCTGCACGCCGAAGCAATCGCCTCCTCACGTCCCAGGAAGTTCAGAGCCTTTCGTGGCAGTGTTCTGGGCAGATTGACGAACGCCCGGCGTTGGACCCGCTCCTCGTGCCGCCGCTTCATCTCCTGCAGAAGCTCGACTGTGTACCGTTCGGGGTTCCGGTCGACGAGGTCGTGGCATGGATCGCAGAGCAGGATGATGTTCGATGGCCTCGCCCTCTCGTGGTCCGTCAGGTCGGACTCACCGCGAGGTCCGTCGGTACGAGCAGCGACGATGTGAGCGAGCTTCCCCTGCAGCACTACTTCATCGCTTTCGTCCTCCAGCCTGGTCAGCGCCGTCTGGCAACCGTCGAATCCACATTGATTGCCACTTATCGCGTACAGGAATTTCCACACGCGCGTCGGCAGGTGCTGCCTACAGGCCATGTCAGCTCCCCTTTCGTCGGGCTGACTCTAGGTAGTGCCACCGACACTCTTGGAGTATCAACCTGAGGGACTCCTCCGTGTGCTGAACCGAGAGACTCGGTCGCCGCTCACTACCGAGCGCTGACGTGGACCGATGGTCGGCGTCGGAAGGCACCACGTGAACGCGTTCAATCGAGTGCTGCAGGCTCAGGCCGCGGGTTGGCCGTGTTTGCGGACGAAGGCCAGGGCCGTGCGGGCGACCTCTTCCCAGCCGTGGTCGATGGTCAGTGAACGACCTCGGTTGGGGAGTTCGGTGAGCTCGGCGGTCGCGTTGTTCTTGCTGTCTTTTTTGTACGCCGCGTGAGAGATGGCGTGCGGGACCGTGTTGTCCTTCTCGCCGGAGACGATAAGGATCGGGCAGGTCCTCGGCGGTGAAGTCGACCTTGGTCTCGCTGAAGGAGTTCAGGTTCGCGACTGCTGCCTGGAAGATCGGTACGCCGGACGCGGCGACGTGGTACTCGTCGTACAGCTGACGGGCTTCGGCCTCGTCGAGAGCGTTCGCCCACCCGAAGGTGAACTCCTCGAACGTCAGCGTCACCGCGCGCCGGGCGTTGGCCGGGCTGCCGAGGACCGGCGAGCCGGGCTTATGGGCTGCGATCGGGAGGGGCAGGAAGCCGCGACCGGGAGCGGGTCGATGGCGACGGTGACCGCGGACGCGCCCTCGCCGCCGATCTTCTGCGCGATCAGTCCACCGAACGAGTGGCCCACGGCTGCGGGCTTCGCCGTCAGCTTGCCGGCGGCCTCGGGGAAGTGGTCGGTGACGGCTCGGATCATCTTGCCCGCGAAGGCCTCCGGGTGCTCACGGGGCCTCGGCGACCGTTGCAGGGTCGTCCGGCCAGCCCGGCGCGATCATTGAGTAGCCGGCCTCCTCGAACAAGCGGCGCCACCGGTCCCCAACTCGACGACAGCAGCCAGAGGCCGTGCACGAACCCATCAGTACGCCGATGAACCAGCGCCGAGCAGGATGCAGACCAGCAGCGTCGAGAACGACGTGATCAACGCTCCCCATCGGTCCGGTGCCGCGAGGACGTACCGATCGATCAGGTGTCGGCGACACAGAAGATCATGTCTCAATAGTTTCAAACGCGTGGGCCGGTCGGCCCATACCTGGCCTTGCGTCGGGTTCGGCGTCAGCTAGGTGCTTTCGACGATCCGCCGGCCGCCCACCGGTTACTCACGGGCAGAGGAAGTTTACGCAGAGTCTTGCCTAAACAGACACCAGCCCTTTCAATACCAAACATGGTCACACGCTTCCCAACATGGAGGTTCCGATGCGCAAGCAGGGTCGCACGCCCCGCCTCGCGGCGTTCCTGGTGGCTGCCGCGCTGGTGATGTCCGGCCCCGCGCACGCTGCGGCTGCGCCCACCCGCTCACAACCGGATCCTGGTCGGCCCGGAGAGGCGGCCGCGCGGCATCGAACCGACGCCGGTGCGCCTGACCTTTATCCAGCCGTCGGCGCTGGGACCAACTTTCTCGATCACGCCGCGTTGCTCGGCAACGTGCCCGAGCCCGCCTGGTACGAGGCGAACATCCCGTTCGTCGACGTGCCCGACCAGGAGATCCGGGACACCTACTACTACCGCTGGCGCACCTTCCGTGAGGCGCTGAAGTACACCGGCCCGAAAGACGGCTGGATCGTCTCGGAGTTCCTCGGCCCGGTGGGCTACTCCGCGCCGAACGGCGGAATCGTGGCCGCGGCCGGTCACCACATCTATGAAGGCCGCTGGCTTCGCGACCACCGCTACCTGGACGACTACGTCGACTACTGGTTGCGCGGCTCCGGCGCCGGCCCGAAGCCTGCGGAGGACTTCCTCAACAAAAACACCACCGACTGGGCCCACCAGTACTCCTTCTGGGCCGCGGACGCCGTCGCAGCGCGGGCCGCGGTCGACGGACGATCGTCGTACGCCACCGACCGGCTCCCCGACCTGATCCGCCAATGGAACCGGTGGTCGCCCCAGTTCAACGGCGAACTCGGCCTGTACTGGCAGACACCGGTCTGGGACGCCATGGAGTACACCGCCAGCTCCTACCAGAGCCCCGATCCCTATCACGGCGGCGACGGCTACCGGCCGACCCTGAACGCCTACCAGTACGGCGATGCGCAGGCGATCGCCGGCCTTGCCCGCGCCAAGGGAGATATCGCCACCGCACAGCAGTTCGAGGCTGCTGCCAACGCGTTGCGGGCGAACCACGAGCGCTGGCTGTGGGATCCGGCGACCAACTTCTACAAGCACGTGATGCGCGACGGCAATCCGGGCCGGACCAAGATCGTGGACCGCGAGCAAATCGGCTTCATCCCGTGGTACTTCCACATGGCGCCGGCCGCGAACAGCGCGGCCTGGGCACAGCTGAAGGATCCCCAAGGATTCGCCGCGCCGTACGGGCCGACGACCACCGAGCGACGCAGCCCGTGGTTCATGAAGGACACAGCCAACTGCTGCCACTGGAACGGGCCCAGCTGGCCGTACGCCACCAGCCAGACGCTGACTGCGATGGCGAACCTGCTGACGGACTATCCGGCCCAGCCGTACGTCAACCGCAACGACTACCTGTCCGTCCTCCATGGCTACGCGGTCACTCAACGCAAAGACGGCGCGCCGTACGTCGCCGAAGCGCACCATCCCGACGAGAACCGCTGGCTCTACGACGGCAAGGGCCACAGCGAGGACTACAACCACTCCACCTTCAACGACCTCGTACTGTCCGGCCTGCTCGGGGTACGGCCACAGCTCGGCAACAGCGTTCGGATCGCTCCGCTGGTCCCCGACAGCTGGGATCACTTCGCGCTCGAGAACATGCCGTACCACGGCCGCAACCTGACCGTGCTCTGGGATCGGGACGGCACGCACTACAACCAGGGATCCGGACTCCGGGTCTGGCTGGACGGCACTCTAGTCCGCGTCCAGAGCGGCCTCGCTCCGTTCAACCTGAACGTCCCGGCCAAGACCGCTGCCTCCCTGCCCGAGCTGGTCGACGACTTCGCCAACGTAAGCCAGACCGGATTCCCGATCGCCCGCTCGTCGTTCAGCTATCAGGCCGATCCGCCCACCAAGGCGATCGACGGTCAGGACTTCCACCTCGACGTACCTGGCACCCGCTGGACGTCGTACGGCAGTCCGAACGCATCCGACTGGCTCGAGGTGGACCTCGGGGCACCGACGCAGATCTCGGACCTGCGGGTCGTCTTCTACGACGACGGCGGAGGGGTCAGAGTCCCGAACACCTACGACCTGCAGTACCAGACGGCCGACGGCCAGTGGGTGACAATTCCCGGACAGCAACGGAGTCCGGCGACCCCGGTCGCCCGTCAGGTGAACAGGATCCTGATCCAGCCCGCGCTGACCACCGACCGGATCCGCATCCTCCCGCGTCGTAACGACGGGGGCGCCGTGGGGATTACCTCGATCTCCTCGTGGCGGCAGCCCGCCCGAGGGCTGACGGCTTCGATCGCCGACCAGGTGACCGTGCGGTCGGGCACGTCCGTGCAGGTCACGTCGACCCTGACCGCTCGAGTTGCCCTGCGCAACGTCTCGGCGACTCTCGCGCTTCCCCGCGACTGGACCGCCGTACCGGTCACGTCGTCCACCGCTCCCGTCCTGCTCCCAGGCCGGCAACTTGTCACGAAGTGGAGCATCACCGCACCGGCCAACGTGCCGCTCGGCACCCGGCAACCGATCCGCTTGATCGGCAAGGCGGCAGTCGATGATGGCGCCACCTCCGCACTTGCCGCCGGGCAGACCGTTTTCAATCCGGCCGACTTCCCCACCGTCACCTGGGACGACACCTTCGACACCAACAGTCTGTCCCAGTACCGGATGGACAACACGTTCGCCGGCGAACAGTCGCCACAACTGACCGTTGCCAATGGCACATTGTCCGCATCGTCGACCGCCCGGAGAGGCGTCGTCCTGGCCGCACCGGGGGCAGGAGCCGTCGCCGGTACGGCGATGATCCTCGAACCGAAGTCCTGGGCCGGCTCGTCCCCCGAGGACAGCCTCTTCCTCGGACAGGCCGGAAGTACCACCGACTTCGCTCTGGCGTGGTTCAACAACGCAGGCAAAGCCACCGGTGTCGATGTCACCGTGGGCGGCGCCCGCAAGGGCGACGAGGCCACTGGCGGCTGCTGCGCCGCGCTGAACTGGGCCGTCGGCGACCAATTGGCGGTCGTGGTTCAGGACGGCCGGCTGACCAGTTGGCAGCAGCACGCCGGACAGTGGTCGTTGTTGCGCTCAGCACCGATCAGCACCGTCGTGGATTCCGCGACAACCGCCAACTGGTCGCCATCCTTCGGTCTTCGCCTCGATGCCGGCAACCTGGTCGTCGACCGGTTCACCGTACGCCGGCGCTGAGACATCCACCTGGATCACACAGGTCCGTCACCGAGACAGCGTGGCGTCATCGTGTTGCGGGACGGCGCGGTGGTGCAGGAGTTGAAGTCACGGAGCAGAACATCATGGGGCTCCTCGCCGCCGACTGAGGCGGTGGCGGACGGATGCACCACAGTGGAAGCACGGCAGCAGAACATCATCGCCGTTTCGCGCCTGCGGGACTGCTGCTGCAGCGATTGCCGAGCCCGGATGCTGATGTCGGCGACACGGCCGAATGTATGTAGAGTCCTCAGCGGTGTTGCGCGGCTGGCCCCGGGCTTTCAGGACCGGTCCGGGTCGAACGCGTTGCGGAGCATTTCGAGACTGTCCATCAGCTGATCAAGCTGCCCCGGCGGCAACCCGGCCGCGATCGCTTCCGCGGCTTGTCGCCACACCGCACGCATCTTCGGCATCAGCTCCCGGCCGGCCGGGGTCATTTCCACCGCCGTGGCCGCCGGTCGGTCGAGGACGGCCGCCGCCACACGAGACCGGCCGACTCCATCTGGCGGACGGTCGGTCCCGTCGTAGGGTCCGACGGCTGTCGTCAGTAGACCTGCCAGGCTTTCTCCTGGTAGGCCACCATCGCCTCGGTGAGCCGTCCGGACAGGACCAGCGCATCTCCGAGCGCTTCCCAGGTCCGCGCCTCTTCCGGCTGCAATTCCGTTGCTCTACGCAACGTTCCCGCAGCTTCCTCCCAATGTTCGAGCTGCCCGAACCCGTCCGCCACCAGTGGCAGTTCCGTAGGAGTGACTGAATCCCGGGCCACGCGCAGCGCCGCCAGTGCGCCCGCTTCTCGCCCGCGTTCGATCAGTCGCTCGGCATCCTCTGGTCCACGCAACTCGACCCGGTCGTCCATATCAGTCAGTCATACCAGTCGAGCCATGCTCGGCCGCGGACGGAGCACCACCCCGTTCTTGTCCGCCTCGCGACTGTGATCGGCCCTTGGGCCCGACCGGGAACCCGCCAAGCGGCTGGTCAGGCCCAGCGTTGTGGTCGCGAGTAGCGCCTCGCCTCCGCATTTGGTCCCCTCTGACAGCTGCTCGCCGTACCCCGATCCATCGGTCTCGGCGTGCGTCCACCACGTCAGTTGGTCCGCGGTCACACCTCAGTGTGCCGGACCGGGCCAACTACCACTCGATCAGATCGGCTCTGTCGAAGCCGACGTCTTCCGACATCCGGATGATCGCTTGCTTGACGACGTCGCGGATCTCGGCCGGCGGCATCGGACCGCGACCTAGTACGGCGATTCCGAGCTGAGAGACGTTGTTCCGGTGAGTCCTGCCGAGCGGGGCCAGGTCGACCAGATCTGCGAGGCCGAAGTTTCTGTCGCCACCAGTTCCAGGTGGGCGCTCGCTGAGCAGGTTCAGGCTTACTCGGGGCGATCCGCCCAACTCCCGGCTGTCCAGAGTGTCGCCAGCGGCGAGCGGCAGCGTCTCAAACGCGATTCTCCAAGCCATCGTGAAGAAGTCGACGACCTCCGTCAAAGAGACGGGTCTGCCGACAGCTGTACCGGATCGGCACGGTTCGGGCTGGCATTGGTTGAAATCGATCTCCAGGTCAACGATCGATGTGACAGTTCCCATCATGAGATGCGGCATGAGGTACTGCGCCGTACCGCGGATCGCAGTTCGTCCGTCCGCCGCTTCTACCGTGCACTCGTATGAAGCGCCGCCGCTGTCGTTGCGGGCGTACGGTCCAGCTTTCGGTTGCCAAGTGGTTCGACCGACTGGCTCAAGTCGTCCGGCGGCCAAGGCAGCTAGTAGTTCGCTTGTCCCGGGCGAAGCCAAAGCCGCCGACAACTGCCGCCTCCCCGCAGCCGTCACTCGGAGATCGCTTCCGTCACCTGGAAACTCGGCGACCAGACGTAGCCGAAGGTCGAGCCGGGCCTGTGAACCGAATGCGACGTCCATGTTGCCGGCTGAGTTGGAGTCGAACCTCAGATCCGGTGTCCACCGCCAGTTGCCGGAAGCATCGCGGGTCATCGCCCCCTTCCCCCACGTGCCTCCACTGGTGCGGACCTGCTCGACGTCGGGGCCTACGTAGGGAGGGTCCCCTTCGCCCGAGATGTTCGGATAACCGACGCCGAGGATCCCGCCGCCGGTAGCGTGCTCACCGACTGCGGCGATGCCTTCCCAGAGATCCGCCGTGGTGATGAGAGCCGTCGACCCAAAGCGCGCACACAACAAGGCAGGGTGGCCACATCGACCACCGCGAAGGCGCTGTACGACGCCGGCACCGATCGCGAAGGCCTCAGAACTCGGGAGTCCGAGAAACGACGCCCCGCCCGCGGCGTCGTACGCCGACTCGAATACCTCCTTGATGCCTGGAACACCCTCCCCGACCTGGGGACCGGAGCGATCGGATCGGGTGAGGACAAGATGCAGCAGCTCGACCATGTCCAGCGAGAGGTGGTTCGCCTCCCCCAGCCGATCGATCGTCGCTTGCAGCGCTGCAGTCACATCGCGGTGCGCTTCGGCGAGAAGAGCGGGCAGTTGACGCGGCAGATCCGTCAACTGGTCGAATTCGGCTCTGCCCGCCGGGTCGACATCACGTTCCCGATCTCGCTTCCATCCTCGCAGAAGCGCCACCGGATACAGATCTTGCGACTGCGGGGCGTCGATGACCTTGTGATGCCGCCCGCACAGCAGAAGCAGGTTATCGAATGCGTCCCGGTCCTCGACGTCCTCATCACCACGCGGTCCCGAGGATCTCGCCCCGACGATGTGCGCCACCTCGCCGACGCAAACCGGTACGCCGCGCTCGAGCACCACGATCGGCTCGACACATCCAGGCGCGTAACAAAGTCCTCGGCTCAGCCCGAACAGGGCACGTCGGGCTCGGTCGGAAACAGCACCTCGCGATGTGACCACCGACGGAGCTTATCCCTCGTCAGACGTCGAATTGCGCAGGGTTCGTCCGAGAGGCTCGAGGGCAGTGCGGGGTGCGCCTTATCCGCTCTCGCTTCACGATCCCGCGGGCCAGGATGCCTCGCGTCAGCACGGAAGTGTCAGCCGCAGCCAATCTCCTAAAGTCACTGCCACAGACCAAGCGTGCGCTCGATGGTGTCGTTCCTGTATGAAGTGTGCCAGGTCAGGATGCTCAGCACATCTGACATTGGCCTGAGTCCGAGATGGGTCTGCCAGTGATTAGCCAAGCGATCCTGCTCAGCAGACCAGAGTGCCGCGTGCTCGGGGGTCAACTCACCGTTGTAGTCGAGACCCGCGATTGCATCACGTCGATCCAGCGGTGCGGCCTTGGTTGCCACCAGCGTCGACCCTTGGTCGAACAGGTTGACTGCCTGAGCGGCCACCCAGGCACCGAGCAGGTGGCCACGCATGACCGGCGTAACGTTCACCGAGCGTAGGAGAATGACGGCATTCGTCATGTCCGCCTCCGGCCATGCATCGATCACGCCGGCGCTCCACAAGTCATCGTCGTCGTCGGGACGCGCGACCAGTGGTCCCACCAATTCTTCCAAGTCTCCTGCGGCATCGTCGGCGGCCTCCAACAGATCTCGACCGTCCGAAATGAACCGCTGGCCCGCAGCTTCCGCCAGCGTGCTCATGAGACGCGCGACAAGTAGTACTTGCTCTCCCACCCAGGCAGTACCGGGCTCCTCGTCGTCAATGCTCACGCCGTGCGCCAGCAGGGCCGACTCGACGTCGTCGGTGCCGCCGACATGGAGGTCCACGGCCTCCACCAATGCCTGCTCGTCACCCCACCAGGAAACTCCGACACGCACGAACCACTCGTCCAGACCGAGTTCCCAGAACCCGCTTTGGCCGGACCCGCCTCGCACATCGATTGATGCTTGAGTTGGACGCGGCAACCGCAGTCGCCGCTGTTCACAACATTGAGGCAGTTCGTCCTGAAATCTCACCGACGTACCCACACCCTCTGGCATGGCCGCAGCCTACCGGGAGTCGCGAGACGAGTGCCGGTCACATGACGGCGATGCAGTCCGCGCTGGAGTCCAAGCATTGACTCAGAAGGTGATGTTGCCGTGAACCTCGCCGGCCTGAAGGACCTTGCCGGTGACCGGACCTGAGATCTGGTTGACCACTCGGCTCTCGGGTGCTGCCTTCTCCCACTCGGCCATGAGTTCGTCGGCAAACGCGACATCTGCTGACCGGGTCAGGTCCAACCGTTCGGCGAGCACCCGGATGGTCTCCGGGTCTGCCGGGCTCTTCTCGGCTGCCTCCAGGCCTTGAGGGCTTCCGGTTCCTTGCCGAACTTTCGCTTGACCAGGTCGTAGAGGCCGCCGGCGCCTTTGGCGGCGATGGCTGCCGCGATCGACACGAAAATCGGGTCCACCGGTGTCCCCCTTCAGCAACTGAAAATCCCTCGTTCCATCGTACGTCGTCGCCGCGCGGCGGTCTTGTCAGGTGAACCCGGCGCTGCAACAGTGGGCCGGTGACGCCTGGGTACGACGTGTTCCTCTGCTACAAGTGGGAAGACAAAGACAGCGCACAGGAACTTCTCGAGGCTCTCGAGGAGCGTGGGCTCCGGGGCTTCAGGGACGAGATCGGCCTCGACGACTGGGACCCGTTGACCGAGAAGATCCGGGAGGCGCTGCGGTCGTCGCGGACGCTGGTCGCCCTGGTCACGCCACGATTCCCCATCAGTCCTCATTGCCGGCAAGAGCTCCACGAGGCACTGACCGCCGCGTACCACCTCGACGCCGGCAGCACCCGACGCGTCCTTGCTGTCACGCAGGGGGTGTCAGCCGAGCTGCTACGGCCGCGTCAGCTCTGCAGGTTCCGGCTCCCTCGCGATGGCAAACCGTCGGCCGATCTTGCCGACGAGCTTGCGCGCACCATCGGCTCGATCGACGACCGGACCTTCGGCGACGCTCCTGCCTCCAGGCAGCCGCAGTGGTGGCCCAGCGAAGGCGCCGGCGACTCGTCATTTCGAGGCCGAGGCGCAGAGCTGTGGGAGTTGCACGAGGGGCTTCGCGCCCGGGACAAGGATCGCGACCGCGGCCAACCGATTGTCTCGGTGCGGGCATCGGGTGGTCAGGGGAAAAGCGTGCTCTGCCTGCAGTACGCGCGATGGTTCGCCCAAGACCATCCGGGTGGCGTCTTCGTCATCAATCTCGGTGGGAGCGACCCTAGGTTCACCGAGAACGGCAACACGACGCAGTCGGCGTACCTGAACAAGCTCGCCGAGTTGGCGGAGCATCTCGGTCTCGACCCGCCTCCAGGAGCGTTGGGGCCCCTGGTGGCCATCCGGGAGATGCTCGACTCGGTGAAGTCTCCCTACCTGTGGATCGTCGACGACGTTCCGTCCTCGGACCGGGAGCTGGTGCGGTGGATGGCCGCGCCGACACCACTGGGCAAGACGCTCGTGACCACGCGGGGCCGATTCGCCGGCGAAGTCTCCGACGAGATCGACCTGGCCGATCTGGAGCCGGTCGCCGCGGCCGCGATCCTCACCTCCCGTCACGCACCGGCACCTGGTGAGCGAGTAGCCGTACAAGACATTGTGGAGGTGCTCGGTGCGCATCCGCTCGGGCTGTCTCTGGCCGCGGGTCTGACAACTTACGAGAGCTTCGACAGTTACGAAGGGCTGCTCGGCACCCTGTCTGCGACGGAGCCCGATGCGCTGGAGCTCGCCGCGCAGTTGGGCGACCGCCTGCCAGGCGGCATCACTCCTGCCTTCTCACGGACACTCCTGCGTGCCTTCGAGCTGCTGGACGAGCACACACAACAGGTCATGGCAGCGGCGAGCCTTCTGGCCCCCGTACCGGTACCGGTTTCCCTGGTCAGGCACATGGTCACCCCCAACCACATCCATGTGGCGCTGGCTACCGCTGACGATCACGGGCTGGTCTCCTTGGTTGACGACGAGTCGTTCGTCATGCACGCGCTCACCGCCAGGGCTCTTCGCATCCATCTCGGCGCGACCATCGACAGAGAGAGTCTGCGGGATCGTGCGATGCTCAGGCTCACCGCCATCGTGGAAGGCGGGGACGACCCGACGGCCCGCGAGGAGATCCTGCAACACCTCCCCCACGTTCGTGCGGTCGTCGGGGTGATGCCTGGCGGTGACAGCAAGACGATGACCTCGGACGACCACCATCTGGTCAACGAAACCGGCAAGGTCCAGGTCGCGTACGGCGACGTGGCCGCGAGCGCAGCCTCGTTCGAGGCGCTCTACGATGCCTGCGCGCGATCGAGAGAGGTCGATGCGATCACCCGGTACGCCGCCCTGGTCGGTCTGGCCAACGCCGTCGGGCTCAACGGCGAGTGGACCCGCGCCCTGTCCCTCAAGCATCGCGCGGCCGACGACATGGCCAGGGAACTTGGCCCGGATGATCCCGGCACTTGGACGGCCTGGAACAATCTGGCGGTCTCGCACTGGGACATCGGTCGGTACGACGCCGCCCATGACCTGTTCCGTCGCGTGCATGAGTGGCGGCGCCGCCACCTCGGTCCGAGCCATCGCGAAACATTGGTGGCCCTCGGCAACCTTGCCATTGTGCACGCGAAGTTGGACGGCACTCCTCGGGCCGTGCATCTCCACCAGCTCGCCGCCCATCGGCTGATGTCGACGGCCAGGTCCCGCTGGCGACACGTCGCTCAACCGAACGATCCCGAGGTTCTCGCTCTGCTCAACAACCTCGCCCTCAGCCACCGTCGCCTCGGCGAGCAGCCGGAGGCTCTGAATCTTCTGAGCAGTGTGTACCTGGCTCGGACCGAGCGGATCGGAGCCGCTCATCCCGACACGCTCGACACCTTGGAAAACCTGATCATCCTCCAGCACGAACTCGGACAGCCGAGGGGATCGTTCCAGGAGCTGCTTCTCCGAAGACTCAATGCACAGGGACGGCCCCATCCGGCCACGATGACGACGATGCGCAATCTGCTCGTGACCGAGGCCGCGAATCTTCCTCCGACCTCAAATGAGGGGCTTCCGTCTGCCACAAAGGAGGCCGTCGAGGTCGAGCCCTCAGGCGAGCTACGTCTCGAGGGAGACCATGTCGACCTCAAGGCCGAGGTCTTGGTGCGGGCGATCAGCTTCCAAGTTTCCTGCGTAACGTCCTACGGCAGCGACGACCCTCGTACGATGGCGGCGGTGGCGTACCTGGCCTACTGCCTTGCGGCAGCCGACCAATTGGACGGGCAGCTCGAGCACGCCGCGATCCTGATCGACGACGCGTACGACGGCCTCGCCGATGCCCTCGACGCCGCGGCCGAAGACTCCGCATCCCACCCGGTGACGACTGCCTTTCTCGAACGTGAAACCGCGATCGCCGAGCGGATCCAGCAATGGATCAGCCGGGCGATCGAAGACGCCGGATAATGAGCCGCAGCTGTTCCTCGACCTCGGTGACATCTCGGGAACCGAGCTCCAGCAGCAATGTCCGCGCCTCCTCGAGATGCCGGGCGGCCGTCTCCGGATCGTCGGTCGATCTGAGGGTCGCCAGACCGCGAAGTGCTCGCGCCACCTCGTAGCCGGCGCCGCAACCGATCGCTGCGGCACGGGCCGCGTCATAAGCCTGTTCGGCCTCGAGCGGATGGCCCGCCCGAGCCAGCACCGCTCCGAGCGAGTTCTGCGTCATCGCTCCTTCCAGATCGAGATTCTCGACGGCACAGATCTGCGCCGCCTCCTGAAGGTGTGCCTTGGCGGCATCCGCATCCTCGAGCGCCCACTTGGCCAGCGCCAGGCTGCGAAGGGTGATCGCGACATTCCGCTGAAGGTCATTAGCCCGGTAGAAGGTCAGCGCAGTCTCGAGGAGATCTCTGGCTCCGTCGGCATCTCCGCTCAGCCGGCGAACCCGCGCCTTTCGACCCATCATCGAGTGTTGGCCGTACTCGTCTCCGATTTCCTCGAACAGGTTGCTCGCCAGTTCGAACTGCTCGAGGGCGGCTTCGCCCTCACCGCGCTCGTCCAAGGCCAAGCCGAGATCGCTACGGCACAACGCTTCCCCGTGCTTGTCACCTGAGCGTACGGCGGCACCGAGTGCCAGCTGATGCGCTTCCAGCCAAGCATCCAGCAGCTTGGAGAGGAAGAAGTATCCGCGATAGTAGTGCGCCAGTTGCCAGCGCCGCCGATCAAGAGCCGGATCATCGATTCGGCAGGCGGCCACCACATTGTCTCGCTCGACGTCCAGCCACTCGAGTGCCTCAACAGGACTGATGAATCCCAAGGCTGCGATATCGATGTCCTGGACGTCCGGGTCCATCTCGGTCCGATATCTCCGCGGCGCGATCAGTTGATCCGCGCGACGGGAAATCCTCAGGTAGTAGTCGAAGAGGCGCTTTCGACCGGCGAGCAACCCATCGGGTCCCAGTCCGTCGCTCGCCAAGTCAGCGGCGTACAGGCGGAGCAGGTCATGGGCGAAGTAACGGTCCTCGGACAGCTCGGTGACGAGGTGGGCCCGGGCAAGGGCGCGAAGAGCCGTGGCGGCGTCGCGCGTCGGCATGCCACTGACGGCTCCGACCAAAGACGGGGTGAACGTTCGCCCCGGGATCAGTCCCACTGCAACGAAGGCCTTCTTGCCGAGTTCGTCCAGGAGTCCGTACGACCACGAGAAGACAGTCCGTACGTCGGAGGTCTCGTCGCTCCCCCGTAGTCCCTTCAGCCGTCCGCTGACGTCGGCCAGTTCGGTCAGCACCGAGTCGACTGCCAGGGACGGCCTGCTCACCAGCGCCTCGGCGACGACCATGAGTGCCAGCGGCAGGTGCCCGCAGATCGCGGCGAGGTCCTCGAGGCGATCCCGATCACTGGCAGGCCGATCACCCACAAAGCGGCGAAGTAGTCCGACGGCGTCGTCAATCTCCAGCTCGCGGAGCGTGACTCGGGTCGCCGCCCGATGGATCACCAAGGACGGCAGGTCGTGGCGACTCGTGACAATCACCGAGCACAGCGGCGACGTGGGCAGCAACGGAGTGATCTGGGCGGCGGAGCGGACGTTGTCCAGGACCACCAACAGCCGGCGCCCGGCGATCCGGCTGCGGTACGCCGCCGTTCGACCAGCCAGAGTGTTGGGCAGGTCATCGGCCCGGCCCCCGAGCGCCAGCAGGAAATCCGCGACGGCGACGTCGGGCTCAACCGGTGGACTGATGCCCCAGCCCTGCAGGTCGCAGTACAGCACCCCGTCCTCGAACCCACCCGCGTTCTGGTGAGCCCACTGCAGCGCCAGGGCAGTCTTACCCGTTCCAGGCGCCCCTACGATCAACGCGGTGCTGGTCGCCCCCGGACCTGGCAGCAGAACGTCGTCAAGGGTCGCCAACTGGCCATCCCTTCCGACAAAGGCCCGGGACGCCGGAGGGAGTTGCTGCGGCGCGCTGTACGCCCTCTGCGCGCCGAAGTGGACTCCGCCCTCGATCGTCCCGGCCTGTACGACGATGTGCGCCGACCCGCTGAAGTCGTTCTTGATCGGCTCGGTCATCACATGACCGTATCGACCTGCACCGAGAAGGTCGCGTACGCCGGCACCTCGTCAGCCGTCATGAGTGAGAACGATTTGGTCGAGTGGGCCTTCAGTTGGTTCACGAAGCCACTCGCCGTTCCGAGGATGCGGTGCTTCTCGTCAAAGAAGGTGGCCCTGAGAACCGCGGACAGCTCCCGGCCTGTCAGGTTCGTCGCCTCCCCGTGGACGACAAGGCCCAGCGCGCCGTTGACGACCGCGTAGTTCGACAGTTTTAGCTCGTCCGACGTGTCGTCCTCGGTCGGGCCTGACGCGTCCGCGGGTGCCTGCTCGGACGGAGCAGGTGCCCGGTACGGCGCCGGCGGTGTCAGATCGCCGGCCCTCATCCAGTCCTTACCACCGGTATCGACCGCGCAGCCCACCGATCGAAGCCGCTCGGCCAGGAGATGACGCTTCTCGGACGAGTCGTCGAGTTGCGAGATGTAGCGGCCGTCCAGATCGGTGAAGGTCCGCACGTCCCCGATCCTGACCAGGATGGTCTGCTCCGGGAACATGGCAAGAGCCATGCCGGCTTCGAAGATCACATTGGGCCGGGCCTGTCCCGCCGGTTCAACCGCGGCATCCCGCTCGTGGTCGGCGTGCTCCGGCCGCAGGTAGGCGATCTCGTCCGGCGTCAGCAGCACCAGGACCGCCTGACCGCTGAACATGATCTTGCTGAGCACGTCACCGATGTACGGCGCACCGTGCCCGGTACCCGCCAAAGCCTCGGCCCACTCGATCGGATGCAGGCCCAACGCCCGCAGAAAGGCGAAGATTCCCGCCCGCAACCGCTTGTCGCGGCCGTGGGCCACGAAGACGGTCCGCGTCCGGTCGAAGCGGCCAGGCTCTGAGACGGCGCTGGCCTCGTCCGGCTGCTGATCCTCACGCCACGCCGTACCGTCCCACGCGAAGGACGCCGACCCGGCAGTCTCGAGCACTCGATCCAGCAGCATCAGCGCATCGTCGGGGTCATCGGCATTGACCTTGATCACTGTGCCGTCGACCCGGCGCTGCAACTCGACCTGCACCGCGCCGGAGCTCTCGATGGGACTGCTCCGCAACCAGCCGCGCGCCGTACGCGCCGCGTCTGCCCAGCCACCACTGAACTGCTCGGTGACGGTGAGCACCGCCGCGGTGAATCGTTCAGCGCGTGTCGTCGCCCGGTGTCCCACGTCGAGGCCGATCCCGACCGTCAGTCCGGAGCTCTGCAAGGCGTCGGTTAATCGCTCACGAAGGTCGGTGTCGATGTCCGGCGCAAAGCGGAGAACAACGGCAGCGGGCGGCGCACTCTCGGTCACACCATGATGATGACACCCTCACCACGAGAGTGTTTCGATGTCCCGATGAAGCCAGAGCAGCTCGACGTCCTGCTGACCCGTCTGGCCGATCCCGGTATCGCCGGGTCACTCACCGACACCGTCAGGGCGCAGGTCCCGACCGCGAAGGAGCTGTTCGACACCGGTGACCTGACCGCCCTGGCAGATCTCTGCAAAACACTGTCCAGCCGGGCCTGGGAATTGCGAGAGCGAGGGCTGATCTTCCGGCTCCTTCTTGCCGAGTGGGTCATCGCTAACGCTATCGGCGATCGGGAACGCGCCGACGAGGTGGCCCGCTACCTCGCCGCCAGGAATCGGCTGACCGAGCGGTTCCGGATCGCCGAGGCCTGGAACTGGCGGCTGCTCAAGACAGCGCTGACCCCTGAGACGGCGTTCACCCACGCCACGGCCTGGCGGGAGCTGGCGGCCGTGCGTGAAGTGGCCGCGGAGTACACCGAAGGTATCCGGTACTGCAAGACGGCGATCGCCACTTGCCAACAGCACGCCGAGGTTCCGGGCATCGCGAGTGCCCGGGTCAAAGCGATGCTGCAACTCTCCGTCCTGCATCGCCTGCCCGGCGACCTCGAATCCGCGCGGACGGTCCTCGCCCAAGCACGCGACTTCATCGAGGCCAATGCGGTCGAACCGCTACTTCGAGGACTAGTGCCGCTACGCGAAGGCGCACTTGATCTCGTCGCCGGCCGGCCCGCGCGCGCTCTCGAGGCCTACCGGAAGGCCGAAGAAGCCTTCACCGGCGTCAGTGAGGTGAACCGCTTCATAGTTCGGGTGCGTCAGATCACCTGTCTCAGCCGCCTTGGCGAGCCGACCCAGGCGCTGGCTTTGGCCGACACACTGGCGATCGACTATCCCGCCGACACGGAGCCCTACCGGCACGGCCAGGTCCTGACGGAACTCGCCGAGCTTCACCAAGGACTGGGAAACCTGTACGACGTCGAGGCCACCCTCGACCGCGCCGAACCGCTGTACGAGAACTCCACGACCCTCGAAGCCCTGCGCTGGCGCCTGCATCGAGCACGCAACATCCTCGACCTCGGGCGGCCTGCCGAGCGGGCGGCCGTGCACTTGGCCGTCGTACTGCAGATAACGACGCACCCCGCTCGGCAAGACCTCACCCGGACCATGCTCGCGTTGCACCTGATCACGCGACTGCCGGCGTCCATTGTGGTGATGCCCGGGATCCGCACCCACGCGCTGCACGCGGCACTCGTCGCCGCGGATGTCCAGCGCACCTCGCTGCAGGACACCGGACTGCGCTTCTCACTCCACGCACAACGTGAATCGATCTATGCGAGCGCGGTGGAGTTCTATGCTCACACCGGGCCCGCGGGCACGGTGGCACGCATCACCGAACTCGGCCGCGCGGACGTCCTCAACCAGATCCTCGCGACCGGTGGCCGACCCGATCTCACCCTGACCTCGAGCCCGCCGCCCGACGCCGCCCAACTGGCGGCTGTCTTCGCAGCGGCCCGGATGATCGCCACCGATCTTCAAGCGGCATCACCGCAGGCTGATCTCGCCGAACCGCTCCCGCTTCCAGGGGTCGATCTCGAGCCGGACTGCCTGGACCGCTTGGCCGACGTACTGGTACTTGCACAGCTCTGGACCGACGCCGAAGGAGGGTGGTACTCCACTACCTCGACCAGACCACGAGGCGAGAACTGGCAGACGACGACCCAGGCAGCCACCCCGGCACTGGCGCCGCTCCTCCCCGAACTCTTCGCCGACGCTTCCGTCGCCGGCTCGATCCGCGGCTCTCTGTGGGAGGAACTCGGTCGATTCCTCCTCCCCCACCAGGCCATCTGGTCCGGATCTGTCGATGAGCCGAGATCGGTCGTCATCTGCCCAGATCCCAGGCTCTGGCAAGTCCCCTACGGGGCTCTACTCCGCGAATCCAGAGCTTTGGTCGACGTAGCCGCCGCAACACTCACCCCAAGTCTCGAAACGCTGCTCTTGCAGCGCCGACACAAGCCCGGCCACGCCTCAACCTCCCGGCCGGCCCTCAGCCTTCTCGACCCCACCGTCTCTGGAAGCGAGGTGGAACTGGCCGCCCTCCAGGCGTGGCCCCACGGGCACCACTCCGTCACGACCTTGCAGGAACTCCCCGACTCCTCATTGCTGTACGTCAGCGGGCTCGGAGACGGACCGGGTGCGGAGGGCGTCTTGGGCCCCAACCTTGTGATCGACGAACTCATGTCCGCGCTTCTGCCCCAACTGGTGATCCTCAACGGCTGCTGGAGCGGGACGGCCACCAGTCGGTACGGCTGGGAGCCGCTCAGTCTCGCGGTCGGTGCTCTCCTTGGCGGCGCCGACATCGTGATCGCCGGCGCCGGCGAGATCGGCAGCATCGGCTCGGCGCTCGTCGCCAGCGACTTCCTTCGCCTCATCGCCCAGGGGCTCCCAGCGCCCGAGGCCCTCCGCCAGTCCCAACGCACAATCCGCGCCCGCCATCCAGAACTGACCCCATTCGAATGGGCCGGACTGAACGCGATCGGCCGAGCACAGCACCTCTGACCGTTGCACTGACGCAAGTTTGGGGCCCTCGGCGGTCGTCCTTGGCTTTGCCACAACACGGTGAACCTGACCAGGAATCAGCCAGCTTCAGAGCTCGTCCGACGATCTCCGTCGAGCCCGCGTAGATCCGGGCCGCGCGCGACCGACCAAGGTTGCGTTCCTGCATGACGGCGGACCGTCGGAGGGGTCGGCGGCGCCCAACTGGCCGGGCGCCGCCGCTTTTCTTGAGTCAGACGGACGGGGTCCACTTCTGAGCGTTCGCCCCGTTGCAGTCGTAGATCTGCAGTTGGGTCCCGTCGACGGTGGAGCTTCCCGGGTCGTCCAGGCAGCGCCCCGACTGCGGATTGATCAACGAGGAGTTGGGACCGGGCACCCATCTCTGTGCCTGGGCGCCGTTGCACTGCCAGAGCTGGATCTTCGTCTTGTTGGCGGTCCCGCTTGCGGTCACATCAAGGCAACTGCCCAGCGCCCGCAGGGTGCCGCCCGTACTGCCGGGCGTGTAGGTCCACTGCTGCGCAGTTGTGCCATTGCAGGTGTACAGCTGCACCGGCGTGCCGTTGGCGGGATCACTGCTCCGTACGTCGAGGCACTTGCCCGCGATGCCCGACCTGAAAGCCGCCTTCCGGGCCTGGTCATTTGTTCCGAGGGCGGTCTCCACCAGTGCGGCCGCCGCCTTCATCCCAGCCTCGTTGGGGTGATACCCGACGCGGCCCGCGGCCGGGTAGTACGACTCCAGCCAGGGGTCCGCCGAGCACGCGTTGTGTCCGCGACTGGCCGCCGCCAGATCGACGAGGGTCGCCCCCGTGGTGGTTGCCGCAGTGGCTGTCGCAGCCGCCAGGCGCGAGGCGATGCTGCGCTCGAAGGTCGCCTGATCAGCGGTCAGCGGGACGTTGGCGCACACCCCGGCGTCGGGCAGGGTGGTGAAGTAGTTGACCAGGTAGACCTTCGCCTGCGGCGCCGTGGCGCGGACCGCGTTCACGATGCTCTCGAGGCGCCCAGCCAACGCGGGGAAGGTCTGGTTGATCGCGTTCTGGTCCACGGTCGCACAGTTCGACCCACCGCTGGTCTGGCACGAATAGGCGTACATGCTGCCCAGGTAGTTGACGTCGTTGCCACCGATCGTGATCGTGACCACACGGGTCGTCGAAGTGACAGCCTGCACCTGTGGCGGAAGGCCCGACTGGTTCGTCGTCAGCACGTTCGCAGTGGTCGCGCCACTGCAGGACACGTCCCTCAGGTTTGCCCCGATGTCGCGTGCCACGAAGCTGGGGTAGTTGTTGGCCGACCGGGAGCACGTCGCCGCTCCAGTGCTCGTTTGCACCGGTGGGACGCCCGGCCCGGCCGCGTACGAACTGCCCATCGCAACATAGTCGAGTCCCGAGGGGTCGACCGCGAACGCGTTGGTCGGGGGCACGACCAACGAGGCGGCCAGCACCGCCACAACGGCAGACACCGCGCGCGCCGGCCGCCAGGCGGGGACGCGTTTCTTCACATGCGGACCAGGCATCAGATACCTCCACGAGGGGCGGGGCCGCGGTACTCGTACGGTGCCGATCCAGCGGCTTGCAACGTTGCAAGCCGCACTCTAATGCGCTGCGAACTCCACGCCAATACCTTCCAGGATGTGCCGCACCTCATACCCCACCGACGGGAACGAGCCATTGCCACACCGGAGCCTCCGAACTACAAGGCGGGGGCGTACGACCTTCTGCGCGGCTCCGGAAGCCGGAGCCGGGCCGTAGCTTGGCGCGGCTGGTTATCGTCGGCATCCGGTTGTGCCCATGGTGAATGGAGTGCGAATGAACGAGTCGTCGTCCGCGGACCCGGACGGTCTGAGGTTTCGGATCGAGCTGGAGAGCCCGGACGAGGGGATCCGGCGGGTGCACGAGGTGCGTGCGGCGTCGATGGAGGAGGCTCTGGTGAAGGTCCGCGAGACCGGCCCGTGGCCGACCAGCGGGTCGGGCAGCGACCCGAGCAGGTTCCGGGTGGTGGAAGCCGCCGAACAGACGGCGACCACCGAGGTCCGCGACCAGCGCAACGCGCGCCGCCGGCACCTCAACACCATCGTGGAGGCCGGCCTGACCTCACTGGCAAGGCGGTTCCCGACTTCCCGGTTCAAGAGCACTTCGACGTCTTCTGCGACTTCTTCAGCAGGACTGTGGTCTGGCCCGGCCGGCCCCCGGCCGATGCGGGAGGCGACCGCCTGCTGAAACCCGACAGCACGTCCAGCGTGCTGGCCCAGCTCTTGACGGCCCACCTCGCCCACCACCGTCTGCAGGTGACTCCAACGTCTACGCACTAGGCGGCGCGACCTCATCCACGGTTGTCAGTCCGGGATGGGGAAACCGACTGCCTTCAGGGCTGCGTGTGCCGCGTTCTCGTCCTACTGGGCGGTTCCACCGGAGATTCCCAGTCCGCCCACGCACACGCCGTCGTCGAACAGTGGGAACCCTCCACCCACGGCCATCAACCGCGGGTGGTGGGCCAGCGGTGCCACACGCGGATCGGTGACAAGCGAGTTCCAGGTGTGCGTCGCGAGCCGGAACGAGGCTGCGGTCCATGCTTTGTCGACCGCGACCTCGGCGGCGAGGAACGGAGTCCCGTCAGTGCGTTCGAAAGCCACGAGGTGTCCACCGCTGTCGGTGACAGCAGTGGCGACGTCGAAACCGGCTACGGCGGCCTCGTTGCGTACGGCCTCGATCAGCGCACCGGCCGCGGCACGGCTGATCGACGGCGAACTGTGCGTCTTCGGCAAGGCCCGCTCGGTCATGGCAGCGTCCTTCCTTGCCGGCCTCGCAGGTTCACCTCAGTGCGGAAATCGGTGTGGGCGCGACCCTGGTGACCTTGATCTGGTCAACCAGCAGGAGGCTCTTCACCTTCGGGTCGAACTCGTCTCGCCACCGCCGGCTCTCATAGACGTTGGCGTACAGGGCCAACCGTTCCTGTTCGTCTTCGAACCGGCGGATCCACACGTAGCCGTCCGGGTCCTCCTCGTCCACGAACGACGCCGTGACCGTCATACCTTGCTCGATCTGGAACGGGATGACGGCCTCCTCCATGTAGCGGACCCATTCGTCGCGGCGGCCGGGCTGCGTCTGGTAGCGGCGGATCTCATAGAACATCACGCGTGCTCTCCAACCTCTCGCGGTGGACGTTCAGGAAGCGACGCGCAGGACGAGCTTTCCGCGGGTGCGGTTGGACTCGCCGCGCAGGTGAGCCGCGGCCACCTGCTCGAGCTCGAACGCCTCCTCGACCTCCACCACCACCTCACCGGAGTCGATCAGTACGCCGATGGCCGCGAGCGCGGGACCGTCCGGCTCGACCAAGAACGGCGTGACCCGCCTGCCCTTCGCCTCGGCCGCCGCCGCCAACTCGGGCGACACACCGGCCGGTACGGCGACGAGCAGGCCACCGGCGCGCAACGCGTCCAGCGACCGCGTGCTGGTGTCGTGGAGATCGCCCACCAGGTCGACCACAACGTCGGCATCGGAGACCGCCTTCTCGAACCGTACGGCGGTGTAGTCGATCACCTCGTCCGCGCCGAGCTTGGTGAGCCACTCGTGGTTGTTCGCGCGAGCGGTGCCAATGACGTGCGCACCGAGGTGCTTGGCGAACTGGACAGCAAGGTGGCCGACACCGCCTGCGGCCGCGTGGATCAGCACGCGCTGGCCGGACTCGACATGTGCGGTGTCCACCAGGGCCTGCCAGGCCGTGAGCGCGGCCAGCGGTACCGCCGCGGCCTGCTCGTGGCTGACGGTCGAAGGCTTGCGGGCGAACTGCCGAGCCGGCGCTGTGACGTACTCGGCGTACCCGCCGGCCGCTCGCGGGAACCAGGGCATGCCGTAGACCTCGTCACCTTCTCGCAACGTCGTGACGCCGAAGCCGACCTTCTCCACGACGCCGGAGACGTCCCAACCGAGGATAAACGGGGGGTCACCGAGCACGCCCGCCATTCCGGCTCCGGCCCGCGTCTTCCAGTCGACCGGATTGATGCCGGCGGCATGCACTTTGACCCTGACCTCGGTCGGCAGCGGTTCGGGGCGGGGCACTTGCTGCACCGACAGCACGTCGGGACCGCCGACGGTGTGCTGGACGACGGCACGCATCGAGGTGTCGGACACCGGTTCTCCTTGGATCAGTTGCTGGAAAGGCCTGAGTGGGCTTTCCTTGGGCCCGGAGAACGTAACCGCGGGGATATAGTTACCCGCAAGGGCTGGAACTTTCCAATGGGAAGTATCGAGGTGAGAGGCTTTGCTATGCCCACTATGTGCCTGACCGGACAGCATTCCGACCACGATGTCTACGCCGCGCAGTGCCCGTGCCGGGCGATGCTGGACCTGCTCGCGAACAAGTGGTCCGCGCTGGCCATCGGCGCGCTCGAGGACGGACCCCAGCGCTTCGGCCAGCTCCAGCGACATCTGCAGGGAGTCAGCCCGAAGGTGCTGACCCAGACACTGCGGCGCCTGGAGGAGTTCGGCTTCGTCGATCGCACGGTCTACCCGGCGGTGCCACTGCACGTCGAGTACTCGCTCACCGAACTCGGCCACAGCGCTGCCGTGCCACTGAAGCTGCTGCGCAGCTGGGTCGAGGACAACATCGACAGCGCCGCCCACGCCGGAGCACCGGCGGCCTCCTGCGCAACGGAGCCCACGGCAAGCCGCTGACAGCACACCAGCCGATCTCCGTGATAGATAGAACGTTCGGTTGATCCGACTGCCGGCGGCTGGCATGTTGGGAGGACAGACGCTCGCCGACATGGCGAGGCAGCAGGTGAAACGAGGGAACCGGCATGCCCGTTGCGCAATCGAACGGCATCGAGCTCTACTACGAAACGTTCGGAAATCCCGCTGATCCACCGATGGTGCTGATCATGGGGGTGGGCGCACAACTCCTCGACTGGCCCGACGGGTTCTGTGAACTCCTCGCCGGCCACGGCTTTCAGGTGATCCGGTTCGACAACCGTGACGTCGGCCTGTCCACCTGGCTCGACGAGCTCGGCGAGGTCGACCTGCCCGGACTGCTCCAGGGTGACTTCTCGACCGTGCACTACCGGCTCTCCGACCTGGTCGACGACCTGGCCGGACTGCTCGGCGCTCTGGGCCTTCCGCGCGCTCACCTCGTGGGTGCCTCGATGGGCGGCGGCATCGCTCAGCAGCTCGCGATCAACAGCCCCGAGCGCGTCAGCAGTCTCGCTTCGATCATGGCGAGCACGAGCGATCGCTCCGTCGGGCAAAGCGCCCTCGAGAACCCCAACGCGCTGGTGCCGCCGCCTGGCGCCGACCGCGAGACGGCGATCGCCACCGACGCCAGGCTTCATCGCCTCATCGCCTCGCCCGGCAGCGCGACCACGGACGAGCAGCTGAAACGCCGCGCCACCACGGCGTACGACCGCGCCTACCACCCGGCCGGCATCTTTCGTCACATCGCCGCCAACGCGCTCGCGGCCGACCGCACCAACGCGCTGGGCACACTGAAGATCCCGACGGTCGTCATCCACGGCGACAGCGATCCCCTGGTCGACGTGAGTGGGGGCCTCGCGACGGCGGATGCTGTTCCCGGCGCGGAGTTACTGGTGATCCCCGGGATGGGTCACGAGCTGCCCGCGAGCGCCTGGATCCAGATCACCGACGCCATCGCGGCGAACGCCGCCAAAGCGCTGTGACCCAAGCCCCTGCGAGGCCAGTCCCCCGCCGGCCGATCGTGAGGTACTCCGGCCCGCCTTCGACGCCGAACACCGTGCTCACAACAGGTGGGTGGAAGTGATCCCCCATCGACGTAGAGCGTGGTGCCGTGGATCATCCGCGCCTGGTCGGAGGCGATGAAGGCGACGGCGTGGGCGATGTCCACGGGCGGGACGGGAACTCCGGCCAGGGTCATCGCCGTCATCGCCGTCATCGCCGTCATCGCCGTCATCGCCGTCATCGCCTCGAGGATCGTCAGGTCCTTCTCGTTGCCGGGAGTCAGCGTGACGCCGGGGGCGACGGTGTTCACCCGGACACCGCGCGGGCCGAACTCGGCGGCCCACGTCCGGGTCATCTGCTCGGCGGCGGCCTTGCTCGCGGTGTAGAGGGCGGCGAACGGGCTTCCCACGGTGGCCATCCACGACCCGATCGTCACGATCACGCCGGTCCCCCGCGCGACCATGCCCGGTGCCAGGTCGGCGACCAGTACGTGGGCGCGCGGACGTTGACCGCGAGCATCGCGTTCAGGTCGGCATCGGACAGATCCGGCGTCAGGGTCGCGGGGTAGATGCCCGCGTTGTTCACCAGGATGTCGACTCTGCGCTGCGGTGGTGGAAGTCAAGTGTCATGAGGCCATTGCACCGGCGAGGCCGTCGTGCAGCCAGTTCGAGTCTTCCCTAGGCACGGCGTGACCAGGCACAGCGGCGCGCTCGGCAGGTAGCGTGACGGCATGGCCGAGGACCGTTCCACCTTCGGCGCTTTCCTGCGAGCACGCCGGGATCGCCTCACTCCCGCGCAGGCCGGCATCGATGCGTTCCCCCCGGCCGGCGGCGGCCTGAGGACCGACCACTACAGCAGGCTGGAACAGGGCCGTCAGCCGACGGTGTCCGAATCCGTGCCCACCGCGCTGATCAGGGCACTTCGGCTGAACGAGGTGGAAGCCGCACATCTTCGCGACCTCGCGGCGCCGACGCCGGCCCGCCTCCGCCGGCAGACGCCGGAGGTCCAGCGCGCCGATCCGGGTCTGCTACGCCTGGCCTCGACCCTGGACCACGTACCGGTACTGCTGCTCGGGCAACGGGCCGAAGTACTGGCGCACAACGCGTTGCTGCCGGCGATTCTCGGACGACGTCTCATACCGAGTTCGTCCTTCATGGACTACCTGTTCCGTGATCCCCTGGCCCGGCAGCGCATCGTCAACTGGGCCGAGTTCGGCGCCCGCTCGGTCGCCGCAATGAGGCTGGAAACCGGTCGCCGTCCGGATGACCGCAAACTCGCCGACGCCGTGGAAAGCCTGCGGCCCACCGACCCGGACGTAGCCAACTGGTGGGACGACCACACAGTGCGGGACTACGCCTCGGTGCCCAAACGCATCGCTCATCCCGAGGCCGGTCCTCTCGACTTCCACATCGAGATCGTCACCGCACCGCACCTCCCCGATCAGCATCTGATCGTGTACACGGTCGAGCCCGACTCAGCCACCGCCCGCCTGCTGCCGATCCTCGCGCGCTGGGCCACCGAGGCGAGCGCGCGGGACCACGCCGCGGTCGACTGAATTCGTTCGGAGCACCCGATCAGGCCGTGCGCCACGTCATCGCTGACTTCACCACGGGTAGGTTCCGTCATCGTGGAAGAAGCCGCCGGAAGGGCCGTCGTCGGCCAGGGTGGCGAGCCGGATCGCGATCGCGGCGCCCTGCTCCGGCGTGCGGTGGCCGCTGAACCCGTTCATCGCGGTGCTGACGAACCCCGGGCAGGCGACGTTGACGAGTACGCCGCTGCCCTCCAGCTCCTTGGCGTACTGGACCGTCACCGCGTTGAGCATCGACTTGGACGGCGCGTAGGCGGCGGAGATCGGCCCCGTCGGCGCCGCGGGGTCCTGCTGCAGGGTGATCGAGCCGACGCCGCTCGACATGTTGACGATCCGCGGGTGCGGCGACTTGCGCAGCAGCGGCAGCAACGCGTTGGTGACCCGGACGGTACCGAAGACGTTCGTCTCGACCGCTGCCCGGAAGACCTCGATGGACAGCTGGGTCGCCGGCTGCGTCGGGCCGCCGGTGGTGCCCGCATTGTTGACCAGGGCATCGAGTCTGCCGCGCTCGTCCAGCACCCGGGCCGCAGCCGTTACGCTCGCGTCGTCCGTCACGTCGAGCGGAACGCCGAACGCGTCGATGCCGTCGGCCTGGAGCTTCCGCACTGCCTCGTCACGTCCGGCCTCGCTACGGGCACCCACGCCGACACTCCAGCCCCGAAGCCCAAGGCCCCTCGCGATCTCGAGCCCGATTCCCTTGTTCGCGCCGGTCACCAGCGCAGTCTGCCTACTCATGTGTCCAGCGTCGCGCCCGCCGTCCACCATCACCAATGCCGAACGATCACCGACCGATGCCGCTGGGTTATCGGTTGTAGCATTGCTCAGCGTGGAGACCCGTGAGTTGCGGTACTTCGTCGCCGTCGCGGAGGAACTGCATTTCGGACGCGCGGCCCAGCGGCTGGAGATCGCGCAGCCGGCCTTGTCCCGGACCATCCAAAAGATCGAACGCCGGCTCGACACCCCGCTGTTCGTGCGGTCCGGCCGCACCGTCAGCCTTACGCAAGCCGGTGCAGTCCTGCTGAAAGAGGGCCGAAACACACTCGACGCGATGAACGCCGCCGAACGGCGCACCCGTCGTGCCGGTCAGGCAGCGGACGGGCCATCGCGCCTCGTACTGGTGGCCAAAGCCGGCTTGTCCAGCGAGCTGGTGACCCTGCTGCTCGACGCCTACTCGGCCGAGCCGGGTGCGGTCGACGTCGTACTGGTGCGCTGCGGGACCGGCGAGCAGCAACGTATGCTGCACGACGGCCGGGCGGATGTCGCGCTTTTGCACGAGCCGCTCGACTCGTTCGCCGGCCTCGATCACGAAGAGCTCGGCACGGAAGGCCAGGTAGTCGTGCTGCCCGCCGGGCATCCGCTCGCGACGCGAGAGTCGTTGCGGACGGCCGACCTCGCCGATCTTCCGGGTCTGTCGCTGCCGCGATGGCCGTTTGCCGACGGCACCTATCCGGACGGACCGGGCCCTGCTGTCCAGGACCACACGCAGTTGATCCAGTTCATCGGTCTGGGTAGGACCTACGCAGTCCTGCTCGAGTCGAGCCGAACGCAGCTGCCCGGAGCCGTCGTCGCCGTCCCGCTCGTCGACGCGCCGGCGTTCACCACACATCTCGCCTGGCCGTCGCACAGCCACTCGCTCGACGTTGCCACGCTGGCACGCGTCGCGGAGAGGCTCCGCGCCGGCTAGCTCTAGCTGGTGCGCCGTACCGCACCCCGTCGTACAGGATCGTGACGATGCGGACCGCTCCCCCATCCCCCTGCCGCGTGCTCCCCGATCAGCAACAGGAAGTGGAGCAGGGCTTCGTCCGGACGGTGTTCGCCAGCAGCTGCGTGGGGTCGCGCAGAGCACGTCGACCTCCTGGCGATACACCTCCGCGACGAGCGTCTCCCGGATCTACGCCGGCCCGGCCGGTCACCCTTTCTGGGTTCGCTCGAGGTGAGCGAGGAACAGCTCCTCCAGCTGCGACAGCGGACGATCGCGTTTCCGGATCACGGTCACGGGCCGGTCGGGCGGCGCCGGCTCGAGCTGGAGCTCGGCGACGCGGCCTGAAGCGAGCGCATCCCGTACGGCGACGCGAGGCAGGCAAGCGATCCCCAGACCTGCGGCGACCGCGTTGATGATCGCCGAGGTACTGGCCATGCTGCTGATCGTCGACCGGGGAATCCGCCACTCGGCGTACAGGCGTTCCTGGTAGCGCCGCGTGCTCGAGCCGGGCTCACGGACGAGCACGCTGGTCCCCCGAAGGTCGCCAGGGTCAGCGCGCTGACCCGCGAGCGGGTGCGCGCCGGACACGATCACGATCTGCTGCTCGGTCCCGACCGGGCGGCTGATCAACAACGCCTTGTCCTCGACGTCGTCGCCGACCAGCGCCAGGGCGAGCGAGCCGTCGAGCACCTGCCGCACCGTGTCGGCTGTGTTCGACACCGACAGCGCCAGCGTGACGTCGGGATGCCGTTGCAGGAAGCTCTGCAGCCGTTCCGGCAGGATTCGTTCCCCCGACGTCGTGGTCCCTCCGATGGCGAGCGTTCCCGTGACCGGTTTGGTGCTCAACCGGGCGAGCTGATCGAGCGCCTCCTCGGTCAGCGCGAGGATCTGGCGGGCGTACCCGAGCAACAACTCTCCGGCTGTTGTCAGCCGCAACGAGTTGCCGCTGCGGTCGATCAGCACGGTGCCCACCTCGGCTTCGAGGCGCCGCAGATGGGTGGACACCGTGGACTGGGTCAGCCCCAGTCCAGGTGCGGCGGCCGAGAAGCCGCCGGTGTCGACGATCGCGACGAAAACCCTGAGCTGATGGAGATCCGGTGCTCGCATGATGCTCCTGATCGGTCAGCTCGTGGCGGTGTGGTTGAGCACGAGGTCGTGGATGTCACGGTTCCGCAGGATTCCCGCCCGGTACCGCGCGGCCAGCGGCCCGGCGATCTGCTGACTGACGATGAGCGGCACCGGCTGCTCGTGCCGGCCGCCGTGGGAGCGCAGCCGGCGCTGCAACTGGGTCAGGTCGTGGTCCGTCGCGGAGGCGCCCAGCGCGGTGTCCGCCGCCGCGGTCACCGCAAGGTCTCCCACACGGTCCACGGGAAGTTCGTACAGCGTCGCCGCCGTCTCCGCGTCCCAGATCTCCTCGATCCCGGGCACTGCCGCGAGGATTTCACGAGCCGGCGCCCGGTGCTCGGGTTCGAGGTACAGCCAGGCAAACGATCCAAGAGCCCCGTGGTGGCGGGGGTACGGATCGGTGATCGGCAGTACGACGTCCTGAACCGGAATCCCGGCAGCAGCGAGCACGTCGGCCAGGAACCGGACCCGAGGCTGCCCGGTTTCGCTGTCGTGCTTGGCGTTCATCCCGTGATCGGCGGTGATCGCCACCGTGCAGCCCGCGTCGAGGTACTCGCCCACCAACCGGTCGAACTCCGTGAAGAACCGATCGGCTTCGGACTCACCGGGAGCGTACTCGTGCTGAACCCGGTCGGTGAGCGAGACGTAGAGCAGACGGATCTGCGGCACCGCCCGGAGCACAGCCAGCCCCAGGCGCATCCCGTAGTGGCTGGAGAAGGTGTCGTAGACGTGCGGGGCCGGCTCTCCGACGAGTTTCTCGACCGATTCGATCCCGTACGCCGGCAACCCGGCCCCCGCGGCACACTCCACGCTGACGCTCGGCACGCCACCGTTGCCGAGCAGCTGCCGCAGCTTGTCCTTCGCGGTGATCATGAGGGTCGGAACGCCGGCCTTCTCGAAGCAGGCGTGGATGCTCGGTGCCCGCAGGTACTTCGGATCGTTGAGCAGGACCAGCTCGCCGTCCGGCGCTCGCATGTAGTTGCCGGGGATGCCGTGAAGGGCCGGGGGCACGCCGGTCACGATCGAGATGTTGTTCGGATTGGTCAGGCTCGGCACCTCCGAGGCGCCCACGCCGAACTCTCCGCCGGCCTCAAGCATCAGCGCGAGCCGCGGCATGATGCCGCGCTGCAAGGCGTCCCGGAAGTACCGCGGATCCCCACCGTCGACGGTGAACACGACCACCGGACGCTCAGGCACCCGGTACGTGCGGTCGTTGGCGATGACGGTCGTCATTTGTCTCCCTCTTCCGAGCGGTTCGAGCCGGCCCCAGCGCCGACTGGTTCACGGGCGAGCCGGTGGGCCTGCTCCGCGTCGTTCGTGGTCGGTGCCGGATCGAGCTCGCGGACGTGCCCCGGCGCTTCGCCGGCCATGATGCGCATCACCTCGGCCGGCGTGATCTCACCTTCGAAGCGAGCGATGACGAGGCCCGCGATCGCGTTGCCGAGGGAGTTCACGACAGCGCGGCACTCCGACATGAAGCGGTCGACACCGAAGACCAGCATGACGCCGGACACCGGGATCAGCGAGAACGACGAGATCGTTGCCGTGAGCTGGACGAAGCCGCCACCGCTGACACCGGCGGATCCCTTCGAGGACAGCAACATCACCAGAAGCAACGCCAACTGCTGGCCGAGGTCCAGCCGGATGTCGAGAGCCTGCGCGATGAACATCGAGGCCAGCGTGAGGTACAGACAGGTGCCGTCGAGGTTGAACGAGTATCCCGCACCGACACTGATGCCCGCCGTGCCTTTCGAGACCCCGACGTGCTCGAGTTTGCGAATGATGCCGGGCACTGCGACTTCAGAAGACGACGCGCCCAGAGCGAGCACGATCTCTTCCTTGAAGTAGGCGAACACCCGCAACGGGTTCAGCCGGCTGATCAGCAGCACGCCGCCGAAGACCACCACGACGAACACGATCGACGTTCCGTAGAAGGTCGCGATGAGCTTCACCAGGCCGCCGATGGTCGCGGCACCGAAACTGCCCAGCGTGTACGCCATCGCCCCAAACACGCCGATCGGCGCAACGTAGGTGACGAACCGGACGACGGTGAAGAGCACCTCGGACAGCTTCTCGATCCCCCGGGTGATCGGCCGGCCGCGCTCGCCGAGCACCGCCAGCGCGACGCCGAACAGTACGGCGAACACGAGGATCTGCAGGATCGCGCCGTCGGCGAAGCTGGCCACGATGTTGCTCGGGATCGCGTGCGTCAGGTGGTCCCACGCCGAGAGCGACTGGGCTGACTCCATCTTCTGCGCTGCGTCCTCGCTGACCACCAGGCTCGCGGGCGAGATGTGCAGGCCGGCGCCGGGCCGTACCAGGTTGACCACGGCGAGGCCGAGCAGAAGAGCGATGGTGGTGACGACCTCGAAGTACACGATCGATCGAAACGCCACCCGGCCGACCTGCCGCAGGTTGGCGACGGCTCCGATGCCGGCGACGACCATGCAGAACACGATCGGGCCGAGCGTCATGGTCAGCAGACTGACGAAGATTTCGCCGAGCGGGGCCAGCGCCCGCCCGAATCCGGGAGCGAGGAGCCCGGTCGCCGCCCCGCCGACCGCGCCCGCAAGGATCCAGATCTGCAGGCGCCGGTACCACGGGCGGCGGCTTCGCGCGCCGACCGGCGGCACCGATGGTTCTGCCTCCATGACGTTGCTCCTCCTGGCGTTCCGAATCGCCGCCGGCCGAAGGCCGTTGACGATCGCCGAAGTTCGGCGCTACCGATCGTGGGCCGGTGCTCACGACGGTCGCTGAACGACGGGAGACGCAATAGTGAACTCGGAGGGGTCATCAACCCAGCCGTCAATGACACCTATTGACAGGAGTCAGCCGAAATCAGCCACGACGCTTCGGCGTAGTCGCGGCCGCTGAGCGCAGACCGGCGGCGCGGGGGTCGGGTCATCGGGTCCAGAGCGCCTTGAACCGGTCTGCGACGTCCGGGTACGCCGAGAAGCCCCGCGTGGGATCGAAGGTGATGTCCTCCGGACGCAGGAACTGGTGCACCAGGGCATCACCCTTGACCACGTTCGGCTGCAGCTCCTGGCCGACGATGAGTCGCGCCGCGGTGTCGACAGCAGTCCACGCCAGCGTGTTCAGGTCCGCCCCGAGCTCGACCGTGCCCTGCTTGTCCTTCAGGTACTGCAGGTTGGTCGGCAGCGGGTTCGCGCCAACGATCTGAATGTCCTTCAGCCCGGCGACCTTGAACTTCGCAGGCAGTCCCGTCGCGACCGCGGAGGACTGGAAAACGACGGCGCGGGTGCCGGGGTGCGCCTGGAGGTCGCTGACGATCCGCTCCGGAGCCTTGTTGCCGACCTCGGTGATCGGGATCTGCACGACCCTGGCCGTGCAGTCGGGGCACAGCTTCTCCAGTTCACTCTCGAACCCCTTCTTGACCGCCGCGGCGTAGGCGAGCTCGTTGTGCTCGTACAGCACCGCTTCGACCGACTTGTCGTTGTTGGCGACCAGCCAAGCCGCCTGCAGCCGGCCCTGCCGCTCGAACGCCGCCTCGCCGTTCGGCTGGACGAGTCCGCTGCTCGACGGCGCCACGGTGCCGAGCGAAACGACCGGAATGCCTGCAGCGATGAGCTGTTTGCGCTGGTTGTCCCACAGGGCCGGATCGATCGCGGTGTTGATCACCGCGTCCGGACGCTGTTGGACGACGGTGCTGAACGCGGCCTGGACGCCGCTGGCCGAAGTGCCCGCCCGTACGGCGTACAGGTCGACGCCGAGCTCCTTGGCGGCCGGCTGCATGAGCCGGAAGATCAGCGAGACGAGCGCGTTCCCGTTGTCGATGTAGGCGATCCGTGTCCCCGCCGGGACCGGCGAGCTGAGCCGCTCGGTAACCGGAAATGCTCCAGGCTTGCCCTCGTACGGCGCGACCAGCTCCTTGGCCTTCGCCTGGGCATCGGCGGTCAGGGCGGTCGCCGTTTCCTGCCCGCTGCTCCCGCAGCCGGCCACCAACGCCAGACCGGCCAGCGTCGCGGTGGCACCAAGGGCGAATCGACGTCTCTTCATGGCAGTTCTCCTTGCAAGAGGTTGTGCTTGAGCGAGCTGGGAGCCGTTCGAGCGATCTCGCTCAGACGGAACGTTCGGCGGTGACCGGCACCGTCGTCCGGGTCGAGCGGGCGCGGCGCGCCGACCCCTGACGCCGGTTCACCGCCACGGCGACCAGCAGCGCGACGCCGTTGAAGAGCTCCGGAATCCACACCGGAGCGCCGGCCAGTTGCAGACCTTTGACGCCGGTCGCGAGGACGTAGACCGCGACGACCGTCCCGAGCACGTTGAACCGTCCGTTGCGGAACTGCGTCGACCCGAGGAACGCCGCGGCGAACGCCGGCAGCATGTAGCCGGGGCCGATCGTCGGGTCGCCGGTGGCGAGCGAAGAGCTGAGCAGGATGCCCGCGACCGCGGCCAGGAGTGAGCAGCTCACCAGGCACGCCACCACGACCACCTCGGTCCGTACGCCGGCCAGCCGCGCCGCCTCCGTGTTGCCGCCCGTGGCGTAGACCGCCCGGCCGAGATGAGTGTTGTCGAGCAGGTACCAGACGCAGGCGGCGAGCACGACCATCACGTAGACCGACAGCGGCACTCCGAAGATCGGGTGGGTCGCGATCTCCTGGAAGTCCGTCCCGAGATCGAGGATCTGGGCGTCGTGGGAGATCCAGGAGATCCCGGCCAGGATGATCGAACTCATGCCCAGCGTCGTGATGAACGAGCTGATCTTCGCCTTCACGATCAGCAGGCCGTTGATCAGTCCGACGGCGGCTCCGACCACGAGGGTGCCCAGGATCGAGACCCACAGCCCGAAGTCCTGAACCGACAGCATCCACGCCACCACGATGGCGGCCAGGCCGAGCTGCGAACCGATCGAGAGATCGAAGGCTCCTGCCGCGAGCGGAAGCACCAGGCCGATCGCCAGGATCGCGGTCAGGGCCTGGTCGGCGAGCACGATCCGGACGGTGTCCACCGTCGGGAACGTCTCGGGGACCAGGATCGAGAACAGGATCACCATCGCGATCCAGATGTAGACCGCGCTGATGTTGTGGAAGGCGAGCGAGTGACGCAGGCCGTGCCACCCGCTCCGCGTCGGGTTCGTGCTGCTGGCGGGCATGGGAGCGTGGTCTCCTGACGTCGTGGTCTTCTGGTCCGGCGCCGTCGTACGGCGGGTGTCCGCGGTGCTCATACCGGCACGCTCGCGTGCAGGATGCGGGCCTCGGTCACGTCCGTGCCCGCGACCTCGTCGACGACGACCCCGTCGGCCAGGATCAGCACGCGGTCGCACAGCTGCGCGAGCTCCTTGGCCTCCGAGGAGGCGACCAGTACGGCGGCCCCCTGGTTGGCGGTCTGCACGATCAGCTGGTGGATCACCGACTTGGCCCCGACGTCCACGCCCTGGGTGGGCTCTTCGAGCAGCAGCAGGTCCGGGTGGGTCCGCAGCCACTTGGCCAGGACCACCTTCTGCTGGTTGCCGCCGCTGAACTGCGACAGCGGCATCTCCGGCTGGGCGGGGACCACCCCGCACGCGGCGAACCACTCCGCGACCTCACGGAACTCCTCCGGCTTCCGGACCCGCTGCCACCGCCGCTGCACTCCCGGGACCCGGACGGATTCGAGGTTCTCGGCCGCGGTCATCGTCATCACCGCGCCGTGCTGGTGCCGATCCCCTGGTACGAAGGCGGCGCCGCGACGGATGGACTGCCGCAGATCTCCCGGTGCGAGGTCGTTGTCCCGCAGCCGCACGGTGCCGTGGGTCCGTCGGCGACCGCCGAAGATCGTCCCGCACACCTCGTCGCGGCCGGAGCCCAGGATGCCGGCCACTCCGACGATCTCGCCCGCGTGCACGGTCACGTCGAAGTCCCGGATCGCGTTGCCCCGCAGGGCTTTGACGCGGAGCACGGCGTCGCCACGTTCGGCAGTACGACGTTCCAGCTCCTCGACGGCGCCGCCGGCGACCAGCTCCACCAGTCCCGCGTAGTCGGTCTCCGAGCACGGTAGATTGCCGACGACGCCGCCGTTGCGCAGCGCCAGGACGGTGTCGGCGACGCCGAGGACCTCGTCGAGGCGATGCGAGATGAACAGCACGCCGGCGCCACGCTCGGCCACCCGACGGACGACGGCCATCAGCCGGTCGACCTCGCTCCCGTGCAGCGCGGCGGTCGGCTCGTCGAGGACGAGGACCACGTCCCGCTCCTCGTCCCAGCCGCGCAGGGCCCTGGCGATCGCCACGATCGTCTGCTCGGCCGGCGAGAGCTCCTGCACCAGCGCGTCGACGTCGAAGTCCACGCCGAACTGCGCGACCAGCTCGATCGCCTGGGCCCGCTCGGCCGCCTTGCGAAGACGCCGCCACGGCGGGCCGTCCGAGGCCGATCCGAGGGCGAGGTTCTCCACCGTGGACAGGGATCCGACCAGCCCCAGATCCTGATGGATGAAGCGCAGCTCGGTCCCCTCGGTGCCGTCGCCGCGAAGGTCGATGGCGCCGCCGTCGGGCGTGTGAAACCCGGCCAGCAGCTTCACCAAGGTCGACTTGCCCGAGCCGTTGTGCCCGACCACGGCCAGCACCTCTCCGGCGTGCACCGCGAGATCGACGCGGTCCAGGGCGCAGGTGGAGCCGAAGTACTTGGTCAGCTGCTGGACGCGGACCAACGGCCGGCGTCGTTCGCTGTTCACGCGAGACACCGGGTCACCGACCCGGCACAGATATCGACGTGCATCTCGATCTCCCGGTTATCACATTCGCTTCATGTGTATGTAACGTCCACTACACAGTAGAGGACGTCAAGGCCCGTGTCACTCCTCAGTTTGCGAACGTGTGCGGGAGGCTTTTCCGGGTCAGCCGTCGACGACGTTGGACGTGCGCAGCGGAACTTCGCGGATCAACAGGATGCAGACCAGGGCGACGAGTCCCAGTGGCACCGTGTACAGGAAGAGGGTGCCGGTGACGTGCCCGTACGCGTCCTCGACCACGGCCCGAACCGGCGCGGGAAGGTCCGCGGGCCGGGACAGGGACCCGCCGGTGCCGGTCGCCGGGATTCCCAGGCCGATCAAGCCGTCGGCGATGCGGTGACCGACCTGGCCGGCCAGCACTGCCCCGAGAGCCGAGACGCCGAGGGTGCCCCCGAGCGTACGGAAGAACGAGACCGATGAGGTGGCCGCTCCGAGTTCGCGCGGGCTCACCTGGTTCTGGACCGCGAGGACGAGGTTCTGCAAGGTGATGCCGAGCCCGAGGCCGAGCAACCCCATTCCGAGGGCCAGCTGCCAGTACGGCGTATCGCGCTGCGTCAGACCGAGCAGTGCGAGCCCGACGGCGATCAAGGCGGCACCGCCGACCAGAAGCGGCTTCCAGCGCCCGGTGGCCGAGATGATCCGGCCCGCGATCGTCGACGCGAGGGCCAGGCTGAGAATCAAGGGCAGGGCGAGGAAGCCGGCGATCGTAGGGCTCTTTCCCTCCGCCAGCTGGAAGTACTGGCTGAGGTAGGTCGTCGCGGCATAGAGGGCCACGCCGATCGCGAGTCCGGCGGTGATCGACAGCACGACGGTGCGGGTCCGGAACAGCCACAGCGGCAGGATCGGAGCCTTGGCTCGCCGTTCGACGGCGACGAACGCGAGCGACAGCAGCAAAGTCCCACCGAGCATGGCCGCGGTCTCCCAGGAGACCCAGGCGTACCGGTCACCGGCAAGCGTTACCCAGATCAGCAGGAGCGACGCGGCGGCGGTCAGCAGCGCGGCGCCGGCCCAGTCGATCTTCACGGAACCTCTGACGATCGGAAGGTGCAATGTCTTCTGCAGCACGATCAGGGCGACGACCGCGAAGGGTACGCCGACGAAGAAGCACCACCGCCAGCCGAGCCAGTCGGTGTCCACGATCAGCCCGCCGATCAGCGGCCCCGCGCTGGTCCCGACCGCGAACACCGCGCCGAAGTAGCCGGAGTACCGGCCCAGCTCCCGCGGCGGGATCATCGTTGCGATGATCACCTGGATGAGCGCGAGCAGACCGCCGGCGCCGATCCCCTGCACCGCCCGCGCCGCGATCAGCATGCCCGGATCGGACGACAGCCCGGACAGTACGGAGCCCACCGTGAAGACGACCAGGCTCACCTGGATGAGCAGCTTCTTGCTGACCAGATCGGCCAGTTTGCCCCAGACCGGGCTCGACACCGTCGTGGCCAGCAGGGTCGCCGTGATCACCCAGGTGTAGACGCTCTGGCCGGCGTGCAGGTCCGCCACGATCGTCGGCAGGGCGTTCGTCACGACCGTCGACGACAGGATCGCCACGAAGATGCCGACGTACAGACCGGACAGTGCCCGCAGGATCTGTCGGTGCGTCATCGGTACGGCCCGTACGGCGGTTGCGTCGTCGACAGTCATCGGGGTCACCGCGCGGCTTGCTCGATGATCTTGGTGACAGCGCCCGGACGACTCAGCATGACCGCGTGGGACGCGTCCACCTCGGTAACGCGGGCGTGCGCCCGGCTCGTCATGAAGCGTTGCAGGTCAGGGGAAATGGCGTGGTCCTGACGCGTGAGGAGGGCCCAGCTGGGGATGGTGCGGAAGCCCTCGGTGACGCTGGCGTCGGTGACCGCCTTGGTGTTGGCGGGCCGCTGGGTGATGGCGAGGTCCGTCGCGGCGGTTTCGTCGAGGTCGCCGGCGAAGGCCGAACGGAACTGCGCCGGGTCGAGGCTGACCTCCGTGCCGCCGGGGACCTGGGTGGAGATCAGCGGCAGCGGCGGCGTCGACTTCGCAGCGAGTTCACCGATCGTCTCGCCCTTGGCGGGGATGAACCCGGCGATGTAGACGAGTGACTTGACGTCGGGGACGGCGGTGGCGGCGTTGGTGATGACGGCGCCGCCGTAGGAGTGACCGACCAGGACCTTGGGACCGTCGATGGTGGACAGGTAGCTGGCGACGTAGGCGGTATCGCTGGTCAACCCCTGCAGCGGATTGGCGAGGGCGCGGACGGGGTAGCCGTCGCGGCGCAGCCGTTCGATGACGGGGTTCCAGCTCGAGGAGTCCGCCCACGCTCCGTGGACGAGCACGATGGTCGGCTTCGGAGTTCCGGCCGACTTGTCGGCGGCTGACGCCGCGGACGGCACCGCGGCGGCGAGCAAGGCGAGTGCGGTGGCACCGGCGACCGCGAGGCGGGAGAAGCGAGAGCGCATGACGAACAGACCCTTTCGGGGAGGAAGAGGAGGAGGAGGCTTGCCCGGTGTCCCGTCCCGGTGCGACTCACGCGGGACGGACACCAGTGGGACGGCTCAGCGGCCGTAGGCTTCCAGCAGGCGCAGCCAGACCTCGCTGACGGTGGGGAACGCCGGGACCGCGTGCCAGAGCCGGTCCAGCGGGACCTCGCCGACGATGGCGATCGTTGCCGCGTGCACCATTTCCGCGACGTCCGGCCCGACCAGCGTGAAACCGACGATCACCTTGCGGTCCTCGTCGACGACCATCCGGGCGTGGCCCTGGTAGCCCTCGGCGTGCAGTGACGATCCGGCGGTGGCGGCCAGGTCGTAGTCCACGACCCGGATCCGCAGGCCGGCGGCCTCGGCGGCAGCCGCGGTCAGGCCGACCGACGCGACCTCCGGATCGGTGAACACCACCTGCGGCACCGCGCGCTCGTCGGCGGTCGCCGCGTGCCGGCCCCAGCGGTCGTCCTCGACCGGTTCGCCCTTGACGCGCGCCACGATGACGTCGCCCACCGCGCGGGCCTGGTACTTGCCCTGGTGGGTGAGCAGGACGCGGCGGTTCACGTCACCGGCGGCGTACAACCATCCGTCGCCGAGCGGCGCGGCGTCCGGCCCGACGACCCGCATCGTGTCGTCGACGGTCAGCCACGCACCCGGCGTCAGGCCGACGGTCTCCAGACCGAGGTCCTGCGTGTTCGGGGTGCGACCGATCGCGACCAGCAGTTCGTCGGCGTCGATCTGCTCGCCGTCGACCAGCGTGATGGAGACCGTGCCGTCGTCGTTGCGCTTCACGGAACCGGCCTCGGCGCCGATCCGCACCGACACACCCTTGTCCCGCAGCGATTCCGCCACCCGCTCCCCCACGAACGGCTCCGCGAGGTGCAGTACGCCGTCACGCGCCAGCATCGTCACCGACGATCCCAGATCGCTGAAGGCGGTCGCCATCTCCGTGGCCACCACCCCGCCGCCGATGATGGCGAGCCGGCCCGGAACCTCCTTGGCCGCAACGGTTTCGCGGCTGGTCCACGGCGCCGCCGCGCGGAGCCCGTCGATGTCCGGGACCAGCGCGCCGCTCCCGGTCGTGACGACGACCGCGTGCCGCGCGGTCAGCGTCGTCGTCGTACCGTCGCCGGCCGTCACCTCGACGACCCGGTCGGAGCTGATCCGGCCGTGTCCGCGAAACAGCGGAACGCCGACCGACTCCAGCCACGACGCCTGTCCGTCGTCCTCCCAGTTCGAGGCGAAGGAGTCACGCCGGCCGAGCACCGCGGCGACGTCCAGGTCACCGGTCACGGCTTCCCGTGCGCCGGGGACCTGCCGGGCCGCCCGGAGCGCTGCCGCGCTGCGCAGCAACGCCTTGGTGGGCATGCAGGCCCAGTAGGAGCACTCGCCCCCGACCAGTTCCCGCTCCACGATGGCGGCGGTCAGGCCGCCCTGCACGAGGCGGTCGGCGACGTTCTCCCCGACCGGTCCCGCGCCGATGATGACGACGTCGTACGTGGTGGTGGTCATCTCAGTTCCCCTTGGCGGCGCGGCCGAGCCGGATCGCCGAGACGAGGAAGAAGATGCCGCCGAGGATCGCGTAACCAGCGATGTTGGTCAGCTTCGGGTCCTCCGCGGAGGCACCGGCGACGAACGACGCGCCGGCCAGCACCGACAGGCCACCGCTCAGGATCATCGGCCACTGCCCACCCATCGAGCGACGGCCGAGGGCCACGATCAACTGAACCAGCCCGGCGACGATCGCCCAGGCGCCCCAGATCCGCAGGACCGCCGGCACACCGGAGCTGCTGGCGATCGCCAGGCCGATGGTGGCGATCAGGCTGATCGCGATGTTGACGTACAGGCCGCGGGCCGAGCGAGCACCCTGGGACGAACGGGCGTCGACGACCGCTGCGGCGACGTCGAACAGCGGGTACAGGACGACGAGCGTGACGCCGAGCGGGCCCAGGTCCGACTTGGTGGTGAACAGCAGGATCGCCCAGACGATGGCGAAGGCGAACCGGACGAAGTACAGCCGGCGCAGTGCCGCCGCGACGCCTTCGACGGCAGGTGATTCAACGGTGCTCACGATGATCCTCTCGAGTGATGTGGGGCGGAACCACCCGATCCACTTAGTAGACCGAACGTTCCGTACACACATCATTCCGCGAGCGCCATCCAATGTCAAGACAGAACGTTCTACCTCTTCATGCCCAGCTCCGGTAGTCGTCGGCGGGCAGCGGGTGGTCGACCGGGACGACCCGTGAGTGGACCGCGGTCAGGCAGCCAGGACAGAACAGTTGCCGGAAGACGATCTCGGCGTCGACGTACTCGCTCGGGTCGTGCCAGATGTGAGGACCCGCCTCGGTCGGTGCCGATTCGCGGCGAGCCAGCGCCGCGACGAACTCGCCCCCGGCCAGCGGTCCGATCTCGGTGCCGCAGTGGACGCAGGCCACCGTCCCGCCGTGCGGTGAATCGAGGACAACGAGGTTGTCGTCGAGCCGGCGCGCCTCCTCCAGCTCCGGCGTACTGATCG
This sequence comes from Kribbella lupini, assembly GCF_039529595.1. Lineage (NCBI taxonomy): Bacteria > Bacillati > Actinomycetota > Actinomycetes > Propionibacteriales > Kribbellaceae > Kribbella > Kribbella lupini. Next base: position 311,672 of record NZ_BAAANC010000005.1, on the reverse strand, counting down.
CCATCGGCGGGGTGCTGGACAGTCCGGCCCCGGACGCGCGTCTGGTCCGCAGTTCCTGGCGGAGGCCGTCTGTCGCTGCCGGATCGACCTCACCGTCTTCACCGAGCACGACGCCGTAGACGTCCCGCGCGGCAGCTGCCGACACCCGCACCTGGAGTACGTCGTCACCGACGCTCTCGGCCGGGCGGAGCAGCGGGTCGCCGTACCCGCCACCGGCTTGCCAGTGCAGGTAGAGCGCGTCGCCGGGACCTAGGGTCGACTCCCCCTCGCAGGGCAGCACTTCGACTTCGCCGCCGAGCTCGTCCAGGCCACCGGGAATGGTGGCCGCGTCGGCGAGCTGGGGCAGATCGATCCCGCGCACCACGAGGTCGAGCTGGGAGTTGCCCGGGTAGCCGCCCGCCAGGCCGACGTTCTGGTTGGCGACCTTGCCGGTTCCGGACACCACCAGCGACATCGTTCCCTGCTGGTCGGGATGCTGGACGTAGCAGACCGAGCCGCTCATCCCGCCCCGCTGCCGGCCCGGTCCCCCGGAGTCGGTCTGCTCACGCCGCCACAAGGCGACCAGCGGGTAGAGGTACTCCGTCATCTCGACGTCAGGTGCCCGCGCCGCGGGGATGATGAGCCGGCCGCCGGTGTCAACGCCGTCGTGGTACACCTGCGCGCCGTAGCCACCGGCCATCACGTCGAACACCGGCGACACGAAGCCCTTGCTGCCACCGCCGCGGACATCGACGCCGGACACCACGCACAGGTCGGTCGTGCCGTTGCAGATGGACTGTACGTCGGTGCGGTGGTCGGGCTCGGCGTCCAGCATCTTGGCGAGCACCTCGGCGACGAGGTTGCCCGCTCCCCAGGCCGGACCGAAGGGCCCCTTGCCCACCGCGGCCGGGAACGAGGCGTTGGTGATGGTGTCCTCGTCGGTGACGATCTCGAAGCAACGCATCAACCCACCGGCCGCCCACGGGATGTCCCCCGCCAGCAACGGCAGCATCGTGAACACGATCCCGGCCCGCAGCCCGGGGTACGGGCAGTTGATGATGCCGGTCTGCCCGGCGGTCCCGCGGAAGTCGAACACCAACCGGTCGCCCTGCTTGGTCATCGCGACCTTGATCGCGTACAGGCCCCGGTCGCCGGTCTGCGACTGCTCTTGGTAGCCGACCGCGGTCCACGTCCCGTCGGGCAGCGTCTCCAGCTTGGCCCGCAGCCGGCGCTCGGCGTCGTCCATCATCCGGCGCATGACGACCTTGACGGTGTCGGCGCCGTACTTCGTGATCAGCCGGAGGATCTGCTCGGCCGCGTTCTTGTTGGCGGCGATCTTGGCCCGCAGGTCCAGCCCCACCAAGTGCGGCAGCCGCGATCGGCGGACCCAAGCCTCGGCGACGTCGCGCTGCAGCACTCCCCCGCGGACCACCTTCAGCGGCGGCGTCGGGGCCGCCTCGCCGAACACGTCCTGCGCCGACGGGCTGAAGGAGCCCGGCCGCGGCCCGCCGAGATCGACCTGATGAGCGATCGCCGTCGTCCAGCCGAACAGCTTGCCCTCGTGGAAGATCGGCGCCAGGATCGCGGCGTCGTTCTGGTGCAGGCCGCCACCGATCCACGGGTCGTTGCACAGGAACATGTCCCCCTCGGCGATCCCGGGGTTGTCGCTGCGGTTGCGCAGGGTCCAGACGATCGCCAGGTCCATCGAGCCGATCAGGCCGATGTTGAAGGTACCGACCTGGACCTGTTCGCCGAGTTCGTCACAGATCGAGAAGTTGAAGTCGTTGGACTCGGTGACCACGTGCGAGCCCGACATCCGTCGCAGCGTCTCCCCCATCTCCTGGGTGATCGCCCACAGGCGGTGCCGGACGACCTCGTAGGTCAGGGCGTCGACCGGCTCGCTCCGCGACTCGTCGACCTGATGCAGCGGCAGGGTGGGCGAGATCTGCCGCAGCAGCTCCTCGCGGGGCATGGGCCGGCTGGTGAACTCGTCCGCGCCGGGAATTCTGGAAGTCATCGAAGGTGTCCTCACTGGTAGCGCAGTACGAGATTGCCGAGGTGGTCGACGCGACCGGTCACTCCGGCCGGCACCACGACCACGGTCGTCGGTACGTCGACGATCGCCGGGCCGACGAGCTCGTGGCCGGCGCGGAGCAGTGCGTAGTCGTAGACCGGGGTCGTCACGAAGCCGATCTGCGAGTCGAGGCAGACCGAACGGTGCCCCAGCAGCGCGCCGGCGGGATCGGGGCCGTCGGCTGCCGCGACCTCCGGCAGCGCGACCGGGAAGCCGAGACTCGCCTTGGCCCGCACCCGGTAGGTGATCGCCTGGACGCCGGCCTCCCGGTAACCGGAGCCGCTGCCGTTGATGCGCTCGTACTGCTCCTCGAACCGCTCGAGGATCTCGTCACTGGTCCGCTCGCTGAAGTTCCCGTCCGGAACGGCCGTCGCGAGCTCGGTGGTCTGCATCGAGTACCGCAGGTCGATCTCCCGGTACAGCGACACGTCGTGGAACTTCACCTTCTGCCGGTCCAGCGCGCGGTGCAGATCCGCTTCCAGTTGCGCGAAGTGCGACTCGAGCACCGTGGGGTCGACCGGGAACGTCACCGGGTCCGACAGTTCCGCGCTCAGCGCGACGTCCGAGGCCGCCAGCCCGTACGCCGAGAAGGCGGACGCGACCGGACCGAGCGGTACGACGACCTCGCGCACGTTCAGGTCCTGGCAGTAGCCGGCGCAGTGCGCGGGCCCGGCACCGCCGAAGGCGTAGACGACGAAGTCGCGCGGGTCGTACCCGGCCTGTACGACGGCCCGGCGTACGAGGTCACCCGCCTGTGCGTTCTGCACCTCGTGAATGGCAATAGCGGCCTGCTCGACGGTCAGCCCGAGTGGCTCGGCCACGTGCTCGCGGATCGCTTGCCGGGCCAGGTCCAGGCTCAGCGGCTTGCGGCCGCCGAGCAGCCCGCGCTCGCCGAGGATGCCGAGGACCAGGTTGGCGTCGGTGTTGGTGGGCCGGGTGCCGCCGTTGCCGTAGCAGGCCGGGCCGGGGACGGCTTCGGCGCTCTGCGGACCGAGTCGCAGGTTCCCGCCCTCGTCCACGGAGGCGATCGCTCCACCGCCGGAGCCGATGGTGTGCACCCGGATCGTCGCAGCGTTGATCGGGAACTGGTTGACGATCGAGCCCGGCGCCATCACCGGCTCACCGTCGACGATCAGCCCGGCCAGGAACGTCGTACCGCCGACGTCGGTGGTGATGACGTTGCGGTGTCCCAGCTGCTCGGCCAGGCGCATCCCGCCGATGACGCCGCCGGACAGGACGGATCCCACTGTGGTGATGGCATGCTCCGGTGCACGGTCGGCGGTGATCGTGCCGCCTTCGCTCTGCATGACCAGCAGTGGTCCTTTGAGCCCGCCCTCCTCCAACTGCTGCTGCAACGGGAGCAGGTACGTCCGCAACCGCGGACCCACTTGGGCGTTCATGATCGTCGTCGAGGTGCGCGCGAACTCGCGGATGCGCGGGCTGACCTCGGACGACAGCGTGACGTACATGTCCGGCGCGATCTCGTGGATCAGCTCCCGGACCCGCTGTTCGTGGATCCCGTTCTTGAACGACCACAGCAGGCAGACGGCGATCGCTTCGACGCCCTGGTCCACCAGGCCCCGGGCGACGCGACGGACCTCGGCCTCGTCCAGCGGCACGAGGATCTTCCCGGCGTGATCGATCCGCTCGGTGACTTCCAGAGCCCGGTACTTCGGGATCAGCGGCGCGGGTTTGCGCCGGCGCAGCGTGTCCTGGATCTCGTGGGCCGAGCGGCCGAGGGTGCGCCCCTCGGCGTTCATGATGTAGATCGCGTCCCGGTGGCCCTTGGTGGCGATCAGCCCGACGTCGGCCACGTGGCCCTGGACGAGCGCGTTGATCGACGCGGTCGTGCCGTGCGCGATGTAGTCGGTCTGCGACAGCAGGTCGCCGACGCCGATGCCGAGCTCGCCGGCGAGGTCCTCGATCGCGCGCATCACCCCGACCTCGCGGTTCGGCGGGGTCGTCGGCGTCTTGGCGGACACGATCCGGCCGGCCCCGTCGGAGGCGACCGCATCGGTGAAGGTACCTCCGACGTCGATGCCCAGTGCGTATGGCATGTGCGTTCTCCTGGTGATCTCTACCGCTGGTGGGCGGTGACGTGGCCGGTGACAGTGGTCAGGAGCTCGTCAGGACGCGCGTCCGCGCCGCCCATCCAGGCGATGTGCTGGTCCGGGCGCACGAGCAGCAGTGCGGTGGGATAGCGGTCAGGCCACCGCTGCGGCAGGTCGACCACGGTGAAGGGGATGCCGAGCTCACGCGCCGCCGCAGTCCAGGCGCTCACGTCGCACTCCGGGTCGGTCCTCAGCAAGGTGAAGCCCGGGCCGACCAGGTCGAGCACGGACCGGCCGTCGTCGAGCCAGACGTGCGGCAACCGGAACCCGGGCTGCGCCCGATCCTGGAAGTCGCCCATGGTGATCGCGGCCTGACCCTCGCCGCCGACGACCAACGGCGAGCCGGCGTAGTGGTAGCCGAAGCTGAATCCGTCAGGCGAGTAGCGGTGCAGCTCGGTGGCCGCGAGCCGATCGGCGAGCTCCGCACGCGCGCGCTGCCCCTCCGGGCCGGGCAGATGGATGTCGGTCGAGACGTCCGCGAACGACGTCCGCGCCGCCGAACCGACCGCGTCGGCGAACTGCTCCCCTACCGGCTTGCGCTCCGGCTCGTAGGCGTCGAGCAGGTCCGGAGGCGCCCAGCCGTGGTGGACCGCCGCGAGCATCCAGCCGAGCGTCGCCGCGTCCTGGATGCCGGCGTTCATCCCGAATCCCCCGACCGGAATCCAGATATGGGCCGCGTCGCCGGCCAGGAACACCCGGCCCACGCGGTAGCGCTGGGCAACGAGTCGTCGCCCCGTCCAGCGCACCACGCCGAGCACCTCATGGTCCACCGGGTGCCCGACGGCGTCGTACAGCAGCTGTTCGGGATCCTCGCCCTCGGTGTCGTGATCGGGGCCGAAGGCAACATGGTTCAACCACAACGACTCGCCGTCGATCGCGATCAGCGACGCGATCCGGCGCCCGTAGGTCCAGTACGTCCACGCGCGGTCCCGGGCCGCCAGCCGTCCCAGCTCGGGCGAGCGGACGAAGGTCGACACGAACTGCTGCAGCGCGTCGACACCCTCGTAGCGGATCCCGAGCTGCCGCCGAACGGCGCTGTGGGCGCCGTCGCAGCCGACGACGTACCCGCAGTGCACGGTACGGCGTACGCCCGCAGTCTCCACGACCGCTTCGACGTGGTCGTCGTACTGCTGGAACTCGACCAACCGGCTGCCGCGCTCGATGGTCAGCCCCGGAAGCGCGCTCGCGTGCCGCTCCAGGATGGGCTCGAGGAACAGCTGCGAGATCCGGTGCTGCGGCTCCGGTGTCGGCCAGTCGTCCTTGCCCACACCGGCCAGCACATCGCCGGACGACGGCAGCTCGATGCGGAAGATCTCCTCGCCGCTCAGCGTCGTCCGGTAGTGGATCGAGGTGGGGTAGTCCGCGGGCAGCCCGGCGCGCCGGATGTCGTCGGCAAGGCCTAGGCGCCGGAAGATCTCCATCGACCGTGCAGACGTGGTGTTGCACCGGGGATTGACCGGGCGTTCTTCGGTCGCCTCCACGACGTGGCAGGCCACACCACGCCGGGCCAGGTCGATGGCAAGGGTCAGGCCGGCGGGACCGGCACCGACGATCAGGACGTCGACCCGGTTCGCGCTGTCGCTGCTGGGCTGTGTCATGCGCTCAGGAACTCCCCTACCAAGCGGCAGAACTCGTCCGGCCGATCGACGTGGATCCAGTGCCCCGCTCCGGCGACCACCGCGAGGCGGCCGTTCGGCAGAGCATCAACGAGCCGCTCGGAGACCTCGACCGGCGAGACCCGGTCGAGCTCTCCGTGCAGCGCGAGGACCGGCGTACCGATCGTCGCGAGATCGACGGGCGGCGGGCCGCCCACGCCGTCGACGAACATGGACCGGAACGCCGCCTCGGCTCCGGGACGCAGGGCTTGCCGCAGCCGGACGTCGGCGAGCTCGTCGAGCAGGTCCTCGTGCACGCTGTCGTCGGCGACGAGCCGGCCGAGGGTGGCCCGCATGGAGTGCTTGGTCGGATCGTCGTAGAACGGCACCACCGCGGGCAACGGCCCGGTCCCGGCGCCTCCCATCACGACCGCACGGTCGATTCGCTCGGGCGCGAGGGACAGCAGCGCAAGCGCGGCAGCTCCACCCGCGGCCGAGTTGCCCACCAGGTGCACTCGGTCGAGGCCGTCGCTGTCGAGCAGGTCGAGGATCTGCTGGGCACGCGCCAGCGCCCACGCCCGCGGCCCTTCGATCCCGCCGGTCCCGGCGATCCGCGTGCCGAACCCGAGCAGATCGGGCGCCAGGCAGCGGAAATCGCCGTCCAGCCTGGAGCGCACGCTCGCCCAGTTGCTCACGGCATCGACACCGGGCCCGCCACCGTGCAGCAGCACGACAACGGGGCCTGCGCCTGGCTCAGCTGCAGACACTGGAGCCTCCTCAACAGATCGTACGTCGGGGTCGCGGTTCACGGCAGCCGGGCAAGCAACTGCTCGGTGCTGGTCAGCTGCGACGAGGTCAGGGACATCACCCGCAACGCGGCGACGTGCATGTCCTCGGCCGACATCGACCCGGCGCCGAGGTCCGGGTAGTCGCACGACGCGCAGGCGTCCGCGACCACCACGGAGCGGAAGCCGCGTTCCAGCGCCCCGCGAGCCGTTCCGAGCACACAGCACTCGGTCGTCATTCCGGTCAGGACCACCGTCTCCACGCCGAGTCCCCGCAGGATGATCTCCAGATCGGTGGCGTAGAAGGAGTTGTAGCGGTGCTTCTTGATCACCGGCTCCCCCGGCCGGGGCGTGAGCTCGGGCAGGATCTCCACGCCCCGCTCGCCGTCGACCAGGGCTTCACCTGCGGCCACCGGCGGGTACAACTCCCGATGGATGCCCAGGTCGGCTCCGCCCGGACGGTGCACGTGCGCGGCGTAGACGACGGGCATCTCGCGGGCGCGGGCGGCGGTGAGCACCTTCTGAATCGCCGGAACGATCCGGCGCCCTTCCGGGAACTCCAGCGGCGCGCCCTCTTCCACGAAGTCGTTCTGCATGTCGATGACGAGCACCGCCGTACGGGCCACGTCGATCAGCGAGTTGCTCATGCTTCCGCCCCTGTCGTCGCGTGTATGTAGCGCTCACTCTACGACTTCGGGCGTGCGTTGGCTATATCCAGCACAACGGTGATCGGGATCGTCAGGCCGGTCGGCCGGCGGTGCTTTCGCGCAGCTCCAGGGTGTAACCAGCCGAGATCTCGGCGGGAGCGGAGCGGTCCCCCTCGAGGCGGTTCAGCAGCAGTTGTACGGCGTTCTGCGCGATCTGGTTCTTGTCCGGACTGATCGTCGTCAGGCTGGGCGTGCTGTAGCGACCGTCCTCGATGTCGTCGAAACCGACCAGCGCGATGTCCTCCGGCACCCGCAGGCCACGACTCAGAATGGTGCGCAGGGCACCGAGGGCGAGCAGGTCGTTGTAGCAGAAGACCGCATCCGGCGGCTCGGGCAGCGCGAGCAGCTCGGCCATCGCCGCGGCACCGTCGGACCGGTGGAAGAACTCCACCGGGCGCACCAGCTCAGGGATCACCTCTCGGCCGGCCGCCTGGAGAGCCGCGCGAAAGCCCTGCGTTCGCAGTTGGCCGGTCCGGCGGGTCTCGTCGAACTGGTCGCCGATCGCCGCGATCCGCTGCCGGCCCAGATCGATCAGGTGCCGGGTCGCCAGCTCGGCCGCACCGACGTTGTCGATCATGATGTGGTCGAGTCCGCCCTGGACGACGCGCTCACCGAGCAGCACCACCGGCGTCGACGACGGCCGGTCGCGCAGATCCGCGTCGCCGAGCGCCAGCGGGTTGAAGATCAGCCCGTCGAACATCGCGGCGCGGCTGCCCCGCATCACCAACTCCCGCTCGCGGACCGGATCGCCGTCGGTCTGGTCGACCACCACCGTGTAGCCCGCCACCGCGGCCTGCTCGATCACGGCCCGCGTCAGCTCCGCGAAGTACGGCACGTCGAGCTCCGGCAGCACCAGTGCGATCAGTCCCGAGCGGCCGTTGCGCAACGTCCGGGCGACCGCGTTCGGCTGGTACCCGAGTTCGTCGAGCGCGCGCTGCACCTTGGCCCGGGTCTCGTCCGCGACCTGATGGAAGTCGTTGACGACGTTCGACACCGTGCGCACCGACACCCCGGCTCGCTCGGCGACCTCGCGCAGCGTGGCGGCCACTGTGCACCTCGTTTCATGGGCGGTGGAACCTTGACACTTGCAACGTTGCAACCTTAGCGTCTCGACCATCACTTGCAACGTTGCAAGTTCGGCAATAGTCGTGAGGAACGACAACATGACCACTCCCCTGAGCCCCACCCCGTTCTCCCGCCGGACGCTCCTGCGCGGTACCGGTGCCGCCCTGCTGGCCGGCGGCCTCGGCGCCTGCGCCCCGGGCAACACGACCAGCGGGAACCCACTCCCGAGCGCCAGCGTGGCCAAGCCCCCGTCGGGCGAGATCACCATCTGGGACCGCACCGGCGACCTGTACAAGGTGTTCGACCAGGCGATCGCGTCGTTCACCGCGAAGTACCCGCAGGTGAAGGTCAACCACCTCGCGGTAGACGTCAACGCCAAGCTGCCGGCCACGCTGATCAGCGGCGCGGATGTCCCCGACGGCGCCTTCTACGACGACGCGCTGCTGACCGGCGTCGCGCCGCACCTGCACGATCTCAGCCAGTTGATCGAGCAGTACAAGACCGACATCGCGCCGTACAAGCTCGGTGTGGTGACCGTCGACGGCAAGGTGATCGCAGTGCCGTGGGACCTCGACCCCGGTCTGCTGTTCTACCGCGAGGACGTGCTCGCCCGGGCTGGTGTGGATCCGGCGAGCCTGACCACGTACGACGCGCTGCTCGACGCGGCGCGCACGGTCCGGGACAAGTCGCCGACGGCCCGGCCGATCCACCTCGAGAACGACCAGTTCCTCGGTCAGCTGTGGGTCGAGATGTTCGCCAACCAGCAGGGCGGCGCGATGGTCGATGCCGACGGAAAGCTCACCGTCGACTCGGCGCCGTACCGCACGGCGCTGACCTGGCTGGACAAGGTCCGGTCCGAAGGACTGGGCACGCTGGCGAAGTACACCCAGCCGACCGACCTGCAGACCCAGGACAACGGCACCCAGGTGTTCGTCCCCTGGGCGCAGTGGTACGTGTTCGCGCCGCAGCAGTTGCTGAAGGCAAGCAAGGGCAAATGGCGGGCGACCACGCTGCCCGCCTGGCAGGCCGGCGGTGCACGCGCGGGCGTGATGGGCGGTTCGTCCTTCGTCATCCCGGCCAAGGCGAAGAACCCCGAACTCGCCTGGCGGCTGTACGAGCACCTCGTGTTCAGCAAGGAGGGTTACAGCACGGTCTACGGGCCGAACCAGGTGTACCCGGGCGGCCTGAACACGTCGATCCCGTCGTACCTGCCGGCGCTGGACCCGAGCACGCCGCTGTTCAAGCCGATCGAGGCACTCGGCGGTCAGGACCTGTGGAAGATCGCGGTCGAGGCGGGCAAGCAGGCACCGGGCGGCTACACGATTCCCACCTGGTGGGGGAAGGCCGTCGACTACTTCGGCGTCAACGTGCAGAAGCTGCTGGCCGGGCAGATGACACCGGACGAGGTGCTCAAGACCTCGGCGACCCAGATCCAGAAGAACCTGATGGGTCCCAGCTGAATGGCGACCCTGACCGAAGCCGCGACGACCCGGCGTACGGCCCGGCCGGTACGGCGCCGGCGGGTCAGCGCGGCGCCGTACCTGTTCGTCGCGCCGTTCATCCTGGTCTTCGCCGCGTTCAGCGCGTACCCGATCCTGTTCGCCCTGCAGCTGAGCTTCACCAACTGGCACGGCGCCGGCGCGTTGAAGATCGTCGGGCTGGCGAACTACCAGTACCTGCTGACCAGTCCCGATTTCTGGCAGTCCATGGCGACGTCAGGCGCGCTGTGGCTGCTCGTCGTACCGGCGCAGGTGCTGCTCGCGCTGACGATCGCGGTCGCGTTGCGCAAGGCGCGGTTCCGCGGGCTGTTCAGCGCCGCGCTGATCGCACCGTTCGTGACGCCGCTGGTGGCGATGGCGCAGGTGTGGATCATCTTGTTCGACAAGGACTTCGGCGCGGTCAACCACGGACTGACCGCGCTCGGGCTGCCGGCGATCAGCTGGCTGACCACCGGATTCTGGGCGAAGGTGACGATCGCGCTGCTGGTGCTGTGGCGGACCACCGGGTACGCCGTGATCCTGCTGATGGCCGGGCTGTCGTCGATCCCGACCGACGTCTACGAGGCGGCCCGGATCGACGGGGCCGGCGCGTGGCACCAGTTCTGGTCGATCACCGTGCCGCTGGTGACCCGGACCCTCAGCTTCGTCGTCGTGATCGGCACGCTGACGGTCTTCCAGCTGTTCGCCGAGCCGTACGTCGTCACCGGCGGCGGACCGTTCAACGAGACCCGGACGGCCGGTCTCTACCTCTACAAGCACATCACGAACTCCGACCTCGGACTCGGAGCGGCGAACTCGATGCTGCTCGTGGCGATGGTGCTGGCCCTGTCGATCGCCTCGATCCGGCTGCTGCGCTCGCGGGAGGACTCATGAAACTCGGAACCGCCGGCCGCTACGGCTTGCTGACCGCGGCCGGCGTCATCAGCCTGGCCCCGCTGCTGTGGATGGTGGCCTCGGCGTTCAAACCCGGCGCCGCCATCATCTCCAGCCCCTTTGACTTCGACCCGGGACAGTTCACGCTGGCCAACTTCCGCTCGATGCTCGACACGATCCCGATCGGCACCGGGTTCCAGAACACGGCGATCGTCGTCGTGGTCAAGGGCGCGCTGACGATGGTCTTCTGCCCGATGGCCGGGTTCGCCTTCGCGAAGTACGCGTTCTTCGGCAAACGGGTGCTGTTCGCGACCGTGCTCACGACGCTGATGCTGCCGACGCTGGTCCTGCTGATCCCCTTGCTGCTCGAGATGAGCCAGCTCGGCTGGGTGAGCACCTTCAAGGCGCTGATCCTGCCCGGCGCGATCGACGCGTTCGGAGTGTTCTGGATGCGCCAGGTGATCATGGCGATTCCCGACGAGCTGCTCGACGCCGCCCGGGTCGACGGGGCGAACGAGCTGCGGATCTTCGCCAGCATCGTGGTCCCGGTGATCCGGCCGGGGCTGGCCGCGCTCGGTGTCCTGACCTTCATCAACATCTACAACGATTTCGTCTGGCCCGTGGTCGCTGTGAACGACGAGCAGCACCAGACCCTGCAGGTGATGCTCGCGGCACTCGCGCAGAACATCCGCTCGGGCCAGCTCGGTGCCGACTGGACCAGTGTCTGGGGGCAGTTGCTGGCGGCAAGCACCGTGGCGGCGATCCCGGTGCTGATCGTCTTCGTCGTCCTGCAACGTCACCTGATCAAAGGCGTCATGGCCGGCAGCCTCAAGGGCTGAGACCTGGAGAAACCTGTGAACACACGTCCTGAATACCCCCGTCCGCACTTCGACCGCTCCGAGCGCTGGCTCAATCTCAACGGCAAGTGGGAGTTCGCCCGTGAGGCCGACCGCTTCGCCGAGACCATCGTGGTCCCGTTCCCCTGGGAGCACCCCGACGCCGGCGTTGTCGCCCACTGGCTGCCGACAGCCTGGTACCGGCGCCAGATCGAGCGCCCGGACGACTGGGCCGGCGAACGGACCATCCTGCACTTCGGCGCGGTCCACCACCACGCCACGGTGTTCGTCAACGGCGAGCAGGCCGCCGAGCACGTCGGCGGTTACCTGCCGTTCGAGGTCGACATCACCGACCTGCTCGACCCGTCGGGGCGGGCGGAGCTCGTCGTACGGGTGGATGCGCCGGTCGACAAGCGGTTCGTCCCGCACGGCAAGCAGCGCAGCCTGCCGGCCGACGACTACGATGGCTGCGCGTTCACCCCGTCGAGCGGAATCTGGCAGACCGTGTGGCTCGAGCCTCGACCGGTGGAGCACATCTCCCGGCTCGTGCTGCGGCCGACCGATTCGCTCGACGGCGTCGAGGTCACCCTCACCGGCCCGTCACCGGTACGGATCGAGATCCCGGGCGTCGTCGTCCGCGAGTATGACGAATGGCCTGGCACGGCGACCCTGCCGATCGCCCAGCCCCGGCTGTGGAGTCCCGACGATCCTCACCTGTACGACGTGGTCGTCACCGCCGGCCAGGACACCGTCCGCGGTTACACCGGGCTGCGCAAGGTGGAATGGCACGGCAACAACCTGGCGGTCAACGGCGTACCGACATACGTGCGCGGTGTGCTGGATCAGGGCTTCTGGCCGGCCGGTGGGCACACGGCTCCGAGTGACGAGGCCTTTCGGCGCGATCTCGAACTGGCGCGCGAGGCCGGGTTCAACCTGGTCCGCAAGCACATCAAGCTCGAGGACCCACGGTGGCTCTACTGGGCCGACCGGCTCGGCATGCTGGTCTGGGCCGAGCCGCCGTCGACCGGGCGCTTCACCGCCGAGTCGGTCGCCGCCTTCGAGGAGGTGACGGCCGGCATGGTCGAGCGGGACGGCAACCATCCGAGCATCGTCATCTGGGGTGGTTACAACGAGGAGTGGGGTCTGGACTGGGACGTGCCGGGCGATCCGGCCAAGCAGGACGCCGTACGGCGTGCGTACCGGATCATCCGGGACGCGGACCCGACCCGTCCGGTCGTCGACAACTCGGGCTGGGCGCACGTCGAGACCGACTTGGTCGACTGGCACTACTACGACGAGAACGCCGGTTCGTGGGCCGCGATCGTGGACCGGCTGGTCAACACCACCGACGGGACCTTCCCGGTGCGGCTCGGTCCCGACTTCGTGGCCCAGAAGACGATCGCCGCGCCCGGCTTCGACCCGACGGGCAAGCCGCAGCTCAACGGCGAGTACGGCGGTGGGTCGACCAGCGTGGAACGCGGCTGGCACCTGCGCTGGCAGACCCAGGAGCTGCGCCGTCACCCGCTCAACGCGGGGTACATCTACACCGAGCTGTACGACATCGAGCACGAGACGGTCGGCATCTACACCTACGAACGCCGCGGGAAGGACCTCGGTGGCGTGGTGCCGTCCGACGTCCACGCCGAGACCGTCCTGATCGTCGACCTGGTACCGCAGGCGCCGGGCCGCGACCTGGTCCTGAACGGCGCCGACGATCCGGTCGTCGTACCGGTTCGAGTCTCGCACCACGGTCGCGATCCGCTGCTCGGGACCCTGCACTGGGCGCTGGACGGTGCCACTAGTTCGGTGGCTGTCGACGCCAAGCCGTTCGAGGTCACCGATCCGTTCGACGTGGCGGTGCCACCGACTCCCGGCCGCCTGTTGCTGTGGGCAACCGATGCCGCCGGAACCGTGGTCGCGCGGACCGCGGTCGACCTCGCGGACTGACGCCCCACCCGAGATCTCGCCGGCGCCCACGGGCGCCGGCGCACGGGGGAACCTTCGCTCGACTCATCCGCCCGATGTCAGAGGAGGACCATGTCAACCGTCACCCGGCTGCTGGCCTCGGCAGCGCTGCTCGCCGCAGGCCTCGTCGCCACACCCGCCGTACCCGCCAGCGCGGCGCCACCCGGCAACGTGCTCTACAGCCCGAACCTGTCCACCTTCCCGGCCGCCGACGCCAGCTACCCACGGGCGATCCGGCTCGATCACGACGGCAACGCCGGCCGGACCGTGCTCGCGACCTTCGCCCGGCGCAACGAGTCCGGTCCGAGCAGCTTCCCGATCTACCGCAGTACCGACGGCGGAGCCACCTTCACCGGCGCGCCGATCAGCACCATCACCTCGCACACGCCCGGCTGGGACCTCGGCGCGCCGGTCGTCTACGAGGTCCCGCGGACCGCGAACGGCCTGAACGCAGGCGACCTGCTCGCCGCCGGTACGGCGTGGGACGAGGGCAACTTCACGGCGCAGAAGATCGAGGTCTTCAAGAGCACCGACCGCGGCGCGAGCTGGCAGTACCTGTCGAACTGCACCCAGACCAGCGGCCAGCCGAACACCATCGGCCAGGGCATCTGGGAACCGTGGTTCCTGCTCGCGCCGAACAACACGCTGGCCTGCTTCATCTCCGACGAGCGCCCGGCCGGTTCACCGACCAACAACCAGATCATCGGTCACTACACGTCGACCAACGGCGGCGTGAGCTGGAGCGCGAGCATCACGCCGGACGTCGCGTTCCCCGCCGACAACCTGGCCCGGCCGGGCATGTCGATCATCACCACGCTGCCCAACGGCCAGTTCCTGATGACCTACGAGCTGTGCCGGGACGCGACCAACGCGGACCACGCATGCGAGGTCTACATCAAGACGAGCCCCGACGGTCTCAACTGGGCTCCGACGAACAACCCCGGCACGCTCGTGCAGACGACGGACGGCCGTCACCTCCTGCACACGCCGTACGTCGCCTGGGTTCCGGGCGGTGGGCCGAACGGCACGCTGCTGATGTCGGGTCAACGGGTCGTCGCCGGACCTACCGGCAACAAGGCGGTGATGGCGGAGTCCGGATCAGTGCTGTTGGCAAATACTTCGCTCGGCTCCGGTAGCTGGACCGAGCTGGAGGCGCCGGTCAACATCAACCCGACCGGCGGCTACGCCACGGGTGTGCCCAGCTGTCCGGGCTACAGCTCGCCGATCGTCCCGTCGGCCAACGGCACGTCGTTCCTCTACCTGGCGGCGACCTGGCTCGGCACGGGAAACCAGTGCCAGGTGCGGTTCGGAACAGGAGTCGTCGGCGGGCCGACCGGCGCGATCACCGGACCAGCCGGCGCCGGCAAGTGCCTGGACGTCGACCACAACACCGCGGTCAGCGGCAACGCCGTCCAGCTGTGGACGTGCGGCGGCGCCCCGGGGCAGCAGTGGACGATGATGGCCGACGGCACCATCCGCTCGTTCGGGAAGTGCCTCGACATCGTCGGCAACGGTACGGCAAATCTCACCAAGGTCCAGCTCTGGGACTGCGGCCCGGCCGGCGGTCAGCAGTGGCGTCCGCAGGCCAACGGTTCGTTGCTCAATCCGCAGTCCGGTCGTTGCCTCGACAGCCCCGCCGGAGCGACCACTGACGGCACCGACCTGCAGATCTACGACTGCACCGGCCTCGATCCGCAGAAGTGGAACCTGCCCGGCTTCCCGACCGGCCCGATCACCGGACCGGCAGCCGCCGGCAAGTGCGTCGACGTCGACACCAACACACCGACCAGTGGCAACGCCGTTCAGCTGTGGACGTGCAACGGTGCGCCGGGCCAGCAGTGGGCGGTCGGCACCGACGGCAAGATCCGTGCCTTCGGCAAGTGTCTGGACATCGTCGGCAACGGGACGGCGAACGGCACCAAGGTCCAGCTCTGGGACTGCGGATCGGCCGGCGGTCAGATCTGGCAGGCACAGTCCAACGGGGCGTTGCGCAACCCGCAGTCCGGGCGTTGCCTGGACAGCCCGGGCGGCGCGACGGCTGACGGTACCGACCTGCAGATCTACGACTGCACCGGTCTGGACCCGCAGAAGTGGAAGATTCCCGTCTAGTAGATAGAACGGTCGGTCCTTTGATGCGGTAGAGTGAACGTTACATAGAGAGCGCATCTCACTCGACCGCATCAAAGGACACCCCATGCCCGACGAGAACTCCGCGATCACAGCCGCCCTCCGCGCACTGCGCCTTCGCCTGCCCGCCGGGCAGGTGCACGACTCAGGCCCCGGCTACGACGACGGCATCGCCTTGTGGAACGGCGCTGTGCAGCGACGGCCCGGCATCGTGCTGTCCTGCAGCTCGACCAACGACGTGGTGGCCGGAGTGCGCGCCGCCCGGGAGTTCGGTCTTGCCCTCTCGGTCCGCGGGCGGGGTCATGACTACGCCGGCCGTGCCCTGGTCGACGGCGGACTGACCCTCGATCTGCGGCCCCTGCACGGCGTACGGGTCTACCCCGAAGCACGGATCGCCGAAGTCGGTGGCGGCGCGTCCGCCAACCACCTACTGGCCGCCGCCGACGAGCACGGTCTCGTGGCCGCGACCGGCACGATCGGAGCCGTCGGGATGGCCGGGCTCACCCTCGGCGGCGGCTACGGGCCGCTGGCCGGGCGGGTCGGCCTCGCCGCGGACAACCTGCTGGCCGCTGAGCTGGTCCTTGCTGACGGCTCCGTGCTGCGCACCGACTCCCACCACGAACCGGACCTGCTGTGGGCACTTCGGGGCGGAGGCGGCAACTTCGGGGTCGTCACGTCGATGACCGTGCAGCTGCACGCCGTACCGGCCGTCGTGACCGGCATGGTGCTCTACCCGTGGAAGCAGGCCGAGCAGATCCTCGGGCGAGTTCGCGAGGCACAGCAGGACTGCCCTGACGGTTTGACGATCCAGGTCGGCGCCGTCGGATCGCCGGACGGTTCACCCGCCTTGCTGGTGCTGCCGACGTGGTCCGGCGACCTTGCGACCGGCACCGACCCCTCAGGTCCGGTGATGGCCTTGAGCCGGCTCGGCGATCCCGTGTTCGCCGAGCTGGGCGCCGTTCCGTACGCGGCCACGGTCGCCGGGCGGGACGCGATGTTCCCCGACGGCAGGCATGTCACCCTTCGGACCCGCTCGGTGCCCGGGCTAAGCCCCGACGTCATCGACGTCGTCGACCGCTTCGGCGGCGAGTTGCCGACGCCGATGTCCGGGATCTCCCTGCACCACTTCCACGGCGCCGCCGCCAGGGTCGCTCCGGCCGACACCGCGTTCGTCCTGCGCAGGACCCATTTGATGGCCGAGACGATCGCGGTCTGGCCGACCGGGGATGCCGGCGACAAGGCGCGACACTGGGCCGACGAAGCATCGGCGGCGCTGGCTCCGCACGCTTTCTCCGGCGGATACGCCAACCTGCTCGGGCCCGAAGCGACCGACCAGATCCCGAACATCTACGGAGACAACCTCCCCCGTCTGCAGCGCATCAAGACAGCCGTGGATCCGGATCGAGTCTTCTCGGGAACGCCGTTGCCTCTGGCCTGACCGGCCGGTCACGGGCCGCCCTGCCGGCGGCCCGTGACCGCAACGGCCGCGGTCAGGAAGCGCTCCAGCCCCCATCGAGGACGAGTTCGGCGCCGGTGACGGACGCCGCCTCGGGTGAGCACAGGTACGCGACCGCGCCGGCGACCTCCTCGGGCTCGATCAGGCGTTTCACCGCGGACCTCGCCAGGAGAACCTCGGAGAGCACCTCGTCGGCGCTCAGCCCGTGCGCCACCGCCTGGTCGGCCAACTGGTTCTCGACCAACGGCGTACGCACGTAACCGGGGCACACGCAGTTGCTGGTCACCCCGTAGGCCGCACCTTCGAGCGCGACGACCTTCGACAGGCCCAGCAGTCCGTGCTTGGCGCTCACGTACGCGGACTTGTAGGCACTGGCCCGCAGACCGTGCACGCTCGCGATGTTCACGATCCGTCCCCAGCCCCGCTCGTACATGTGCGGAAGGACGGCCCGGCTCAACAGGAAAGGGGCCTCGAGCATCAGTCGCAGCATGAAGGCGAACCGCTCGGGCTCGAACCGCTCGATCGGCGCGACGTGCTGGACCCCGGCGTTGTTGACCAGGATGTCGGCGTCGAAGTGCCGCCCCGCGAGCTCAGCGGTGTTGCTGAGATCGATCGCGACGGCCTCGCCACCGATCCGCTCGGCCATGACCTTCGCACCCTCGGCGTCGATGTCGCACACGACGACCTGAGCACCGAGTCCGGCCAGACGGGTCGCCACCGCGGCGCCGATCCCGCTCGCCGCACCGGTCACCAGGGCGCGGCGACCGGACAGCACCAACTCCGGCGACGCCATCGTCACTTCGCCGGGGTCGCGAAGGGATTGGCGTCGGCGTGACGGTGTCCCCACTCGTCCGGGCGGCCGAAGTCGTGCGGAACCCAGTCGTCGCCCACCTCGATGCCGCCGCAGCCGATCTCCAGGTGGAACCCGCTGGGGTTGCGGACGTAGAAGGAGATCGCCTTGTCGTTCATGTGCCGGCCCAGACTGATCGAGATCGGTACGCCGTTGGCCTGGGCCCGGTCGTAGGCGCGACCGACGTCGTCGATCGAGGCGTGCTCGAACTCCAGGTGATGGATCGACGGCGTTTCCGCGGCAGCCAGCGCGATGCTGTGATGGGTCCGGTTGCAGCGGAAGAAGAACAGACCCGGAGCCCGGTAGTCGGTCAGCTCGAACTCGAGCACCGACTCGTAGAGCTCGCGAAGTTCCTGGAGCTTCGGGCTGGCCAGCACGAAGTGCCCGAGCCCGGTGACGCCGGCCCCGCCGGCCGGACGATCGGCCCCCAGACGCACCTTGGCTTCACCGACCGCGAGCTCCACGCGGTATCCGACCGGGTCGGTGAACCAACGCAGATGGGTGGCGCCCCGCAGTTCCTTCTCGTCCGCGGTCCCCTCCTTGACAGCGAAGCCGGCGTCCTCCAGGCGCTGGGTGAGCCGGTCGAGCTCCTGCCGCGAATCGACGATCCACCCCAGCTCGCGCGGACCGTCCTCGGCGGACGGATGAAGAGCCAGCCGGTACTTGAACTCGTCGAGCTCAGCCAGGGCGACTTCGTTCATACCGGACTTGGCCCGGGTGACTCCGATGCCCAGTGTGCGCCCGAGCAGATCGGTCCACGCGTCGACGTCGGTGACGTTGAGACCGACGTAGCCCAGCTTCCTGATCCCCACGATGATTCATGCCTCCGATGGGGCAACTGTTCCGCCCCGCAGAAATTCACGGACGATGTGGTTGAACTCCGGCGCCCGCTCGTACTGGACCCAGTGCCGGCAGTGCGGCAGTACGCGGAGCTCCGCGTTCGGGATCCCCTCGAGGATCCGGGGCGCCCACGTGACGGGGACGGTCTGGTCCTCGCGGCCCCACACGAGCAACGTCGGCGCGGCGATGCGCGCCAGGTCGGGGGTCAAATCGCCGAAGTTCGGCGGGATCTGCATCTCGGGGTGGGACCGCAGGCTGGAGGCGTACCGCTCGTCGATCAGCGCCTCGGTCGCGAGGGACTCGTCGAACACCATCAGCCGGACGAACTCGGCCATCGCTTCCCGCGACGGCTTCTCCGCGGCCATGTAGGCGAAGAGGTGCTCGAGCCCGACCGGCCAGGGCGGAGCGTCCGCCGGGAGCACCCCGCCCGGCGCCATCAGGACGAGCCGGTCCACGCGGTCGGGGTACTCCATCGCGACCCGCATGGCCACCGCGCCGCCGTAGGAGTTGCCGACCAGGTGGGCTCGTTCGATCCCGAGCACCGTCATCGCACGGCTCACCAGCTCGGCGGCGTGGAAGATCAGCGGCTGGTCCGTCGCGGGCCGTGGGGAGTCTCCCCAGCCCGGCAGGTCGATCACGATGTTGCGGTAGTCCTGGAAGGCGGGCAGGTTCCCGCCGAAGTTGCTCATCCCTGACGCGCCCGGCCCCGAGCCGTGCAACCACACGACCGGGTGGCCCGATCCGGTGTCGGTGTAGGCCAGCCGCGCGTCTGCGACATCCAAGGTGCTCGTCACTACGCCCACCCTTCTTCCGCTGTATGTAGCGCTCACTATACAAGGATCAAGAGAGCGGGCAAGGGTGGCCAGGTGGTGGGCGAGCGACCGCCTGCCGTCAGCGCTTGCGCTTCGCCGTACCGCGTCGCTGCTCGGCCAAGCCGCGGATCAGCGCGACGAAGGGCGCGACCTGCGAGCTGTAACTCAGGCCGTCGAAACTGTTGGTCACCGAGAGACCGTCGGTCAAGGCACGCCCGAGAACGGCCAACTGCTCGACCACGGCCTGGTTGTTCTTGCCACCGTTGGGCGCGAAGATCGGGGTCAGCGCGTCCACCCAGGAGGCATGGGCGTAGTCGCGGACCCGGCGTACGGTCTGCTGGACCGCGTCGGCGTCCTTGTGCGGGCCGACGCTGATCGCGACCAGCAGCCGCAGGTAGTCAGGTCGCTGATCCAGTGAGCGGCACGCCGCCGTGAACCACGCTTCCAGGCGATCGAGCGGCTCCAGGTCGTCGAACGACGACGGACTCGGGAACAGGCCGTGCATCTCCTCGAAGGTCCGTTCGAGCAGCGCCGCCAGGACACCGAACTTGTTGCCGAAGTGGTAGTAGATCGAGCTCGGCGGCAGTCCGGACCGGGCGGACAGGTCCGAGATCGCCATACCGTCATAGCCTTTGTCACCGATGAGGGCGCGCGCGGCGTTCAGGATGTTGTCTTGACTGCTCGAGCCGGCCGTAGCCGGGGCAGCGCCGGATTCCCTCACCATGCGGTCATGATAGGTCCGCTCAGGCGCCACTCCCCCACCGGCACGCGGCCGCGTCGCCGGTCGACGGACCTCAGCCGGCCACCCCGAGCCGGGCCTCGCGCCGGTACGGACGGAAGAACTTCCGCAGCTCGTGGGCGTACAGTTCCGGCTCCTCGAAGGGCGCGAAGTGTCCGCCACGCGGCGGTTCCGTCGCCCGCACGGTGTTCGCTACCCGGTCGAGCCAGGCCCGCGGCGGGCGCACGATGTCCCCGGCGAAGATCGCGAAGCCGGACGGCACCTCGACCCGGCGGGCGAGCTGGGCCGGTGCGATCGCCGCGTTCGCGCGGTACATCCGCATCGAGGAGCCGATCGTCTCGGTGAGCCAGTGGAGCATGACGTTGGTGAGGATCTCATCCTTGGTGTAGCTGCGCTCGACGTCGCCGTCGCAATCGCTCCAGGCGCGCAGCTTCTCCACGATCCACGCCGCGAGCCCGGCCGGGGAGTCGTTGAGTCCCACGGCCGCGGTCTGGGGCTTCGTCCGGTGCATGGCGGCGTACGCACCCTCGGCAGCTCCCCACGACGAGGCGTTGGTCAACCACTCGCGTTCCTCCTGAGCCAGTTCGGCCGGGTCACCGACGAAGACCGGCAGGCCGGCGTCCATCCGGTGCACCGCCACCACCCGATCCGGATGATCGAGCGCCAGGTAGCGACTCACATGACTGCCGATGTCGCCGCCGGCTGCACCGAAGCGGGGGTAACCGAGGACATCCATCAACTCCGCCCACAAGCCCGAGACCGCGATCGAGTCCAGCGGCGTGCCAGGACGGTCGGAGTACCCGAAGCCGGGCATGTCCGGCACCACCACGTCGAACGCGTCCGCGGGATCCGCGCCGTGCGATCCCGGGTCGGTCAGCAAGGGGATGACCTTCGTGTACCGCCAGAACGAGTCCGGCCAGCCGTGCGCGAGAACGATCGGCAGGACGGGCCCCGCGGGGGCGACCGCCCGGACGTGTGCGTAGTGGATTCCGAGCCCGCGCAATGACACGCGAAACCGGCTGATCGCATTCAGCTCCGCTTCGCGGGCGGGCCAGTCGAACTCGTCGGCCCAGTAGCCGACGAGCTCGCGCAGGTAGTCGAGATCGGCACCGGCCGACCAACCGGCATCCTCGGGCGCATCCGGCCAGCGCGTCGCGCGCAGGCGAGCACGAAGGTCGTCGAGGGTCGCTTGCGTGGTCCGCGGGGCGAAGGGGCTTGGAGTCGACACAGGACCGACTGTACAAAGCCGATTGATCTGTCGGCCGAAGGTGTGGGGGCATCGGAAGACCTGTAGAGTGATCGCTACATACACGCATCGGATTCTCCGATCCAAGGACGAAGGCATGACCGAGCCACAGACTGCGAGCAGGATCACCATCGGCGGCAAGTCCGTGGCGCGGCTGGCGTTCGGCTCGATGCGGCTGGCCGATCGCCGGATCTGGGGTCCGCCGTCGGACCGGGAACACGCGGTCCGAATGATTCGTACGGCGGTCGAGCTCGGTGTCGAGCACATCGACACAGCAGACACCTACGGGTTCGGAGCGGTCGAAGAGATCCTGCGGGAGGCCTTGCACGCCTACCCGCATCAGGTCCTCGTTGCCACGAAGGTCGGCCAGGTGCAACCGCGGCCCGGCGAGTGGGAACCGATCGGCCGACCCGCCTTCTTGCGGCACCAGTGCGAGATGAGCCTGCGGCGGCTGGGCGTGGACCGAATCGACCTCCTCTACCTTCACCGCGCCGATCCGCACGTGCCGTTCGCCGAGCAGGTCGGCACGATGCGAGACCTGCAGGACGAAGGCAAGATCGCCCACTTCGGGCTGTCCGAGGTCGGCGTCGAGCAGATCGAGGCCGCCCGCGCGATCATCGACGTCGCCGCCGTGCAGAACATCTACAACCTGACGACCCGCGGCTGGGACGCGGTCGTGGATCATTGCCAGCGTCAACGAATTCCGTTCGTCGCCTGGTTCCCGGTCATGCGCGGTGCGCTCGCCGAGCCTGGCGGCGTCGCCGCCGAGGTCGCGGCGGAAACCGGAGCGACGCCGACCCAGGTGGCGCTGGCCTGGCTGCTGGCCCGGGCCGAGGTGGTGTGCCCGATTCCCGGCACGTCGTCGGTCACCCACCTCGCGGAGAACGTCGCGGCGGGCGCGGTGCAGCTCACCGACGTACAGATCGCCAGGCTCACCGCGGCCTGAGTCGCGACCTGTGGGCAGGTCCATTTCGATTCCCGGAAAGGGAGGCAAGCAGTTGAAGACGAGCAGCAAGGTGGCTCGCGGCATCGCGGTCACCGCCGTGGCAGCGGCGGGCGGGATGTCATTGACCGTTCCCTCGGCGATGGCCGCAGAAGTACCGCAGACGTCGCTGTCCTCCATTAGCGCGCTCGGGCCGCACGAGTCCTTCGGCCGGCTCGGCCCGCTGACCGATCTCGTCATCGAGCGACTTCTCGTCAGCGACGACGTGGCGGCGTCCAAGTTCGGCACCGACTCACCGATCGAGAACCCCGTCCGTGAGCAGCAGGTACTGGACCAGGTCCGGGCCCAGGCCGACGCCTTGGGGCTGGATCCGGACGACGCGGTCGCGTTCTTCCGCGACCAGATCACCGCGAGCAAGGAGGTCCAGACCGGCCTGTTCGCCCGGTGGACAGCCCATCCGGACCAAGCCCCCACCACCCGACCGGACCTGGAACAGATCCGCCTGCGGCTCGATCAATTGACGACGGCCCTGCTTCAGCAACTCGCGGCCACTGTCGACGTCCGCGACAAACCGATCGCCTGCACCGTTCACCTCGCTCTGGCGGTCGGATCGGGAACCGTCCTCGAGGGACTGAACACCCTGCACCGCCAAGCACTCGGTACGGCGGTCCGCTCGGTCTGCACCGCTGCGGCCCGCTGACGAAGACGTTGCCCAGGGCACCAGTCAGTGAGGGGACGACTTGGTCAGCCCCTCGCGGCCGGTGGGCGCAACGTGCGCGACAGGCCGAGCGCGGCCGTCCGCACCGCCGGGGCGAGGTGCGCCGGGCGGAACTGCTCCCGCGGGACGGCCACCGACAAGGCCGCGACGGCGACCGCGCCAGAGAACACGGGAGCCGCGATACAGCTGACTCCGAGCGCCGCTTCCTGTTCCTCGTACGCGAGCCCGGAGATCTGGATCTGCTCCAGGGCCGTTCGCAGGCGAACCGGGTCGGTGATCGAGTACGACGTCAGCTGCGGCAGCGGGTCCGCGAGGACGGCGTCGGCCAGCTCGGGTCCGGAGAACGCGAGCAGCGCCTTGCCGATCGCCGTACAGGTCAGGGGCAGCCTGCCGCCGATCCGGGACGGCAGCGCGACGGCGTCGTGGCCGTGGATGCGTTCGAGGTACACGACGTCGCGGTTGTCCCGGATTCCGAAGTGCACGGTCTGCCGCGTGCTCTCGAACAGGTCCTGCAGGAACGGCAGCGCGGTCTCGCGCAGGTCGTGCCGGCGAGGCACGAGCGATCCCAGCTCGAACAGCGTGCCGCCCAGCCGGTACCACTCCCCCTCACGCTCCAGCAGACCGAGCCGGACGAGGTCGCCGACGACCCGGAACGTGGTCGTCTTGCTCAGATTCGCCCTGGCCGCAAGTTCTGTGAGACGGAACGATCCGCCCGCTGGCCGATAGACGTTCAAGAGCGTGACCGCCTTGTCCAGCATGTTCCCTGCCGTCGCGTTCCGTGTCACGGAACAAACTTTGGCATACCTGACGACCCCGGCCTATACCTGGCCCACCACAGTCCAACCCTCGGAGGTATCCGATGAGCACCGCCGTTCAGAAAGCCGCGGAGCTGCTGGCCACCGCGGCCGCTACCGGCACACCGTGCCCGCCGGTCCGCGACCTGTTCGCCGACGGCGACATCGATTCGGCGTACGACGTCCAGCGGCTCGTCACCGAGCGCGTGCTCGCGACCGGGGACCGTCTTGTCGGACGCAAGATCGGCCTGACATCGCCGGCCGTGCAACGTCAGCTCGGTGTCGACCAGCCCGACTTCGGCGCGCTGCTCGCCACGATGGCGCTGAGCGGCGACGCGGTGGTGCCGGCCGGGCGGCTGCTCCAGCCAAAGGTCGAAGCCGAGATCGCGCTGGTCCTGGGCGCGGACCTCACCAGCGACGACTGCACCGTCGCGGAGGTGCGCGCCGCGACGGCGTCGGTCTCCCCCGCCCTGGAGATCGTGGACAGTCGGATCGCGGACTGGGACATCACGATCGTCGACACCGTGGCCGACAACGCGTCGTCCGGCCTGTTCGTGCTCGGCGGCACCAGCTTGTCGATCGGCGAGGTCGAGCCCGCCGACGTCGCGATGCAGCTGTACCGCGGCGCCGAGCTCGTCTCGGAGGGCACCGGCCGCGACTGTCTGGGCGACCCGCTCAACGCAGCGGCCTGGCTGGCGTCGACGCTGGCTCGGCGCGGGGATCCACTGCGCGCCGGCGACGTGATCCTCACCGGCGCCCTGGGGCCGATGGCTGCCGTCGCACCGGGTGACGTCTTCACCGCTCAAATCTCGGGTCTGGGATCGGTCCGGGTCAGCTTCGCCCCGGAAGACGGCGCGTCATGAGCGGCCGGACCAAGGTCGCGATCATCGGTTCGGGCAACATCGGCACCGACCTGATGATCAAGGTGCTGCGGTTGTCGGAGCATCTCGAGATCGCCGCGATGGCCGGGATCGATCCCGACTCCGACGGCCTGGCGCGGGCCCGACGGTTCAAGGTCGCCACAACGCACGAAGGCATCGACGGTCTCGTCCGGCTGGACGAGTTCGCCGACGTCGCGTGCGTCTTCGACGCGACCTCGGCCGGGGCGCACCGGCGGCACGACGAAGTCCTGCGCGCCCTGGGCCGCACCGTTGTCGACCTCACGCCCGCGGCGATCGGCCCGTACGTCGTACCGCCGGTCAACCTGGACGAGCACCTCGACGCCCCCAACATCAACATGGTCACCTGTGGCGGCCAGGCCACGATCCCGATCGTGGCCGCGGTCGGCGCCGTCACCCCGGTCCACTACGGCGAGATCATCGCGTCGATCTCGTCACGCTCGGCCGGCCCCGGGACGCGGGCCAACATCGACGAGTTCACCGAGACCACCGCGTCCGCGATCGAGAAGGTCGGCGGCGCCGCGCGCGGCAAGGCGATCATCGTGCTGAATCCCGCCGAGCCGCCGCTGATCATGCGCGACA
Organism: Kribbella lupini; assembly: GCF_039529595.1. NCBI lineage: Bacteria > Bacillati > Actinomycetota > Actinomycetes > Propionibacteriales > Kribbellaceae > Kribbella > Kribbella lupini. Next base: position 286,177 of record NZ_BAAANC010000005.1, on the reverse strand, counting down.
CCGTGCACTGCCTCGTCTCCGGCGCCGACACCGAGGCCATCACCGCCGCGGTCGAGGAGATGGTCGGGCGGGTGCAGGCCTACGTGCCCGGCTACCGGCTCAAGCAGAAGGTCCAGTTCGAATCCGTGGCCGTCGACGATCCGCTGCACCGGCTGGTCCCGGACGGCGCACCCGCCGACGCGGTCAAGGTCTCGGTGTTCCTCGAGGTCGAGGGCGCCGCGCACTACCTACCCGCCTACGCCGGCAACCTCGACATCATGACCTCGGCAGCCCTGCGAACTGCCGAGCGGATCGCCGCCCACCGGCAGGAGAGCACCCGATGACCGGCTTGTACGTCCAGGACGTGACCTTGCGGGACGGCATGCACGCCGTACGGCACCGCTACACCGTCGAGCAGGCGCGGACGATCGCCGGAGCACTGGACGCGGCGGGCGTCGCGGCGATCGAGATCGCCCACGGGGACGGTCTGTCCGGCTCCAGCATCAACTACGGCGTCGGCGCGCACACCGACTGGGAGTGGATCGAGGCGGTCTGCGACGTCGCCCACCAGGCCGTCCCGACCACCTTGCTGCTGCCGGGCATCGGGACCTTGCACGACCTGCGGCAGGCCCACCGCCTCGGCGTACGGTCGGTCCGGATCGCCACACACTGCACCGAGGCCGACGTCGCCGCTCAGCACATCAGTGCCGCCCGCGAACTGGGCATGGACGTCGCGGGATTCCTGATGATGTCGCACCTCGCCGAACCGGCCGAGCTGGCGTGGCAGGCCCAGTTGATGGAGTCGTACGGCGCCCACTGCGTCTACGTGACCGACTCGGGTGGCCGGCTGACCATGGACGGAGTCCGGGACCGCATCCGCGCGTACCGCGACATCCTGCAGCCGGAGACCGAGATCGGTATCCACGCCCACCACAACCTCGCCCTCGGCGTCGCCAACAGCGTCGTGGCGGTCGAGAACGGCGCGGTCCGGGTCGACGCGTCGCTGGCCGGTCAGGGCGCCGGAGCCGGCAACTGCCCGCTCGAGGCGTTCGTGGCCGTGGCCGACTTGATGGGCTGGGACCACGGCTGCGACCTGTTCCCCTTGATGGACGCCGCCGACGACGTGGTCCGCCCGTTGCAGGACCGCGAGGTCCGGGTCGACCGCGAGACCCTCAGCCTGGGCTACGCCGGTGTGTACTCCAGCTTCCTGCGCCACGCCGAAGCCGCGGCGACGCGGTACGGTCTCGACACCCGCACGATCCTGGTCGAGGTCGGCCGGCGCGGCATGGTCGGCGGCCAGGAAGACATGATCACCGACATCGCCCTCGACCTCGCCGCGGCGAGAAGCTGACTGTCACAGGAGACCGAGATGACGATCACCGCCGAGGACGTCTACGCGCTCGCACCGTTCGCGCGCACGCTGGGCGTGGAGTTCGGTGAGCTCAGCGCCGGGACCCCGGTGGGGGCCCGGCTGGCTTACCGCCCGGAACTGTCGACCACCAACGGCGGCTTGCACGGCGGCGCACTGATGGGACTGGCGGACATCAGCGCGGCTGTCTGTGCCGTCCTCCATGCGCCTCCCGGCGCGCTACCCGCGACGATGGAGTCCAGCACCCATTTCATGAACCCGGTCCGCGGCGACGCCTCGGCGACGGCCACCGCGCTGCACGTCGGACGGTCCGCGATCACCGTGAACGTCGACGTCTTCGACCCCGAGGGCAGGCTCTGCGTCCGGGTCACGCAACTCGTCGCCGTCCGGGTCTCCGCGTGACCCGGGCGTTCACACCGGCGTACGCCGGATCACGCGCTCGACACCGAGGACAGAAGCCGTGCCCCTGATCGCGATCGAAGAACACTGGATCATGCCGGACCTGACGGCCGCGCTGAACGCGATGCCGGAGGATCTGCGCGACGAAAGCCTGGCCTTCAACGAGCTGGGCGATCACCAGCAGCGCCTGCAGGACCTGGGCGCGGGCCGCATCGCGACGATGGATGCTCAAGGCATCGATGTCTCGATCCTGGCCCTGACGCCACCCGGAACCCAGCCGTTGCGCCCCGGCGACGCAGTGCGGTTCAGCCGCGCCGCGAACGACATCGCCGCGACGGCCGTGCGCACCCACTCGCCCCGGTTCAGGGCGTTGTCGTCGCTGCCGATGTCGTCGCCGACAGAGGTGGCGGGTGAGCTGGAACGCGCCGCGGGCCTCGGGCACGTCGGCACCATGGTCTACGGGCGATCGGGCGAGCGTTTCCTCGACGATCCCGCGTACGACGACTTCTTCGCCGCCGCCGCGGAACTCGGCCAGCCCGTGTTCATCCATCCGCAACTGCCCTCGGCCGCCGTACGCGACGCGTCGTACCGGGGCTTCGATCCAACCACCGAGCTCGCCCTGGCGACCTTCGGCTGGGGCTGGCACCTCGAGGCCGCGACGGCGGCCCTGCGGCTGATCCTCCGGGGCACCTTCGACCGGCATCCCGAACTGCAGGTCGTCCTCGGCCACTGGGGCGAGCTGCTGCTGTTTTGGCTGGACCGGACCGACAGCCTGTCGCGCATCGCGGGCTTACGGCGACCGGTGTCGGACTACATCCGGTCCAACTTCTTCATCACCAGCTCGGGCATGTTCAACCCGGCGCTGCTGCACCACGCCCTGTCGGCGACCTCGGTCGACCGGTTGCTGTTCTCGACCGACTACCCGTTCCAGCAGCCGTGCCGCGACGAGATCACCACGTTCCTCGGCCACTTCGGTTCGGACGAGGAACGGCGGCTGTTCTCGTCGGCCAACGCGGCGGCGTTGTTCGGCATCGACAGCTGAACGCATCGAGTACTTCGCGGACACGCGGCGGTCACACCTGCTGGCTCGTTCCGGTCAACGACGTACCGAAATTCTCCACGGCGAGGTAGGGATTGAGGTGCGGATGACGACTGCCGACGGCGACGTCACGCCAGAAGCGCTGCAGCGCGTTCGACGTCGCGAAACCGCTCGCTCCGTGCAGGTCGAGCATCCGCTCGACGGCGGCCCGGCAATCCTGGCCGGCGTCCGCGAGAGCCATCCGCAGGCGAGGACCGTCCACGGCGGACAACTCGGCCGCATCCGCCTCGCGGGCGACCTCGAGCAACGTGTTCTCGGCGCGGTTCACCAGATGGGTGGCTTCGGCCAGCCAATGGCGGGCGCCAGGCGACTCTCCCATCCTCGTGTACGCGGTCATGAACGGCTTGCGCTGCGAGGCGAACATCGCGTTCGTGAGGTCGAGTGCTCCCTGGGCGGCGCCTACCACCGGGCCGAGCACCGTGATCGCGAACAGCATCATGTCGTTCACGGTGAAGGGCGCCGCCTGGGTGATCCGCTCGGCCGGCACGACGACGTCGTCGGCGACCAGGGTGTGGCTGCCGGTGCCACTCATGCCCGCCATCGCCCACGTTCTCTCGACGACGAGGTCGGCCGTCGGAATCAGCGCGAACGAGAACACGTCGTCGACCATCACCGCGAGCCCTGCCCAGACCGCGTCCTCGCAGCCCGAGACGTTCGGCCAGCGACCGTTGACCCGCACCCCTTCGGGCACTTGCTCGCCCCGGGCGCCAGGCACCCCCGAACCACAGAAGAGGGCGTCCGGGTCGGCGAAGAACTCCGTCTCGGACCCGGCGAAGGACCGACCGGCGAGGTTCTTCGAAGTAACGCAGGTTCCGGCGATCCATGCGGTGGAGGGGCAGGCACGGCCCAGGCCGGTCAACTGTCGCGCGATGGTTTCCGCGTCCGCCCAGGCGCCGCCGCAATCCTGCGGTGTCCGCAGCGCGAAGACGCCGCCCTCGCGCAGCGCCTGCAAGCCCTCGGGGGCAGGCCGCTCGTCGTGCTCCACCTTTTCGGCATGGGTCCGCAGGACGGCAGCGGTCTTTGCGTTCGTGTAGTCGATCACTTCGTCAAGACAACCACCGGTCACGCACGCCCGGCCATGCGCGAACGGCACCGATTCATACGCGACCGTGCGCGGTCGAGCACGTCACCAGGATGGTTGCCATGGATCTGATCAGCGAGGCGATCCGATCCATGCGGATCGGCTTCGCCGGCGCTCGGCTGGTCAGGCAGACTTCCCCCGGAGGCCTCCGGTTCTCCGCGTTCGACGGCAGTGGATTCCACATCGTGACCTACGGCGCCTGCTGGCTGATCAGCCACGACGATCCCGTGCCCCTGCGTCCGGGCGACATCGTGCTCACCTCGTACGGCGCCGAGCACGGTCTGAGCGAGGCACCCTGCGCGCTCCGTGACCTCCCGCTGGTGGAGATGGGCCCGCACCCGCCGGCTACGGGTCCCTCGTCCTTCGAGTTCCTCTGCGGCGCCTACTGGCTCGACAGTGGCCACGCGCCCCAGTACCTGCGCGCGTTGCCCGCCCTCATCGCGGTGTCGCCGGACTACGATCGCAACCCGGAGATGCGGTCGCTCGTCGACCTGCTCGCCGCCACCGTCGCCACGGCCGAACCGGGCGCAGCCGTGACGCGTCGGGCGCTGCTGGACCTGATTCTCGTTCAGGTCCTCCGCCAGTGGCACGAAGAGGACGCGTCCCGGTGGCCGGAGGCGGCTCATCCAGGGATCGCCGCCGCCCTGCGCGAGATCCACGAGAATCCGCATCGACAGTGGACGGTGGACCGGCTGAGCGAGGTCGCACGAATGCGCCGCACCGCCTTCTCCAGGCTGTTCACCACCGTGGTGGGACAGGCTCCGATCGGCTACCTGACCGGCTGGCGGCTCAGCCGCGCCGCCGAACTGCTCCGGGAGACCGACGCCCCACTGGCGAGCATCGCTCCCCGGGTCGGCTACTCGACCGAGTTCGCCTTGTCGGCGGCCTTCCGTCGCGAGTACGGCGTGTCACCAGGCCGGTTCCGCAGGGCTGCCACTGGACAACTAGAAGACCGAACGTTCTATCGCTAAGATGGAGCGCATGACCCCCAGCGAAACCGAAGCCCGGCCGTCCGAGGCGCGGCAGCGGCTGCTCACCACGGCCACCAGGATCTTCTACGCAGAGGGCATTCATTCGGTCGGCGTCGACCGGCTCATCGCCGAGGCGAAGGTGACCCGGGCTACTTTCTACCGGCACTTCCCCGGCAAGGAAGACCTCGTCCTCAGCTACCTGCGCGAAGTCCACACAATGGAGCGCACGACGGTCGAGGCGGCGATCGCCGGCAACCCGAAACCGGTGGACGCACTTCTGGCCATCGCGCGGTCGATTGCTCAAGGCATCCAGTCGCCCGGATTCCGCGGTTGCGCCTTCCTGAACGCCGCGGCGGAGTACCCGACCACCGATCAGCCCGTCCACCAGGAAATCATCGCCCACCGGCAGTGGTTCCTGGACACCCTGACCGCGATGATGGCGCAGGTTCACCGCGGCACGGCAGACGCGGCCGCACGCCACTTCGTGATGCTGCGCGACGGCGCAATGGCGGCCGGCTGCCTTTTCGACCCCGCCCTGGTGGCCGAGACCTTTCTTCGCGGGATCGAAGGACTCCTTCGGATCAACGCCGAACGCCGGTCGTCGGAGTCCGCCCGCTAACACCACAACCTGGTTTCGCACGAGATAGAACGATCGGTCTTGACAACGATCAACGATCTCGCCTATTGTCGATGAGACAGAACGTTCGTTCCATCAACTCGATGGTTCGGACGACAACTCGGCAAGGAGCCCTCATGCCCACCAAGATCACGCTGGTCATCGACAACCCCGCGAACCCGGACGAGTTCGAGCGCGCCTACGCGGACATCAAGCAGGCCGCGGCGAAGTTCCCGAAGCTGCAGCGGCTCGAGTCCGCCAAGGTGTGGCCGAAGGAAGACGGCACCGCCACCCCGGCGTACCGCACGCTAGACCTGTACTTCGACAGCTACGAGGACGCCTCGGCCGCGGTCGAGACGCAGGCTGCCGCCGACCTGTTCGGCACGCTCATCGGCACCGCGGTCCCGTTCAAGGGTTTGTTCTCGGACATCGACCACGCGTAGGGAATCCCCGGCACCGCCGCCGATCCGCCCGCCTTCAGCCAGAACTCTTTCCTCAGAAAGTGATGCTCCATGACTCACCCGATTCCACTCCGTAAAGCGCTGCTCTCGCTCGGCGCGGCGGCAGTCGTCGTCGCCGCGGTGGCGATGACTGCGCCGGTCTCCGCGACGACGAACGTGCCTGCCCCTGCGCCGGTCCCGGCCGCGCGCGCGGCCAAGCCGACCGTGGTGCTCGTGCACGGTGCGTACGCCGATGCCTCCGGTTTCGGCACAGTGATCGCTCGGCTGACCCGCGACGGCTACCCGGTGCGCACGGTGTCGAACCCGCTGCGTGGCCTGCCCACCGACGTGGCCGCGGCCAAGGACGTGCTGCGCGACATCAAGGGTCCCGTCGTCCTGGTTGGCCACTCGTACGGCGGCGCGGTGATCACCAACGCGGCGGCCGGCGATCCCGACGTCAAGGCGCTGGTCTACCTCGCGGCACTGGTTCCCGACGTCGGCGAGACAGCGTTCGGTCCGACAGATGTCCCCATCAAACACCCCCTGCCGCCGTTGCCGATCGTCGAGGTTCCGACGGTGGCCGCCGACGGAACTCGCGGAACGGATATGTACCTGGCCAGGGATCAGTTCCGCCCCCGGTTCGCCAACGACGTGGACCCGGCGACCGCCGCGATGCTGGCTGTCACCCAAAGGCCGCTGTCGAAGGCCGCAGAGACCCAGAAGAGCATGGCGGCGGCATGGCGAACCATTCCGTCGTCGTACCTGATCACGAAGAACGACCAGGGCATCCCGCCGGAGCTGCAGCACTTCTTCGCCCAGCGGGCCAAGTCCCACGTCGAGGAGGCCGACTCCTCGCACGCCGTCTACCTGAGCCACCCCGACGCGGTCGTCAAGATCATCGAAGACACCGCCCGCCGGACCCGCTGAAGCACAGCCGACCGGCTCCCCCACGCTGCCGGACGGCGTCCGAACGAACGGCCGTCGTCGTGGCCGCTGATCAGCCCCTAGCGCGCCTCGTACACCTCGAGCGGGTGATCGAGGCGAGCTCGCGGGTGAGTGACCAGCCGGCACCAGCGCCGCGGCGCGACTCGACCAGCCCGGACTCGCGCAGCTCGCCCTACCCTCGGCGAGATCGCCGTCGTCCGGGCTCGCAGTCAAGGTCTCGGCGTCGCCCGCGACCGGCAGCTCACCTCGCTGCGAAACTGCACCCCGCCCGCGGACCTGCCCGAGTCGGCGAGGCGCGCCCTGCACACGGTCAACACCATGCTGCAGACCGGGACGCTGGGCGACGCCGACTACGTCGGCACCGTCGAAATGCTCGGCGAACGCGCTCTGGCCGAGCTGGTCTGGCTCGTCGGCTACTACTCGATGCTCGCGCTCGCCATGACCGTCTTCGACCCTCCCCATCCACTGACCGCAGGCAGCGACAGTTCGGCATGACATCCCTTCATTACCTGTCCGCCACCGAGGCGCTGCACCTCTTCCGCACCCGGCAACTGTCACCCGTGGAGCTCATGCAGGCGATCGTCGACCGTGCGTCCATCGTCGAACCGGTGGTCAACGCGTTCGCCGAGCAGATGTTCGAGCAAGCACTGCTGGCCGCCCGAGCCGCCGAACAGCGCTACCGTTCCGGCGGCGAACCCGGACCTCTCGAAGGCCTGCCCGTGGCGGCGAAGGAAGAACAGCACCTGGCAGGCTTCCCCGTCACCGATGGCACGCTGCTTCGGCCGTCCTACCCCGCACCACAGACAGCGCTCGTCCTCGCGCGGATCCAGGAAGCGGGCGGCATCGTGCACGCCCGCACCACGACGTCGGAGTTCTGCTGCCTGCCCATGTCCCACTCGCGACGATGGGGCGTCACGCGCAATCCCTGGAACCTCGAGACATCCGTCGGCGGATCGTCCGGCGGATCGGCTGCGAGTCTCGCGGCCGCAACCACGACGTTGGCCACCGGCTCGGACATCGGCGGCTCGCTCCGCGCGCCTGCCTCCTTCGCGGGGGTCGTTGGCTACAAGCCGCCGCACGGACGCAATCCCATCCTGCCGCCGGCCGGGCTCGACCCGTACTTCCACCACGGACCGATGGCCAAAACGGTGGCCGACTGCGCCCTTCTCCAAAACGTCATGGCGGGCGAAGATCCACGCGACCCCGACTCACATCTCGCCTCGGTCGCGATCCCTCGAGATCTCGAGGGAGTCCGTGGGCTCACGGTTGCCGTCAGCCCCGCGCCAGGAGACTTTCCCGTCGATCCTGAGATCCGGGCCAACACCGAGGCGGTCGCGGACGCCCTGAGATCCGCCGGAGCAGTGGTCGCCGAGATCGAGCTCGGTCTTCAGCTGGACATGATCAAGCGGGCCTTGGGGGCTCACTTCGGGAGTGCCCTCGGCACCGAGATCCTCGAGTTGGACCGGTTGCATCCCGACGTCGTCACGCCGTACTGCCTGGCTTTCGCGCGCGATGGCGTGAAAGTCGGTTCGATGATGGACACCGCATCGGGACGGGCCTTGGAACAGGCCGTCCGGGATCAGCTCGACGAGGTGTTCAGCCAGTTCGACGCGCTGATCATCCCGACGGTCGGCGCCACCGCCTTCGCGGCCGGCGAGGACTACACGGAGACCTCGCTCGCAGTGAACGGTGTCGCCCTGGAGCACTTCTCCGATGCCTCGCTGACCCCGGCGTTCAACATCAGCAGCACGCATCCCGTGATCTCCGTTCCGTCCGGATGGGCGCACAACAACGTGCCGACCGGCGTACAGGTCGTTGCGGCCCGGTACGCCGACGTCACGGCGTTCCGCGTCGCATCGGCGATCGAGCAGACCGTCGGCGCAGGTTTCATCACGCGCACCCCGCAGGATGAAAACCTTCGCTCCACCGCGGCCGGCTCTACTCCCCTTCGAGCTCGGTCTTGACGCTTCTCAGATGGCCGCACAGCGCGGCGTCGAACCCGGCCGTCGTCGTGCCGACGGTTCGTGCAGCACCTCCGCGCGACCGGACGCCTGCACTGCCGCACGGCGCAGGACGTCGAAAACCTTCACTCAGGCACATCCGGCGCATGGGCAACTACCGCTACAACGGGTCGGGCCTCGAGGACCGCTCGCAACTGAACGCCGCGACGCTGATCTTCCACGAACTGATCCCGGGCCACCACTCCACATCGCCCCTGCGGTACTCGACCGGCTGGCCCGGTCAGGCACTTGGTTACCGGCTCGGTTGCGAGCAGTTCTGGGCAGCTCGCCGCGAGGCCGAGGACGCGCTGGGGGCGGCCATCGACGTACGGGCGTTCCACGAGATCGTTCTCGGTGCCGGGGGCCGGCTCCTTCCGATGGTGCGTGACGATGTCCGCCGCTGGGTGGCTGAGCGACAAGCCGCCTAGGGCGCCGGGTTGCCGAACGCACCCGACGCCGTCAGCGCCTGCCGCTCGTCGTCCCCGAGTTTCAGGAGCTCGGCAAGCACGTACTGCGTGTCCTCGTTACGTTGCGGCGCCCGTCGGTGTTCTCGGCGTGGCTCGCCGGCCCGCAGTGTTGCGCGGACCTGCCGAACGGCGCCGAACGTCGGGTGCTGCGTTTCGACGACCAGATCGCGTGCACTGACCTGCGGATCGCTGAACGCCTCTGCCAACCGCCGTACCGGCCCACTCGGAATGCCGGCCGAGGAGAGTGCCTGCAACCAGTCCGCGGTCGGCCGGCGAAGGAACTCGGCCTCGAGGAGCGGGACGAGAACCTCCCGATGTTCGTGCCGGCCGGCGAGTGTCGCGAAGCGAGAATCGATCGCCCACGCCGGCTCGCCCAGGACGGCGAGGAGCCGGCGCCAGAAGATGTCCTTGCCGGCCTGGAGCGTGATCCAGCCGTCCGAGGTCGCGAAGACCTGCGCCGGGACGACCGAGGGGTGCGCGGAGCGACGGGTCCGTTCCGGATGGTCTCCTGCCGTCAGGTGCCAGGTCGCCAGATAGTTCGTGAGCGACAGCGCCGTGTCGAAGAGGCTGACGTCGCAGTCGAGACCGACGCCGTCGCGTCTGGCCGCGTGCACGCCGGCGAGGATCGACGCCGCGGCGACGATTCCCGTCGAGAAGTCGACCAGGGACAAGCCGGATTTGGTCGGCGGTCCGCCCGGCTCACCGGTGAGGCTCATCCACCCGGCCAACCCCTGCATCACGTAGTCGTACCCGGGCTCTGCCCGCCGTGGCCCGGTCATCCCGAATCCGGACAACGAGCAGCACACGATCCTGGGGTTGATGGCGCGCAGATCCGTGAACCTCAGGCCGAGTCGCTCCGGCACGTCGCCGCGCAAGTTGCTGAACACGACATCGCTGTGCCGGACCAGGCGATGGAACACCTCCCGGCCCGCCGGCACACCGAGATCGAGACTGATGCTGCGCTTGTTGCGGTTGAAGGACTCGAAGAACAGGGAGTCCTCGCCGTCCGTGTGCGGAGGGACGTACCGCCCGACGTCTCCCCCACTGCGTGGATCCTCGATCTTGATGACCTCCGCGCCAAGGTCGGCGAGCTGGAGCGTTCCCCAAGGGCCTGCGCCGTACTGCTCAACGGCCAGGATCCGAAGGTCCGCGAGCGGTTCCATCAGTCCATACCGCCGAGGAACGAGTGGCGCACCTCGGGATCGCCGAGCAGCTCTGCTCCGGATCCGGTGTGGGACACCCGGCCCCGCTGGATGACATAACCGAGGTCGGAGATCGACAGCGCCGACTTGGCGTTCTGCTCCACCATCAGGACACTGATGCCGGTCTCCTCCTTCAGCTCGACCAACTGGGCGAAGACCTCGCTGACCAGGTTGGGCGACAAACCCACCGACGGCTCGTCCAGCAGGACCAGGCGGGGATCCAGCATCAGGGTCCGGCCGATCTCCAGCGCTCGCCGTTCGCCCCCGGACAAGGTGGACGCATGCTGGCGCCGGCGCTCACGAAGCCGCGGGAAGAGGTCGAAGATTTCGTCGATCCTGGCCTTGATCCGCCGCTTGTCGCGCACCACGTACATGCCCAGCGCCAGGTTCTCCTCGACGGTCAGCCCGGGAAACACGGTCGACAGCTGCGGAAGCATGGCGATCCCCAGCTTCAGCAGGTCCTGCGGCCGTTGGCCGGTGATGTTCTGGCCTTCGAAGTCAACGGTGCCGAGCCGGATCTTGATCAACCCGTAGATCGCCTTGAACGCCGTCGACTTGCCTGATCCGTTCGGGCCGACGATGCACGTGATCTGGTGTCGTGGCACCGCCAGCGTGATGCCCTGGAGGATGTCGAACCCGCCGTACCCCGCATGCACGTCGTGCGCTGTGAGGATGTCGCCGTCCTCGCGGGGACGCTGCGCGCCGCGGGTCTCAGACTCCGAGGTAAGCATCGATGACCTCCTGGTTCTTGCGGACACGGACGGGGTCGCCCTCGTCCAGGACCTTGCCTGCAGACATCACGACGATGCGGTCCACGGTCGAGAAGACGAAGTCGACGTTGTGCTCGACGATCACGAACGCGATACCGTCGCGTTCGCGCACCTGAAGGACGTACTCCCGCAACTTCCTGATCAGCGTGGGGTTCACCCCGGAGGCAGCCTCGTCGAGCATCACCAGTTTCGGTCCGGGCATCAACGCCATGACGAACTCGAGCAGCCGCTTCTGTCCTCCCGACAGCGCTCCGGCGAGAACCTTGGCCAGCGGTGTCATCTCGGTGAGCTCGAGCAGCTCGGCGGCCCGGGAGCGCACCGAGCGTTCGGCCGGGCGAATCATCGCCAGTGGTGAGGCCGTTGCCCAGTTGCGGGCCAGGAGGACGTTCTCCTCGACGGTGAGCTCGGAGAAGACCCGGACGTTCTGGAACGTCCGCGCAATGCCACGTCGAGCGATCCGCATCGCGCCGGCGTTGGTGACGTCGTGTCCCTCGAACTCCACTCGCCCGTCGTTGATCTTCTGCTCCCCCGCGAGGCATGACAGCAGCGTCGATTTACCCGACCCGTTGGGTCCGATCAGGCCCAGGATCTCGCCGCGGCCAACCGTCAGGTCGATGCCGTCAACGGCGCGGATGCTGTTGAAGGTCTTCCGTACTCCAGTGGCGGCCAGCAGAGGCTCCGGAGCCGGCAACTCGCTCCATCCGCCCATCATTGCTGCGCTCCTGACTCGGCGTGTGACCGGCTGGTCGGGTCGTTGAAGTGGAACCACCGGCGCCGCGCCCGCAAGACGATGCGCCCGACGGCAGTGCGCTCCGCCCGAAAGACGACGCCGGCGATGCCCTCCGGCATGAAGAGCACGAGCAGCATGAGAGCAGCTCCGAAGAACATCAGGAACCCGCCGCCGCTGGTGCTGGACCACAGTTGGTCCTGGAGCAAGAGATAGACGACCGTCCCCAGGGCGGGCCCCCACCAGTAGCCGAGCCCGCCGAGGGTGGCCATCACTCCGAGTGTGATGAGGAAGTCCTCGCGGAACATGATCTCGGGGTCGATGAACGTTGCCTGGAAGGCCCACAGCGCGCCGACGGCGCTGGTCAGCATCGCAGCGAGGACGTATGCGAAAAGCTTCAGTGCCGTCGTGTTGATGCCCCTACCGGAGGCTCCTTCCTCGTCGTCGCGGATCGCGAGCAGCGAGCCACCGATCTGGCTGCGCCGAAGCCACCACGAGAAGAGCAGTACGAGGACGGCGCCGGCCAGGAAGACGTAGTAGAACCATCGACGGTCGATCATGCCCGGGATGATCAGTCCTTGAGCTCCTCCGGTCAGGTCGGGCAGGAGGTACGACAACTGCTGGAGGCTCAGGAACGCTCCGAACACCGCGATCGAGAAATAGATTCCACGCAGCCTCAGCAGCGGCCAGCCGATCAGCAGCGCGAACCCACCGGCGACCAGCATCGCCACCGGCACGGTTTCCCAGAACGTCCATTCGTGGCGACTCATCAGGATGCCGGTCACGTAGCCGCCGATCCCGAAGTGGGCGGCGTGGCCGAAGTCGACGTAGCCGGTGAATCCGGAGACGAGGTTGAAGTTCGAGGCCAGGATGACCCACATGAAGATGGTGCTGCAGGAGAAGAGGAAGTCGTCCGTCACGGCTGCTGCCGGGATCACGATCAGCACTCCGACGACGGCCGCGAGACCGGTCACGACGATCCCGCGGACACGCCTGCGCCGACGGTTGTCCTGCGATGCCGGCGGCCGCTGCGCCGTGGAAGCAGTGGCCAAGGCCGCGGTGTCGGTCATGAGTGTCCTCCTGCCGGAGTGAGGGTCGACGATCGGCGGACGGCAAGGACCACGACGACCAGAACGAAGGCCGCAGCAACGCCCAGGCCGGTGCCGATGTCGGGTACGTACGCGGCCAGAGCCGTCTCGATGAGTCCCACGAGCACAGCCGCCGCCACCGTTCCGGAGATCCGCCCGACTCCGCCGACAACGACGATGACGAAGGCCTTCAGCGTGAACACCACTCCGTTGTTCGGCGTGAAGGCTTGGGTCGCCGAGAAGAGGACACCAGCGCCGAAGGCCAGCGCGGCGCCGATCGCGAAGGCTCGGGCGTACATCGAGTTGACGTCGATCCCCACGATCCTGGCTGCCTCCTTGTTCTGCGCGGCCGCCTTCATCGCCCGGCCCGAGCGCGTGCGGTACAGGAACACGGCCAAGCAGGCGAGGATGACGAGCGAACCGGCGAGCATCACCAGGCGGCTCACCGGAACTGTGATGCCCAACGGCCGCCAGACGACGTCGGAGTAGAACGCCGGAGTCGACCGAGGCGTCGTCGTGAACGCGGTGATGAGCGCTCCCTGAATCAGGAAGGCCAGTCCGAAGGTCAGCAGCAAGGACATCAGCTCGTGCCGCTCGATGACGTGAAGAACGGCGAGCCGAGCGACAAGCCAACCCACGACGTACCCGACGACGAGTGCGGCCGGAAGCGCGACCAGAATTCCGAGGCCGAGGTACTCATGGAACGCCCACGCCAGATAGGCGCCGACCAGCATCAACTCGCCGTGCGCCAGGTTGACGACGCGCATGACGCCGAACGTCAACGCCACCCCCTGAGCGATCAGGGCGTAGAACCCCCCGAGGATGACCCCGTCGACGATGGTCTGCAGAAGAGTCATCGCTTGTCCCAGGCAACGAACGGCGCGTACTTGTCGGTGGCCGCGTCGGCCGGGCCGATGATCGTGCGCCGACCGGTCTTGTTCAACTGGATCGCCAACATCGGGCGCTCGACGTTGGCACCGACGAGTCCGCTCTTGTCGCCGGGATCGGCGAAGTCGATGTGGCCGAAGAACGTGTCCACGTCGAGGTCGTAGAGGGCGTCCTGGACGGCAGCCGAGTCGGTGCTGTCCGCCGCTTCGACGGCCAACTGCAGGGTGTACCCGGCTGCGGCGGCCGATGCCGACAGATAGGTCGGACCTTCGCCGAACTCCTTCTGGAAGCCGGCCGCGAACTCCTTGGCCGTGCCGAAGAAGTCGTCCTCGAACTTCGCCCCGTCCTCCCACTGGGAGGCACCGAGAATGCCGACGGCCTTCTTCGCACCCAGGGTCTTGACGAACGCGCCCTCGCCGGCCGCCGGGATGGCAGCGGTGGGAAGGTTCCAGTTGAGCTCGCGTTGCGTGTTGACGGCCAGGGTGCCGACCACAGAGGTGCCGAAGATCAGCAGGGCATCAGGTCCGGCGGCCTTCAGCTGGCCCATCGCTCCCCGCGCGTCGGTACTGTCCGCGGGGAGGCTCTGGCTGGCGACGACCTTGATCCCGACTTCGGGACCGTACGCCGCAGTTGCCTTGTCCGCCTCCACCATTGGCGCTTCGTCGGTGTGCAGAACCGCCACCGTCTTCACCCCCTGCTCGCTGAGCAGGTCGAGGGCGGAGCGGGCGTACTGGGGTGTGATGGACAGCGGCGAGAACACGTACTCGTTGCCGTCCTTGAAGATGGCCGAGGCGCTTCCGGCACCGGCGAACATGATCGTCTTGTACTGCTTGGCGATCGCGGACGTCGCCAGTGTGAGCCCGGACGAGTAGGGGCCGAACAGGAAGTCGACCTTGTCGTTGCTGATCAGGCGCTGGACGAGCTTGATCGCAGTCTCGGGCTTCGACTGGTCGTCGTAGAAGACCAGTTCGACCGGCTGCTTCTTGCCGTCGACGTCGATGCCGCCGGCCGCATCGATCCGCTTCTCCCAGTACTCGTAGCCATGCCGCACCGACTCGCCTTCGGCGGAGTACGAACCCGTTTCCGAGATGGCGACCCCGATCTTGATCACGCTGTCCCCGCTGCCGCTGTTGGCGCCGCTCCCGCTGGTGCAACCGGCGAGCACGAGCGCAAAGGTCAGGGCTCCAGCACCCGCCGTGATCCGCTTGGACATGACTCCTCCTTCTCCGCCTTCCGGGAGGCCCCGGACGGGACTGGGGTGACGCCGAGCCCGGTGACCACCCGCCGCCACTAAAACATCAGAGGATTCATCGGGCAAGACCTTGAGTGAAATATCTGAGTTTTTACCGAGGGGCCCTGTCATCGCACCACGAACGGCTTAGGGTGGTGTTCATGGAGTCCCGGACAGCGGCACCGCAGTACCAGCGACTCGCCGACAAGTTGCGGGCGCAGATCATGAGCGGAGAGCTCTCCGCCGGCCAGCGTCTCCCCGCGGAGCCTGAGCTGATGAAGCAGTACGGTGTCTCCCGCAGCACGTGGCGCGAGGCCCTGCGCACCTTGGCCGCCGAGAACCTCGTCGTGGCCACCCGGGGCGTCACCGGTGGCACGTTCGTGGTCGAGCCGTCCACCGGCGACGTCGAGGAGTACTTGCGCAAGTCGCTGTCCATGCTCATGCGTAGCCAGCTCAGCGCCGAGCAGATCCTGGAAGCCAGGTACTTCCTCGAGGTGCCGGCCGCCGGCGTTGCCGCCGAACGCCGGACCGAGGAGCAGCTACAGATCCTGCGACAGTCGATCGAGGACCTGCGGGCCGATGCGGAGTCCACCAACTGGCGCGCCAACAACCAGTTCCACAACGCATTGCTCGACGCCACCGAGAACCCGTTGCTGCGAGCCCTCATCTCGCCGATCACTGCCACCTTGCGCGCGAGCGTGCTCCGGGAGCACGCCCAACCGGAGTTCTGGGCGGAGGTGGCCTGCGACCACGAGGCGATCCTGGTCGCGATCGAAGCGCAGGACAGATCCGCGGCGGAGGCAGCGATGCGGACGCACCTCGCCAACCTCCGCGTCACCTACACCGAGCTCGGCAAGTCGGCGGCCGGCACGTCCGCCTAGCGCCTCCCGGACGAGACGATGCCCGCGGTCGTACGACGACAGGTCATTGCACGACGCCGGCGGCCCGCAGTTTCTCGATGGCCGCCTCGTCCAGCCCGAGTTCGGCCAGAACGACGTCAGTGTGCTCGCCGACCAGTGGCGGCCCCAGCCGGTTCACCGACTCGAGGCCGGAGATCTGCGGCGGGAAGTCGAACACCTTGACCGGACCGACCGCGCTGTCGACCTCCTTGACGAAACCACGGTGCGCGATCCTGGGATGGGACAGCCCCTCCGCGAAGTTGTTCATCGCCCCTGCCGGAATGCCGATCGCGTGGAACCTGTCCTCCCAGTACGCCAACGGATGAGCCTTGACGGCCGCCCGAACGATCGGGTCGAGCGACTCGCGGTTGTCCATCCGAAGACGGTTGGTTGCGTAGAGGGGATCGTCGACAAGCTTCGGGTGGCCGATGGCCGTGCAGAACTTCAGCCACTGGTCACGACTGCCCGCACCGGCTGCGACGATCACACTTCGGCCGTCGGCGCACTCGTAGGCACCGTAAGGAAACATCGTGTGGTGATTCAGGCCCACCCGGCCGGGCAGCTTTTCGCCGTACCACCACATGTAGGGGAAGTAGCCGGTCCAGGTCATGACGGCGTCGAAGAGCGCGAGGTCGATCAGCTGCCCCTCGCCGGTCCGCTCGCGATGGTAGAGCGATTCCAGGATCGAGACGCACGCGTACATCGAGCCGGAGATGTCGGCCAGCGACACCGAGATCTTGGCCGGCGCCTCCGCGGTGCCGTTCGTGCTGATCAGACCGCTCTCACCTTGAATGATGAGATCGAGAGCCGAACGGTCCTTGTAGGGCCCATCCTGCCCAAAACCCGAGATCCGGCAGATGATCAGGCCGGGCTGCTCGCGGCGCAACCGGTCGAAGTCGACCCCGAACGACTCCATCGTCCCCGGGACGAAGTTCTCGATCAGGATGTCCGCGGTGGCGACGAGATCCTCGAACACCTTGAGACCGTCAGGGGTCTTGAGGTCCAGCGCGAGGCTGCGCTTGCCCGGGTTCACCCAGGCGTGACCCGATCCCATCCCGTTGACGATGTCGTCCCACAGCCGAATCAGGTCCCCGGCCCCAGGACGCTCGATCTTGATGACGTCAGCACCCATCTGGGACAGCAGCCGGGTGGCCATCGGACCTGAAACGCCCTGCGTGACGTCGACGATCCTGATTCCCTCAAGCGCCGACATCGACGCCTCCCCTCGTGATCACCTTGAGATTTCCGGGACGATCGGAATTGCCGTCCTTCTCGGCCCAGTGCGAGCGGCGCTTGACCAGCACCGTCCGCAGACCGGTGGCAACCTCGGTCCCGTCGGCCTTCCGCCCTGTGAAGCGATAGGTCATCAGCCCTGCGTCCGGGCGGTCGGACTCGGTCAGCGCGACAACCTCGCTGGACGCGTAGAGGGTGTCGTCCCGGTACACCGGATTCTTCAGCCGGATCTCCGTCATACCGACATCGCGGATCGCGTTCTCGCTCATGTCCTCAGAAGTCAGTCCGACGATGATCGCCAGGTTCACCGCCCCCATCACCAGCCGCTCCTCGAAGATGCCGCCCATCAGGCCGCGCATGTAGTCGAGGTTGAAGTGACCCTGCGCGGTGTTGAGGGTCGAGTGGGTCACGGCGAGGTTGTCCTCGTTGCTGACCGTCCGTCCGCGCACGTGCTCATGGACGTCGCCGACGGCGAAGTCCTCCCAGTAGCTGTCGTCGCTGGTGTACGCCACGGTCAGCTCCGTCCGAAGATGCTGCGGGCAATGATTTCGCGCTGGATGTCGGACGTTCCCTCGCCGATCGGAAGCAGGCCGCTGTCCCGCCAGTACCGGTTGACCGGGGCGTCGAGCGCGTAGCCGTTGCCGCCGTGGACGTAGAGGGCTTCCCAGCACACCTTGTGGGCCATCTCGGCGGCGAAGAGCTTCGCCATTCCCGCCTCGAGATCGGCGCGCTGCCCCGAATCCACCTTCGTCGCCGCGGTCATCGCCAGTGCGCGCGCGGCCTCGATCTGGGTGCGCATCTCGGCGAGGCGAAAGCGAATGGCCTGGAACTCCTTGATGGGCTTGTCGAACTGCACGCGGTCTTCTGCGTACTGGACGGCGGCTTCGTAGGCTGCCTGGGCCAGTCCGACACAGCGAAAGGCGAAGCCTGTGCGAGCGATCTCGTACCCGCCCATGAGCTGGCGGAAGGCCTGGCCCTCCACGCCGCCGACGAGGTTCTCGGCCGGCACCTCCAGCCCGTCGAAGTAGAGCTGGTACGACCACATCCCGTGGTAGCCGGCGGACTCGAGATGAGTGCCGTCAAGCTGCGGCGGGATGAACTCACCCCGGGGCTTGTCGATCATCAGCAGGCTCAGACCGCCGTGCTTGGAGTCGTTCGAGGTGCGGACGTAGGTGAAGAGCACGCCGGCGATGTCGGCGTTGGTACACCACTGCTTGGTGCCGCTGACGACGTAAGAATCGCCGACCCTCTTGGCCGTGGTCTGCACGTTGGCGGCATCGGAGCCGGCGTTCGGCTCGGTGCCCGCGGAGGCGGACTGGAGCCGGCCCCTGGCCAGACGCTCGAGGTACCGCTCCTTCTGGTCGTCTGTCCCGTAGCGCTGGAGGATGTCGCCGGTGACCACGTTGCGCTGAATGAGACTTCCCACCGACAGGCTCGCTCGGCACAGCTCTTCGGTCACCACGCCGAGCGCCCGAACATCGAGGCCCAGCCCGCCGTGCTCCTCAGGCGCGAGCAGACCGAAGTAGCCGAGTTCCCCCATCTTGTCGTAGAGCGTGTCCGGGATGCGCGCGTCCTCCAGGTCGAGCATCGCCGCGATCGGCATCACTTCCTTCTCGGCGAACTCGCGCGTCGCTTGTCGCAACTCGTCGTAGTCGAGGTCAGGCACGTCGCCCATTCCGAACACTCCTTCTCGTCGCTGCCCGCGGACCGATGAAAACTTCAGAGGTTTGGACCGTAGGCGACGATCACCACGCCTAGCAAGGGGTTGACAGAAAACCTCTGATGTTTATGGTGAGTCAGGTCGGACCAGTCCCCCAGGGCAGTCAGGAGAGCCATGAGAACCGTCGTTCGCCACCGCGGGCTGTGCTTCGAGGACTTCGAAGTCGGCCAGGAGTTCGCCCACCACTGGGGCCGCACGTTCACGCTGGGCGAGAGCATCGCCTACTCGACGCGGATGATGCACTACAACCCCCTGTACTTCGACGAGCCGTACGCCCAGCTGCTGGGGTACCGGGCCATTCCGATCAATCCGTTCCTGGTGTACTCGACGGTGCTCGGCCTGTCGGTGGAGGACCTGTCCGAGGCGGGCGGTCCCTTCCTCGGGATCGAGGACCTCACGTACGGCGAATCGACGTACGCCGGCGACACCGTCCGCGCCAGGTCCGTCGTGCTCGCCAAGAAGGAGACCCGCTCGAGGCCAGGGTGGGGCGTCGTCGAGTGGCACACGACCGGGACCAACCAGAACGGCGAAACCGTCGTCGAGTACCGGCGCGCCAACCTGTCCCGGATGCGTGACGCATGACCGCGGCGACGGTGGCGGGTCCGACGACGGACCTCGCCGGCCTGGCCGCCGGTCTCGACGCGGCCGCCCTTCCCGCGCGAGTGACCGAGGTGACCGGACACTGCCTGACCGACTTCATCGCGGTCGCGGCACTCGGAGGTGGCGTCGACTCGTCCGCACCCGTCCTCGCGACGATCGGCTCACTGAGCCTCGGAGGGCCGATCACGGTGATCGGCCGGGCGGCAGGCGCTTCCGCGGAACACGCGGCTCTCCTGAACGGCACGTTCGCCCACACACTCGACTTCGACGACACGAACATCGGCGCCAAGCTCCACCCTGGTGCGCCGGTGATCGCCGCCGCTCTGGCGGCCGCGGAGTACGGCGATTCGACCGGACCCGACCTCGTCGCGGGAATCGTGGCCGGCTACGAGGTCACCTGCCGGATCGGCAGGGCCCTGGGCGAGGGCGCCTACGACCGCGGCTTCCACCCGACCGCCGTCGCCGGCACCTTCGGAGCCGCGGCCGGCGCGGGTCGGGTGCTCGGCGCCTCGGAGACGGAGATCCGGGCAGCTCTCGGTGTCGCGGGCTCGATGGCGGCGGGGTCGATGCAGTTCCTCGGCAACGGCTCGTGGAACAAGCGGCTGCACCCCGGACTGGCCGCTCGGAACGGGCTACTGGCGGCACTGCTGGCTCGAGACGGGTTCCGCGGATCCGAGCAGGCCCTCGAAGGAGCGTCCGGAGCCCTGGTGAACTACAGCAGCGAGGCCGACCCCGCCGAGCTGACGAGGGATCTGGGCTCTGGCTGGCTCATGCTCGACACCGGATTCAAGCCGTATCCGTCGTGCCGTCTCACGCA
This sequence comes from Kribbella lupini, assembly GCF_039529595.1. Taxonomy (NCBI): domain Bacteria; kingdom Bacillati; phylum Actinomycetota; class Actinomycetes; order Propionibacteriales; family Kribbellaceae; genus Kribbella; species Kribbella lupini. Next base: position 265,636 of record NZ_BAAANC010000005.1, on the reverse strand, counting down.
TACCCCGACGGACCTGTGCCTGCAGGTGCGCGACGAACTCGGTCGAGCGCCGGTACCCGGCGAGAAGATCACCGTGACGATCAGTCCGCGCGCGGACTCCATCGTCGGCGGCGGGCAACCGCAGAAGGTCCGGCCGCAGAACGTCGTCGACGCTCAGTTCAGTGTGCGGTACCAGTGCGCGGTCGCGCTGCTCGACGGCGAGGTCAACTGGTCGTCGTACGCCGATCTACGCAGGCCCGACGTGATCGCTCTGGCCGAAAGGCTCGATGTCGTCGTCGATCCCGAACAGGCTCTGGCTGCCGCGGAGCTCCGCGTGGACCGGGCCGGCGAAACCGTTCTCCGGTTGCGCCGGGACGCACCCCGGGGCGAGAGCGGCGATCCCGCGAACCCGGCGGTGGTCGAGACCAAGCTCCGGCAGGCGAGCACCGGGATCTGGTCTCCGCAGCGGCTCGAGCGGCTGGTGCGCTTGTGCCAGGCGCCATCGGACCTGCCGTCCGCCCGCGAGTGGATCCCGCTCCTGGCAGCCGAAGCGGGAGCGGGAGCAGCCAGGTGAACGCGATCTTCCGCAGTTGCCTGGTCACGCCGGCGGCCAAGACCTCGATGCTCGAGAACGCAGCGCGATCGGCCGCGGACCTGGTGATCGTCGACCTGGAAGACGGGGTCAGCTGGGACCGCAAGGACGCAGCCCGGCGGCTGGCCGCGGAGGCGAGCTCGAACCCGGTCTGGTCGACTCGCCCGCTCGCGGTGCGGATCAACCAGCCGGGGACCGGCCTGGCCTTGAAGGATCTGACCGAGATCGTGCGAGCCGCCGGACCGCATCTCGACCTCGTCGTAGTTCCCAAGGTCACTTCGCCCCGGGACGTGTGGTGGGTCGACACCACCCTCACCGAACTCGAGGCCGCAGCCGGCGCGAACCACCGGATCGGTCTCCAGGTCCTGGTCGAGGACGTCGCCGCGATGCACGCTCTCACCGAGATCGCCAGGTGCAGCACCCGCATCCGGTCACTGGCGTTCGGACCGGGCGACTTCTCCGCTTCGATGGGTGTCGACCTGGTTGCTGCCGGCAATGATCATCCCGACCTCTATCCCGGCGACGTCTGGCACAGCATCCGGACGGCGATCTCCGTCGCCGCGCACACCGCCGGCGTCGCGGCCGTCGACGGCGCCTATGCGGCGATCACGGACACCGCCGGCTACCGCCGCGAGTGCACTTGGTCGCGAACCATCGGCTTCAGCGGCAAATGGGCGATCCACCCGAACCAGGTCGCAGTCGCCAATGACGTCTACTCCCCCACCGCCGAAGCGATCGCCGCGGCGGAACGCATGCTGACCGCCTTCGAGGCCGCAACAGCCGCCGGGCTGGGCGCCGCCGCCCACGAAGGCAACCTCATCGACGCCGCGACGATACGGACCGCGCGCGCCACCCTCACGATCGCGGGCCGGCTCGGGCTCCGTCCCGGCGCATCACCCGCCCACCTCACCGAAGGCAGCCACTGAACATGTCGACGTCGACCTACACCGAGGAACTCGCACGGTTCACCACCGAACTCACGATCGACGACATCCCCGAGGACGTCCGCCAGGTGGCGCGGCTCCACCTTCTCGACGCGCTCGGCGTCGCGCTCGCCGCGACGACCACCGACTTCGGGGCCGCCATCCACGACGCCGGTCAGCAACTCGGCCATGGTCGCGACTCCACCGTGATCGGGTTCGGAACCCGACTCCCGGCCGCGTCCGCCGCGTTGGTCAACGGAGCACTCATCCACGGCCTGGACTTCGACGACACGCACATCGGCGCCATCCACCACGCGACAGCCCCTGCGCTGGCGGCCATGCTCGCCGTCGCCGAAGCTGAACAGGCCTCCGGCGAGGACGCTCTCGTCGCCTACATCATCGGACTCGAACTGGGATGCCGCCTGGCCGGTGCGGTGCCTGGCGAACTGCACGACCGCGGCTTCCACCCCACGGGCATCATGGGCACCTTCGCCGCGGTCGCCGTCGCCGGACGGCTGCGTGGGCTGGCACCTGCCGCCCTCGTGCGAGCCTTCGGCCTGGCCGGCAGCCAGGCCGCCGGCGTACTCGAGATCAAGGAGTCCTGGCTCAAGCGCCTGCATCCCGGATGGGCCGCCCACAGCGGTATCGCCGCGACCGCCATGGGCGCCGCTGGATTCGTCGGCCCCCGCACAATCCTCGAGGGTGAGCACGGGCTGTACCAGTCACACGTCGGGCGCGTCCCCTCCCGATCGGAACTGGGTCTGGACTCGCTCGGCTCGGTCTGGATGGCCGCCGACATCGCGCTCAAACCCTATCCCTGCTGTCACTTCACCCACGCCTTCGTGGACGCCGCCCTCGACCTCCGCGCCGAACTCAGTGCCCGCGGCATCGAGTTGGACCAGATCGAGCGGATCGAAGCGCCCACCAGCGAGAGGCTCTTCCACACCGTGGTCGAGCCCCGGGAGGCGAAGATCGCGCCCCGTACGACGTACGACGCCCTCTTCAGCGTCCAATACACGTCGGCGCTCGCTCTGGCCACCGGCCGGGTGGACCTCGCTGCGTTCTACGACGAGCCTTTCGACGATCCGACGGTGCTGGCCACAGCGGCAAAGGTAACCTGCCCGGTCGACACCGAGAGCGACTTCCCCAAGCGCTTCCCCGGCGAGCTCATCCTTCACATCGCGGATGGTTCGGTGCTCCGCAAGCGGGTCTGGGCCAGCAGGGGAACGCCGGACAACCCACTGAGCACCGAAGAGGTTCTCGCGAAGTTCAGGTCCACCGCCGGTCGAGCACTGTCCTCGGATGGCGCCGAAGCCGTGGTCGAGAAGGTGCTGAACCTCGACGAACTGCCGACCGTCGCGGAGCTTGTCCCGGTGGCCCAGGCCTGACTCCGAAGCCCTACCGTGAGTACCATCACTTATTTTTGACACCATGCCGATTTTTATCGACACGGTGTAGACTTCTTCGTATGACTGAGGCACGCGGCACCAAACGGCGGCAGGGCCCCCGGAAGGGGGACCTGCGGGAGAAGGCGATCCTGGACGCCGCCGAGGATCTGCTCGGGCGCGAGAGTGTCGAGTTGATGACGGTGGAGTCGATCGCCAAGGGCGCGGGGATTTCGCGGGCGGCGCTGTACTTCTATTTCGGCTCGAAGCTGGAGGTACTGACAGCGCTGGTGGGCCGGACGGTCGACGCGATGACCGCGCAGGCGGACGTCGCCCAGGCCGCGGACGCATCCGTCGAGGACGTCGTTCGGGCTTCCGTGCGGCACACCGCGAACTCGTGGCGCGAGCACGGCCTGGTGATGCGGGCCGCCGTCGACCTCACGCCGACCACACCGGCGATCCGCGCCCTGTGGACCGGGACCGTCAACCGGTATGCCACAGCCATGACCGAGGTGCTGACCCGCGCGGGCGTCGCTGACCCTGCGCTGGCCGAGGCGCTGTGCTGGATGACCGAGCGCACCTTCTACTGGGCGAGCGTCAACGGCGACGATCTCGACCGCACCGCCGAAACCTGCGCACAGATCTGGTGCGCGACACTGCGAGGGAACAACTGATGTCCGAATTTCTGATCACCGGTGTGAGCAGCGGCCTGGGCCGCGCTTTCGCCGAAGGAGCACTGGCCGCCGGTCACACCGTGATCGGCACGGTCCGCAAACCTGCCGATGCCGAGGCCTTCACCGCTCTGCACCCGTCCAGGGCCCACGGCCGATTGCTCGATGTCACCGACGACGAGGCGGTGTTCGCGCTGGTCGAGGAGATCGAGACCGAGATCGGCCCGATCGACGCGGTGATCGCGAACGCCGGCTACGGCTACGAGGGTGTTTTCGAGGAGTCGCCGCTGTCACAGCTGCGCGATCAGTTCGCCGTCAACGTCTTCGGCGTCGCAGCGACCGTCCAGGCGGTCCTGCCGTTCATGCGACGCCGCCGGGCCGGCCACATCTTCGCGGTCACCTCGATGGGTGGCCTGATGACCGTGCCGGGCCTGTCGTACTACTGCGGCAGCAAGTACGCCGTCGAGGGCATCCTGGAGGCGGTCGGTAAGGAAGTCGCCGACTTCGGCGTCCACGTGACCGCGCTCGAACCGGGCTCGTTCCGGACCGATTGGGCCGGCCGGTCCATGGTCCGCGCCGAGCGCACGATCGCCGACTACGACGCGCTCTTCGAGCCGATCCGCGCCGCCCGCCAAGCCGCCAGCGGCAACCAGTTGGGCGACCCGGCGAAGGCGGCGGCCGCCGTACTGGAGGTCTTCAACTCCGCCGAGCCGCCCGCCCACCTGGTGCTGGGCTCCGACGCCCTTCGGCTCGTCCAGGCCGGCCGCTCAGCGGTCGACGCCGAGATCGATCGGTGGCAGAAGCTCACGATCAGCACCGACTTCCCGACCGGAGCCCAGCTCGGCTGACCACACGTCGCTGCCCCAAGTCAGGTAAGTCCGACGGCACGATTCAGCAGGATCATGAGTTGCCGCAGTTCACTGCGCGTCAGCACAGCCAGCGGGGTCTTCTCCAGCGCCGTCCGGACCAGCTCGTCGCGGATCCGCCGACCTTCCGCGGTCAGCAACAGGACGCGGGAGCGTCGGTCAGCCGGATCCACTGCTCGCTCCACCAGACCTTGCTTGACGAGCTGGTCGGCGATGAAGGTCAAGTTCCCGGCGTTGCAGTACAAACGCTCGGCCATCACCTTCATCGAGGGCGGATCTTCAGCCGGGTCGATGGCCCACAGCGCCTGGAACGTCGCCGGTGTCAGCCGGTGCCGGGCCAGCGCCTGCCCGATCAGATCGTTCGTCCGCATCCAGATCTCGTGGGTCGCGGCGACCACCGCGGTGAGCTCGGACGCAGTCATGCCGACATCCTACCAATGCTTCAAGTCTTGAAGGATCGTGCTAGCGTCGATACTTCAAGACTTGAAACAATGGAGGATCTCGTGAACGACGACTATCGTGGCACCACCGCCCTCGTCACGGGCGCGTCCAAGGGGCTGGGGCGGGCTTACGCACTCGAGCTGGCGCGCCGCGGAGCGCAGGTCGTCCTGCTGGCCCGTTCGGAGACGGACCTGCGGAAGGTCGCCGCAGAGATCCAGGATCGGCACGGCAGGACCGACACCGAGGTGATCACCGGTGACCTCGCAACCGCGGACGGCCCGGAGCAGATCCTGCGGGAGCTACGCGACCGCGGCCTGGCCGTCAACCTGCTGCTGAACAACGCCGGCGCGGGCAGCGCCGGCCCGTTCCTCGACCGCCCGTTCGAGCCCCAGCTGCGCACGCTCCACCTCAACGTCGGCGGACTGCTCGTACTGACCCACGCAATCGGGACCGAGCTGGTCGCGCGCGGCTCCGGCGGCATCATCAACGTATCCTCCACCGCAGCTTTCCAGCCCATGCCCTACCAGGCCACCTATGCCGCGACCAAAGCCTTCGTGCTCTCCTTCACCGAGGCCCTGGCCGAGGAACTGCGCGGCAGCGGCGTCCACGTCATGGCCGCGCACCCCGGCGCGATCGCCACCGGTTTCTTCGACGGCACCACCGCCACGATCGACCCCAAGGTGGCCGACACACCGGACACCGTCGCAGCCCGCACCCTCGACGACTACGCCCGTCGCCGCGCGATCTCCTACCCCGGACGGGCCGTGAACCGCGCCCTCACCTGGCCCGCGCGCCTGCTGCCACGCACTGCCGTCGCGCGGATCGCCGCGACCTTCAATCGCCGGCTGGGCCTGCACGAGGTCGCCGACCTCGTCTAGTGGTCCGCCCACCGGCCGGTCTCGTCGCCAGACGGTGGCATCACGGCATACAAGGCCAGGGGGCAGCGGCGACGCTGCCCCCTGGCCGCTGCTCGACGGTCAGCGGCGAGCCTGGATCTTCAGATCGCCGCGGGTCTGGACCCTGATGTGATCACTGGCGAGCATGGCGTGCGGGAATCCGAGGTCGATCGCACTGACCTCGTCCAGACGCGCCAGGTGGGACGGGGAGAGCTCTACCTCCAGCGCTCCGAGGTTCTGCTGCAGCTGCTCCACGGTTCGGGCCCCGATGATCGGTGCCGTCACTCCCCGGTTCTGCAGGGTCCAGGCGAGCCCCACCTGGGCCGGGGTGTGGCCGAGCTCATCGGCGACCTCCTTGACGACATCCACAATGGCCAGGCTGCGCTCGGTCACTCCACCGAGGGCCACGTTGAAACTCTTGCGGACGCTTTCACCTTCGACGGCGGGCGATGCGGTCAGGTCCTCTCGGCTGTACTTACCGGTGAGCACCCCGCCGGCCAGCGGCGACCACAGGACTGTTCCCAGCCCCAGCTCCTGCGCCATCGGGATCAGGTCACGCTCCCCCGTACGCTCCACCAGGTTGTACTCCAACTGCAGCGCCGAGAGCGGCGACCACCCGCGCAGGTCGGCGATCGTCTGCATGCGGGCGATCTGCCAGGCCGGGGTGTTGGAAATGCCCACGTACAGGACCTTTCCCTGCTGGACAAGGTCGTCCAGACCGCGAAGGATCTCTTCCACGGGCGTGGTGGGATCCCACACGTGCAGGTAGAGCAGGTCGATGTAGTCGGTGTTCAACTGCCGCAGACTGGTTTCGACTGCCCCGAAGAGACTCTTGCGGCTCGCGCCACCGGAGTTGGGGTCGTTCGGCCGCCGCAGCGTCGTGTACTTCGTCGCCAGGACCAGGCTGTCCCGTTTGTCCTTGGCGAACTCACCGAGCATGCGCTCCGACGTACCGTTCGTGTAGGTGACCGCCGTGTCGATGAAGTTCCCGCCACGCTCGACGTAGAGGTCGAACAACCTCCGCGCCTCGTCCTGCTCCGCGCCCCAGCCCCACTCGTTGCCGAAGGTGGCTGCCCCGAGTGCGAGTGGCGAGACCCGCAGGCCGGAACGGCCCAGTTGCCGGTAGGTGTCGAGGGTGAGTGACATCGTGCTCTCCTGTACTAGTGATTGTTGGTGTTCGAGAGATGCCGACGGCCCGCCGGCAGGCCGCGGTTCAGACGCCGAGGCCGTAGCCGCCGGCCACGACGACGTCCTGACCGGTGACGTAGCCGGCGGCGTCCGAGGCGAGGAAGGCGACGACTTCGGCGACCTCCCGGCTCGATCCGAAGCGCTCGAACGGGATGTTCGTGCGCATCGCGTCCCGGCCGCTGGGGGAAACTCCCAGCTTGTCGAACAGCGGGGTTTCGGTCGCCCCGGGACTGACCGCATTAACGCGGATCCTGCGCGGAGCCAGTTCGAGCGCGAGCGAAGGCACCATCGCCAGCAGGGCACCGCGCGTCGCCGCCCCCACCGTGCCGCCCGGACTGCCGCGACGGGCTCCGATCCCCACGGTGAAGACGATCGATCCGCCGTCGCGCATCAACGGAAGGGCCTTCTGAAGGGTGAAGTACTGACCCTTGAAGTTGACGCCGACCTGCTCGTCGAACGACTTCTCGGTCACGTCGCCGACCGGAGCAGGGTGGAAGATCCCGGCGTTGAGGAACAGCAGGTCGAGCGACCCGAAGCGTTCGGACACCGTCGCCACGAGATCGTCGGTGTCGGCCAGAACGCGCGCGTCGGATCGGACGACCAGGACGTCGCCGGGAAGCTCGCGCCGTGCTCGCGCCAGGGAGCCGGGGTTCTGTCCGGTGACGGCGACCTGGTAGCCACGGGAGTGGAGCAGCTCGGCGGTTGCTCTGCCGATTCCGGTGGTGCCGCCGGTGATGAGCCCTGCGGGCATGGCGATCCTTTCGTCTGGCGGATCGATCGTTTCGTAAGCGGGGACCTCCCCACTTGCGCCACTGTACACTGAAACGGAGAGGTCCCCGATTCACCTCGGACCTCGACCCGCCACTCTCGATCGCGACGGCCATGAATCCTTCACGAACCCCTTTGCGAGCTGACGCACAGCGCAACCGCGAGCACCTGATCGCCACCGCGGCCGAGGCTTTCACCTCCGGTCGGCCGATTTCTCTGGATGCGATCGCCAAGCGCGCCGGCGTGGGCAGCGCCACTCTCTACCGGCACTTCCCCACCCGGGAGGACCTGGTCGAAGAGGTCTATCGAGACCAGATCCGCCCTCTCCGCGACGACGCGCGGACCCTCCTCGCCAACGAGCGACCCGCGCAGGCCCTCCACGCTTGGATGAGGCGCTTCGCCGAGTGGGCAGGCGAACGACGCGGAATCTGCGAAGCCCTGGTCGCCATGAGCGCAACGGGCCGCTTCGGCACCGGGCCGGTCTGCGACGAGGTCCAGCAGATCCTGGGAATGGTGCTCGAGGCCGGTGCCGACGCAGGGGAACTGCGCAGCGGACTCGACCCGGTCGAGGTCGGCGGCATCCTCGCCGGCGTACTCTCCGTGGCCGGCGCACCCGAACAGCGCGCCCAGCTCGACCGGATGCTGACCGTCATCGTCGACGGACTGCGACCCCGCCAGCTCGCACAATAGACCGCAGGGGTAGTAGACCGAACGTTCTGTCGCTAAGATGGTCAGATGACCAACGGCGAACCAGAACCCCGTCCCTCCGAGGCGCGGCTCCGGCTGCTGAGCACAGCGATCAGGATTTTCTACGCGGAGGGCATTCACGCCGTCGGCGTCGACCGACTGGTCGCGGAGGCAAAGGTGACCCGCGCCACCTTCTACCGGCACTTTCCCAGCAAGGAAGACCTCGTGCTCGCCTACCTGCGCGAAGTCCACCAGATGGATCGCGCCGGGTTCACCGCGGCATCCGCCGGCCTACCGCCGGCCGACGCACTACTCGCGGTCGCGAACTCGATCGCACAGGGCATCCAGTCCCCCGGGTTCCGCGGTTGCGCCTTCCTGAACGCCGCAGCCGAGTACCCCGACGCCGATCAGGCCGTCCGCCAGGAGATCATCGCGCACCGGCAGTGGTTCCTGGACACACTGACCGCGATGATGGCGCAAGTTCACGACAACACGGCGGATGCCGCCGCCCGCCACTTCGTCATGCTGCGCGACGGCGCTATGGCTGCAGGTTGCCTGTTCGATCCTGCCCTGGTGTCCGAGACCTTCCTGCACGGGATCGAAGGACTTCTCCGGATCAACTCCGAGCGCCAGTCGGTCGAGTTCTCCCGCTGAACACCTCGCACCATGTGTCAGCGGCCACAGGGTGTTGTCAGACCGGCTGCCTGGACAGCCTGTGCAGGGTCCGCGCGGCACGTGATCCGTGGTCGGCCGTGATCAGGACGACCTCCTGGTCGTCCTCGGGAACCAGCAGCACATCACAGTTCAATCGCAGCCGACCGATCTCCGGGTGGTCGATGATCTTGGTCCGGTGCCCCGGCGCGTGCACCGGACGCGTCGCCCAGATCTGCCGGAACTCCTCGCTGCCGGCGTTCAGTTCGGCCAGCAGAGCGATCAGTTGGAGGTCGTGAGGATAGCGGTCGGCGGCCCGGCGCAACCGCGCCACCACGATGTGTCCGAATCGCTCGGCGTCGGGGCTTTCCTGCATCGTCGGCCCTTCGCCCAGGAAGCGGCGCCTGGCCAGGTTCGTCCGCCCGCGCGCGAGGTGGCCGCCGAGCAGCGCCTCGGCCAGGGGGTTCCAGGCGACGACGCCGTACGCCGCGTCGGTGACCACGGCACCGGTCTGCGGCAGACGCTCGAGCATCTGGGCAACATGCGGGCGTACCCGCCGGACCGGGCTACTCCCCGGCGGCGCGCTCGATCCCGCCAAGCGGAACAAGTGGATGCGCTCCGCGGGCGTGAGCAGCAGCGCCCGGGCCAGCCCGTCCAGAATCCGCTCCGACGGTCGTGGTCCCCGGGCTTGTTCCAGCCGCGTGTAGTAGTCGACCGACAGATGGGCGAGCTCCGCCACTTCTTCGCGGCGCAGCCCCGGTGTGCGACGAGCGGGGCCGGTCTCCGTCAGACCGATCTCGTGCGGACGCAGGCTTGCCCGGCGATCTCGCAGGTAGTCGGCCAACTCCTGCCGTGCCACACCGCCTCCTCGCACTGCCTGGTACAGGTTGTCCCTGGCAGGGCGCCCGTAGCCGGGGAACCGTGGTAGTCATGAACGAACGCACAGCTCTGGTCACTGGTGCCAACAAGGGCATCGGCAAGCATATCGCCCGGCTGCTCGCCGCCGAGGGTTACACCGTGTACGTGGGGTCCCGCGACGCCGGTCGAGGGCAGCAGGCCGTCGAAGAGATCAGTGCCGGCGCCCGCCTGCTGATCCTCGACGTGAGTGATCCTGACGGCATCGAGAAGGCAGCGGCTCAGGTGGACCAGTTGGACGTGCTGGTCAACAACGCCGGGGTAGCACTCTCGCTCGACCCACCGGCCGCGACTGACGTCGAAGAATTCCGGCGCACGTACGAGATCAACGTCTTCGGAACGGTGGCGGTGACCAATGCCTTCCTCCCCGCGCTGCGCCGGTCGCCGCACCCGCGCATCGTCAACGTTTCCAGCGGTACGGCCTCGCTGACCTGGAGCACGAACCCCAACCCCCAGTTCTCCCCGGGTAGCGGCACCGCCGCGGCGTACCGGTCGTCCAAAGCCGCCCTCAACGCTCTCACTGTCTTCTACGCCCAGACGCTGGTAGCGGACGGCTTCAAGGTCAATGCGCTCGCCCCCGGCGCGCGGGCCACCGACCTCACTCCTCGGGCCGCTGCTGTCGGAGGCGACCCGGTCGAGGCCGCTCAGGGTGCACTTCACCTGGCGCTGCTCTCGGACGACGGCCCCACCGGTGGCTTCTTCTCCTGGGACGGAACGCTCGTGCCGTGGTGACCGACCGTCAGGGCGGATGGGGCGGCGGCCCGCTCGCAGGGGTCGAGCGGACCGCCGTCTCCCCTCACCGCTCGGGACGTGATTGCCGGAAACGTCCCGAGCGGTGAAGGGGTCACTGTGTGGATTGCTCAACGCTCTTGATCACAGCGTCGAAGTGGCCGTGGAGTCAGTTGCCCTTTGCCGCGCGCCCGAGACGGATGGCCGCGATCAGGAAGAAGATGGCGCCGGGGATGGCGTAGCCCACCGCGTTGGTCAGTGCAGGGTTGTCGGCCGAGGCGCCGGCGATGAACGACCCACCGGCGAGCACGGAGATGCCACCGCTGATGATCATGGGCCACTGACCGCCCAGCTTGCGGCGGGTGACGCCGACAATCAGCTGAACCAGACCGGCCACGACCGCCCAGGTACCCCACACCCGCAGAACAGCCGAGGCATCAGACGCGCCGGCCACACCCAGACCGATGGCAGCGAGCAGGCTGACCGCGATGTTGACGTAGAGCAGCCTCGGCGAACCGATCGCCCGCGACGAGCGGGAATCGACGATGGCGGCGGCAACATCGAACAGCGGGTAGAGCACGAACAGCGCGACAGTGAGCGGATTGAGGTCCTTGGCGAGCGGGATCATCACAGCGGCCCAGACGATCGCGAACGCGAAGCGGACGAAGTAAAGCCGCCGCAATGCAGCCGCCGTCGTCGAGAAGCCAGGTGCGGCGGTGGTGGTCATGGTCATCCAATCGGTCGTTTCTGAAGAGATCTGCCCGCGGCGATTGCCTGCAGATGGAACGTTCTATTCGCTCCAACCTTGGCGATATCGATCGCGCTTGTCAAGACGGAACGTTCTATCCGGTATCGTGGCGGACGATCGCCCGAGCTGGGCACCATCAATTCGGCTTCTGCTTCAGGAGGTCTGCGCAGATGACCATCCGAACCGCTCCCACCCTCCCGGACGGCGTGGAATGGACCGCTGTCGTCGTGGCGGCCCATCGGGCCGCCGAATCGCTGTCAGACCGCCCTGCTTTCCGTGACCCCTTGGCCGAGGCCGTGGTGCGCCACCTCGGCCTGGCCGCGCCCGGTCGGCCACCGAACTTCGGCTCCATGCCCGGAGAGATGGCAGGGACGACTGCGCTGATGGGCGACCTGGTGGTGGTTCGAACCCTTCACATCGACCAAGCGCTGACCGACGCCGGCCTTGACCAGGTGGTCCTGCTCGGCGCGGGCCTGGACGGGCGCGCGTACCGGATGCCGTGGACGGGGCGACGGATCTTCGAACTCGAACTTCCTGCGGGACTGGCACTCAAGGACGAGGCCGCTCGGGCGGCGGGACTGAAGCCGATCGCCGGTCGTACGCCGGTGCCCGCCGATCTGGCCGGTGATTGGCCGACGGACCTGTTCGCCGCGGGCTTCGATCCATCCCGTCCAACCGCCTGGGTTGCCGAGGGACTGACGGTTTACCTCACCCGCGCCGAAGCCGACCTGCTCATGAGCCGGGTCCGTGGCCTGTCCGCGCCAGGCAGCCGGCTCCATATCGAGATCGCACAGCCGATCGGAGAACGCCTGACTCACGACACCGCCACCGACGACGGAATGCACCGCCTCGTTTCAGTGCTCCGATACGGGCCACCCACCCCGCCGCACGACTGGATCGCCGGGCACGGCTGGTCACCGGACGCACTGACCCTCGCCGAACTCGGCAATTCCTACGGGCGGAAGGTCAACGACACCTGGGACCCGGCTCGGGGCGGGATCGACCTCTGGTACTTCGATTCCGGACTCCTCCCCGCTCGCCCGGCGTAGCAGAACCTCCGCTCCGGATCGAGCGGGGCCACTAGCTGTCCCTGGGGCTCGGTGCGCCGTAGCGCAACCCGTCGTACAGGATCGCGGCGATGCGTACCGCATCGTCCTTCCAGCCGGCGGCGCGCAGCCCGCAGATGCCGCCAAGAGCGCGCAGGACGATGCGCCCGTCGACATCTCCGCGGACAAGACCGGCCGCAGCGCCCGCGGCAAGCAGTTCGTCGAGAGCACGCGCCATCTCGTTGCGTGCGTCGTCGAAGACCGGCGATTCGGTCGCCAGGACGCTCTCCAGCGCCTCCCCCATCCCCTTGCCCACTGCGGCATGCTCCACGATCAGCAGCAGAAAGGTGCGCAGAGCTTCGTCCGGAGCGTGGTCAGCGAGCAGCCGGGCCGGAGCGGCGCAGAGTTCGGCGACGTCCTGGCGGTACACCTCCGCGACAAGCGCGCCGCGCGTTTCGAAGTGGCGGTACAGCGTGCCGATTGCCACACCGGCCCGACGCGCGATCACTTCGACGTGGGCATCGTCGGCGGCGAGGAGTGCTTCCCGTGCCGCGCGCAGCAGGGCTTCGCGGTTACGGCGGGCATCGGCGCGCAGTGGGCGTGACGAGGGCAACAGTCCTCCATAAGGTGAGTCTGGCTCCGGTTACGCGTAGAGTTTCCGGAGTCAGGTTCACTTTACCGAGGGAGACACCCGTGCCGATCGAGGACGAGGGGTTTGGCGGTCTTCGAGTCCTGGTGACCGGTGGCAGTCGAGGGCTGGGCGAGGCGACGGCCCGCCGGTTCGCGGCAGCTGGGGCCACCGTGCTGACCGCCTCACGAACCGCGCCCCCCGAAGACCTTCCCGCCACGTTCGTGCCCGCCGATCTGCGGTCGGCGGAGGGCGCGGCAAAACTCGCGCGGCGCGTGGTGGACATCGCCGGCGGCGTCGACGTCCTGGTCAACAATGCCGGAGCTACCTCCGGCCCCATGCCCACCCTGCAGCGCTCCGACGCGTCCTGGCTCGCCGACCTGGAGATGAACCTGCTCAGTGCGGTCCGCCTCGACCGGCTACTCGTTCCCGGCATGATCGAGCGCGGCTCGGGCGTCGTGGTGCACGTCTCCTCGATCGCCAGTCACCTTCCCCCGCCCGCCTTGGCGTCCTACGCAGCATCGAAGGCAGCCCTCAACGCCTACAGCCGTGAGTTGGCGACAGCGGTTGGCCGGCAGGGCGTACGTGTGGTCTGTGTCCTGCCGGGCTTCGTCGCGACTCCGGGAGCGATCGAGCAGCACCAGCAGATGGCCGACAGTCAGAGCGTCACCCTCGACGAGGTCAGGCAGCAGCTCGCGGACCGCCTGAACGTGCCGATGGGGCGCCCCGGCGACCCCGAGGATGTCGCCGAGATGATCACGTTCCTCGCCTCCGGCCGCGCCAAGTGGCTCACCGGCGCGCAGTTCCGGGTCGACGGCGGCATCATCCCGACGATCTGAGCCACCACGCGGCAAAGGAATCGAGGAAGTCGTCACCACCTACATCTTTCTCGGTGGTCTTCTCGTGCTGGGGAACAGACCGGGCAGGTGAAACGCCTCGGGATGCGGGCCGGGAGCTTCTCGGCCCGCTCCTGGGATCTGTGGACAGTGGGCGCCTGCGCGGCAGGGTCTCAGACGAACTGCGTCGACGACCGGCCTGCTGTCTCCTTGTTGATGTACGCCGCGACACCCGTACCGAGGGCCGTCAGGGCAACGAAGTACGCCGGCAGGAGGAGGTTGCCTGTTGATGCGTACAGCGCGGTGAGGATGAGCGGTGCCGCTCCGCCGAGAGCAGCAGTCGTGACGTTGTACCCCAGGGAGTACGCGGTCGTGCGGTGGTGCGTGGGGAAGAGCTCGATCAGCATCACCTTCGCCGAGGCCCACGAGGTACTGAGCAGTCTCGTCGACCTCATCCAACTCAAACTCACCACAGGAACTTGATGCGGTGGGGGCAGCTCAGCTGATCTCGGCGAGGTAGTCCGACACCGCCGAGATGTCACCGGCGTCGGAGATCACTGCGACATAGCCGTCGGGGCGGATCAGGACGATCGTGGTGTCGGTCGCTCCGTACGCACCGGCGAGATGCCCTTCGGCGTCGGCGATGCCACCGGAACCGGTCGGCTTCCCGACGACGTGAAGGGACCTGGGCCCGAACGGGAGGGCGCCGACCGCAGGCTCGGGACCGAAGCTCAGCACCGTGAAGCGCCCGCCGCGGGTCAGCTCGAACAGCCGCCGTTCGCCGTCCATCGTCATGAGGGCGGGCGCATCGGGAGCACGGTCACCCGCGCGGAGCACAGCAGTCTCGTCGCGATCGTCGCGCGCCAGAGACGAGCCGCGATAGTTCACACCGAGCTGCATCGTGCTCGCATCGCGGCGGGTGGGAATGCCCTTCTGCTCGAGCGTCTCCTTGAGGCGCGCGTTCGAGAGAGCGAGCACGTCTGCTGCGACCGGTCGCCGCTCGGCCTCGTAGCTGTCGAGCAGCGCCGACGAAGCGCCCTGCGCGACCGCCGCGAGCTTCCAACCGAGGTTGTACGCGTCCTGGATACCGGTGTTCATCCCTTGGCCTCCAGCGGGCGAGTGGACGTGCGCCGCATCGCCGGCGAGGAACACGCGACCCTTGCGATAGTGGTCGGCCAGGCGGATGTTGGCACGCCACAGCGACGACCACTCCGGCTCGTGGAGCCGTAGGTCGGTGCGGCCGCTGCGCCGCTCGAGAATCGCCTGCATGTTCGCGAGGCTGACCTCGGGGTCCTGGCCAGGCGCGATGCCGGCCTGGTACTGGAAAACGTCGGTCGAGGGCAGCGGGCAGAGGTTGACCAGACCCTCCTCGTGCCGCCACATCTGCCAGGCGTCACGATCGAGGCCGTCGACCGCGACGTCGGCCACGATCATCCGCACCTCCTCGCGGGTCTCGCCCTCGAACGCGATCCCCGCCTGCTTGCGCACAGCGCTGTGGCCGCCGTCGCAGCCGATCAGCCAATCCGTGGTGACCCTCTCGGACCTGCCGTCCTTGACGACCAGCGCCGAAACACCTTCGTCCGACTGCTCGAAACCGCCGAGCGAGGTGCCGAACTCCACCTCTGCGCCGAGTTCCGCCAGCCGCAGCCTCAGCGCTTCCTCGATCCGCCACTCGGGCGTGATCAGGCTCGCCGGATAAGGGATGTCGGGGCGATGCACGGGCTTCTGTGCGCCATCAAGAGTCTCTCGGCCGTCGGGCGCGGTCGTTCGGATCGGCATCGCCATCCGGCCGTGGGCGATCACGCGTTCGACGATGCCGAGATCATCGAACACCTCGAGGGTCCGCGGCTGGATGCCCTTGCCCCGCGAGCCGGGCTGCGGACCGGGCGCGGCCTCGATCAGGCGGAACGAGACGCCGCGGCGGGCGAGCTCGCAGGCCAGCGTCAGCCCGGTCGGACCGGCGCCGACGATCAGCACCGCCAGCTCGTTCCGCCCGTGCGGCGACAGCGTTGCTCTCGGCTCTGTCATCTCATCCTGCCTAAGAAAGTAATCACTTTCTAACTAGACTACGAACTCTTGTTAAGAAGGGCAAGCCTTTCTATCGTGGCTTCGTGGCTACCCAGGCGTCCGACCCCGTCCGTCGTCGCCGGCACGGCAAGCAGTTGGAATCAGCACTGCTCGCCGCCGGATGGGACGAACTGCTCGAGGTCGGTTACGCCCGCCTGACGATGGAATCGGTCGCGGTGCGCGCTCGCACCAGTGAACCTGTGCTCTACCGCCGCTGGGCCAACAAGGACCAACTCGTGCTCGCCGCGTTCGAGCATCACCGCACCGCCAATCCGATCACGATCCCGGACACCGGCGCCCTGCGCGGAGACCTGCTCGCCCTGCTGACCGCGCTGAGCGAAGCCCTGGCCGGCTTCTACGCCATCGCCACAGCCGCCGCCTTCTCAGGGCTACTCGCAGATACCGGTCTCACCCCCTCCCAGGTTCGCGACAGCGTGATGGACGCCCAGCAACTCCCGCGCGTCCGAGCCCTCTACCAACGAGCCCACGACCGCGGCGAAATCGACCTCGAGCGCATCCCCACGGCAGTGCTCGAACTGCCGTTCGACCTGGTGCGCCACGACATGCTCATGGACCTCCGGCCCGTGAAGCCCGCGCGCATCCGGTCGATCGTCGACGAACTAGTGCTGCCCCTCGTGCAGAGCCATCAGGCGAGATGACCTTCCGCCCCGGTCGGCGAGACCACGATGTGGCGTCGCTTCGGTGAGCCGACGCCGGCCACGCGATCCAGGAGCAGTCCTACTGCCGCGTTGGCCACCGTCTCGTGATCGACGGACGGCACAGCCGGCACCGGTGCACTGTCGAACGAGACCCGATCGAATGCCAGATCGGAGCATCCGTCCCCCAGCAGGACCACGGGCCTACTCGGTGCCGTAGGGGCAATTGATGCCGTCGGCCACAACAGGATCCCGTCGACCAACTGGTCGCGGAGCCCCTTGAGAGCCAGTTCTTCCGCACCGGCATCGCACTCGGTCTGCTCGATCAGAACGGCGAGACCACGGCTCTTCGCGGCCCGGCCGACGGCAGCGGTCAGGCCGGCGAAGTACAGCTGCGCGAGATCGGGAATCGCCAGCGCGATCACGCCGCAGCGCCCACGGCGTAGCGAGCGGGCTCCTGGATTGGGGCGGTAGTCCAGCTCGGCGATCGCGGCCTCCACCTTGGCCCGGGTGGCCGGCGTGATGTGCGGATAGTGGTTGACGACGTTGGAGACGGTCTTCATCGAGACACCGGCCCGCTGGGCGACATCGCGCATCCGCACCGCCATTGCTCCTCCGTGTCATCACGTGATGCTGGAGATCATCACGTTACAGAGCTCTCTGACGCAACGCTATGACCCAGGCCAACGCGTTATCTTGGCGAGGTGCGTGTTCACGTGGAACCGATGCCGCTCGACGCCCTGGTCGAATTGGTGAACGGCTGGGGTGTCGAGCCTCGCCGCGCGGGCGCCCGGTCGGCGGTGCCGCCCCTCGGTGATCTCGCCGACCGCACAGGCCTGCCCGCCTCGGTGACCGCCGCGCTGACCGACCCCGACCTCATCCAGTTCGCGGACACGATCTTCGAGGTCTTCACCTCGGCGGGCACAGCGTCTCGCGTCGCCACGATCTCCGGCCTGCTGACCACTGTCGATCTTCGGCCCGATCTCGCACTGACGGATGGCCGAGTACGGCGGACCTGGTGGGTCGACGCGCGCGACGCCCTACTGGCGGCGGCGCTGCTGGCCCTGCGGAGGCAGTTGTGCGACGAGGACCCTGGCCGCCTTGGGGTCTGTGTCGATGACGGTTGCGCGGACATCTACATCGACCACTCCCCCGCAGGACGGCGCCGCTTCTGTTCGATCACCTGCCAGAACCGTGCCCGCGCCGCCAGCTTCCGGCGCAGGCGCCGATCTGCGTCGTAACCCGCCGCATTCCGGGGGGTCGCCTAAGCAGCGGCGAGTTCGCGATCGAAGGCCGCGGAGACCCCAGCGTTCGTGATGCGGTCGGCATCGGTGTTCAGGCCCCTTCGCGAGCGCCGGGTCCTGCTCGGCGATTTCCCACCGGCTGGAGGCACTGGTCCGGATCCGCCCGGCGTACCGGCGCTCGAGCTCACGCAGGCGAGGCAAGGACAGGTCGATCACCGTGACGTCCGCGCCGAGCCCCATAGCGTTCGCGGCAGCAGGTGGGTGAACAGCACCTGGTCGTCGCGCAGGAACCCGTACTCGGCGCTATCGGCTCCTTCACCTTGGTGATCAGCTCCGAGGCGCCCCAGACTTCTTCGGCCGAACCGACGATCGTGGCGCCGGCGTCGGCGTACGCCTGGTCGTCGATCCGGGAGCCGACACCGGCGCCCTGCTGGACCAGAACTTCATCGCCTCGAACGACGAGGATGTCCACTCCAGCAAGCGTGATCGCTACGCGGTTCTTCCGGGCCCGCTGCTCGACTCGGTGGACGAAGAGCTGCTCGCGCACCTGGCAGTCGACGGGCGGGCCACGAACTTTGTCGGCGGGACCGACGACTTCCTCGTCCACGTCGCCGTTCCCGGCTCGTCGGAGTTGCGGCGCTTCGTGGTCGACCATCTCTCGGCCCGGCGCAGCGTGGCCTCGACCCGCACCAGCGTGATCTTCGAGTACCACCGAAACGTCGTCGCAGCTCCCTTCGAGTAGGCCTGGTGTGCCGGTCCAACAGCCACTGCGGGAGCGAGCGGCCGTTGATCTCTAGCGCGACTGATCGAACAGCGCGATGGTGTCCGCATCTGCGAACTGGGGCGTTTCGGCTTCCGTGATCATCAGCGCGGCGATCCCCGCGCGCGGCGCCAGCGGCGGGAACGCACGTGGCCGGTACGTCGTCGCCTCGATGAGACGCCCGTTCTCCTGGTACGGCCTACCGGTGAGCGGGCCGGCGTACACGGTGGTTCCGCCGGCATCGCGGATCGCCTGACCGGCGAGATCTTTCGCGGACCATTCATGGCGGAGAGCCTGCTTGAGGAGTGCACCGGTCAAGGGGCCGAGGGCTCCCTCGGTGGCGCCCATGCCGAGCGAGGTGAGCCAGATGACGCGTGGACCTGCCGCGGCGAGCTGGCGGGCGCCGTCGATGAGGACCGCGGGGTCCTGTTTCTTGGCAATGCCCAGGCCACTCAGGACTATGTCGGAGTCACCGACGGCAGCGGCGACTGAGCCTGGCTCGCTGACATCGGCGCGGAGAACCCGAAGGTTGCTTGACGCAATGATCTGGTCAGGCCGGCGGGCCAGTGCGATCACCTCGTGGCCACGGTTCAGTGCGCGGGCGACCAGGAGCCGGCCGGTTCGGCCGGTCGCGCCGAGGATGGCGATCTTCATGAACGTACCTCGGACAGGACGTCGACGGCCTCGGCATGTACGCCGGGCGTGGAAGCCAGGAAGTCCTTGCTGGCAAGGGTCCAAGGCTTGCCGCGAGTGTCGGTGACGGCGCCCCCGGCTTCGGCGACCAGAAGGGCGCCGGGTAGCAGGCCCGAGCGGACGTCGGAGAACTGCCAGAAGACGTCCAGTTGACCGGCCGCGACGTAGATGAGTTGCAGAGTGGCCGGTACCGAGACTCGGACCACCAGGGCGTTGAGCAGCATGCCGGTGACCGAAGCGCCCAAACTGCGGAGGTCTTCTTCGGTTTCACCCGGCTTTGCCTGACCGGTACCGACCAGCGCTGCCTTCAGGTCTGACTTCGCGGAGACCTTCAGCGGTACGCCGTTCAGGTGCGCACCGCCACCTTGGAGCGCGGTGTAGACATCACCGGTCAGCGGCAGGTGGACCACGGTCAGCGTCGGGGTGTTGTCGCGCACCAGCGTCGCGGTCACCGCCCATTCGCTCAGACCGTGAATGTGGTTGATGTTGCCCTCGGCCGAGTCGACCACCCACCAGTCGCCGTCCGGCAGCAGACCGCCGGCGAGTTCGTCCTCCGCCCAGCGAGAGCCGGGAGCGGCCTCCAGGAGTGGTTCGCGCAGGAATGCGAGAACCGCCTCGTCGTTGGCGTAGATCTCCCGGACGATCTCCTCGAGGTCGCCGGGGCGCGCACTGGTGTCGTACCGGTCACGCAGTTGCTCTCCAGCGGTTTTCACCACGACGACGGTTCGCTCCAAAAGGTTCATGGTCCCGACCGTAGAAGGTGGCATCATTAACTTCAAATGCAATCTAGCTACGTCTGGATTAACCCACATGCAATTGGATTTGAACCTGCTGCTCGCGCTCGACGCGCTGCTGGAAGAGGGCAGCGTGACGGATGCCGCCGCCCGGTTGCACGTCTCGGCGCCGGCGATGAGTCGCACGCTTGGTCGCATCCGCCGCGCCACCGGAGATCAGATCCTGGTGCGCACGGGCAGGGTCATGACCCCGACGCCTCGGGCCCTCGCTCTCCGCGAAACCGTGCACGACCTGGTCCAGCGGGCCGAAGCGGTGCTCTCGCCGACCACTGAGGTGGATCTGGGCGCGCTGAAACGGACCTTCATCCTGAAGTGGCACGATGCCCTGGCCGCGGCGGCCGGTCCGGCGCTGCTTCGTTCCGTACGAGCCGAGGCGCCTGCGGTTCGTCTACGGTTCCTGGCCGAGGCCAGTAGCGACGTCCAGGATCCCCGTCGAGGCGACATCGACCTCGAAGCCGGATCCAACGCTCCCCCCAGACCGGAACTCCGCCACGAGCTCGTCGGCCACGATCAGCTCGTCCTCGCCCTCCGCCCGTCGCACCCTCTCGCACGCCCCACGCAGCCGCTCGCGACGCATCGCCTCCGCCGTACGCCCGACGTCGACCCCGTGGTGGCCGCAGCCGGCCGAGGCGGACTGTCCCTCGACGACTACCTCGACGCGGAGCACCTCACTGTCTCCCGCCGTGGTCGGCTGCGTGATCCGATCGACGACGCGTTGGAAACCCAAGGCCGCACCCGGTACGTCGTGGCCGCCGCCCCCACGATCACCACAGCCCTGCAGTTCGCCCGCGAGCACGACCTCGTCGTCGCGATTCCCGAACTGATCAGCCGCCAACTCCGCCAGGGCCTCGAAATCCGAGAGCTTCCACTCCCCATGCCGCCCATCCCCATCTACCTCACCTGGCACCAGCGCTACGACAATGACCCCGCCCACGCCTGGCTGCGACGGCAAGCCCGAACAGCACTGCGAGACGCCATCGATCAGTCCTCGTAGGCCACCTTGTCTTTGTTCATGTACCGACAGTCGGTCGGCGGCAGTTCTCTGCGCGCCGCACGGAATGTCCGGCCTAGAAAGGCGCTGGAACCGACATGGTGCGGCCGCAGCCGGGAATGACCCCCACACTCAAGGCCCCCAGATTCCCCGCCAGACCGTCGGCATGGTGCACGACGACCGCCTCGGGCGACCGGCGATCCTCCATCAGGTCGGAGTACATGCTGTGTCCGCGAACAATGTCACGAACCTGCTGGGGGACACCGCAGAGTTCAGCCAGCTCGGCTCCGAGGATGCCGTGATCGCGCAGTGATCGGCCTGGCCGGAAGATGACCTTGTCGTCGCTGTCGTTCGTCCACAAAAGCGGCTTGTCCACGTCATGGAGGATGGCAGCGGCCAGGGCGACGTCATGGTCCACCTGCAAGCCGTACGTACCTTCGGCGAGCCCGACGAGATAGCCCACCTGGTCGTTGACGGCGTTGACGTGCCGCAGCAGCTTCGTCGCCCCCTCCCCCTGGAGCACGTCCCGCAGGCTCTCGTAGTCCGAGTCCTTCCAGGAACAGGCCCAGGTCAGCACGACGGACTCGCGGAGAGCGTCGTTCCCGACCTTCTGGATCGCGGGAATCAGGGAGACGACCTCCGCAACCGCCGATTCGTCGATCCCGTTCCGGCTCTGCCCGAGCGGCTTGACCGCCACGCTGCTTACCCCTGTTCGGTGAGTGGAGCCGCCAGGCCTGAAGCTGCAGCGAGGGCCCGGCTAACTGCGACACATCTCTCGCTGATTCAGAAGCGTGAACGCGACCTCATCATCTTGTCAACACCAAAACGCCGCGCACGAGCCGGTGACACCGCAGGCATGCTACCGTCGGTGCCACTCTTATCCACGAGTCTACTATCTGTTGTCTGGGAGCAATGTCTAGCAACGAGGTGAGCGCTGTCGGTGTGTCCCGAGGAAGTCGCGGTAAGCGCAGCGATGCCGTGCGCAACCGCCAACGGCTTCTCGATGCCACGGCCGAGGTCCTGCGGGCGGAACCGGATGACCTCAGCATTCCGACCGTCGCCGCTCGGGCGGGACTCTCGGTGGCCACCACCTACCGGTACTTCCCGTCGCTCGAAGACCTGCTCACCAACTACATGCTCGGCGTGGTCGTCCAACTGCGCGATTACAGCCATGACTGCACCAAGACCGGGACCGCGCTCTTCGAGGACGTGGCCACGCACTGGGCCCGCCAGCTCAGGCTGCACGGCCCGGCGATGGTCCAGCTGCGCTCGCGCCGCGGCTTTCTCCGCCGCCTGCGGGACAACGACGAACTGACCGGTGTGGTCCGCGACGCCTGGGAGCGCCCGATTCGGGGAGTACTGCGCCAGCTGGGCGTCTCCGACGACCACTTCGATCACGCGTTGTTCCTGTACAACGTGCTCTTCGACCCTCGCGAGGTCCTCGACCTGGTCGACACCGGACTGCGAGAGGCCGAGGCCGTGAGACGCCTCGTCGCCGCCTACTACGCCGCGGTTCAGGGCTGGGCGTCGCTCGACGCCCGCTGACTCAC
Source organism: Kribbella lupini (assembly GCF_039529595.1). Classification (NCBI taxonomy): domain Bacteria; kingdom Bacillati; phylum Actinomycetota; class Actinomycetes; order Propionibacteriales; family Kribbellaceae; genus Kribbella; species Kribbella lupini. Next base: position 242,932 of record NZ_BAAANC010000005.1, on the reverse strand, counting down.
ACCGGCGAGGGCGACCGCTGCCGAGCATGCTCGGCAGCTCAGCGCGGCGCGGGTGTCGAACGCCCCCATCCGGCGCCCTTGGTGATCTGGTTCAGCAGCGGCTGGGCGCGGTACGGGATCGGGGTGGCCACGGTGAACGTCGAGTTCGTCTTGCGGACACCGTCGATCTCGACGATGGCGGCGGTGAGTACCTGCAGCTCTTCGAGTGATCCGATCGCGACGTGCACCAACAGGTCCTCGCGGCCGGCCTGAATCTTGACCTCGAGGACCTCGGGCAGCAGCTCGAGCCCACGTACGATGCGCTTCATCACCCGCTGGTCGATCTCGAGGGTGACCAGTGCCTGCACCGGCGCACCGATCGCCGTCAGGTCGATGACGGGTTGGAAGCCGAGCAGGATTCCCTCCTCCTCCAGCCTCCGCAGCCGCACCTGGACGGTGTTGCGGCTGACCCCCAGCTCCGCGGCCAGCTCCGCGATTCCCGCCCGCGCGTTGACAGTGAGCTTGCCGAGGATCTCCACGTCCAGCTGATCGATGCTTGGCACAACGAGAACCTCCGTACAGTCGGGGGTGGCATGAGCTTGGCGAAATGCCATGTTGCAGCCACATCTCTTGACGGGTGTGCTGCGCTGCTTCGAGTATAACGGTTCAGAACGCAGGTGTGATCCACCTGTGGCGGACCAGCTGTCCTGCACACCCCGCGGACAGTCCGAGCGAGAGCGACATGTCCATGAATCTCCAGCTGGGGCCCCGGACAGCGGGCGTGTTCGAGCGTGACGACGAGTTGGCCGGCGCCGGCCACGAGCAGGTCGTCTTCTGCCGCGATGACGACAGCGGCCTCCGGGCGATCATCAGCATCCACGACACGACTCTGGGGCCGGCGCTCGGCGGGACCCGGTTCTTCCCCTACCCGAACGAGTCCGCGGCATTGCGCGACGGGTTGCGTCTGTCCCAGGGCATGACCTTCAAGGCAGCCGCGGCTGGTCTGCCGCTCGGCGGTGGCAAGGCGGTCATCATCGGGGATCCGGCGAAACTGAAATCGCCGGCGCTGCTGCGCGCCTATGGACGGTTCGTCGAACGGCTCGGCGGCAGCTACGTCACCGCGGCCGATGTCGGGACCTCCTCCGCGGACCTCGACCTGATCGGGGAGACGACCCGCCATGTCGTGGGCCGCAGCGTTGCAGCGGGTGGATCGGGCGACAGTGGGCTCTCGACCGCTCGGGGCGTCTTCCACGCCATGCGCGCAGCGGCCCGGCTGGCCTGGCCGGCCGATGGTCTGAGTGGTCGGACGGTAGGGGTCGAAGGTGCCGGCAAGGTGGGGTTGCACCTCATAGGCCTACTCCTCGGCGAGCAGGCCGAGGTCGTGCTCAGCGATCCCTCCGCGGCGGCCCGGCAGCGGGTCTTCGACACCTACGGGCAGCTTCCCGTCGCGCCTTCGCTGTTCGACGTACCGATCGACGTCTACGCACCCTGCGCCCTGGGCTCGACCCTCACCCGGTCCTCTGTCGCCACCCTGCACGCCTCGGTCGTGTGCGGCGCGGCCAACAACCAGCTCGCGGACCACAGTGTGGACGACGCCCTGTTCCATGCGCAGGTGACCTGGGTTCCGGACTTCATCGCCAATGCCGGTGGACTGATCCAGGTCGGCGGTGAGCTCCTCGGCACTGCTCCGTCCGACGTCCTCGCCCAGGTCCGCCGCATCGAGGACACCACCCACGAGGTCGTCTCGAGGTCGATCGAACGACAGACGCCGACCGGCTCGGCCGCACTCGACATCGTGCGCGCCCGGCTCTCGCGCGATGCCCCGCACCAGCACGCCTTCGCATGACCCCGGTGCGGCGCACCGCGACCAGGCCGGGCGTCGCCGGCCTGTCCACTCCCCCACAACTCCCAGAGGAACCCATGCCGACCTTGGAACGATTCTGGACAAGTACCGCCGAGCCTCCGACCCAGTTCGTGACACCGGACGGTCAGCTCACCGAGCTCGGTGCCGCGTACGGCGTACAGCCCGCGCTGGCTCAAATGCTCTACCGCGACATGGCCCGCGCACGGCGCCTGGACCAGGAGGCGCTGGCCCTGCAGCGTCAGGGTGAACTCGGGCTGTGGTTGCAGTGCTGGGGGCAGGAGGCCGCGCAGGTGGGATCGATCAGAGCGTTGGCCCCGACCGATCACGTCTTTCCCTCCTACCGCGAGCACGCCGCGGCCATGGTCCGCGGCGTGACTCCGGGCGAGCTGCTGGCCCAGTGGCGCGGCGTGACCCACGCCGGGTGGGACCCCACGTCGTACAACTTCCACTTCTACTCCCTGGTGCTCGGCACCCAGACCCTGCACGCCACCGGCTACGCCATGGGCTCGGTGCTCGATGGTGACGACCAAGTCGTCGCGGCCTATTTCGGTGACGGTGCGAGCAGTCAAGGCGACGTCAACGAGGCGCTGAACTGGTCGGCGGCCGGCAATCTGCCGGTGTTGTTCGTCTGCCAGAACAACCAGTGGGCGATCTCGACACCCATCGACCTGCAGTTCCGTACACCCGTTCATCAGCGTGCGGCCGGCTTCGGGCTGCGGGTCTTCCACGTCGACGGCAACGATGCCCTGGCGACGTACGCCGTGACCCGCGAGGCCGCGGCCCTGGTCCGCAGAGGCGAGGGGCCCGCGCTCATCGAGGCGGAGACGTTCCGGATGGCCGGCCACTCGACGTCCGATGATCCGGCCCGCTACCGGACGGCGGACGAACTCCGGACCTGGCAGGCCCGCGACCCGCTGACCCGCCTCGAAGTGCTGCTCCGCGGTCTCGGTACAGCTACCGAGTTCTTCTCCGACCTCGATGAGGAACTGGAGGCGCTCGCGGCGGAGATCCGTCGCGTGTGCCGTGAACTTCCCGAGCCTGTGCCCGGAGACCTGTTCACGCACGCCTACGCCGGACCGCACGCGCTGGTCGAGGCCGGACGGCTGGCGCACCGCGAGCTCGTCGACCTGATGGCAGAGGAGGCTTGAGATGACTACCACGATGACGCTCGGCAAGGCGCTCAACGCAGGACTGCGACGAGCGATGCAGGACGACAGCCGGGTCCTGGTCCTGGGTGAGGACGTGGGCAAGCTCGGCGGGGTGTTCCGGATCACGGACGGCCTGCAGCGCGACTTCGGCAGTGCGCGGGTCATCGACTCCCCGTTGGCGGAATCGGCCATCGTCGGGTGCGCCATCGGGCTTGCCCTGCGTGGGTTCCGCCCGGTCTGCGAGATCCAGTTCGACGGCTTCGTCTACCCCGCCTTCGACCAGATCGTCAGCCAGCTGGCCAAGATGCGGGCCCGATCCGGCGGCCGCGTCGCGCTCCCGATCGTGATCCGGATTCCCGTCGGCGGTGGCATCGGCGCGGTGGAGCACCACAGCGAGTCCAACGAAGCCTATTTCGCCCACACGGCCGGGCTGCGGGTGATTTCCTGCTCGAACCCCGCCGACGCCTACCGCCTCCTGCGCTCTGCGATCCAGAGCGACGACCCGGTCATCTTCTACGAGCCGAAACGGCGCTACTGGGACAAGGGCGCGGTCGACCTCAACGCGCACCCGGCCTCACTGGACCGGGCGCAGGTGCTGCGGACCGGCAGAGACCTGACCGTCGTCGCCCACGGCCCCACGGTGCACACTGCGCTGGCCGCGGCCGACGCCGCGGCCGAGGACGGCTACTCGGTAGGCGTGGTGGACCTGCGTACCCTCGCGCCGCTGGACCTGGAGACCTTGCGCCGCTGCGCGAAGCACACCGGGCGGATGGTCGTCGTCCACGAGGCGTCGACCTTCCTGGGGATCGGCGCCGAGATCGCGGCCGCCGTGACCGAGTCCTGCTTCTCCGAGTTGCGCGCACCGGTGCTGCGGGTCGGCGCGTACAACGTGCCTTACCCACCGGCCAGGCTCGAGGACGAGTTCCTCCCCGGCGTCGACCGCCTGCTGGACGCCATCGACTCCGCACTGTCTTTTCGAGGGGCCTACGCATGAGTGACCTTCGGGAGTTCCGCCTGCCCGATGTCGGTGAAGGCCTCACCGACGCCGAAGTACTGACCTGGCACGTCAGCGTCGGAGACAGCGTCGCCGTCAACGACCTCATCGTCGACATCGAGACGGCCAAGTCGGTCGTCGAGCTGCCTTCGCCGTACGCCGGCACAGTCACCGCGCTGCTGGTCGCCGAGGGCGTCACGGTCCCGGTCGGCACACCCCTGATCAGCATCGGTCCGGCAGGTGGTGCTCTGGCCGACGAGACGCCCGCCGGAACCTCGGTTGCGGCTGAGGCATCGCTCGTCACAACAGTCGGCTCGGAAGAGGACAAGCCCGCGGTGCTGGTCGGGCCCGGGCCCAAGGTCGATTCTCCGCGCCGGAGGCGTCTCGGCACCGCGAGGACCGCCCGGGGATCGGAGGTGTCAGCGCCCCCACTGCCCAGGTCCGCAGAAGCGCGCGAGACCCGCTCGCCGATCAAGGGCGTCCGCAAGGCGACCGCAACGGCGGTGTCACGGTCGGCGTTCACCGCCCCCCATGTCACCGAATGGCTGACCGTCGACATCACCCGCAGCATGGAGATGGTCCGCGCGCTGCGCGAGGACCGCCAGTGGGCCGGCGTCCGCGTCAGTCCCCTGCTGTTCGTGGCCCGAGCGTTCCTCCTGGCGATCCACAGCTACCCCGACGTCAACGCCAGCTGGGACGACGACGCCCAGGAGATCGTCGCGAAGCACTACGTCAACCTCGGCATCGCGGCCGCCACTCCCCGCGGCCTCCTCGTGCCGAACATCAAGGACGCCGATGCCTTGAGCCTTCGCGAGCTCGCCGACGCACTCGACGAACTCGTCACGACTGCCCGCGCCGGCAAGACCCAACCCGCCCAGACCGCCGGCGGGACCGCCACCATCACCAACATCGGCGCGCTCGGCGTGGACGCCGGCACTCCGATCCTGCCGCCAGGAGAAGCAGCCATCCTTGCCTTCGGCGCCGTCCGGCCCACCCCTTGGGTGGTCGACGGGCAGATCGCGATCCGGCAGGTCACCCAGCTCGCCTTGTCGTTCGACCACCGGTTGGTCGACGGTGAGCTCGGCTCCTCGGCGCTCGCCCGAACCGGCGCCCTTCTCCACGATCCCGGGATCGCCTTCCTGCACGCCTGACGCCCCCGTCTCCCGGCAACTTGGCAGCACAGCAAAGGGGTGTCGCGCCGTTCACCCGGCGCGGCACCCCTCAGTCGTTGTCGACTCGACCTACCAGCCGATGGCGTAGCAGGGACGTCGCGGGTCCGCAGCTCCGGCGTGCACGCCATCGTGAGAGTCGATCAGGCACACCGATCCGGCCCGCCAGGTGAGATCCGGCCACCAGTTCACGTCATGCCCGCGGGCCAGCAGTTCCGCGCCCACTTCGGGCCCGACGCCGGCCTCGAGGTGCAACCGGCCGGGACGGAAGTCGTGTGGTTCAAAGGAATCCGGGAAGCTGTAGCTGCCGAAGCGGGGAGCCTCCACCGCCTGCTGCGGGCTCATCTGAAAGGCGAGCAGATTCATCAGCACCTGCGCCATGGCCTGCGCCTGGACATCGCCACCCGGGGTGCCGAAGGGGATCACGCGGCCGTCCTGGCTCACTGCCAAGGCAGGGTTCGGCGTCAGTCGGGGCCGCTTGCGAGGTCGCACCGAGCTGGGATGGTCGGGATCGGCCCAGCTCTGCGAGCCCCGGGACGAGATCGACAGTCCGGTGCCTGGGATCACGGGGGTGTCGTACGAAACGTCGCTCGGGGTCGCGGAGAAGGAGTTGCCCCAGCGGTCGACGACGCAGATGTAGGAGGTGTCCAGCGAGGGCGGGGTCGGATCGAGACGCCGCTCGGGGACCGCGGGCAGCCGCGGATCGACGTACCCGCCCTCGACCGGAAGCCCGTGAAAAGCTCGCCCAGGATCGATGCGCGCCAGGCGTTCGCGGGCGTAGGCCTCCGACAGTAGGCGTTCGACCGGCGGCGCCACGAAGCGCGGATCGCCGAGATAGGCGTGCCGGTCGGCGAAGGCGAGCTTCACGATCTCGACGAAGGTGTGCAGGTAGTCGGCCGTGTTGTGTCCGTACGCCGCGACGTCGCCGCTGTCGAGCATCCGGAAGATCTGGAGCAGCGACGGCCCCTGGGACCACGCACCGCAGCCGTGCACGTCGACACCGCGGAAGGTCACGCGGGGCGTGTCCTCGATCTCACTGGCGTACTCCGCAAGATCCGCAAGTGTCAGCAGTCCACCGTTCTCGGCGTGGAACCGGTCGATCGCCTGAGCGATGTCGCCGCGGTAGAAGGCGTCACGGGCGGCGACCAGTCCCGCGTCCCGGTCGCCACTAGCCGCTGCTTCCTGATCGGCCATGTACTGCAGGGTGTTCGCCAGGTCGGCCTGGACGAACCGTTCGCCGACGCGCGGCGCGCGGCCGCCGGGCAGGTAGACCGCCGCGCTCGAAGGCCAGCGGGAGTACTCCTCCTCGAAGGTGGCGATCAGCTCGGCCATCAACGGGTACATGACGAACCCCTGGCGCGCGAGCCGGATCGCCGCGCCGGCGACGTCGCCGAACGACATCGTTCCGTACTTGCGCAGGGCAAGGATCCACGCGTCCGGCGCCGCGGGGACCACGGTGCGAAGGAGGCCGTGCGGGATCTCGCCGCCATGGTGGTCGCGGAACAGCGTCGGGGTCATGGCGCGCGGCCACCAGCCGAGGCCCGAGATCGACTTGACCGTGCCCGAGCTCCCCTCGCGAACGATGATCGGAGCCACGCCGGCGAAGTTGACCAGCTCGCTCTGCACCACGCTCAGGGCGATGCCACCGGCGACCCCGGCGTCGATGGCGTTGCCGCCCGCCTCCAGCACCTCGAAGGCCGCTGTGGCCGCCAGGTAGTGGCCGGCGGAGACCATGTGGTTGACCCCGGAGATCACCGGTCGCCCCGCCTCGGCGCCGGTCGCCGTGGTTTTGTGTCGGGAGATCCCGTCGATACTCATGCGCTTGTGCTCCTGCCGTGGCTAGTGGGGTTGTCGCTGCGCCGGCCTTCGTGGTGTGCGCGACGCCGTCTCGTGCAACCGCGGACTATCGCGACGGATGCCACCAATGCAGCAGTCGACGGCGACCGGCTTCGGCACTCATGACCACGACGAGTCCGATCACCGCCAGCAGCACCGCGACCGCGAAGGTGAGCGTCGCGTCCGCCGTACTGAGTGCTTGGGTCACCAGGAAGCCCAGTCCCTTGTTCCCGGTCAGCACCTCGCTGGTGACCACCGCGAGGAAGGCGAACGTCACCGCGTTCGGCAGTGAGGCCAGCGCCCAGGCCAGGACGTAGGGCGCCATGATCCGCCGGGTGATCTGCCGGCGCTTCGCACCGAGCAGCTGCGCGTTCTGCGACATTCGGATCGGTACCGACAAGCCACCCTCGTAGGCGTTCCAGAACACGATGAAGAACACGACGATGACCGCGATCACCACTTCGGCGGTGAGCGTCGCCCCGAAGGCGATGATCACGATCGGGATCAGTGCGATCCGGGGTACCGCGTTCATCATCACGAGGAACGGCCGCAGCAGCGCACTGGCGAACGGCGAGTTGCTGAGCACCAGCCCCATCGCGCCACCGAGCACCATCCCGATCACGAGGCCGAGCAGGCTGGCCAGCAGCGTGGGGCGGATGTACTCCCAGACCGTGAAACTCCCGTTGCGTCCGGTGAACATGTCGACCAGACGTGCGGCGACCGCTGTCGGCGAACTAACGAAGTAGGGGTCGAGGAAGCGGAACCGGCTGCTGAGGTAGCCGATCTGGGGCAGGTACTGCCAGGCGAGCACGAACACGACGAAGATGAGCAGCTGCCCGACCGCCAGGGTCGCGTTTCCTCTGATCCAGGTGGAGCTCGTCCTCAGCGCGGACTGCACGCGGGATCCGCTGCTCATCGCGAGATCGGTCATGACTCGTCACCCCGAATCTGTCGCCGAAGATCGCTCCAGACCTCTCCGTAGAGGCGCAGGAATTCATCGGAGTCCCGCATGCTCAGTACGTCCCTTTCCTTGCCGAACGACATCGTGTGCCGGCCCGCGATCCTCCCGGGCCGCTTGGACATGACGATCACCTCGTCGCTCAGGGAGACCGCTTCGGCGATGTCGTGCGTCACCAGCACGAGCGTGATCCCGAGTTCCTGGGTGACCCGAAGGACGTCCTGGTGGAGCGCCACCCGGGTCGGCTCGTCCAGGGCCGAGAAGGGCTCGTCGAGCAGCAGCAGCTCGGGCCTGGGCGCGATCGCCGACAGGAACGCGACGCGCCGCCGCATACCGATCGACAGCTGGTACGGGTAGGCGTCCTTGAAGTCCTGCAGCCCGACCAGCGGCAGCAGTTCGTCGATCACCTGGCGGACGTAGGCCTTGGGGCGCTTCCGGAACTTGAAGTGCAGCGCGATGTTGCCACCGACCGTCAGCCACGGCAGCAACGTGTCCTCCTGGAACATCATGGCCAGACCGTGGGTGCCCTCCGGCGCCGGAGACCGCGTCAGCGTTCCCCGGGTAGGAGTGGCCAGTCCGGCGAGCAGCCGCAGCAAGGTGCTCTTGCCACAGCCGCTGGGGCCGGTGATCGCGATGTTCAGTCCGCGTTCGACCCGCAATCCGACCCCGTGCAGCGCCAGCAGCCCGGTGTCGTACTCGAAGTCGATGTCGCGCAGTTCGATGATGGAGGGCGCACCTCCCGACCCCGTTCCTTCCACCGCGGTGCCGGCTTCCATGACCTTCGTACCTTTCGCGTTCATCGCCTACCTCCGCTTCCGCGTCCGCTCCAGCTCAGTTTGCGCTGATGGCCTGATCGAGGTACGACATGTCGACTCGCCGGTCGAAGGACCAGACCTCGGCTGTGGTGCCGCCCTTGAGCGCCGTGCCGCCGTTGACGAACCACTCGAGCTGGCCGGGCCAGCTGGCCGCGTTGATCTTGCCCTGGTTCGGCCACCGGAACGGCTTGCCGGCGTCCAGAGCGCTCCGGACGTTCGCCGCGGACAGGGTGTCCCAGCCCGGCACCGTTCTGATCGCCTCGGAGGCTTGCTCGGGCGTTTCGCCCATGAACGTCACGGCCTTGTTCCAGGCGGCCAGGAAGGCGACGACCGCTTCCTTCTTCTTCTTCAGGTTGTCCGGCAGGCCGAACAGGACCGCGCCGACGATGTCGGTGGGGAAGTCCGCGGGCAGGCCCGCCTTGGTGGTGGGACTCACCAGCATCACCGCCTTGCCGTCCTTGATGACCGGAGCCAGGCTCGACGACGGCAGGACACTGCAGTCCACCTGCCCGGTGACCATGAGGTTCACCGCATCGGTCGCCGAGCTGACCGCCTTGATGCTCCATCCGAGGCCGAAGGCCTTCTCGTAGTACTTGGTCCAGCCGTAGCTGACCGTGCCGACCCCGGCGGTCGCAACGGACTTGCACTCCTTGATGCCGCTCACGCCAGGTTTCGCCGCGACGTGCGCCGCACTGCCGCCGGCTGCTTTCGCGGCGATGATCGAGGTGTTCTTCCCGTCGCCCGCAGGCAGCATCGGTCCCGGGAGACCTACTGATCCGATGTCGGCCTGCCCGGACACCACGGCCGAGACGACGTTGCTCCCCGAGTTCACGAACTCGACCTCCAGGCCGGCCTCTTTGAAGTAGCCCTTCGCCTCGGCCACCGCCCCCTCGGCCTGGCTCGCGTCCAATCCCGACAGCGCAACGGTCAGCGCCGTCGATCCGCCGCCGGCGCCGTCATCACCTGACCCGCAGCCCGCCGCGCCCAGCGAGATCGCCAAGGAGGCAACAGCGACCACGACAACACTTCGCCTGGAACCGTGCATGTCCGAACACCCTTCTCTGAACGCTGGGTCGAGGCCCAGCCACTGCGGAAGCCGTGCGCAGCCCGCGCGCTGCGTTGCCATTCATCAACTGCGACTGTTCTCTCATTTTGTACGGGTGACTATGGTTGTTGCCTCCCGGCACTGTCAAGGGATCCAGCCAACACACCCATCGTCAGTGGATAACGATCCGAGAGTCGGCTATCTGTTGTGACCCACCAGCATCAGCTGGACAGGGTGTCCTTGACGACGATTCCACCCTTCATCACGAGCTGGACGTTGTGGCCGTCGTCGGTGAAGACCGACAGGTCGTCGAGTGGATTGCCCGCAACGGCAATGACGTCGGCCACCAGTCCCGCCGCGATTCGGCCGGCGTCCTGGCGGCGCACGATCTCCGCGTTGACGCTCGTCGCCGAGCGCAGGACGTCGACGGCCGGGCAAACCTCTCCACGGATCCGGAACTCCTCGTACTGATAGTGATCCAGTCCGGTCACCAGATCGGTGCCGAATCCGGTCCGGACACCTGATCGATGCAGACGCTCCAAGCTCTCCAGGCTGAGCGCGTTGACAGCGGCAACCTTGCGCAGGATCGCCTCGTCGAACCCGAGCTCACGCCCGTGCCGTGCGACGGCCCGGCCAACGGTGAGGGTCGGCACGACCGACGCCCCCAACTCGACGGCCCGGGCGGCGGTCCGGTCCGAGATCATCGTGCCGTGCTCGAAGCACCGCACACCGAGTTCGAGGCAGCGGCTGATCACCGCGTCCGGATGGGCATGGGCGGTGACGTAGCGGTGACATCGCACCGCCTCGTCGACGGCCGCGCCGATCTCATCCTCGGAGTACTGCGCGTCCTCGAGCTCGTCGGTCGGGGACAGTCCGCCACCGGAGGCCATGATCTTGATGAAGCCGGCGCCGAGCCGCAGTTCTTCGCGAACGGCCCGCCGGACGTTGTCGGCGCCGTCCACCACGCGGCTGGTGTGTCCGGCGTAACCGTGGTGCACACACCAGCCATCCGTTCCGGCTTCGCGCTTGTCGCCGTGTCCCCCGGTCTGACTCAGCGCCTTGCCGCAGTAGATCAGGTGCGGACCGTCGATCCAGCCCGCGTCGATCGCCCGGCGCAGCCCGTGATCCGCGCCACCGACGTCGCGAACGGTGGTGAAGCCGCGCTGCAGGCACGACTCCAGCATCTTGCGAGCCCAGTGGGCCACCATGGTCATCGGCAACCGGTCGGCATTGGGCCGCGGAGAGTACGCGTGGATGTGCGCGTCGATAAGCCCTGGCATCACCGCCCTGCCGCGAACATCGATCACGCGGGCATCGGCCGCGACTGGCCCCAGCCGCTCCGTAACCCCAACGATGCGATCACCCTCGATGACCACATGGCCGGGCACGAGATCGTCGGCCACACCGTCGAAGATCAGGCCGTTGGACAACACGGTAATCATCGGCATCCTCCCGTTCGCCCCGATCACACTCCGATTGATCTAGGAATGTGATCTCAGTTTCTGGCAGTGTCGCGGCGTTCCGATCGGCGCGTCAAGGGCCATCAGTCCACCGCCCAGACCGCCTGCCTGCGGGGAGAACGTCCGATCCACCACTGGACTGCCGGTGCGTCTTGACACAGGCAGCCGCCAGGCGCGAGGATCCTAAGTGATATCGCACTCTCACATCAGATCTGGCTGGGATCCAGCCGCAACAACCGTCACCGAGGAAGGCGTCGCCATGCTGATCGACGTTACTGCCGACAACTGCCGTCTGGTCGACACCGACTGGCCGCGCCCCGACGCCGCGCTCGTCAAGGCCTTCGCCACCAGCCCGGCGGCCAACGTCGGCGATGCAATGGACCGCTTCGGAGTGATGTCCTCGTCGCTGACCGCGCAGTGTCCTGGGGCACGGTGCGTGGGCCCGGCGTTCACGGTGCTCACCCGCGAGGGCGACAACCTGGCGATCCATCGCGCCATGGACGAGGTGCAGCCCGGCGACGTTCTCGTGGTCAACGGACTGGGTGCCGACACCCGGGCCGTCTTCGGCGACATCCTGGCCGAGCTGTGCGTGCAGAAGGGCGTCGCCGGCGTGGTCGTCGACGGCGCCGTTCGCGATGCCGCGGCGATCGCCAGGCTCGGCTTTCCGCTGTGGGCCAAGGCGAACACCCCGGCGGGCCCGACCAAGAGCGGCCCCGGCGAGATCGGCGGAGTGATCGCGTGCGGCGGCGTCGTGGTGAGCCCCGGTGACCTGATCGTTGCCGACGACGACGGTATCGCCGTCGTACCTCAGCACCGCGTGACCGAGGTACGGGAGCGTCTGACCACCATCGAGCAGTTCGAGTCCCGGCTCCGCACGCGGATCCGCGGTGACGTCGCCGAGGAGCGCTGACCGGCGTTGACCGAGAACAGGAACAAGTCGCCGATGAAGCCGATCGCGCTCCTCGCAGTGCTCGTCGCGGCTGCCGCGCTGAGCGTCTCGGCGTGCGGGCCCAACAGTCCAGCCGCCGGCACCGCGAACCAGGACGCACCGGTCTACGGCAAGTTGCCCAAGAACATCCAGGAGTCCGGCGTACTGAAGGTCGGGGCCAGCGCCGTGATGCCGCCTTACCTGTACAAGGACGGCAGCGCGGTGGCCGGTTTCGAGAAGGAGCTCATGGACGCCCTCGCGGACGCGCTCGGCGTGCGCCTGGAGTTCCAGGACAACGCCTTCGCAGCGCTGATCCCGGGCTTGCAGTCGGGCAAGATCGACGTGGCGATGGGGAACCTCTCTGACACCAAGGAACGCCAACAGGTGGTGGACCTCGTGGACTACACGGCGTCGTACCAGGCTCTGCTGGTCCAGAAGGGAAACCCCAAGGGCTTGCGCAGCCCCGAAGGCCTGTGCGGAACTGTCGCGGCGGCCGTCGTGGGCAGCCTCTCGGAGCGGATCGCCACGGCCCAGCATGCCGAATGCAAACAGGCAAGCCGCGCCGGTGTCGAGGTCCTCACGTTCGAGGACGCCACGGCGGCAGTCCTCCAGGTGCAGACCAAGCGGGCCGATGTCCTGATCATGGACGTGGTCCTGGCTCGGTACATCTCCTCGACGGGACAGCGGACCGAGGTCGCGGGCACGCCATTCTACGAGCAGTACCACGCAGCGGCGGTGCGCAAGGGGAACGACCAGCTCCGTGCCGCTGTGGAGGCCGCGTTCACCGAGATCATGCGGGCCGGGACCTACGACAAGATCCTCGCGAAATGGCATCTCGAGGAGCTGTCGCTTCCGGCCCCGAAGGTGAACGCGGCAACGTCATGACCGTCCTGAGCCTCAGCGCCACCGTCAGGCCTGACCGTCCCGAGAGCACGGCCTGCTCGAGCGCGCTGTGAATCGAAGCCTTGAAAGGGGTACGACATTGGCACCATTTCACCCGTCCTCGGCGGTCGCGCGGCTGACGGTCCACTCCCTCCGTAGCCCGATGGCACCTCCCCCACCCGGTGTGGTGTCCCTGGCCATGGGCGAACCCGACTTCGACACTCCTGAGGCCATCGTCTCCACGGCCGTGACCGCCTTGCACGCCGGCGCGACCCACTACGTCGACCAGCAGGGCGACCCGGATCTTCGATCCGCTGTCGCCGGCGCGGTCTCGGAGATCGCCAGCCACCGTTACGGGGTCGACCAGGTTCTGGTGACCCATGGCGCGACAGCTGGTCTCGCCGCGGCCGTTCTTGCGGTCGTGAACCCAGGTGACAAGGTCGTCCTGCCTGAACCTTGCTATTCGCTGTACAGCGACCTCGTCCGACTGGCCGGAGGTACTCCTGTCCTGGTTCCGCCGGGCCCGGATCTGCACTGGGACCTCGACGCCCTGCGGACCGCGTTGGCCGGGGCTCGACTCATCGTGTTCTCCAACCCCTGCAACCCGACCGGTGTCGTGCACACGGGAGCGGAACTGCAAGCGCTCGGCCAGGCGTTGCAAGGCACGGACACGCTGGTGATGGCCGACGAGGCCTACAGCACGATCGTCTACGACGACGTCCCCTTCCACTCCGCACTGTCCGTCGACGAACTCCGCGACAGGACCATCTACTGCCAGACGCTCTCCAAGGCCTTTGCCATGACCGGATGGCGTGTCGGCTACCTGGCCGGTCCCGCCGACGTCATCGCCGCGGCGACACGCATCCACATGACGTTCAACGGCTCCGTCAACGCCGCTGTCCAGCGAGCTGCCCTCACTGCGGTCGAGCACGGCCAGGTGTTCGCCGAACAGATGCTCGCCGTCTACCAGAAGCGTCGTGATGCGCTGTTTGATCGCCTGATCGACATCCCCTGCCTGTCCGCGCGGCGACCCGAGGGCACCTTCTACGCCCTCGCCCGGTACGACCTCGATCTGACGTCGGTCGAACTCACCCAGGAGCTCCGCGCGGCCGGCGTTCTCGTCCGGCCCGGGGCAGAGTACGGCCCCAGCGGCGAAGGGCACCTTCGCTTCTCCTTCGCCACCGACCTACCGGTCATCGACGAAGCCCTCGCCCGCCTCGACCGGTACCTCCGGTCACGAAGCTGAGTCGGGGGTGCGCAGGCGTGGTTGACCGGACGCCCAGGATCTCGCCAACGGCCGGCAGACGACGCAGACCGGCCATGGCCCGGGAGGCCGTGCACGTCGTCGCGATGCTCGTCCTGACCTTCTCCACCGGCGTCGCCGACGCTGTCAGGTATCTCGGCCTGGATCGCGTCTTCACCGGGAACATGACAGGCAACGTCGTCATTCTGGGGATGGGCGTCTCCGGGACGACGGACCTGCCGGTCGGGGGTCCACTGATCGCACTCGCCGCCTTCATGGCCGGTGCATCACTCGGAGGACGCGTCACCCGTACGGCGGCGCCCGACTCCTGGAGGCTGACTTCGACCGTACTGCTGTGCGGTGTCGGCCTGGTGTTCACGATCGCGGCGCTGATCCTCGCCGTCGAGGATGTCGAGCAGGGCACTGCGCTCGCCTTCACCCTCACCGCGCTGCTGGCGGCCGCGATGGGCCTGCAAGCCGCGGTCGCCCGGCACATCGCGGTGAAGGACGTCACCACCGTCGTCGTCACCTCGACGATCACGGGGCTGGCCGCGGATTCACGTTTCGGTGCAGCACTCGAGAACCATCCGTGGCTTCGTCGTTCGGCCGCCGTCCTCCTCATCGCCGCCGGTGCCGGCGCAGGTGCCGCCATCCTGACCGTGTCCCTCGCGCTGGCCGTTGCGGTCCCAGCCGTTCTCACCTTCGCGGTCGCAGTCGTCGGTGGCGGGATGTCCTCGAGGAGCGCCACATGACCAGCACCACGATCACAGCGGACGTCGAGGCAGCCTGCCGGCGTCTGGTCGTTGCGTTCGCGCATCACCTGGACCATCGCCGTTTCCACGAGGTGGCCGCGCTGTTCACTGCCGACGGCGTCTGGCATCGTCGCGGCGTCTCGATGCGGGGGCGGGACCAGATTCTCGCCTTTCTCGAACGACGCGAAAAGACCGTCGTCGAGCTCCATGTCATGGCCACGACGCTCGTGGAGCAGCTGACCAGAACGTCGTGCGCGGCGACGTCCTACGCGACGATCTACCGTACCCACCGCGTCGGAGACGACGTGCCGGCGATCACCGGCCCATCCGCCATCGGTGAGTTCCACGACCGGTTCGAACTCACCGACGACGGATGGCGCTTCACGTACCGCGCGTCCGAACCCGTCTTCGTGATCGACGGTGCCTCACACTCCGGATGAGGACCTCCGGGGCGTGAGGCCGGAGGTCCGTCACCTGTGAACGCCAGGGCTCTGCGCCGGGTTCACATCACGCGAGCGAGGAAGCTGCGGGTCCGGTCGACCTGCGGGTTGCCGAGCACGTCGCCGGCGGGGCCCTGCTCGACGATGTTGCCGGCGTCCATGAAGATCACCCGGTCGGCGACGTCGCGGGCGAAGGCGATCTCATGGGTGACCACGATCATCGTCATCCCCTCGCGGGCCAGGTCCTTCATCACGGCGAGCACCTCACTGACAAGCTCCGGATCCAGGGCCGACGTGCACTCGTCGAACAGCATCAGCTTCGGCCGCATCGCGAGAGCTCGGGCGATCGCCACCCGCTGCTGCTGACCACCGGACAGATGATTCGGGTAGGAGTCGACCTTGCCGGCCAGACCGACCCGGTCCAGCAGTTCGAGAGCACGAGGCCGCGCCGTGTCGCGTGGTTCCTTCTTGACGACGCACAGGCCTTCGAGCACGTTCTCCAGGATCGTCCGGTGCGGGAACAAGTTGAAACGCTGGAACACCATGCCGATCTGGCTGCGCTGCCGGGCCAGCTCGGAGCCCCGCAGTTCGTGCAAGGCCTGGCCGACGCGGCGGAACCCGACGATCTCGCCTTCGAGTGCCACCACCCCGGCATCCGGGCGTTCGAGGTGGTTGATGCACCGCAGCAGGGTGCTCTTTCCGGAGCCGGAGGGGCCGAGCACGCAGACGACCTCACCGCGCTCGACATCGAAATCGACCCCCGACAGGACGGTCAACGACCCGAAGGCCTTCGTCAGCCGGCGGACTTGGAGCAGAGCAGTCATCGTGGGGTCACTTTCCATAACCTAGGCCCAGACGGCGTTCGACGAAGTACTGGACGACCGTGGCGACCGAGACCAGGGCGAGATACCAGATGCTGGCCACGATGAGCAACGGAATCACCTGGAAGTTCTTGGCGTAGATGAACTGGACGGAGGACAACAGGTCCTGCCCGGCGATGAACGCGACCAGAGCCGTCCCCTTCAGCACGTCCACGAACTGGTTCATCGACGGCGGAACGATGATCCGCAGTGTCTGGGGCAACAGCACGCGACGCAGCGTCTGCGCGGCGGTCATGCCGAGGGACTGCGCCGCCTCGGTCTGGCCCCGCTCGATTCCGAGGAAGCCACCGCGGACGATCTCCGACATGATCGCCCCCTGGTGCAGCCCGAAAGCGAGCAGCGCCGCGACGAACCAGTTGATCACGCTGTTGGTCTCCACGCCGCCGAAGCCTTCGCCGAGGAACATGGCAGGGCCGAGCCGCGGGAAGATCAGGGCCAGGTTGAACCAGAAGATGATCTGCACCAGCAGCGGCGTCCCGCGGAAGAACCACAGGAACAACGCGGCCGTTGCCGACAGCACCCGATTGCCCGAGGTGGCCATCACGGCGACGACGATGCCCAGAGCCGTCGCCAGGGCCATGATGAGGACGGTGAGCACGAGTGTCCACCGAACCCCACGCAGTACAGCGTCGTCCAACAGGTAATGGCCGACCACATCCCAGCCCATGTTGGGATTCCGGCCCACCGAGACCAGCAGCAGGACCAGCAGGATCAGTACGACCCCCGTGGCGATCCACTGCACAGGACGCCGTACTGGCGCGATCTTCATGGTGGCCATCGTGTCGACGGACGCGGTGCCGTCGCTGTCGCGCAGCGCCGAGCTCACGTTCGTCATGTGGTGCCCGCGTTCACGCGGGGCGCCGGGATGGCGGTGTACGCCAGATCCCATTTCGCCAGCAGTTTGGCGTAGGTGCCGTTCTCGATGAGCTCGGTGAAGGCGGCCACCAGGGCGTCACGGATGTCGGTGTTGGTCTTCAGCACCAAAGCCGCGTGGTAGCGCGGGCGGAAGGGTTTGCCGGCCACCTCGGTCTTCTTCGTGGTGTTGGAGATGTAGGTCGCCACCGCGCCGTTCAGGATCATGATGTCGGCTCGCTTGGTCTGGACCGCGAGGATCGCGGCCGTGGCGTCCTGAAACGCACTGAACCCCACACCGGGCTTGCCGGCTGCCTTGCACTTGCCGTTCTGTTCGGTGGCGACCTGTTCGTCGGACAGGCTTCCGGCGACGCCGGCCACGACCGCTCCACACAGATTGTCGATGCTGGTCAGGCCCTTCGGGTTCCCGGTCGGGACCAGCAGACTCTGGGGCACCATCCGGTAGTCGACGAGGTCCGCCACTGCCTGGCGCTCCCGGGTGTCGGACAGGTTCCCCATGGCAACGTCGATCCGCTGCGACTTCAGTCCGGTGATGATCGACTCGTAGGGAGTGTCGTGGAACTCCAGGCGCACCCCGAGCACGCCCACCAACGCGTCCATCAGGTCCTTGTCCATGCCAACGATCTCGTTGCCGTCCTTGAACACGTACGGCGCCACGGTGGCGCTGCCACCGATCTTGAGGACCCCAGACTTCTGGATCCGCTCAGGCAACCTGTTGTACAGCGGTGCCTGCGTGTTGGCTGCCGTGTCCGCTGTCGGGTCCGCGGAACCGCAGGCCGAGAGCGTGAGCGCGGTGGCGAGCAGGCCACCGAGCGAGATCAGTGCTTTCCTGGTGAACGACTTCATTTCTGATGATGGCTCCCTACCGCTTCGGGATCGATAAGCCTGGCGACGGCTTCCGCGCCAGGTAGTGCCCGGGAATCGAGCTGGACCACTCCGTCAATCTGCGACTGAGCTATCACTTAGGATGGTCAACTCTCCGATCACCCTTGTCAAGGGAGGATTCCCGCGCGGTGTCGCGCCTTGACAGCACGCCAGGACGGCGGCATCGTCTTCTCGTAAGCGAGACGCTTGTCGCAGTTGACTACTCCTGTTCGGCGAACCGAAAGGTGCATCGATGGCACAGCCCACGGTGATCGTGGTGGGTCTCGGCGGCATGGGCAGTGCCGCCGCGGCAGCCCTGGCCCGGCGAGGTTGCCGGGTGATCGGTTTGGAGCAGTACTGGCCCACCCATGACCTCGGCTCCAGTCACGGCGAGTCGCGAGTGATCCGCCAGGCCTACTTCAGCGACCCCGCGCACGTGCCTTTCGTCCAGGAGGCGTATTCGCTCTGGGAGCAGCTGGAGCACGACACCGGTACCAAGCTGCTCACTCCGTGCGATGCCTTGATCGTCGGCCCGGAAGGTGGCCAGGAATTGAAGGCCTCGACGACCGTTGCCGAGCAACTGGGCACGCCGTACGAGGTCCTGTCCTCAGCGGAGGTCAGCCGCCGCTGGCCGACCCTGACGCCGCCGCCGTCGAGCCTCAGCTTCGTCGATCACAGCCAGGGCATCATCCACCCCGAAGCGACGGTCTCCGCCAACCTCCAGCTTGCGGCCGACCACGGCGCGGAACTCCACTTCGACACGCCGGTCGTCGCCTGGACCACCACCGCGCACGGGGTCACCGTCCAGACCCCCACCGATCGCTTTTCTGCCGACCACCTCGTCATCACCCCCGGTGCCTGGGCGACCGATCTGCTCGCCGGCGCCGCCGTTCCGATCGAGGTCCGCAGAGTCGTTCAGGTCTGGGCCCGGCCGGCCGCCGATCTGGCCTCGTTCGCCGCTGACCGCCATCCCCGCTTCGCTCTCGAGGACGAGGAAGGCCGCGTGGCGTCTGGCTTCGCGCTGTCCGCCGGCCAGAGCCTGATCAAGATGGCGTTCATCAAAGGCCCGGACGCGAGCACCTCGACCACCCCGTCCACGGCCGAACGGCACGCCAGCCCGGACGAGACGCAACGGGTCATCGAGTTCGTGTCGCAGCTCATCCCCGCCTTGCGCGGCCAGATCGCCGAGCGCAGCCGCGGGTGCATCTATGCCATGACACCGGACGACAACTTCGTGATCGGTCCGCACCCGGAGCACGCCAACGTGACCATCGGCGCCGGTTTCTCCGTCCACGGGTTCAAGTTCGTGCCCGTCGTCGGCGAGATCCTCGCGGACCTCGCGATCGACGGGCGCAGCAAGCGCAACATCGACGTCTTCTCACCAACCCGATTCTGAGGTTCGATGAGCGGCTGAAGCCCTTGTCTCACGTGTGGTCGTTGAGCATTTCGGCTGTCAGGACGTTGCCCGCCACCCCCCAGCCGCCGTCAGCGACCTCGTCGATCAGTACAACGGTGGTGGGCCGGGCCCGCTCGCCGTAGATCTCGGCGTAGAGGTCCGTGGTGCGCTCGACGATCTTCTTCTTGTCCTCGGCGCTGATGGTGCCGGCAGGGACCTTGAAGTTGGCAAATGGCATTGCGTGTCTCTCCTCGGAAGGGATTGTTCTGTTGACTGCGGGCTGCGCGGGCCTGGCGCTCAGACCATGCCACCGTTCGCACGCAGGACCTGGCCGTTGACCCAGTGGCCTTCCGGGCTGGTCAGGAAGGCGACGACCCGGGCGATGTCTTCCGGGGTTCCCAGGCGCTCCAGCGCCGGCGCCTTGGCCAGCGCCTCGATCTGCTCGGGAGTCTTGCCCTCCAGGAACAAGTCGGTTGCTGTGGGCCCCGGTGCGACCGTGTTGACCGTGACGTCACGGCCGCGAAGTTCACGCGCCAGGATGAGCGTGATCGCCTCGACGGCACCCTTACTGGCAACGTACGGGCCGTACGAGGGAACCTGCGTGCCTAACACCGAGGTCGAGAAACTCAGATAGGAGCCCCCGGCACGCAGGCGCCGTGCGGCCTGCTGGGCGACCACGAAGGCCCCTCTGATGTTGGTGCGGTGTAACGCGTCCAGGACATCCAGGTCGAGGTCAGCGACAGTGGCGAGCTCGAGCCGGCCTGCAGCGTTGACCACGACGTCCACACCGCCGTACTCGGCCTCGGCGCTGTCGAAGAGCGCCACCATTTTCTGCGCGTCGGCGACATCGCCTTGAAATGCCATCGCGTTCCCACCGGCCGAGGTGATGGCCGTCACGGCCTCCTTGGCCGCAACGCCGTCGGTCGCGTAGTTCACGACCACCGACAGGCCCTCGGCGGCCAACCGGGTGGACACCGCCCGCCCGATACCACGCGACCCTCCAGTAACGATGGCGACTCTGCTGGCTGTTGTCATGTCTTCAACAATGGCCTCGCGGATTGAGACGTAACAGGGGACGTCATCCCCTGTGTCGGCGTCCCCGGCTGACGCAGACTGGTGACATGGCCTCCATGAAGCACGCAGAACTGGGCGCGTTTCTTCGGTCCCGACGGGAACGAATCCAGCCCGCGCAGGTCGGACTGACCCCCGGACCGCGCCGACGAGTGCCGGGGTTGCGCCGAGACGAGGTGGCGCATCTGGCCGGCGCCTCGGTGGACTACTACAACGAACTCGAGCGCGGGGCCGGCTCCCAACCATCGGAGCAGATGCTCGCGGCACTGGCCAGGGCACTGCGTCTGACCGTGGACGAGCGTGATCACCTTTATCTTCTGGCCGATCGCCCCCTGCCACGCGACGGTGGCCCGGCCTCCCATGTCCACCCAGGGATGCTCGACCTGCTCAGCAGGCTGACATCGACTCCGGCGCAGGTGATCACAGATCTGCACGTCACCCTCGTACAGAACCCGCTAGCCGTTGCCTTCCTCGGCGACCAGTCCGGCCATCGCGGAAAGGAGGCAAGCTTCGTCTACCGCTGGTTCACCGACCCCACGGCGAGGGAGATCTATCCGGTTCAAGACCACCCGACTCACTCCCGGTCATTCGTCGCCGACCTGCGCGCGGCCACGGCCCGCCGCCACTCCAAAGACACTGAAGCCAGCACGCTGATTGCCGACCTTCTCGACAACTCCGCCGAGTTCGCCGGCCTCTGGAGCGAACACGAGGTGGCGTTCCGCCGCGACGAACGCAAACGCATCAATCACGACGCGCTCGGTCTGGTCGAGGTCAACTGCCTCAGCCTCTTCAGCGAGGACGGCCGCCAGCGCCTGCTCTGGTTCACCCCCGCACTGGGTACCGACAGCAGCGACAAGCTCGATCTGCTGACCGTCATCGGAACCCAGCACTTCGCTGACCACTCTGACTGACTGCCCCAGATGGTCGCCGACGACCGCCATCCGGTGACCCGGAAGGCCTCGCAGTACCAGCGCATGATGGATGGGTTGGCAGCATCGCACATCGCCTCCTCGGGGCCTATCCACGCATCCGGGTGAGGAGGTCGAGCAGCTGACGTTGTTGGGGTCGCGTGAGTCGCTCGAACACCCCGGACTCGTGCAGCCGGTCGCGCATGGCGCTCCAGAGTTGCCGGCCGCGATCGGTCAGCACGAGGACGCGCTTGCGGCCGTCGTCCGGATGAGGCCGCCGGGCGATGAGGCCGGCGTCTTCGAGCTTGTCGGCGGTGAGGCTGGCGGTGGACGGGTCACGGCCGAGGCGACGCGCCAAGTCCCGGGGGGTGACGGGCTCCTCGCTCAACGCGAGTATCCGCAGCGGCAGCGCGACCGACGCCGGGGCATCGAACTCGCGCAGCGTCGTGGCGATTGTCGCCTGCGCGCTGTCGGCGAGGCCGACGATCAGGTCGAGGATCGCTGCCTTGTCTTCGCTCGCTCTGGTGCCCACGCGATCATGTTACTCTGAAAACTCAGTGAGTTAGCTCAATGAGTTTGGGGACATAGATGCCCGAGAGTGCCACGCGGGGAACCGTCGTCGTTACCGGCGCGACCGGCTATCTTGCGGGCTGGGTGATCGTCGAACTCCTGCAGCGCGGCTACCACGTGCGGGCGACCGTTCGCGACCTCGAGCGCGCCGAACCCACCCGCGCCGCGATCGTGGCCAGCACCACGGGAACTTTGGAGCTCGTGCGCGCCGACCTCCTCGCCGACGGAGGCTGGGACGATGCCGTCGCCGGCGCCGACGCGGTGCTCCACACCGCCTCGCCCATGCCGTTCGATGCCAAGACCGACCTGATCACCTCAGCTCGCGAGGGCACCCGGCGAGTGTTCGATGCAGCGGCGCGGAACGGCGTGCGGCGCGTCGTGTTCACCTCGTCCGGTGCAACCGCACGGCCCGAGGACCCGGCCGAAGTCGCCACCGAAGCGATGTGGTCCGAACCAGCGGGCACGGTGGCGCACGCGTACCCGGACTCGAAGATCTACGCCGAGCGGCTTGCCTGGGGGCTGGCCGACGAGCTCGGACTGCGCGTGACGACCGTGCTGCCGTCGTTCATGCAGGGACCACCGGTGGGCGCACCCGAGCGAGCCGGCACGATCGACGTGGTCCGCCGCTTGCTCAACGGGGCACTCCCGGCCCTCCCCCATCTCGGCTGGAACATCGTCGACGTGCGCGACGTGGCGCGCCTCCACGTGCTGGCGCTCGAGAACCCGGCCTCGATCGGCGAGCGGTACCACGGATCCGGCACATTCCACTGGTACCGCGACGTCGCTCGCATCCTCCGCACGGGTTTGCCGGAGCAGACGCGCAAAGTACCGACGCGCGAGCTGCCCAACTTCGTGGTGCGGCTGATGGCGCTGCGCAACCGCCAGCTGGCGATGATCGTCGGCGAGCTGGGCATCACCCGCACCGTCGACAACACCAAGGCGCACACCCAGCTCGCCTGGACCCCACGCGACGCGGAGACCACGATCCTCGACACAGCACGAGCGTTGATCGCCGACGGCGCTGGATGTTGAGCTGCATGCACGAAGGCGCCCGTGGCGTCACCCCGGCTCGTCGCGGAGAGTGTCATTGGCACCGTAGCTGGCCGAGCGCGGCTCCGATCTGGTGTTGGTGGCGCGCGCCGCCAGGACCGGCTCACCTCGCTGGCGGATGAGCTGAGCACGCGGCACGGAGTCGCGGTGCACGTCTTCGCTCAAGACCTGAGCGAGCAGCGCGTCCCGGCGTCGGCGAGAAGCTTCACGCGCGGGTGCACGGCGCCGGCCTCGCCGTCACCAGCGTGATCAACAACACCGGATTCGGTACGTTCGGTCCCTTCACCACTGAGAACGCGGATCGACTGCGGCAGCAGATCGCGGTCGACGTCTCCGCAGTGGTCGACAACAGCCGCGCCGTGGCAGCCTGCTGTCCCGCACCCAAGCCACCCGCCTGGTAGGCCGACTGACCCGGTCCCCCACTACGGCTTCCTCCCAGACCGTGGCCTCAACCTAGGTGGATGCGTTGACCGGGGGCTGCTCTGGTACAGCGGGCGTCTCTCGCTGGAGTCCACTCCTGTCTTCGCGGGGCGCGATGCCGAGGCGCTGCATCAGGAACGCGAGCCAGTGAGTGGCATGGGTGACACCTTCGGACCTGCGGGTGGCCGTTCCGTGCCCGACGTGATCCCAGACGCGGAGCAATGCCGGCGCGGTGGTCTGCGTCGTGGCTTGAAGTCGGGCGACGAACTTGCGGGTCGGTCCGGGTGGGCACGCGACGTCGGCGCCGCCCGCGTGGATGTAGAGCGCCGGGTACGTGACGTCGCCCTTGATGAGCTGGTACGGCGACATCTCGGCCAGGCGGGCGACTTCGGCCGGATCTCCGAGGTCGCCGTACTCCGCGGTGACCGCGAACCGGCCGTACGGGTACCGGTGGCATCCGATCACGTCAAGGATCGGGCACTGCGCCACGACCGCTGCCCACAGGTCCGGGCGCTGGGTGAAGGCGACGGCAGCCATGATCCCGCCGTTGCTCCATCCGGTGACCGCGAGCCGCTCGGGAGTTGTCACGCCGGTGGCCACGAGGTGTTCGGCGATCGCGTAGAGGTCGTCGAAGCTGTTCTGCTTGTTCTTCACGCGCCCGGCGTCGGCCCAGTCGGAACCGAGGTCGCTGCCGCCGCGTTGGTAGGAGATGACGAGCGCCCCGCCGGCCGCGACAAATGCCGCGACCGGACCGGGGAACTGCAGCGGCATGCCGTGGCTACGAGATCATGGCTTGGCTCCACAGTGAACCTGCGCGCGAGGATTGCCGCCCCGACGAAGGGAACCACCTTGACAGTAACCGAGCACAGGGACTCGGTGAGGGTCTGCTGGGACCGTGCCAAGCAGAGGAGCCTGACATGACCTCGGGCGAGAGCACGAACTTCGATCAGGAGGTCGGAGCTGCGGTGCGGCGCCGGCGTCAGGAGTTGGGCATGACGAGCAGGGAGCTCGCCAGCCGCACCGGCGTGTCAGCGCCGTTCATCACACAGTTGGAGCGCGGGCAGTCCTCGATCAGTCTGCCCCGGCTCTATCGGTTGGCCGAGGTGCTCGGCACGACAGCGAACAGCCTGTTGCCGGTGAGTTCGGCATCGCTTCTGGTGACCCGCGCGGGAGCAGGTCAGGAGATGCGCGCGACCCACCGAGAAGACGCCCAGAGGTCGCGGCTCCTGACGCGGGGCGGCTCCGGCGTGTTGAAGGCCCATCACTACCGCATCGGACCGACCGACCCCGAGCAGGACTGGTTCCAGCACCACGGCGAGGACTTCGTGTACGTCATCAGGGGCCGCCTGATCGTCGAGTTCCAGCAACGTGGGGAGATCGAGCTCGCGACCGGCGACGCGCTCCACCACGACGGGGACCTTCCACATCGGTGGAGACAAGTTGACGACTCGGGTACAGAGGTTCTGCTCGTGAACGACGTCCACGCACCCAGAGATTAAGTGTCACTTAATCCAGTGCTACCATCGACGCCCAAGCCAGGATTCGGATCAAGTCACGCCATCCACTGTGCGAGGGAGAAGAATGAGCACTGCCAAGGCAACGGGTGGGCCGCTGCAAGTTCCCGTCGTCGACATCGACGGCTTCGAGGACGGCGATACGGAGCGAAGGGCGGAGATCGCCAGGCTTGTCGACCGCGCTGCACGTGAGGTGGGCTTCCTGCAGATCAAGGGCCACGGGATCCCCGAGATCGCTGCTGATGGACTCGCCGAGGCGATGGACGACTTCTTCGCTCTGCCCTTCGAGGACAAAGTCGCCTACAAGCCACCCACGCCGGAGGTCAACCGCGGCTACACGGCGCCGCGAGACGAGCGCCTCAGCTACAGCCTCGGCGTCACCTCGCCGGCGGATCTCTTCGAGGCCTACAACGTCGGAGTCGAGGCGTCGAAGTTCGCCGATCTCGATCTGCCCGAAGACCACTATCCCGCCAACATGTGGCCTGAGCGTCCGGCACTGTTCGAGCGCAACGTGGAGGAGTGGATGCGCCAGGCGAACAAGCTTGCGAACACCCTGACGCGCGTGTTCGCCGTAGCGCTGGACCTTCCTGCCGACTACTTCAAGTCCTACACCGACCACTCAATGGACACCCTTCGAATGAACCGGTACCAACTGCCCGACGGGGACGTGAGGCTGGAGCCCGGGCAACTCGGCATGGGACCCCACACCGACTACGGCGTCGTCACCGTGCTGTGGGCCGACGACGTACTGCCTGGCTTGCAGATCCTTGACTCCGAAGGCGGCTGGCACGACGTGCGCCCAGCGCCTGGTGCTCTCTTGATCAACCTCGGAGACCTGCTCGCGCGGTGGACCAACGATCGGTGGATCTCAACGATGCACCAGGTGCTGGCGCCGGTTGATTCTGAAGGCAGGCCGCTTCTGCGGCGCTCGGCGGCCTACTTCCTCGACGGCAACGCCGACGCCGTCATCGACTGTCTTCCTTCTTGCCTCGGCCCCGAGGAGCCCAAGTTGTACGAACCGGTCACGGTGGCCGAACACCTCGCGGCCAAGCTTGCGGGTTCGCGAAGCCTGAAGCCCAACCCGAACGCCGGGCGCGAAGCCTCCCGACTCCGAAGCCTGTCGGTATGAGTACACAGTCAGGTTCGACCGAGCCCACCGCTCGGCCCGCGCTCAGCGCGGAGTACCTTCGTGCGCTGCCCAAGGCCGAGGTGCACTGCCATCTCGAAGGTTGCGTCCCGCCCGGGCTGGGTGTCCGGCTCGCCCGGCGCTACGGCGTACCGCTTCCCGCGGCGGCAGTGGAGAACGGTCGCTACAACTTCTCGTGCTTCGAGGATGGGCTGGCGATCTACGTTGCCCTCTCGAAGGCGATGCGGACAGCCAGCGACTTCGAGGAGGTCACCTACGCCAGCCTGATGTCGGCGGCTGAGGGCGGGCTGCGGTACCGCGAGTACTCGTTCAATCCTCAGAACCACCCCGACCTCACGTACTCCGAGATGCTGCGCGGGATCCTCGCCGGCGCTTCAGCCGCGCAGAAAGACGCCGGCAGCATCACGCGAGTGGTCGTGGCGATCAACCGTGAGCTGGGCGGTGCGGCAGGCCTGGCCCTCGTCCGCGAGGTGATCGAGCATCCCCAGGAGCTCGTGGTGGGCATCGGGCTCGATCACCACGAGCTCGCGGCCCGCCCCTCCGAGTTCGTGGCAGCCTACGACCTGGCGCGAGAGGCGGGTCTCGGACTGGCTGCACACGCGGGCGAGCGCGGGGATCCCAGCGAGGTCGCTGAGTGTCTGGACCTCCTCCGGGTGGATCGCGTGGACCACGGGTACGCCGTACTGCTCGAGCCGCCCCTGCTGTCCAGGACGGTGGCCTCACAGGTCCCCTTCTCGGCTTGCTGGACCGTCGAAAACCCGCCCAGCGAGGTGGCGGGCCGGCTGCGCGACGTCTCGGACATGGCTGCCGCGGGGTTGAACATCTGCCTGAACTCCGATGACCCGGCGCTGATCGGCGCTGAGCTGGACGAATGCATGATCGATGCCGCCCGGCACCTGGACTGGACCATCGAGGATGCCGAGAAGTACTCGCTGGCCGGGCTCGACGCCTGTTTCGCGGATGCCGGGACCGTCGAACGCCTGCGTGCACTGTTCACCGCCGAGCTCGAAAGGATCCGCCCATTGGCCTACTCGGAGTCGTCGGGCCGCCCCTGAGCCGTCGACGGTGGCTCAGCAGATTCCCGGATGATCATTCCCGCGGGTACGACGACGTGGCGAGGTCGTACATCCTGATCCTTCATCACTTCGATGGTCAGATCGACGGCCGCGCGCGCCATGTCAGCCAGTGGGGAGCGAACGGTCGTCAGCGGCGGACTGAGATGACGAGCTGCCGGGATGTCGTCGTAGCCCACCACCGACAGATCGGTGGGGATGCGGACGCGCATGGACCTCGCGGCGACCACCAGGCCCACGGCGATGATGTCGCTGGCGACGAAGACGGCGGTCGGCCTTCGCTCCGACGCCATGATCTGCGCCATCACCGTCGCGCCGTACTCTTCGGTGAAGGAGCCGATGCCGCGGAACTGCGCGTCAGGATCAATGTCGTGGCGGCGGAGTACATCGCTGTAGGCCCGAAGGCGCTCCTGCGCGGTGCGCATCACCGAAGAGCCCGACACGAATCCGATCTCACGGTGGCCCTGTCCCGCGAGATACGACACCGCCTGGAAGGCTCCCGAATAGTCGTCCTGGAAGACGGTGTGGGATTCCAGCGACAGCTCTTGCGGCTCGTCGACCACCACGACCGGGAAGCCGGCCTTCATGGCCTTCTCGAGGGCGTCGTTGCGCACAGTTGATCCGACGTACAGCAGACCGTCGAGCTTCAGGCGCCGAGCGAGCTCAACATACGGAGTCTCGTTTCCCGGCAGGTTCATGGCCGAGAAGACAACGGTGGAGACCGACTGCTGGTCCGCGGCGGCCGCGATCTGTTCGGCCAGGATGGCGAAGTACGGATTGGTGAGTTCCGGTACGACGACGCCCACGACAGATCGTTTGACCGGCACAGCCTTCTTGGGGCGCGGCCGGTGCACATAGCCGGTGTCCTGAAGGGCGCCGTCCACGCGCTGCTTCGTGTCGCCCTTCAGCACCAGGGTGCCGTTGAGGTAGCGAGAGACCGTCGAGGGCGAGACCGACGCGATCCGCGCCACCTCCTGAATGCTCACTGATCGGACTCTCCTCGTCGTCGTGCGGATATACACAAGCTCTTGCGTTAACCCTATCCATCCTCTGTTGCGTACGCAACAAGCAAAACAATACACGCAACAGAACGCACAATGTGTTGACACGTCAGAGTGTCGGTGTCAGGATCCTCGCACCACGCGGTGTTGCACCGGCTGATCCCGCCCCTTCTCAGCCGCGGCCCGCACGCCATCTGTGCAGTTCAGGCGCCATCGCGTCCGCGATCCCCAGAGCAGCAGAAGGAGCAACTCTCATGACGACAGTTCGGTTGCGCGGCCGGCGTTCCCTTCGGGCAGCGGTGATCGCCGGCATCACGGCAGTGCTCGCGCTCTGCGCCGCGTGTTCCTCCGACAACGGTGCATCGGGCGACGGAGGCCTCACGCCGTTCGCCTTTCAGACCTCATGGATTCCGATCGTGGAGTTCGGAGGGAGCTACGTCGCCCACCACGAGGGCTTCTACAAGAAGAACGGTCTCGACGTCTCGATCCTGCCCGGCGGCCCTGAGGTCGACAACATGGCAGCCGTCGTGTCCGGCCAGGCGGACATCGGTTTGGGCAGTGCCGACCAGGTCGCCAAAGCCAACGCGAACGGTGCGGGCCTGGTGATCGTTGCCGCCGGCTTCCAGAAGAACCCGCTGTGCATCCTGTCGAGCCCGGCGAAGCCAATCAGGACGCCTTCGGACCTGGAAGGCAAGAAGATCGGCATTCCGAGCGGTGACACGGCCAACCACACGGCATTCGCCGAGGCGAACCACCTCGACACCGGCAAGATCACCACGGTGCCGGTCGGGTTCGATGTCGCGCCACTGGTGAGCGGCGAGGTCGACGGCCTTTACGCCTTCTACTCCGAGCAGCCCGTCGCGTACGAGGAGGCAACGGGCAAGGCCGGTGTCACCATGCTCGCTGCCGACCATGGGCTCGACGTGTACTCGGAGGTCTATGTCGTGAAGAAGGACACCCTGGCCGACGCCGACAAGAAGGCCTCGGTCGTGGGCTTCCTGAAGGGCGAGATCCTCGGCTGGCAGGACTACGTCGCCGACCCCACCAAGGCCGTCGAGCTGACGGTCAACGTGTATGCGAAAGACGGCGGTCTGACGATCGCGCAGCAGACCAAGCAGGCCAAGCTGCAGATGGACCTGCTGGTCACCGACGAGACGAAAGCCCACGGTCTGTTCTGGATGTCCACCGACGGGATCAAGAAGAACCTGGCCACACTCGCCGCGCTGAACATCCCCGCTGACGAGTCACTGTTCGACACCTCGCTGTTGACCGACATCTACCAAGGCAAGAACACCATCAGCTAGTACTCGGCGGCCGGACGGATGCTGACTTTCACAACGAAGGACGGGTCTTCTCTCATGGACGGAACCGGTTTCACGCTCACCGACCTCACGAAGGTCTACTCGGCGAAGAAGCGAAGTGTTCTTGCTCTCGACAACATCTCGCTCTCAGTTCCGCGCGGTTCCTTCACCGCCCTGCTGGGGCCGTCGGGATGCGGCAAGTCCACGATCTTGAGAATCGTCGCCGACCTCGAGGACTATTCCGCGGGCCACGTGACGATCCACGGTGAGAGTCCGGCGGCCATCCGCAAGGCTCACCGCGTCGGCCTCGCGCTGCAGGATCCATCGCTGCTGCCGTGGCGATCGGTGCGGGACAACATCCGGCTGCCCGGTCAGGTGATGCGCAGGCCGATCACGAAGCAGCGCGTCGACGAGCTGATCGCCATGGTGGGCCTCGACGGGTTCGCCGAGGCCCGGCCGGCGCAACTGTCAGGAGGGATGCGTCAGCGCGTCGCCATCGCCCGTGCCATTGTGACCAGCCCGAGATCCTCTTGCTGGACGAACCGTTCGGTGCGCTCGACGAGATCACCCGGCAGCGATTGAACGAAGAGCTGCAGAAACTGTGGAGTGCCAGCTCGGCCACCACGTTGCTGGTCACCCATTCCATTGCCGAGGCTGCCTTCCTCGCCGACCGGGTGATCGTGATGTCGCCTCGACCGGGCCGCATCGTCGGTGACATCACCGTCGACTTCGCCCGGCCGAGGGGCCGTGACCTTCTTTCCACACCTGAGTTTCACGCGGTGTGCGACCAGCTCAGCGGCCTGCTGCACGCAAGCAGTGACGACTCCGGTGGCAGACCCGGCAGTGGCAGCGAGCTGGGCGACGCCCCGGTGCGGGTCTGAGCCATGACAACGACTGATCCCGTCATGTCGCAGTCCACCCGGTCCGCAGCCCACCAGGCGTTGGTCGCCGCTGCGCGATCGAAGTCACGCAGCGCCGCCCGGCGCTCGCGCCTGAGCAACGCACTCACGACAGTGCTGGTCAGTGTCCTGCTGCTCGTGCTGTGGGAGATTCTCGCCGAGCTGCTGCTCGCCGACCGCGGCGTGATCGCCTCGCCCAGCGCGATCCTGCAGAGCCTCGGCGCCGACGCGGCGTTGTACACCAACGCCGTGAAGGTCACCGCCTGGGAGGCCGCCCGGGGCTGGTTCTTCGGCAACCTGGCCGCCATCGTGGTGGCGCTCGTGTTCGTCCAGATCAAAACCCTGGAATCGTTGTTCCACCGGCTCGCGCTCGCGCTCTTCTGCCTTCCGCTGGTGGCCGTCAACCCGCTGCTGCAGGTGACCTTCGAGCCCGACACGGCCAAGGTCGTGCTCGCGGCGATGTCGGTCTTCTTCTTCACGCTGGTGGGAACGCTGCTCGGTCTGCGCTCGGCCGACGGCGCCCCGATGACCATGGTCAAGGCCTGGGGCGGGAACTCACTCGACGCGCTGCGCTTCGTACGACTTCCTTCCGGTGTCCCGTCCATCATCACCGGCCTGCAGATCGGTGCGGCGGGCGCCACGCTCGGTGCCATCTTCGGTGAGTTCATCGGAGCCAGGGCCGGCATCGGCGTTCTGCTGATCAACGGCCTGATGACGCTCAACCTCAGCCGGGTGTGGACGGTCGCCGTACTGACCACGCTGATGGCCACGATTCCCTACCTGTTCTTCGGCTTGGTGCGCAAATGGCTCGCGCCATGGTCGGCGAGCATCTCCAGCGCCGCGCCGGTGAAGCCCGCGAGCCGGCGGCGGTCGCTCCCGGCTCGGTCCGGACTTGCGTTCGCCTGGCTGACCGGGTCGCTGGTGGTCATCGTGCTGGCGTGGTACGCCTACCTGCACGTCTTCCAGCTCACGCCGTTCGTGGGCAAGTCACCCATCGATGTCTGGAGCTACCTGTTCTCCGCGCCGAAGGCCGTCGAGCATCGTGGCGTGCTGCTCGACGGTCTGCGGGTGACCTTGGTGCACTCGGGCGTCGGCTACGTCGCGGGTCTGGTGATCGGCGTCGTCACGGCTGTGCTCTTCACCCTGCTCACCGTCGTGGAACGAGTCTTCACCCCGCTGGCGGTCGCGCTGGGCTCGGTGCCGATCATCGCGCTGACCCCGTTGCTCATCCTCGCGTTCGGGCGCGGCTTGTGGGGCGTGGTGGCGATCGCCGCCATCGTCACCTTCTTCCCCACCCTGACCATCACCCGAGGCGGTCTGAAAGGGGTTCCGCGCGATGCCTTCGTCCTCATGCGCAGTTACGACTCCTCACGCCTCGGCACCCTGTGGCGGGTGCAGTTGCCGTACACGCTGCCGTCGATCTTCGCGTCGGCCCGGATCGCCGCCCCGGCCGCGGTGTTCGCCGCGACCGTCGCCGAGTGGCTTGCCACCGGCAACGGCCTGGGCCACGTCATCGTCAACTCACGGGCGCACTCCGACTACTCCGGTGTCTGGGCGGCGGCCGCCGTCCTCACCGCCGTGTCGCTCGTCTTCTACAGCCTGGTGAGCTGGGCCGAACGCGCCGCGCTCGCCCGGTACGCGCCGACGCACACCAGCTGAACACCGAGCCGGCCCCCGTACTTCGCGAAAGGACAACCACCTCATGGCAACCCCACACATCTCCGCGGCGAAGGGCGACTTCGCTCCCGACGTACTGATGCCCGGCGACCCCCGGCGCGCCAAGCGCATCGCCGAAACGTTCTTCGACGACCCGAAACTGGTCACCGAGGTCCGCGGCATCCTGGGCTACACCGGAACCTTCAACGACAAGCCGGTATCGGTCATCGCCTCCGGAATGGGCGTGCCCTCGATGGCGATCTACGCGACCGAGCTGGCTCGCTACTACGGAGTGAAGCGCATCGTCAGGGTCGGCACCATCGGTGCCATGGCGCCCCACCTCAAGCTCGGCGACGTGATCGCGGCGTCGAGTGCCCACACCGATTCCGCGATGACAGCGCGGTGGGTGCCTGGCGTCAGCCTGAGCCACGCTCCCGATTTCGGGCTGCTGCGCAAGGCAGTGGAGTACGGCGAATCAAGCGGGAAGCGGATCCACGTCGGTCCGATCTTCACCGGCGACAGCTTCTACAACTCCGACCCGTCCGTGCAGCCTGCCTTGCTGATGCACGGCACCCTCGGCGTGGACATGGAGGCCGCTGGGCTCTACGCGCTCGCACTCAGGGAGGGCTTCGCGGCACTCATGGTCGGCACCGTCAGCGACCTCCCCGGCGCCGACATGACGGCGCGGGAGCGAGAGACGACGTTCGCCGACATGGTCTCGTTCGGGCTGGCGGCCTTCCAGTGACCGTTCCCGACAACGAGGGGTACCCGCGCTGGTCGGACCCTGCCGAGCCCTATGCCACCTTCCCGAAGGTGACGCTCCACGACCACCTCGACGGATCCCTGCGCCCCGAGACCCTCATCGAGCTGGCCGCGGACCAGGGCGTGGCGCTGCCGTACGACGACCCCGAGAAGCTGGCCTCCTGGTTCACCGGCGAGATCACCGAACCGAAGATCGACCACTGGGACGAGAAGTTCGGACTCACCACGCGGGTCATGCAGACCGAGGAGACCATCGCGCGGGTCGCCCGCGAGTGGGTGCGCGAAGCGGCGGCCGACGGCGTGATCTACGGCGAAACGCGCTGGGCACCGGAAAAGCACCTCGGCGGCGGCCTGCCCCTGTCCGTGGCGGTCGAAGCGGTGGCCGCGGGGCTTCGTGAGGGTGAGGCCGAGGTCGCCGCGGCCGGCGGGCAGATCCGCGCCCGCCAACTCATCTGCGGCATGCGCAGTTCCACCTTGAGCTACGAGATGGCGCGGCTGACCGTGGCCAGCTACGGAAAGTGGGACAACAGCGTCGCCGGTTTCGACATCGCCGGTCCCGAGGACGGGTTTCCGATCCGCGACCACCTGGACGCATTGGCGCTGCTGGAGCGGGAAGGTGTTCCGTTCACCGTCCACGCCGGCGAAGCCGACGGCGAACACAGCGTGTGGGAAACCGTGCACCTCGCGCACGCACTGCGCCTCGGCCACGGCACCCGCATCATCGAGGACGTCACGCTCAACGGAAGACCGCTGAACGTGCACACCGCGGTGCGGGACGTCGCCACAGCGCGGGCGGCCGGTCGTGCGGAACTCGCACTGGGCAGGACGGCGCAGTGGGTCGTCGACCGCCGCATCCCGCTCGAGCAGTGCGTCACCTCCAACTCGAGCGGAGTGGTGTTCGGCATCGAGAACCACCCGATCGAACTGCTGCGCTCGCTGAGATTCACGCTGACCATCAACCCCGACAACCGGGTGATGTCGAAAACCTCCATCAGCCGTGAGTTCCGGCGGATCAGTGAACAGTTCGGCTGGGGCACTGCGGAGTTCGCGGAGGCCGAGCGCGCCGCTGTCGAGGCGACGTTTCTGTCCCGCGCGGACCGAGAGGCCCTGCGCGCCGAGCTCGATGCGCGCATCGAGCAGTTCAGTGCGTGAGATCCAGTCCTAACCAGAAGTTTCAGAAGGAGGCACGACATGGTCCGCTTCATCGGTCCTGACAACGACGCGTACGTCGCCAGCGTCGTCCGGCATCTCGCCGAGTACGAAGAGCTCTCCGGTCACCGGGTCGATCTCGAGATCGTGCCTGAGGCCGACTACGTCACCAACTCCTTGGACGTACTGCGGCGCCGCCTGCGTGGCGAGTCCGCCCCGGATGTGTTCGTCTCCGGTCCGGTGTCGATGTGGAAGCTGGCCGGCGAGGGCCTGGTCGAGCCGCTGGACGACCACCTGAATCGGTGCACCGACGACTACGAGCCGACCGACTTCCTGTCGCCCACGATGGAGTGCAACAGGTGGACCGGGCGGCGGGGAGATCCTCTCGGCAACGGATCGCTCCTGGAGATCCCGGTCAACTGGGAAACCTACAACCTGGCCTACCTCCCGGAGGTACTCGAGCAGGCCGGTCTGAGCGAACCGCCCACGACCTGGGAGGCCTACTTCGCCGCGGCGGCCGCCATCGCCGAGAAGGTGCCGGACGTTCGGGGCTTCGCGCAGCGGGGCACCGACACCTGGCACACGATGTACACCGGATTCGCCACCCAGCTGTGGTCCTACGGCGGTGTCGACTTCGACGCTGCGGGGCGCAGCGCAATCGCCGACCCCGAAGCGCTCGAGGCCACTCGTGACTTCGTCGCTGCCTTGCATGCGGCTGGTCCGACGGCGTGGCCCGGCGGCCACTGGCTGGAGGTGGCCCGAGACTTCGCCGCCGGGCGCTACGGCCTGATCGTCGACTCCGATCACTACGTGGCCTTCTTCGAAGGGCCGGACTCGGCCGTCCGCGGGCGCGTCGCCTACACCCGGCCGCCCACCGGCCCGGACGGGCTGCGGAAGGCCAACATGTGGACCTGGTCACTGGTGATGAACAGCGCCTCCCGAGACAAGGATGCGGCCTGGCGCTTCATCGAGTGGGCCAGTTCGCGCTCGTTCCTCACCCGGGCCACGCTCGAGGGCAACATGAATCCGACCCGCCAGAGCACGTGGGACGACGAGGCGTTCCGAGCCGCATCAGCCGGCTGGAACGGCTACGCGGAGAACAGCCTCGACATCCTGCAGACGACGGCTCGCGTACTGCCGACTCCCATGCCGGAGTACCTGGATGTCGCCAGTCAGTGGTCGCGCGGCCTGGTCGAGGCCTATCTGGAGTCGGCACGACTCGACGAGATCCTCAGCAAGACCGCGAAGAGCATCGACGGTCTTCTCGACGGTGAGGATCGCACCGCAGCTCCGGCAGTGGCCCGGTGAAGATCGGTGTTGTCGGAGCCGGCCGCCACGCGAACAGCGCGGTGTATCCGGCGATCCTGGAGTCGGGTTTCGAACTGGTCTCTGTCTGCGCACGCACGGTGGAGAGCGCTCAGGCCACCGCGCAGCGGTGGGGAGCCACCGGCTACTACAGCGGCTTCGAGGACATGCTCGCGGCGGGTGGCATCGACGGCATCGTCGTGGTGGTGCCCGCCGCCGAATACCGGCCCATCCTCACCGGGTGCATCGAGGCGGGGTTGCCCGTCTTCTGCGAAAAGCCCGCAGGGCAGTCATCTGCGGAGCTCCGCGAGTTCGCCGAGCTCGCGGCGGCTTCGCAGTGCGAGGTCGTCGTCGGATACATGAAGCGCTTCGCACCGGCCTACCGCCGGGCTCACGACCTGATCCGAACGGCCGAGTTCGGTACTCCGTCGCTGGCCCACTTCACCTTCGTCATGGGGCAGTTCGACGGCTACGTAGACGACCTGCATTTCTATCTCACCGACAATCCCGTGCACATGATCGATCTGGCACGGTTCCTGGTCGGCGAGCTGACCGACATATCCGCCGTACTCAACGTCGTTCCCGGCTTCGGCCTGGACGTGAGCCTCGTAGCGAAGGCCGGCGACGGAGCGGTCTGCTCCTTCGACTTCTGCACGACAGCCTCCTTCGCACACCGCGGTGAAGCGATCGACATCTATGGGCGCGGCAACGCAGTGCAGGTCGACAACGTCGACACCTGTACATACCGCCCAGCCGACCGACCGGCGCAGACCTGGCGCCCCAACTACACCCTGCCATGGGGCGAGAGCTCGAGTCGGGTGACGATGGGCTTCGTCCCCGCGCTCGAGCACTTCCGTGAGGTCGCCGCAGGGCGTGCCGCGAACGAGTCCGACCTGGCCAGTGCCGCGCGCACCCTCGAGACCGCCGAGCAGCTGTACCAACAGCTCTTCCCTTCGTGGTCTGAGGTGATGGCGGGCCACTAGCCGGAGACGGCAGGTGTGAAGCGAACCCAGGAATGCAGCCGGCTGCGATGTCACCCGTTGCCGGGAGTTGGTCAGCAGCTGCAGGCGGCCGTAGAGGCCAGAAGGAAGTGCCGGCGCGACGTCGGCCGGTGCGTACTGATTCGGGGCTGTCGCCTGGTACGGCACAGTGACGGGACATCGACGCGGTACCTGCTCGACTTCGAACTGATACCCCGCCACGGCCAGTCGTTCTACTTGGTGTTAGGGACTTGCCACCACTGAGGTGCACTCTGACCATGTCCTCGAACTATCACACATAGGAATTTGCCTAATGGCAATAGTTTGAGCGCGCGTCGACCCGTAGCTGTCAGCGGACGAGGAGTTCGAGAGCGAGCTGTAGCCGTTCGAGATAGACGTCCCGCGAGGTGACTTGGTACTTGAGGCCGATCGATGCGCTGATCAGGGTCTGCGCCACCTGGACGGCCGACTCTCAGGAAGCAGTTCTACTGATGCGCGGCGACGGACGGAGTCACCACCCAGCGCGACGATCACCGACTCCGACGCGGCATAGTGGTCCAGAAATGAGGCCTGGAGCCTCGTCATCGTTCCGCCGCGGACGGCGATCCCGACCCACTCGGCAGCCTCTCCGCCGGCAGCACGGACGGCCAATGCTGCCATCGGCCCGTCGACAATCACCGGAACGGCTCCGTTCGACAGTTCCCACTGCTGCTCAGCCACTCCGATCAAGGTCTCCGACTTGCGATAGATCGCTGACTCCGGAATGTCCAGATATCCGACGTCGTGTCTGCCTTGGCCGACGAAACCGACTTCAGCCAGAGCCGAGTCACGCGCCACGAACGTGAGACAGTCCCGGTAGCGATCAACCAGGCACCCGTTGTCAGCGACAACAGCCAGACCGGACGTCAGGATGACTTCATCGTCGAACTCCAACCAGCGCAGACGGTCCACGAGATATGCGGGTTCGTCCGGCGCGTACCCGATCTTCCAGCCGGCGTCCACCTCCAACGCATGGCCGAGGCCATGTCGTCGAAGGTGCCGCGCAGCCCACTCGTACGGTCTGACCATCAACTGGTCGCGGTA
Source organism: Kribbella lupini (assembly GCF_039529595.1). Classification (NCBI taxonomy): domain Bacteria; kingdom Bacillati; phylum Actinomycetota; class Actinomycetes; order Propionibacteriales; family Kribbellaceae; genus Kribbella; species Kribbella lupini. The sequence goes on along the minus strand of NZ_BAAANC010000005.1, from coordinate 205,516 downwards.
GAACATCCGCGCGAAGCGGTACAGGTCCAGCATCTGCAACTGATCAGGGATCGAACTCCAACGATCCGACATCGTGGTCACCACCCCCGGCAACTACCTTCGGCTCCGTCCGACCCCCGACGAACCCCGATCCGGTCATCCAGGACAACCTGAATGAGTCAACGGGACTTGCCTAGAAGCGCAGTTGCGGAACACCGTAGAGCTCTCCCAGCTGCACCCGACTCATTGCCGGAGCGGCGACCTCCACCAGGTACATCTCGGTCAAGAACTGCACTTTGGCGCTCAGCAAGTGGCTCGTGTGCGCCACCGCGGAGTGCTGCTTCAGGCCCACCGAAATGTGAATGTGTGGCAGCACGTCCCGTGAGCCCGGATCCACAGCGAGAGTTCCGCCTCCGAGCGCCTCGACGCTATCCAAGTGGACTGACGACCAAACCGGCGCCTCCGGGTCGTCCACCTTCGCGCAAGTGCCGACCAACTCGACCTCTCGTAGTCCGGCGATGAACATCGGGATGAAGGCTTCGCGGACGTCGTTCGCGGCGCAGAACTCCCCTAGTGCGGAGAAGAAGTCCTCGCCGTGGTCGAAGCGGACGGCGAAGGTGCGGCCCATGGTCAGTTCTGCGGCGTGCAAGTCATACTCCTTGGTTGCGGTCGAGGCTGGCGACGTAGGTGAGGGCGAGATCGAGGCCCATGGTGGAGAGCAGCCTGCTGCGAGGTTGGGCGATACCGCTGGCGCCGACGGCCGACAATTCGATGCAGCGTTTGCGAAACCAGCGCCACGGGATGTCCAGGTACCCGGCGAGCGCTTCCAGGCGTCGCGTCGGCGTCGGTTGATCGATGATCGAGCGATTGGTGGCAGCCTCGGCGATCTCGCGGTACACCGCGCGGCGTGACGACGGGGCGCTTGCGTCGACGTACCAGAGGCCGGGAGCGCGGAGCCAGTTCGCTACGATGGCCTCGCCGCCGAGCACGAAGCCCTCGACCTGGCCGTGGTCGGGGTCGGTGGTGATGTCGACGGTGATCTGGAACGCCTCCATCATGGCGACGGCGAGAAGCATGAGGAGTCGCTCGTACCGCGGCGACTTGGTCACCTCGTGTTCGGGGACGCAGAACGCTCGTCGATGTCGCTTCAGCACCTTCGAGGTCGCACTCAGGTACTGGATCTTGTGCGTCCAGATCAACCACGAGGACGCTTCCTCGCCCCGTTGCTCGCGACTCCAGAACAGTGGCGTCGATGTCAGCCGGCTGAGGTTGCGCAGGATGTGGTCCGCGCAGAACCTCGAGCCCAGCCAGCGCGCCGAGAGTTCGTGCAAGTCCGGCACTGCTCCGAAGGTGAGACTGGACGACGGGAGTTCGTCGTATGGGCTCAGTTGGGTGCGGTAGTGCTCGAGCGAGTAGTCATCTGCGAGCAGCGCCGCGTCGGTGTTCGTGATCATCCAGAGAATCGCGACCGTGAGGTCGTCGAGGAGGTAGGCCGAGGAGAGATCGCGCGTTTGGTCGGGGCCAAGCGGCTGCCGGGCGAACTGACGGCCGTCGGCAACGTGATACCACTCCTCCCCCGCGGCGTCGGTCACCGCGATCACTGCGGACCGCCTGTCTGGCCGGACCGTTGCGTCGTCATCGCGCGATCGCACCGCGAGGCGATCGCTTCCTGTCGGTTCGGCCGGCCAATAGAACGCGTCGAGGTCAAGCCCCGAGAACAGTCGCCCGCCAGGCACCTCGAGTCGACCGACCTCGCCCTGGCCGAGCGAGCCCTTCCCGTTCAAGCCGGCCAGGTCGAGCAATGCTGTGGTGTCCGGCGCGGCGACCACGACCGGCGCCGGCTCCGCTGCCGTACGACGATTCTCGAAACCCAACGCTGCTGCGTCAGGTGCTCCGAGCACTCGGCACAGTGCGTCGCGGGCATGCTTACCGGGCCATCGGTACCAGCCGCGCTCCCAGTCGGAGATCGACTTGGCGGTGATCGCGCCGACCGAGCCCGTGGCGTGCAGGATCTCTTCGTTGACGAGTTCAGCGAGGCGGGCCTGGGAGAGCGTGCCGCGCGCCTGCTTCAGCAGGAGGTTGGGCTGACGCTCTTCCCTGGTCATGACGCGCGAGCAGCCCATGGTCTCTGGTGCTCGCTGGAGGCTGCCCATCGCTTCATGACGATAGACTGCTACAGAACGTGAGGACGTCACTACGACGTTGTCGGACGTTTCCAGGACGTCCCGCTTAGGCCAGAAACGTCCCAAAGTGTCATAGGTTAGGTGCATGACCAACGAACGACTCCGGACCGCGCTCCTGGAGAATGGTTTGACTCCGAGTGCGCTCGCGTCCGAGGTCGAGGTTGACACCAAGACCGTCGAGCGGTGGATCAAGGGGCGAATCCCGCACCGCACGAGTCGCTACCAGGTCGCCACTCGATTGGGAGTCGACGAAGCCTTCTTGTGGCCCGACGCGATCCCCCGCGACCAGGTCACCACGGCCTCCGCCAGCGAAATCCTGGCCGTCTACCCACACCGCACCGAAGTCCCCCGCGAGGTCTGGCGACGACTCTTCGAGAACGCCGAGGAAGAGATCGGCGTCCTGGTCTACGCCGGGCTCTTCCTGGCCGAGGACCGCGGACTGCTCAGCATCATCCGCAAGAAGGCAGCGGCCGGCATCCGGGTGCGCTTCCTGGTCGGGGACCCGGACGACGAGCAGATCAGCGATCGAGGCGATCAAGAGGGCGTCGGTGATGCGATGGCGGCGAAGATCCGCAACGCGATTGTTCTGTACGAGACCCTTCGCAGAACGAGTGGCGTGGAGTTTCGGATGCATCGCACCGTCCTCTACAACTCGATCTACCGCTCGGACGAGATCGCCCTCGTCAACACTCACGTATACGGATTTCCGGCACCGATCGCTCCGGTGTGGCACCTTCGCAGGGTCGCGGGCGGGGAGATCGCGGCGATCTACTTCGACAGCTTCGAGAAAGTCTGGGAAACCGCTACTCCACTGCCGGAGGACTGATGGCCCGCAGAATCGACTATTACGACGACCCGGAAGCTCCCCCGGCGAACAGCATGGTGCCATCGGTGAACGTGGTGATCGAGAACGACGCCGGCGAGGTCCTCATGATCCAACGGTCCGACAACGGCAACTGGGCCGTCCCGGGAGGTGCGATCGATCTCGGCGAGTCGATGACCGAAGCCGCGATCAGGGAGACCCGCGAGGAGACCGGGATCGAGTGCGAGATCACCGGGCTGATCGGCATCTACACCGACCCGAAGCACATCATCTTGTACACGAGCAACGGCGAGGCCCGTCAGGAGTTCTCGATCTTGCTCAAGGGCCGCGCTCTCAGCGGTACGCCGACACCGAGCGACGAGAGCACAAAGGTCGAGTGGGTTGCCACCTCAGAGCTCGACGCGCTGCAGATGGACCGGTCGATGCAGATGCGCATCGAGCACTACCTTCGGAGATCACCTACCCCGCATCTCACCTGAGCGACTCGCGGCCAGGCTCCGATGGACGCTTCGAGCGGCATCACGCAGGAGCGGCGCCGACCGAGTGATCGATCGATGTACGACGTGCTCCGGCGGGTACCGCGTCAGGATTTCGGCCAGTCGCTCGTCGACGTCGACCGTCGAACCATCGACCCCAGCCGTCAGGTCGCAGTAGATGAGGGCGTTCAGCAGTCGCGGTGCCGGCCGCGCGAATTCGTTCAGCTCCTCATCCAGGCCTCGCTCTTCAGCTTCGATCGCGGCAGCAGTGTGGTGTGCGACCAACTGGCAGACGAGCTCATCGGCCCTCACCTCGTCACGGAGATACCTGGCACCGTCCAGCGGATGGAATCCCGTTCGCACCAGCGATGGTGCGTAGCCGATGTCGTGCAGCCAGGCCGCCACCTCGATCAGCTCAGAGTCGTCTTCGAGAATCAAAGCCAGAGTGCGCGCACGCCCAGCCACTCCTTGCACGTGCGCCCACCGTCGCGGTAGCGAATCAGCCAGAAGGCCTTCGGCGATGTCCTTGGCCCAAGTCGTTCTGCTCATGACCGCGACCATACGACTTCCGGTCAGTGACGGAACAGGCGCTGACCGGACGTCTCCAGGACGTCCCCTCACGCCGAAACGTCCTCAGCCGACAACGCCGTCAGCCGGCCGAGCGGCCCTCCAGACCTCGGCGAAGCTTTCCATGTAGAGATCGAACATCTCGCCGCCTTCGAGCCAGCGGAGATGAAAGACCGGCGCCTGCGCAGCTGGAAGACCGAAGACGTGCTGATTCACCAGCACCTGTCCGTCTGCGCGGTACATCGAGTTGTACAGGACCGTGTCGTGAAGACGGAGCGTCACACCCGGCCGGTCGAGCAGGGGCCGGTATCGCACGAGCGCATTCCGGATCTTGGCGGACAGCGACTCTCCGATCTTCTCCGCCGTACCCCGGTGCCGCACCTCCGCGGCCTGAGGGTTGCCCAAGGCAAGGTTCACGACAACGCCGCCGTCAGCCTTCGCCGCCAGCAGATCAACAAGGCGCTTGTCCTCGGCGAGGAACAGCGCGGCGTACGCGAGGATGTCGATCTGCTTCTCCGCGGATTCGAAGAGATCGATCCACGCTTCTCGCGTGACCAGATTTCGTTGCGGGTAGACCGCTACCACTTCGGTTGGCGTAGCGCGGACTCCTCGGAGAGTCAGAACCTCGGGCCACAGGTCCGGCTCCTCCAGCCGGAGCAGGCGCGCCAGCGGTCCACGATGGCGCGCACTCGGCGTACGGCCCCGCACCCACCGTCCAACTGTCTTCACATCGACGCCGAGCTGTACAGCGATCTCGTCATCGCTGAGTCTCGCTGCGAACATCGCGCGCCGCAGAGCCTCGTTCACCCGAACTCCCCGATTCAGTGACGCTCAAGAGGTCCCTAAACGTCCTAATCAGGCTAACACAAAACGTCCCAATACGTCCCGTCCTGTAGTAGCGACGTCCGCACCCTGCGGAGCAGTCTTGACGTACGCCGTCGACCAGGTCGGCGAGGAGTTGGGAGTGGACTGTGAACGACCTCAGAACACCCGGATACGCGCTCTTGCGTTCGCGTGTGGCTCAAGACGATTGCCAACCGCAACAATCGGATGGCGTGAGGTGATCCCCGAGATGTGGACTCTCTGGCTGATCGCCGCCGTGCTCTACGCGTTGATGCTCCGCGACATCGCGCAGGAGGTGCGTGGTCGATGAGCAACGTCCCGGGAACGCCTCTTCGGCTCGCCCGCCGCAGCGGTGATCGCGAGTGCTGAACTGTCGTGATCGGCTTCCGCTGGCGCTCGTGGAGCGCCGCGCTCTGGAAACGTCTCAACGATCTGTTCCGCCGCTGGCAGGACGAGGAGTGACTCCGTCAAGCGAGCTCGACGATCTGTTCGATGACGTGACCAGACCGCTGCTGGTCGGGTATGTACGCCGCGATCTGCTGAGCAGCGATGGCGTGGTCGAGCAACTGGTGGCTCAGATGGCCGTGTTCGCCCGGCGCGAGGGATTCTCGATGGGCTACACCTACGTCGAGCGGGCCGCTACTTCGCTCGCCGCGCTGGAGGCCCTGGTCGAGTTCGTCGGCCGTACCGAGGACGCCGCGGTCGTCATCCCGAGTCCGCTGCACTTCCTGGCGATCGATGGCCCGATCAATCTCAAAGAGATCTTCGAGCGGGCCACCGGCACCCGCGTCTTGATGCTCACCTCATGAACGGGCGGAACCGGTGGAGCATCGTCGTCACCCCTCCGTGCAGCGCAACCGCTGCACCCTCCACCGGTTCCGTCTTCCCCAGACGGGTCCCTGCCTGAGCGCCCCTGTATCCCCTGTCGGCCCCCGAGCTCAGGCAGGGACCCCCAAGACCGGCTGGCCCGGCGTAGCAGTGAGGCTGCGCCGGGGCAGCCGTTCCAAGCCTTCCGGGTGCATCGTCTAAACGGATCAATTGCCGACATCGAGGCCTTCGGCATCCTTCTGCTGCTCCTTCCAGGCGATGACATCGGCGGGGTCGTACCGGAGGTGACGCCCCATGCGGATTGCCCGCGGCCCGTACTTCTTCTTCCGCCATCCGTAGAGCGTCCACTTCGGGATGTCGAGGTACGCCGCGATCCGATCGATGTTCCAGAGCGGCTCACGATCCGAGTGGTCCATCGCCATCTCCTCTCTCCGTGGTGCCGGCCTCGCGCCGGCCGGATCGCTGTACCGCGTTCTTCGGACGTGCGGAGGTCTCCGATACGTCGGACTTCAGCAGTCGTCGCATCTCTCGAAGCGACAGCCCGAGGATCTCGGCGGCGGCCTCCGTCGAGCCGCAGACTTTCGCCAGTTCGGCTGCTTCACGAACCGAAGCGACCTCGGCGCCGACGACCTTCTCGTCGTGTCGCTCGATCGCGAGTTCACGCGACCGGTTGGCTCGCTCCAGCGCGGCACGTGCCCGCACCGCCCGCCCAGTCGCTGCCTCGATCCGAGCCTGACGTTGCCGCGCCCGCTGCAGCGCGGCCACTCGCTCGCTTCCGCCCACGTTCAGAGCCCCGGACCATCCGGCTCCGGTGCATCAGCACCAGGCACCAGACTCAGATGTCTCGCCGGACTCCTTCGGCCGGCGAGGACCCGGTACTGCGAGGTCAGATCGATCAGCTCTCGAGCCATTCGCAGAACTCGCTCGCCGCTCCTCTGCACCACCCGCTCCGGCGCCGCCTTGTCGACCGACGCAGCCCAACCCGCGACGTACGGGAAGCTGTCGCCGTCAGTTTCCAGCCCGTGATGGGCCAGGAGGATGAAGGCGACGGACTCGGCCTCCACCTCTCGCATCCCTCGGCACATCACGCTTCCGGACGACGCGACAGCATCGGGATCGTGCATCCTCATGTGCGCGACCTCGTGCGCCAAAGTCGACACCGCGGCAGCCTCACCAAGCGAGTCGGAGATGACGATCCGCCGGGCCTCGAAGTCCGTGAAGCCGTCAAGCCCTGCTCGCTTGGTCGACTCCACCGAGAGGCGGAACCCCTCGCCCTCGACGCACGTCGCCAACCCCTCCCACAGTCCCGCCGGCGCCGGACCGACGAGCCGCGCAGAAGCAGGCGGCTTCGGCATCGGTTCGCCGTTCGTCTGCGACACATCCCAGACGTACGCGACGCGAAAGCCGACCAGCCGTCGCCCAGAGCGCTTCTTCGCCGTCTCCGAGTCGTCTGCCAGCTCGAGATCGACCCGCCTGGCGATCGCGCCCTTGTCGTCGACCACCTTCTTCGACCGCGAGAAGACCGGCGCGAAGACCCGGATCGCCTTCTCCCCCTTCGACACGTTCCGGCCGAGGTGCTTCCACGTACTCCAGCCACCCACCAGAGTTGCGTCCGGTCGCTGTGCCGCGATCAGGATCGCGTTCCTGAAACTGTACTCGTGGAAAGCCGCCGCGGTCTTGAGCCATCGCTTCCAGTCGTCGGCCGTCCGGAGTTTCCGGATTTCCTCGATGAGCATCTCGTGCAACGAATCCACCGTGGACGAGGCGCCTCCTGTGGTTCCTGAATCTGCAACGTTCATGGCAGCTCAACGGCCGGACTCGTGTCGGGTTGATCAGCGCGCGACGTCACACCTCGACGCTTCCGACTCCGATCCGGGCTGCCAGGCTTGGTCGGCGCCGCCAGCCGTGTCGGTCGGCGCTCGTCATCCGTGTCCGCGAGCTGCCGGCACACCAGTGCCGCTTCGCCGAGCAACTCCGTCACTGATGCCAGGGACTCCGTCAGCTCAGGCACGAAGTCGATTCGGTCGGCCCGCACCCAGGTCCGCTGGCGTTTGCCTACCGGTGCGGCGGTGAGCTGCCGGTACGCCGGATCCAGCCGGACTGCCTGGAGACGGGGAATGAACAGCCGTCCTTCCATGACAAGGTCGAACACAGCTCGCTGCTGTAACAGGGCAACCTGGTGTGCCGAGTGGACAAGCTCATCGGCAGCCTCGAGCAGCGCGCCTGCCGTCCACCGATCTGGGATCAACTCCTCGGCTGGCCGGAGTGCGCCTCCAGGGCCTCCGATTGCACGTCGTACGGCCTCGTGCAGATCGCTGAAGGCGACCTCGCCTGGAACTGTCGTGACTCCTCCCAGATCAGAGACGTTGCGACTCCAAGCGGCGGCCGTTCGGATCGAGTTCGCATCACTCCGTCGCAACGCCGTGTTCGCTCTCCTCAGCCGCAAGATCGTCGCGTCTCCGAACCCGAGTCGCTCTGCAGACGAACCCACTGCTCTGACGAGGTAGCGACCATGTCCAGCCGCAGTACGGATCTGCGCAGTGACCGACCGGAGATCCCTGGTCAGAAGGCTCCGTGCCGGCACTTCATCGTTCAGACGCTCCCAGTGCGCGGCTGCGTAGGCGATCTGTTCCCAGACCTTGGTGCCGCTGGACGGCATGCCCGCCGTCAATCCGCCCAACGCGCCGAGCACATGCCCGTTCTGCTGCGCGACAACAGGTTCCAGCTCCCGCCGCGCGAATCGCAGCTGTCTGGCCAGAGAACGCTGCTCGACGGTACGACGACGTTTGCCAACCGAAGTCATCGCGCCCAGCGCCGACCCTGCAGCGGTCGAAGCGATGTTCGCCACCATCGCACGCGCCGCGATGAGCGCCTCCCGATCGTCGAGCACTGCCGCCGTCACAGCGTCCTGACCCGCTAGCAGATCTGAGGCGGCGCCCAGCGCCTGTGCGACAGCCATCAGCGCCGGGTCGCCGTGCGATGGTGGCTTCCCGGCATCGGGAATCCTCAGCTCGAACCTGAGCCAGGTCATCTGCCGGCGAGTCGCAGCCAGTACGGCAGTCCACCCCGCCCCAGCTTGCTCTGGATCTGTGCTCACTCTGCCCGCGGAGTCCTCCGCCCGGCGGCGCGCTACCGTCAGCAGATCCTCATACCTCGCGCGCACCCGCGACCATCCGGATGTCCTTCGCCGCGGACCTCAGCGCATCGGCCAGAGCCAACCGCCAACTCAAGCCCTCCAACGACACGTCGAACTGATCGACCAAGGCTGCCGCCTCGTCGAGGAGGCCGGCCGGGTCGTCAGCCAATTCACCGGCGTACGGCTCGTACGGCGTCACCCCCAGCAGCTCGCAGACGCGATAGCGACTGAAGGCCGTCATCGCCCACGACCCGTTCGGCGCCGCAGTCTCTAGTGCCTCGACGCTCGCCTCAGCCCGGGTCACGAGCTCGACGACCTCCGAACGCTCCTGATCGTCGTTGCCCGACATCGTCTTGTTCAAGGTGCTCTCCTCTTCGTCACCAACAGGATTGGCCGGTTCATGGGGACCGCGGGCGATGGTTCAGAAATCTGTGGATAACTCGCCGATGAACCCATCGCCGCGTGGGATGCGGACCGCTCGGCGGTCCGCACCCCACGCGGCTCCAGAACCGAATTCCCTTGCTCAACGGTTGTCGATGACGCCGGCTGCACAGTCGGCATCGGCCGAGTCGAGCAACCGAGTGTCCAGGTCGTCAGATCGAGGAGATGCCGGAAACTCGCCCGGCGGGAAGGAGGGTCACCGACACACTTCTTGCATTCAAGGCGTTTCAGCGGCCGAAACGGCAGGCCAGCACACTTGGCTCGGGCCGTTGAGCCTCACATGCGCCACCATTCCCCTGCTCGGACCGCCCCGGTCGCCTGGCGGGCGGCCACGTGTGCTGACTGCGGCGCCGGGTTCGCCCGCCGTCGATCCGGTCACCGGTTCTGCTCGGATCCGTGCCGCCTTCGCTTCTGGCGTCGACGGAAATCCATCGAGTCCCTTGGCGAGCAACGCGCTGATTCGCTTCAGCGCGACCTCAGCGATCTCCGTGAGGCAGTCGGCTCCATTGAGCTCGACAGCCCGTCTTCAGTCATCGCGGATCCGGTTTCTTTGCTCAGGGCAATCGACTCGATCGCCGCTCAGGTCGACCACCTGAAACTGCAGAACTCGCTCCTCCAGCAGCAGTTGCGCCACCGGCCTGCGCGGTCGTCAGAGTGCTGAGCATCCACCGGTTGAGTGCCGGCGACGGCTACAAGTACCTCATCAAGCACATCGCCTCCGCCGACGTCGACCGCCGGATGGCAACACCCCTGACGGCGTACTACGTCGCCGACGGCTATCCACCAGGCCGGTGGGCTGGACGCGGACTTCCAGGTCTCGGCAAAGGAGAGATCAAGGCCGGTGACGAGGTGACCGAGGAGCAGATGGCCGCTCTCTTCGGACGCGCACAAGACCCGGTCGACGGCAAACAACTCGGCCGGCCGTTCCGGGTCTATCGCTCCTTGGAGGACAGGATCCGCGCTCGCATCGCTGCTCTCCCGTCAGACCTCTCCGAGCAAGACCGTTCGGCCGCCATCACCGAAGTACGACGTACCGAATCTCGCGCAAGAGCGCGACAGGCGGTGGCCGGTTTCGACCTCACCTTCTCCCCCGTCAAGTCAGTCTCGGCGCTGTGGGCAACCGCCGATGTCGGGGTCAAGGAGCAGGTGGCCGCCGCGCACTACGACGCCGTCAACGACGTTCTCGACCTGATCCAAGACGAGGCCGTCTTCACGCGCACCGGCGACGGCGGCATCGCCCAGATCGACACTCGAGGCGTCCTCGCGACCGCCTTCGACCACTGGGACACCCGAAGCGGGGATCCCCAACTCCACACCCATCTCGTCATCGCCAACCGCGTCCAGAGCAACGACGGGCAGTGGAAAACACCGGACGGACGCGTCTTGTTCAGGTCGGCGGTCGCGATGTCGGAGATCCACAACGTCCTGCTCGCCGACGGCCTGACGCGCCGCCTCGGCGTCGACTGGGACCTACGAGACCGCGGCGAACAACGCAACCCGGCCTTCGAGATCACCGGCGTCCCCGACGAACTGCTGCGCGAGTTCTCGTCGCGAACCGAACAGATCGAATCGAACCTCGAGCATCTGCTCTCGCAACGCCCGAGCACTCCTTCACGGCAGGAGATGTACGCGCTCAGGCAGCAGGCAACACTGATGAACCGCCCTCCCAAGCATTTGGCCAAGCCTCTCGCCGATCTCATGGTCGGCTGGCGACGCCGCGCAGATCTCGCGCTCGGCACCAACGCCAGAACAGCCCTCGCCGATTGCCTAAATGACGTCCCAGATCGACTGCTGACGCACGCAGACCTCAGTCCTCAGACCCTGGATGCCTACGGCGCCACGGTCGTTCTCGCCCTCCAAGCCAGGCGCGCCACCTGGACCCGCTGGAACATCCTGGCCGAGGCCGCACGGCAGACACGGCTTCTTCGCCTCGCCACAACCAAAGACCGACTGGCCGCATTGGAAGCCATCGCCGACAGGGCAGAACACCACTCCATCAGCCTCACCCCGGGCGACCTAGTCGACCTGCCTGGCGAACGACTCCGAGGGGAGAGCGTCTACCGAATGCACAACGGCGCGATCTTCACCTCGCCCGTCGTCCTCGGCGCCGAACGTCTGCTGCTGGATCTGGCGCAAGACCGCACGGGCCCGACCGCCTCAATGAGGCTCGAAGAGGTCAGCGGGTTGACCGCTGATCGACGTGATGCGCTCACCCGGCTTCTCGACAGCGGCCAGCGCCTCGAAGCCCTCGTCGGCCCCGCCGGCACCGGCAAAACCAGCCTCCTCGCAAGACTCCACACCGCCTGGCAGGCAACGCACGGCCCCTCCTCAGTCATTGGCATCGCACCGTCAAGCGCCGCCGCCGACGTCCTGTCCGGCAGCCTCGGAATCCCGACCGACAACCTCGCCAAATGGATCCACGAAGCCGTCGGCCTCGGCGCCGAACAACGCAACCAGCGCATCGCCAACCTCGAACGAGCAGCCAGAATCGCCGAACGCCTCCACCGCAAACGCCGCCAGCACCGCATCCTCACCAGCCTCGCCGCGCTGCGCGCCGAAGCCGACCGCTGGCGATTCCACCCCAATCAACTCGTCATCGTCGACGAAGCCTCCATGGCCGGCACCATGGAACTGGCCACCCTCGCCCGCGAGACCTCCAAAGCCGGCGCCAAACTTCTCCTGGTCGGCGACGACGCCCAGCTCGGCGCCGTCGACACCGGCGGAGCGTTCCGTCTCGTCGCGAAAGAGTCCGAAGCCGCGAGCCTGCAGGAGGTCTGGCGGTTCACCGCGGACTGGGAACGCGACGCCAGCCTGGCACTCCGTGCAGGCGATCTCGGCATCCTCGAGACCTACGACGACCACGAGCGGTTCACCTCCGGCACACCGGACGAGTGCGAGATCAACGCCTACTCCGCGTGGCTCGCCGACACCCGCAAGAACCTCACCAGTCTCCTGATCGCCGCAGATAACATCACCGTGGACCGCCTCAACGCCCGCGCACGCCTGGACCGCATCACCACCGGCGAGGTCGAACCCAACGGCGTCCCCCTACACAACGGCACCGAAGCAGGCCTCGGCGACCGCATCGTCACCCGCCTCAACAACCGCCACCTCACCTACGGCACCAACCAGTTTGTCCGCAACGGCAGCACTTGGACCGTCGTACGCCGCTGGGACGACGGCTCCCTCACCGTCGAAGACGACGATCACCAAACCATCACCCTCCCCGCCGGCTACGTCGCGGACTCCGTCGAACTCGCCTACGCCACCACCGTCCACCGTGCCCAAGGCATCACCGTCGACACTGCCCACCTCGTTGTCACCGAACGCATGACCCGCCCACTCCTGTACGTCGGCATGACCCGCGGCCGCAACACGAACCGCGCCTACGTCGCCACCCACGAGCCGGCCGGCGATCTCCACGAACCCCAGACCGCCGAAAGCATGTACGAGGTACTCGCCACCGTCCTCGAACAAGAAGGCATCGAGATATCCGCCCACGAAACCATGCACGGCGAACTCGACAACGCCACCAACCTCAGCCAGCTCGTCCCCATCCACGAACACCTCTGCCAGATCGCCGCCGGCCAGCGCTACCGCACCACCATCGACAGCTCCACTCTCGACCCCAGCGCCCGCGCAGAACTCCGAGCCTCCCCTGCCTACGGCCCCCTCCTCGCAGCCCTACGCCGAGCCGAAGCCGCCGGCCTCGACCCAAACACGACCTTCCACAAAGCCGTCGACCAGGCCACCCTCGACAACGCCCGCGACCTCGCCGCAGTCCTCCACGCCAGAGTCGAACGCCTCGTCAGCCACGCCGATCGCCGCCGCAGGCAACCACAACACCTTGTGGCCGGCCTCGTCCGCCCCACCACAACCATCACCGACCCCGCCTTCACCGCTCCGCTCCGAGAACTCGAAACCCTGATCTCCCAACGCGCCGATTGGCTCGCCGAGCAGGCGGAGTCTGAGCCTTGGTACAAGACTCTGGAGACGCAGCTGACCGAACGGATGCCCGACGAGGCCCACGTCCTCATCCGCGAGATCGCTGCTTATCGTGAGCGGTACGGCGTGCGCAGCGCCGAGCCACTCGGCCCCGTGCCGGCGGTCGCAGAGTTGGAGCAATCTCTTGTTAGAACCCGCCTCGCCAACAAGTTGCAGATGGTCCGTGACAGGAGATACCACGTTGCTCTTGGTCGGCCAGTCCCAACCAACCGAGAGCACCCGTCAAGCAACCCGGAAGTCATCAGCCGGTGAGCCCGGATGCACCAACGGCTCCTCCACCAGCACCTACATCTGAGCTGGCGGCGACCAGAACGAACTCGACTCCACCACCACCGGCACCGTGACCACCAGTTACGTCCACGGCCAAAGCGACCACAATCGCGTAGCGATCATTCAGTCGTTCCCCAAGAGCGACCAAACCAGCTACCTCGACACCGATTCCACTGGCAGTCCCGTCGCTCTAACACCTTCGCAGTCAGCCCGAAGAGGGCGACATGACCGTCGACCAAGTCGTCGTCGAGACATAACCCGCGCGCAGATCTCTGGCCAACAAGCACTCAACTTTTCGAAACTATGGACCTTCTCGTTACGAGCCCGTTGCCCCAGCCCCAACCAGCCGACGATCCCTGACCCTGAGCAGTGATCGTGCTCAGGGTCGGGCGTCGTGGACGGCTATTCACGGCTCTTCGGGGCACCGCTCTGTGCCTCGCCCCACCACGGTTCAGTGACCACAACGCGGATGTCAGGCAGCGAATTGCGGATGGCCGTCAGCAGCTCCAGGCCCTCGCTCAGCCAAGTTGGATCCCCTGACCCATCGACAGGGATGCGATCCTCCTCGTACCGACCATGCCAGTTGCGAATCCGCTCGACCAGTGCTGGCCGAAGGGCCAGCGCATCCAGGTCGACCGCCCTACCCCGCTCATCCCAGAGCGGCCCCTGACCGTAGTCGGGCCAAAACTCCAGCGTTCTAGTCACGGGCACAGTTTGCCGTACGCGGATGCTGTGGCGCATAGACCCCGAGTAGCACCGCCTGCGTCATCCCGTCTGCCGTCAGCCCACGCGTAAGGCGATCAGGAGACGGCAGAGGGGTCAAGATGATGTGGGCCTTGTCCCCTCTGATGGCTCCAGACAGGTGCTGACTGGGCTGAGCGGCAGGCGGGAAGACGCACCCCCGCCGCCTTGAGCCTGATGATCGGCTGCGGGTGCCGGGTCGCGGTTCCGCCTTCAGCGGGCTGTGCTGGCCAGCGGAGGATCTAGTGAGATGTTCGTCGACACCTTGAAAGACAAGCGCGCCCGGACTACGCCTCTCTCTCGTCGACGAGCTCATCCCTGGTCGACCGTTGGGCAGGCGAGAAGATGAAGGGAAGCCGGGCTGATCCATCCGCCGTAAGGCTGCCCGCTGAGCGAGGGAAGCTGGAAGTGATCGGTCCGGTTGTCGGCTGCGATCAAGGGCCGTTGGTGTGCCCGCTCTCCGAGTCCATGACCTGCGCCACACCACACGGCCGCGTCTGGCTGGCTCGGGCCTGGGGCTGACCCCGAGGTCGCCAGCCGTAGCTCGCGCCACCCCTTCCAGTCGTCCGGCGTGTCAGTTACAGCAATTCGATCACGCGGACAACAGCGCCGAGCCGACGCCAGCGGGCTTCTCCGTGCGCGCCCGCCGGCGCCGGCCTGTCGTCGGGGACCGCGACGACTCAGGTGCGGCTGATGCCGAGGCCGTCGACCTGGACGAACTTGCCGGTCGACAGCACCTTCAGCATCACCGTGCCGGTGCGGTACGCGAAGGGCGGCAGGGCGATGACGGCCTGCCGCGCCGTCGTCGCGGAGTACAGGTTGACCGAGCCGACGGAAGCCCCGTTGACGTAGACGCCGACCGTGCCGCAGGTCGGGCAGCGGGTGGCGATCACCGCGACCCGGCTGACCGCCGACCCCGGACGGGTCAGGTACGAACCGGCCTTCGTGGTCTCGGTGGCGGTGCCGCGGTAGAAGAGGTTCCACGCCGTCCGCGACCAGCCGGCCGACGTACCGAGCGAACGGTCGTCGAGCGCGACGGCGCTGCATCTCTGCGTCGACCAGGCACCGGCGTTACCGACCTTGTCCACCGCACGGACCTGGAAGCAGTAGCCGACGGCCGGTAAGACGCCGGTCAGCGTCACCGAGGTGCCGGTCAGCTTCTGCCAGCCGGCCGGGTACTGCCACGGTCCGAAGCCGCCGTTGTACGCCGCATTGTTCCAGCGGACCTGGTAGTAGCTGACGCCCGATCCCCAGTCGGAACCCGTCCAGCTCACCGGGATGGAGGTCGCGAGCGTGAACGGCTGGGCCGGGCCGCGCAGTGCCACCGACGGGCTCAGCTGGTCGACGACCCACTGGCGGGTCGCCGTCGCCGTTCCACCGGCCGGGTCGGTCACCTTGACGCTGAGCACGTGCGTGCCCGGCTTCTGCGCCGGGACCGGCCAGGCGCCCGGGGCGCACGGCGTCCAGGCCGCCGAGTCGATCCTGCACGTCACCTGCAGGCCGGCGATCGCGTCGTCGGCGTCGGCAACCGCGATCGTGGCCGTCGTGGTCGCGGTCTGAGTGAAGGCCGGCACTGTCAGTGTCGCGGTGGGGGCGGCGCTCGTCGTCTGCAGCCACACGAGCTCCTTGAGGCCGCTCTGGAAGTGGTTGTACGGGACCGACCAGCTCGACGGTTGCTGGCCCGGGCCGGTCACTGTTGCCGGGTGCGGCCCGACGCCGGAGCCGCTGTTGGAAAAGCTCATCGCCAGTGTGGTGCCCTGCGGGTCCCAATCAGGCGAGCCCCAGCCCTGGCTCTGCACCTCCGGCGACCATCGCACAGCTGGTCCACCGGACAGGTCGGTCACCGCCACCACGAGCCGCAAATCGGCGGTCCGTTGAGCGAAGGCGACCCGGTCGGTGCGCGAGACCGAAGGATCACGCCCGCCTTCCGTGCCGGGCAGAGGGGTCCGGGCTCCGGTCGACAGCCGTAGGACGACGAGCGGCTCGGTGCTCCGGACGCTCGGGTCCGCCGTGTCCGCGTCGCCGACCTCGAGCACCAGGCTCTTTCCGTCTGCGGTCCAGGCCGGAGAGGAGGCATTGGCGCCACCGGTCAGCGCGGCAGGTACGGCGTTGGCGGTCGTGCTGACCGTCCACACCGCCGGAACGGCGTCGTAGGTGTCGCGCCGCACGAACGCGACCGTACGCCCGTCGGGCGAGAACGCGCCCTGCGAGTCCCAGCGGCCCTGCGTCAGCGCGCGGATCGGCTTGCCTTCGGTGTCGAACAGCCACAGCGACGTACCGGTGGCGTCCCGGACCTGCGCGACCAGCGTCCGGCGGTCGGGCGAGACATCGGGCGAGTCGCCGAGGTTCTGGCTGAGCGTGGCTCCCATCGCGTTGCTGCCCGGTGCGGTCGCGGAGATCAGGTAGGAGCCGAAGACCGTGCCGATCAAGCTGCGGGTCGGCACCAGCACCGTGGCGTCGCCGTACGACGACTCGCCGTTGAGCGTGCGGGTCAACCGGTAGGTGTGCCACCCCGGGGCTTCGTTGTTGGACGACCACTGGCCGGTCGTCATCCCGGCGCGAGCGACCGGCGTGCCGCCGACAACCTCGGCGATGGTGTAGCTGGAGGCCGGATCGGTCTTCCAGGTGAGTTCCGCTCGCCCGCGGGTCGCGGTGAGGGCCGCGACCCCGAAGTGGAACTCCTCCGGTGGCGGTGGCGGCGCCGCCGCGGCGGGCAGGACGAGTACTCCGGATGCGGCCAGGGCCAGCGCCAAGGGCGCGGCGAGGCGGGCGACGACGTTCAAGGGGCCCCCATGCTCAGTGGGGCCGGATGCAGCACCCGCCCCTTTATCGCGGTGCGCCGCCGTTCGTTACATCAATCGCTTGCTCTCGGCCCCATCCCGGCCGGCCGCGCCAGCATGGACGGCAGCGCATGTCACCCGCCTGACTCCGGTACCAGACCGGACACGTCCACGCGGCCCGGAGAAACGTCCGGACGCGCTACACCGATACAGCAGTGGGGAGGACCGATGGAGATGTGTCAGGTCGCGCAGCGCATGGTAGCGCTGCTGCGGATCGCCGAACGCCATCCGGGGCCGTACGGCGCCGGCCCTGACGTCGACGACGCCGTACTCGACGCCTGGTTCGGGCTCCGCTCCAGCGTCCTACCGTTCGTTCCAGCCGACTCAGCGACGAAGTGACACTGCCCGGCGAGGGGCTGGGACCTGGACGACAGACCATCGGTGGAACTGCACGCTGGCTGTATGGCCTGACTCTGCGGCGTATGCGATGGGATATCGGCCCTGTGCACCACCGGTTTGCTGGGATCGGGACCGGTCGGTAACGCTGCGTCGCCTCACCAGCATGCCATGACGACGTCGGCCGATCAGCGGGACGATTCGTGACGCCGGGCCTACTCGACCTCGCTCAACTAGGGGCGATCGGCCCGAGCAGTCTCGGACCGTCGTTGGGGACCGAGTTCACGTCTAGTGCCCGGTCATCGATCCCCAATTAGCTGGCTTCCCCGCCGTTCGCGATTGAGACAACGGCATTCATCGGTATATGCCGATGTGCGGATGAGCCGGACGCTGTACACACTGGGCTATGACCACCGATGATCCGGACCGGCTGGGCCGAACCGCCCTGCATTACGCGGCGTTGGATGGTCCCGTCGACCAGGTCAGGGACCTCGTGGCTAGCGGCGCGAATGTCGCGGCGACAGACAAGCAAGGTTTCACGCCGCTGCACCTCGCATGTCAGCAGTACCGCGCTGACGTCGTTGAGGTGCTGCTGGATGCAGGTGCGCCGGTTGATCCCATTGACGCGTGGGGAAGCACGCCGTTATATCGCGCGGTCTTCAACGCAAAGGGTGACCCCGCGGTAGTGCGGCGCCTCGTAAGTGCCGGTGCCGATCCAGACCTCGCCATCGCGTCCGGGCGCTCGCCCCGAGAACTGGCTGAAATGATCGCGAGCTGCGACACATCTGGCTTCTTCGACACTCCCGCCTGATCCGGCGGCGAGCGCACTCGGCTGTCCGCATCTGCCGCGATCCGACAGCGCCACCTTCGGGCGGAAACCCAGTCATCCCCGGCTCTGCCGTGTCACCTCGGCAGATCCCGATTCAGTCGCTGTTGGTCATGGCCTCGCGCAGTCGCCTCCGCACGAAGGTGACGTCTGGGTCGTCGCCCCCGACTCTGTTCTCGGAGAACTCGATTCTTCTGCGGGCCTCCTCGAAGTTTCCTTCAGCGATGTCCATGAGGGTGCGCGGCCAACCTCCACCGACGCCGACAGGGCAGTCGTCGACGGCGCGGCGCAGGCCGTCATCGTCGAGGCTCGCCTCGACTCTTGGGATGGCCTGCGTTTCCACGATCATCCACACGAAGCTGCCCACCTTCAGCAAATCATCCTCGCTTGTGATCGTGAAGCTGGCGACCTCGTCGAACCAGTCGTGATCCAGCGCATACGAGGGACGTTTCGTCATCGGCTTTCGCCCGGTGCCCTCCCGAAACCTGCAGATACCGTGACACCACGCCAACATGCACGTGGAAGGTGCGCATCTGTGCAGTGGACCGAGCATGGTGGCCAGACAGTTGCAGGCTTCCGACGTGGCCGGTCGTACCGTGCAGGTAGTACTTGCCGGAACCTCCTCGCCAGCCTCGTTCGCGCAGCGGCGGGGTAATACATTCCTTGAGCATGCGTCGGTACTGGTCTTGAGCGGTCACGGCGGGAGTCTAGGGCGCTCCGGATATCAGACCAGGCCCCGCGCAGCTCCTCTGGACCAGCCGCTCGGTGGCGGTAAGGACGATATTCGAGATCCGGATCGGCACCGCGCGGTTCACTCATCGGCCGCGACGGCCACACCAAGTCGACCCCCGCACCGACCTACGCCCGATCCACCCGCAGACGCCGTAGCCCGCCGTCTTGGGCGCCGGCTTCAGACGCGCGGATCACCCGTGCAATTGAACTCGCGCGCGTCGGTCACAGCCCGCGCAAGGCACCTCTGCAGTTCGTCGCGATAGCTCGCGCTCCTCGGCCAGGGTCTATTCAAGGGCTGCTCACTGGTGGCGGCACCACCTAGACCTACAGGCCGAACGGGCCAGGCTCCACATCACCCACCCACGTGCCATGGGCGAGTAAAGCCGAGATTCTTTGCGACCCCCGGCCTTTCCCCAAGGGTGTGGTCACCATGGCGACACCGCGTAGAGGGGTAGGGTCGGTTGGTCGTCGATCCGACGGGGATGTGGCCCACTCGCGGCTGCGAGGATCGGCCGCCAGACCCACTCGACCGGCACCGGCGGCCTAGAGCACGATGAATAGGTGCTGTCGCGACGGATCAGTTGATGTTCGACGGACCGGTCGGATCGATTGGCCCGAGCAGGGCGACCAGTTGCCGGTAAATCTCTAAATATTGTTCGCGCGAGAATTCGGGGGGTCGCCAGCGACGGGAGCGCATGTGCTCGATAGCTCTATCGGGAACCGAGATCCCATACTCTTCGATGTACGCAGTCGCATCGAAGCGCCAATAATAGACACCATCCGAGACGATGGCGCTGCCCCCACCGACACCGAACCGATCTCCGATGACGTCGCGCGTGTACTCCATCCACGCCAGGAAGATCGGACATGCATCCAGATAGTGGACAACTTCTTTTCGCACCGAGTCGGGCGGAGTCTCGATCGCTGTTTCCAGAGAACCACTCGGCCAGGGAGCACCACCTGGTTCCGGGGCCAACAGTCCCAGCGGCCGCAGCCCCGGCGAGTTCTCATGCATAGCCACGCCACTCACCTTCTGACAGACCCTTGCGGGCGAGTCTAGCCCTTCACGTGGCGCGCCAAAACGGCACGATCCGCGGCTGGTCTTCTCCATCCAGCACCGGCGTCCAACAGATTGGCAGACTCTGGATCACATGGCTCAACCAGGCACCACCAGATGGCGCGACAAGCCTGGGCGCGCGGAAGCAGATCGCACGTTGCAGGTCTGGGCGGTGTTGCACGGTGAGTAGCCGGGTAACAACGTTTCCGGGGTAAGGACCGCCAGCCCGCCGTGATGGAGGGCTGCGGCTTCAGACCGCTTGCCTGCGCACCTTCCACTTCATCCGCGCTGCGAGGTTGTCAGGAGACAATCGCACCACGAGGAGAGCACTAGGGAATCGGTCGCAAAGCGGCAATCTGCTGCAGATGCCGGCGCACCGCGACAACAGTTGCTTCATCGGTACTGACGAATTCGGGCGCTGCCTCGACGACCAGCCCTCCATTGGTGAAGCGGGCCACTCCACGCGGCATGTCACACATCGCGACACCTCGAAGGTAGGTCAGCCACCCAACAGCCGGCTCCCGGGCTGCCGCTGATTGCGCATTCCGATGCCCGTGCGTCGTCCACGACGCCCACTCGGGGTCCCCAGAATGCGCCGACGTATGACGACTCCATGGATCGAACCTACCTTACTAGGACGCGTACATCGTTGATTCGAGATCAACGTGCGTCCTCCAGCACAAGACGGCAATCAGGCCGCATTCGTCGATACGGCGCAGCGGAGCGCTGCGCGCGAACGCCGGGTCACCGCGCCGGTCAGGTTGGATTCCCCGGCGCTAGCTATTCACGACGCGACCCACGACGCGACCCACGACAACGAATCATTGTTTGCGGTCAACGAGAACAGCACTGTTCCAGTCAGGGGCCGTATCAACGGTTACACCAAGACATCGTAGATAGCGGTAAAGCATCTCGCAGGAGAAGCGCTCCGCCTTGCGCCGTCGCTGATACGCACCGAGATCCTCAAAGGCATATGGTCGACCGCTGGCCTCGAAGACCCAGCGTTCATGCAGCGACTATGGATCGTTCCAGCGCCAACGGTCGGTCCCCCTCAGGACCGTAGACCTCAAGAATACGCGCGGCGAAGCCCTGATCTTCATCTGCCACACATACAGCCCGTATCGCCCGGCAACCGAGGTCGCGAGCGGCCCGACTCGGCATGACCCCGACATCCGTGCCCTTCGGCCCATTGTTCAGCATCACGGTCCAGCCATTCATGCCCAAGAACGCATAGCGGCTCACGGGCACCGCTGGAGTCAGTGACCGAGCCGCATCGCCGAGCGATTTCCAGCCGGGTTTCACGACAGCCCACTCATCTGTGAACCCGGCTAGGAGCCAGGCAGCGAGTTCTCCAGGGCTGGTGTCGAAATAGCCGACCTCTTGGCTTGTCGAGCCGGCAACGCTTGAGGGCAGGATCATCTAATCAACCTCAGCGTGACGGTCCCGGGCCTTTTTTGCCGCATCGCACCGCTCGTCGACCACGCCGACTGATTTGAGGTACCTACGGCCGAGCTATCC
Organism: Kribbella lupini; assembly: GCF_039529595.1. Classification (NCBI taxonomy): domain Bacteria; kingdom Bacillati; phylum Actinomycetota; class Actinomycetes; order Propionibacteriales; family Kribbellaceae; genus Kribbella; species Kribbella lupini. The sequence continues at coordinate 183,915 of NZ_BAAANC010000005.1, read as the reverse complement.
TCGACGCGCGATTTGCTCCTCTGCGAATTCTCGGACGATGGCGTCTTCAGATTCGAGAACTCGGCGAAGTGCGTTGTCAGCTTCCTCACCAGACAATGCACCGAGAGCATAGACAGCCTTTCTCGCCAACGCTCGGGCCTCATCAAAGTCAAGATACGTGGGCACCCACTGGGTTGCTGTATACAGCGTATCCACCGCCGCCGGATCTCCTAACCCTCCCAGCGCGGCGACCACATCCTCATGTTTGTAATGCCAATCGGCGGTGGTTAATGCGATCAGCGAGTTGAGGTGGTTGGCACTGAAGCCAAACGTGTTGCAAACGATCAATGCCAACTCAAGGTCATCCCCATCTTTCCGCTCGATGGCGTCAGTCAAGAGTCCGAGCCCAAATACCCGTCCATCTCGGACACCATTTAGTCGCAGAAACTCCGCTGGCAACAGCCGTTCCTCGCCACTAGGCGCCAGTACCATTGACAGAACCATTCGTTGCAGATCAGGCGTCACCGGAAACCTGTTTCCGGAGCAAACGGCCCCGACGGTCGCAAAACTTGAGAATTCATGCATCGTCCTCAGTCACCAAGGAAGCTAAGCAATCTATCGATAGGATGACGCGTCTTCGTATACGAGCCGCACTCTCTTTCGTGTGGACCGCGCAGACGGTGCATCAGGCACACCAGCGGGGAGAACGGGCGCCAACGCCTTGAACACTCTCATCACCGCATCGTCGTCATACGCTTCGAAGGTCTCCGTCGCTCTCAGTGACGCGCCACCACCCTGCAGCGAGCGCACCTCCACGAACGCACCAGAGGCCTCCAGTGCGCCCACTCCACCGAGCCGCTCGACAAGTGCAGGCGGACATACGGTGACGCAGGAGTAGCCCCGCAGCACGTCCGTACTCTGCTCAAGCGCGTCGTGACGCTGCCTGCGCAGCAAAGCCTCCAGTGCGGTCGAGCCGGCCGAGTTGTCGGATGCGATGTTGCCGAACGACGGTGCGGCCATGTCGCAGAACTTCGCAACGAATTCCACCAAGTCCAACTGCGCTTCACTGGGATCGTCAAGCCGTCGGCCACCCGGTAGGACGCCTTCACCTCGAACCCCACCCACTGCGGCTCATCGTCGAACACTTGGATCTCCACCCGTGCGGACAAGCATCCTCCGGGCGCCACCCCGAGCGACAAGTCGTCCACGAGCCAGGTCGCCCGCCCGCCACGTGATCGCATCGACGTCAGCAGAGTGGTGAAATTCGACGCCGAGAAGCTGCTCGTCGAAGCCCGGTCGATCGGCGGAACACGACCGATCGCAGCTGAGACCCACTCCCTGCCCTCCTCCACCCGGCGAAGAAGGTCTCCGAACAGCCGGGAACGCGGTTCGTCCAGCCACCAACGGGACAACTCGTCGAACGTTGCGCCGTCGCCGACCTTCACGTCGGCATGGGCCTCGATCCTCCGCATCTGCCAGTGGTCGCGACCAGGAGGGACCTGCGGCCAATCATCTGCACCCGGCACAAGCACCTCCTCCCTTTAGCGCGTGGTGTCAGGACGCGTCACCAGTCCGGCCGAAATTCTGATAGCCCCCAAGTCGACGGATCGCGCTACAGTTCTTCGACTCGCAGCACATGAACTCCGATGTCAACCATCTTCGGCAAGGGGCGCGATTCGAGTTCCTGCGTGACGTGGATCAGGGTCCTGTAATTGGGAAAGTCCATTTCCGCCAAGTATCCCTCCTCGTCCTCGAAGTTGGCCTGCACAATCACCTCGTCCAGTCCGCTGCCGCTGCCCCCAAGATAGGCACCACCTAAATAGCTGCTCTCGCGCTCAACGAGATGTACGCCTAGGGTCGCCGCCAGACGTCGACCGACCGTGGCCACGTCGTCGTCAGAACCCAGGAGCCAGAAACGCTTGATCATCACGGGACCATATTAGGCGCACGCGAGACGCCGCATCCGATGGTCCGTAGATCACGAATTTGAACGCCCTGCCCGCGCTTTGGAGAGAACCGATTAGAGGCAGTTGAGGCCCAGTAGGTTCCGATGTATGACGACTCCACGGAGTGAATCTATCTTACTGGCACGTGTGCAACGTTGACTTCGAGATTAACGTCCATCATCCAGCACAAGGCGGTAATCAGGCACCTCTTCCTCGCCTCTCAGGACCGCAGTCGCACTACTGGGAACCGATGTGCTATTTGGCGCGATACCCCAAAGACACTTCTTGCACCAGAATGCTGACGTTGCTCGCCCATCGCCGTAGGCATCAATCACGAAAACGAGCTGCAGCGCAACCTCTCCACAGGTCGGACACGCGAGACGTTGCAGCGCACCTTGGTCACGGTACGCCGCCTCGTACGCGTCCAGCCAGCGATCGTATATGGTCCGCCCGTTGCCCGCGGCCTCCATGGCTGTCATCGCCCCGCCCACCAATCATCCTCGAATGCCTGCGCCGCCTGTTCCCAAGCGTTTCCCGCATCATAGGTCGTGGGGTACCCCATGCCAGACCGAATCTGATCAACGTGGAACAGTTCGTGCGCCAACGTACGCGCCAATTGTTCTTCGTTCGAAAATGCGGATCTGGTCAATGTAACCTTACCGTCCGGCGCCGTCGATCCGAAGTACCCTGCCCTCGATTTGTCGATCTTGATGGCAACTCCCGAGATGTCGATGTCGTACTTGCAGGCCACGTCGCACACCGTCTGCATGTTCATGGGTAGCCGTTTGCCTGCTCCGCTCGCAGCCGTACTGAGCAAGGCATCTCCAGCGTGTGCGGTGGTCCGCACACCGATCCCTGCTGGGATGGGGATGCCGATCAATTCGCCTGCGAGGTAGGCCGAGGTATCGGTGTCCGCGCCATGCTCGGCGGCAAAGTCGTCGTACTGGCCGCCTAGCGTGTCGGCTCCGCTCAACTGATAGGCGGGTGCGAAGGGGCCTTGGGCGGCGGTTTCGATGGTTTTGATGGTGCCGCTGACGGTGCCGGTCAGGAAGTTGTCGACCGCGTTGTTGATCGAATCTCCTGAGCCACCCGGGGTCAAGGTGGCGCCCTCGTCCGTTAGCTCGACATGGCAGCCTTCACCGCACTCCCGCCCCGCGACCGACGGTTCGAAGTTCATGTGGCCGTCGAGTTCGACGCCGGTGATCGGATTGCCGCCACCGAAGGCGTACCGGTTGGTGTTCCAGGGGTCGGCGCCCAGCTTCATGTCGTCGAGGGCGCCGCTGTACATGTCGCGCGTCAAGTACCGGTTCAAGCCGGGTGAGTAGTCCCGGAACCCCATGTCGTAGCCGGCGGTGGCGGGGTCCCAGCGCTTGGAGTTGAACCGGTACGGGTTGTACGCCTCGACCTCGGGGCCGCCCGTGGCGGTGGCCTTGTCCTTGCCGGTGAATCCAGTGGCGTCGTTGCTGCCGTAGCCGGTGTAGCGGTACGTCGAACGAGCCGTGCCGGTTTCCGATGTGAGGGTTTCGACGTCGGTGTGCGGGTTCAGTCCGTAGTAGCTGGTCTCCGTGGTTCCGCCGGTCAGTGGGGTCTTGGTCTGGGAGATCCGCTCGCCGGACGGCCCGTAGGTGTAGGAGGCGACCGATTTCGGGGTACCTGCGGTGTCGGGTTGTTCCTCGGTGATGACCTGGTCGCTCAGGCCCAGGTAGCCGTACGTCGTGGTCTTGGCCGCTCCGGTGCCGACGGTGGTGGACTCGGAGATGGTGCGGTCCAGCGGGTCGAACACCGACGTCTGGCTGGACTTCGCCGCACCGGTGGCGGGGTCGTACTTGCGGTGCGACACAGTCCGGTCGTAGCCGTCGTAGCCGTATCGCTCGACGGTCTTGTCGCCGGCTGTGACGGTGTCCAGCCGCCCGAACGGGTCGTAGTTGTAAACGGCCGGTGTGCCGGAGCACGGATCGGCCTGGGTCGTACCGGCGCACATCAGCCGGTTCCGGTCGTACTTCAGGAACGTGTTGGTCGACCCCGACTGCTGCCACGTCGTGTTGCCCGCGGCGTCGTAGGAGTACGCCTCGAAGGCGCCTGGGTTCGTGCCGGTCTTGGTGATCCAGCGCAGCCGGCCGTCGGTCGTGTAGACCATGTTTTGGGTTTGGCTCAGGTACGCGGTCGGCGAGTCGGCGTTCTGCACCTTCGACACATCGGAGGTGCGCCGGCCGTCGAGGTCGTAGCCGAGGTAGTGGGAGCTGATGGTGTTGGCGCCCTGGGTCTCGACCTGAGAACGCATCAAGCCGTCCTCGATCCAGCGGTACGCGACCTTGTTGCCGTTCGGCTTCGTCACGCCGGCTCGTTCACCGCGGGCGGTGTAGGTGTAGCTCGTGGTCTTCACGGCTGCATCGGTGGGTGATGTCGCGGTCTTGACCGATTCGACCAGGTTCCGGATGTCGTAGCTGTAGGCGGAGTACTGGTCGGTCTCGGGTGCGGCCTGGTCGTCGGCGAACCACGAGGTGAGGTTCGAGTTGGCGTCGTACCCGTAGGTGGTCGTCGACCGCGCCGAGCCGGTCTTGAGCTCGCGGACCTGGTCAGTCCGGCCGAGACCGTCGTAGCGGACCTCGTAGGTGTCGACTGCGGCGTTCGCGGTCCGATCGGCGATCGAGGTCAGCTGCCCGTTGACGTCGTAGCCGTAGCCGAAGTCCTTGACCGCACCCGCGGTCGATCCGGCCCGGACCATCTTCACCGCGTCGGCGACCACCGTACCGGTGGCCGGCACAGCCAGTGTGACCTTCTTGTCGACTCCTTCGGCGTAGGTGTAGGAGCCGAGCGAAACCCACGGTGAGGTCGAGGTGCAGGTCGATTGGCTGACGGTCTTCGATGCTGTGCCGGTGCTGTGCTGCACGCTGTAGACGGCCGCTGTCGCGGTGCCGGCGCCTTGCGGGCATCGAGCGAACACTTCATAGGTGCCGGCCGAGGGGACCCGAAGCTTCCACGCGAACGAATCGGTCGACGCCGAGGCCGCCGCGTGAGTGCGGTAGTCGTACCCAACCTTCGTCGCTCCCGTAGTCCCGGTTGCCCACGTACCAGTGACGGTCGTGTTCTGAGTGTCGGAGTTGTCGACCAGGACCTCGTCCAGTCCGGCCGGCGGCGCGGTGTCATTGCGGTTCTTCAGCGAGCCGTCGGGCCAGTAGTCCCACGTCATCGTCCTGCTGGCCCCGCCGGCGGCGCTGGTGAGTGTGCGGGACGTCTGCTGACCCAGCAGGTTGTAGTTGTAGGAGGTCGCGATCCCCCACGGATCCGTGCTGCCGCGCGGCAGTCCGTTGTCGAACCAGGTGAAGCTGGACCAGTCCCGTGCGCCGGCCTTGGTCGCTGCGTAAGTCGGATCGGACTGACGTACCAGATTGCCGACGGCGTCGTACTCGAAGTAGGTACGCGCCGGGTTCGGGTACGTGGTGTCGCTCGGCTTGTACGGCGCGACTCTTTCGACCGCCCGGTTGTTCGCGTCGTAAGTCGTGCGCTCGATCGAGTCGTTCGGGTCCGAGGTACTGCTGACACCCAGCGGGGACTCGACCGCGGTCTGGTTGCCGTTCTCGTCGTAGGAGTACTTGGTCGTGCGCTGGACCGTCGTGCCGCCGGTCGGCGTGTGCGGCACGCTGACCTGGACGACCTTGCCGCGGGCGTCGTACACGGTGGCCTTCTTGTTGCCGTCCGCGTCGAACTCGGCCGTGGCCAGACCATCGCGATCAAAGGCGACCCGGGAGGTGTACCCGGCCGCGTCAGTGGTCGCGACGACCCGGTGGTTGAGGTCGTAGGTCATCCTCGAGGTGAAGTCCTGGGCATCAGCGGTGTCGTTCTTCCGCGGATCGATGACGCGCTCGAGGTTGCCCACCGTGTCGTAGACGTACGACGTCTTGTAGCTCGACTTACCGTCGAACGGCGTCACCGTGCTGACCAACTGCCCAACCGGGTCGTAGCTGTAGCGCGTGACGAAGTCGTCGGGATTCGCCGAGGTGAGGTTGCCCCGCGGAGCGGTTTGCTGCAGCAACCGACCGAGATCGTCGTAGGTGTAGGTGACCTTCCGCTCCCCCGTCGACCCGTTCGAGGGCAGGACGGAGGTCTCTTGCTGGTCCGCGGCGTTGTAGGTGACGGTGGTCTCGGCGCCGTTCGGCGCGATCGTCTTGAGGACGTTGTCGTTCAGGTCGTACTGCGTTTGCGACGTCTGGACCACCGGCGTCGACGCTCCGGAGTCCATGGGCACGGTCTGTTTCGTGACCCGGCCGAAGTCGTCGTACTCCGCGGTCGTTTCCTTCAGCAGGGCGTCCTTGACCGACACGACCTGGCCGCGGCTGTCGTACTGGAACTGCGTCGACTTGCCCAGCGCGTCGGTGATGGTCTTCGGGTAGCCGTTGAAGTCGTAGTTCGCGTAAACCGTCGGCGGATTGCCGTTGGCATCGTGGACCTGGGTCAGCTGTCCGAAGGCGTTGTAGTCGTAGCCGGTCGTGTAATCGCCGACCGCCGCGCTGTTCACGCCAAGCGGATCCGTGACGCTCTCGAGGTTGCCGTTGACCGGATCGTAGATGAACTCCCACTGCCGGCCCTCTGGGCTCTTCTTCTTCTCGAGAACCGTGGGCGTGCCCGGAGCATTGTCCAAACGCTTGTAAGTCAGCGTGGTGCCGCCGGTGTGGTTCTTGTTCGCCTCGGCGTCCTTGGCCGAGGTGGGATAGCCAGTGACCGGGTCATACGTCCAGGTATTGACCGCTCCGTTGGCCTCTTCCATCCGGACCACGTTGTTGTCCTGGTCCCAGGCCAGCTTGGTGGTGGCCGCGTTGGCGTCCTTGATCCGGGTCGAGCGACCGAACGGATCGGTGGTGTAAACGGTGTCGAAACGGCGCGTCGTTCCGGCCTCCACGACCACGTCGGTGACGGTCGTCTGGAAGGCGGGATCGGTGATGCCGCCGACGTCGAGGTAGCTGTACTCGGTGAGTTTGCCGCGCCGATCGGTCAGTGTCTTCACCCGGCCGGCCCACGGGGTGGCCCAGTAGGTCAGCTTGGTTTCGCCGTTGAGCGGATCCTTGACCGAGCTCAGCCGCAGATCGCCGCCGTACGCGAACTTGAAGGTCTTGACCGGTCCCGCATAGGTGTCGGTCGCGGCGTTGTACTGTCCTCCGTCGCGGAGTTCGATCAGCTTCTCAGCATCGGCGGGGTCGTACACGAACCGCAGGGTGCGTCCGGAGATGTCTGCCAGTCGCTGCAGGCGGCTGGTGCCGGTCACGTAGGTCAGCGTGAGCGTGGTCCTGTTGTCGGCGTCGACGATCGAGGTCAGGAGTGGGGTGTCGCCGGCCTGGGCGTCGTAGCGGAACTGGGTGGTGTTGCCGTTGCGGTCCACGATCGCGCGCTGGATCCCGCCGGCCTTGCCGCTGTCTTCGAAGAAGAACCGGGTGCCGTCCGGGCGGGTCAGGCTCCACTTGCGGTCGGTCGGTGTTCCTACGGCGAGGTTGAGCCGAAGCTCGAGGGCAACGCCCGAGGGCCGTTCGTAGTACCACTTGGCCGGGTTCGGGTCGGAGCTGTTGAAGGTGTACAGGTGTGCGGTGCCGTCGCCGTCGATCACGGTGACTTCGCGCGGATAGCCCGAGGTGGTGTCGCTGGAGAAGCTGAGCGACGACCGGCCAAGCCTGGTCAGGGTCGATGTCTGTACAGACCAGCCGCGGCCGGCTGCCGAGGAGGTGATGTCGCCGCTGTCGTAGCTGAGCCGGACGAATGTGGACGCGCCGCGCGACGGGTTCTGGATCGGGCTGTAGCTGAACACGGCGTTTCCGGCGTGCAGGTTGGGTGTGAGCGTCGAACCGGCGCCGGTGTTCTCCCCTGCGTAGGTGAAGAACTTCTCCAGTCCGAGTTCGCTCGATGTCGGGTCCTCGACGATCGTCGGGCTGCGCAGTGGATCGATGTCGATTCCGGAGGCAGGGTCCGATCCCCAGACTCCGGCGAGGTTGCGCAGTTCCAGTTCGAGGTCGTAGATCTGGCGTTTGTTGCCGGTCTGGCTGTTGATCGGTACCCGGATCTGCGCATCCACGGTCTGTGACTCGCCCGGAGCCAAGTCCCGCACCGCGGTGTACAGCCGGTCACCTTCGTCGGCTTGGTCCGACCCGTCGGCCATCCACCGGTACGACAGGCGCTGTCCCGTCCAGGGGTTCTTGGTCGTGTTGGTCACCGTGACGGGCACGCTCAGAGTGGTGTTCGGCGCGACCCGGTCAGGGATTTCGGGGGCGTAGTAGGTGCCGGCCGTGGTGGTGTCGAGGTACTCGACGACAAGTTTCGGGCGCAGAGCCGGCTCAGTGGTCTCGCCGGAGGAGAATCCGATGCGTTGCTGACTGAGGGACTCGTCGCGGGTCTTGATCAGCAGTCCGTGGTTCGTACCGAAGTCGTTGGCCCACTTCTGGACCGTGGAGGTCAGACCAGCTCCTGCCCACGTCAGCCGCCCCGGCTGGATACCGGAGGTCACTGTCACCAGCGGCGTCGCGACGAAGTCGCCGCCCTTGGTGGTCCATGGGATGGTCGAGGTCGCGTTGTTCCAGGTGACCTGGTTCTCGGTGAAGCTTCGCGTCAGTTCGTGCAGATCGAACGTCGCTCCCCCGCCGGGCGAGGTCGATCGCCACAGCTGCAGCTCCGATCCCAGAACCGCGGCGCCCGTCGGGATGTCGCCGGTGTCGAAGGACAGTACCGACCGCGTGTCGCCGTACGTCGCGTGGTTGTTTCCCGTCATCGTCCACGCGTTGGCATCGGCGGTCGGAATGCTGGTGGACTGGTACGCGGTCGCGTTCGCGATGGTGCTGTCAGCGATGTCGCCGGTGATGACCTTGGCCACCCGGCCTGCTCGCGGTGTCCGCACCAGGGTCGATGCAGATGCCGAAAGCTTGCCGTCCTTCGTCCGCGCCACCACCCAGTACCGGAAGGTCGCTGCCTCCGTGGCAGTCGACGCCGTTGCTGAAGTGTCCGTGAAGGTCTGAGTGTCTTTCGGTACGACTCCGACGAGATCGACACCACTCGGGTTCGAGGCGTTGAAGTACTCCGGCGCCGGACTGGCGCAGACACCACCAGGCAAGGCGACACATCCGCGGTAGATCGCGAAGTCGACCAGGTCGTCACCATCGGCGGCCGACGGATCGACGTAGTCACCCCACGACAACTCCGCGCCGGTCGGGTGGACGGTGGTCGGCGTTGCCAGGTCGACGCTTGGCTCGGCGTACTCGATCACCAGCCGTGGCCGGTTGGCGGCTTCCCCGCCGAAGGCGTCCTCGCTCGCCTCGTACGAAGGCCCACCGATGCCGGCGTCCTCGTTCGAAGCCTTCACCATCAGACCGAAATTGGTGCCCGGGGTGTTCACCCACTCGGAGACAATGTTGCCCACGGCATAGGAATGCCAGGCATCGCGTTCCTTGGCCGGCTTAGTGATGGTTCCCGACTGGACGAATCGCAAAGCATCGGCGACCGGTGCAGAGTTGGCCGTGACGCGGGTCATCGCGACACTTGCCGGCTTACCCGGCGAGAAGTGCTGGTAGCCCAGGACCGACCAGATCCCGGAGCCGGCCGTACCGCTGGCCTGGTTCACGGTGTACGTCTTGGGGGTGCCGGTGTCGTCGGTCACCGCGTACGACGGGACGCCACGGTTCGCGGCCGCGGTGTAGTAGGCGTCCACCCGGTAGGTGCCCGCCCCGGCGATGTCCGGCATCCAGCTGAACGTGTCCGCAGTGCTGCCCGTCGGCAGCTGGTGCAGACCGCCGTTGATCGAACTCGGTGCTCCGTCGACGTACTGCCACGGGCCGGTCGACTGGACCCGGCCCTCCTCGATCTCGTCGTTGACCTGCAGGTAGTTGAACGGCAACGATCCGGTGAAGTAGTTGGCGTTCATGTTCTGCCACGTGGCGGTCGACTCGTCCCAGGTCGTCGTCACCTTGCGGGCCTCGAGCGCGACGTCGCCGGACTCGCTGCTGTGCGGCTGGCTGAAGTGAACATCCAGGCTGGCAGCCTTGATCGGAGTTCCTGGCGCGATCCCCAGCTGCGCGACGTCGAACTTGAACAGTCCCCGCGCGCTGTTCGCGCCCACCGCCGCGTTGCCCACATTGACGTTCCACAGATTGCCGTAGTTCGTCGTCGGGGCGTTCTCGTAGATCATCGCGTCCTGCGCCGCCTCGGGCACCGGCACGACCTCGATCGTCGGATCGATGACCACTGGATACCGGCGCTCCGGCGCCTTCAGCCAATCGAGGTCCGCGGAGACCGTGAGCTCGAACTTATCGCCCTTCTGGGTGATGGTCTGGGTGACGGCATCACTCGACCGCTTGCCGTACGGCGAGGCCGGGTCATCGGCGTCGTCCAGCATGTACGGCTTGGGAATGACGAACTCCGGACGTCCGGACGAGTCACCGCCACGGAAGAACCCGATCGACCCATCGGCCTGCGAGCGCGGCTCAAGACCCTTGGCCGCCAGATCGAACGTGTAGGTCGCCGCAGTGGGCACCTCGTCGAGGACGATCTCTTCCTTCAACGACTTCGGACCCACCCGGTATCGCACATCGGCACCGCCGAACACATCGCGGTACGTGACCTGATTACCGGTCACGGCCGGAGCGACCGAACGGCCGGCTCCAGCGGCGCCCATCGCGATCGAGCGACCGTCGGCCTCGAACTCCACCAGCTGGTCGGAGCGCCGACCGAAGTCCGACCGGAACGCACCCTTGGTGTTCCCGAACCCGTACCCGGGCTTGTCAGATGCACCGATCCTGGTATCGATGTCCTGCCAGTGTCCGGACTTGTCGCGGTAGTGCACGGGACCGGCGAACAGCTCGGCCTCGATCGACCCATCGGACATCCGGAACCGCTTGATCGACTCCGAGCGCCGGTCGGTCAGCTCCGCGACCCGGCGAGCGGTGATCCCGCTGGGCGCAGCGGCCTTCGGCTGCCGCGCTTCGTCAGCCGGCTTCGCAACCGCCGGGCTCGGCGGATCGCCCACGCCCAATGCGATCGCTGACGCGCGATCACCACTTGCGGGCAGAGCCAGCGCCGGCATACCGCCGGACGGAGCCAGACCCAGAGCAAGACAGCAGGCGAGAACCACACGGGCGCGGCGCATGACACTCCAACAAGAGATGAGGGACGGAATGCGATCCGGCGCGCCCCGAGCAACACCGGCATAGCGGAAAGTTTTTACCCCGCCAGCACGCGGCACCGCAAGACATTTGCAACAAGTGGCAGTGTGACCAGCATTCGGTTGCCACGACTGCGAAAACGTGCTTCGGGTCCGGGCGGCAACAAACGGCCGCGAGATCGCCAGGGATGGCGATGACCTGCGACGGAAGCGTCGCAGCCTCCACAAGGCGGATGCGGACGCTTGCGCAGGTGGCCTCCGGTGCTGGCGGGGTTGCTTGAACGCACTGGGCCGAATCGGCGCAGCATCGTCGTCGCCCAACGGCGCAAGGGTTTTGCAGCTTTTGACATCGCGGCAGCTGAGTCGGCTGGCTGGCACGGGGGACTTTACGTTGCTCTGCAGAAATCGATCTCACGGACAGCGTCACCAGCGTGGTTTACTCCTCCGGTTGCCCCGGCACCAAGGCTGGGGGCTTTGCGGAGGGAAACATCGTGCGGATCAGCAAGAAGGCAGTCGCCGTGGCCGTCGCCGTCATGGCGGCAGTCGGTGGGGGGATCGCGGTGGCGTCGTCGGCCAGCGCGGCCGATCCGGTCTCGGCGGCCGGTTCGGTCCCGAACACCGAGGGATCGGTGTCGGGCTGGAACATCAAGAACGGCACCATCTTCGGCGCCGACATCGACCCGAACGTGGTCAAGTGGTTCACCGGCACCTACAACAACACCGTCACCACGGACAGCGTGAAAGACGGAGCGCTGACCGAGAAGGACCTCAGCGAGGCCGTCAAGACCAAGCTCAACGCCGTCGGCGGCCCGGCCGGCCCCGCGGGTCCGGAAGGTCCGGCCGGCACAAAGGGCGACACCGGCGCGGACGGCGTCTCTGGCCTCGCCGTGACCGCGTCCATGAAGGTTGTACCCACCGGCTTCTCCGAGATCAAGCTCGACTGCGCCGAGGGCAAGAAGGCCATCTCCGGCGGACTCAAGTGGGACTCCGGCGCCAAGAGCGAGGCCAAGCACGTCGTGCTCAACGGCAGCTACCCGAGCGACCTCGCCGAAACCGCGGGCGTGTCCACCGCGACCTCGTGGACGATCGCCATCACCAACAACGCCCCCAACGAGATCACCGTCCAGCCCTTCCTGACCTGCGCCGCCACCAACTGACCACAGTGCAACAGCTCCCGAATCCCCCAAGGGATTCGGGAGCCGCCCAAGGACAATCAACCAAGTGGATGTGAAATGAAGCGTGCCGGATACGCGCTCCTCGCCTTACCGCTGCTGGTCGGCTGCGGCAGCTCCACCGATGTCAGCGCCCCATCGCCATCGGCGGCAACGTCCACCGCACAACCCACCCGGCACGCACCGCCTCCACCAACCGCCACACCGTCCGTGACACCAAAGGCCGCCAAGACGCCGGCGCCACAGCAGGCTGCTCTCGCCGACCTCGTCGTACCGTCGAGCACCTTCACCCGGACCTCCACCCGCGAATGGGACCGCGAACGCACCGGCCCCTTCGACGTAGACCGGTTCGCCAAGCTGCTGTCCGGTACGCCGGATGAAGACCGCGGCCTGTTCGCCCGAACCGGCTTCGTCCGCGGCCACGTCAGCATCCGGATGGCCGCCGACGACCGACGACTAGTCGTCTACCTCTACCAGTTCCGCACCCACGAAGGCGCGGTGCAACTGCAGAACAGCTTCTGGGACCAGTACGAACACGGAGACAGCTTCACTGTCCGCGGACTCGGCCGCACCTGGACCGACGCCGGGCTCAAGCAGTCATCAACTCGCTACACGGCCACCGCGAACGTGAATTTTGCCTTCGGCACCTTTCTCGTCGCGGTCAGCGTCACCGAGTCCAACAAGACCGGCAAAGGCCTCCGACCCGACACCGATCTGGCCGCCACCATCGCGAAACAACAGCGCGACCACCTCGCCGGCGCCGTTTGATCTCAGTGACGTAGCCGAATCCGGCAATGTGCTGCCCGCTGAACCCGGTCAGCCGACGGCACTGATCGCGGACCTGTCCTCGATCGGCGCATGGGTCTGCCCGCGAAGGCTCCGTTCCCTCAGCTTTGGCCTTCGACCTGATCGCTTCCTCGCTACGGCCGAGCTTGACGCTCATGACTCCAGTCGGAGTGTTGCCGCCAGCAAAGTCTTCCAGCTGCTGAACCTCGTCGTCGCTCCACTCTCGACCGCCGTTGCGAGTCGACTTAGCCTCCGCCATCACACTGCTCCCTACATCGGCGCCCTTGACGCTCCAGCACCCAGATCCGGTCGAGGCAGCACGCCACGGCTGATGTTGCTCTTCACAACGAACACGGCGCATCGTGGACCTGTGGATGTCGACCAGGTCGCGGTGGAGTTGTACGGGCTGAGGCCCGACGAGTTCACGGCTGCCCGCAATCGGGCGGCGAGAGCGGCGAACCGCGCCGGCGATGCCCGGTCGGTAGCGGCGATCATGGCTTTGCGGAAGCCCACTTTGGCGGCATGGCTGGCCAACTACCTCGTCCGAATCGATCCCGAAGGCGTGCATCAGCTCACCGAACTCGGCGAGCAACTCCGCCGGGCGCACCTGTCCGCCGATGGAGCTGCGCTGCGGCGGCTCACGCCGTACCGGCACCAACTCGTGCAGGACCTGGTCACAACGGCTCGACAACGCGCCACAACTGATGGGCGGACAGTAACGGCGGCCGTGGCGGACCGGCTGACCGAGACGCTGGACGCCGCGCTCGTGGATCCCGGCGCGGCGCAGATGCTGCGGACCGGGCAGTTGACCAGCGCGCTGCGTCACATCGGATTCGGCGTGGTTGACGAGTCGGGCGAGCCCGCCCAGCTCGCACCGGTCCAGCCCCGCGTCGTCCGCACCAGCCGGTCGACACCTTCCCGGCGATCTACCGTTGCCCCCACGCGCCCCCGAGCCGATCCAGTGCGTCAGCGCCGAGCCGAATTGGGAGTCCGCGCCGAGCAGGCCGCAGCGGAGTACGCCGGGGCCGAAGCGGATAGGGCGGAAGCCGAGTCGCTGCTCGACGCGCACCAGCACCACATCGCCGATCTCGAGGCGACCATCGAGCGACTGACCGAGGATCTGGAACAGGCTCGCGACCGGCTCAACCGCCCGACGTGAGGGACCCCCGTTGCAGCGCGCTCTGGACCGCGCGGCGCGAACTGCGGCTGCAGCACAGCGGCGCCGCGACAGCGCTGCTGCCCAGGTCGCGAAGTTCGGCGACTGATCGCAATCGAGTTTGTCCCTCAGTGAGCAGGCGCCACCATCCGGGACCGACGGCAGGCTCTCGACGCCCGAGTGCCGTCTTGTTCATTCAGCCGTAAGTAGAACATATGTTCGAACAAAGGCTATGGTGATCCCATGCCCGCGCGGTTCACAATTCGCCCCTCGGATGACAACTCCGGCACCTTCGGTGTCTGGGACGGCGCTGTCAATGGTTGGCGCGCCCACGACTTGGCGACGAAGGTCGATGCCCAACGCGTCGTCACCGAGCTGGATATCCAGTTCAACGCCTACGGCCCACGTCCTGCCGATGACTTCTGGCCTGTGACGCCCGCACGTCCGGTTCAGCGGGCTGAGTGGCAGCCAGGCGAGCTTGATGCCTGGATCCGCGACGACGACGGCCAGATCCTTGGTCGCTTTCGCGCGCCCGACGGCTCCTTGGCCTGGATCCCCAGCGGCGATCTCAGACCCCTGACCGACGGCTGATGCTTCGGTCGGGCAACTAGCTGCCAAGTCCCATCCAAGGTGGCGTAGCTGGATAGAGTCGCCTCGACCGAGCCTTGGAGGGTGAGCCGATGGGCTACCAGGAACGTCGAGTCAAGATGATCGCCGCGCAGGCGGCTCCGCATCTGGAGCTTGGGGAGCAGATCCAGACGGGGTTCATCGCGCTGACCGGGCCGGGGATCTTCACCACGCCCTGGACAGTCGTCGTCACCGATCGGTCGATCCTGGTCGTGCACCGCGGGCAGGTCCGTCGCGGGCCGCGCGACGTGGTGTTCGGCGAGCCGAAGGGACTGCACCACACGATTCACCTCGACCGTGCGTACAAGGTGAACCGGCAGTTCTACCCGGAGCTTGCGACCGCCGACGAGGCACTTCGCAAGATGCAGTCAACGGATCCCGGCGACGGGCGCTAGACCAACGTGTCGCTCAACTTGAGCAGTGCGACGCGTCGCTTCAGGTTTCGCCAGACGTACAACTGGTAGGCGACAGCAGCCACCATGAGACCCGCCAGTACGACGAACAGCGGGTGGCTCGGTGGGTCTCGCCGGAAGACCGCGACCGCGATCAGCAGTACGGCCCAGGGGATGCCGAAGAACAGCCCACGGCGTAGTCGATCGGCGTCATGAACGGCCAGTCGGAGCGCAGCTGCGCGAAGTTCGGGATCAGCAGGTACCGGCCCTCGCCGCGCCGCACGGAAGACCGCGCCGAGCTGATCACGCGGGACCTCACCGACCAGAGCCAATACATCACGCCGCGGCTTCGCGGTCACGACCGTCGCCCCGGCGCCGTACAGAAGGCCGACGACCAGGCCGAACACGATGATCTCCAGAGCCCCGGACGAGTTGTCCCACAGGATGCCGCCCGCCATGAACGCGCCGAACGGCAGGCCGTACAGCAAACAGAGGATCCACCAGGGAGCGGTGTGCAGATATGCGCGCATCTGCTACCGGTTCTCCTCTGGTTGTTGGTCTGCGTGGACTCCGTTGCCACCCTCATCGTGAGCCGCTGCGCCGGCGAGAGCGCGTTGCTCTTCGAGCCTGCTGCGTAGCCACAGTGCAAAGGGCCGGAGGTCGTCGACGTGCAGGTGTGAGATCGGCAGGCGGCGCGGTTTACCGTCGGCTGGTCTGACGTTCAGGTAGGCAAAGAGCCATCGTCCGATGGGATCGCTGATGGTCGCGATCCGGCCCCAGGCAAGGCGAGTCCGTTTGCTGCTTCCGTAGTGAACTCCGAAGCGGTCGATGCGGACGACGGGCCGACCAGTGATTAACTGCCAAACGGTGTAGCCGAAGACGCAGCACCAGATCGGCGGGACTGCCGACACGACGGTGATGAACGTCAACTCGGACTCGTCGCGCAGATTGTCCACCAACTGCCAACCCGAGCTGAGGGTCAGTAGCCCGAACAGTCCGAGCCGCCACCACAACGACCGTCGGCGCTGAGGAAACACCACCTCACCACGCGCCTGCCACTCTGCGGTCCAAGCTGCCGGCCCTTCACTTCCCAACTCGCGCACCTGATCCCCTCCCATCGATTGCTACGTACCCGCTGGGAAGCGGCATAGACAGAGCTGTCGGACTATTCGGCCAGCTGGGCTCGATGGGTGGTGCGAGAGCAGCCCGATCGCGAGTTCCATTCGCGGAGGCGGCGAAGAGAGGCGTCCAGTTCACGATGAAAGGCGATCGCGTCCGAGGGTGCGGCGTCGTCTTGGAAGGATCCCTCCCACATCGTTCGGAGGGCGGCGAGCTCCTCGACGAGCGAACCATGCTGTTGCCAGCACGAAGGAATCGTCTTGTAGTCGAGGTGGTAGCGACCTGTCAGCCAGTTCACCCATTCGTCGAGCCGGCGGAGTTCGACCTGTTCATCGGTGCTGTTGATGTCCTTCCAGCACACGACTCGCGGATCCTCGTCGACGTACAGATCCTCTTCGAACCTCACGACTTCGATCCTCCGAACTCCGCGATGCTCGCCCGGATGCGCGCCGCATCGGGGCGGGAGGTCCAGGGCCTCATCGTCAGGAGCACGGGCGGAGCGGTACGGGCGAGCAGGACGCCGGTGCCGAAGGGCAGGGTCCGGAGGGCGTCCGGCGGGAGGATCGGCATGCGGCGGGTGCTGGTGGACCAGGTCTTGCCGCCCTCGGGGCCGCGGCTCCAGTTGCGGAGTTCTTCGTCTCGGTCGCCGCAGACGGCGGAGAGGTCTTGGAGATCTCGAGGTTGGGCGGAGCCGCCGAGGATGAGGCGGAGGGTGGCGGCGTCCCACATGGCTGCGGCGGCTTGTTCACCCCAGCGGTCTCGGGCTTGGGCCAGGGATTGGACGACGACGAGGGTGGAGATTCCGTTGCCGCCGCCGTCGGCCATGAGGGAGGGCAGGGAGGGGACGGCGCAGAGGTTGGCGATCTCGTCGAGGACTAGTGCGAGCGGGGGTTCCATGCGGCCTCCTTCTTGGTGGGCGGCGATTTGGCGGGCGGTTTCGGTGATGTCTTCGAGGAGGGCGGCGATGAACGCGGAGGTCGCGCTGGCGCCGGCTCCGGTGCCGAGGAGGTAGATCGTGCCTTTGTCGGCGAGGAAGGTCTTGGGGTCGAGACCTTCGCCGGGTGGCGGGTCGAAGGCTCGGCGTACGGCGGGGTCGGCAAGGGCTGAGAGGGCGGATCGGACGCCGGCCCAGATGGCGTCGCGGGTGCGGCCGTCCATGCGGACGATGCCGTCCAGGGTGTCGCCCCAGCCTTCCGCGGCGTCGGCGGCGTGGTTGAGGATGGTGACGGCTTCGATGGCTGAGGCCGGTTCAAGGCCCCACCGGTAGAGACGGTCGATGCCGGAGTCGTCGATGGCGGCGGCGTGAAGCAGGCCACGGAGGGCCATTTCGGTTTGGCCGTGCCAGAAGGCGCCGTCGCTGACGCCGCCTTTGGCGAAGCCGGCGCCTGCGGCGAGGCCGGATGCCCGGACGATGGCGGTGGTCGGGTCTTCGCAGCCCCGGACCGGTGACCAACGGATGCCTTCCACTTTGCCGAGACCTTGGGGGTCGAAGACAGCGACCGGGCCGATGGCCTTGCGGAGCCCGAGGGTGGCAGCGAGGTTGTCGGGTCGGGTGGATGTGGTGACGCAGGCGCCGGGTGCGTCGAGGATGGCGTTGATGACGACATGGAGGCCTTTGCCTGAGCGGGGTGGGCCGACAAGAATTTCGGAGTCTTCGACCGAGGACCAGCACTCGCGACCTCGGGAGTAGCCGCGCAGCGTGCCGACGTCCTCAGGTCTTGAGTGCTTGAAGGACGGTCTGGCCGAGCGACCGCGGCGTAGCACCTGCCGGCGGCTGACGGCGTGATCGACATCGGCGCGGGTCGCCAGACCGGGGCGGGCGCCGAGGTGACTGGCCCTTCCTTGCGTGCTTGCACGTCGACGCTGGCCGATGCGAGTCACCGCAGCGCCTAGCGCGATCGGTATGCCGGCAACGAGCGCAACGATCGCCCAGTAGAGAACCGGCCCAAAGGAGTCGAGACCGAAGGCCATCGCCGGGTCACCGGGGTTGATGAGTACAGCCAGCCCGGAGGACGGAGAGGTGTCGATCCACTGGCCGGAGGTGATCAGGGCGCAGAGGCCCCCGACGGTGCGGAGCATCAGTGCGGCGGCGCCGAGAGTGACGAGTCCGATGATCGCGAGGTCCGTGTTCGAGGTCTTGTTGAGCATCGGTCTACATCCGGGCGTCGGTGTCGAAGAGTTCGACTTCGCGAGCGTGCCGTACGAGCTGTACGACAAACGACCGGTCGGGCAGGCGCCACAGCGCCCGGCCCTTCGGGAGCTTCCCGATCGTGGCGATCTCGACATCGGTCAGGCCGAGCAGAGTCGCCGTACGGGCAAGCTGGTCGGGCTCTTGGCGAAGCATGATCCGGGTCGAGCAATCAGCGAGGAGACCTTCGGCCAGCGCGCGGGCTTCGGAGCCGAGGTCGCCGACGGCGGCCAGGTCGGACAGTCGGTGGATGATCAGGACGTTGGAGACTCCCCAGGCGCGGGACAGCTTCCACTGTTCCTGCATTCGGCGAAGCAGCGCGGGGTCGCGCATGACGCGCCAGCCTTCGTCGTACACGATGAATCGCTGGCCGCCGGAAGGGTCGGCGACGGCGGCTTCCATCCAGGATGATGCGCACGCGAGCGCGAGCCGGAGGGCGTGGTCGTTGCCGCCGGAGCCGATGCGGGACGAGTCGAGCGTGACCATCGGGAGGGTGGCGTCGAACTCGGTGGTTGACGGGCCGTCGAACATGCCGGACAGGTCGCCGTGGACCAGACGCCGGATTGCGTGGGCCACTTCGCGTCCGTCGTCGACGAGTGTGCTCCTGCGGAGGCCGCCTCGGTGTGCTCGGTCGTCGTCGGGGTCGAAGAGGGCGGTGACGACGTCGGGGATGGTTGGGGCCGGGTGGGTGGTTGCTGTCTCGAGGGCGAGGTCGAGTGAGGTGTGTTCGACTGCTGTCATGGGCCGGCCGAGGGTGGACTCTGCGAGCGTGCCGAGGAGTGCTCGGCGTCGGGACCAGACGATCTTGTTCCATTCGTCGGGCTGTACGGCGGCCGGGCGGGTGCCGGCGTCGAGTGGGTTGAGCCTGGTCGGCAGCCCGGGGCCGAGCTGGATGGCCGCTCCCCCGATGGCTTCCGCGACGGGGGTCCACTCGCCTTTGGGGTCGCAGGGGACGTAGGCGCGGTGGCCGAGGGCGATGGAGCGGGTAATGAAGGCCTTCGCGGTCGACGACTTGCCGCTGCCGATGACGCCGGCCAGGAGCAGGTTGGGGTTGGTGATGACCTTCGACTGGTAGAGCACCCAGGGGTCGTAGACGAACGAGCCGCCGCTGAACACGTCCGACCCGATATAGGTGCCGTCAGCCCCCAGCCCACCCTCGGCCAGGAAGGGATAGGCCACCCTCACGATTCTCGTCGTAGCACGGTGGGCGTCGACGAGCAGCGGCAACGCATGCCGAGCGTCGTACGGCGCCCGCCGCGGCTCCACCGTCGACTCGAAGTCCCCTGACTCACGATCTCCGCTCACCGCTGGCCGTCCTCGCAGAGCGGCCGCCTTGCGGTTGGCTCTGCGAGTGGTCCGGTCCAGGCCGGTCGGTTCGTACACGGCCACTCCGCGCGCGCCGTGGTTCATCGCAGGCCCGTCCCGAACGGCAGGGTTGTCGCCAAGAACCCGTCGAGCTGCTGCCCGACCAGGCGGCGGAGGTCGATCAGAGCGCGGGCCGCGGCGATCTCCATCTTAGTGCAGGCCTCGTCAAGCTTCTCCTCGTTGTCGGCCGAGACCGCGAGCAGTCCGATCCAACGGACATCGCCGTGGCCCGCGGCAAGGTCCCTCTCGCGTTGGGCAACGTCGGCGTCGAGTTGCCGGTCCTCTTCGCTCTCTAGGCGGCCGATCTTGTTACGTGTCGCGCGCTCGGTGACCCGGTCGACCTGGTGGCGGCGAGCATCCCGCAGCGCCTTGGCGACCGGGATGGGTTGCAGAACCAGCGAGAACGTACGGCGTACTCCGGGCTTGAGCAGCAACGGGCCGAGGAAGGCAGGTGTTGCCTTCACGCGCGGCCATTCGGTGACGATGTAGACGCGGTGCATCGACGAGTCCGTCCGGAGGCGGTCCCACTCGGCGTCGATCGCGAGCGGCCCGGCGCCGGAAGGGTCGAGCGCTTCGAGGCTCGGCACGGTGCGGGTGGCGGCCGGGTCGAACGCGACGCGCAGACTCATCGCGAGCTCAGGAGCGTTCAGCCAGCACCCGGCAACGCCAGCTGCTCCTAACGCCATCTGGAAGCCGCGGGCTTCGGCTTCCAGGACGGTCATTGCGCCCGCGGCACCGCCGCCGTGCTTGCGGACCTCCCGAGAGACTGCGTCGAGGTCGAGGGTGAAGGCGAACAGCGTCTCGTGCTTGGCCGAAGCGGGAGCTGCGTGCCGGAGCAGGTCCTGGTAGATCGCTCCGGCCGGCTGCCGTGGATCGAGCCCCCGCTGCACGGCCCAGTTCGTGAGGCTATCTCCGGGGTCCGGGAGGGTCCGCTCGAGGATCTGGGCGCGGACGATCCGGTTGCTCTGGCACAGCCCGGCGATGAGTTGCCCGTACGCCGTGACGCGGCGATCTTGCTCGTCGGTGTTCTGCAGCAGGTGTGCCGGCCCTTCGATCCGCGCGACGGCCGTCAGCCGGCGGCGCCGCGGATCGTGAACCGCCGCGACGACCGCCTCGGTGTCGAGGATCCGCAACGTACCTTCAGACCCGGGCAGATGCAGCGAGCCATGGATCGTCGGCCGGGCGACCGACGCTCGATAGGACTGCTGTTTGCGGGCAACCCGAAGTGCGTGTGCGACGCGGAGCAGGATCCACCGGTACGACGGCAGGTCCTCGATGCGCGCCAGCGCGACCACGGCACAGCAGATCGATGCGGACAGGCCGGTCAGACGGCCCACGGAGCTCGCGTTGCTGATGATGTTCAGGACCAGCAGGACGGCCGCGAGTGCGAGGAGAGCGACCTGCATCGGCCGGAGTCCGAGCAGGACGGTATTGCGTTCAGGCCTGGGGAAGCGGGTCGCCATCGTGGTCGTCATCCGCGATCCTCTCTGCTGTCACTGGTCGAGTCATTGCGTGGCGTCCCGGTTGATGCATCGCCTGTCGGCGCAGCGCCGACCGACACCTCGCTGCTCGAGACAGCGATCGCGGTTGCTCCCTCTCCCCCACCAGACGGCGACGGTGCCGGCGCGGGGGCCTGCTGTGTGACCTCCGGCGCAGGCTCCGACGTCGAGGCGTCGGCCTCTCCGCCTCCGCGATCCGAAGATGTTCCCGCGGGACTCGAGGCATCGGCCTCTGCCCGGTCGATGATGGCCTCGCTGTCGTCGATTTGATCGGCGTCGTTGCCCACGACTGGCGATTCCTCCTTGTCGCCGGATGCACCGAAGTGCTCAGCACCCCAGTGGTGTGCCTTCTCGACGCCTTCCTTGGCGGCCGTGGCACCGATGGAGCCTTGCCGGATGGCCCGCGCGGCGCTGTGCCCCTGATCGCCTGCCCAGTGGATGAAGGAGAAGGTCGCGGCGGGCGCGAAGGCGGCCATCGCCACCAGCAGCACTCCGGCCAAGAAGGTGCTGAGGTTGGCCGGGTTGTTGCCCTGGTCCGCTGCACCGGTCGCCGAGAGTCCGAGCGCGAAGACCACCGCCATCGGGATCTTCGCGAACAGCAACGCGCCGATGAGTTCGATCCATCGCCGCAGCCAGTGCCGCGTCGCCGACCAGGTCCAGCTCGCCATCGCGAGCGGTGCGAACACCACGGTGGCGACCAAGGCCACCTCGATGAACAACAGCACGAAGTACAGCGCGAACAGGGACAAAAGCGCCAACAGCACCGCCAGCAGCAGGAACCCGCCCAGCGACGCCGTGGTCAGCAAGCTGCTGATATCGGTCAGCCGCTTCATGCCCTCCGCGGTCGCCCGGTTGCCCAGGATCGCCAGCGAGATCTCGTCAACCGCCGCGCCGCACGAGCTGATCACCGCGACCGCGAGCGGCACCCCCGCCGTACCGACCAGCGCTCCGACCAGCGCACGCCCTAGCCGGCCGGGCTCTCGATGGATCATGGCGGAGATGCACTGGAGGACGAACAAGATGACCAGGATCGGCAGCGAGATGGTGACGATGAGGCTCAGATTGCTCTGCCACCAATCCTGGTCGAAGCGGGGTGTCGTACCGCTGCTGAAGGTCTGAAAGACCGTCGCAGCCAGATCACCCAGCCCGTTCGCGGTCCACTTCAAGAACGACTCCCAGACCGAGTTCGCCGCCGAGCCACCGACGTCGGAGACGACGCAGCTGACCGGGTTGAGCAGGCAGTCGGACCAACTCATCGCGTCCCGCCTCTCAAACGACGGACACGCCGCTGAACCAGCGGATGATGGTGTTGGCTGAGCTGATCAAGATCGCCGCACCAGCGGCGATGAGGCAGCCAGTCTTCCCTTTGCCTGCATGGTGAGCGTTGTTGCTGAAGCTGCCCAACGCCCAAACCGCAGCCGAGATCACGAAGCCGGCAACACAGGCGACAAGCCCGAAGGTGACCAGTGCGCCGGCCATCTGCTTCAGCGCGGACAGTCCAGGAAGCCCATTGGAGTTCGGTGTCACACCGGGGTCTTGATTCGCAGTCCTGATCATGAGGTGGTCGCGCAGCGGCGCGAAGAACGCGGACATCGTCTATCCCTTCTCCGGCGATCGGTACGCCGAGATGGTGGTCAAACTGCAGATCGCTGATAGATCGGCGGCGCCCAGCCGAGGTAAGTCGCGCCCCACTCCGCCTCGATCGCGGTGAGCTCGACCAGATAGACGCCGCCTTCGCCGGGGAACTGGTCGCGGATGTCGTTCGAGACGATGCGGCCCGCGCCCACGTAGACCGCCACGTGCCCGTAGATCCCGCCGGTGTCCCAGAAGACGAGCGCGCCGAGAGGCGGCTGACGATCGAGATGCGCGTTGCCCGACGCAACCATCTGCGACCACTGCTCGGCGGCCGACACGTAGCCCGCCCGCGGCCGGCCCCAGATGTTGGCAGCGAGCCGAGCACAAAGCTGGTAGTAGCCGTGCTGCCCGACCAGACCCATCGCGCGGTTGACGGCGGCCCGTGCCCCAGGCAACTCCCCCGTGTCATTGGTCGGCGGAGGCTGGCACAACGACTCCGGCGACAAGCCGACGAGTTCCTGGGCCTGCGCGTACTTGGCCCGGTAGTTCCGGCCGTCGCGGAACGCCGACCGCTGGACCTCCTGAGCGGCCAGCCACGGATCCATTTCCATCCACCGCGGCACGTTGATCAGCGCCGTGTAGAACAGGACCGACGCACCCTCCGGATCCATCCGTACGGCGAGCGGGCCCCACCCATCACGCTGCTGGAACAGACCCCGAGAGTCCGGACCGGCCGCGTCACCGTGGTCGACGTTTCGCAGCGACGACTCCGTCAGCGCGGTCATCACCGCGATGACCTTGCCCTTCACATTGATCCGCAGTTGATCACCGGTCGCGACGACGACCGCCAAGTTCGACCGCTGCTCAGCATCGAGCGCGACGTGGCCGATGACCGGGTCCGGCGCGCAACTGCTCGTCCCTCCCCTGGCCGCCGCGATCGGCGGCACCACGAGCACCCCGAGTGCGAGGCAAGCTGCTGCGGCGACGGCCTTGAGGATCACAGCGGGCCTTCGGCCGATGCCGACCAGAATCGGCACTGCGGCGTACAGATCACCGCCACCGTCACCGAACGTTCAGCCATCCGCGGCTCGCCGTCGATCACGTTCGTCTGCCGGGCCCGTACGACGAAGCCGTGCCAACCGCGCGGCGTCTGCGGCATGCGCTGCAGCCGAGTCAGCTCCGGAGGCGTCTCGGCCGACACATCGCTCACGGTGGCCTTGCTGTCGTGCAGATCCAGCTGCTCCCACTGCCCGAAGCCAGGCAGCATGCTGCCGGCCACCCGGGGCGCGTCGGTGTCCATCGGGTCGGCGAACATCTTCACCGCGTTCTGCCAGTCGAAGTATCCGTGCACCGTGCTGTCGTAGGTCCAGATCGCCGTGGCGTACGCCGTTGCGTAGACCTTCGGATCGGTGGTGTTCGGCCGGTCCCAGGCCTTGAGGTACGGCGTCGCATCGGGCCCGCTCGGCTCGGCGGCGGAGACCTGCGGCGTCTCGTCCCCAGATCCCTGCCACCGCGCGACGGTCACGCTCACCAGCGCGACGACGCCCAGCACAACCACCACAACGATCGCGGCCTTCGAGCGAAGGATTCCTGCCATGTCAGCTTTCACCTCCAGGTCGGCGTACGAGGCGCCGCTGCAGCGACGCCTCGACCGGCGCCGGAATGATCCAGACAGCGCGCAGCACGCGCAGGTACAGGCGGGCCTGCCAGCGGTAGTACCGGACAAGCCAGTGAGTACGTCGGGGACTGTTTCTCGTCATACCGACCTCAACGGCTGAGCGATCGGCGGCTTGCAGCGCTGGCCTCACGCGGTCCTCGCTAGCCCGAATCCAGGCGCCTCGACGGCGCGGACGGCGGGAAGCCCGCTGCCGGTCCGCCCACCGCTGAAGCTCTGATCACGGCCGGCCGCAGCAGCAATCCACCTCCGGACGATCGCGTCCGCGAAGACCGCCTCACGGCGCTCCCCCACAGCCAGGCGGGCCAGCGCCGACCGGTTGGCCGCACCGCCACGCAACAACCACGCCATACCTTCGGCCTGACTACGAGAGGCTCCAGCGGTCAGCAGCCGATTCCGGATCGCCGATCGCTCGAACCGTGCGCCCTCGGTCGCCACGAGGAGCAGCCGTCTCGCCTCGCGCTCAAACAACCCTGCCTGGGCCAACTCTGCGCAGATCAGGTCGAGCGACGACCCGAGCTCCACGACTTGTCGCCGGTCGACGTGTTCGGGAACGACGTCGGTCAGCGGATGTCGCTGCCGCCGCAGCGCCTCTGCCCGTACGGCGTCAGCCAGTCGCCAACGGACGATGTTCGCCAAGAAGCCCCACGTCGCCATCCCCGTCTGGCGTTCCGCCAGCAACCTGCACCGCTCCCAGGCAATGACCCGCGCCCTCTGCGCCGCCTCCTCAGCCCCGAGAGCGGCCCGTGCCCGGCTGGGAAGAAAGGCGACGATTCTTTCCTCAATGCCATGGGCAAGTCGTTCCGACGCGGCCGGCGCCCAATCCGATGCCGCGGCATCGGTAAGCAGTTTCTGCAGTTCGACTGTCACTGTTCGCTCCCATATTCGCTGTGTGCGATCTGTGGGAACAAAGCTGCTTTCCGGCAACCACTCTTAGAACCGGGATCTGCAATCCAAGGATTCCTGGAAGAGCCTCACAAACCGATGCTCGGCAACGACGGATCAACGTCGGCCGCGAGGCTCAACCCGCCACGCGCACGACGCCGCGCCGGCCTCGGCCCGACCGCGTCCAGAACCTCCCGCGACACGGTCGTCGCATCGAGATCCAGTACCCGTGACAACCGACCGATCTCGTCCGAGACCAGAGGCGTCGGAAGCTGCGCGACAAACCCGGCAACAGCCCTCAACGCGCTCACCCGCCCGATGGCGTGATCCAGCACCCGAGTCCAGCGCCCCAACTCCAACTCGATCGCCAGGCTCGCAAGCGGGCGGGTGTTCTCGAGCTGTGCCCGAAGCCAACGGACGCCATTGCCCAGCTGCAGTATCTGCGATGGATCTCGCTCATGCGGCAGATCGGCCACCAGCACATGCCTGAAAGCCTCAGACAGCGGATCAAGATGCCGTACCGCAGCCGGCCGACCCGCCGCGTCGCCGTCAAAGGCAACGATCACCGTGTCCGACACCGAGTAGTGCCGCAACATCGCGATCTGCTCAGTCGACCAGCTGGTACCGCCGCTGGAAACGCCACACCACTGCCGGCGCCGGTTGCTGCAGGCACTGACCGACACCGCATCAAAGGTGCCCTCGACAAGCACCGGAGTCGCCCCCAGCGCCAACTGCCGATGCTGCTCGGCGACTCCGAACAACGTCCGGCTCTTGCGGTAGATCGACGTCGTCGACGTGTTCAGGTACGTCGCGATTCCGCCTCGACCCCTGCCGATGAAGCCAACCGGCTGAAGGTTCGCGTCGTACTCAGTGAACATGATTCGATCCCGAAACCGATCGATCACATACCCGCTGTTGGTCACCACCGCCAATCCCGCGGCAATCATGGTTCGCTCGTCGAATCCCTGCGATCGCAGGTGATCTGTCAGGTGGGACCATGCATCGGGCGCGTAGCCGATCTTCCACCGTGAGCCGGGCTCCAGCACTTGTCCGAGTCTGCGTGCTCGTAGGTGGCGAGCAACCCACCCCACTGGACGCAGCGACAGCTCCTCACGGTAGTACCGAATAGCCGACTTATGAGCCGCCACCAGCAGCTCGTCGTCTTCTCTACTTCCCTCCATACAGCTCCCTTGACAGGCCGACTCAGCGCCGGAGACTGACACTCGTCAGTCCACCGTGAGCGTCGATCTACCGCGGAGGAACCTGGATTCGAATCCCATGACTCCTGGATTCATCAGGCCCTACCGTTTCTCGCGAACCGCGCGTGCTCGGCCAAATTTAGGTACGTGCTGTGTGCGACATGGCCGTTCACGTCGAGTTCGCAGTACCGCGCGTCGACATGCACGCTCGTGCTGGGCAGCAAGAGGCCTTGATCCAAGACGGCCATCGCTTCACCCCGTTGTTCATGCGTTCCTGCAGTGACGTCCTGATTGTTCCGCGCCGATTGACGTCCGAATGATGCTTCGTGCGCACGGCCCCCGCCCTGGAGGGCGGGGGCCGTGCGCACGGTCGCGGTAAAGATCAGCGGTGGGTGAACTCCGGCTTGCGCTTCTCGATGAAAGCCGCTCAGGCGACCTTGACGCTGATCACCGGGTTCTTGCCGCGGCGAACTGTCAGCTTCGCAAGCCGACCGGCGGCCTGAAGGCGGTTCAGCACGGCGGCGTGATGAGTGTCCTTCAGAAGGTCGAACTCAGCCGAGGGGGTTGCGAGGTGTCGGTACTCGCCTCCGAGCGTGACGAGGATGGAGATGACTTCGTCGGGGGTGGGCGATGCGTGCTGGTCGATCAGTTGCATCACCAGGACCGCATCGCTGGTGGCACTCGCAATCCTGGTCAGCAGGCCAACATCCAGGGGGATGCCCTCCTCGGCAGCGAACATCCCCACGGCGCGGAGCGCCGCGATGTGAGCACTGGGCACGAATTCGTTCAACCGAGCAAGGACGGCCTGCTTCACCGCCTTGTCAATGCTCGGAGCGAAGAACAGTTTCGCGACCATATCCTCATCGAGCAGATCCGGAGCGACGAAGTCGGCGAACTTCTTCGAACGCTCGATCCCGTAGCGGAGGGTCTCCCAGTCGCTCATGTGGAATCGGCGGAAGAGCTCCGCCGTGTCGTCGCACACCACCTCATCAATCAACTCGCCCAGAAGATGACCATCCTCCGGCTCGACCTGCGTCGGCGTCAGCCACTGCTCGAGGTCGAGTGAGACGACCAGGTCGACTCGCTGGTGAGGGTCCGGTATCGAGACGGACGCCTTCAGGATCTGTTCGGCAAGGCGAATCTTGAGGTGGGGATCGACGCCAGATTGACTGACATCGACCGCGCCCGCGTCGACCAGCACGTGGGCAAGGTCGTGATCGATTCCCCCGACTTCCTCCAGGTAGACGACGACGTTGTTTAGAGTCGCCGGGAAGCGCCGGGTCACCGCGAGAGCCGACCAGAGTCCAGCTGGCACATCGGTGAGATCCGAGACCAGACACCCAGCAGCAGCGTCACGGCACAGACTGACGACAAACTCGTCTTCCCAGGTTTCGAGCCGCGCGACGACCTCGGTAAACCTGGCTGCTTCGATGACCGTTGCCGTGGTCGCCTTGTCGGCCTGGACCGCGGCCAGGTAGTCACTTGGGTTCTCGATGCAGTCTTCGAAGATGCCGGGCGAGACGGCAGCGATCATGTCCAGGCTGAGCGTTCGAGGCTCTCCGAGCGCAACCCGAAGATTGTTCGCAGTCAGGGCATAGATATCTGCGTCGACCACCATCGGCACGACGACCGGATCCAGAACATCTAGATCGGAAACCACAACACCCGCGCGGGCGATCTCCCTCACCGCGCTGATTGCGATCACCTCCTCAGCAGGCTCGACCAGATACCTCAACTGCGAGTAGCTGCGCTGGAGGTACTCCTCCACCGCTCCGGTGAGCGAGAAGTGATTCTCACGCAGGGCATGGCCGATGGCTTCGTTGACCAACTCCAACCGTCGATCAGAAGCAAGGTAGCTCTTGACCAGCCGGTCGAGGAGCGACGTCCAGGATGCAGCGAGACGACGAACGGCCTGTCGGGCTTGTCCCCCCTCGCTCAGATACGTCTCGAAGAACGCCGAGGCGCTCGAGCCTTCGTTGCGGGCAATGCGCCCCAAGACGACGTCGGCGCCGTAATGATTTCTCTCGAGCAGGTAGTCCAACAGCGCGATGTTGTAGGCACAGTCCTGATCGAGGAATCTCGCCTTCGTCTCTCGCAGAACGCTCGCGATGTCTGCGGGATCCGGGAACTGGTAGTTGGCGTCAGGGATGTTGGGCTGCACGTGCTGAACGATGAAGGTCATCGCAGGCATCGAAACCCGGTCGCCATAGTACTGAGCCACGTAGAGCGCAAAGTTCTGGTCGATGAAGCCTTCCCGGACCAGGTCCCGCGCGACCTCCGACTTCAGAGTGGTCTTCAGGATCTCGTTGAACGACTGTTCCTGTTCATCGCGGGAGATGGTGAAGCTGGTTCTCCATGCGAGGTCAGCGAAGTCGGCTCGCCGAAGCTCCACAATCTCGAGCAGGAGGTCCGCATGCTCAGACTTCAGAACTTCGCTCTCACGCGCATCCCACTTGGTCGATGCCGTCTCGCCCAAAAGCAGCTCCCGAAGATCCTTGACCTGGATCCTTATCGACTGGGGCGCCTGGTAGGGCGCCGTGAGGGCCACAATGACGGCGTCGCCGTTCTCGAACACTGCCCGCCAGAACGGCTCGGTGCGGATCACGGCCGGCTCGAAGGACTGACCACCCACCGCGAAGCTCCCCAACTGGAGGCCAGACAAAGCCGCCGACGTGCGGAACATGTCGACGAACTGCTCCAGCTTCGCTCCGTAGTCCACCGCCTTCTCCGCCAGCGTGTCGGCCAGCGCTTGCGAATCCGCGATTCTTCGCAGGCGAGCGCGCCGTACAGCGAGGGAGTGGTTCACCAGGTCTCGGCTGGCTCGATAGAGCTTGTCAAGGTTGCTGCGGCCGAGTTGGACCTCTTCGAAGTCCGCCAGGTGGATGTTCTTGTAGACCATCATCGCGAACACCTGGTCCGGGCGGAGTTTGTCGATGCCTTGTTTGCGTGTGATGAGGCGGTCAGAGAAGACCGCGTACTCGTTGCGGATGTTCTTCAGCAGGCGCATGTCGGTGATGTGGCGGGCGGTGAGGTCGATCAGCTCGGGACTCACCGGGACGAGGGACTCGTCCGCGAGGAGCTTCGCCAGGAGGTCGCGGGACGTGCGGTGGGTGATGAACGGGACGACCGGGACGACGAGATCGAAGAACTTCGTCCGGTTCGCCCGGACCGCTTCTGCGCTGGCGGCGTCGTCGCCGATCTCGACGGTGTCGTGGCCGAGCTGCTCGAAGATGCTGTCCTTGAGCGCATAGATGAACAACACCTTCTTCTCACGAGACGCCAGAGCGGCGTTGAGCAGGGCGTTGAGCTCGCGCAGTGCTTCGAAGATCTGTGGGTCGTTGAACCTGTCCAGGTCTTCGAAGACAACGACATCGGTCGAGACCGTCTGGAAGTAGTAGACGATTTCGTCGAGGTACTCGTCGAAGTAGCTGGCTTCCTTGTCGGTCAGCGAGATCGTGGCTCCAGCCGCCGACACCGACGAGACCACCCGGTTGTGGACCGCGAGACGTACGAAGGTCAGGGCACCGATCGCCAGCGATCCGAACGCGACCAGCGCGATGATCTTTCCGACGGTCCCGTCGACAACCGGCAGGTCGGCGAGCTTCGGGAAGACCCCCAGGAACCACAGAAGGCCGCCCAGCACTCCGAGCTGGGCGGCGGACCCGAGTACTGCTCGCCGGACGCTCAGAGGGACGATCCGGCGGTATCGAGACTGCGGAAGCTCGCTGGGCGGCCGACTGTGCAGGAGCTGCTTCACGAGCTCCTTCTCGATCTGGTTGGTCGAGGACTCGTCCGCCTCCGCCGGGCCGAGCGTCGACAGCGACAGCATCAGGACGCGATCGGAGTGCAGCTCATTGAGCTTCTGCAGGACGCTGGATTTACCCGCGCCGTAACGGCCGGTGAGCGCGATGTTCCGGATCGCGGGCTTGTCCAGCGCCGCGACCAGGCGGTCGACGTACTCCTGGTGCTGGTCCGGGTCGAACACCGGGGTCAACGGGACCAGCGCAGGCGGGGCTGGAGCCTTCACTAGCTTCGGCTGCTCCTTGCCTCTGTTCTTGATTCGGCTGATCAGCCCCATCGTGCAGTCCCCTCGATACCGCAGAGCCCCCGTCGTACGGCCCCGAACTGGACAGGATCATGCCAGCTCCCGCCGACAGTTTCCCGACTATTGCACTTCGATCTCCATCGACGAGATCGCAAATCGGCCAAGGAGCAGCGACGTTCGGCCGCGAAGGGCACCGCCGAGGAGACCGCGGACGAGATCGTCGAGACCGAGCGGATCATGCGCGAGGTCAAGCGCGACATCAACCGTTCCGGCCTGACGCTGGTCGAGGACCACCCGCGCCTGCTGGTCAGCGCGGACACCCGCGAGGACCTCGAGGCGTACGTCGACGCCGTCATCGCGCACTACGCCGACCGCGGCATCACCGTCGCCGCCGGCGCCGACGAGCAGCGCGACCTGTGGCTGGAGTCGCTGCCCGGCGACCAGCTCCGGGTGCCCGACCTCGGCCACGTCCGGGAGTCGACCGCGTTCTTCGGTTCCTGGTTCTGGGGCGGTGCATCGATCGGTGACGCCACCGGCCCCTCGATCGGGTACCTGACCGGCTCGACGCTCGGCGACGCGACCACCACCCTCTTCCTCGGCCGCTCCGGCCGAGGCAAGACGACCGCCGCGATGCTCGGTGGCCTCGACTCAGCCTTCGCCGGCGCGCCCTCGGCCGCTCGTCGCTGACCACGACCCAGGCCTTGGGGCCGTTCCTGCTCGGCGATCACCGGCTGCCGCAGCAACCGGGTCTCGCCGGCCGTCGCCAGCCCGGTGATCTCCGGGTGCCCGTTGAGCAGCCAGGCCGTCGCGGCCGTGATGTAGCGCTGCTCGTCGAACGGCCGGTACCAGGTGCTGTACGTCTTCTCCTCGCCGTCGGTCCAGTTCCGCCGGGCGATCATCTCGATCGTCATCAGCGCCGCGTCGGAGGCCTGCACGGCCTCGACCAGCGCCGCGTAGTCGTCGGCGTACTTCGAGTCGGTCGAGAGCCGGTAGTTCAGCGGCGTCAGCACCGAGTCGAAGTCGAAGCGCCGCAGCCCCTCCCGGTGCACCGCCGGCGCCTGGTCGGTGTGCCTCGACTACTCATCGTGAACTCTCCGCGGTCTTGACTCTTATCCACAGCCCATTTGGAGAAAGTCCGGCGATTGAGGAGAGAATTCTCTTCAATGATCGGAATAGCGCACCTTCTAGCGCACCTCTTTCAGCGACCACCAGCCACAACCGTTGATCATCCTCAACAGGCCAACGCTGACAAAAGCGCAGGTCACAGCTACTTTCGCCGAGCGACGGACATCAACAACAAACACGGCACGCAAACCAGCGGGTTCCGGGTTCGAGCTCCGCGACGGTGCTAGGACCCGAGGTCGCGGAGCTGAGCGCTGCGGACCTGATGCCAAGTGTCTTCGTTTGGCGCTCCCGAACCAGGTCGTCAAAGACTCGGCCGCTCACACGTTGAACCTCGTCGGGTTCACGAGGTGGGAGATGGTCGATGGCGTTTGCCAAGGATCAATGGACGAGGGCCGTCGCTCAGCCAGACGGGTCGATCAAGCGGGAGCGGAACGACACGCGGTGGGGGCGGGGGAAGCGGTGGCTGGGAGTTTGGACCGATCCGAACGGGCAGGAGCGGTCCAAGGCGTTCGATACGAAGACCGAGGCGATGCGGTACGCCTCGGGGAAGGAGACGGACCGGGATCGGGGGGACTACCTCGATCCGAACGCGGGCAAGGTGCGCCTCGCGGAGGTCTGGGAGCGGTGGATCAAGTCGCGGACGATCGATCCGTCCAGCGAGATCCAGTACGAGTCCAAATGGCGGCTGCACGTCGGGCCGACGTTCGGGAAGCGGATGGTGAAGAGCATCCTGCCGTCCGAAATCGCAGTGTGGCTGACCCAACTGATCGAGACGTACGGACCATCGACGGCCCGGAGCGCCTTCCTGGTCCTGAACGGGTGTCTGGAACTCGCGACAGCCGACGAGCTGATCAAGCGCAACCCGGCTCGGTCACGCACCGTCAAGAAGCCGGCGAGGCGGTTCTCCAAGGTCGTCGCCTGGAGCGACGACACGGTCGAACGCATCATCGCGGCACATCCGGGGCGGTACAGGCTCGCGCCGACTGTCGGTTCGGCTGCGGGACTTCGGCAGGGAGAGATCTTCGGGCTGTCGGTGGAGGATTTCGACTTCGACGAAATGGTGATCCGCGTCCGTCGGCAGGTGAAGCGGCTCGGGAAGGAGTGGGTCTTCGCGTTGCCGAAGAACGACAAAGAGCGGGAGGTGCCGCTGCCGCCGCGACTGGCGGGTCTGGCTAAAGAGCACCTCGAGACCTTCGGTACGACGCTCATCTCGATGCCGTGGGAGCGAGTCGACGGCGACTTGCAGGAGCACGAGCTCCTCTTCGCCTGGTCCGACGGCCGAGCTCTGCATGCAGACCTCTACAACCTCCTGGTCTGGAAACCGGCCATCTCCGCGGCCGGTGTCATTCCGCCGCCCGAGAGGGATGCTCGCGGACGGCGTCGGTACAAGTCCGACAACACGACCGGCATGCATGCTCTGCGGCACTATTACGCGAGCGTGACTCTGTCGGACGGGATCAACATCAAAGAACTCTCGGAGTACCTTGGACACCACGATCCGGGGTTCACGCTGCAGATGTACACCCACATGCTGCCCTCGTCACACGAACGCGCTCGCCAGGCGGTAGATCGCCGGCTCGCGCGACTCGATCTGCGGCTCACGGAGCAGCGACGGAGCAGACTCCAGATCGGGCCCGAGTACGAACCCCCAGACAACGGTCCTAGCCTGCTCTAAAAAGGCTTCCCAAACGGCGAGATCCCCTCTATTTACAAGCTATTTCAGCTCCGCCGAGGTCTTCCCGAGCAGCCGTCGCGCGACGATCAGCTGCTGGATCTGCTGGGTGCCTTCGAAGATGTCCAAAATCTTCGAGTCCCGGGCCCACTTCTCCAGCAGTTCGTGTTCGGAGTAGCCGAGGGAGCCGGTGAGTTCAACGCAGCGCAGGGTGATGTCGTTCGCGGCACGGCCTGCCTTGGCCTTGGCCATGGAGGCCTGCAGCGAGTTGGGGCGGCCGTTGTCGGCCATCCAGGCGGCTTGGAGGGTGAGCAGGTAGGCGGATTCCCAGTCGGCTTCGAGCTGAAGGAACGTTGCGGCGGCCGCAGGCTGCAGGTGGACCGAGCGGTCGTAGTCGATCTCGACTCCGGCGTCCGCGAGCAGGTCGCGAGTGACCTCCAGCGACGCCCGCGCGCAGCCGACAGCCATGGCGGCGACCAGCGGGCGGGTGTTGTCGAAGGTCTGCATGACGCCCGCGAAACCCTTGTCGGGGTCGACGTCCGGGGAGCCGAGCAGGTTCTCCGCGGGGACCCGGCAGTTGGTGAGCCGGATCGTGGCGGTGTCGGACGAGCGGATGCCGAGCTTGTGCTCGACGCGTTCGACGGTCAGCCCGGGCGTGTCCTTCGGTACGACGAACGACTTGATCGCGGCCCGGCCGAGCGACTTGTCGACGGTGGCCCAGACGACCACCGCGTCGCAGCGGGCGCCGGCGGTGACGAAGATCTTCTCGCCGTCGATGACGTAGTGGTCGCCGTCGCGCCGCGCGGTGGTCTGGATGTTCGCCGAGTCCGAACCACAGCCGGGTTCGGTGATTGCCATCGCGGCCCACACGCCCTCGAAGCGGCGCAGCTGCTCGTCGGAGGCGACCGACGCGATCGCCGAGTTGCCCAGGCCCTGCCGCGGCATCGACAGCAGCAGGCCGACGTCGCCCCAGCACATCTCCATG
The DNA here is from genome assembly GCF_039529595.1 of Kribbella lupini. Taxonomy (NCBI): domain Bacteria; kingdom Bacillati; phylum Actinomycetota; class Actinomycetes; order Propionibacteriales; family Kribbellaceae; genus Kribbella; species Kribbella lupini. The sequence continues at coordinate 149,395 of NZ_BAAANC010000005.1, read as the reverse complement.
ATCGACAGCACCGACGACATGTTCGAGCCGTTCTTGACCTTGGAGTCGTCGACCTCAGTACGCCGTACGCCGCTCGCTCCCGCGCCCGAACCGGTCCCGCTCGCGCCCAGCCCGTCGACCAGCGCCGCCAGCAGGTCGAGCTCCTTCGGGTACTCGTGCTCGGCCAGGTCGTAGCGCCGCGAGTTCGGCCGCAGCATCTCGGCCGCGACCTGGTGGGCCTGGTTGACGAAGGCACGGAACTTGCGGGGGGTCTCCAGGTTGATCATCAGACCAGCACCGCACCTTCCATCACGCCGACGGCCCGCAGGTCGCGGTACCACCGCTCGACCGGGTGTTCCTTGACGAAGCCGTGCCCGCCGAGCAGCTGGACGCCGTCGGTGCCGATCTGCATGCCCTTGTCCGTGCACAGCCGCCGCGCCAGCGCGACCTCGCGCGCGAACGGAAGCCCTTGCTCAGCCCGCGATCCGGCCCGGTAGGTGACGAGCCGCATCCCCTCCAGCTCGATCGCGATGTTCGCCACCATGAACGCGACCGACTGCCGGTGGCTGATCGGTTCGCCGAACGCCGTCCGCTCGTTCACGTACGGCGTGACGTAGTCGAGCACCGCCTTCGCCGTACCGAGGCTCAGCGCGCACCAGCCGAGCCGCGACAGCCGCACGCAGTCGGCGTAGTCCTCCAGGGTCCCCAACCGCACAGCCGGTACGTCGTCCAGCAGCACCCGGCTGAGCGAGGCCGCACGCAAACCCATCGACGGCTCGGCCTCGATCGTCACGCCGGGATGCTCGGACTCGACCAGGAACAGCGACGGCCCCTGGTCCTCCAGCTGCGCCGCGATCACGAAGACCTCGGCCTCGGCGCCGCGCGGGACGAGCGACTTCACGCCGTTCAGCAGGTACCCGGTGCGCTGCCGCGTCGCCCGCGTCTTCAGCGTGAACGGGTCGAACAGCGGCCGTGGCTCCACGATCGCCAGCGCGGCGGCCGGCACGTTCTCGCCGGTGAAGGCCGGCAGGTACGTCGCCTGCTGCGTCTCGTCGCCCCACAACGAGATCGCCGTGCTGACCGCGGCCGGCGCGAGACACGCGACCGCCTGGCCCATGTCGCCGTGCGCCATCGCCTCGGCCACCAGCACGCCGGTCATCGCGGACCGTTCGGTGACGATCCCGCCCAGCTCCTCGGGCACCTCGATCAGGCTCAGCCCGAGCTCGGCGGACTGCCCCAGCACCTTCGGATCCGTCGCTCCCGCGGTGTCCGCGTCAGCCGCTCCGGGCCGCAGCACCTCGGCGGCGAACTCGGTCACCACCCCGACCACCATCTGCTGGTCGTCGGTCGGCGTCAGATCGAATCGCCCGGTCCCCTTCGCCGAGGGCAGCCGGGCCGGCTTGCCGAGCTTCGTCGCCGCCGTGAAGCTCCTGCTCAGCGCTCCAGCCGTCCGGAACCCGGTCCGGGTCGCCTCGAACACCACCCGCTCGGTCTGCTTCCGCAGCCCCAGCCGGTCGATCGCCCGCCACCTGGCCAGCCTGTTGAGCAGCGCGACGCCGTACCCGATCGCGTCCCGCCCGGTGCGCACCGCCTGGTCACTCATGCGGCAACTGTAAACCGAAGTTACAACCCAAGTCACGCGACGGCGGCTCAAGCTGTGGACAACACGTTGGCCGTGCTGCCGAGTCCAAGCCGTCCCGCTGCGGGCACGCCTCCCCGCAGGCGTCGAGCGTTCCGCGCCCGCTCAGACCGTCTCGCGGGCCTCGTCCTGCCCCAGCAGCCCCGCGGTGAACTCGCCGATCTTCCCCAACGCCAGCCGCGCCTCCGGCAGGAACGACCAGAACAGCTGGAAGATGTGCGTGTCCACGGCGTACATCTCGGACACCACCCGCACACCGTCACGCTCGGCGTTCTCGACCAATTGCCGGGCCCCCGGCGCCACCGGATCCCCGGTCGCCATCTGCACGAGCAGCGGTGGCAGCCCGGTCAGGTCCGCGATCAACGGATCGATCAGCGGATCGTCGATCGGATGGTCTCCGATGTACCAGTTGACGACCCGCGCCATCGTCGAGAAGCCCTCGTGCCGCGCCAGCGGCGACGTACCGTCCGCGATCGCTCCCATGTCCACCCCCGGACACAGCAGCACTCCCCCGGCCGGCAGCGGATGCCCCTGGTCCCGCAGCGCGAGCAGCAGCGACATCACCAAGCCGCCGCCACCGGAATCTCCTGCAAAGATTATCTCTTCCGGCCGCACGCCCTGTTCGATCATCCACAGGTAGGCACTCAGCGCATCGTCCAGCGCCGCCGGGAACGGATGCTCCGGCGCCAACCGGTAGTCCGGAACCAGTACGCCGGCCCCGATCGCTTCCGCCAACGCGCCGGCCAGCCCGCGATACCCATACGCCGACCCGAGCACGAAGCCCCCACCATGCAGGTGCAGCACCCTCGGCAGCTCCGCATCGGCACCCACCTGCAGCGCCGGCACTCCCCCACAGTTCACCGGCAGTACGACGGCCTCAGCCGGCAGCGGCGCCTGCGCCAGCATCTGCTCGTACGCCGAACGCATGCCGACCAGGTCCTCCGCGTCCGGCGTACCGAGCGCCACCGGAGCCCACAGGCGGTTCGCCCGCCCGACCAGCTCGCCACCGACCGACCGAGTGGTCGCCACCGCACTGTCCAGGTCGGTCAGCAACGACCGCGCCCTGTCCAGCAACGCATCACCGGCCAGTGTCAGCTCCACCCGGTGCGTGGACCGTCGGAGCAGGTCGCAACCGACCAGCCGTTCCAGCGCCCTGATCTGCCGGCTCAGCGCGGGCTGGGACAGGTACAGCCGGGTGGCCGCCCGGCCGAAGTTCAGCTCGTCCGCGACCGCGACGAACGCTCGCAGGTGGCGCAGCTCGATCGCATCCGGGGTGTTGGACAGTGCCAGCACGTCAGCCGACTCGTTGCTCATGCCAGCCATTCTCACCACAGGTCACGGCCAAAGGCCTCTGTTCGGTGATGCCGATGGTGCACCACGGCCATGCGCGAACGGCCTTTCCCTTCACCGGGTCCGCGCTGCGAGCGTTGCAGCCATGACCACTCCACGCGTGACTCGCAGCGCCGCAGTCCAGCTGCGCGGCGCCACCGGGCCGATCTGGGCCCGCATCTACTGGCCGGCCCGCAGCGGTGCGCGGACGCCACCGCTGCTGGTCTTCTTCCCCGGCTCCGACAGCGACGACCCCGACCAGGAGTGCCGGGAGCTCTGCCGACGCGGCGGTCTGGTGATCCTGGCGGGCCCGACAGCCAGCGGCCACGACCAGGCTCTCGCAGACGCGAGGGCGATCGTCGGCTGGGCCGCGGACCACGCGGCCGAGCTGGAGGCCGACCCGGCCCGGCTGCTGATCTCCGGCCGGGGCGACGGGCTCGCACTGGCCGTCGAGGTCAGCCGGATCGCCGTACAGGAGGGCTGGCCTGAGCTGCTGTTGCTCACCGACCTGATCACCACCTTGGAAAGGACCAACCGATGAGTGAGACAACCACTGCCCTCGCGACCAAGCGGGAGTGGATCGGCCTCGCCGTACTGGCTCTGCCGACGCTCCTGCTGTCGCTGGACGTCAGCGTGCTCTACCTGGCGCTGCCGAAGCTCAGCGCCGACCTGGGCGCGACCAGCACCCAGCAGCTGTGGATCCTGGACATCTACTCGTTCCTGCTGGCCGGCTTCCTGGTCACCATGGGCACGCTGGGCGACCGGATCGGGCGGCGCAAGCTGCTGCTGATCGGTGGTGCTGCGTTCGGCGCGGCCTCGCTGCTGGCGGCCTGGTCCAGCAGTCCGGAGATGCTGATCGCCACCCGTGCGCTGCTGGGTGTCGCGGGTGCAACGCTGATGCCGTCGACGATGGCCCTGATCCGCAGCATGTTCCACGACCCGAAGCAGATGGGTCAGGCGATCGGGCTCTGGTTCAGCTGCTTCATGGGCGGCATGCTGCTCGGCCCGGTGATCGGCGGGGTCATGCTGGAGCACTTCTGGTGGGGCTCGGCGTTCCTGCTCGGCGTACCGGTGATGGTGCTGCTGCTTGTCGTCGGCCCGGTCCTGCTCCCGGAGTACAAGGACCCGCACGCCGGTCGGCTGGACCTGGCCAGTGTGGTGCTGTCGCTGGCCATGATCCTGCCGGTCATCTGGGGACTGAAAGAGCTGGCCCGGTCCGGCTGGGCTTCGTTGCCCTTGCTGGCGATCGCCGCTGGTGTCGCCGTCGGCGTCCTGTTCGTACGACGGCAGCAGCGGCTCGAGCACCCGTTGCTGGACCTCGGACTGTTCCGGCTGCCGCGGTTCAGCCCGGCGCTCGGCATCATGTTCGCCAGTGGCGTGGTGATGGCCGGAGTGTCGTTCCATGCGGCGCTGTTCCTGCAGGTGGTCGAGGGGCTGTCCCCGCTGCACGCAGGGCTCTGGCTGATCCCGTCGAACCTCGCCATGATCGCCGGACTCACCCTGGCACCGCGGATCGCGCAGCGCTGGCAGACGGCGCCTGCCATCGCCGGTGGGCTCGTCATCTGTGTCGTGGGGTTGTTGATCGTCACCCGGACCGACACTGCCGGCGGGGTCGGCGTACTGATCACCGGGCTGGTCGTGACGTCGTTCGGGATGGGCCTGCCGATGGGGCTGACGATGAACCTGATGATGGCCGCGACTCCGCCGGAGCGGGCCGGATCGGCTGCGTCGCTGAACGAGACCAGCGGTGAGGGCGGGATCGCTTTGGGCATCGCGATCCTGGGCAGCCTGGGGACGCTGGCCTACCGCCGCACCCTCGACCTGCCTACTGGGCTGCCGGACGGGGTTGCCGAGCAGGCGACGCAGAGCATCACCGCAGCGATCGCGGCAGCCGGTCAGCTGCCGGGGCAGCTCGGCGAGGACCTGGCGGCAGTCGCCAAGGCCGCCTTCGCCAGCGGCCTGCACCTCGTGGCCGGGGTCGGTGCGGTGATCTTCCTCGGCTGTGCGGTGATGGCCGCGGTCCGGCTGCGGACGCCGGTCGACGAGGCCGTCACCGAGCCGGAGGCCGAGCTGATTCCGTAGTACCAGCAGGCGTCAGCCGTCGGTGATCCCGGCGGCTTTCGCCGTGAGGTAGCGCTGCTCCGGCAGGCTCGTCGTACGGCGGGCTGCCGCGAGGAAGTGCTCCCGCGCGGCCGCCGGCTGGCCGGCTCGCTCCAGCAGGTGAGCCCGTACGGCGTCCAGCCGGTGGTTGTCGGCCAGGAGTTTGTTGTCGTCCAGCGTCGCCAGCAGGTCCAGCCCGGCCTGCGGTCCCTCGACCTGAGCGAGCGCGATGGCGCGGTTGAGCGTGACCATCGGGTTCGGCGCGAGCTTCTCCAGCAGCACGTACAGCGCGAGGATCTGCCGCCAGTCGGTCTCCTCGGCGGTCGGTGCTTCGGCATGGACGGCGGCGATCGCGGCCTGCAGCTGGTACGGCCCGACCTCGCCGCTGGCCAACGTGCGCAGGATCAGCGCCGCGCCCTCCTCGATGGACTCCCGGTTCCACAGCGTGCGGTCCTGCTCGTCGATCGGGATCAGCTCGCCGCCGTCGGTCGTCCGGGCGGCCCGCCGCGCGTCGGTGAGCAGCATCAGCGCGAGCAGACCGGCCACTTCACCTTCGTCCGGCAGCGACTCGCGCAGCATCCGGGTCAGCCGGATCGCCTCGGCGGTCAGCTCGACCCGCTGCAGCTCCTCGCCGGAGCTGGCCGTGTAGCCCTCGTTGAAGATCAGGTAGAGCACCTGCAGCACGACGCGCAGCCGGTCCGCGCGCTCCTCCTCCGGCGGCAGCACGAACCGGCTGCCGGCCGCCTTGATGCTCTTCTTCGCCCGGCTGATCCGCGGGGCCATCGTTGCCTCCGGCACCATGAACGCGCGCGCGATCTCCGCCGTACCGAGCCCGCCGACCGCACGCAGCGTCAACGCGACCTGCGAGGCCGGAGTGACCGCCGGGTGGCAGCACAGGAACAGCAGCGTCAGCGTGTCGTCACCCTCCGCCGGCTGGTCCTCGTCCGCACCGGGCGCCACCAGCTCGGCCATGCCGGCGACCGAGTCCTCGCGCTTGCGGCGCGCGCTTTCACTCCGGAACTGGTCGGTCAGCCGACGCGTCGCGACGGTGATCAGCCAGCCCCGCGGGTTCGCCGGTACGCCGTCCACCGGCCACTGCGTGGCCGCCGCGAGCAGGGCCTCCTGCACGGCGTCCTCGCACAGATCGAACTGCCCGTACCGCCGAGCCAGAAACCCCAGCACCTGGGGCGTCAGTTCCCGTAGCAGCGGCTCGATCTCCGTCATGGATTCGGAGCCTATACGGGCACCGAACCACAGTCGGCCTCGGAAGCTCTCGACCTGTTGCTGCTCGCCCACTCGCCTGGCTTGATCGGCGACGCGGGTGCTGATTGGCTGGCGGGCGTGAACGAGCTCGGAGATGTCGCGTGGCCGCCCGCACCGATCCGGACCGAGCGGCTCGTGCTGCGCGAATCCGAGGCGCGGGACCGTCCGGCGTTCGTCGAACTGCTGGCGTCGCCGGAGGTCAACACCTACCTCGGCGGCCCTCGGCCGCGCGACGAGCTCGAGCGCGCGCTCCCGGCCGTTCCCGGGCGGTTCCCCGGAGGCTTCGTCGTCGAGCTCGACGGGAAGATGATCGGCCAGGTCCTGCTCAGGAGAGCGACCGAGCACCGCCCGGCAGCCGTCGGCAAGATCGACCTCGGCTACCTGTTCCTGCCGCGGTCGTGGGGTTCCGGGTACGCCGCCGAAGCGTGCGCCGCAGCGCTCGACTGGCTCGACAGCGTCCTCCCCGGCGAGCCGGTGGTGCTCGCCACCCAAACCGCCAACACCAGCTCGATGCGCCTCGCGGCGAAGCTCGGGTTCGCCGAACTCGAACGCTTCCACGCGTGGGACGCCGACCAGTGGCTCGGCCTGCGCCCGCCGGCCGTCCCGTCCGCCTGAAGCAGCGCGCCTAGCGCTGGAGACGGCGGAGGGCGGCGGTCGGAAAAGCCCTCGTGACCGGACCCAACAGCGAGGCATCCCGCAGGGCCGTCCGCGCGGCCAGATGCCCGCAGGCGCCGTGGACGCCGGGGCCGGGGTGGATGGCGGAGCTGCCCAGGTACAGACCGCTCACGTACGTGCGTGCGCTGCCCAGGCCGACCGTCGGGCGGAAGATGAGCTGCTGGTGCAACTGCGCCGTCCCGCCGCCCAGAGCGCCGAGGCCGAGGGACGCGTTGTCGCCCACGAAGTCCATCGGCCGCTGCAGGTCGCGGTCGAGCACCAGCTCGGAGAACCCGGGCGCGTACCGCTCGATGTGCCGGTCCATCCGGTCGCCGAGCTTCTCGGCGGAGGCGTCGTCGGCGATGCCGCGTGGCAGGTGCGAGTACGCCCAGACCGCCTCCGTGCCCTCCGGCGAGCGCGTCGGGTCAGACTTCGTGGTCTGGCCGATCAGCATGAACGGTGCCGACGGCAACCGTCCCGTCTCCAGGTCGGCCGACACGTGGATCAGGTCGTCCGCCGTACCCCCGAGGTGGACGACGCCGGCCCGGCGCGCCTCGCCGGAGTTCCACGGGATCGGGCCGCGGAGGCGGTAGTTGACCTTCACCGTCGGGTAGTCCCACTCGAACCGCTCCAGGTCCCGCCGCAACCCGGCCGGAACGCTTGCCTCCGGCAACAGTACGTCGTACAGCGTGGGGGCCGAGACGTCGCCGATCACCGCGCGGCTGACCGCGATGCGTTCGCCTGAGGCAGTCCGTACGGCGGTCGCGCGGTCGCCGGTGAGCTCGATCCCGGTGACCGGGGTGCCGGCGACGAACAGCGCGCCCGCGCGTTCGGCACGGCGACGGAGTGCGTTCGACAGAGCACTCGACCCACCCTCTGCGACCGGGTAGCCGACGTCCTGCGCGAGCATCGCGAGCAGCCAGCCCATCGTGCCGCTCACCGAGCCGTTGAGTGGCGCGTCCGCGTGGAACGAGTTCCCGGCGAGCAGCGCGCGGCCGCCGGGGCCCTCGAACAGCTCCTGCGCCATCCGGTGCATCGGCATCGCCATGAACCGCGCGAACCGGATCAGCTCCCCCGCCGACCCGAGCCGCCGCGTCAGTCGCGCGGCCGGAAGGACGGGCGGCCAGGTGGTCAGCAGCGACTGCAGGAACGGCTCGCGGATCTTCACGTACTTGGAGTACAGGTCCAACCACGCATCGCCATCAGCCGGATGATCCTTGGAGATCGAGGCCGCCGTGTCGTTCGGATCCGGGTGGATCGCCGCGGAGGTCTCCGGGTCGAGCAGGTGCGCGAGCGCGAGTGGCGCGTGCGCCCACTTCAGCCCGAACTTCTCCAGCTCCATCGCCCGGAACACCGGCGACGCCATCCCCAGCGGGTAGTTCGAGCTGTACCGGTCGCTCACCCACCCGTCCTCGGTGGTCGACCGCACCGCTCCACCGAAGGTCTCCTCGGCCTCCAGCACCAGCACGTCCCACCCGGCATCGGCCAGCTCGACCGCGCTCACCAGCCCGTTAGGCCCCGAGCCGATCACCACGGCGTCCACCCTGCGAGGAAGCATGCCTACGACCCTAAAGCATGCCGCTCGTCACACGACGTACGGCGCTCAACTCCGCGCAGATACCCCAGAGGGCGACTTCAGCTCTGGCGGGACTCGATCTGCTGCATCAGCGTCGTCAGCTCCCGCGCCCGGCCGAGCATCGCCGGGTCGACCATGCGGCCGTCGGGCAGGACGATCACGCCGCCCTCGGCCACGCCGGCCTTCTCCACCGCGGCCAGGAGGTCGGCCGCGTCGGCCAACTGGGTGGCGGTGGGCGTGAAGGACTCCACGATCGGCGCGAGCTGGCGGGGATGGATCGCCGTGCGGCCGACGAAGCCGAGCGCCCGCCCTTCGACGCTCGTACGGCGTAGGCCTTCCTCGTCGTTGACGTGCGGGTACACCGACATCATCGGCGCACCCAGCCCGGCGGCTCGAGAGGCCGAGACCAGGCGACCACGGGCCCACGCCAGTCCCGCCGGGCCGTCGACGCCGAGGGAGCTGGCGAGATCGGCCTCGCCCAACGCGACCGCCGTCACGCGCGGGTCCGCGGAGGCGATCTCGAACGCGCGTTCCAACCCCAGCGGGGACTCGATGAGTGCGGTGATCCTCGCCGAGGGCACCTGATCCAGCACCGCCAGGACGTCGGCCGCGCTCTCCACCTTCGGCAGCCGCACCCGGACCTCGGGGACCGCCGCCAGCGCGGCCAGGTCGTCCTCGATCCACGGCGTACCGGGCGCGTTCACCCGCACCTCGAACGCCGACGAAGCCCGGGCCGCGATCCACGCCACGGCCCATCCGCGCGCGTCCGCCTTGTCGTCCACCGGTACGGCGTCCTCGAGGTCGAACACCACCAGATCGGGGCCCGCGGCAACAGCCTTCGCGAACCGGTCCGGCCGATTCGCCGGTACGTACAACGCGGTCAGCACGGCGCTCCCACCCCGACGAGTTCGCCGGCCCCCGCGAGAGTTGTCGCGAGCATCACCTACACCACGCCCGACTCGCGAAGAGCGGCCAACTGCTCCGGCGTCACACCGATCTCGGCCAGCACCGCGTCCGTGTCGGCGCCGTGCGGACGCCCCGCCCAGCGGATCTCGCCCGGCGTCTCCGACAGCCGGAAGAGCACGTTCTGCATCGCCACCGGACCGCCCAGCTCGTCGTCCTCGATCGTGGTGATCGTGTTCAGCGCGGCGTACTGCGGGTCCTCGACGATGCCGCGGACGTCGTGCACCGGCCCGACCGCCGCCTCGGCCTTCTCGAAGGCGAGCATGACCTCGTCGAGCGAGCGTTCCGCGATCCAGGAGCCGACGGCCTCGTCGAGCTCGTCGGCGTGCTCGGCGCGTTCGCGACCGGTGCCGAACCACGGCTGAGCCACCAGGTCGGCGCGGCCGACCAGGGTGACGACGCGCTCGGCGATGCTCTGCGAGCTGGTCGAGACGGCGACCCAGCGCCCGTCCGCGGTCTGGTACACGTTGCGTGGCGCGTTGTTCGACGAGCGGTTTCCGAGCCGCGGCTGGACGTACCCGGTCTGCTGGTACGCCGTGATCTGGCCGCCGAGCATCATCAGGATCGGTTCGATGATCGCCATGTCGATCACCTGCCCCTGGCCCGATCGGTCGCGTTCGCGGAGCGCGACCAGGACGGCGTACGCCGTCGCGAGCGCGGTGATCCCGTCCGCGAGCCCGAACGGCGGAAGCGTCGGCGGGCCGTCGGGCTCACCGGTGACCGCGGCGAACCCGCTCATTGCCTCCGCCAACGAACCGAACCCGGGCCGGCTCGACCACGGGCCGACCTGACCGAACGCGGTCACGCGAGCGATGACGAGGCGCGGGTTGGCCTCGAGCAGTACGTCGGGGCCGAGGCCCCAGCGCTCGAGGGTGCCCGGGCGGAAGTTCTCGACCAGGACGTCCTGCTCGCGGATCAGGTCGAGGAAGACCTCGCGGCCGCGAGACAGGTCGAGCGTGGCGAGGCGCTTGTTCCGGCCCAGCGTCTTGAACCACAACCCGATGCCGTCCTTCGAAGCACCGTGCCCACGCGCCGCGTCGGGGCGCGCCGGGTGCTCGATCTTGGTGACGTCGGCGCCGAAGTCGCCGAGGAAGGTCGCGGCGAGCGGACCGGCGAAGAGAGTGGCCGCCTCGACCACCTTCACTCCGCTGAGAGGTGCAGTTCTCACCGCGCGCACCGGAAGCCGATGGTCTCCGAGCGGTCGAGGCCACCGCCGGTGAGGACGAGCTTGAAGCTGACCTCCGGCTCCTGCGGTCCACCGTCGGCGTACCAGTCCGAGCCCTCGGCGGCGTACCAGGAACCGCCCTTGAGGATGCAGAACCGGCTGCGCCCGTCGCGGTGCTCGGACTCCGTCCAGTTCCAGACCAGAGGCTCCAGTCGCGTGAACCCGTCGAGACCAGCGGCAACCTGCCACTCGTCCTCGGTCGGCAGGCGACCACCGGCCCACTCGGCGTACGCCCGCGCGTCCGCCAGATCGACGTACGTCACCGGCTGGTCCTCGGTCCCGGGCGCCGGAGCGCCCTCGACCCAGTGCGCGAGGAAGCGGTTCCCCACCAGCGGCTGATAGTCGCTGGCTTTCAAGAACTCGAAGTACTCGGCGTTCGTCACCTCGCGGACGGCGACCGAGACCTCCGCCAGCGACACGTCGCGCTGCAGCGTCTGCTGGTCGTGCAGGCGCGGAGGCAACGGCTTCCACTCCTCCACGTACGGCGCTTCGTCGTACAGCCCGGTCTCGCGCCGCCGGTGACGCACGACGAGCGAGCGATCTCCGGCGGGGACCACGACCACCGGCCCGAACGACGCCTCACCGACCGGCATCGGCGGCGGCACCCGCCGGCCGGGCGCCACCGGGAACGCCGAGTCCTTGACGTGCGGCCGCGACATCGTCCCGAGCCGCCGAGCGGTCGCCCGGCAGGTCGCGCCGGCCGTCGCGCCGACCCGCACGATCCCGGCCACTCCACGCCCCGGTACGACGAGGCGCACGCCGTCGTCGTCCGCGGTGATCGGTACGCCGGACGTCACGTCGTACCAGTCGCCGACCTGGTCCTCCGACTTCAGCACGATGCCGTCGAAGTCCTCGTCGTCGCGGTTGATCAGCGTCCAGAAGGTGATGTCGGCCAGCTCGAAGCGCGAACCGAAGACGCCGTGCTCGCGGGCCTTGTCCGGGATCTCCGGGGTCAGCGGGATCCAGTCGCCGTTGATGAGCACCGGAGAGAACGCTCTCTGGGCCGCGACCATCCGCCGCAGCGTCGCGCGGTCACGGGCGTTCCAGCCGACCCACGCGCCGAACACGCTCTCCCAGACCAGGATGCCGACGCCGTTGACCCAGGCCGACTGCAGCTCGTCGCTGTGGTCGCGGTTCCAGCGCCGGGTGTGGTGCATCATGTGCCGGCGCTCGAACAGGTGCGCCCGCAGGACACCGGGCGCCCGGGTGTCGGCGAACCACTGCGCCCAGGACAGCGCGTGGTCCGAGATCCTTGCCAAGGGCAACCGTGACTCGCCCTCGAAGGCGATCGCCGGGTTCACCTTGTTCAGCGCCCGGGTGAAGGCCGGGTCGCCTTCCTTCAACGTGTCCAGGAAGGCGCCGTCGGCCCCGAAGTCGGCGACCAGCGAGGCGAACTCCTCGGCGTCCGGACCGTCGGCGCGGCGGGTGCCGACGTCCCACGGGTTGTAGTCGAAGAACACCTTCAGCCCGAGCCCGTGCAGGTCGTCGACCAGTTGCTTCAGGCCCGGAACGTCGCGGTAGAAGTCGAACTGGTTGCGCGAGTCGATCCCGATCACCGGGTAGGCGTGCCACAGCACCACCGCGTCGTACCCGCCGAAGTCCTCGACGCCGTGCTGCACGAACTTCGCCGGGGTGAAGGACCCGGTCGCGACGTCGTACAGCTGGTCGTCCCAGAGCCAGACCAGCGCCACCGAGTACGCCGTCTGGGTCCACTCGCGACCGGGCTCCTCGTAGTGCGAGCCGCCGTCGTACGCCGTCCGCCCGTAGGCGCCCATCAGCCACTCGGCCAGCTTGCCCCGCCAGCGCGGCAGGTCGGCCGGGTCCTCGGGAGCGCCGAGGATCTTGGCGTCGTCGAGGAAACTCAGGTCGGCCCGGAGGCCGAGATCGACCTTCGCGGGCAGATCGATAGGCCTCGGCTCCAGCGGGTTCACAGGTACACCTCCGCAACGCGCGCGTCGACAGCTTCCCCGTGAGGCACCGAGGGGATGGCCCCCGCGGTCTGAACACTCAATGAAGCTGCAACGGTAGCGCGTCGGACCGCATTCGTCAGGTCGCGCGCTGTAGTTGATGTCGCAGCAAGTGTCGCGGCAAGAACTCCGCAGAAGGTGTCGCCGGCGGCGGTCGTGTCGACCACCTCGACCTGGACCGCCGGGACGCGGACCTCGTCCGCCCCACGGGTCAGGATCACCGCGCCCTCGGCGCCCAGTGTCACCACCGCGGCCGGCACCCGGTCCAGCAGTGCGGACCGCTTCGTTCCAGCTACCGCTTCGGCCTCCGTCTCGTTCACGACCAGCAGGTCGACATGCCCCAGCAACTCGTCGGACAGCTCGGCGGCCGGTGCGGCGTTCAGGATGAAGTACCTGCTCGCCTCGGCCGCCGCCTGCACCGTACCGAACGGAATCTCCAGTTGGGAAAGGACTATTTTCGCCTCGGCCACGGCCGCGCGGGCCTCAGGCGTCAACCGCAGCTCGGCGTTCGCCGAGGGCGCCACGGTGATCGCGTTCTCGCCGTCGGCGTCGACCGTGATGATCGCCGTACCAGTCGGCGCATCGACGATCTGCACCAGCGACAGGTCGACCCCGTCCAGGGCCTCGCGCAGCAGCGCTCCCCCGTCGTCCGCACCGAGCGCCGCGACGAACGCCGTCGACGCACCGGCCCGGGCGGAGGCGACCGCCTGGTTCGCGCCCTTGCCGCCCGGACCGCGGGTCAAGCCCGACGCGAGCACGGTCTCGCCGGGACGCGGGATCCGCTGGACCGGAAGCACCAGGTCCACGTTCGCGCTGCCCACGACCACGACGTCAGCCACGCCGGTTCTCCTTCGCCACAGCCAGGGTCCGCGCGGCGAGCTCGTCGAACGAGACCTGGTTCATCCCCGGCAGGCTGGTGGCCAGCCGGTTGTCGAGCGGTTCCGACCACTCTGACGGAACACCGCGGACGGCGCCAAGCACAGCGCCGACGGTCGCGCCGACGGAGTCGGTGTCCCAGCCGCCCATCACCGCGCGACCGACACCGGTCGCGAAGTCCGGGGCAGTCAGCGCGTACGCCGTGAGCGCGCTGTTGTTGACCGCGTGGACCCAGTGCAGGTGGCCGTAGTCGGCGTGCAGGACGTCGAGCGCGTCGTCGAGCTCGTGGTCGGCCAGGGACAGGCCGAGGTGGACCGCGCGGGCGATCTCGCTGTCGGCCGCGATGGCCTCGAGGCCGGCCAGAGCCACCTCGCGCGGGTCGTCGAGGACGAGCGCGGCGGCAGACATCGCCGCCACCCAGATCGCGCCGTCGACGCCCGCGCCGGTGTGGCTCAGGCGGGCGTCGGTCAACGCGAGGCGGGCGGCCGCCGTACGGTCACCGGGGTGCACCCAGCCGTAGACGTCGGTCCGGATCTGCGCGCCGATCCACCAGCGGAACGGGTTGCGCACGAGAGCCGCGCGTTCGGGATCGACGCCGTCGAGCAGGTTACGGTAGGCGACCCGCTCGGCGGTGAACACGCGACCGGCCGGCAGATCGCTCAACCAGGCCTGCGCCACGTCCTCGGTGGTCAACTCGTCACCGTGCTTCTCGACCAGCCGCAACGCGAGGATCGCGAAGTTGAGGTCGTCGTCCTCCGGCATCCCGGCGATGTTCTCGCGCAGACTCGTCGGCTTCGACCGCCGGTTCCACGGCCACCGCGCCTGCACCTCGTCAGGCACCCCCACCGCCGTCACGTACTGCCGCAAAGGCCACTGCCCCGAACTCCCCAAGATCTCCCGAATCCCCACCCGAGGAATCTTCTCCACCGGCTTCCCGAGCAGATTGCCCGCCGCCCGGCCCACCCAACCCTCCAAAACCCGCCGTTCCACCCCACGGAACGAATCGCCCTCGAGCAGGGGAAGTACGGGGATCTCCGGTGCGGTCCACACCGGAGTCAACTCATCAAGTTCCTTCAGCAACTCGCGGGCGAGCGCTCGCAGTTCGGGTGTGGCCGGCTGCGCCGAGGCGCCCGACACCGGCGCCTCCGTCGACCCACCCGCGGCAAGCCAGCGGGTGGTGATGTCCCGGACGTCGGCGCCTTCGGCTGCGGACTGGACCAGCTGGTGCGGCAGCAGGTCTTCCGGCTGCACCCAGGTCAGTCTCATCAGGGTTGTTCCTCCAGTCAGTTCAGTGCGTCGAGGGCGGCCGTACGCCGGGCCCACCGCTCGGCGTCCGCCGCCCGCAGGTCACGCGCGACCGACGCCATCACCCGGCCGGGCGCGACCAGATCGGTCTTGCTGGCCTCGGCGATCCGCGACGTCCACTCCTCCGGTACGCCGGCCCGCCCGCTCAGCGCGCCGGCCACCGCGCCGGCCATCGACGCGATCGAGTCGGCGTCACGGCCGTAGTTCGTCCCGCCGAGCACCGCCTGCCGCACGTCTCCACCGGACACGAGGACGAACCCCAGCGCGACCGGCAGTTCCTCGATCGCCTTCGTCCGGCTCGGACGGCGCGCGTCGAGCGACTGGTCGCGGTAGTCAGGGCCGACCGTGTCGAACGGCTCGATCGCCTTCCGCAGCAGGGGAATCGCCTGCTCCCAGTCGTCCAGCCCCTCGGCCACCTCGGCGACCGCGGCCACGGCGAGGCGGGTGCCGTCCTTGGCCAGGTCCAGCGCCGCCTCGACCGCCGACGAAGCCGTTGCCTCAGGCACCATTGCCGCGGCGACGGCGGCCGCGAACACACCGGCCGCCTCCCGCCCGTAGCTCGACTGGTGCGCGCCGGCCAGGTCGATCGCCTCGGCGTACGCGCCGGCCGGGTCCCCGGCGTTGGCGATCCCGACCGGAGCGGCGTACATCGCCGCCCCGCAGTTCACGATGTTGCCGACGCCGGCCTCCCGCGGGTCGATGTGCCCGTAGTGCAACCGGGCCACCAGCCACTTCTCGGCCAGGAAGACCCGCTGCAGCAGCAGCGCGTCCGCCTCGAGCTCCGGCACCCAGCGCTTGCCGGCCAGCATCTTCGGCACCAGCTTCTCGGCGATCGCGTACGCATCGAGATGCGCGCGGGTCTCGTCGTACACCTCGACCAGCGCGTGCGTCATCAAGGTGTCGTCGGTGATGTGCCCGTCGCCCTTGTGGTACGGCGCGATCGGGCGCGCGTTGCGCCAGTCGTCGTACCAGGGACCGACGATGCCGGTCACCCACCCGCCGTGCCGTTCCCGGATCGCGTCCGGCGTCCAGCCCTCGACCGCACCGCCGATCGCGTCCCCGGCGGCGGAGCCCAGCAGGGCTCCGACCGACTTGTCCTCCAGCAGTGACTTCTCGTGGTCAGGCATCAGCTGTTGACCTGGCCCCACCCGTCGTTCAGCTTCTGGCCGAGCGTCGCGAGGTCGATCTTGTTCGCCAGGAACTCCTGCAGCGCGGGAGTGGCGATCTGGTCCTTCCACTTCGGGTAGTTCTCCACGCTCTGGAACGGCGCCTTGGTCATCTCGGCACCGCTGGCCAGCGTCTGCGCCCAGCCGTTCTTGCCACCGGTCGCCTTCTGGATCGCGTCCCGGGCCGGCTGCGTGGTCGGGATCAACCAGTCGCCCTGACCGACCGCGGCCAGGTTCTCGGCCTTCATGAAGAAGTCGATGAACTCCGCCGACTGCTTGATGTGCTTGCCCTCGGCCGGCACCGACAGCGTCTGCGGGTTCGCGGCCTGCTTCTCCGACGTGCCCTTCAGCGGCGGCAGCACCTCCCACTGGAAGCCCTTCGGCGCCTGCTCGACCATCTGCTGGGCGGTGTAGTTGCCCGCGACCACCATCGCGTACTTGCCGCCGAAGAAGCCCGGCAGCACGTCCGAACCGCTCTGGGTCAGCGACGTCGGGTCGATCGACTTGTCGGTGTAGGCCATCGCGTGGATGCGCTTCGGCACCTCGAGCTCGGCGTCGCCGATCTTGGCCTTGGCGTCGCGGCCGGTGCCCTCGAAGAACGCGGCGTCGAAGTTCATGCCCAGGTTCAGCACGGTCGCGGTCGGGCTCTTCAGGCCCCAGCCGAGGCCGAACTTGCCGCCGCTGGTGAGCTTCTTCGCGTCCGCCTGCAGCTGGTCCCAGCTGAGCGAGTCGCCGGTGGCCGAGACGCCCGCCTGCTTGAGCAGCGCGGAGTTGCCGAACACGACGTACGACTGCAGCAGCGTCGGCGCGGCGACGATCTTGCCGTCACCGGACTTGACCGTGTCCCACACCCCGGCCGGGACGGCGTCCTTGGTCTCCTGGCTCAGGTACGGCGTGAGGTCGGCCAGGTAGCCCTGGTTGGCGAAGCCGGTGATGTCGGCGGACTCGTCGTGGATGATGTCCGGCGCGGTCGAGCCCTGGAACTGGGTGACCAGCTGGTCGTGCACGGAGTCCCAGCTGCCCTGCACGTACTCGACCTGGATGTCGGGGTGCGCGGCGTTCCAGTCGGCGACGATCTTCTTGCTCGCCGCGACCGTGGTCTTCTGGAAGGCCAGGCTCTGGAACTTCAGCGTCACCTTCTCGCCCGGCGCGGGGTCGCCCGAGCTGTCGTCGTTCCCGCTGCCGCAGGCGGCCACGGCCAGCAGCGAGCCCGCCGCCACCAGACCTACAAGTAGTTTTTTCATTCGAAGGACTCCTTTTCTAACCTTTGACAGCGCCGGACAGCAGGCCGGACGTGAGCCGGCGTTGCAGGAAGGCGAAGAACACGAGACTCGGCACGGTGGCCAGGACGGACGCGGCGGCCAGCGGGCCGAACTGAACCTGGCCCTCGGCCCCGACGAAGCGGGCCAGCACCAGCGGCAGCGTCTTGAGTTGGGGGTCCTGCAGCAGGACCAGGGCGAAGAAGAACTCGTTCCACGCCGAGATGAAGGTGAACATCGCGGTCGCGATCAGTCCCGGCCGCAGCAGCGGCATCACGATCGAGACGATCGTGCGCAGCCGGCTCGCGCCGTCCACCGAGGCCGCTTCCTCCAGCTCGCGCGGTACGGCGGCGACGTACCCCTGCAGCATCCACAGGGCGAACGGCATCGACCAGACCATGTAGACGATCACCACGCCGGGGATCGTGTTGGTCAGGTGCAGCTGACGCAGGATCACGAACAGCGGGATCACGATCAGGATCACCGGGAACACCTGGCTGACCAGGATCCAGCCGTTGGTGATCGGCCGCAGCCGGCTGCGCAGGCGAGCCAGCGCGTACGCGACCGGAAGCGAGACGATCAGCACCAGCACGGTCGTGGCGACCGAGATCTGCAAGCTGTTCAGCATCGAGCGGACCAGGCCCTGCTCCTCGAGCGCGCCGGTGAAGTTCGAGAACGTCGGCGCCTGCGGGAGGAAGGTCGGGTTGATGCTGGCGAACTCGCGCGGCGACTTGAGCGACGCGGAGATCAGCCAGACCAGTGGGAAGCCGAGGAACATCAGGTAGGCCAGGACGGCGACGTACTGGGCTGCTCTGGTGGTGCGACGCGTTCTCATGCCTCGCTCCTCAACCGGTTGCGCAGGTAGAAGGCCAGGAACACGATGATGATCACGACCATCACGTCACCCATCGCGGCGGCCATCCCGAAGTTGCCGTAGCGGAACGCCTCGTTGTAGGCGAACAGCATCGGCAGCATCGTCTTGCCGCCCGGGCCGCCCGCGGTCAGCACGTAGACCAGGCCGAACGAGTTGAAGTTCCAGATCATGTCCAGGCTGGTGATCGCGACGATCACCGTCTTCAGCTGCGGCAGCGTGATGTACCAGAACTGGCGCCACGCGCCGGCGCCGTCGACCGCGGCCGCCTCGTACAGCGAACGGTCGATGCCCTGCAGGCCGGCCAGCAGCGTGACCGTGGTCATCGGCATGCCGACCCAGATGCCGACCACGATCACGGCGGGCAACGCCGTGCTGAAGTCGCCGAGGAAGTTGATCGGGTGGTCGGTCACGTGCGTGGTCTGCAGGATGTCGTTGACTGGGCCGTTGGTCGGGTGCAGCAGCAGGCGCCACATGATCGCGACCACCACCGGCGGCATCGCCCACGGGATCAGCGCGAGGGTACGCGCGACGCCGCGAAACCTGATGTTGGTGTTCAGCAGCAGGGCCAGGCCGAGCGCGGCGACGAACTGCAGCACGGTGACCGAGACGGTCCAGATCAGGCCGATCCGGAAGGAGTCCCAGAACAGGTCGTTGTGCAGCAGCTTGCCGAAGTTGCCGAAGCCGATGAAGTTCGTGTCGACGTTCAGGCCGGCCCGGGCGTCGGTGAAGCCGAGCGCGATTCCCCTCACCAGGGGGTACACGCTGAGCAGCAGCACCGGGATCAGCGCGGGCAGGAACAGGAAGATCGCTTCCCGGTTCTGCTTCGGGCGGCCGGTGCCGCGGCCGGGTGGTTTCCCGGCCGCGCTCTCCGGCGCGAGAACAGCTTGGGTGGTCATGAAGATCTCCGCACACTCAGGGACGGCTGCACCACGATCCGGCGCGGGGTCCGGGTGTCGTCCTCGATCCTTGCCAGCAGCAACTCGGCCGCCCGGCGTCCCCGCTCGGCCGACCCCAGGTTCACACTCGTCAACGGCGGAAAGGACTGCTCGGCCAGCTCACTGTCGTCCATCCCGATCACCGCGACGTCATCCGGTACTCGGAGGCCTCGCGCGGCCAGCTCGTGCATCACACCCACCGCGAGCAGGTCGTTCGCCGCGATCACCGCGTCGATCCCGCCGCCTCCGGCGGCGGGGAAAGAGGAGGGGGAGGAAGCCTCGCCGCCCGGGGCCCTCGCGCCTTCGGCGCTGGGCTGGGTGGTTTCCAGACCGAGCTGGTCGAGCAGGCGGCGGCCGGCTTCGCGGCCCGCGGCGAACGTGAAGTCGTCTGCCTCGACCTGCGCCACCGGGTTCAGGCTGTTCGCCTTCATCGCGTCGGTGAAGCCCTTGGAGCGGGCGGTTCCCGGGACGGTGTCGACCGGGCCGTTGACGAAGGCAACCTTGTGGCGCTGGGTGGTGAGCAGGTGCTCGACGGCGAGCAGCATGCCCTTCGGGGAGTTCGCGCGGACGGTGTCGACGCCGGCCCGGGCGGGGACGTTACCGGCGACGACCACCGGGACGTCGCACTCCTGGATGGACTTGATCAGGTCGTCGTCGACGCGCAGCGGGCTGATCACCAGGCCGTCGGCGTACCCGCGGGCCATGCCGCGGACCAGGGCGACCTCGTCGACGACGTCCGGGCCGGTGGTGGTGACCACGAGCCGGTAGCCGGCGGCGGAGACGACCTCCTCGACCGCGCGCATCATCGTCACGTAGACCGGGTTACCGACGTCGGCGACGGCCAGCGTCAGCTGGAACGTCCGCCCAACTTTCAGTGACCGCGCCCGCGAGTCCGGCACGTAGCCGAGCTCGGCGACCGCGCGCTGCACCCGCTCGGCCATCTCCTCGGTGGCCGGCAGGCCGTTCAGCACGCGCGACACCGAGGCCACCGAAACCCCCGCGGCCCGAGCCACGGCGGCGATCGTCGGACGACTCACGCGGCGCTCCTGTAATCGTTCTTGTAATCGTTTACACAGACGACCTTAGGTCGCCATGAGAAGCGAGTCAAGAACGGACCACTCCGTCACCTGGTCCGCACATTCCGCGACCGGCGCTCCGGAAATTCGCTCGTGGGCGAGGGCGGCGAACCGTACGGTGGCCGGGTTCGTGACGACCTGGAGGATGAGGATCATGCGGCCCAGCGGGTACGCCGACGAGCGGTTCGGCCCGGTGGCCGACGCGTTCGCTCGGAACTTCGACGACTTCCCCGAGCTCGGCGCCGCGGTCGCGGTGTACGCCGGCGGGCGCAAGGTCGTCGACCTGACCGGCGGGATCGCCGACGAGGCGACCGGCCGGCCTTGGACCAGCGAGACCGTCGTACCGGTCTTCTCCTGCGCGAAGGCCCTGGTCAGCCTGTCGATCCACCTGCTCGTCGAGCAGGGCCGGCTCGACCTTGACGCGCCGGTCGCGGCGTACTGGCCTGAGTTCGGCAAGGAGTCGATCACGAGCCGGATGGTGCTCGGGCATCGCGCCGGCCTGCCGGTGCTCGATCGGACGCTGTCGTTCGACGAGATCGCGGCGTGGACACCGGTGGTGCACGCGATCGAGGAGCAGGAGCCGTTGTGGGAGCCCGGTACGACGTACGAGTACCACGGGCACGTCTTCGGGTTCCTGCTCGGTGAGGTGATCCGCCGCATCACCGGGCTGACGCCGGGGCAGTACTTCCGGAAGGCCATCGGCGAGCCGCTCGGGTTGCGAGCGTGGATCGGGCTGCCGGCTGACGAGCTGGACGATCGAGCGCGGCTGCTCGAGGCCGAGGGCCGGCCGCCGATGCCCCCGCCGGAACACCTGCTCACCCGCATCGTGACGATGAACGGTGCCCTCAACTTCCCGGGCCTGGACGAGCCGCACGGCTGGAACGACCCCGCCCTGCTGACGATCGAGCTTCCCGGGGCGGGAGCGGTCGCCTCAGCAGACGGCCTGGCAGGGCTCTTCACCACAACCGTCAGTGGAAAGGATCGGCTCCTCTCCCCCGCCACGCTCACCGACGCGCTGACCGAGGTCTCCTCCGGCAAGGGCTACCTCGGCTTCGACGTCGGCGCCCGCTGGGGATCCGGCTTCCTGCTCGACTCGCCGTTCCGCCCGATGCTCGGCGCCCGCAGCTTCGGCAACGACGGCGCCGGCGGCCAGTTCGCGTTCGGCGACGACGAGCACGGCGTCGCCTTCGCCTACGTGGCCAACCGCATGATCGGCCACGGCGACGCCAGAGCGTCCAACCTCGTCACCGCCGTACGGGACTGCCTGTGAAAGCTACTCTTCCTGGTCGTCGGCGCCCGGGCGCTCGGCCCACGGGGTTTCCTTGGCGGGCCGTACGACGATGAGCTTGTCGCCGGCGGCCAGGACCGAGACGTTCGAGTCGTAGTACCGGTGCACCTTGCCGTCGCGGACGACCGAGACGACGCGGTCCGGCACCGACGACGGGGCCTTGCCGACCTCGCGGCCCAGCACCGGGCGTTCGGCGACCTCGAGCCCTTCGCCGTAGGTGAGCAGGTCCTCCATCACCTCGCCGAGGTTCGGGCTGACCGCGGACAGGCCGAGCAGCCGGCCGACCGCTTCCGACGACGTGACGACGGCGTCCGCGCCGCTCTGCCGCAGCAGCGGGACGTTGTCCTCCTCGCGGACCGCGACCACGATGTGGGCCTCGGGGTTGAGCTGCCGGACCGCCAGCGTGACCAGGACGGCGGAGTCGTCGCGGTCGGTCGTCACGATCACCTCGCGCGCGACCGACACCTCCGCGCGCCGCAGCACCGTGCGGTTGGTCGCGTCGCCGTGGAACGCGGCCATCTGGTCGTTGCCCGCGTCCCCGATCGCCTGGGCCCGCGGGTCGATCACCACGATGTCCTCGCGCTTGACGCCGTTGCTCAGCAGGGTCTGCACGGCCGAGCGGCCTTTCGTGCCGTAGCCGACGACGACAACGTGGTCCTTCATGTGCTTCCTCCACCGCGAGTCGCGCATGATGCGACGACCCTCGTTCGCCAGGACTTCCAGGGTCGTGCCGACCAGGACCACCAGGAACGAGATGCGCAGCGGCGTCACGATGAACGCGTTGACCAGCCGGGCGGCGGGCGTCACCGGAGTGATGTCGCCGTACCCGGTGGTGGTCAGCGTCACCGTCGCGTAGTAGATGCTGTCGATCAGGTCGACGCGGCCGTCGTAGGTGTCCTTGTAGCCGTCACGGTCGACCACCACGATCAGCACCATGACGGTCAGCAGGCCCACCGCGATCAGGAGTCGACGGAACAGCTCCAGGACCGGCGAGCGCGTGCTCGCGGGCAGGTTGACCAGTAGACCGTGCGGATTGCGACCGGTGGGCAGGGATGGCACGGGTCTGACGATAGGGCACCGGCCCCTGTTCCACGGAATGCGACAGGCTCTGGTCGGACAGCGCGATGGCCACCATCAGACTGTCACCGTCCGGTACGACGCGCGTCCGCATCCGCAGACCCTCCACCGTCCGGAGCATCGCGGCGTTGTCCGGCTGGACCATGCAGACCACCCGGTCGGCGCCGAGCAGCCGCGACTCCCGGATCACCTGGCGCAGCAGCTGCGAGCCCAGTCCTTGCCCCTGCCACCCGTCCTCGACCAGTACGGCGATCTCCATCGCCGCACCGTCCAGCTCCTCCCAGGGCGCGGCCGTGGCCATGCCGATCACCGCGCCGTCGACCACCGCGACGACGGACACCCCGCCGGCCGGAGCGGACAGGTGGCGAGCGGTGCGGGCGGTCAGCCGCGGCATGGGGACGTGGTAGCGCCGGGTGCGGCTCTCGTACGAGCACCGATCGTGCATGGCGACCACTGCCTCGGCGTCCTCGACGGTCGCCCGCCGAAGTTCCGGTACGCCGCCGTCGCCGGGACGCGGCGCGTCCTGCACCTCTTCGGCGTACTGGGTGGACAGGCGGCCCGCGATCTCGACCAGTACGTCGGCACGAGCCCACTCGGCCGGGGTGTACTCGCCGAAGCCCTGCAGCGCCTCCAGCTCCTCGTCGACGGCCAGCGGGTCGTCGATCAGGCGCAGCACGGCCCGCAGGTACCTGGTCGGGGCGTCACTCAGTACGTCGGCCTGGCACGGGCTGACCGTCGTGTTGGCGCAGCCGGCCTCGACAGTGAGCGCGGCCAGGTCGTCGGCGGTCCAGCCGACGCCGGTGGAGACCACCAGTTCGTCGACGGCTCCGCTCTCGGCGGTGAAGACCTCCAGGCTGAGAATGTTGATGTCGTCCGCACCACACCGTGCAGCGAGTTCGGCCAGTGCCCCCGGCCGGTCGGCGAGTTCGGTCCTGATCTTCCAGAGCATGCGGACGCCCTCCCTCGTGGATCGTGCTTCCACTGTGCGGTGAGGGTGTGACCGGGCCGGGTCCGCCGTGTTACGCCTTTGTCAAAACCTCACTTGCGGCGGCGCGGCTTCGGCAGCCGGTCGGTCAGCCTGGCACGCTGCGCGGCGGCGAGGACAGCGGCCTGCTCGCGCCGGTCCAGGTCGGCGTGCCGGAGCAGCTCCGGGTACGTCGCCTGCGGCACCGGCGGGTACGTCGTGACGATCGCGTCGCCGCTGAAGACGAAGAAGATCGCCGAGCCGTCCTTGATCACCTTGAGCAGCGACCCGTCCCGCACGGTCAGCGCGTGCTCGATCGCCTTCTTCCGCGCCGACCGCTTCGCCAGCGCCGCCTGGATCGCCTGCTGCGCCGGCTCGCGCCCGTGCTTGACCGCCTCGAACGCCATCGGCCCGTACCGCACGCCGTACTTCACCAGGTTCTTCGCCAGTCGCCCACGCTGAGGAGCTGCCATGGCGTCGACTCTACTGGCCCCTTCCGACAGCCCCCACCCGACTTTGAGCACCGCTCAGCCGTCGCAGCTCGGGAATCGTGGCTGAGCGGTGCACGAAGTCGAGGGAAGGACGAGAGCGCGGAGCGGGGGTGGGCGGGGACAGGCGCGGGGCGGGTGGGCGGGGACAGACGCGGGGCGGGTGGACGGGGACAGGCGCGGGGCGGGTGGGGCGGGCGGGGGGCGGGTCGGAGTGCGAGGGTTGGGTTGGTCGGGGATCATGGCTGGGTGACCGTTCCTACTCCGCGCCGGCCGATCCTGCCGGGTAACCAGCTGTTCGAGTCGCTGCCCGGTGCGGCGGCCGACCCGGCGAAGGTGGCCGAGGTGGCGCACCGGACCGCCGAGCTGCTGGTCCGGGGCGCCCGGTCGAGCGAGGACGCGGAGGTGGTCGCGCGGGTGGTCAAGCTGGCCGACGACTACGGTCTGGACGAGTTGGCCGACCTCTGGTCCGACGCGCCCGCCGACTCCCTGCCGGGCACGCTGTGGCGGCTCTACGTGCTGCGCTCCTGGGTGCACTCCAGCCCCGAGGACGTCGCCCGGGAGTACGCGACCGGTCGTGAGTACGCCGAGGTGCACGCGGTGGTGGCCGGCGTCGCCGACCCGCCCGGCCCGGGCGAGGTGCGCGCGATGGTCGACGCCGTACTGCGGGGTGTGGCCAGCGGCGACTTCGCGACCACGCTGGACCGCGCGGCGGCGTTCGCCCGGATCGTGGCGACCGGCCGCGCCCACCTGGCCGACGACGGCCACGATCAGGTCAGGTCGGCGTCCAAGCTGGTCGAGATGGCCGACCAGCTGGCGACCGCCGCGCGCACGGAGCGTGCCGGTCAGCTGTGGTAGTTCCTGCCGGTTTACACTGTGATCTTGTGAACACGAGCCCCTGAATCCTCAACAGGACAACGCGTTCGGGCACCCGCTACACTGATCTACGCGTCGGGCCGTGGTAGCCCCGGGTCCCAAAAATAGCCGCTACGAGCGGCCACGCGCCGTGAGGCGCTTCCCGGTCCGGCGCACAAATCTTTCTGTACCTTTCTGTTCACGGTGAAGTACTTGCCCCCTCCGGGTGGGCATCGATTACGGTCGGGTGGCCCCCTCCGCCGACGAACAGGAACCCCTCATGCGCCGCCTCCCCCGCGCGCTGCTCCCGCTCGCCCTCACCGCCGCCCTGCTGGGTCAGGGCCTGGTCACCGTCGAGGCGTCCGCGTACCGCGGCCGCGAGCTCGACCTGCAGGCCCACCGCGGTGGCCTCGGCCTCACCGTCGAGTCCACGATCGCGTCGTTCACCCGCGGTCTCGAGACCGGAGTCAGCACCCTCGAGCTGGACGTCCAGATCACCGAGGACGGCCACGCCGTCGTCACCCACGACCGCAAGATCGCCGCGTCCAAGTGCCAGGACACCGCGCCGTACACCGCCGGCGATCCCGAGTACCCGTACGTCGGCAAGTACATCAACACGCTGACCTTCGACCAGGTCCGCCAGCTCGACTGCGGTTCGCTCCCCCAGGCGAACTTCCCGGGCCAGACGCCCGACCCCGGCGCCCGGATGCCGGAGCTGCGTGAGGTGTTCGCGCTCGTGCACCGCTTCCGCGCGAACGACGTGAAGCTGAACATCGAGACCAAGGTCGAGGCCGGCGCACCGTCGGAGACCGCACCGCGCGAGCAGTTCGTCCAGGTCGTCAGCCAGGAGATCCGCAAGGCGCGGATCGCCCGGCAGGTCACGATCCAGAGCTTCGACTGGGGCGCGCTGATGCGGATGCGCCAGGTCGCGCCGGAGCTGCCGCTGGTCGCGCTGACCAACTACGACTTCCTGCAGACCGGTCAGCCCGGCAAGTCGCCGTGGCTGGGCGGGATCGACATCGACGACTTCGGCGGCGACCTGGTCAAGGCGGCCAAGTCGTTCGGCGCGAGCGCGATCTCGCCGGTGCACGGGTTCCCGCAGGACGGCAAGGTCGGCGACCCGGCGTACCGGCCGTACGTGACCGAGGCGATGGTCAAGTCCGCGCACCAGGCCGGGATGAAGGTCGTGCCGTGGACGGTCGACGACCCGGCGACGATGGAGTCGCTGATCGACAAGGGTGTCGACGGGATCATCTCCGACTACCCCGACCGCCTGCGCCAGGTCGCCCGGGACAACGGCTTCCGGCTGCCCAAGGCGTACGACGCTCCGGCGATCCGGCCGCTGGCGGCAGCGCATGCGCACAACGACTACGAGCACCGGCGTCCGCTGCAGGACGCGCTGGACCGCGGCTTCAACTCGGTCGAGGCCGACGTCTGGCTGATCGACGGCGAGCTGCGGGTCGCGCACGACCTGGACGACGCCGTACCGGGCCGCACGCTGGAAAGCCTGTACCTGAAGCCGCTGGCCGACCGGATCCGCGCGAACCACGGTGAGGTCTACCAGCGCGGACGCGACTTCCAGCTGCTGATCGACATCAAGAGCGACGGCCCGACGACGTACGCCGCGATCGACGCCGCGCTGCGCAAGTACCGCGGGATCAGCACGATCTTCGCCAACGGGCACACCTACCGCGGTCCGGTCACGTCCGTGATCAGCGGTAACCGCCCGCTCGACGTGCTGAAGGCGCAGAAGGTCCGGTACGCCGGGTACGACGGCCGCCTGTCCGATCTGAACTCGAAGATGCCCGCGTCCCTGATGCCGCTGGTCAGCGACAACTGGACGAACAACTTCACCTGGCAGGGCGTCGGCGCCTTCCCGGCCGCCGAGCGCGAGAAGCTTCGCCAGATCGTCACCACCGCCCACCGCGCCGGCTACCGGGTCCGCTTCTGGGCCACCCCCGACACCCGCGGCGCGGCCCGCGAGGCCCTCTGGGCCGAGCTCGCGGCCGCCGGCGTCGACCACCTGAACACCGACGACCTGCACGGCCTGGAGGACTTCCTCCGGAGCTAGGGTCTGAGCTCCGTGAGGGCGATCAGGTCGTCGCCCTCACGGAAGGCCTTCTGCTGCCTCCGCGCGCCGTTGCCTTCGCGGAGCAACCGCTGGATGGTGGTCTCCACCCGCTCGACCTCACCCAGCTGTTCCAGCGCCGGCCGGACATGGTCGATCAGCAGTCCCAGGACCTGCTCGATCGGCAGCACCTTGTTGCGCCGTACGTCGAGGTTGTCGCCGGTCAGACCGTTCTTCGCCGCCAGCCAGTACGCCGCCCGCAACACCTCGGGCTGCAGCTCGGGGCCCAGGCTGCCGCTGTCCAGCGCGGTCATCACCAGCGCCCGGCCCAGCGTCGCGTGCAGCACGGTCTCGTCGACGGTCAGGGGCACGTCGCTGACCCGCAGCTCGATGGTCGGCAGGTGCGACGACGGCCGGGCGTCCCAGTAGACCATCCGTTCGTCCATGATCGCGCCCGACGTCAGGAAGGTCTGGACCAACCGGTCGTAGTGCTCGGCCGACTCGAAGTACGGCGGCTGCCCGACGCACGGCCAGCGCGACCACATGATCCACCGCCAGCTGGCGAACCCGGTGTCGTGGCCCAGGTAGACCGCCGAGTTGGCCGTCAGCGCGAGCAACGCCGGCAGCCACGGCCGCAGGTGGTTGCTGACCCGGATCGCCGCTTCCTTGTCCGGTACGTCGATGTGCACGTGGCAGCCGCAGACGGCCTGTTCCTTCGCGAGCAGCCCGTACCGCCCTTCCATCTCCAGGTAGCGCGGCTTGCGGGTCACCAGGTGCGCTGCCTCGCCGGTCGGCGGGGCAGCGACAGCCAGCAACCGTCCGCCCTGCTCGGCGGCCGAGACGGCCAGCTTCTTCCGCATCACGGTGAGTTGCTCGTGCAGCTCGTCGGCGGTCTCGCACACCGGCGAGTTGGTCTCCACCTGCGCGCGGGTCAGCTCCAGCTCTACGTCGACACCTTCAGTACCCTCCGCGACCGCCTTGCTCCGCGGCAGTGGCTGACCGGTGGCGGAAACGAGCAGCAACTCTTCTTCGACGCCCATCGACGGATGCTTCACCCCGAGTCGGTACCCGACGCCGACCGCGAGGAAACCGCCCTCTAGGCTCTGCCGGGTGAGTCTGCCGACCGTCACCGCCACCCGCTACGTGCTGCCGTTGCGCGAGGGCGGATCGCTGCCGGGTGTTGTCGAAGGCAACGATCTCGGGACCTACGTGCTGAAGTTCCACGGCGCCGGCCAGGGCCCGAAGGCGCTGGTCGCCGAGATCATCGCCGGCGAGCTGTTCCGCCGGCTCGGGCTGCGGATCCCGGAGCTCAAGCTCTGCCGGCTCGACCCGGCGATCGGCAAGTCCGAGCCCGACGAGGAGATCCAGGAGCTGCTGGTCCGCAGCGCCGGGCTCAACCTCGCGGTCGACTTCCTGCCCGGCTCCTTCGGCTACGACGGGTCCAGCGGTACGCCGGACGCCGCGACCCGGGCGCGAATCCTTTGGCTGGACGCGTTCATCGCCAACGTGGACCGCTCCTGGCGCAACCCCAACCTGCTCGTCTGGCACAAGGAACTCTGGTTGATCGACCACGGCGCGGCCCTGTACTTCCACCACTCCTGGATGTCGGCCGAGCGCTTCGCCGCCCTGCCGTACGACGCGACCGACCACGTCTTCCGCGACGACGCGCCCGCCGTACCGGCGATCGACGCGGACCTGGCGGCCGAGATCACGCCGGAGCTGCTGACCGAGGTGATCGCGCTGGTCCCGGACGAGTGGATCGCCGACGGCGACCGCGAGCGCTACCTCGGGCACCTGACCGCCCGGCTGGCCGACCGGTCCGCGTGGCTGCCGGGAGGTGCGCGATGACCGAGCTCACCGGGGACCTGGTTCCCTTCGACTACGTGATCCTGCGCGCCGCGCCGCGCATCCACCGCGGCGAGTTCGTCAACGTCGGCGCGGTGATCTACTGCCGCGGGATGGACTTCCTCGGCGCCGCCTGGGACGTCGACCCGGCCCGGCTGCGCGCGCTCGACCCGGCCGTGGACGTCGACGTGGTGTGCGCGTCGCTGGAGCACATCCGCGCGATCTGCGCGGGCGACCCGGCCGGCGGCCCGGCCGCTGCCACGCGGATCGGCGAGCGGTTCCGCTGGCTCGCGGCACCCCGCAGTACGGTCGTCCACCCCGGCCCGATCCACAGCGGGCTGACCTCGAGCCCCGCCGCGGACCTGGACCGGTTGGTGGACGCCTTCGTGCGCTAGTCGCCGAGCGCGTTCGACACGACCTCGCGGGCTTGCACGAACACCTCGTCCAGGTGCTCGGCGCCCTTGAACGACTCGCCGTAGATCTTGTACAGGTCCTCGGTCCCCGACGGCCGGGCCGCGAACCACGCGGACTCGGTCGTCACCTTCAGCCCGCCGACCGCCGCGCCGTTGCCGGGCGCGCTGGTCAGCCGGTCCAGGATCGGTTCGCCGGCCAGCTCGGTCGCTGTGACGGCGTCGGCCGACAGCGCCGCGAGCTTCGCCTTCTGCTCCCGGCTCGCCGGAGCGTCCACCCGCGAGTACGCCGAAGCGCCGAACCGCTCGACCAGCTTCGCGTGCGCCTGCGACGGCGTCTCCCCGGTCACCGCGGTGATCTCGCTGGCCAGCAGCGCGAGCAGGATGCCGTCCTTGTCCGTCGTCCAGACGCTGCCGTCGAACCGCAGGAAGCTCGCGCCCGCCGACTCCTCGCCGCCGAAGCCGACCGAGCCGTCGATCAAGCCCGGTACGAACCACTTGAACCCGACCGGAACCTCCCACAGCCGCCGGCCGAGGTCCGCGACCACGCGGTCGATCAGCGACGACGACACCAGCGTCTTGCCGACGGCGACGTCCGGACCCCACTGGCGGTTCGCGAACAGGTACGAGATCGCCGCCGCGAGGTAGTGGTTCGGGTTCATCAGGCCGGCGTCCGGCGTGACGATGCCGTGCCGGTCGGCGTCCGCGTCGTTGCCGGTGGCGAGGTCGTACCGGTCCTTCTGCGCGACCAGCGAGGCCATCGCGTACGGCGAGGAGCAGTCCATTCGGATCTTGCCGTCGTGGTCCAGCGTCATGAACGACCAGGCCGGGTCGACCCGCGGGTTCACCACGGTCAGGTCGAGGCCGTGCCGTTCGCCGATCGCGGCCCAGTAGTCGACGCTCGCGCCGCCGAGCGGGTCGGCGCCGATCCGCAGCCCGGAGGAACGGATCGCGTCCAGGTTGATCACCGACGGCAGGTCGTCGACGTAGTGGCCGAGGAAGTCGTAGTCCCCGGCCTGGCTCCGCGCCTGCTCGAACGGCGTACGGCGTACTTCGCGGTTGCCGCCGGCGATCAGCTCGTTGGCCCGGGCGGCGATCCAGCCGGTCGCGTCGGAGTCGGCCGGCCCGCCGTGCGGCGGGTTGTACTTGATGCCGCCGTCCCGCGGCGGGTTGTGCGACGGGGTGATGACGATGCCGTCGGCACCGGCGCCCGCGC
Organism: Kribbella lupini; assembly: GCF_039529595.1. Taxonomy (NCBI): domain Bacteria; kingdom Bacillati; phylum Actinomycetota; class Actinomycetes; order Propionibacteriales; family Kribbellaceae; genus Kribbella; species Kribbella lupini. The sequence goes on along the minus strand of NZ_BAAANC010000005.1, from coordinate 118,998 downwards.
CGCGGTTGAGCCGCAGGATCGCGTGCGACACCGCGGGCGTCGGGGTCAGCCGGTCGGCGCTGTCGACCAGGATCTGCACGTTGTTGCCCGCGAGGACCTCGAGCACGGTCCGCCAGGCGGGCTCGGACAGGCCGTGGCTGTCCCGGCCGACCAGGAGCGGGCCGCTGGTGCCCTCACCGGCGCGGTACTCGCAGACGGCCTGCGTGATCGCCAGGATGTGGGCCTCGTTGAAGGCGCCGTCCAGGCTCGAGCCGCGGTGGCCCGACGTACCGAAGACGACCTTCTGGGCCGGGTTGTCGACGTCCGGGATGATCCCGTCGTACGCCGCGAGCATCGCGTCGACGTCGACGAGGTCCTCGGGCTGAGCGGGCTGACCTGCGCGTGGGTGCATGTGCACATGCAACAAGCCCGAGGCGCGGAGCACAACTCCACACCCGGGTTGCCCACTGTCCGGTCAGCTGGGGAACGGCGTCAGCAGCTGGTCGACCGGCGCGAAGTCGTCGGTCAGGAGCGGCGCGTCGCCGACGAACCGGCGTACTTCGTCAGCGCCTGCCAGTACGGCGGCGCGAGCGCCCAGCTTGGCCCGGAGCGCCGCAACCGGCAGCTCGTCGTCGGAGGCGACCAGCACGAAGTTGCCGCCCTGCTCCCCCGCGAGTGCCTGCTGGGTCGAGATCACCGCGACGTTCTCGAACTCCTCGGCCACGGTCCGCACCTCGGCCTTGAGGAAGCTCTGCGGGCCGAAGTCGATGATGTTGGCCGTGTACAGGCCGCCCGGCCGCAGCACGCGGTGGACGTCGGCAACGATCTCGCGCGTGGTGAGGTGCCACGGAACGGCGACGCCGCCGAACGCGTCCATGATCACCAGGTCGCGGCTGTCGGTAGGCTCGGACCGTACGCCGAGCCGCCCGTCGCGGATCTGCAGGTCCAGCTCCGGGCCCGCCTTCGCGCCGAGCTCGGCCTTGTCCAGCGCGATCACGCCGGGGTCGATCTCGTACACCTTGTTGTGCGTGCCCGGCCGGGTCGCGGTCAGCCAGCGCGGCATCGTCAGCCCGCCGCCGCCCACGTGCAGCGCGTCGATCGGCCGACCGGTCGGGAACTCGGTGTCGATCAGGTCCGCGAAGTCCTTGATGTACTCGAACTGGAGGTGGGTCGGGTCCTCGAGATCGACGTACGAGTGCCGCAGCTGGTCGAGGTACAGGATCCGGCCGCTCGCGCGGTGGGGGTCGGATTCGATCCGGGCGCAGTGGTACGCCGTCTCGACCTCGCAAGGCCGCGGCGCGACCAGCGTGAGCCCGCCGCCGATCAGCGCGAGGATCAACGGTCGCGCCGCCGCCTGGAACCCGCGCAGGAAGATCGTCAGCACCGCGCCGGTCAGCACGAGCAACCCCCCGAGGCAGAGCACGATCACGCTCGTCGGCACCTTGGCCACGAACACGAACCCGGTCAGCACGGTCCCGAAGATCCCGCCCACCGTCGCGTACGCCGACAGCCGGCCGACCACCGTGCCGGTCTGGGTCAGCGTCGACAGCCGGAGCTTGGTGACCATCGGCGTCACCGCCGCGAGCAACGACGCCGGCACGAACATCGCGACCGCGACTGCGAGGAACACTGCATTCTCGCCACCACCGCGGACCGCTTCCCCGGTCCACCGCACGACCGGCAGGACCAGCAGCACCAACGCCCCGCCGAACAGGATCAACGGCCCGAGCGTCTTGGTCGGCGACACCGAGTCGGAGAACCGGCCGCCGAGCGCCGCGCCGGTCGCGATCGCCGCCAGCGCCACGCCGATGATCGCGGTGTTCGTCTCCAGGGTCAGCCCGAGATAGGGCGCGACCAGCCGCAGCGAGACGAGCTCCAGCACCATCACCGCCGCCGAGCTCCCGAACGACAGCCCGATCGCCAGCTTGTCCCCGATCCCGCGGACCCGGACCTCAGTCTCACTCACCGCGCCACCCTATCGGTGGAACCCAACGCTGCTTTACGTTGTCGATTCCGGCGGCTTTCGACCGTCAAGGTCAGAAAGGAGGCCTCCGATGGACCCGATCACCAGCGCCGCCCTGTACGCCGCCGGCCGCGACCGCATCCTGGCGGCGGCCCGCGACTTCTCCCCCGCCGAGCTCGACCGCGCCGTACCGGCTTGTCCCGACTGGACGGTGCACGACCTGCTCGCGCACCTGACCGGCGTGGCCACCGACTTCGTCCAGGGCAACCTGGACGGCGCGCCCTTCCCGCCGTGGACCGACCGCCAGGTTGCCCCGCGGCGGCAACTCCCGGCGTCCGCCGTACTGGCTGAGTGGTCTGCGTCGAGTGTGTTGCTGGAACAGCTGATCACGAGCGGGACGACCTCACATCCCTTGGTCTGCAACCCGTACGCCGACGCTTCCGTGCACGAGGCCGACCTGCGCGGCGCTGTCGGCATTCCGCGGCCGCCGCGCGAGGCCTACCTGGCCACGGTCGAGTGGATGCTCGACGGAGCTGCTTCTGGGGTCGCGGTTCACACGCCCGACGGCACCTACTGGCTCGAGTCGGACGGGCCGGCCGCGGAGGTGCCCGTCGACTCGTACGAGCTCTTCCGCGCCGTCTTCGGGCGGCGCAGCGCGGCGCAGATCAGGTCCTGGGCCTGGTCCTCTCCTGAAGCCGCCGCCGTGTGGTCAACCGAGCTGCCGATGCTTCCGCAGACCGCGGTCGACCTAGTCGACTAACGCGGCCAGCGACTTGGGCGCGACCTGCCGGTACGCGTCGCGAACGAGCTCGGCGAGGTGGTCCCAGTCGACGTCGTCCACGTCGAGGTAGACGCCGAGCCAGCCGCGGTGACCGACGTACGGCGGGCGGAAGAAGTGGTCCGGGTCGGCGGTGAGCAACTCCTGCTGAGCGCCTTCCGGGGCCGCGCACCAGAAGCCGATCCGGTCGTCGTGATGCTGGTTCGCGAACATGACGAACGTCTTCTTGCCGCGGACGAACCAGGTCGGCTCGCCGTGACTCAGCCGCTCGGTCACCTCCGGCAGCGCCAGGCACAAGGCCCTGAGTCGTTCCAACCCGTCCATGTTCTCCGCCTCTCAGCGCGTCGGGCCGGGTGCGACGATGCCCGCCTCGTACGCGTAGACAACAGCTTGCGCCCGGTCTCTCAGGTCCAGCTTGGTCAGGATGCGGCTCACGTGCGACTTCACGGTCTGCTCGGCGAGCACGAGGTCGGCCGCGATCTCGCGGTTCGACAGGCCTCTGGCGATCAGCCGCAGTACGTCGGTCTCGCGCGGAGTGAGGGTCGCGTCGGCTTTCTTGAGAACTGGACGGGCCTTGGCGAAGTCCTCGACCAGACGCCGGGTGATCGACGGCGCGAGCAGCGCGTCCCCCGCGGCGACGACGCGAACCGCCGCGGCCAACTCGTCGGGCGAGGCGTGCTTGAGCAGGAACCCGCTCGCCCCGGCGCGGAGCGCGTCGTACACGTACTCGTCGAGGTCGAAGGTGGTCAGCACGATCACCCGCGGCGGCGCGCTGTTTTCCGTGAGGATCTGCCGGGTCGCGGCGATCCCGTCCAGGACCGGCATCCGTACGTCCATCAGGATCACGTCCGGCCTGACTTGCCGCGCGACCTCGATCGCCTCGGCGCCGTCGCCCGCCTGCCCGACGATCTCGAGATCCTCCTGCGAACCCAGCAACGCGCTGAAGCCCGCGCGGACGATCTCCTGGTCGTCCACCACCATCACCCTGATCATCGCGCCCGCACCGGCAAGACCGCCTCCACCACGAACCCGCCGTCCGGCGTGCTCTCGGCTCTCACCGTCCCATCCACCAGGCTCACCCGCTCCCGCATCCCGAGGAGCCCTTGTCCTGCACCGCTTTTCTCCGGTGCCTGGCTGCTGGTGTTGGACACCGTGACCCTGAGCTCGTCTTCGACGCGCCGTACTGTCACCGTGATCGCTGCACCCGGTGCGTGCCGTACGGCGTTGCTGATTCCCTCCTGCACCACCCGGTACGCCGTCAGCGCGACCGCGGCATCCACCTCCACTGCAGTCGCCTCCAGCTCGATCGACGCCCCCGCCTGCCGAGCCCGCTCGACCAGGTCAGGCAGATCCTCCAGCCCGGGCTGCGGCTCCAGCTCCCCCGGCTCGGCCCGCAGCAACCGCAGTACGCGCCGCATCTCGGTCAGCGACGACCGCGCCTCCTCAGCGATCCCCGCGAACTCGGTCCGCACCTCCTCCGGCAACGCCTGCAGCCGGTGCGGCGCACTGTCCGCCCGTACGACGACCACCGACAAGTGGTGCGCCACCACGTCGTGCAGCTCCCGAGCGATGCGCGCCCGCTCCTGCCACAGCGCCCGCTCGGCGCGCTCCGCCTCGGTCAGCTCAGCCTGCTCGGCCAGCTGCTGCCGCGCCTCTGCCCGCGACCGCAGCAGGTCGCCGATCACCACAGCAACCAGTGAGAGCACTGCCATGGTGAGCAGTCCGACCCACGAACCCCGCTCCGGCGCCAGGAGCATCGCCACTACACCCGTGAGCTGGGTGAGGACCCACCAGGCGGTTGCCGCTTTGCGCGACGCACCCCGCGCCGCGACTACCGCCAGGACGATCGAGTGCCCGAACACGCTGGTCACCGGCCACGGCCAGGGCTCCTCGGCTGTCACCGGCACGCTGACCGCCGCGGTCAGGGCCGCTGTGGCCAGCGACCCCGGCAGACTGATGGCGGGCCGCGTCCACGCCAGTCCGAGATTCAAAGCCCTTGCAGTGCCCAGTGCGAGCGCCGCGCCGAGCGGGAGTCGGTAGTGCTGGCCCAGGTCCATCGCTGTGAGCACCAGCAGCGCCGCCGTACCGGCGCCGGCGACCCACGCCCACCTGCCCTGCGGCCATCCCGTCATCCGGCGACCCTAGATCTGCCGGACCCACGCGACGAAGAGCGCCACTCCGGCCACAGCGATCAGCACCGCGACCGGGCGGACCCACCAGCTGAGAGTCTCGCCGTACAGGCCTCGGGTCATCGTGGCGTGCAGTGAGCGGATTCCCCACAGGGCAAGGGGAATCAGCACGATCACCGGAACCGAGACTGCGGCATGGACGAGCCAGGCGCCCGTCAACGTCGGTCCGCCCCACGTCCCCGGCCCGAACGGTCCGTGCTCGACCAGGCCGAAGAACGGTCCCCGGACCACCGCGATTCCCCACAGGCCGATCAGGAAGCAACCCAGCAATCCGTGGAGGACGCCGATCGTCCGATGGGCAGCCAGCGCTGCTTTCGACGGCCGGGTCGGCCCGACCTTGCTGCTCACTATGCTCATCGCGCGCTCCTTTGTCTCGGCTGTCGAGATCGAGGCTAGGAATTCGTGGACGCCGGGACATCCGGCCAGGGAGCGAAACCGCTCCCAGTACGCCGGTAGGGGGTCGAGTGTGACTCAGGTCACAGTGACCACGGTCCGTGTCGCAGCGTTACACGAACAGTGCCGGTGGTAGCGGCAGCCCGCTCCCGACGGCACCCGACAGGAGGTTCGTTCCATGCGCATTCGCGACCTGGCGGTGACCGCCACGCTGATCCCGGTCCTGATGCTCGCCGGTTGCGGCGGCGGCGAATCGGCCGACGTGGCCGCCTCGTCTCCCGGCGCCCAGAAGGCGTCCAAGCACACCGACGTCCCGGTCGCGGACGCCGCGGCCCAGCCCGACACGGTACCGGCCTCGAACGACCCGGTCGTCAACGCGTACTACGACTACCGCGCCGCGCTGGACACGATGATGAAGAGCGGCGGCAAGGCGACCAAGCAGCTGGTCCCGGTGATGACCCCGCGGCTGCTCAAGGCGTACAGCCAGCAGGCCAAGTACTTCCGCGCCCGCAAGCTGCGCAACACCGGCGTCACCAAGGTGGTCTGGGCCAAGCGCACGGTCGCCGCGTCCGGCGTCATCATCCGCGCCTGCTACGACACGAAAGCGGCCCGCACGGTCGACGCGAAGGGCCGCAGCGTGATCCCGGCCAAGTCCCCGACCCGCTGGGTCGACGAGATGCGCGTCGAGCAGCACGACGGCCGCTGGGTCGTCGACGGCGGCAGCACCACAGCCCGCAAGTGCTGATTCCCTGAAGCAACCTCCGGGCCTTGCCGGAGGAGAAAACGACTCCTGATCGCCGCCCTCGGGCACACCTCGCGATCCGGAGTCAGCCGACAGCGCGGAGAGTCCACCTCTCCGCGCTGTCGGCTTTCAACGTCGCTTGTCTGCTGCCGCCCATACGACGTCCGCGTCAGCTGCCCGCCACCGCGGCGAGCAGCGCCTGGTCGTGCACATCTCTCCCGCCGCCCCGTACTGACCCGAGCGGTCCGGCGGCCTGCGCGCAACAGGTGCAGGCCGCCCGGCCGGCCGCAAGACATGCATCACCACGCCGGCGCGCGTTCTTCAAGTCCGCCGCCCGCCGCGCAGGCACCACGGATCGCCCTCCAAGCCCGCCGCAGCACGCATCGCGCCTCGGCGCGCACTCCACGTCAGCCGCCGGCCGCAGCACGCTTCGCGCCTCAGCACGCCCTCCACGTCAGCCGCCGGCCGCTCACCCCCTGGCGCGCTCGTCCAGCCAGCGCGGAGTTCCCACCTGCCCGCGTCAGCCGGATCAACCGCGGCGGGTTGTCCGAGCCCTGGCCGACCCCGAGGATGCCGCCGTACCCGTCACAGCGGGTGGCGCGACTCCTGGGCGATCAGTTCCTCGACCGCGGCGCGCAAATCGCCGTCCTGGTCCGGCCCGGACCAGACCACGATGCGGGCTTTGTCGCCGAGCTTGTCGGCGAGCAGCTCCCGGGCCGGGGTCGGGTCGCCTTGGTTCAGCAGGACCACCAGGCGCCTGCCGTCCCGCTGCAACCGGTCGAGCAGCGGCGGCAACGTCGACCCGCGGAACAGTCCCGGGTCGCTCTTCACCTTCGTCTCGACCATCACGCCGCGCCCGCGCACCACCAGCAGGAAGTCGGCACGGTCCCGCGCGAACTCGCGATCGTGGTAGACCCGCGCCTTCGGCCACAGCCGTTGCAGCGCTTCGTCCACGTCGGCGTCGTACCGCGCCGCGAGCCGGCTGACCCGCGAGCTCGTCCCGCGCGGGCGGAACGACTCCGGCGTACGCCGAACCGGCCGGCGCCGCCCGAGCAGCGGCAGGAACCATCGGTAGAGCCTGGTGTCGATCATCGGCGGACCCCCTGGCCCTAGGTCGTCACTCAGCCAGGAGTTTCCCAGTGCGCGGGGCCGGCAAAACCTTCCCGCCCGCACCGAAGGCCGATCGTGACCGCACCGCGACGAAGCCGACACTCCGCGGGGTGCCGGCTATCCAGAAGCGGTTGCGTGAAAGACGGAACCGGGGCCACCGCCGCAGCGGTGATCCCGGTTCCTCGTCGTACGACGTTGTGCTCGTCGTACGGTTACTGCTGTGCTCAGGCGTTCTTGATCGCCGAGACCTCGATCTCGAGGGTGACCTTCTCGCTGACCAGGACGCCGCCGCCCTCGAGGGCCGCGTTCCAGGTGACGTTCCAGTCCTTGCGGTTGATCGTGACCGCGCCGTCGAAGCCGACCCGGACGTTGCCGAACGGGTCGGTCGCCGTACCGGTGTACTCGAAGTCGATCGTGACCGGCTTGGTGATGCCCTTGATGGTCAGGTCACCGGTGACCGCGAAGACGTCGTCGCCCTTGGGCGCGACCGAGGTCGAGACGAAGGTGATCTCCGGGTGCTCGTCCATCTCGAAGAAGTCGTTGCTGCGCAGGTGGTCGTCGCGCTGGCTGTTGCGGGTGTCGATGCTCTTGGCCTGGATCGTCACCTTGACCGAGGAGTTCGCCGGGTTCTCACCGTCGATGTGGGCCGAACCCTCCCACTCGTTGAACGACCCGCGGACCTTGGTCACCATCGCGTGACGCGCGACGAAGCCGGTGCGGCTGTGCGAGGTGTCGATCGTGTAGTCGCCGGTGAGCGTGGCGTAGTCGGTCGTGGTCATAACAGCTGTCCTCCGGGGGCGCTTAGTTGAAGTTTGTACCTCTTATGGTGCCAGCTTCAGGTTGATAAGTCCACTCCCCTGTCCGCATGTCGCCGAATCATCCTGGCGGCGCGGTCTCCGCCCCGGAGACCGGCGCGTACTGCGCGCCGAACGCGCAGCACGCCGTACGGCAGGCCCACCCCCAACACACGCGCGGCCCCGCCCTTCCCGCGGGGGCGGGCCCCCTCTCTCACCGCCCACAGGCAACGGCCGCCACTCGCCGCCCCCACACGCGAGCCCTCCGCTGTCCTGCCCCCTCTCCCACCGCCCACAGGCAACGGCCGCCACTCGCCGCCCCACACGCGAGCCCTGCGCTGCCCTGCCCCTCTCCCACCGCCCCACACATATTCGGTTGCCCCGGGCGGCTCGGCGCAGGTTGAGTAGGCCGGCAACCAGTCGAGGTGAGGAGTTTGTGGTGCAGGCGCTGAACGCGGACGAGATCCGGCGATCGTTCGTCAACTCGTCCAAGAGCCAGGTGAAGGCGATCACGATGCCGGCCGGGCTGCCCGACCTCCCCTGGGAGTCTCTGGACTTCCTCGGCTGGCGCGACGCGAAGGCCCCGGCCCGCGCCTATCTCGTCGTACCGCGAGAAGACGGCGTCCTCGGCATCGCCCTCAACACCGCGGCCACCGGCAAGCCCCGCCGCGGTACCGGCCTCTGCGACCTCTGCCACACCGCGCACCAGGTCACCGACGTCGCCCTGTTCGCCGCCCGCCGCGCCGGCTCGGCCGGTCGCGCCGGCAACACGGTCGGCACCTACATCTGCGCCGACCTCGCCTGCTCGCTCTACCTGCGCGGCCTGCGCGAGCTCGAGGTTCCCCAGGGCGAGACCGTCAGCCCGGAGGTCCGGATCGAGCGACTAGGCAACCGGCTTGAGAGTTTCGTGTCGCGGGTACTCGCCTAGCACCGCCGGGAGCGACAGAATGCTCCCTCCAGACTGTTCGGGGGAACTAGGCTGGAAACAGGTCACGGGCTCGCTGGACAGGAGAAAGTCGCGATGTCGGAGTTCAGAATCACCCACGAGATCCACGAGGTCCACCCGGACATCCGCGAGAAGCTGACCACCGCGACGATCGACGCGATCAACGAGTCGAGCTCCCGGTCAGCCGAGGACGCCGCGCTGGTCCTCCGCAACCGCCTCGGCGAGATCGGCGTCCACATGAGCCCCGAAGCCTGCCTCGCCGCAGTCGAACGCATCCGCTCCGGCAAGAGCCTCCGCTTCGAAATCGAACGCGAAGTCCCAGAAGCCTGACCCCCACCCCTCCGCGCCACCCCCGGATCACGCATCCCGGCGCCAGCGCGGCGCGCGTTCCCACGTCGGTGCGGAGTGCGCGTCCCGGCAGCTGCCTGGAGCGCGTCCTCGCGCCGGTGCGGAGCGCGCATCCCAGCGCCTGTCCGGAGCTCGTCCCCACACCGGCGCAGAGCACACATCCCGGCGCCTATCCGGAGCCACGCCGGCGCAGACCGCGCATCCCGGCGCCTATCCGGAGCGCGTCCCCGCGCCGGCGCGGAGCCGTCTCCCGGCTCGGTGCCGAGTTGCCCATCGCCACGCCGTCGCGGAGTCCTGCCCGGCGCGGAGTGCCCTTTTCACACTGGCGTCTGCGTGGATTCAGCTTCCCCCGCAGCCTCGCCGGTGCGGAGGACCCTTCCCTCGCCAGCGCGGGAGTGCACGTCCTCTCCCCGGCGCAATGCGCACGTCCGTCGCCAGCGCCTGCGCGGGTTCTGGTCCCACCTCGCGATCCGACCTGCGCGGGTAGGCCAGAAATGAACGGGATGCGTTCGAGGTGACCGACCTGCGATTCGTCGGCGTCGACCTCGCCTGGGGTCAGCGCGGCGTCACCGGCCTCGCCGTACTGGATGCGTCAGGCTGCCTGCTCGACGTCACCGTCCAGCAGACCGACGACGACATCCTCACCTGGCTGACCCGCTGGACTACCGGCCCCTGCTTCGTCGCGTTCGACGCGCCGATCGTCGTCACCAACGCCACCGGCCACCGCCCGTGCGAACGCCTGATCTCCCAGTACTACGGCCGCTTCGGCGCATCCTGCCACGCCGCCAACACCACCAACCCGAGCTTCGCCAACGGCTCCCGAGCCCTCCGCCTGATCGAAGCCCTCAACCTCAGCCTCGACCCCAAGGCCGCCCGCCGAGCTGCCGAGGTCTACCCCCACCCAGCCATCGTCACCCTCTTCAACCTCCCCCGAATCCTCCAGTACAAAGCAAAACCCGGTCGCGACTTCCCCCACCTCCACCAAGAGATGCTCCGCCTCGCGACCTACGTCGAATCCCTGGTCAACGCCTCACCACCCCTGCTGGTCAAGACCAACCCCGCCTGGCAACACCTCCGCCAAGCCCTCGCCCAAGCAACCCGCAAAGCCGACCTCAAACGCGTAGAAGACGCCCTCGACAGCGTCGTCTGCGCCTACATAGCCGCCTACGCCACCACCCACCCCACCCAGGTCCGCTACTTCGGCACCCCGACCACAGGCCAAATCCTCGCCCCCGTCACCCCAGCCCAGGCAGCCCGCTACGACCAGACCCTCTTCACCGAACTTCTGTGACTCCAACTACCCGAGATCAGCAGCCCTCAGCAACGAGATCAACCCCAAGTCGATCTCCTTCAAAGCCTCTGCCCCGCCCTGCTCGCGGTCGATCACGCACAGCGCCTCCCGCACGTCCGCGCCCAGCGCTCGCAGCTCCCGCGTCGACAGCACAATCTGCCCACCACTCGTCACCACGTCCTCAACCACCAACACCCGCCGACCAGCGACCTCCGCCCCCTCGGCCAACCGGCAAGTCCCGTACGCCTTCGCTTCCTTCCGCACGAACGCACACGGCAACCCGGTATGCCGCCCCAACGCGGTCACCACCGGAATCCCACCCATCTCCAACCCGGCCAGCACCTCGGTCCCCGCCGGCACCAACGGAACCATCGCCTCGGCCACAGCATCGAGCAGCACCGGATCCGCCTCGAACCGGTACTTGTCGAAGTAGTGATCCGTCGTCACCCCCGACCGCAGCGTGAACTCTCCGGTCAGATGCGCCGCCGCGTAGATCCGCCGCCCCAGCTCTGCTCTCTCCACGCCGTCGACCCTAGATCACCCAGCCTTCCGCTCGTCGTCAGCAGGCAGCACCTCAGCCGGCAGCATCCGCCGAAACGCCTCCACCGCGATGATCGGCACCCCGAACTCCCGCGCCGCCCGAGCCTTCAGCGACAGACTGTCCACATCGGCCGCCACCACGAACGTCGTCTCCGACCGCACCGCCTCCTGCGGACTGAACCCCGCCGCCACCGCCCGGTCCCACCACACCTCGCGCGGCTCCACCATGTCCCCGGTGAACACCACCGTGCTCCCCGGCGGAAACCCACCGGCCCCCGGCCGCGCCGGTACGACGTACCGACCGTTGCTAGCAGCAACCAACGCGTCGTCCACGTCGCACGCCTGCCGGCCAAGCATCGTCGCCACCCGGTCAAGATCCGCGCGCTGCTCGTCGCTGATCTCGCTGTCGAGCCAAACAGCCGCGGCCAACTCGTCCAGATAGACCCCGTGCAGCCGATCGACCTGGGACCGTGTCAGGCCCAGATCCGTTGCCACATGCACCAGCAAGTCGGCCCCGGCCGCATCGATCTCCCGATCCGCCAGCAAACTGTCCAGCACCGAGAGGTACGAGTCGGCCTGCGGAGGCTCCGAAACCCGAGGCAACTGATCGACGAGTCGACTCATCCACCCGTGCCGCCCACCCGCGTGCACCGGCCGCACGGTCGGCTCACGATGCGTCCCCGGCAACTCCGGCCACGGCAGATCCCGGATCTCGTCGTACGCCCATTGCCAAGGCGGCGGCGACGGGAACGACTTCAGGTACGTGCTGAACAACTCAGCCGTCGCCCGCGTGTCCGCCAGCGCCGAATGCCAACCCTCCAAGGTGATCCCGGCCGCCGCGCAACACGCGCCGAGCGTCCGCCGCGACCCCGGAAACAGATAGCCGGCCAACGCCATCGTGCACATCGATCGCTCGGTGATCAGCGGTACGACGTGCCCGAGCCGCGCGAACTCCGCCCGCAGGAACCCGAGATCGAACTCGACGTTGTGCCCCACCACCATCCGCCCGGCGAGCAGCTCACCGAGCCGCCGCGCGACGTCCACGAACTCCGGCGCCGCCAGCACGTCGGCGGTCAGGATCCCGTGAATGTGCTGCGGCCCGAGATCACGCTGCGGATTGAGCAGCGTCACCCACTCGTCCTCGAACCGTCCCTGGGCGTCCAGCAGCACGACGGCGACCTCGATCACCCGGTGCCGATGCCCGGGCAGCAGGCCGGTCGTCTCGGTGTCGATGACGGCATACATCGGCGACGCCTCCTCGGAATCGGTCCGTGGCTTCCTACTGCGACCAGCCAATCACAGCCCACCGACAATTCCGGTCCACCCGCTCTCAGGCCGGTACGTCGACCGCGATCTCCTCGCCGAGCGTCGCCCCGAGCCCGAGATCCAGGTCGTCACCGCTCCAGAACCGCCCCGGGTCGTACCAGTTCGGCCGCCGCCCACCCGGAAGCAGCCCCATCTCCTCGTACGTCAGCGCGACCACCTCCGCGCAGTACGCCGTCTCGAGCACCAGTTCGCGATCTCCGCGCCGGAACGCCGGGACCCGCCCGCGGATCCACCGCGACGCCAGCCGGGCGGTCGACGGGAACGGCGTACCGTCCAGGCGCGCGACAACCCGCAGTACGGCGTCCTCCATCTCCTTGCCGACCACGGGATCCAGCTGCCGGAGCCAGGCGCGCTGACCGTACCGGTGCGCCCAGGTCGTGACCGCGTCGCGGAGATCGTGCAGCTGTACGCCGCGCTGATGGTTGCCGGTCCACACGTCGGGCAGCGATCGGCCGAGCTCGGCGTGCCACATCAGCGGCGGCAGGTCCTCGATCACGATCGCCATGCCGACGTGGTTGACCGGGCTGTTGGTGGTCAGCTGGATCGCCCGATCCGCCGCGGATTCTCCGCGGAACAGCCAAATGTCACCTGTTCGTGTCAGTTCCGTAGCGTCGTCCAGCGTTATCCGGGTCTCCACATCGCTAGGTTAGTGCTCATGAAGGTATGGAAGGTGCTCGGAGTCGCCGGCCTGGTGGGTGTCGCGGCGACCGGTGTGGTGATCGCACGGGGCGAGCGCAAGCGTCGCTCCTACACTCCCGAAGAGGTTCGCGACCGTCTCAAGGCCCGGGTCAAGGAAGCGGCCAACGCCTAAAGGTTGTGCAGGGCAACATCTTCCAGACGGCCCGAGGTGATCGTGGCCGTCTGGTAGGTGCGGTACGGCTGGCTGCGGCGATCCGTCGGTGATCCCGGATTGAGCAGCCGCATCCCCCGCGGCGACGTCGTGTCCCACGGGATGTGACTGTGCCCGAAGACGAGCAGATCGACGTCCGGGTACGCCCTCTCCGCTCGCAGCTCACGTCCCTGCTTGCCGCCGGTCTCGTGGACGACGGCCACACGCAGCCCGTCCAATGTCTCCCGGGCAACCTCCGGAAGCCGTCGCCGCAGCTCCGGGCCGTCGTTGTTGCCCCAGCAGCCGATCAGCCTCTTCGCCCGCTCGGTCAGCTCGTCCAGCAGGTCGACGCTCACCCAGTCGCCGGCGTGGATGACCACGTCGGCCGCGTCGACCGCGTCCCACACCGGCTCGGGCAGCTTCTTCGCCCTGACGGGCAGGTGGGTGTCCGAGATCAGCAGCAGCTTCATGCCCTCAGTCTGTGCCGAGCTGCGCGATCAGTTCACGTTCCCGCGCCGGGCTGAGCCCTGCCTTACGCTCACGGTCCAGTCCGAGCTCGCGCTCCCACTCCAGCGTGTCCCGAACGACCTCCTCCCGCGACCGGTGCTTCAAACCAGCCTGGGCCGCTGCCTGACCGCTGCGGTTCGACCAGCCCTCGTAGCCCGGCTCGGTGAGCCACATGGCCAGCGAGTCCGGTCCCATGTACTGCTCGACCTTCTGCTCCTCCAGCCAGCCCCGCGGCGCCCTGACCACCGGACCGGTGTGGCCACCCACCTGGCGCGACAGCTCGATCCACTCCCCGAACGGCACTACCGGTCCCACTGTGTCGTACGTCCCGGTGACGCCACGCTCAGCGCAGTCCAGCAACCACGAGACGAGGTCCCGTACGTCGACAACAGAGGTGGGCAGCTCTGGCGTGTCCGGCACCAGCAGCGGCTCCTCAGGCGCCCTGGCCGCGCGGGCGACCCAGGCCCCGGCCCGGTCGCTCCGGTCGCCCGGTCCGCCGATCAGACCGGCCCGTGCGATCACCAGGCGGTCCCCGACCGCGGCTGACGACAACTGCTCGCACGCGACCTTCGCTTCGCCGTACTGCTCCCGGTCGACCGTCTCCGACTCGGTCGGCTCCCGCAGTGCGGCGGACTCGTCGGCACCCGGCGTACTGAAGTCGGCGTACGCGTTGCCGGACGACACATAGGTCCAGTGCTTCGCCCGCTGTCCGAACGCGTCCAGCGCCTCCCTGACGAAACCCGGCTGCCAGGAGACCTCGAACACCGCGTCCCACTCCTGCACCGGTACGCCGTCGTACGCGCCGGGCTTGCTCCGGTCGGCCGTGACGAGCGTGGCGCCGTCCACCACCCCACCGCTCTCGCCCCGCGCGAGACACGTCACCGCGTGTCCCCGTGCGAGTGCCTGCGCCGAGATCTCGCGCCCCAGAAAGGCCGTGCCGCCCAGTACCAGAATCTGCATGGCACCCAGCCAAGCAGTCCGCCGTACCGATTCCCAGTCCCTCTGCTGACAGCAGATCGTTGCCTACCGCCCGCAGCGAGTCATCGAGGGACCCGGCGCCTTGCGCACTGCCTGGGCGCGGCGCACTGTCAGCAAGAGAGGCCTATTCCAAGGGGGAAAGACATGACTGGCTTCGTGCAGTTCATCGAGTACCGCACGTCCCGGCAGGACGAGATCTCCGCGCTGATGAGCGACTTCCGCAAGAAGCGCGAGGAGTCCGGCGACGGCCCGAGCCCGATCCGGGCGATGTCGTGCGCCGACCGCGACGAAGACGGCCGGTACTGCGCGGTCGTCGAGTTCGCGTCGTACGAGGAGGCGATGGAGAACTCCGGCCGCGAGGACACCGGCGAGTTCGCTGCCACCCTCACCGAGCTGTGCGACGGCCCGCCGACCTTCCGCAACTTCGACCAGCTGGAAGTGGAGGAGTACAAGCCCTGACGCTACGAGCGGGCCGGCACCGGAGGGAGTTCGGTGCGCGGCCCGCTCGGGGGGAGGACCGGGTCCGCGGCGCCGGACCCGGTCGTGGTCATGTGGTCAGCTGCTCAGAGCAGATCGGTGAAGCCGGTACGACGGCGCGCCGTGCCGACCCCGTTGTCCATGAACTCCGAGAACGGCTCCCGGCCGTGGCCGCCCGGGAACACCGGGCCCGACGATCCGTGCTCGGCCGGAAAGATCGGCCTGGTCGCCGGCGGCCCCGAACGCGGCTCCGCGCCTGGAGCCCGTGTCGGGCCGGTCGACCCGTCTGGGCCCCGCGTGGACCCGGTCGACCCGTCTGGGCCCCGCGTGGAGCCCGCCGCGTCGCCTGAGTCGTCGGCGGCGCCCGTCGTACCGGCTGAGCCGTACCCGGCCCCCCGCCCCGACAGGCTCGGCCCCGGCCCTTCGTCTTCAAACTCCGGCGCCGGATGCAGCTCCGGCCACGGCTGCGGCGGCAGGTCCTCCCGCCTCGCGACGGCCGGGTCCGGCCCCGGATCCGGGTCGAGCCATTCGACTTCCGTGGCACCGTTGTGCCCGTGGATCGCGATCACCGAATCGATCCCGTCCCAGACGGTCGTCGTCGGGTAGTCGCCGTACCACCGCAACGCGACCGCCCCGTCGGTGAACTGAACACCTTCCGCGACAGGCCCGGTGCCACTCACCCCGGACACGTCCTCGTGCCGCATCAACCGAAACCGTCGAGATCTCATTTCGGCGCGACCTCCCACAACCGTTCCCCCGGTAGCGGCAGCCCGGTCCCCGGATCAGCCGCCGACACCGGTTCGCTGGTCACCCGGAGCCCCGCGAACCGCCGCGTCATCGCCGCCGCGTACCGATCCGCCAGCTCCGCCTCGGCGCAGTAGTCCGCCACCGCATGCTCCCCGAACCAGACCCGCACCCGCCGCCGTTGCGGCCCCGCATGGTCCCCGCCCATCAGTGCACCCGACGCAAAACCAGGAGGCGAGATCCGCCCCGTGACCTACCCACCAGCGACATCGACAACTCGCACATCACGTCATCACTTCCACTTCCCTGTGGGGATGGGTTCACAGATAGTGACGGCCCCCCAGAAGCTTCATGACGCGACTTCCCAAAACTTTTCTTGACTCATCCCCCAGCACCGCAATGACGCATGAACGACTTCACTCGTCCGCCAGCAACACCCACGGCCTCCACGGCTCGATCTCCGGCGGATCGAGCCACACGTTCTCACCGAAGTAGTGCGTCCCCACCCCCGGCCGACTGGCCGCCACCAGTACCTCCAGGTTTCGCGACAGCAGGGCGGGCACCTCAGGCAGTCCCTCCACCAAAAACTCAAACGCCAACCGCGCTTCCTCAGCCTGGCGCCCGTCCCTCCGGCGGCTCTGAATCTCCACGCGTACCGGATAGAGATCCATCGCCTGTACCTCCCCCGGCTCCGGCCAGAAGTCGTTCACCCCGACGTACACACCGATCCAGCCATCGAACACCCGCCCCCACCGCGTGTACTGAAACCTCCCGTTCGTCTGCCCCAGATACGTCAGCCCCAGTACCTCAGCCACCCGAGCCGCGACCACCTCGATCGGCTCGTCGGTCGCCAGGAACACCTCGTCGCTGTTAGCCAAGGCGCTCCCGTACCTCGGACGGCGTCAGCCCCGCCACCAGCTCCACAGTCCGCATCGACCCGGGCTCAATCAGATGCACGCCCTCTTCCCCGGGCACCACCGTCTGCACAAACCACACGGCGAACTCCGCCGCCCCCTCCAGCTCCGCAGGATCCAGCGTCACCGCCTGCCCGGTCCCGCTCAGCGCGACCCCCAACTCCCGCCCTCCAGGCCCAACGGGAATGAGAGCCTCCAGAGCCATCGACGAGCCTTCGACCGCACCAATCTCCACCCGAACGTCAGGCCACCGCTCGCGCAACGCCGCCGCGAGCTCCTCGGCGGGAACTGTCCAGGCCGGTTCCTCCAGCGGCGCCACCAGAAAATCGCTCATGCCTTGTCCTCTTGTTCGACAGTGACCTGACCGGGAATGTCCAGTTCCGCCATTCGGTCCCGAAAGTAGGCGGCTGCGGTCAGATCGTTGGTGATGATCTCCAAGCCTTCCACCGGATTGTCGTCAGCGCTGATGACCTCGCGGTACTTCATGAGCATGTGATCGTTCTTCTCTTCGGCGATCCTCCGGAGAAAGGGCGGCAGCGTGTCCGGTCGGTAGAACGACTTCCCCGACGCTGGAGCCACGTATTTGGCGTCCTGAGCTCGCCGCAGCAATGTGTCCAGTCCGTCGGCCCACACAGCGCGCGGCAGTCGGTCGTCGGTGGTCAGGCGAAACTCGATCGGACCACAATGTCGGCGCTGGAACTCCATCTCCGGACCGGATCCGACGATGGGTCTGACGCGGCCACTCTCGGTCAATCTCTCTCGATACTCGTTGAAGTCCACATCGACAGCGGCCGGACGCTCGTCCGCGTCATCCGCTACGCCGCCACCGTTCCGTCGATCGACGTCTGGCAGTGGTGATTCACTATCGCCCCGCTCGAACTCCGGCAACTCCACATCAATCACCGGTACGACGGCCGCCGGCACCACCGGCTCCTCGCCGTACTCGAACCTCGCCACCACCCGATCCACCGCGATCACCAGCTCAGCGCGCTCCCAAGCCTGCTCCCCCGCAGCGGCCATCGCCTCCAGCAGCTCCCGCGCCGCATCCCCCAGATCCACCGCGATCTCGTACTTCGGCTCCTCCCGCTCCTCGTCGTCCTCCGACGCAGCAGTAGCCGCAGCCTTCCCAGCAGCCCGAAGCTCCCCCTTCGGATCAACCACGAGTTCGACCTCGAGCTCCTCCTCCGGCTGCTCCTTCTCCCGCTCCTCCGCGTCCCTCTCCTGCTTCGCACGCAGCTGCTCGAAAGCCTTCCGCGCCACGCGAATCAGCGGCGCCTCCCCAGCCTCCGGCGTCTCCCCAGGCTTGAACCGCGCCTCCAACCGCCGAGTCCGCCCCCGCGAATCCCGCTCGGCCACCCCACCGGTCGCCTTGTTCCGATCCGCCGACCCGGCATCGGGCCGGTTGGTAGACCGCCCCTCCCCCACCAACCGCTCCGCCCAAGCCTTGGCCTTCGGCGGCGCCATTGACAGGTAATGCGCGGCAGCCTCGCAAGCCCGAGCGGCCGCATCCAGCTGCTGCGCCGCCACCGTCGCCCGCCCCTGCGACGCCACGATCGCCAGCGCCGCGTTCTCCCGGCACCGATCAGCCGTCCGCTGCAGGTGCAGCACCACCTGCGGCACCTCGTCCAGGCACTCGACCAGTCCCCGGGCCACCCGCTGCAGATCAGACGGCACGCGCAGGGACCTAGATCTGGTCCGCGTAGCTCTTGCAGCCGGCCGACGCGATCTCCAGCGCCTCGGCGGCCTGCTCGACCGCCTTGCCGGCGGCGTCCAGGATCTCCGAGATGTCCCGGTCCACCCCGGTCGCCGTACCCGCGATCAGGCTCTCCACCTGCGCGCTGTGCTGCGTGAACCGCAGCTTGAACCCGGCCAGCCCACCAGCGGCCTGCTTGGCCTCCGCGGATACCTGGTGCAGCTGTTCCTTGAGCCGCTGTACGTCCGACACGTCGACTGCCTCTTCCCTAGGAGTTGCGCTTCTTCGGCAGCACGATCGCCGTACCGGACACCACCACCGGCACGCCGATCGCCAGCCACCAGGGCAGCCCGGCCGCCATCAGTACGACGACCAGCACGGCCCCGCCCCAGCCCCACCAGCGCGCTCCGGGCAGCCGGGGCAGGCCCAGCACCCGGGACGCGGCCAGCATCGTCACCGCCGCGATCGCGGCCGCTTCGACGCCGGCGAGGAACGACTGCGCCACCCACACGACGAGGAGGGCGGCCACAGTCAGGGCGGCGCTGATCGTACGGCGCTTGCGCCGCTCCTGCTCGGCCAGGGCCTCGGCCCGGACCGCCTCCAGCTGGTCGACGGTCTCCGCAAGCTGTTTGGTGATTCGGGCGGCCACCACCTCGATGTCAGCGATCGCCCTGATCTCCGGCAACGGCACAGTCGTCCGCTTGCCGTCCGGAGGCAGCCCGGCCCGCTGCAGGCTCACTGCGGCCTTCTCGGCCAGCCCGTTGAGCCGTACCTCGAGCTTGTGCCCCCGCTCGGCCATCGCATTGGCCTCAGCCATTGCGGTCGCCTCCGCCTGGGTCTTGGCCGCCGTACGCCGGTCCTGCTCCTGCTGCGCGTCCGCACGAGCTCCAGCGACCCGCCGCAGCTCCCGGGCGTACTCGGCCCACTGCTGCTCCTCGGTCTTCATCGCCGCACCAGCTCCAGGTACCGATCGACCTCGTCGACATGCAGCGGCGCGTACGGTACGACGACCTGCGCCTCCGGGTGCAGCCCGTCCCACAGCAGACTGCGGTGCGGCTCCGACGCCCAGCGCACCAGCGGACCGGCGACAGCACGCACCCCCTCCTGCGGGTGCCGCAGGAACAGGTGCGTCGCCACGTTGGCCCGCCCGTACCCCAGCTGCTCGGTGCAGACGTGCAGCCGGTTCCACCAGCCGAAAGTGATCAGCCCCTGCGTAGGCCCGTCGCGCACGATCTCCTGCAGCGCGTTCGCCGGGCTCTCGAAGAACCCTTCGGCGTGCACCTGCATCTTCGGTACGGCGTGCAGCCCGAAGCCCAGCAGGTACGTCGTACCGCCGACCCGTCCCTCCTTGACCAGGTCGCGCAGCGCGAACAGCTTCGGCGCGACGTCCCCGTGTTTGTCGACCGTCTCCACCTCGCAGCCGAGCGACCGCAGTACCTGGATCAGCGCGCCCTTGCCCTCAGCAACCGCCGGCGCCGAGTCCGTCCCGTCCAGGAACACGAACCGCGGCGGTACGGCGGCAGCCGCGGCAGTGGACACTGCCAGCCCGGTCAGCACGCCCAGCGCATCAGCAGGCCCGTCACCCAGCACCAGTACGCCGGCGCCCGGCTCCGGCTGCACCTCGATGGCCACCGGCTCCTCGGTCACCGCGATCGGCAAGCCCATCCAGGGCCGGCCGAGCTCAGCCTTCACAGCGGCCGCGGTGTCGGTCAGCCGCGCCGGCTCGGCCAGGTGGAAGACCCGCGGCGCCCTCGTCGTACCGGACCTTCGCCACAGCTCGTGCCGCAGGTCGTCCAGCACCGGCTTGTCGGCGAAGCTGACCAGCACGTGCTGGTTGTCGTCCGGCGAGCCGAAGTTCGCGTTGAGCACCGCCTCACCGCGGAACTGCAGCTCCGCGGCCGCCGTGTTGCCGGTCCGCAGGATCGCCTGGGAGTCAGCAGGAGTCGTCTTGAGCGCGATCCGGTACGGCACCTGGCCGAAGATCGAGTCCCGCCGGGTCGACAGCCGCTTGACCCCTTCGATCGTCTGCGTGGCCAGTACGACGTGGACGCCGTACGCACGACCGAGCCGCACCAGCCGCTCCAGCAGCCGCGCCGCCTCATCGGCCAGCTCGTCGTCGTCCTCCAGCAGCACCTGGAACTCGTCCAGTACGGCAAGAATTCGTGGCGGCCGCTCCGGCCCAGGAGACAGCTCGGCGATGTCCGCAACGTTCCCGTGCGCCTTGAAGATCTCACTGCGCCGAGCCAGCTCATCGGACAGGTGCCGCAGTACGGCGAGCCCGAACGCCCTGTCACTGTGGATACCGAGCACGCGGACGTGCGGCAGCCAGTGCTCGCGCTCAGCGGCCGGTCCGAGCGCCGAGAACTCCACACCGTGCTTGAAGTCGAGCAGGTACATCTCCAGGTCGTCCGGCGCGTACCGGGCGGCCAGGCCGTGGATCATCACCAGCAGCAGGTTCGACTTGCCCTGGCCGACCGCTCCACCCACCAGGACGTGCGGCAGCGCCGGGTTGCCGCTGCGCAGCCGAATCAACGCGGGCGTGCGGTCGTCGTACCCGATGACCGTGCTCAGCTCGTCCTTGACCGGGTTCCACCAGGTCAAGCGGTCCGGCAGCGTCCGCTCGAAGTCGATCGTCGGCAGCACGGCGATCTCCGCCAGCTCGGCCACGACGTCACAGATGCCGGTGGCAACGTTCGCCTCGAACGGCGGGTCCAGCTTGGCCGCAACGTTCGGCAGCTGGGAGACCTCCACCTTGCCGTTCGTCACCGAGACCGGCGTGAGCAGCTCGAGCAACTGCCGCGCGTCCACGTCGGACTCCGACGCCATCGCCGGATCGTGGTGAACCAGGAAGCAGATGCCTCGCTCGCCACCGGTCGCCGCGAGCCGCAGCAGGTCGCGTTGGGCGAGTGTGTCGATGCCGGCCGGGTAGTCGAACAGCACGATCAGCCGGTACGGATCGGTGACCCGACCGGTCTCGCGGATCAGCTCCTCGAACCGCTTGTGCCCCAGCTGCGCCTGCCGGCTGGCGCGCAGCGACGACACGTCGACCAGGCTGGACAGCACCGAGTGCAGCTGCTCCGCGGTGTGTGTTGCCCTAGGCACCAATTGCGGGTACTTCGTGGTCAGGTGGCCGAGCAGCCCCATCATCCCGGTCAGCCGCGGGTCGAACGAGTCGATCCGCAACCGGAACGGCTCCGCCGCCGCGATCAGCCGCAAGGCCGTGCTCTGCAGCAGTTGCCGCGCCGCCTCGGGCCGGTCCGCGGTGACCCGCCAACCGTTCGTCCGCAGCAGCGGCGCGACGACCGGCGTACCGGTGTCCAGCTCACCCACCCGCACGTACGACGGGATGCCTTTGCCGACGAGCTGCCGGGAACGCCAGCGGGCGTCGTTCGGAGGGATGGAAGCGAGTCCGGGAGCGAGCCGATCGGCCAGCAGCCGCGCGTTCGGCTCGGCTGTCGCCAACGCCTCCGCAGTAGCGGCCTCGACCAGTCCGCTGGACTCACGCCGCGCGATCGCCGTCTGTTCCTGAAGCTGACGATGCAGCTGTACGGCGCGCTGGTGCTCGCCTCGGGTCAACTGGTGGGCGTTGTCGAGCAGTTGCGCCAGCGCGTGTTGCAGACCGCGGATCCGGGCTTCCAGCACCTCCGGAGAAACCGGTCCGGGCGTCGTTCCCCCGTCAGGCGCCTCCGTCACGAGCACCGTCCTTCCACCTTCGCCCCGCGACCTTCACTGCCGCGGTCAACCATGTCACACCAACCGTCCCCTGTGTCACTCCAGGCATCACGAGTCTCACCTGCCGACCTCTCCGTCCGCCGCCTCAGAGCGGCGCGACGATCTCGAGCTCGTAGCCGTCGCCGTTGTGCAGGAACGCGGCGTAATGCCGCGGCCCTCCGGCGTACGGGTGACGGTCGGCGAACATCAGTGTCCACCCCTGGTCGGAGGCCTCGGCAACGATCGCGTCGACCTCGGCCCGGCTTCCCGCGTTCAGCGCGAGATGGTTCATCCCGGGCCGCAGCCGGTCGTGCTCGGTGGCGCTCAGCGCAGGGCTCTGCTCGACCACCAGGTAGCTGCCGTCGGGGGCGGTCCAGATCTGGCCGCCGGGCCAGCTGTCGCCGTCCTTCCAGCCCAGCCGGCCGAGGATCCAGCCCCAGCTCTCGACGGCACGGGACAGGTCCGGGACCCAGATCTCGACGTGGTGCAGCGCGGCGGCCATCGGAGCATTATCTGTGCTCGTCGAGACGGTTCGACACCGCCATCGAAACCAGGCCCGTCACGACCAGCCAGACCGCCGAGGCGGCCAACCACGGCCACCACTCGTGCCCGGCCGCGGCCACCGCGACGGCCTTCCCGAACAGCCCACCGGCAGGCGCGAAGACGAGCACCATCAGTGCCCGCGCCACGGTGGTCTCCTTGGTCATACTTCATTGTCCGAGCCGATCGCCGCCACCGCAGCGACACGGCGCGCCTTCGCCTTTCCCAGCGGCGTTTTCCCGCTGTTCCTGCGGTGATTCCGGGTGGGTTCCTCAAGAGTTCCTGACGAATGCCGGTTCAGGTCATGGGTTCGCCGCGGCGGCCGCGGAAGGATTGTCCGTGGCAGGGTTTAGCGTCTTTCACGACAAGCACCAGGATCGGGGGCACAGTGAGCGGGACCCGGATCGAGACCACGGCGTACGGCGCGGCCGCGCTGGAGCGGCTGGCCGAGGTCGTCGCGCGGCTGAAGGCCGACGACCCGATGAAGCCCGTCACGCTGCTGCTGCCGGACAACCTGACCGGGGTCGTGGCGCGCCGATTCCTCGCCTCCACAGGCATCGCCGCGCTGTACCTGGCGACGTTGCCACGTCTGGCCGAGCAGTTGGCGGCCGGGTTGCTGGCGCCGCGCCGGCCGGCCACCCGGCCCATCGTCGCGGCGACCTGGCGGACCGCGTTGTCCAAGACGCCCTGTGTGTTCGAGGAGGTCGCCGATCACCCGTCCACGATCCAAGCGCTTGCTGCAGCGCACCGGGAGTTGCGCGACCTCAGCGACCCCGCGCTGGAGAAGGTGTCGGCCGCCTCGGGGCTCGGCCCCTCGCTGATCCATCTCCACCGCACGGTCTGCGACGAGCTCCGCGGGGACTGGTACGACGAGACCGACCTGCTTCGGGCCGCCGCCTCTCGTGCCGAGGCCGAGCCGGCCGTGGTCGCCGAGCTCGGATCCCTGGTGCTGTATCTGCCGCAGGAGCTGAGCCAGGCCGAGGCGTCGTTCGTCGCCGCACTCGGGATCGCGGCCGCCGATCTGACCGTCGTCGTCGGCCTGACCGACGTACGGCGGGCCGACCGCGCCGTCCGGCGGTCACTGGAACGCATCGGGATCGACCTGCCGCCGTCGATCTCGAAGAACTACCCGGTCGCGACCGAGGTGCTGAACGCGTCGGACGCCGACGACGAGATTCGCTGCGTCGTCAGGGATCTGGTCACGGTGCTGGACAAGACGCCGGCGCATCGCGTCGCCGTCCTGTACGCCGCCGCCTCGCCGTACGCGCGACTCCTGCACGAACACCTCGCCGCCGCCAAGATCACCGCAAACGGCCCGGGCACCCGCCCGGTGCACGAGCGAGCCCTGGCGCGCACGCTGTTGGAGATCCTCGCGCTGGTCGACCGCGACCTGCCTCGAGCCGACCTGTTCCGCGCGCTGGCCAACGCCCCGACCCGCGACTTCACCGGCGAGCGCATCCCGGTGCCGCAGTGGGAGCGCCTGTCGCGCGTTGCGGGCGTCGTCCGCGGCGACGACTGGGAGGTGCGACTCGGCCGCTACGCCGAGACCGAACGCCGGACGGCCGAGCAGGAGCAGCTCGCGGACGATCCTCGCCCCGCGGTGATCCGCCGCGCGCAGTACAACGCCTCCAACGCCGTTCGCCTGCACGCCTTCGCCGTCGAGCTGCGAAGCCGGCTGGGCGCGGCCGCGGTCATGGAGAGCTGGTCGCAACTGTCCGAGGTCGTGCTCCGGTTGTTCCACGACCTGCTCGGCGACTACGGGACCTTGCCCGTCGAGGAGCAGTACGCCGCGGTCGCCGTCGAGGGATCGCTGCGCGGGCTGTCGACGCTCGACGAGCTGGGCACGCCGGCCAGCCTGAGCGTGCTGCGTGACGTCCTCGATCTGGAGCTGCGGCAGTCGCTGCCCCGAATCGGCACTTTCGGCACCGGCGTATTGGTGGCTCCGCTGTCCGCAGCCGTCGGCCTCTCCGTCGACGTGGTGTACGTGGTCGGTCTCGCGGAGGACCTCTATCCAGGTCGCGTGCACGAGGACGCCCTGCTCCCGCACCGCGTCCGTGAGGCAGCGGCACCCGAGTTGGCGTCAGCACGAGACCGGCTCGACGAGAAGCACCGGCATCTTCTCGCCGCGTTCTCGGCCGGATCGTCGCGGGTGGTCGCGTCCTTCCCGCGCGGGGACCTCCGTCGATCGAGCCGTCGTCTGCCGACCCGCTGGCTGCTCGGCACCCTCCGAGACCTGAGCGGCGACCACTCCCTGGCCGCGACGTTGTGGGACCAGACGTCGTACGGCGATCGCCTGCTGACCTCCGCGTCGTACGCGGGCTCGTTGACCACGGCAAGGATGCCGGCCACGGAGCAGGACTGGCAGGTCCGCGCCGTGACCGCCGGGCTGACCTTGTCGGACGGCGTTGTCGACCGCGCCCGCTTGTTGCTGCGAGCCCGTTCCAGTGACGCGTTCACCCGCTTCGACGGCAACCTGTCCGGCGTCGACGGCCTGCCGGACTACGCGCTCGAGGACCGGACCGCATCGCCGACCTCGCTGGAGTCGTACGCGTCCTGCCCGCACGCCTACTTCGTTGAACGTCTGCTGCAGGTGGAGCCGCTGGAGGCTCCCGAGGACCTGCTGGTGATCTCGCCGGTCCAGATCGGCAACCTGATCCACAACAGCCTGGACGCGTTCGTCAGCCGGCTCGCCGGTTCTCTCCCGGGTTACGGCGAGCCCTGGACCGCCGAGCAGCGGTCGCTGCTCCTGACCATCGGAGCCGACTTCGCCGCTCGCTTCGAAGCCGAAGGACTGACCGGCCATCCGCGCCTGTGGCAACGCGAGCGTCTGCGCATCTTGGGCGACCTGCTGGTCCTGCTCGAGGACGACGATCGCTGGCGAGCCGAGCACGACGCGTCGGTCGTCGCCAGTGAGCTGCGCTTCGGCCTGGACGGCGAGCCGCCGGTGGAGATTCCGGTGCCCAGCGGGCGGGTCCTGTTGCGCGGCTCCGCCGACAAGGTCGACCTCGGCAAGGACGGCACGATCTACGTCACCGACGTGAAGACCGGCGGCTTCTCCCGCTACGAGGCGATCGAGTCCGACCCGGTCGCCGCCGGCACGAAGCTGCAGCTGCCCGTCTACGCGTACGCCGCGCGCGCCCGGCTCGGTGAGGAGTCGACGCCCGTCGAAGCGGCGTACTGGTTCGTCCGCAAGGGCGGTCGACGGATCCCGGTCCCGCTGACTCCCGAGGTCGCCGACCGGTACGTGCACGCCCTCGACGTGATCGTCTCGTCGATCGCCGCCGGCCACTTCCCCGCGAAAGCGCCCGAGATCCCGGACTTCTTGTGGGTCCAGTGCCCGTACTGCAATCCCGACGGCATCGGCCACAGCGAGGTGCGAGCCCGCTACGACCGCAAGCGCTTCGACCCGGCGCTGGAACGGCTGGTCCGCTTGATCGACCCGGGTGCGCTCCCCACCTTCGAGGAGGTGAGCCTCGATGACTGAACTGCTCGACGCGGACGCCCGCGAGCAGATCCGGGACGCGACGGACACGACCTTGTTCGTCGAGGCCGGCGCCGGTTCCGGCAAGACCCACGCGCTGGTCGACCGAGTCACCACCCTCGTCCTCCGCGACGGCGTGCCACTGCGCACGATCGCCGCGGTCACCTTCACCGAGAAGGCCGGCGCCGAACTCCGCGACCGGCTCCGCGTCGAGTTCGAGAAGGCCCGCAAAGGTCCCGATCGTACCCGCGCCGACGAGGCGCTCGACGACCTCGACTCCGCGTCGATCGGTACCTTGCACTCCTTCGCCCAGCAGATCCTGCTTGCCCATCCCATCGAGGCCGGCCTGCCACCACTGATCGACGTCCTCGACGAAGTCGGCTCGTCCGTCGCCTTCGAAGAACGCTGGTCCGAGCTCCAGCAGCAACTGCTCGACGACGACACCATCGCCGAGCCGCTGCTTTTGGCGATGGCAGTCGGCGTAGAGCTCAAGCACCTCCGCTCACTGGCCCGCCTGTTCGGCAACGACTGGGACCTGATCAGCGAACGGGTCCTGGTCGACCCACCCGAACTGGTCGCCATGCCCGACCTCACCGGCCTGATCGCCGCGGCAGCCCAGATCGGCGCCGCCGCCGACAACTGCCGGGCCGAGGACGACCGCCTGCTCCCGAAGATCCACCGCATCCGCGACCTCGGCCTGATGCTCGCCGCAGCGACCGACGCCGAGACCCAGTTAGCGATCCTGCAGAACCTGCGCACCCTCAAGATCGGCAAGATCGGCCGCAAGGAGAACTGGCCCGACATCACCCGCAACCGCGCCGACTGCACCGAGGTCGTCGAGGTTGCCGGCGCCCTGGTCGAGCTCGTCCTGGACTCTTGCCTCAGGCACCTGTCCCGCTGGATCGCCGAACAGGTCCTGGACTCCGCCGAACAGCGCCGCACCGAAGGCCGCCTGGAGTTCCACGACCTCCTAGTGCTGGCCCGCAACCTCCTCCGCCGCGAACCCGCAGTCCGCTCCGCCCTCCAGGACCGCTACCAGCGCCTACTCCTCGACGAGTTCCAAGACACCGACCCCATCCAGATCGAACTGGCCGTCCGCATCGCCGCCGGCGCCGACGCAGACGCCGAAGACTGGCGCGACATCGAGATCCCCGACGGCTCCCTCTTCGTGGTCGGCGACCCCAAGCAATCCATCTACCGCTTCCGCCGAGCCAACATCGCCACCTACCTCACCGCCCAGTCCCTCCTGGGCGAAACCGTCACCCTCACCACCAACTTCCGCACCGTGCCGCCCGTCCTCACCTGGATCAACACCGTCTTCACCACCCTCATCACCCCAGCCGAAGGCGCCCAACCCACCTACCACCCTCTAACCCCCCACCGCCTTCCCCCACCCGAGGCCCCCGCCCCGCACTCACCCCCTCCGACTGCCTCAAGCCACCCCCACCCCACCCCGCTTCCTCCCACATCTTGTTCTCCGGCCGAAGCGACCCGAACCACCAGCAACCCCACCGGCCGCATCCCGGCCGCCCCAACCACCGCCGAGTCCCCCACGACCCCGGACCTCACCACCCCGGGCTCCACCTTCTTCACCACCACGGACTCCACCTCCCCCGGCAACCCAAACGCCAAGCCCCCAACGACGCCCACTACCTCAGACCACCCCAACCCCAACCCCAACCCCAACCCCAACCCCAACCCCAACCCCAGCCCCGATCCCCACCCCCGCCAGCACCCCCACTCCCCTCCGCCCGCTCCTTCATCTCTTCCACCGGCCGAAGCGACCCCAACCACCGCCAACCCCACCGGCCGCATGACCACCACCCCAGCCACAGGCGACCAGCTCTCCCTCTTCGACGACGAAGCCACCCCGCCGGAGGAGGAATCCGACGACCACCCACTAGCAACAGTCACCTCCATCCGCCGCCACCTCACCGTCGTCCCACCCACCGACGACACGACAACCCCCTTCACCGCCGCCACAGCAATCCCCGGCTGGTCCCCCAACGACAACCCGACACCCCCAAGCAACAACGCAGCCGAGCGAACAACAACCGGCCCCGCCGTCACCATCCTCGGCGCCACCCCGCACGACGACCTCCCCCGCGCCCAAGCCTCCGTCCTCCGCGAACGCGAAGCCGCCGACGTCGCCACCGTCATCACCCAAGCCCTGCACGAGAACTGGACCGTCTACGACGAGAAGACAGCGACCTGGCGCCCAGCCGGCGCCGGCGACATCGCCGTCCTCGTCCCCGCCCGCACCTCCCTCCCCTTCCTCGAAGACGCCCTGGACCGCGCCGACATCCCGTACCGCGCGGAAGCAAGCTCCCTCGTCTACCAAACCGCCGAGGTCCGCGACCTCCTCGCCTGCGCCCGAGCCCTGGGCGACCCCAGCGACCAACTAGCCCTCGTCACAGCCCTCCGCTCCCCACTCTTCGGCTGCGGCGACGACGACCTGTTCACCTGGAAGCGCGCCGGCGGCTCCTTCACCCTTACCGCCCCCATCCCCGACAACCTCCTCACCCACCCCGTCGGCGAAGCCATGGAGTGGCTCCGCAAGACCTACTACGCCTCCCGCTGGCTCACCCCCAGCGAGATCCTCGGCAAGATCGTCGCCGACCGCCGCATCCTCGAAGTCGCCGCCACCGGCCCCCGAGCCCGCGACGCCTGGCGTCGCATCCGCTTCGTCGTGGACCAAGCCCGAGCCTGGTCCGAGGTCGAGCACGGTGGCCTGCGCTCCTACCTCGCCTGGGCCGCACACCAAGGCGAAGAGACCTCCCGGGTCGCCGAAGCAGTCCTCCCCGAAACCGACGCCGACGCCGTCCGCGTGATGACCATCCACGCCGCCAAGGGCCTCGAGTTCCCGATCGTAATCCTCAGCGGCATGACCGCGTCCCCCAACCGCCAACGAGGTGTCCAGGTCCTCTGGCCCCAAGACGGCGGCTACGCGGTCAAACTCAAGTCCTCAGTCCAGACCGAGGACTTTGACCTCGTCCAACCCGTCGACGAGCAGATGGACGACTACGAACGCCGCCGTCTCCTGTACGTCGCCGCGACGCGAGCGCGCGACCACCTCGTCGTCTCCCTCCACCGCTCCGGCACCCGCCGCCACTCCAGCAATGCCGAGCTCCTCACCTCAGCCAACGCCCTCGAGGTCCCCAACCTCCACCACCTCACCCCAGCCCCTGCCCCCTCCACCCCAGCCGACGGAACTTCCGCCTCAATAGCCCCCAAAATCTCCCCACCCCTCAACCGAGCCGAGTGGGAATCCCGCATCACCGAATCCCGCGCCGCCAGCCGCCGCCGTTCCAGCCAAAGCCCCTCCGGCCTGGAAGGCACCGGCCCCGACGTGGCCCTGCACGCAGCAGACCCCGGTACGGCGAAAGCAGCGCGCGACATCGACCTCCCGCCCTGGTCCAAGGGCCGCTACGGCACCGCCATCGGCCGAGCCGTCCACGGCGTCCTCCAGGTCGTCGACCTCACCACCGCCGCCGGCCTGGAGTCTGCCGTCCAGTCCCAGTGCCTGGCCGAAGGAGTCGTCGAGTACGCCGACGTAGTCCAAGCCCTGGTCCGCTCGGCCCTCTCCTCCGACATCGTCCAACGGGCCGCCACCCGCGAACACTGGCGCGAGTCCTTCGTCGGCATCCCCCAACCCGACGGCACCGTCCTCGAAGGCTTCATCGACCTCCTGTACCGCGAGGACGACGGCACCCTGATGATCGTCGACTACAAAACCGACGCCATCCCCGCCGCGGCCCTGGACGCCCGCATCGCCCACTACGCACCCCAGCTCCACGCCTACACCGCCATGCTCCCCACGAAGGCGAAGGCCACTCTCCTCTTCCTCTCCCCCACCAAAGCCCACGCCCACCCATTGTGATTGCCCTAAGCAACCACCACTCGATCCTCGAACACACCCCGCCGGGCCAGCAGCAACGTGGCTACTCCCGCGGTCAACGCCCTGCCTGCCAGCAGCAAATTCACTTGCCGACATCCCTCCCCAGTTGGACGATCACTCCATGACCACGACCAGTGCCCACCTGCCGCTGCCCTCCACCGTTCGTCCGGTGGCGGCCCAGCAGCAGACCGGCCGACCGTTGGGATCGATCACCTCCCGCACGTGATCACCGCGCTCGTCGCGGGCCTGGTCGCCGGCTACGGCATCGCCATCCCCGTAGGCGCCATCGGCACCTACCTCGTAGCCCTCACCGCCCGTACGACGCTCAAGGTCGGCGCGGCGGCCGCCCTCGGCGTAGCCACCGCCGACGGCCTCTACGCCCTCATCGCCACCATCGGCGGCTCAGCCATTGCCCCCGCCCTGGCGCCTGTCACCACACCCCTCAAGTGGATCTCGGTAGCAGTCCTCCTGGCCCTGGCCGCCCGAGGCGCGATCACAGCCATCACCCACCACCGCCGAATCGACTCCGCCAAACCCATCCCGCCGTCCCCCACCCCCACCAGCGCCTACTTCACCCTCCTAGGCATGACGCTGCTCAACCCCACCACCATCCTCTACTTCACCGCCCTCGTTCTGGGCGCCCAAGACACCACAACCCCAACCCCCACAGAACAAACCATCTTCATCACAGCAGCCTTCATCGCGTCGTCCTCCTGGCAACTCCTCCTCTCCACCAGCGGCGCCCTGCTGGGCCGCCTCCTCACCACTCCCAGAGCCCGCCTCCTGACAGCACTGACCTCCAGCGCAGTCATCACCGTCCTAGCCCTACGAATCCTCATCTCCTAACAAGACCCGGCGCCCACCCCTCCTGGATCCAGACATGCCCGAATCCAGGAGGGGAACCGGACCGACATGGACATTCCCCGCCTGACCCACGTCCGAGCGAACGTCCGAGACCTCGCTACGGCGATCACCTGGTACGAGGACCTCCTCGGCGTACCAGCCGAAGGCCACTGGCCGCCGGACGCACCGACGTACGCGCACTTCACCCTCGGCCCAGCGCAGTTCGCCATCGGCCGCTACGACCCAGCGCCGTCAGCCGGCGTTCGCTTCAACCTCGAGGTCGACGACGTGGACGCCTGGTGGGCACGTCTGGGACCGACAGCCGACGTGCTCGAACCTCTCACCACCACGCCGTACGGCAGCCGCAAGTTCACCATCCGCGACCCCGACGGCAACGAACTCGGCTTCGTCCAGGCGCCGGCCTGAACGAAGCCGCTAATTCCATTGCACGCTCTTGTTAGCGTGCCCGAATGGCCTCTCAACGCGCGCTCCTTCCGCGGTCGACACCAGCTGCCATGGGCATGTCCCCCCGCGCGATCTCCACGCTGCTGGACCGTCTGGAAGAGCACAGCGTCGAGTGCCACTCGCTCATGGTCGTACGCCGCGGGCACATCGTCGCCGAAGGCTGGTGGGCGCCGTACTCCGCCGACCGCCCGCACCTCCTGTACTCCCTGACCAAGTCGTTCACCTCAGTCGCCGTCGGCCTCGCAATCGCCGACGGTCTGCTCTCGTTGAACGACCGAGTGGTCGACGTACTTCCCGACCACGTCCCGACCGACCTCCCGGAACAGGCCCGCCGCCTCACCGTCCACCACCTGCTGTCGATGACCGTCGGCCACGACACCGACAGCCTCACCGAAGCATGGGATCTGGAACCGCAAGACCTCGTGAAGGGCTTCCTCCGCGTTCCGTTCACCGTTCCCGAAGGCACTCAGCACACTTACGACAACGCGACGACCTTCGTCCTCGCCCGCATGGTCGAGCGGGCCACCGGCCAAGACCTCCGCGAGTTCCTCAACGAACGCCTCTTCCACCCGATGCGCATCGACCACGCCGAGTGGGATCGGGTCGCGAGCGGCGCCGCCTTCGGCTTCCACGGCCTGCACCTCACCACCGAAGCCATCGTCGCCTTCGGCGAACTGCTCCTCCGCGAAGGCCGCTGGGGCAATCAGCAACTCGTCCCCAGCGAATGGGTGAAGCTGGCAACGAGCCGCCACATCGAGACCCTCCCCCTCCCGAACTGGACCCCGAACCACGACTTCCTCAACGGCTACGGCTACCAGTTCTGGATCAACCGCCACGGCTACCACGGCCACGGCTCGTTCGGCCAGTACTGCGTAGTCGTCCCGTCCCACGACCTGGTGATCGCCTTCACCGGCGCCGTAGATCCCACAGACGCACTCCCCGGCCTCTTCTGGGACTGCCTACTCCCCGACCTGGACGGTGCCCCCCAGGCGGACCCAGCCGCAGCTCACCAACTTGCCCTCACCGACAAGCTGCAGCACCTGTTCCTCAAGCCAGTACCAGGCACAGCCACCCCGACCAACCAGTCCGAAGCCGACCACAAGCATCAAGCAACACTCGACGGCACCGCCAAAGACTCCGCGCTCCCCGACAAAACCGCGGTGCACATCAACCCCATCGACGGCGGATGGCTCCTGCACCTCGGACCGTCCCTAACCCTCGAGGTCGGCCACACGACCTGGCGAGAATCGTCCCCTCTCGGCCGCCCCGTCATCGCCACCGGCGCCTGGCAGAACACCACCTTCATCGCCGACCTCTACGTCATCACCACCCCACACCGAGTCCGCCTGGTACTAGACACCACCACAGGCAAAGCCACAGCAACCTGGAACGTCGTCCCCCTCACCACCCCCGACGTGACCCTGCACCTCCAAGCACCCCTGATGACCCGCCCCGACGTCGCATAGCCGACATCAAACCGGCTCAAACCCCACAACCTCGCCACCATCGTCGCTCTGGTGGCCGGGCGGTGGGCCGAAGGTGCCCGCCACGTTGAGAGCGCCACCACTCGACCTCCCGCTTCTCGAGACGGACTGCGCCAGTAGCCGATGAGTTTCAGCGAGGCGGAGGCGCCCACGGTCGGCGTCCTCTCCTGGACCCACGAGTGTCGAACCACTGGCGGCCTCCGGCTTCCCACTCGGCGCGATACTCCGCGAAGGACTGCGGCGCCGCAGTCCCCGGATTGTCGTCATTGCCGAACTCGAAGCCACACTTCGGACACACCTCGTACGACGCTCGTCCCAACTGCTCCTCATACGGCGGACGCAGCGCAAGACCCAGTGGTGGCGGCCAACTCTCCTACGGCTTGCCGGTGAGCTGGTTGCCACCCCACACACCGGACAGCCCAAGCTGATCCGGTGATGGCACGCGCAGTACACCGCTCATGCCGCCTGAGCCCCAGGCCCTGGTCGACATAGGCGCGGCATCAAATCACATGCCGTCACTGCCAGCCCAACATCCAATTCGGATCGGTTTTACCAACCAGTCCTCGAAATGGATAACCCTCGGTCCCACGGACGGTCGAACAACGAACCTGCTGGCCAACTGCTCTCAGCGATGATCGGGGTCATCCGGCGCAGTTCGCCAGTCAAACCAAGGACTACCTTCCGCCTCCCACTCCGCGCGATACTCTTCGAAAGTCGACGGCGGCGCTGTTCCTGGGTTGTCATCGTTCCCAAATTCGAACCCGCACCTCCGGCAGACTTCGTACGAAGCGCGTCCGAGGTAGTCCTCGTAAGGCGGCTGAATGACCAGTCCCGGAGGTGGCGGCCAGGTCTCGTACGGTTTCACGTCCAAGGTTTCCGTGAAGCACACCGGACACTCGAACATCACGGCACCTGCTTCGTCAAGATCGTCACGAGGTCAAATGATCCATCCTCATTCGGCGAGACTCTGATACCAAGCTTGAAGTCGCCGGAACCGTCAGCTCGCGGGAACATGCCGATAATATCCTGGATCCCATTGCTCTGACTTGCTGAAGGCGGCCGGGACGCCAACTCCTGAATGTACTGGAACCACTGGTCGGTCGTTCCTCCCGGATCAATGCTGCGGAGGGACTTCGAGCCCGACCCGAAGACGTGCTTGTCCAGATGCAGAGCGGTCAAACCCCACTTCGGATCAGCGGCATTCGGCCGAAAGTGGATCAGGCGCGTCCGCAGTCCTGTTTGATGCTGGAACTGCTGCGCCGCTTGCGCTGTTCCACCAGGGAGACGACTGCTGATGCCGACCATGGCCAAGTTGGTCGCAAGGTCGGAGCAGTTGCCCTTGACTACACAGGCCTCGGCGGTCAGTACGCCTCCCGAGAGGCCGGAGGCCATCCCGGTCGCGGAAGAAACCTGCATCAGTATCGGGATAGCCGGCGCGCAAGGGCGGTAGATGGTGCAACCGACCGCGACCGTGAAGGTGCCGATCGAGATCCAGCCCGACACGTGGGAGACGTCGGTGAGGGTGCCGTTGATGTCGTTGAGGCCGGTGAGGTCTGTGTTGGTGAGGGGGTTGTTGCCGGCGTAGGCGTAGGGGTGGGACGAAGCGCCTTGGTCTGGGGAGAGGAAGGTGCCTGCGGATGGGTCGTACTCGCGTTGACCCAGGAGGTAGTTGCCGTTGGGGAGTTGGAGGCCGCCGGTGAAGGCTGGGGACGGGGTGGATCCGCGAGGGGCCGGACCTCTTGGGGTGCCGAAGGGTTCGTAGGAGCGGGGGTCGTCTCCGGTGGAGAGGACTGTGCCTGTTGGGGTTGTGGTGTGGGTGGTTGTCCTGTTGAGCGTGGCGGTGGAGAGGAGGCCTCGGCCGTAGGTGTGGCGGGTGGTGGTTGTTCCGTCTGTGGTGCTGAGGATTTGGGGTGAGAGCGGGTCCCAGAGGTAGCGGGTGGTTTGGCCCGGGGTGGATTCGGTGAGGCGGCGGCCGTCGGCGGCGTGGGTGTAGGTGGTCTTGCCGGTGGCCGTGGTCGACGAGGCGGGTTTGCCGGCGGCGGTCCAGGTGTAGGTCGTGGTGCCGTCGGAGGTGAGGTTGCCGTCGGCGTCGTACGTGTTGAAGCGGCCGACTGGGGGCAGCCGGGGATAGCCCTGGGGCGCGGTGATGGAGCCTTGGAGTTCGTTGCCGGGGCCGAACAGGGACCACTTGGTGCCGCTCGGGCGTTGCTCCCAGGTGCGGTTGCCGGCGCCGTCGTAGGCGTAGCGGATGTAGTCCTCGGCGCCGTCGGTGCACTGGTCGACGGCGTAGCAGACTGCGGTCAACTGGTCGAGAGCGTCGTACGTGTAGGCGGCCTTGCCTGTGGCTGAGTCGTTCGTCAGGACCAGATTGCCGTTTGCGTCGTAGGAGGACGCGACCGTACGGAGGGGCTCGCCAGGTTGGCTCAGCCGGAGCTCGGTCTCGCGGCCGAGGAGGTCGTACCGCCGGGTCTCGGTGAGGCCGGACGGGCGCTGGGTGGTGATGGAACCGCGGGCGACGTCGTACGCGTAGGTGGCTGCTGGCTTGCCGTCGACCTTTGCTGAGGTGAGCCGGTTGACGGCGTCCCACGTGTAGGTCTCCGTGTGGCCGGCCGCACTGCGGGATTGCAGGTTCCCGGCCGGATCCCACTGGTAGGCGACTGCCGAGCCGGGTCGGCTGACCGAGGTCAGCCGGTCGAAGGTGTCGTAGCCGAAGCGCGTAACGCCGCCGACGTCGGTCATCGTCGTACGACGGCCTGCGGCGTCCCAGGTGAACGAGTTCGACGGTGTCTTGTCGGAGTAGTCGACGCGGGTGATCGCGCCGCGGGCGTCGAGGGTGAAGGACGCGGACTTGCCGGACGGGAGCGTCGTCCGGACCAGACGGCCGGCCTTGTCGTGGCTGAATCGCCAGGTGCGACCGCCGTACGTCGTCGCGGTCAAGCGGCCGGCTGCGTCGTACGAAGAGGTCTGCGACCGCCCGCTGGCATCGGTCTGCTTGACCAGTCGGCCGGAGGCGTCGAACTCGGCGGTTGCCTCAGGCAAGGACGGCGCGGTGACGCTGACCAGCTGGCTTGCGTCGTCGTAGCGGTATCGGGTGGTTCCGCCGCGCGCGTCCGTCGACGCTGACAGGCGGCCGCGGTCGTCGTACTCGAGGCGGGTGTTCTGGTCCAGCGGCCCGTGCTGTTCGAGAGGTTGGTCGTCGGCCGAGTAGGTGAAGGTCGTGGACTGACCGCGCGGGCCGGTGACCTTGGTCGGTCGGCCCCAACCGTCCACCTCGTACTTCGTGACGTTGCCGCCGGGGTCGGTGGTGCTGGTCAGGTCGCCGTCCGGCGAGTAAGTGGATCGGCTCGTCCGGCCGCTGCTGTCGCGGACCGACACCGGTAGACCACGCTGGTCGTAGGTGACCGACGAGGTCCTTCCGGCGTACAACGTGCTGACCAGGTTGCCTCGGGCGTCGTAGCCGAAGGTCGAGCGCCGACCGAGCGGATCCGTTGCCGAGACAGGATCGTTCGAGCTGTTGTAGGAGCGCCGAGTGGTGAAGCCGCCCGCGTCGGTGGAGCTGGTCACGCGACCGAGCGCGTCGTACGTATGGCGCGCGCCGTGACCCAACGGGTCGAAGACGCGGATCAGGTTGCCCATCGAGTCGTAGTGAAAGGTGACCGCGACGCCTGTGGGATCGATCTGGCGGACCAGCCAATTCCGCTCGTACTCGTTGATCCACCGGCCGCCGGTCGGGTCGGTCATCGTGGACTTGCCGCGGATCCCGGCGTCTTCCCAGGTCCAGGTGCTCTTCGCGCCTTTGCCGTCGGTCTGGCTGACGACGCGGCCGTTCTCGTCGTACTCGGTCGCCAGCGTCGGGCGGTTACCGTCACCACGCTTCTCACTGGTCAGCCGGCCGGCGGCGTCGTACCCGTACTCCGTTCGCACGCCGCCGGGCGACGTGACGGCAACGAGCTTGCCGTCGGTGTACTCGTACTGGACTCTGCGCGCGTCGGCTCCCGGAGCAGCGAGCACCACCGCGGTGAGGAGACCGGCGTCGTCGTACGAATAGTCGAGCGATCTGCGGCCGTTGACGACGGAGCCGATCCGACCGGATTCGCGGGTGATCGTCAGGCCTTGGCCGTTGCGGTCGAGGATCGACAACAGCTCGCCGGACGACGAGAACCGCATCCGTTGCTGATCGACGTCGGTCAGCACGTAGTCCGTGCCCGAGCGTCCGAGGGTGAACCGCGCGGCGCCCAGCTCGACGACGAAGCCGGTGCCGCGCTGGGTGAAGGCGATCTCCCGGCCGTCCGAGGCCAGGTACGTCGCCGAACGACCGGTGACGACCAGCTTGTCGGAGTACGACGAACGCCAGCCGGGGCCGAGCGAGCCGGTGGTCGGATCGTTCGAGTTGTACGTCCGGTCGACCCTGAGCGGTACGCCGAGACCGGCCACCACCGCATCCGTCTCGACCGCCGTCAGGGCACCGGTCAGCGAGTTCACCGGATCCGACTGCATCGCGAACGGGCCGAACAGGCCTCGCGCCTGCTTGTCCGGCAGCACGAACCCCGGGGCGCCCGCGTAGATGTTGACGTTCCCGGTCGCCGACCCCTTGCCGTTCGTCAGGGACGCGGCCAGCAGAGCGGGTGAGGACGACACTTCGCAGTCCAGCGGAACCGTGACGGACCAGCTCAGCGACTGCGTTCGGGCCGGCTTCGGTTTCGGGTAATTGGTGCACGGCCAGCCGCTGACCTGCCACGTGCGGGCGTCGGTCAGCTGCATCGCGCAGATGTTCATCGACGGCGCGAAGGTGCGGGCCTTGAACGTGAACGTCTGGCCGGTCCCCGCGTGACCGAAGCCGCCGTCGTTGGCGATCTGCGGGCCCTTGGTCAGCAGTTCACCGCCGGCGGTGATGCTCATGTCGACGTGGATGCAGGTGCCGTCCTCGGCGTACGCGGCCGGGCTGGTCACCGCGATCACCGGGATGAGGATAAAGAACGCCAAGAGGGCGGACAGGGTCCTGCGAGCTGCCCGCATCTGGTTCTCCGTTCGGTTGATTGCCGTCACGGAGAGTTTAGGGTGGTGGCTGCGGGTTACGGGTGGCTTTGTTGTCGGCTGTGGACAAGTGGTGGTGTCACCCTGTGGGCGGGGAGTGGGTGGCTTCCCCTACGATGCACCGCATCCGGATTTGATCGGATTCCCGGTCGGATCGCCCAATCCGGCTGGCGGGTTCGCCACCAAGAGTGTGAGGGTGTGGCTCATGAACATCGGTAGTCGGAAGATCGTCGTGGACGAGGCGATCGCGCAGTTGCGGATCTACTGCGAGTCGAACGGCGCGGTGCTGCGGTACTACGACGGGCTTCCGGGGCTGACCACGGTGGGTGGGTCGGAGCCGGACCGGGTGACGCTGGAGGATCTCGCGCGGACGATGGTGATCGGGTCGGACCTGCGCGCGCTGGACATCCCGTGGCTGCTGGAGGTGGACGCGGAGAAGGAGTTCGCGGCGATCCCGGTGGACGCGAAGCTCGAGGACGCGGCGCCGGGGTCGGAGCTGTTCGACGCGGCGATCGCGCTGGACGAGAAGTTCTCCGGGCACCGCGGGTTCGGGACCGCGAAGAAGGCGAAGCTGCTGCACCTGAAGCGGCCGTATCTCTTCCCGGTCAGCGACAGCTTCATCCGGATGACGTACAGCGACGCGTCCGCCGGGGCCGAGTTCCTGGCTGCCGTGCACCGGGACCTCGTGAACCCGGCGAACGTGCGGGACTTCAAGGTGCTGCAGACCCGGCTGATCGCCGAGCCGGCGACGTCGGCGGCGAAGGTGCTCGCGGAGGCGCCGACGTTGCGGCTGCTGGACATCCTCGCGTCGCTGCTGGGCGAGGCGAAGTAGGCGGTACGGCGTGCGCTCGCTGAGGTGATCGGGCACTACGGCGTACGGCCGCTGAGGTGATCTGGCGGTACGGCGTACTGGGCGGTGCCGCGTTACATGACGCCGAGGCGGGCCAGGGGTTCGACCAGTTCGCGTTCTTCGTAGGACAGGTGGGACAGCAGGGTGTCGTCGAGCAGGTCGACGGCGGCGCGGAGGTCGTCGAGGGTGCCTTCGCCGGAGACCAGGTGGACGAGGGCCTTGTCGACGTTCTCGAGGACGTCGTGGATGACCAGGTGCTCTTCCTGGAGACGGTCGACGACGGGCTTGAGACGGTCGTCGGCTCGGCGCAGTCGGGGGAAGAGTGAGGCGTCCTCGATGGAGTGGTGCGTGGTGACGAGGCGGCAGTACGACTCGCAGTAGGTGCCGAGGGTCCAGTTGTTCTGGCGCATGGTCATGGTGTTGATGTGAGAGCGGGCGGCGCCGACGCCCATCGAGCCCGCGGCGACCTGCTCGACGAGGTCGTGGATCTGCTCGAGCTCGGCGCGGAGATGGTCGTGCACCTGGATCAGGTGTTCGCCGGAGGAGAGCTGGTACGGCGTGTAGGTGCGCTCGGGGTCGAGCGCCGGGCCGGTTGGACGGGTTGACTCGTCCCACACCTGTACGTCGCTCCGCCGTTCGGTGGGCGGAGGAGTCGGTACGACGGAAAAGTTGGCTGAGGCCGGCGAGGAGACCGACACAACAGGGTTCTTTGTGATGGCAACTGCAGCGTTTCCCGAAGTGCGCGCTGTCGCTACCGATTCCTTGACGCCCTCGGCGACCTCCGCGAAGCGGCGGATGTCTTCTGGGTTGTCCGAGGCCAGGATGTACGTGCTCATGCCCTCGGCCAGCGTCAGCTCCGTGAGTTGCTCGATCCACACCGACTCAGGCCCCTGCAGGAAGCCACCCTGGCCGGTGAAAGTCCCGGAGAGGTTGTAGAGGCGCCGGATCGCGGAAGGGTCCCGCCCTGCGTCGACAGCGGACTCGTCGATGATCTTGTTCATCGCGGACAGAGCATCCGGACCGGCATAGCCGCTCGAGGGCACCCAGCCGTCCGCGAGGCGGCCGGTCAGAGCGAGCATGCGAGGCTTGTACGCGCCCAGCCAGATCTCCACCGTGTGCGCGGGCGCCGGGCCGCGCTTGGCGCCGTTGAGGGTGTAGTGCTTGCCGGGGAGGCGGATGCCGCCGCCCTCGGGCTTCCACACCTCGCGGATGATCGCGAGCGCCTCCTCCAGCGCCTCGATGCTCTGGCCGGCGGTCAGCTCTGGCCCGCCGTTCGCGGCGATGGCCTCGCGAAATCCACCGGCCCCGAGGCCGAGCTCGACGCGTCCGCCGGTGATCAGGTCGAGCGACGCGACACTGCGCGCGAGTACGACGGGATGCCGCAGCGGCAGGTTGGCGACGTTGGTCGCGACCTTGACCGTGCGCGTCTGGGCGGCGATGACGCTCAGCAGGGTCCACGCGTCGGCCAGTCGCGGCTGGTACGGGTGGTCCTGCAGCGTGACCAGGTCCAGCCCGACCTGCTCGGTCAACTGGGCCAGCGCGATCACGCGGTCGACCTGATCGATCGCCGGCGTGATGAACGTTCCGAAGACCAGCTCGTGCCCGTAGTCCATCGTCCACACCTTCGTTGCCGCAGTAGTTCGTGACACGTACTATTGACCTGACGAACAAATTACTTCGTGCCACGAACATTCACAAGTCAGCGCACAACCAAGAGTGCACAACCAACGAGGAGCAGCGGATGGAAGAGACGCTCAGCGCCGCGAGCAGCCTGGTCCGCCTCACCCACCTCGTGCACACCCTGTACGCCGACGTCGGGCGCGGCTGCGACCTGACCACCGCCCAGGCCCAGATGCTCTGCTCGCTCGGCAACCGCCCGACCGGCATGGCCGAGCTGTCCGCGACGCTGGGCGTCGAGCGCTCCAGCCTGACCGGCCTGGTCGACCGCGCCGAGCACCGCGGCCTCGTCGTACGGCAGCCGGACGCGCAGGACCGGCGGGCCGTGAAGGTCGCGCTGACGGACGAAGGCACGGACGCCCTGCAGCGGTTCCACGACGAGCTCACCAAGAAGCTGGAGCAGCTGCTGACCGAGCTGCCGGCCAAGGAGCGCGACCAGTTCACCGGGACGCTCAGACGAATCGTCGCCGACGCCCCAGCCGTCTTCGCCGACTAGCCCACGCCGGAAGCCAGCGCGTAAGCCTCCTCCAGCGTCAGCGATCGCCCAGCCTCATACGCCACGTCGTACTGCTCCCCCAGCACCGCCCGAGCCGCCTGCTCGATCCGCAGCACGTCAGCACCCTCGGCTGCGGTCACCGGCAGCCCCTCCGCCTCACGCACTACGACAGCCGCCCCCAACAGACGCGCAGCCACCGCCGGTGCAGCAGCAGCCACCGTCCCCGCGATGCCCTCCAGTGACCACGCCATCGACCGCCGCGATTCCTGGTCGACCCCGAGTGCATATGCCTCCTCATGCAAGGCTCGCGCAGCCGCCAGCTCGCCCTGCTGCTCCAGCAGGAAGCCGAGCTCGTCCAGCACCATCGACAGGTACAGCACCGCGTCGTCCTGCCGCCGGGCTTCGTCGATCAGGCTCTGCAACCGCTTCTCGGCCACGTCCAGCTCACCACTGCGCCGGGCCGCGAAGCCCAGCACCAGCGCACCGAGCGACTCCATCGGCCGGTTGCCCTGCTCGAGCGCCAGCTGCAGAGCCTGCTCCCCGTACGCCGTCGCCTGCGCGTAATCACCTTCCCGTACGGCGGTCCAGCCCAGCCAGCCGTACTCACCCGCAACGTCCGGCCACAGCCCCAGCTCCTCCGCCATCCCCAGCGCCTCGGTGTGCAGCTTCACCGCGCCCCGGAAGTCGCCGACCAGCTCCGCGTGCGAACCAAGCCAGCCCAGCGCCTGCAGCTGACCCCACCGGTCGCCTAGCGCGCGGAACAGCCGAGCACTCTCGGCAGCGTCGCTCCGCAGCGCCTCCAGGTCAGCACGGACATGCGCATGCTTCGCCCGCGCCGCCAGTACTGCGGCGATCCCCCACCGGTCACCGGACTGCTCGAACGACGCCAAGCACTGCTCCAGCATCGCCAGCGCCTGCGACAGGTCGCCGGAATCGCTGCAGTGCAAGGCCATCCAGAACACCGACCGCGGCCCGACGTCAGCCATACAACGGTCGCGCAGAGCCGTAGCGTCGCTGTCGCCGTGCAGGTACATGTAGCCCGCCAGCCACGCCATCAGCTCAGGCGTCTCCGGCACAGCCTCCAGCGACCGCCGGGCCTCGGCGAACCGCCCACGCAGGAACCAGTACCAGCCAAGCGACGACACCAGCTGCTGAGCCAGTGCGACCTCCCCCGCGGCGATAGCCCCGTCCAGCGCACTGCGTAGGTTCCCGGACTCGTCATCCAGCCGCTGCAGCCACACACCCTGCTCAGCGCCGTACAGGTGAGTGGCAGCCACCGACGCCAGCTCCACGTAGTACTGCCGATGCAGCGACCGCACGGACTCGTACTCGCCGGCCTTGTGCAGCTTGTCCACGCAGTACGCCGCCACAGACTCCAGCAACCGGTAGCGCATCCCGTCAGCACCAGCCACCGGTACGACGAGCGACCGGTCGACCAGGCGAACCAGTACGTCGAGCACATCGCCCCCGCAGACCGCTTCGGCCGCCTCCGGCGTACAGCCGTCAGCGTGCACGGCAAGGCGCCGCAGGACCACCTGCTCCTCAGGGCTCAGCAGCTCCCACGACCAGTCGATCATCGCCATCAACGTCTGCTGCCGAGGCGCCGCACCCCGATGGCCGGTCGCCAGCAGCCTGAACCGGTCATCAAGCCGGGCAACGAGTCCAGCCACGCCCAGAGCCCGGACCCGCGTGGCAGCCAGCTCCAGCGCCAGCGGGATCCCGTCGAGCCGTCGGCACAGCACCGCCACAGCCGAAGCGTTCTCCTCGTTCAGCACGAACGCCCGCTCCGCAGCAGCCGCCCGCGCGACGAAGAGCTGCACAGCGGTCGACTCCTGCAGGGCATCAACCGAGGAGCCCAGCGACGGCACCGCCAGCGTCGGAACGTTCCAGACAGCCTCACCGGTCAGTCCCAACGGCTCCCTGCTGGTCGCCAGCACGCGCAGCCCAGGAGCGGACGCCAGCAGCCGATCAGTCAGCGCAGCGACCTCACTGATCACGTGCTCGCAGTTGTCGAGCACCAGCAACCGCTCCCCCAGTACGTCGGCCAGGTGCTCCACCACATCCGCACCACCGACGTCCCGCAGGTCCAGCGCGACCTGCAGCGCATCGGTCAGCGAGCCCGGGATGTCCAACGCGTCCGACGCGATCCCGGCCAGCTCGATCAGCGTCACCCCGTCCCGGTACCTGCCGGCCGCCGCAGACGCCGCTGCAATCGCCAGCCGAGTCTTGCCGACCCCACCGGGACCGGTGAGCGTCACCAGCCGGTCCTCCAGCAGCCGCCGGTCGATCTCGGCCAACGACTCGGCTCGGCCGATCAGATCGGTCAGCTGTGCCGGCAGGTTGTTCCGACGGGTCGGTAGGCCCTGGGTCAGCACGGACTGCTGCAACGCGACCAGCTCAGGACTCGGGTCCAGGCCCAGCTCATCAGCCAGCAATGCGCGCAGCTGCTCGTAGCTCTCCAGCGCCTCGCTCTGCCGACCAGCGCGGTACAACGCCTTGATGTGCGCCGCCCTCAGCTTCTCCCGCAACGGGTGCTCGGCAACCAGCGCGGCCAGCGCGCTCACATCGGTGTAGCAGGACTCCTGCGCGCCCAGCCGCAGCTCGTTCAACCGCGCCACGGTCGCCGACACGAAGGCCTCGTCCGCGAAGTCCGCGTACGCCGGACCGCGCCACAGCGCCAGCGCGTCCTCCAGCCGCCCTTGCTCCAGGTACGCCGTGAACTGCAGCGCGTCGTACGTCGCACTGTCGACCTTCAGCGAGTAGCCGGCCGGTCCGGACACCACCAGTGCGCGCGAGCCGGGCTCGGCGTCCTCGAACGCGCGGCGTAGCTGGGACACCTTCGCGGACAGCGTGCCGGACGGGTTGCCAGGCAGGTCGTCGCCCCACAGGTCGTCCAGCAGCCGGTCCGCCGGTACCGGGCGACCCTCGTGCAGCAGCAGGTCGGCCAGCAGGGCCCGCACCTTGAGGCCCGGCACGGTGACCTGCTCGCCACTGTCCGTCCAGGCCGC
Organism: Kribbella lupini; assembly: GCF_039529595.1. Taxonomy (NCBI): domain Bacteria; kingdom Bacillati; phylum Actinomycetota; class Actinomycetes; order Propionibacteriales; family Kribbellaceae; genus Kribbella; species Kribbella lupini. The sequence continues at coordinate 74,970 of NZ_BAAANC010000005.1, read as the reverse complement.
CACCGGCCCCAGCACCCCGAATCGCATGGCCGCACCCTACATTTCGGCCCGGTCGCCACCGACCGGAAAGAAACCGTAAACCCCCTCCGGCAGAGTCTTCCTCACCAGAGCGGAGGTGGACATGAGACTGAACGTAGCGGTGATCGTCGCCAGTACCCGGACCGGGCGCTTCGGCCCCACAGTGGCCGACTGGTTCGCCCAGCAGGCAGCCAAGCGGGCAGAGCTCGACATCGACCTGATCGACCTGGCCGCCGCGAACCTGCCGGTGACACTGACCGACACCGACGAGCCGGCGCCCACGGAGGTCGCCGTACTCGCTCCCCGGCTCGCTGCCGCCGACGCGTTCGTCGTGGTGACGCCGGAGTACAACAGCAGCTTCCCGGCCCCGCTGAAGACGGCACTGGACTGGTACTACGAGGAGTGGCACGCCAAGCCGGTCGCCATCGTCAGCTACGGCCGCGAGACCGGTGGCCTGTACGCCGCCGCCCAGCTGCGCCAGATCTTCACCGAGCTGCACTCCGTTGCCATCCGCAACACCGTGGCCCTGCCCTGCTACTGGGAGCAGTTCGCCGCCGACGGCAGCTGGCCCCGCCCGGGCTCGGGCTACGACGACTCCGTCAAGACCACGCTCGACCAACTCGTCTGGTGGGCGAAGGCACTCCGTACCGCCCGCCTGCACACGCCGTACCAACCCTGAGAGGAACCACCATCATGCGCAAGATCGTCGAGAGCACCTTCCTGACCCTGAACGGCGTCATCTCCGACCCGCAGGACTGGAGCGGCCCGTACTGGGACGACGAGTACGCCGGCTACAGCATGAAGCTGATGGAGAGCACCGAGGCGCTGCTGCTCGGCCGGGAGACCTACGAAGCCTTCGCCGAGGCGTGGTCGCAGCGCAGCGGCGACCCGTACTCCGACAAGTTCAACGCCATGCCCAAGTACGTCGCGTCGCGGACGCTCAAGGAGACCACCTGGAACGCCGAGCTGCTGGAGGGCGACGTCGTCGAGGCCGTCCGGGAGCTGAAGGAGACCGACGGCGGCGACCTGCTGAAGTTCGGCACCGGCGAGTTCTCCCAGGCGCTGCTGGAGAACAAGCTGGTCGACGAGTACCACTTCTGGATCTGCCCTGTGGTCGCCAGTGGGCAGCGGATGTTCGACGGTCAGGACCTGGCCGCGACGCACCTCGAGCTGCTCGGCACCACCACCTTCAAGTCCGGCATCGTCGTGCACAAGCTGGCACCGAAGGCCTGATCACGCATCGCAGCCGGTCGTCGACAGAGCGTCGGCGGCCGGCTGACCTGCTTCACCTCCCAGGGCATGGGTACCAAGAAGGGTGCACGGGGATCTGGACGGACCGGGAACACGGTCCGCAACCGTCGGTTCTCGTGGCCGCAACCGGTCGAGGAGCCGACGGTGACGTCCTGACTGGAGGGTTTGATGGAGATCATCGTCATCGTGGTACTGGTCGTGGTCCTGGCCGGTGCGGCGCTGTTTTTCTACCAGCGCCAGCGATCCGGGCAGCTGCAGAACAAGTTCGGGCCCGAGTACGACCACGCCGTCGAGGAGTCTGGGGACAAGCGCAGCGCCGAACGCGAGCTGCGTGAACGGGAACGGCGGGTCGCCAAGCTCGACGTCCAGCCGTTGAGCGGTGAGACCGCCGAGCGGTACCGCGCGGAGTGGAACACGGTCCAGGCCGGGTTCGTCGACGAGCCGGGACAGGCCGTCGAGGACGCGGACAAGCTGGTCCTGCGGATGATGCGCGAGGCCGGCTACCCGGTCGACGAGTTCGACCAGCGGGTGAACGACATCTCGGTCGACCACCCCGAGGTCGCCGAGCACTACCGCTCCGCCCACCGGGTCGCCGTCGCGCACCACCGCGGCGAGGCCGACACCGAGCAACTCCGCCAGGCCGTCACGGCGTACCGGCAACTCGTCGACGCCCTGCTGACCGACCACCACAACTCCAAGGAGCAGGCATGACCGACCACCGCCCGGAAGACCGTTCGGACGAGCGCACGCCCGGTCTGACCGACGCCGACTTCTCCGACCGCCCGACCGACCAGGACGGCGACGGCAGCCTGCGCGACACCGACGCACATGACAACGACGTAAGGGACACCGACGTACGTGACAACGACGTGCGCGACACCGCTGTACGCGACACCGGTGACAACACCATGAGCGACGACCGGCTGGCCCGAGCGGCCGAAGACGATTCGCTGGTCGGCGACAGAACCGACTCGACCGACGACCAGGTCACACCGGCCAACGAGCCCGCGGCCGCGGCCGCCACAACACAAACCTCGACCGACGGCCCGCTCGTCGCCGAGGACGCGGCGGTCGACTTCCGCTCCCGCTGGGAGGTCATCCAGCAGGGCTTCGTCGACGACCCGCGCCAGGCCGTCAGCGAGGCCGACAAGCTGGTCGACGACCTGCTGAAGCGCCTCTCGGCGACCTTCGACCAGCAGCACCAGGACCTCGAACGCCAGTGGTCCGACGGCGAGCCCTCGACCGAGGACCTGCGCGGCGCGCTCCAGAAGTACCGAGCGTTCTTCCAGCGCCTGCTGGCTCTCTGACCAACTCAGCGCGCGCCCGGGAACGGAGTCCACAATCCGTTGCCGGGGCGCGCCAACGTTTTCCGGCCGGCGGGCATCTCCTTTCTGTGACAAGGAGACGCATGCTGACCTGGGAAGAGGCCCAGTCGTTCAACCGGCTGGCCGAGCGGTACGACCGGCTCGCGGAACTGACCGACGACCCGGTCGCCGCCTGGCTGCCCTCGGTCCTCGAACCGGTACGCCGAACGACAAGTGCTCTCGAGCTCGGCTGCGGCGCCGGCCGGCACACCGTCCTCCTGGCCGACCGCTTCGACCACGTCGACGCGTTCGACCTGTCCGGCCCGATGATCCGGCTGGCCCGCCGTCAACGGGCCCGAGGCAACATCTCCTACCTGGAAAGCGATCTGCGCGACGTCGACGGCCGGTACGACTTCGTCCTCAGCGTCGCCACCCTCCACCACGTCGCCGACCTCGACGAAGCTCTCGCCCGCATCAAAGCCGTCGCCGGCGGGCGGGTAGTCCTCGTCGACACGGTCTCGCCCCGCGCGGCCAACCCCCGCTGGTGGCTGTACGGGAACGAGGTGCGCAGGTTGCTGCGCAACCTCGTCCGCCGCGGCGTCCGTGAGGCCTGGGAGATCTTCCGGCTGTCCACCGGTCCCTGGCTCGACCACCGGGTCAGCGACCGCTACCTCAGCCGCGAGCAGTTCGAGACGCGGTACGCCGAGACCTTCCCCGACGCGGTCTTCTGCCGGGTCGGCAACGCCCACGCGATGGTCTGGGACGCGACCTAGGGTGCGATGTTCTGGTTCAGGTGGAAGACGTTGTCCGGGTCGTAGGCGCGTTTCACCTCCACCAGCCGGGCGTAGTTGCCCTTGTAGTTGTCGGCGATCCGGCCCTGGTCGTCGCCGGCCATGAAGTTGACGTAGCCGCCGGACTCCGAGTGCGGGGCGACGTCGTCGTAGTAGTTCCGGACCCACTCGACGTTGGCGTCGTTGGCCGCCGGGTCGGGCCACATCCCCGCGATCACCGTCGCGAAGTTCGCGTCGCGGTAGGCGAACGCCGTCGCGTCGGAGGGCACCCGGTGACACGCGCCGTCGATCGGGTAGATGTGCACGGTCGAGTTCACCGCCGGCAGCCCGGGGGCATGCCGCAGGTGGGCCTGGATCGCGTCGTCGGTCAGCTCGGTGACGAAGTTCGCCTTCCAGTAGTGCTGCAGTCCCGGCGGTACCAACCCGTCGAAAGCCGCGTTCAGCGCCGGGTACGGCATCGCGCCGACGTGCTCGGCGACGACCGGCGCGAACTCGCGGAAGCGCGCGATCTGCTTCTCCCCCTCGCCGAGGTCGCCCGCCCAGCAACCGACGATCAGGCAGAACGGCTCGCCGTGCCGGTCCTCGGGGATGAACGGCAATGGCGGCGCCAGCTGGAACGCCGGGAACCCGCCCAACGCCTCCGGCGCGTCCTTGATCAGGTCCCGGAACCCGGCCACGACGGCGGCCGCGTCGGACATCTCGAACAGCATCGGCCCGCCGTAGATCTGGTCGACCGGCTCGAGCCGGAACTCCAGCGCGGTCACCACCCCGAAGTTGCCGCCACCACCGCGCAGCGCCCAGAACAGATCCTCGTGCTCCTTCTCGCTGGCGATCAGGAACCGTCCGTCCGCGGTCACCACGTCGGCCGAGATCAGGTTGTCGCAGGACAACCCGAGGCCGCGCGCGAGATAGCCGATCCCGCCGCCCAGCGTCAGCCCGCCGACCCCGGTCGTCGAGATGATCCCGCCCGTCGTCGCCAGCCCGAAAGCGTGCGTGGCCGCGTTGAAGTCGCCCCACGTCGCGCCGCCGAGCGCTCGTGCCGTCCGGGTGACCGGATCGACCCGGACCGCGCGCATCGCGCCGAGGTCGCAGACCACCCCGTCGTCGACGGTCCCGAACCCGGGAACGCTGTGCGAACCACCCCGGACCGCCAGCTCCAACCCGTTCGCCGTCGCGTAGGCGACCGTCGCCATCACGTCGCCAGCGTTCTCGCACCGCACGACCACGCGCGGGTGCTTGTCGATCATCGCGTTGTAGACCTTGCGCGCTTCGTCGTACGCCGGATCGCCGGCGGCGATCACCGCTCCGCGGGTGCGCTCCCGCAGGTCCTCGATCGTGTACTCGCCCATGACTTTCCTCCACAGCCGAACGGGCACCACACGTCCCGGCCGATCCCCCAGCCACCCGCCCCGACCGGCGGCTCAGCCGCCGGACCTCCCCAACCCCTTGTCACGACCTTCCCGCCGTCGGGCGACCAGGTCAATCCCGCAGCCGATGTCAAAGCGGCCCGATCGGCTCCGACCAGGGGGCACAACCAACCAGAAGGAGCCAGGACCATGCGCAAGACCATGTACTACGTGCACCAGTCGCTCGACGGTTTCATCGAGGGTCCGAACGGCGAGTTCGACTGGGCGCAGCTCGGGCCGGAGCTCGGCGCGTACTCGATGGGACTGGCCGAGCGGTCGGACCTGTTCCTGTACGGGCGGACGGTCTGGACCATGATGTCGTCGTACTGGCCGCACGCGCTGGACCTTCAACCGGAGGAGCAGCACGTGCAGGAGTTCGCGCCGGTCTGGCTGAAGACGCCGAAGCTGGTGCTGTCCACGACGCTCGACGACGACCTCGGCTGGGGTACCGGCGTGATCCGCTCGCCCGAGGAGCTGCGCGCGATCAAGCAGCAGCCGGGCAAGGACATCCTGATCACCGGGAGCGCGAGCGTCGCGCAGTCGCTGGCCGAATTCGGTCTGCTGGACGAGTACCACGTGGTCGTGCACCCGGTGGTGCTCGGCGGCGGCAAGCCCGTGCACCGGCCGGGCGCGGCCCGGACCGAACTACCGCTGACCGAGTCCCGGGTGTTCGACGGCAAGACCGTGCTGCTGCGGCACGACGTCAGGACTTCTGCAGCGAACTGAGCAGGCGGCCCTGGGCCTGCTCCAAGTGGTACGCCATGTGGTCCGCTGCGGCGGTCGGGTCTGCGGACTCGATCGCCTGCAGGATCGCCGCGTGCTCGGCGGCGACCGTGGACGGCTTGGCGGTCCGGTGGGCCTGGTACTGGCCCATCGTCAGGTGCACCTCGCCGATGATCAGCTCGTGCATCCGGGCCAGCCGCCGGCTGCCGACCCCGGCGACCAGCGCGCTGTGGAAGGCGATGTCGGCCTCGACCTGGTTCTCGAACAGCTGGTCGCGGGCGGCGTACTCGATCGCGACCTGCGCCTTCGCCGCGGCCGGCGGGACCTCGCCGCCGACGGCCAGCGTGGAGACCGCGGCCTTCTCGATCGTCACCCGGCTGAAGAACAGATCGCGGATCTCGGCCTCGTCCAGCGTCGGGACGACCGCGGTCTTGTGCGCCGTACGCCGCAGCAGCCCGAGCGCGGTCAGCCGTTCGAGCACGGCCTTCGCGGTCGGCCGGGCCACGTTGTACTCACCGGCCAGGCGGACCTCGGTGAGCTTCTCCCCCTGCGGGATGTCGCCGTTCACGATGCGCTTGCGCACCGACTCGTAGAGCGCCTCGGTCAGCGAGGACGGCCCGAGCTCCAGACTCGATTCGGTACCCACCGGGCACCCCCTTCCGGTCGAATGGTCAGGCAAGTGTACTGGCCATCCAACCCCTAGTAGCCCGCGAGCTTGTCGACCACGTTCACCAGTTCCTGCCCTGACAGGAAGCGTCGCAGGTTCTCCCGCACGATCTCCTCGCCACGCCGGGCGGTTCCCGTACTGGTCGCGCCGTTGTGCGGCGTGACGATGACGTTCGGGAGATCCCAGAACGCGCTCTCCGGCGGCAGCGGCTCGATCCCGTGCGCGTCCAGCCCGGCGCCCGCGATCTGCCCGGTGCGCAAGGCGGCCAGCAGCGCGTCGTCGTCCGCGATCCCGCCGCGCGAGATGCAGACGAAGTACGCCGACGCCTTCATCCGCGCGAACTCGGCGGCGCCGAACCGACCCGCCGTCTCCGGTGTCCGGGGTGCCGTCACCACGATGAAGTCCGACTCCTGCAGCAGCTGCTCGAAGGACACCTGCTCGACGTACGGCGAAGGTTCGCCGACGCGTCGCCGGACGCCGATCACGCGCATGTGGAACGCCTCGGCCTTCCGGGCGAGGTCGAGGCCCGAATGACCAAGTCCGTAGATCCCGAGCGTCAGGCCGGCCAGTTCCCCATGGGTGAAGCGCTCCCAGCGGTGCTCGGCCTGTGCTTTCACCCAGCGCGGCACCTCCCGGTTGAGCATCAGCATGAGCAGCATCGAGTGCTCCGCGAGCGGGATCGCGCCGTTGCCGACCGACGACGTCAGGACGACGTCCGAGGCCAGCATCTCCGGCGACAGCTCCGCGTCGACGCCCGCCGCCGGGCTGTGCACCCAGCGCAGGTTCGGCGCCTTCACCAGCAGGTCGGGCGGAATCCGCCCGATCACCGCTTCGACCGACTCCAGCGGGACGCCGTCCCAGCTGTCGACGAACACGAGCTCGGTGCCCGCGGCAACCTCCATCAGGTCGTCGCGCTGTTTGCCTACGACAACGATCATTTGAGTCCCGTCGTCGCGATGCCACGGATCAGGTACTTCTGGGCGAAGGCGAAGAAGACCAGGATCGGCAGCAACGAGAGCAGCGACATCGCGAACAGCATGCCCACGCCGCTCTGCGTCTCGGAGTCGACCATCGAGTTCAGCGCCACCGGCACCGTGAACACCTGCGTCCGGGTCAGGTAGATCAGCGGCACGAAGAAGTCGTTCCAGGTCCAGATGAAGGTGAAGATCGTCGTGGTCACCAGGGCCGGCCGCATCAGCGGCAGCACGACGTACCAGAAGGTCAGGAACGGCCCGGCGCCGTCGATCCACGCGGCCCGGTCGAGCTCGCGCGGCAGCGTCCGGATGAACTGCACCATCAGGAACACGAAGAACGCGTCGGTGGCCAGGAACTTCGGGATCAGCAGCGGCCAGTAGGTGTTCACCAGGTCGAACTGGGAGAAGAAGATGTACTGCGGGATCACGAGCACGTGGAACGGCAGCATCACCGAGGCCAGCGTGATCGCGAAGTACACCTTGCGCATCCGGAACTGCAGCCGGGCCAGCGCGTACGCCGTCAGCGAGCAGCTGAACAGGTTGCCGACGATCGAGCCGATCGTGACCAGCAGCGAGTTCAGGAAGAACACCGAGAACGGCCGGTTCAGCGCGTGCCAGCCGTCCTTGAAGTTGTCCAGCGTCAGGTCCTTCGGGATCAGCCCGGGATCGGTCAGGATCTGGTCGGCCGGCTTGAACGCGCTGACCACCATCCAGACCAGCGGGTAGATCATGAGCGCGACGAAGATCAGCAGTCCGGTGTGCTTGAGGGCGGACCTGACCCGGCGCTGTCGCAGCGGTGGGGCCGAGATCGTGGTGGCGGTCATCAGTTGTCTCCGTAGAAGACCCAGTACTTGGACGCGACGAAGTGCAGCGCGGTGACCAGGCCGATCACGGCCATCAGCACCCAGGCCAGCGCCGACGCGTAGCCCATGTCGAAGGCAACGAATCCCTGCTGGTACACGTACAGCGTGTAGAACAGCGTCGAGTTCGCCGGTCCTCCGGTCCCGCCGCTGATGATGTGCGCCTGGGTGAAGGTCTGGAACGCGCCGATCGTCTGCAGGATCAGGTTGAAGAAGATGATCGGTGTCAGCAGCGGCACGGTGACGTGGGTGAACTGGCGCCACACGCCGGCGCCGTCCACCTTCGCCGCCTCGTAGAGCTCGTCGGGGATCTGCCGCAGCCCGGCCAGGAAGATCACCATCGGCGAGCCGAACGTCCACACGTTCAGGATGATCAGCGTCGCCAGCGCGGTCCTCGGGTTCTGCAGCCAGCTCTCGCCGTCGATCCCGATCAGCGCCAGGCCCTTGTTGATCAGCCCGGCGTCGCCGAAGATCTCCCGCCACAGGATCGCGACCGCGACGCTGGTCCCGAGCAACGACGGCAGGTAGAACGCGCTGCGGTAGAAGGCCAGACCGCTCAGCCCGCGATCGAGAATCAGGGCCAGCAGCAACGCGAAGCCGAGCTGCAGCGGGACCGACACCACGACGTACACGAGCGTGACCTTGACCGACGCCCAGAACTGGTCGTCGTGCACCATCCGGCGGAAGTTCTCCAGCCCGGACCACTCCGGTGGGTTGAGGATGTCGTAGTCGGTGAAGGCCAGGTAGAGCGAGGCGAACAGCGGCACCGCGGTGATCAGCAGGAACCCGAGCTGCCACGGGATCAGGAAGACGTGCGCGGCCCGGCCCTGCCGGTTGAGGTGGAAGGCCGGCCGCTTGCGCTGCGGCTCCGGTGGTTGCTCGACCGCCTGCTCGCGGTCGGTCAGCATGGTCATTGCGCTCGCTTGATGCCGGCCGCGATCTCCTCGATCAGCTTCGCCGAGCCGTCGGAGACGCTGCGCTTGCCCAGCGCGATCTCCTCGCAGATCCGGGCCATCGTGGTCCGCCAGGTGCTCGATCCCGGAGGCGCCTCGTACCGCGGCTTGCGCTGCGCGGCCCGCTCGGTGGCGACCACCGCGAGCATCTCCTTCTCGTCCGGGCTGGCGAACGCGACCGCCTGCTCGGCGACCTTCGGGTTGGTCGGCGCGCCCATCGTCAGCCGGACCGTCTTCAGCATCTCGGGGTTGTTGACGTTGTAGTCGAGCACCTTGCCGGCGGCCTCGAGCTTGTCGTCGTCGATGCGCTGGTAGATCGCCATCCGCGGGAAGTACAGGTACTTGTGCCCGGCCACGGCCGTGGCGTCGGCCGGCATCGCGCGCAGCCGGAACTTCTCCTGCGGGAACATCTTGGCGTCGTCGATGATGTGGTTGGAGTTGCCGAAGTTCACCAGGACCTTCTTGCCGACCTGCGCCCAGTCCGGGCCCATGCCCTCCTGCTCGCTGAGCGAGAGCGCGGCCCCGGCCTTGCGGAGCTTCTCCCACCATTCCAGCCAGCTGCCCAGACCGTCCGCGGTGAAGCCGACCTGGCCGTCCTCGGTCCACAGCTGCTCGCCGCGCTGCCGCAGCCAGGCCTCGAAGGTGAGGTCGTGGTCCGGCGCGTACGGCGTGCCTTTGCGCTTGCCGGGGTTGTTCTTGCTGTACGTGATGAGCAGCTCGGAGAGCGCGTCCCAGTTCCAGCCCGCGCCGTCAGCCGGCAGCTTGACGCCGTCGGCCTTGGCGACGGTCTCGTTGTAGCGGATCACCGGAACGAAGATCCCGAACGGCAGCGTGTTCAGCTCGCCGTTGAGCTTGAAGCCCTCCAGGTCTTCCTTGCTGTAGTCGCCCCAGTTCAGCGTCGGGACGTCGTCGAGCTTGCGGTACAGCTTGCTCTTGGCGTACGTCATCACCTGCGGTGAGGCGATCCAGAAGATGTCCGGCACGTCGCGGGCCGCGATCTGCGTGGTCATCCGCTCCTGGAACGCGCTGTACTCGGCGAACTCCGGCTCGATGCCGATGTCGCTGTTGGCGGAGCTGAACTGCTGCAGCGCCTTGGTGTAGTTCTGCTGGCGGACGTTGTTGCCCCACCAGGCGTAGCGCAGCGTCGTCTTGCCGCCGCTCTCGGCGCCGCCGCCGCTGCCGCCGCAGCCGGCCACGGCCGCCACGGACACGCTCGCTGCCGTCGTCCCCAGGGCGAGCTTCAGAAACCCTCGCCGATCCAGTCCGGTCATCACGGTCTCCCGTTTCCTCAGGGTGGCTTCATTGTTTGTTTCCGACACATGACGGTCAAGAGGTCATGCACACTTGTTTGACAATTTGTCAAAAGACCAGGGCCTCGAAGAGCCCGAGTGCGGGGAGCTCGACCCGTCCGTCCACGACCGGCAGGCGGACGCCGGCGCGCAGCAGCTCGACCTGGTCCGCGTCGGGCAGCCGGATCCAGCTCGGCCCGATCGTCAGCGGCTCGGCGAACCTCTGATCGGCGTCCCCCGACCGGTTCAGCAGATGGATCAGCCGCCCCGCCGCCGACCGGCCCACGACGATCTCGACCTGCTCCGGCAGCCCGGTCTCGACCTGCTGCCCACCCGCCCACAGCACTTCGTCGACCACCAGCTCGCGGTAGGCGCTGAGCCCGACCTCGCGGTACGCACGCCCGACCGTCCACGGCAGCATCACCGCGCGACCTTCCCCGTACGACGCCCGCAGGCGTCCCGGGTGCTCCAGCTCGAGATGCCCGTAGCACTTCTCCGGCGGCCCGTACGGCGCCCGAGACAGCGCTTTCTGCCCGATCTCGGCGTGCGGCGACGGCTCGACCAGGTCGAACGCCCCGACCACCGGCACGACGCCGTACTCGGTCCGCAGATGCAGCGACCGGACAGCTTCCTCCGTGTCGTGACTCGCCATGCGCCTCTGCGCCGGGAGGCATTCCAGCTGGATCTCGTCGGCCACGACCCCACTGTTGCCCGTAGCAACCACTGCACCGCCGGAGGCGCAGTACCGGTCGAGCGCCGCCGCGTCACCGAGCGGCCCGAGATCGGGCAGCACCACCACGTCGTACCGGCTGAGCTCGATGTCGCCGAGTCGCTCCTCCGGCAGGACGTCGAACGGCACGTGGCGTTGCAGCAACGCGAGATAGAGCCCCTGGAACTCCCGCGTCGCGCCGGACTTGAACTGGTCCGGCCGCACCAGCAACGTCCGGGCGGCGGGCACGAGCTCGCGGTAGACGTCGTGGTGATCGCGGTGGAACCGCGTCAACTCCCCCGCCACCGTCAGGCACTCGTACGGGTTGTCCTTCGGCGTGCCCATGATGTACGTCGACGGGTTGGCGCCGCGCGCGATGGCCTGCACCAGGTACTGCGCGAAGTGGTGCGGCTCCTCGCCGGCCAACCGGTACGGCATGTCGACGAAGGCGACCGAGTTCGTCAGCACCGGGACCGTCGGGCGGAAGCTCTTCGCGGAGCTCACGGCCTCGCTGGTCCGGTGGTGCCACAGCGGCCGGCCGACGGCGTTGTTCGCCTCGTGGAAGACGATGTCGGCGCGATCGCCCAGCACGAGCGGCGCCTCGGGACGACGGCGCGCGAGGTGGTCGCGGATCCGGCCGGTCAGGTCCGCGAGGATTTCCCGGGCGAACCGCTGCCAGGTCTCGTACCCGGGCGACTCCTTGCCCTCGGGCAGGCTCTCGCCCGGCGCGTACTCGGCGTACCGGCTCATGCAGGCCAGGCAGTGGCAGACGCCGCGGTACACCCGGCTGTAGTCGACCTCGTTGAACGACATCCAGTTGCAGAAGAAGCCGTCGACGGGATACCGGTCGAGGACCTCGTCGAGTACGTCGAACAGCTTGACCTGGTAGTAGTCGCCGCTCGGGCAGACGCTGGTCAGTCCGTTGTAGACCTGCGGGTCGCCGGCCGCGTCGACGAAGCACCAGTCCGGGTGCTGCTCGGCCCGCCGGTGGTCGATCTTGGAGAAGTCCATCCGGCCCATCACGCGGATCCCGCGCCGCCCGGCCGCCTTGACCGCGTCGCCGACGAGGTCGCCCGAAGCACGCTGGGACAGGTACGGGTTGCGGGTCTGGAAGTCGAGGTCGGTCGGGTAGTTCGACAGGATGCCGCCGACGCTCAGCAGCCAGGTGTCGGCGCCGAACTCCACCAGGTGGTCCAGCACCTCCTCGACGTCCAGACCGGCGTCGATCTCGCGCAGGTTGGTCTGGAACATCCGGAACGGGTCCTGCCACCAGAGCCGGCTCACGGATGCCGCCTCAGCGTCCTGTAGAGCGCCGAATGATCCAGCTCGCCGTCGCCGTCGGCGATCGCGGCGTTCATCAACTGCTGCGTCGCGGCGGTGTTCGGCAGCGCGAGATCGAGCTCGGCCGCCGCCCGGATCGCCAGCGCCAGATCCTTGCGGTGCAACCGGATCCGGAAGCCGGGATCGAAGGTCTGCTGGACCATCCGCTCACCGTGCAGCTCGAGGATCCGCGACTGGGCGAATCCGCCCATCAGTGCTTCCCGGACGACGGCCGGGTCGGCGCCGGCCTTCTCGGCGAACAGCAACGCCTCGGCGACCGCCTCGATGGTCAGCCCGACGACGATCTGGTTGGCCACCTTCGCGGTCTGGCCGGCGCCGGTCCCGCCGATCAGCGTGATGTTCTTGCCGAGCGTCTCGAACAGCGGCTTCGCCCGGTCGAAGACGTCGGGCTCGCCCCCGACCAGGATCGTCAGCGTCGCCTGCTGCGCGCCGACCTCACCGCCGGAGACCGGAGCGTCGAGGTAGTCGCAGCCCTTCAGCCGCTGGGCGAACTCCTTGGTCGCCGTCGGCGAGATCGAGCTCATGTCGATCACCAGCGTGCCGGGCTTGATGCCCTCGGCAACCCCTTCCGGGCCGAACAGCGCGTTCTCGACGTCGGGGGTGTCCGGCAGCATCAGGATCACCACCTCGGCCTCGGCCGCCGCCTCCGCCGCGGACGTGCAGTGCGTTCCGTCGAGGCCTTCACGACCCCGGTACAGGAACAACTCGTGTCCCGCCTTCGCGAGGTTGGCCGCCATCGGCGTCCCCATCACGCCGAGCCCGACGAAACCGATCCGCATCACGACCTCCAGTCCAGGTGCACGATCTCCAGCAGGCCCGCGGTCGGGATCGTCACCACCGCCCGGCCGTTCTCGACCGTCGCCTCGACGTCGACCTCCGCGACCAGCAGCCGGGCCTTGACCGTGGTGCCCGGTACGGCGACCGACACGGTCTGCGGAGGCAACGGCAACGTTTCGCGGATCGGGCCGCGCATCGCCATCGGGTTGGTGAGGTTGACCAGGGCAACGGCCACCTCGTCGGAGCCGCGGTGGACCGCGACGTCGACCAGGCCAGCACCCTCGACGGTGACCTGGGGGTCCTTGCCCAGGGCCCACGACACCGCGTTCGCGACGAGCCGCCCGTGGTCGCTCTGCAGCGCCTCCCAGAAGATCGCGCCGAGGTTGAACGGGAAGTACACGGTCCGCCCACCGCCGGCGTGCTCGCGGCAGACCACCGCGGGCTTGTCCGGGGCCTCGCGCGGGTAGACCTCCTCCATCGGCAGGTCCGGGAAGTCGGGGATGAACCGGAACGGGACCTGCGCGTCGCCAACGGCCTCGACCCCCAGGATGTGGGTGCCGCCGATGATCCGGGTCGTTCCCTCGTAGCCCCGGTTGAGCCGGTGCTCGCCGGTGAGCGCGATGTAGTTGTTCTTCACCGGACGGGCTGGGGTCTCGAGGTGCACACCGAGCACGTCGGCGAGACCGAAGTCGTCACGAGCGCGGCCCTGCTCGTCGTACAAGGAGGTCTGGTACGCCGCGATGAGCGAGCCGCCGGCTGCGACGTAGGCCTCCAGCTGGGTGAGCTGGTCGTCGCCGAGCTGCTCGGCGTTCGCGAGCACGATCACCTTGTACGGCGCGAGCCTGTCCGGCGTCAGCTCCTGGTCGGAGATGAACTCGAACGGCACCCGGGCCTCGACCAGCGCCTGGTAGAAGCCGTCCTCGTGGCCGAGGCCGTCCGGCGTACGGAGTTGCCCGGCGCGGGTCGGGTCGAGCAGCGCGACCTCGGCGGTGATGCGGAGATCCTTGAGCACCGGCTCGACCTTGGCGTGCAGGGTGAACGCCTCGACGATCGGCGGGACCCAGCGGTGGTCGGGGATGCTCGCGTTGAACTTGGTGAACCACGGCAGCGCGCCTTGGGCGAAGCCGTCGACGATCCAGGTCTTCACCTCCTCGGCCGGCGCGACCGAGTCCTTCCAGCGGTACTGGTGGTGCTCGGGACCGACCGACGTGATCAGCCGGACCGGGCGATCGGGGAAGACGCCGCGGTTGCGCTTGCCGTTGCGGCCGGCCGCCCAGGGCGCCTCGATGCCGGAGCGGCCCTGCTTGTCGATGAAGAAGATCGGGTAGTGCTTCTCGACCAGCGCGCGATCCAGGTCGCGGGCGGCCAGCGCGCCGAGGTTGGGGATGAAGCGGGCGTGCGGACGGAGGTCGCGGACCGCCTGGTCCCAGATGCCGACCAGCGTGCTGAGTTGCCGGCGGCGCCAACCGACGTACTCCGTCCAGTTCTCCTGGTACTCACCGGCCGGCAGCTCCAGCCCGGTCTCGTCGCGGAACGACTTGCGGGCCGCCTCGCTGTAGGAGATGCCGTAGTAGCCCTCCCAGCGGTTCGCGAAGATCGCGTCGACGTCGTACTCGCGGACGATCTCGCGCGCCACCTCGGTGATGAACTCGCGGTGGTAGCCGGTAAAGGCGCACGTCAGCCAGATGTCCGGGTGCGCCCAGTGCTCGAGCGCGTTGCCGTCGCTGTCGCGGGCCAGCCACTCGGGGTGCGCCGCGGCGGCGTCGGCGTGGATCGCGTGCGGGTCGACCCGGGCCATCACGCTCATGCCGAGCTCCCGCGCGCCGTCGACGAGCGCACCGAACGGATCGGTGTCGCCGAGGAACTGGCTGCGGTAGTGGTACTCGAGCTGGGTCGGGTAGTAGGCGACGTAGCCGCCGGCGCTGATGCAGGTCGCGTTCGACCGGCTGTCGCGCATCAGGTCGAGCCAGAAGTCGACGTCGAAGTGCAGCGGGTCGTCCTCGGCCAGCGTGATCTGCGCCCAGCGGGTGGCCCGCTCCGGCCAGTCCGGACTCCTCGTGGCGCTGAGTGGTGCTTGGTCAGGATCGGTGCGCATGCGGCGGCTCCTCCTGGGATGGGCTGTCGGGAAGATTGTTAGACAAGATTGCATGAGTGGCAAGAGCTGGTGCTAGCCTTTTCGCATGGATTTCCGCGGCTTCGAGGTCAGCGCCAACGTGTCGATGCTCTTCACCGAGCTGCCGTACCTGGACCGGTACGCCGCGGCCGCGCGGCGCGGGTTCCGCCTGGTCGAGTCGTGGTGGCCGTTCCCCGGACCGACCGCGTCACCGGCCGAGGTCGACCTGCTGGTGACCGCGCTGAAGTCGGCCGGCGTCACGCTCAGCGCGCTGAACTTCTACGGCGGCGACATTCCCGGCGGCGAGCGCGGCGTCGCCTCGCACCCGGACCGGCAGGAAGAGCTCGCGGCGAACATCGCGCAGATGGTCGAGATCGCGGAGCGGACCGGGTGCCGACTGTTCAACCTGCTGTACGGGCAGCTCGACGATCGCTGGTCCGCCGCCGAGCAGCAGGCCTGCGCTGTCGAGGCGATCCGATCGACCGCCTCAGCCGTCGCCGGGTTCGGCGGGACGGTGCTGATCGAGCCGCTCACCGCCGGACTGAACGGGCGGTATCCGTTGCTGACGGCAACCGATGTGCTGGAGCTGCTGGACGGGCCGCTGAAGGACGTGCCGAACCTGTCGCTGCTGTTCGACACGTTCCACCTCGGGAGCAACGGTGTGGACCTGGTCGCCACCGCCTCCGCGGTCGGCGCCGATCTCGCGCACGTCCAGCTGGCCGACTCCCCCGGCCGGGGCGAGCCGGGCTCGGGGGCGCTGCCGATCGTGGAGGCCTTGGACGCGTTGAAGCTGGCCGGCTACCAGGGCGTCGTCGCGGCCGAGTACAAGCCGACCGTGGACACGGCCTCGAGCCTGAGCTGGCTCAGCTAGATCCAGTCGCGACGGGTCGCTTCCATCGCCAGCTGGAAGCGCGTCTGGGCGCCGACGCGTTGCGACAACCGCATCACGTGCCGCTGGACCGTGCGCTCGCTCCACCCGAGAGCCCGGCTCGCGGCCTTGTCGGTCGCGCCGGACGCCAGCAGCGTGAGCAGCTTGACCTCCTCCGCCGACAGCGTCTCTTCGCTCGTCTCGTCCTCGAGCGCGCTCAACCGCACCGGCACGCTCCGCTCCCAGGCCAGGTCGAAGAGCGCGACCAGCGCGTCGAGCAGCGGCGAGGGGTGGATCAGGTACGACGCGGTGACCGCGTCGTCCCCGGTGCGCAGCAGCGGGATGATCGCCAGCCGGTCGTCGGAGATGCCCAGCTTCATCGGCAGGTCCGGCGCGATCCGCGCCTGCTCGCCGTGCTTCATCCCGCGCGTCACGTCGGCCAGCCACCCGGGCAGCTCGAGCACCGACCGGTCGTAGATCACCCGGTACTTGACGCCGCGGCGCAGCAGGTCGAGCTCGACCGGGTTCGACTCGGTGTGAGCCTGCGGAGCGGCGTACGGCGGACGGTCGAACCCGCGCATCTCGGTCCGCGTGTTGCGCTGCATCTCGACCCAGCGGTGGTTCACCTCGTCGCGGCCGGAGATCACCTCGACCAGCTCGCCCGGGTGGTTGAAGCGCGAGCCGGCCCGGTACATCTCCATCAGCGTCCGGACGTGCCCGCGGACCTCGTGCAGCTCGCCCTCCCGCCTGCGCAGGATCGACTCCAGCGCGCTGTCGGGCGAGCCGGCGACGTACCGCGCCGGCCGTCCCGGCGGCCGGGAGGCCAGGCCGAGGTCGACCAGCAGCGTCAGCGACCGGCGTACGGCGGTGGTCGTCGTCCCGGTGTCGGCCACCAGTTCGGGCACCGTCGCCCGGGACCGCCGGACCAACGCGTGGTAGATCTCCTCGTCGGCCGGCCCCAGCCCGATCGTCTCCAGCACGCCTGCCCCATCCCTGTCGTAAACCCGTCACCTGACCGGAAGTCGTCGCCGGAACAGCTTGTCAGTGCATAGTTCCGATGCCAATGTTCTCGAACCGGTTCAGTGCCGACCCGGTCCCGTCCGACCCACCGCGCTGAACCGTCCACTTCGTAGCTCGTGTCCCACCCGTTCCGCCCGATCTGTGATCGCCCGACCGTCCGGTCGCACCCGCACGGACCGCGGACTTCCCGCGGCCCGCTGTCGCCGTGCGCCGGGCACCGAGGAGCCCCCATGCCGTTCCCAGCCCGTCGCCGCCTCGCCGCGTCGGCCCTGCTCGCCGTCCCCCTGCTGATCTCACCGACCCTGGCCGGCGCCACCTCGCCGGGCCTGCCCCTGGGGACGTCGATGACTGCCCCGGCCGCCGGCGGCCAGGCCGAGCGGGTCCGCGGCAAGATCGATCCCTCGCTGCTCGACAGCGCCAAGCACCGGTCCGTCGACGGCCGTGTCGAAGCAGCTGTCGTGCTGGCCTCGCCGGTCTCCCCTGCCGACCCGGCCCAGGTTCCGGCGCAACTGCAGGCGCAGGCCGACCGGACCCAGCAGCCCGTGCTCGACACCGTCCGGGCTCTGGGCGACGAGGTGGTGAGCACGTTCTGGCTGAAGAACATGGTGCTCGTTCGCGCCACCCCGCAGACGCTCCAGACGTTGGCGACCAACGCGCTGGTCGACCGGATCATCCCGAACTTCGAGTTCACCGCTCCCGACGACAAGCCGGTGGCGAAGGCGCAGACCGACGACTCGACGTGGGGTCTGGCCAAGATCGGCGCCGACCGGGTCCAGACCGAGCGCGGCCTGACCGGGGACGGCGTCCGGGTCGCGATCCTGGACACCGGGATCGACATCACCCACCCCGACCTGGCCGGCAAACTGGTCAGCACCGACCAGTCCGACCCCGAGCACCCCGGCGGCTGGCTGGAGTTCGGCAGCGGCGGTGAGCCGATCCACTCGCAGCCCCACGACAGCAGCTACCACGGCACGCACGTCGCCGGAACGATTGCCGGCGGCAACTCCTCCGGCGTCAAGATCGGCGTCGCCCCCGGCGCCGAACTGATGGCCGGCCTGGTCATCCCGAACGGCTCCGGCTCGCTGGCCCAGGTGATCGCCGGCATGGAGTGGGCGATCGCGCCGTACGACGCCGACGGCAAGCCGGCCGGTGAGCCGGCCGACGTGGTCAGCATGTCGCTGGGCGCCGAGGGCTTCGAGGACGAGATGATCGAGCCCGTCCGCAACATCTACCGGGCCGGCGTCTTCCCGGCGTTCGCGATCGGCAACGAGTGCCTGCCCGGCGGTTCCTCCAGTCCCGGCAACATCTACGAGTCGGTCAGCGTCGGCGCGACCGACGCGAACGACGACGTCCCGGACTGGTCGTGCGGCGGTACCGTCCAGCGCACCGACTGGATCGACGCCCCCGGCGAGTGGCCCGCGTCGTTCGTCGTACCGGACATCTCCGCGCCGGGTGTCGACGTCTACTCGACGCTGCCCAACGGTTCGTACGGCGAGCTGAGCGGTACGTCGATGGCGACTCCGCACGTCTCCGGCACGGTCGCCCTGATGCTGCAGGCCCGTCCCGACCTGACGGTCGACGAGGCGCTCGGCATCCTCGCCGGTACGGCGGTCAGCGACACCCGGTACGGCGCGATCCCGAACGACCGGGTCGGCCTCGGCCGGATCGACGCGTTCGCCGCCGTGACCGAGGCCGGGCTGCGCAGCGGCATTCACGGCGTGGTCAAGGACGACCGGTCCGGCAAGGTGCTGGCGGGCGTGACCGTCGCGCTGCCGAACGGCCGCAAGGTGACCACGGATGCCGCGGGCAACTTCGAGCTGCGGGTTGCACCGGGCAACTACACGATCACGCTGTCGCGCTTCGGTTACCGGAGCACGACCGCGGCCGCGAAGGTCCGGGCCGACCGGCTGACCGACGTACGGATCGAGCTCGACCGGACCCGCTGGGGCACGATCACCGGCAAGGTGACCTACAGCCCCACCCGCAGCACCGTGCCCGGAGCGACGGTCGAGGTCCAGGACGTGCCCGACAAGCTGGTCGCGACGACCGGTCGGGACGGGCGCTACACGATCCGCGACGTGCCCGAGGGCAGCTACCAGGTGGTCGCGAACGCGCCGGGGATCTCCCGGACGACGCCGGCGGCAGTCGCCGTACGGACTCAGGGTCGGCTGGACCTCGCACTGCCGAAGCCCTTCCCGACCGAACGCCCGTCGGTCTCGGCGGACGGCGCCCAGGGCAACTCCGACATCTGGTGGCCGGAACTGAACGCGGACGGCAGCGTCGTCGCGTACGCCACCGCGTCGTCCAACCTGGTCGCGAACGACACCAACAACGACCTGGACATCTTCGTCACCGACCGCCGGACCGGCGCCGTCGAGCGGGTCTCGGTGTCGTCGACCGGTGAGCAGGGCAACAGCTTCTCGCTCTCGCCGACGCTCAGCACCGACGGCCGGTACGTCGGCTTCAACAGCGGCGCGTCGAACCTCGTTGCCGGAGACACCAACGGCCAGACCGACACGTTCGTCCACGACCGGGTCACCGGGACGACCCGACTGCTCTCGGTCACGCCTTCGGGTGCTCCGGGCAACGGGCTGTCCGGCCCGCCGTCCTTCAGTGCCGACGGCAACGTCGTCACCTTCAACAGCGACGCGAGCGACCTGGTCGCCGGTGACACGAACGAGCAGACCGACGTGTTCGTCCGCGACCTGCGGACCGGTGTCACCGAGCGCGTCTCGGTCGCGCCGGACGGGACCGGCGGCAACGGCGGCTCGCGGGAGCAGTCGATCAGCGCCGACGCCCGGTACGTCGCGTTCGTCAGCGACGCGAGCAACCTCGCCGGGGACGACGTCGAGTTCCAGCGCGACCTGTTCGTCCGCGACCGCCAGGCCGGGACGACGCGGCTGATCGCCGTACCGGGGTTGGACGGGGAGTACTCGTCGCCGCTGATCAGCGCCGACGGCACCAAGGTGGTCTTCGAGAACCGCAGCGCGCCGTCGTGGGCCAACCACATCTACGTGTACGACCTGCGCACCGGGGTGGCCGAGCGGGCGACCACCGCCGACACAGGGGCCGAGGGCAACGACTGGTCCTTCGCGGCGTCGCCGAGCGCGGACGGTTCGAAGGTCGCGTTCTACAGCGACGCGACGAACCTGGTGGCCGGCGACACCAACGGCAAGCCGGACATCTTCGTCCGCGACCTCGCCGCGAAGACCACGACGCTGGTGTCGGGCGGGCCGCTCGGCGTCCAGGGCGACGGACGGTCCGAGCTGCCGCATCTCAGCGGGAACGGGCGGTACGTGTCCTTCCAGAGCACCTCGACGAACCTGGTCGGCGACGACACGAACCACCGCTCCGACGTGTTCGTGCACGACCTGGCCGCGGGGCCTGAGGCGCAGTGGGCGCTGAGCGACCTGTCGGTCACCCCGCATCACGTGCGCGCCGGGCAGCGGGTCACCGTCACGGCGTACCTGAAGAACGTGGGCGAGGCCGACGGAAGCTACTCCGCCGCTCTCATGCTGAACGGCGCTGTGGTTGCCACCCGGACGGTATCGCTGCGTACCGGTCGCGACGCGTGGGTGGCGTTCACCTTCCGTAGTCCCGCGGCCGGGACCTACCCACTGACGCTGGGCCACCTCACGGCTCAGCTCACCGTCCGGCGGTAGGGCACCCGGGACCGGCCGCCTCTGCCCCAGGCCGGTCCCGGATCGCCGGACAACCATCGAGGACCGGGGCGCGGTCCTCGTGCGAGCGGCCGGCCCGGCCCTGACCGGGCCGGCCGCTCTGATCGTTGCAGGGATTTTCGGACGGGTTTCGGTCCCGGGCGCCAGACTGGGGACATGAACCGGCGGATGACGTGGGCGGGGATCGCCGCGCTCGGGATGACGGCCGCGGTCGCCTGCACGACGGACGACGCGGCATCCCCTGCGTCGAGTCCCGGTACGGCGGTCAGCTCCACACCTGCTCCGTCATCCGTCCCTCCGTCTTCGGTGCCGCCGTCAACGCCGGCTCCTTCGGCGGCGCCTGATCCGGTGTCGTTGCAGGCGCTGGCGGCGAAGAAGTTCACCGGCGGCCCGCTGCGGATCGGCCGCGTGCTGGCCCGCAACCCGGCGTACACGCGGTACTTCGTCACCTACCCCAGCGGGTCGCTGACGATCTCCGGCATCCTCAACGTCCCGTCGACGCCCGGCCCGCACCCCGCGCTGGTCCTGAACCACGGCCACATCGACCTGTCGATCTACACCAACGGCCGCGGTCTGATGCGCGAGCAGGACTACCTCGCGCGCCGCGGGTACGTCGTACTGCACACTGACTACCGCAACCACGCGCAGTCGTCCAAGGATCCGTCGTCCGAGGTCAACCTCCGCCTCGGCTACACCGAGGACGCCATCAACGCGGTCCTCGCCCTGCGCACGTCGGAGTACGTCGACCCCGCCCGCATCGGCATGCTCGGCCGCTCGATGGGCGGCGGCGTCACGTACAACGTCCTGGTCGCCCAGCCCGGCCTGGTCAAGGCCGCCGTCGTCTTCGCCCCCGTCAGCTCCGACACCGTCGACAACTTCAACCGCTGGACCCGCTCCGACACCGCCACGGCCGCCGCCATCACCCGCGCCCATGGCACCCCCGCCGCCAACCCCACGTTCTGGCGCAACGTCTCCCCCGTCAACTTCTTCGCCCAGGCCAAGGACCCCGTCCTCATCCACCACGGCACCGCGGACTCGACCTGCCCGATCGCCTGGTCCACGAAGACCTTGGCCGCCCTCAAGAAGGCTGGCGCCAAGGCCTCCATGTACACCTATCCCGGCGAAGAACACGCCTTCGGCCCGGCCTGGCCCACCTCAATGGCCCGGACCGTCGCGTTCCTCAAACAGAACGGGCTCTAGGTCGCAGGATCGCCCACCCCACCGCGGCGAACCCGACGGCCTGCAGACCCCACCCGACCAGGTCGAGCGTGTGGTTCGGTACGACGACCGCCGCCACGATGTGGATCGGCTGCGAGACGATCACGGCCACGGCCGCCCAGCGCGCCACCACCTGCGACCGCCACAGCGCGATCCCCAGCAGGATCGTCCCGACGACGTGCCCCAGCACGAAGACCACTTCGGCGATCTCCGTGGTCGGATGCGCCGCGTCGTACAGCCTGGTCACCTGATCCGCGGCCAGGCCCGCCTTCGGCCCCAGCCACAGCACCTGATCGCCGGCGGCCAGCCACCCGAGCGCCAGGTACCCCGGAATCAGCAGCAGCATCGCCGCCGCCGTCAGCTGTGGTGCCCGCGACCGCGTCATCCGGCCGACCGCGTACACCGCGGGCACCAACGTCAGCACCGCGACGAACCCCAACCACAGCACCAGCGACGCCCTGCCCGGCTCGGCGATCGCCTTGCGCACCATCGTCGAGCTGTCGTCCACCGTGTCGTACGGCAGCACGTACCGCAGTACGGCGACCGCCGCCGGCCCGACCGGCAACAGCAGCGCGATCCCCCAGCTCGACCACCGCCCGGACGTCGTACTCTCCGGCGTTCGTGCGCCGACCGTCGCCGTCATCGCGCACCGGCCAACTGGCGGGCCGGTACGAGGACCAGCGCCACCCCCAGCGCCGTCAGCGCCACGAGCACCCCGGCCAGCAGTACCGCGATCGCCGGCACGTCGCCGACGAAGAACGCCGGCAGAGCCGTTACCGCCGACAACACCCGCAGCGCGATCAACGGCACCACCGCCCGCCGCTTGCCCCGCCACGCCAGCACCACCAGGATCAGGCTCAGCAGGCCGAGAGCAGCCCCGATCAGCGCGATCTCCATCGGCGGGTGCTCTCCGTCGGTGGCCAGCGGACCGGCCAGGTCCACGACCGACAGCACTCCGAGGACCACCAGTCCTCCTCGAAACGTACGACTCATCTCGCTCTCCCCCTTCATCGGTTGCCACCACCTTGGCGCCGGAAGGCTCCCCGCGCCGCAGAGCGCGATCACCGCCGGCCGGGAGATCGCCCGGAAACTCCGGGAGCGCGATCCCGGGACGCCGGGAGCCCTCCGGGCGCACACTGAGGCCATGACGAGGGCGGGGTGGCTCGTACGCCGGCGACCGGCGGCTGGATCAACGCTGCCGGAGCCTCGGTCGGCGGTTGGATCCTCGCCGCCGGAGCCTCGGTCGGCGGTTGGATCCTCGCCGCCGGAGCTTCGGTCGGCGGCTGGATCGACGCGGCCGGGACGCCGTCGGCTCGCGGCGGGACTGGGATCCTTCGCCGTGGCGGAAGTGATCGCCGCGGTCGTCCTCACCGTGCTCGTGGGCTGGTCCTGGGCGGAGGCGCTCGACGCGTTCGTGGTGACCAACGCGCTGATGGGCTTCGCGTTCGCGACCTGCGGAGCGGTCATCGCCTGGCACCGGCCGGCCAACCCGATCGGCTGGCTGTTCCTCGCCGACGGGATCGGCCACGCGACCACCGCGGCCGGCGCACCGTTGGTGCGGCAGCTGCACGACATTTCGGCGCCGATCGGACTGCAGCGCGGCGTGATGACGGCGGCCGAATGGGCCTGGCCGTGGTCGATCGGCCTGTTCCTCCCGCTCGCCCTCCTGCTGTTCCCCGACGGGCACCTGCTCTCGCCGCGCTGGCGACCGGTCGCCTGGGCGATCGTGCTGACGTCACCCCTGTTCGCCCTGGAGATGGGCGCGGGCGGCGGAGCGCCGTTCGAGGGTGGTCCGACCGGCTGTCTGGCGCTGCCGTCGTACGACGCCCTGCAGCCACTCTGGACCATCACCGAGGTCCGCGGTCTGGTCGCCTTCCTCCTGGCGATCACCTGCCTGATGATCCGGTATCGACGCGCCACCGAAACGGGCCGTCGGCAACTCCTGTGGTTGCTCCTGGCAGCGGTCATCGCACTCTCGCTGATGATCCCGTGGTCGCTGGTCGCCGGAACGCCGGTGTTCGTCCTGTTCGCGATCCCACTGGTCCCGGTCGCCGTGGCGGTCGCGATCGTCCGGCACCAGCTCCTCGACATCCGCCTCGTCGTTTCTCGCGCAGTGGCCTGGGGCCTGCTCTCACTGGTTGCCATCGGCACTTACGTTGCACTGGTCGCGCTCACCGACACCCTTGTTGCTTCCCAGTTCGGCCGGTCGGCTGCGCTGACCGTCGTCGTAGCGCTCCTGATCGCGCCGGTCCTGCCGCGCCTCCAACGCCTGGTCGACCGCGCCATGTACGGCGACCGCCGCGACCCGGCGCGGGTCGCCACACGGATCGCCGCCGAACTCACCACCGACCCCACCGCCGGCCTCGACACCGTGGCCGCCGCCATCGGTTCGGCGCTCCGTCTGCCGTACGTCGCCCTCACCACCGGCACCACGACGTTGTCGCCCGATTCCGGGCCCGTCGCCTTTGCCGGGCCCACCGCCTCGGCCGGACCGGTCGCCGCGCCCCCACCCGCCGCCTCGACCCGACCCGCTGCCTCGGCCGGACCGGTTGCCTCGGCCGGACCGGCCCCTTGGGCAGGACCGGTCGCGACCGTCGACCTCTCCTACGGCGGCACCTCGGTCGGCGCGCTGGTCGTCGGCCTCCGCCCCGGCGAGTCCGGCCTCTCCGTTGCCGACCGCAACGTCCTTGCCCTGGTCGCCGTACCGCTCGCCGTCGCCGTCCACGCGACCCGCCTGTCCGAGGAGCTCCAGACCTCCCGCGAGCAACTCGTCGCCGCCCGCGAGGAAGAACGCCGCCGACTCCGCCGCGACCTGCACGACGGCCTCGGCCCGGCCCTCACCGGCGTGGCCTTCACCGCCGACGCGGCCGCGAACCTCGTCACCGCCGACCCGGCCCGAGCCTCGGAACTCCTCCGCAACCTCCGCACGGACACGCGCACCGCGATCGCCGACATCCGCCGCCTGGTCGACGATCTCCGCCCGCCGGCCCTGGACGAACTCGGCCTGGCCGGAGCGCTCCGCCAACGAGCCGACCAGCTCTCCTGGCGAGCCGACGGCGCAGCCATCCGCGTCCACGTCGACGCGGACGGCCTCCCCCCACTCCCCGCCGCGCTCGAGGTCGCGGCGTACCGGATCGCCACCGAAGCGCTCACGAACGTCGTACGCCACTCGCACGCGACCACCGCCCACCTCACCGTCCGCTGCGGCTCCGCCTTGGAGCTGGAGATCCAAGACGACGGCCCACCCGCGGGCCCGTGGACGCGGGGCGTCGGCCTGCAAACGATGCACGCCCG
The DNA here is from genome assembly GCF_039529595.1 of Kribbella lupini. Taxonomy (NCBI): domain Bacteria; kingdom Bacillati; phylum Actinomycetota; class Actinomycetes; order Propionibacteriales; family Kribbellaceae; genus Kribbella; species Kribbella lupini. Next base: position 49,714 of record NZ_BAAANC010000005.1, on the reverse strand, counting down.
AGCCACCGAACTAGGCGGCCAGGTCGAGGCAGGCCCCACCCCGTACGGCGGCCGAGTGAGTGCATCCCTCCCGCTCGGCCTCGCCGGTGTCGCCCCGACTCCGCGCACCCCGGACCACCTCGAACACGACCAGCCCCCACGTCCCCCGGAACACCCCGACGGAGCCCCCACCAGCCTTCCCGCCGGTGTTCCCCCGACCCGCCGCCACCCCGATCCGGCCTCCGACGCGAGTCCCTCGAACCACCTCCCCGCGGACCACCGATGACCGACCCGTCGCCGATCCGCGTCGTCCTCGCCGACGACCATCCCGTCGTACGGGCCGGTCTCGCCGCCCTGCTCACGTCGCTGCCGGGCATCGAGGTCGTCGGCGTCGCCGCAACCGGCCGTGAGGCGATCCGCGAGGTGCTCACCCACCACCCCGACGTCGCCGTACTCGATCTGCAGATGCCCGACCTCGACGGCTTCGCCGCGACCCGTGAACTGGCCCGGTCCGCGCCTCGCGTCGCCGTACTGGTCCTGACCATGTTCGAGGACGACGAATCGGTCTTCACTGCCATGCGCGCCGGCGCCCGCGGCTACCTGGTCAAGGGCGCCGAGCAGGACGAGATCGCCCGCGCCATCCACGCCGTCGCATCCGGCGAAGCGATCTTCGGTCCAGGCGTCGCCCGCCGCGTCCTCGCGCTGTTCGCCGCCCCGCCCTCCACCGAGGCGCCGTTCCCCGAGCTGACCACCCGCGAGCGCGAGATCCTCGATCTACTGGCGGCCGGTCTGTCCAACTCCGCGATCGCCACCCGCCTGTCCCTGGCCGCGAAGACCGTCGCGAACAACGTCTCCTCGATCTTCACCAAGCTCCACGTCGCCGACCGCCCCACCGCCATCGTCCGCGCCCGCGACGCCGGCCTCGGCCGCGCTACGGAGTGACGGCCCGCAGATACCGTTGCCCAATCATCCGCACATGCTCGACCAGCGCCTCCGGGGCTGTCACCTGGAAGTCGATGCCGAGCATTCCGATGTACACGGCAACCACCTCGAGCGACTCGGCGCCGGTCACGAGAACGCACGTGTGGTCGTCGACCGGCTCCACGATCCCAACGGCAGCGTGGATCCGGGCCAGCACCTCGTCGGCCGACGCGAAGACGGTGATCCTGGCGTGCACCTTCCACCCGGTCGTTGCCACGTCGCGCAGTACGAAATCGGTGTAGTCGTCGTTCGGCATCGGTCGCGGCTGGTACTTCCGACCGGTTGCCATCCGCAAGTCCATCCAGTCGACCCGATAGGTGCGCCAGGCCCCTTTCTCGTCGCGCGCGACCAGGTACCAGTACCGCTGCCAGCTCATCAACCGGTACGGCTCGACCAGGATCGGGAACCCGGGCTCGGCATCCGGTACGGCGTACTCGAAACGCAGGTAGTGCTCGTCCCGGATCGCGGCGGCGATCGTCGCGACGACGGCCGGGTCGACCTCGGGATCCGGCACGTTCGACCCGGTGTTGTCCGGTCCCTTGCTCAGCGTCGTGTGGATCGCGTTGACCTGCCGGCGGAGCCGGTGCGGCAGGACCTGCTCGAGCTTCGCCAGCGCGCGCCCGCTGCTCTCCTCCATCCCGCTGACGCCGGCACCGGTCCGCAGGCCGACGGCGACCGCGACGGCCTCCTCGTCGTCGAGGAGCAGCGGCGGCATCTTCGCCCCGACGCCGAGCTGGTAGTGCCCGGCCGGCCCGCGGGTCGCGTCGATCGGGTACCCGAGCTCGCGCAGCCGGTCGACGTCGTTCCGGATCGTCCTCGTACTGACGTCGAGCCGGCCGGCCAGCTCCGCCCCGGTCCAGGCCGGGCGGGTCTGCAGGAGCGACAACAGGGACAGCAATCTCGAGGAGGTTTCACGCACACGTAAATAGTCTCAAATAGGAATCCAACTTGCCTATACGGCTCCTACAGTGAAGCCATGACCAACAACGAGAGCATCCAGTCCTTCACCGTCAAGATCGACCAGGCCGACCTGGACGACCTGCAGGCCCGCCTCGCCAACACGCGCCTCCCCGAGCCCGCCCCCGGCGACGACTGGGACCTCGGCACCCCGAACCACTACCTGCGCGAGATGGTCGACCACTGGCGCAACGGCTTCGACTGGCGGGCCCAGGAGGCCCGGATGAACCAGTTCCCGCACTACCTGACCGAGATCGACGGCCAGACCGTTCACTTCCTGCACGTCCCGTCCGCCGTCGAGGGCGCGACCCCGCTACTGCTCCTGCACACCTACCCGGGCTCGTTCGTCGACTTCCTCGACATGATCGGCCCGCTCACCGACCCGGTCGCGCACGGCGGTTCGGAGTCGGACGCGTTCTCGGTCGTCGTCCCCTCGATCCCCGGCTTCGGCTTCAGCACCCCGCTGGTCGAGCGCGGCTGGACGATGGCCCGGGTCGCCAAGACCTTCGACCAGCTGATGCGGCGCCTCGGCTACGACTCGTACGGCACCCACGGCTCCGACGGCGGCGCGATGATCTCCCGCGAGCTCGGCCTGCTGAACCCTCCCGGCTTCCTCGGCCTACACGTCCTGCAGCTGTTCTCGTTCCCCAGCGGCGACCCGACCGAGTTCGAGAAGTTCACCCCGGAGGACTACGCGGCGCTGGAGCACATGCAGTGGTTCCAGTCCGTCGGCGGCTACAACGCGATCAACTCCACCCGCCCGCAGACCGTTGCCGTCGGCATCTCCGACTCGCCGGTCGGCCAGCTGGCCTGGAACGAGCTCTTCAACAACTTCGGCAACGGCACCAGCCTGGTCAGCCGCGACCAGATCCTCACCGAGGTCTCCCTCTACTGGTTCACCAACACCTCGGCCGCCGCCGGCCGCTACCACTACGAGGAAGCCCACGCCGGCACCGAGCCCGCCCTCAACCACGCCCCCACCGGCGTCGCCGTCTTCGCCGACGACTTCAAGACCATCCGCTCCCTGGCCGACCGCGACAACACCAACATCGTCCACTGGACCAACTACCCCGACGGCGGCCATTTCGCGTCGCTGGAGCGCCCCACCGAGGTGGTGGCCGACCTCCGCAAGTTCTTCGCCAACCTCCGCTGAATCCTCTCCCCCCGACCGGCCGGCCCACCTGGGCCGGCCTTCGGTCGTCGTACGGGCCTGTGGACAACCAGGACGGCGTCGATGCGCGGACTCCTATTCTGAGACCGACGGCTCGACGACTTGGATGGACTGGTCATGGACTCCGACGAAACCCAGCACCTGCTCCCCAACGGAAGCACGGTCTGGGTGCTGTCCACCGCCGCGGCATCGCAGAATCTCGCCCAACTCCTCAGCCTGTTCCGGTCCGGCTCCACCGACCCGTTGATCTTCGGAGACGCAGGCCAACCCGAAGGTGTGGTCATCCCCTTCGAAGTCTGGCGTGCGCTCATCGAGACCAGCACCGATGACGAGGGCTTCGACTCCAGCTACTCCGTACTGCGCCACCGCCTCAAGAACCCCGGCGGACCCTCAATTCCGCTCGAAGACGTCGCCGCCGAGCTCGGCTGGGACCTCGAGGGCGACACCGACGACTCCGAGTTCCGTTCACCGAACTGACGCCGTACCACCTCTCCTCATCAGCCGCGAGGTGCTGGATCGGGCGTGAACCGTCCGGGGTGAGCGCCAGCCGCGTGGGCTGATCGCGCACGGCGCGAAGACCGGGTGTCGGATGCCGCGTCGAGGGGCACAGGGCGCGGTATGGGCGTTGTGGTGGTCACAGGAGCGAGTGCAGGAATCGGGCGAGCGAGCGCGCGGCTGTTCGCCGAGCGCGGGTACGACGTCGGGCTGATCGCCCGCGGCAGCGACGGGCTGACCGCCGCCGCGAAGGAGGTCGAGCTCGCCGGCGGCCGCGCGATCGCCGTACCGGCCGATGTCAGCGACAGTACGGCGGTCGACGAGGCGGCGGCACGGATCGAGGAGGAGCTCGGCCCGATCGACGTCTGGATCAACGACGCGATGGCGACCGTGTTCGGGCCGTTCCTCGAACTGGAGCCCGACGAGTTCCGCCGCGTCACGGAGGTCACCTACCTCGGCTACGTGAACGGAACACGGGCCGCGCTGCACCGGATGGTCCCCCGCGACCGCGGCGTCATCGTTCAGATCGGTTCGGCACTCGCGTTCCGTGGGATCCCACTGCAGTCGGCGTACTGCGGTGCGAAGCACGCGATCCAGGGCTTCACCGACTCCATCCGCTGTGAACTGCTGCACGACGAAAGCAAGGTCCGGATCACCGAGGTTCAGATGCCTGCGGTGAACACGCCACAGTTCCGCATCCAGCGGTCGAAGCTGGACCGCAAGGCCCAGCCGGTCCCGCCGATCTTCCAGCCAGAACTCGCCGCGGAGGCGATCTGGCACGCCGCCCACCACCGACGCCGCCAGCTCTGGGTCGGGTTCCCCACGGTCTACACGATCGTCGGCGAACGCCTCGCCGCTCCCCTGCTCGACGCCTTCCTCGGCAAGACCGGCTTCAACAGCCAGCAGGTCGACGAACCAGAAACCCAAGGCCGCCCCGACAACCTCTACGACCCCGTCCCCGGCGACCACGGCTCCCACGGCGCCTTCGACACCAAGGCCAAAGCCGCAAGCCGCCAACTGGCCTTCACGCTGTCCCCGCCGGTAGCCCGCCTCGCCGAAACAGTAGACGCCCTGGCCAACCGAGCCGGCCGCCTACTGGCAAAGGTCGCAGGCTGATCCCAACGCCGGCACGCCCGGTGTCATGAGGCTTCCGCTACTGCGGCCCCAACCCCCAAAGCCGTTCATCAGGCAACGGCCGCGAACTCGGTCCCTCCCCGTTCAGCGCCTCGTTCGTCACCCGAAGCCCCGCAAACCGCCGCGCCATCGCCTTCGCATACCGCTCCGCCAGCAACGGCTCGGCGCAGTAGTCCGCGATCACATGCTCGCCGAACCACACCCGCACCCGCCGCCGTACTGACACCCCGGGGTTGTCCACGACTCCTCCTCCCACCGGCTTCCCCCAGTGCAACAGCCCGCGGTCGTCCCCAGGAGACCTCACCTCTGTCGGATTCCGGCATGTCAGAAACCAGACGTCGCAGGATCATCCGGGGCGGCGTCCGTTGATACCTCCCTCCCACTTTGTCGGAGAGGTCTGGCAAGCTCTCCGCGTGGCGGTGGACCGGATGAGACCAGGGATCTATGACGCGCTCGTGACGCACGGATTGCTCGATGCACTTCGACAATCCGATGAGCTCAGCCCGACCTTCGAAAAAGTTGACGAAGCCGATCAACCGGAGGTGCTGGCGCGGCATCTGCGAGACGTCATCTTTCGCGTCCTTGACGGCACGCGCAATGAGGAAAAGCGCATCTCGATCGTCAATGACTTGCTCACCCGACTGGCCTCGCATGAGGACGTTGTTCCGGACAAGAAGCCTGAGCGGCTCCTTGCCGCGGGCGAAGCGGCTGGACCTGGCTTGCAATCGGTCGCGCTCACCAGGCCCAGTACGCCACTCTCGGACGCGGCCCTGCTGACTAACGCTCACGGCGAGCCTGCCTTGGGCACTGAACTGCGCGCGGAGATCGACTCCTCCAATGAGGTCGATTTGCTCTGCGCCTTCGTGAAATGGCACGGTCTGCGGGTACTGGAGCCCGAACTGCAGCGCTTGCGCCTTCGCGGCGCGCCGTTGCGAGTCATCACCACGACCTATATGGGTGCCACCGATCGACGAGCACTTGACCGACTCGTCCAAGATTTCGGCGCAGAGGTCAAGGTGCAGTACGACGCCCTGCGCACTCGGCTCCACGCCAAGGCATGGTTGTTCCGGCGCGAGACTGGGTTCGATACGGCGTACGTCGGATCGTCCAATCTCTCCCGAGCGGCACTACTCGACGGCGTCGAGTGGAATGTCCGGCTCTCCAGAATCGGCACCCCGAGCCTGCTCAACAAGTTCGCCGCCACCTTTGACACCTATTGGAACGACCCCAGCTTCGAGACGTACGATCCCGAGCGAGATCGCGATCGGCTTGACGACGCTCTAGCCCATTCGCGCCAAGATAAGACGGCTCGCCAGGGCACGGTTTCGCTCGCCGGCCTCGAGGTGCGACCGCGCGCCTACCAGGCCGAAATGCTGGAGACGCTCGACACCGAGCGTTCCGTCCACGATCGACACCGCAATCTCGTAGTCGCAGCGACGGGCACAGGAAAGACCGTGATCGCCGCACTGGACTACCGCCGCCTCAAAGAGGCAGCTGAGACACAGGGCGAGCCGGCACCCTCACTGCTTTTCATCGCTCATCGACGCGAGATTCTTCAGCAGTCGATCAGGACCTACCGGGAGGTCTTGAGCGACGCATCGTTCGGCGAGGAGTACCACTCCGGACTTCGTCCCGAGCGCTGGCGCCACGTGTTTGCCTCGATCCAGTCGCTCTCGATCGACGACGTCTCAGCGATGCCCCGCGACGCGTTCGACATCGTGGTCGTCGACGAGTTCCATCACGCTGCCGCGAGGACCTACCGAACGCTGCTGGAACACCTCGAGCCGCGTGAGTTGCTCGGCCTGACAGCGACTCCGGAACGCACCGATGGCTTCGACGTACAGACCTATTTTGGTGGCCGGACGGCCGTTGAGCTTCGCCTCTGGGACGCGCTTTCCGACGATCTACTCTGCCCGTTCCACTACTTTGGCATCGCTGACGGCACCGACCTCGCTGGCCTGGACTGGAAGCGCGGGCGGTACGACGATCAGCAACTCAACGACCTCTACACCGGCAACAGCAGGCGGGCGAGCATCGTCTTGCGCGAGGTGCGCGACAAGATCACCAACGTGAGCGCCATGCGTGCGCTGGGGTTCTGCGTATCGGTAGCCCACGCGGAGTACATGGCTCAGGTGTTCTCGGAGGCTGGCATCCCAGCCAAGGCGGTCTCTGGCCAAACCTCCATTGCAGAGCGTGAGCAAGCGCTTAAGGATCTCAAGGCCTTGCGGGTCAACGCGCTCTTTGCGGCCGACCTTTTCAATGAGGGCCTGGATCTGCCTGAGGTCGACACGGTGCTCTTCCTCCGGCCTACGGAGAGTCCGACGATCTTCCTTCAGCAGCTCGGCCGTGGATTGCGGCAAGCACGTGGCAAGCCGGTTCTAACGGCCCTCGACTTTGTCGGACATCAGCGCAAGGAGTTCCGCTTCGACCGACGGTTCCGAGCCCTGACTGGAGACACCCGCAGGGGTTTGGAGAAGCAGCTCCAGCAGGGATTCCCCTTCCTGCCATCTGGTTGCCAGATCATTCTGGATGAGGTCGCGCAGCAGGCCGTTCTCGACAACCTTCGGTCTCAGATCGGAAGCCGCTGGAAGGACCTTGTCACCGAACTTCGGGACCACGGGGAGCAAAATCTGCCGACGTTCTTGGCGGAGACCGGGGTCGAACTCAGCGATGTACTACGCAGCGGCCGCTCCTGGACTGGCCTGCGTCGAGATGCGGGCCTGTCGACGCGCGAAGGTAGTGAGCGGGAATCAGCGCTGTTGAGACGCGTTCGCGCATTGGCTCACGTCGATGACGCCGAGCGCACGCTGGCCTATCGGAGGCTCATTGTCGACGGAGCACCGTCGTACGACGAACTCGACGATTCACAGCAGAACTACGCACGCATGCTGTTCTTCTCGCTATGGCCTAACGGCGGCGGCTTCTCGTCGTACCAGGAAGGTTTCGACGCTCTGCGGAACGAGAACGCACTGCGCGACGAACTGCTCGAGGTCATCGATTACGCGATGGACCAAGCCCGTCACCGCGCTCAGGCTCTGTCCGGACCCTTGAGGCGCCTGAGCCTGCGGGTCCACGCCCGATACCAGCGGGAAGAAATCCTTGCTGCCCTCAATCATGCGAACCTTCAACGCTATCCAAGCAACTTCCGCGAAGGCGTGCTGAACTCACCGGAGATCGCCACTGATGCCTTTCTGGTGACCTTGACGAAGTCTGAGGCCGACTACTCACCGACGACGATGTACAAGGATTATGCGATCAGCCCTCAACTGTTCCATTGGGAGACGCAGAGCAGGACCTCGGTGAAGTCGGAGACCGGCCAGCGCTATCTGCATCACCGCGAACGCAAGTCCAACATCTTGATCTTCGCGCGAACTCGCAACGAGGATGAACTGGGCACCTCGCCGTACCTCTTCCTCGGCCCGGCGACCTATGCCAGCCACACTGGCGATCGTCCGATCGCGATCACGTGGAAACTTCATCACCCCATGCCAACCGACATGTTCCAAGCTGCGTCTGTGGTCGCGTAACCCCCACTCAGAAGTTCAGCCGATCACACTGTGCGGATTCTTCTGTTGGAAGTCTGAGCGCCGGGCGCGCAGGGTGGTAGCCATGGACTTTACTCAGCTTGGGCGAACGGGACTGAAGGTCAGTCGGATCGTGTTGGGGACGATGAACTTCGGGCCTCACACGAGCGTGGAGGACTCCCACGCGATCATGGATGCGGCGCATGAGAAGGGGATCAACTTCTTCGACACCGCGAACGGGTACGGGCGGGCGATCTACCCGGGCCGGACCGAGGAGATCATCGGCGAGTGGTTCGCGAAGGACCCGGTGAAGCGGCACAAGACGGTGCTGGCGACCAAGGTGTACGGGGACATGGGCGAGGGCTGGCCCAACGAGGGCAAGTTGTCGGCGCTCAACATCCGTCGGGCGCTGGACGCTTCGCTGAAGCGGCTGCAGACGGACTACATCGACCTGTACCAGTTCCACCACGTGGATCGGGACACGCCGTGGGAGGAGATCTGGCAGGCGATCGAGGTAGCGATCCAGCAAGGCAAGATCCTGTACGCCGGGTCGTCGAACTTCGCCGGCTGGCACATCGCACAGGCCCAGGCGGCCGCCGAGAAGCGCAACTTCACCGGGTTGGTGAGCGAGCAGTCGATCTACAACCTGATCGTGCGGGACGTCGAGCGGGAGGTGTTGCCGGCCGCCGAGTACTACGGCCTCGGCGTGATCCCGTGGTCGCCGCTGCAGGGTGGACTGCTCGGCGGCGTGATCCGCAAGGAGAACGAGGGCGTACGCCGGCTCGAGGGCCGCGCGAAGGAGACCGTCGAGAAGCTGCGTCCGCAGATCGAGGCGTACGAGGCGTTCGCCGACGAGCTCGGCACCCAGCCCGGCGACCTGGCGCTCGCATGGCTCCTGCACCAGAAGGCCGTCACCGGCCCGATCGTCGGACCGCGCACGATGGAGCAGCTCGAGTCCGCCGTACGGGCGGTCGACCTGAAGCTCGACGAGAAGGCCCTGGCCCGCCTCGACGAGATCTTCCCGGGCTACAAGACCTCGCCTGAGGACTATGCCTGGTAGGAGTGCTGGCGCTCGTTCCGCCCACCGGCGTTTACCGCCAGGTGGGCGGAACGTTCCCTGACCTCTGAGATACTCCCCCGCATGGGCAACGGACAGATTCTGCTGCTGTGGGACGTGGATCACACCCTGATCGAAAACGCGGGTGTCAGTAAAGAGATCTACGCGCGCGCCTTCGAGCACTTGACCGGCCGCGCGCCCGCGGCGTCGATCCAGACGGATGGCCGCACCGACTTCGAGATTGTCGGCAACCTTCTGCGCGCCAACGGCGAGAATCCCGATGGCTTCGCCCGGCAGGTGATCACAGAGGCGCTCGTGACCGCGATGAAGGAGAAGTACGACGACCTGCGGCGACGCGGCTCAGTCCTGCCGGGCGCTCGTGAGGCCCTGTCTGCTGTCCTGCTTGACAACTCGATTCACCAGTCGGTTCTCACCGGGAACATCGCGCCGAATGGTCGTGCAAAGCTGGCAGCCCTCGGATTGGATCAGTTCATCGATTTCGAGATCGGTGGCTTTGGATCTGATGACATCGACAGGCCAAAGCTGGTCGGTTACGCACAGCGTCGGGCGGGCGAGAAGTACGGCGTCGAATTCGAGCTGAAGTCGACAGTGCTGATCGGGGACACCACGCGAGATATTCGCGCGGCGAAGAACGGCGGTGCTCAGGCCATCGGTGTTGCCACTGGCATCGACTCTGCCGACGTGCTGCGAACCGAAGGCGCAGATGCGGTCTTCGACGACCTGCGAGACACCGAAGCCGTGATTGCAGCGGTCAGGAAGCTGGCCGGTCGGTCGTGACCTTCGAGTCCGGGGTTCTCCAGGGGTAGGACTCCGCCCAAACCCGCTCGAAACTCGTTGTATACGTCTCGAACAGGTCCGCGCTGTCCACTCGACGAAGGTGCAGGATCGGGGCAATGTAGCCATAAGCCCCGTAGATGTGCTGGTTGACCAGCATCTGATCGTCGAACCGAAAGATCGAGTTGTACAGCGTGGTGCGATGCAGATGAAACTTGACCCCAGCCACATCGGTCAGCGGTCGGTAGTAAGCCAGGGCCATCTTGATCCGCGCGGGGATGGCGTCGTACAGCTGCTCCTCGCGACCACGGAGCTCCGCTTCGGGGCTGTCCGGGTCGCCGAGAACGATGCGGACGTCGACTCCATTGGCGGCCTTGTGCTTGATCAGCGCGATCACTTCGGGATTCTGCTCCGGCAGGAACAGGCTGGCGTAGGCCAGCAGCCAGAGTTCCTTGTCTGCCGACTTCAGGAGGTCCAGCCACAAGTTTTTCGGCGTCTCCGAACGATGTGGGTAAAAGGCAACCACCTCGCCCGGCTCGGCCCCACCACGTCTGGCCTCGAGCTCGGGCCAGAGCCAGTTGGCGGGTACGTCGAGCAAGGTCGCCGCTCGGTAGGCCGTCGCACGGTGCGGGCGACGGCCGTGGGTCAGCCAGCGCTGGACCGTTTTGGGATCGACTCCCAATTCGGCAGCGAAGACCTCCACCGTGAACTGCCGACTGCTCATCGCTGACCGAAGCCGGTCGTTCACCACAGCGCAGCTCCTTGGACAAAGGGACGTCTTAGGGACATTCTGGCAGACCGACAATGTCCCAGCGATGCCCATGTGACGACCTGTGTTGTCCGGGCTCCGTGCGGTGAGCTGGTACCACTGACCGCCACACCGCAAAGGGACCGACATGTCGGACATACAGCGCCTCAAGCAGCAGCTCTACCAACTCATGACCGAAGCTCAGCAAGGTGCTGGCAGCCTGGGTGGATTCCGGCAGAAGTTCGGCCAGACGAGCCACCACGTCCACGGTTTGATCGCGGGATCGGCGACAGGGGCCGACCGTGAAATCGTCCAGGTCTTGGAAGCGGCCGGACGGTCCATCGACCAGGCTGTCGAGGCACTGCAGATCGCCGCGGCCGGATGTCGCAGTTACGCGGACCAAATCTAGTCCCGGCCGATCGTGCCGTCCGAACTGCAACGGGTTGGCCAGGCCCTGCTCGAGGTTCTGGATGAAGTACCTCGAGTTGTTGCCTACTTGCAGCGCACAGCGCAGCGGTGTCGTGAGAATGCGGCCCTGATCGGATCGATGTCGGCACAGCCAAGCGCTCATACAGCTGCGCTACAGCTCGATCAGGCGGCGAGAAGCTGCGAGGAGGCCGCTCACCTGGCGTCGATCGCTCCGCAACGTGCGCGCGCCTGGGCCGAACAGCTGATCCTGTCAGAAGGCTCGTTGCCGGTTCGCGACCCGCTGCCTGCGGACCGCAATCCAACTGCCGGGCGCCCTCGCCCTGGTGACAACGCTGATCAGAAGACCGTCAAGCTCGACATCGGCCGTCCGGAAATCGAGCCGCACATTGATGGACCCGGTTCTGATGGTGTGAAGTCCGACGACGTACTGAAGCTGTCGACAACCAACCGCGATCACCGTCCGACTCTCGACGCACCTCCACCGAACAGCTCGATCCTCGTCGATGAGAAGTTTCTCTATCGCACGGATCACGACGGGCGGGTGATCAGTGCACACGCGGTTCTTGATCGGATCGACCTTCAGCATCCGCGCGACACCGCAGCCCAACGCAGGCTCGCCGGCAAGCTGACGGGCGACCATGCCGGGCATATCTTCGCGCGGATCTTCGGCGGCCCGATCGGGACAATGAACCTGGTACCGATGAAGGGCAGCAAGGTGAACCTGAGTCAGTACAAGGTGATCGAGAATCATTGGCGGCGCTTGATCGATCGAGGTGAGGCCATCGATGTATCAGTCCGTTTCAGCTACGACGACGATGCCGTCCGCCCCCATAAGATCAGGGTCCGTTACGAACACGCCGACGGGATCGTTCGTAGAACCATTGACAACAGCCCGCATCGAGGAGCGAAGTAGATGAACGACGAGGCGCAGGAACTGCTCACCGAGGTCGGCAAGGCGTTGGCGCGTACGGCTCCGGAGGGTTGGCAGCTGGTGGAGCTACACATATCGGCCGCGGGCGGAATGACGAGCACGACGACCACTGCAACGCTGGTCGACGGGAGCCTGAACCGGCACTGCGAGCTGGACGACGAAGGTGACGACGCCGCAGCCGATCTGCGTCAATCAATGTACGAGCCCGACCGTGGAACCTGGTACAACGCGGTTCTCACGCTAGCTCGGAGTGGTGAGCTGGCAGCTGAGTTCGACTACGACAACCCGCCGTTCGACGGGGATGCCGACGCAGTGCTGATGGTCGAGGACCAGCGGTTGTTCCCGAGATCGGAGGAGTTGCTTCCGGCCTGGCACCCTTCCCGAGCCTCCTAGCTGGGCTACGTGCGCGTCGTCGGGAGCATCCCGATCAGCGCGTCCGCGGTGAGGCTCGCGGCGGGGCTGGTGGGGACGGCTACTGAGACTTGCCAAGCCGAGGCTGCGCCCGGCACCAACGGGACGGTTTTGTGGTCGCCTCGTTTGGCGGCGATGCGTTCGGGGACGAGGGCTACGCCGAGGTCGTGGGCGACGAGGGCCAGGAGGGTGTGGACGTCGTTGACCTCGATGGTGACGGGGTGGGCCACGTTGGCGGCGGCGAAGGCGTGGTCGGAGATGGCTCTGGCGCCCCAGGTGCGGTCGAAGTCGACGAAGGACTCGCCGGCGAGGTCCTGGAGGGAGACCTCGGTGGCGCCCGCGAGGCGGTGGTCGGGGGCGCAGACGAGGACCATGGACTCGGTGGAGAGGGGGCGGAGGTCGAGGCCGTCGACGGGGTGGCCGGAGGTCGCGACGAAGGCTACGTCCAGGCGGCCGGAGGCCAGCTCGTCGAGCATGGGGGTGGAGCCGGCCTGGCGGACCTCGATCTCGACGCCGGGGTAGGCGGAGCGGAACTTCGCGAGGAGAGCCGGTACGTCGACCACGCCGAGGCACTGCTCCAGGCCGACCGTGAGGTGACCGCGGACCAGTCCTTGGACGGCGGCGACGGCGTCGCGCGCGGCTTCGGCGGCGGCGAGGGTTCGGCGGCCTTCGCAGAGGAGGGCCCGGCCGGCTTCGGTGAGCTCGACGCTGCGGGTGTTGCGGACGAAGAGCGAGGCGTGGAGCTCGCGCTCGAGGGCGCGGATGGAGGCGGACAGGCCCGACTGGGAGATCGACATCGCCTCGGCGGCGCGGGTGAAGTGCTTCTGCTCGGCGACGGCGATGAAGTGTTCCAGGTGGCGAAGCTCCATGACTCAGAACTGTAGTCGATGGATGAGAATGGATTGTCCCGTCGGCGGTTCGATGTTCAACAGTCGCTGGTACGGCGTACGAGCGCTCAGAACCTGATCCCCGCCCAGACGTACTCGATCCGGTCGAGCGCGGGGTTGTAGATGGTGACGATCTTCCTGCCGTCGACCTCGCTTGACCCGCCGGGCTTCACGGAGCTTCGCCGCGTTCGAGACGGGTACCGCGGGAAGTACCAGAAGTCGCCCTCGCAGGTGAAGGAGCCGGTGGCGAGGTCGACGGTGGCTCCTCCGTGTTCCAGAGTGCGGGTGACGATCTGGTGGAGCAGTTCGTCGGGCACGAGTTGCACGGCGGCCTCCTCACGATCAGGTTGGTCGAGGGGCTGGGTAGGGTGTGCGGCATGGCGGATGAGGAGTTTCGGGTTGAGGTCGAGCTCGGGAGCGATGAGCACGGGCTGACGTTCTGGGAGCGGTTGCGGGCGCTCGATCTGGACGACGACGCGCGGAAGCGGCTCGGGCGGCAGGTGACGGTGACCCGCGACGGGAACCGGATGCTGCTCTACACGCACACCCTCGAGGACGCCCGTGAGGCGGAGAGCACGGTGAAGGAGCTCGTCGCCGGGGACGACCTGAGCGCGGAGTACACCGTGACCAAGTGGAACGCGGCCGCGCAGGAATGGACCGACCCGAGTGCGCCCGAGGGCGAGCACAGTCCGGCCGAGGACGCGGCGAAGAACGCCGACATGGAGGTCCCGGACCCGCGGTACGTGGTGATGCAGGCGTACAAGCCGGAGTTCCTGCGGGACCTCGGGCTGTAGACCATGACCGGGCCGGTACTGCGGAAGATCGACGCGGTGACGGTCCCGGTGCCGGATCTCGAGCGCGGGCTCGCGTACTACCGCGACCGGCTCGGCCATCCCCTGCTCTGGCGCAACGACGCGATCGGCCAAGCGGGGCTGGGGATGCCGGACAGCGACACCGAGATCGTGCTGACGACCGGGTTGCCGTACGCACCGACCTGGCTGGTCGACGACGTCGATGCCGCCGTCGCGTCCTTCGACGTCGTGGTGACGCCGGCGTTCGACGTACCGGTCGGGCGGTGTGCTGTCGTGGAAGACGCCTTCGGCAACCGACTCGCGCTGCTCGACCTGTCCACCGGGCTGTACGTCACCGATCACAACGGTTCGGTGACGGGAGTGGGAACGCCGCCCTCCGAGGACCTGTCGGACGACTAGCGTTCGGCGAGCGAACGCAGTACGGCGAGGCTTCCGCCCCGGAACGGCCCCGTCTGCGACGCTGAAAGTCCTGAGGAGAGGGGATTCTCGTGGCGCGTCGACGTGGAGTCGTGGCGGGGTTGCTGGTGCTGGGCGTCGTGCTGAGCGGGTGTACCGACGTCGCGGCGGACGAGCCGGCGAAGTCTCCTTCGGCCGGTACGACGACGAGCGCGTCGTCCGGTACGCCGTCGAGTCCGGTCGCGACGCCGAGCACGACGCCCTCGACTCCTTCCGTGACGCCGTCCACTCCGGCCTCGACGCCGACCACCACGCCCTCCGCGACGCCGACCGCAGATCCCACGGCCACGCCGACCGGCAAGCCCACGACCCCGGTCACCCCGGCGAAGGTCAACTACCCGCTCGAGGTCGAGAAGCGCCTGGCCGCTTGGGGATATCCCGTTGGCGACGTCGACGGCGAGGTCACCGCGCGGACCAAGCAGGCGCTCTGCGCGTGGCGCGAGACGAACGGCCTCCCGATCAGCCGCGAGCGCCTGACCACCGCCGACGTGCGATCGGTGCTGCTGGCAAAGAACCGCCCGGCGCCGACGAAGCCCGCGGGCATCTACGTCAACAAGACCTGCCAGGTCCTGTACCAGGTCGTCGACAACACCTACCGCCGGATCGTCTGGGTCTCGACCGGCGCGCCCGGCTACGACACCCCGAACCGCACCGGCAAGGTCTGGCGCAAGTGGGCCGGCGCGCACGAGAGCAGCCTGTACGACGACGCGTACATGTACGACTCGATCTACTTCCTGAAGGACCGCCCCGGGATCGCGCTGCACGGTTCGCGGTCGAACACGCTGATCAAGACCTACCCGGCCTCGCACCGCTGCGTCCGGGTGATGCGCCCGCAGATCCGCGAGATCTTCAAGGAGACCAAGATCGGCACGACGGTCTCGGTGTACGGCGAGTACTGAGTTCGTTGACCGCGGTCGCGCCGGTCGGCTAGCGTTGCCGGCAGCGCGGCCGGGGCCGCGTCGAGACTCGCCGGCAGGCTGGAAGCCACCCCGATCGAGCCGAGTTCGCCGCGCTCTCTTTTCCCGCCCGTGCGAGTCCGGGCGCGAGAGGATGCGCGATGCGATACCTGCCGGACAAGCCGAGTCTCGGATTCCTGCGCAAGGAAGCCAAGGATCTCCTGGCGGCACTGCGTGAGTCCCGTCCCGGTACGTCGCTGACCGAGGCCCAGCAGGCCTTGGCGGCCGAGTACGGCGTACGGGACTGGGCCGAGCTGAAGTCCGAGGCCGAACGCCGGGCCGCCGCCGTACCGGCAGCGCCGGACGGGCTCGCCGAGGAACTGGCGTCGACCTTCGGACTCGGGCAGGTCACCGCGCCGCCCTCCCCCGTCGCGTTCACGCCGATGGGGCGCTGCTGGTCGATCACGACCGAGCGTGGGCGCTGGCTCGCGGTCACCGTCTACCCGTGGATCACCAACGAACAGGCCGAACTCGGTACCCGGCTGCGCGACGCCGCGGTCGCCGCCGGTGCCGCGGCGCCGACTCCGGTTCGCAGCCCCGACGGGCGGCTGATCGAGCGCGTGCGGGAGCAGAGCTGGCGGGTGCACGAGTGGATCGAGGTCGGCCCGTCGCCGGTCAGCCCGACGCCGACGGCGGTTGCCCGAGGCATCGGTACGGCGTACGGGATCCTGCACTCGTTGGCGATGCCGAGTACGACGCCCGTCAACCCGTACCTGACCGCGCGCCGCGATGACGCCCAGTGGCAGGAGCTGCTCGCTCGGGCCCGCGCCGCGGGCAAGCCGTTGGCCGATCAGCTGGCACGCACGTTGCCTGTGCTGTCCGAGCTGCGCGGGATCGAGGCTGATCTCGACGGCGACTTCATTCTCTGCAACTGCGTGCTCATCCCGGAGCACGTCCGGATCGGGCACGGCGACGAACTGGTGATCACCGAGTGGGATTTCGCGGGATCGCTGACGATTGAGCAGGAACTGGGGTCCGCGCTCGGGCACTGGGGGCTGCGACCGGCGCTCAACCGTCCGGCGATCGCCGCGTTCCGGGAGGGGTACGTTCAGTCCGCCGGTCGGTGGCCGGAGCTCGACCTCTCGTCGTTCGCGGTCGCGGTCACGGGCTGGCTCAACTGGACGTACAACACGATCTGCGAGGCGATCGACCCGTCCGATCCGGACCGCGCACGCTTCGCCGAACGCGAGGTCGCGGATCTCTTGCAGCGGCCGATGACACGGGCGTCCTTGCAGCAAGTCCTCGACAGCTGACCTGCGACGGCCACCACTGATCATCTCCCCCGGCCCGCGCCGCGGTCAGCGTGAAAAGCGCTGAGTTGCGCGGCCGCCCGGAGGTTGATCAGTGGTGGGCGTCGACGTCCTCAGAGAGTCGGCCAGGGGTTGGTCGGGAGGACGCGCTCCAGGTACGCCGCCAGGGCGAGGGTGCGGAGGTCTTGGAAGCGGGGAGCCGCGATCTGGAGGCCGATGGGGAGGCCCGCTTCGGTGTGGCCGCAGTTGACGGTGACCGCGGGGTGGGTGGACATGTTGTACGGGACCGTGAAGGCGATGTGTTCGAAGGGCTGGAGGGGGTTGTTGGTGGGGTAGGCCTGGTCCGCGGCGAAGGCTGGGATGGGGGCTGTGGGCGACAGGATGAAGTCGTACGCCGCGAACGCGTGGTCGACGGCGGTGGACATGTTCTGCATCTGGGTGTGGCCGTGGAAGACGTCGAACGGGGTGAGCGCGTCTGCCGTGCTGGTCCACTCGCGGATGGCGGGGAGGACCTTGGCGCGGCGGTTCTCGGGGAGGGCGGCGAGGTCGGCGGCGGAGCGGACTCGCCAGAAGTGGTCGAGGCCGTCGAGCATCGCGCGGGTGATGATCGGTGGGATCTCGGTGATGACGGCGCCGGCGGCCTCGAGGGTTTGGGCGGCTTTGGTGACGGCGGCGGTGATGTCGGGGTCTACCGGGAGGCCTAGGCCTGCGTCCAGGAGTAGGGCGACTTGGGTGCCTTGCAGGGCGAGTGGGCGCGGGTCGTCGGTGAAGGGTGGCAGCGAGGTCTGGTCGCGGCGGTCGGGGCCGGAGATGACTTGGAGGGTGAGGGCCGCGTCGGACGCCGTACGGGTGATCGGACCGATGGCCCTGCCTGGGTAGGGATTTCCGACGGCGACTCGGCCGTGGGTGGGTTTGAGGCCGATGACTCCGCACCAACCGGCCGGGAGCCGGATTGAGCCGCCGATGTCGGTGCCTAGGTGGATCGGGCCGTAGCCGGCCGCGGCTGCCGCGGCGGCGCCGGCGCTGGAGCCGCCGGGGGTTTTGGTGAGGTCCCAGGGGTTGCGGGCCAGGTGGTGGAAGGTTGATACGCCGGACGAGAGCATGCCGTACTCGGACATGGTCGTCTTGCTGAAGATCACGGCACCGGCTTGGCGGAGGCGGGCTGCTGCTGGGTGGTCTTCTGTGGCGGGGACCAGGTCGGTGGCCGCAGTGCCTTGCGGTACTGGGGTGCCTTGGGTGGCGATGTTTTCTTTGATGGTGACCGGTACGCCGTCGAGGGGGCCGGTGGGTTCCTGCCGTTGGTAGCGGGCTTCTGCTTCGCGGGCTGTTTGGCGGGCTGCGTCGGGGTTCAGCGCGTAGGTCGCTTGGAGGCGGGGTTCGAGGGCCTCGACGCGGGTGAGGACGTCGTCGATCACCTGCACGGGCGAGAGGTCGCCGGCGCGGTACTTCGCGACCAGTTCGACGGCGGTCAGATCGGCGAGGCTCATCTGCTGTCTCCAGTACTGCGAAGCGGTGGTCGGGGTGGGTGCCTATGCGGCCGGTGAGGTTGCTGGGGGCTGAGGTCGCGGCGGCCGGAGGGAAGGAAAGCGGAGTCTTCGAGCAAGCGGGCTAGGTCGGTGGGGTCAGGGCTCGGTGTGTGGGACGCGAGGCGGCGGGTGGGGTTCGGGGCTCAGTAGGTGGTGAATCCGGCGCTCGGTGGGCGGCGGATCCCAGGCTAGGTGGGTGGGGTGAAGCGGCCGTCGATGGCGGTCCAGCCGGCGTCGACGTGGAGGACCGAACCGGTGACGAAGCTGGCGGCGTCGGAGGCGAGGTAGACGACGGCGCCGGCGAGTTCGTCGGGGGTGGCCCAGCGGTTGAGGGCGCTCTTGGCGGCGTACGCGTCGTACCAGGGCTGATTGGCCTTGATCTGTGCGGTGAGCGGGGTTTCGACGACGCCGGGGGCGATGGCGTTGACGCGGACGCCGTTCGGGCCGAGCTCGGCGGCGGCGGTGCGGAGGAGCTGGACGAGGCCGGCTTTGGTTGCCGCGTACACCGATTGGCCTGGTTCGACGGTGGTGGCGCGGATGGAGCTGAAGCCGATGATGCTGCCGCGGCCGCGGTCGGCCATCTGTTTGCCGAAGGCGCGGATCAGGTCGAAGGACGCGCGCAGGTTGAGGGCGACGACGCGGTCGAACTCCTCGCCGGTGTAGTCGAGGATGCGTTTGCGGACGTTCGTCGCGGCGGTGAAGACGAGGATGTCGACGGGGTCGAGAGTTTGGGCGGCGGTGGTGATCGCCTCGGGGTCGAGGACGTTCAGTTCGTACGGCGTGAGCGCGGCGTTGCCTTGGGCATCGGAGGTGCCGCGGGTCGGGTTGCCTTGGGCATCGGAGGTATCGCGGTCTGCGTTGCCTAGCGCAGCGGTTTGCTCGGCGGCTGGGAGGTCGCGGTCGGCGCAGGTGACGCGGGCTCCGTGGGCGGCCAGGGCGAGCGCGGCCTCACGGCCGATTCCGCTGCCGGCACCGACGACCAGGGCGTGCCGGCCGTCGAGGCGGAACAGGTTCGCGTAGTCGTGCGGCACGGGGACCTCCCGGAGGATCGTCGGATGTTCGGGGGCGGGGCTTTCGGATCGGAGGGTTTGGTCGGGTGGGTTTCTCGTATCGGAGGGCCGGGACGACAGCAGGGCTTGCTCGGTCGACTTTGGGCCGGCCGGACGAGGTCAGGGGTTGGGGCGGATGATCGCCATCCGGGTGGTGGTGAGCTCTTCGATGGCGAAGCGGGGGCCTTCGCGGCCGGTGCCGGAGTCCTTCACCCCGCCGTACGGCATGACGTCGCTGCGGAAGCCGGGGACCTCGTTGACGACCACTCCCCCGACGTCGAGCTGGTCGATCGCGGCGAACGCGGTGGCCAGGGACGACGTGAAGACCGCGGCGTGCAGGCCGTACCGGGTGTCGTTCACGACCTGGAACGCGCTCTCTACGTCGGGAACCGAGCGGACCGCGATGACCGGGCCGAAGATCTCCTCGTCCCAGGCCTGCTGGCCGTGCGGGAGGTCGAGGAGAACGGTGGGACCGATGATCGGGCGCGGCTGGTGCTCGCCGCCGGCAACTGGATCCGGCGTCGAGGCAACTTGTTCGGCGACCAGGCCGCGGCTGTTGCCTTGGGCGGCTTGTCCGGCGGACGGGTTGCTGTTGCCTTGGGCGGCCTGTCCGGTGGACGGACTGCTGTTGCCTTGGGCGACTTGGGTTTGGTGAGCGAGGGTGGCACCGGCGGTGACGGCCTCGTCGATCCAGCGGTTCACGCGGGTGGTCGAGCGTTCGTCGATCAGCGCGGAGACGCGGGTCGCGCTCTCTCGGGGATCTCCGACCTTGACCGCGTCGAGGCGCGGGGTGAGTTCGGCGAGGAACGCGGCGCGGACGGACTCGACGACGATGACGCGCTGAACGCTGATGCAGGCCTGGCCGGAGGCGTAGTAACCGCCGCGGACGACGGCGTCGGCGGCCGCGGCCAGGTCGGCGTCCTCGGCGACGACGAGGGCGGAGTTGGAGCCGAGTTCGAGGAGGACCTTGGTCGGCGCTGCGTCGCGCGCGATCTGGTGGCCGACGGCGGCCGAACCGGTGAACGAGACGGCGCCGATGCGGCGATCGGTGGTGAGCGCGGAGCCGACGTCCACTCCCCCGGTGATGAGCTGTACGGCGGACTTCGGGGCGCCGGCGGTCGCGAGCGCTTCGCGGAACAGGTGGACGAGCCAGAGCGTGGCGAGCGGGGTCTGCGGCGCGGGTTTGACGATGACCGGGCAGCCGGCGGCGAGCGCAGGAGCGATCTTGTGCGCGGCGAGCAGGAGGGGATAGTTGAAGCCGGTGATGCCGACGACCACGCCGATCGGTCTGCGGACCCAGAAGCCGATCAGGTTCTCACCGCTCGGCAGGAGGTCCAGGGGGACGGTTTCGCCGTGCAGGCGGGCGACTTCCTCGGCGGCGGTCTGGAGGGTGAGCAGGGTGCGGTCGAGTTCGACCTCGCAGTCGACGCGGGGCTTGCCGGTTTCGAGGATGAGGAGATCGATGAACTGCTCGCGCTTGGCGGAGACGGCGGAGAGCGCTCCCTGGAGAGCTGACCTGCGGGTGTACGACGGCAGGTGGCCGACTTGGGAACGGACGGAGAGCGCGTTCTCGAGGGCCTGGTGGGCGAGGTCGGTGTCGCCGACGGGGGCTTGGGCGACGACGGAGCCGTCGTACGGAAAGTGGACGGGAGCGGTGGTGGGGGCTTCGAGCCAGGACTCGCCGATGGGGAGGCCGGAGGGGAACTCGAGGGTGGGTGCCGTCGCGCCGGGGCCGGGTGTCGCCGCTGGGGTGGGGCCGGGGGACGCCGCTGGGATGGAGTCGGGCATTGCCGCCGGGCCGGGTGTCGTCGACGGGATGGGGTCGGGTGGAGTGGCGGTCATGGGCGGGCTCCCTTCGGGATGAGGTCTTGGGGAGTTGCGCCGGCGAGGGCCTTGGGAAGGGTGGGGATGGCGGCGACCAGGCGGCGGGTGTACGGGTGGCGGGGGGCGGCGTACACCTCGCCGGTGGTGCCGGTCTCGACGATCTCGCCGGCGTGCATGACGGCGACGCGGTCGCAGACGTGCTTGACGACGGACAGGTCGTGGGAGACGAACACGAGCGTGAGGTTGAGCTCGTCGACGAGGTCGGAGATCAGGTTGAGGACCTGGGCGCGGACGGAGACGTCGAGGGCGCTGACCGGTTCGTCGGCGACGAGGATCTTGGGGTTGGGTGCCAGGGCGCGGGCGATGGAGATGCGCTGGCGCTGGCCGCCGGAGAACTGGTGCGGGAAGCGGTCGCCCGCGTCGGCCGAGAGGCCGACGGCGTCGAGGAGTTCTTTCACGCGGGCGCCGGAGGCGGGGTGGCCTTGGACGACGAGCGGTTCGGCGATGATGTCGCGGACGCGCATGCGGGGGTCGAGGGAGCTCATCGGGTCTTGGAAGACGAGCTGGAGGTTCTCGCGGAGGAAGCGTAGGCGGCGTTCGGGGAGGTTGGTGATTTCCTTGCCGTCGACAACCACTTTGCCGGTCGTCGGGCGGTCGAGGGCGGCGATGATGCGGAGCAGGGTGGACTTGCCGCAGCCGGACTCGCCGACGATGCCGAAGCGCTCGCCGGGCTGGACGTCGAGGCTGACGCCTTTGAGGGCGTGGACTACCTCGGCGCGTTTCAAGAGAGAGGTGCGGGGGCGGGGGTAGTCGCGGGTGACGTCTTTGACCCTGATGAGGGGCTCTGGGCGGGCCGTCGCGTCGGACGGGCGGGGCAGCCGGGTCAGCTCAGGCATTGGTGGCTCCGGCTGGGTGGTGGCAGGCGTAGCCGGTGGTGGGGGTGCCGGTCCAGGGTGGGCGTTGGGTGCAGAGGTCGGTGGCGTGGGGGCAGCGGGTGCGGAAGACGCAGCCGTCGGGGAAGTGGCCGGCGGCGGGGACGGTGCCTTGGATGGTGGGGAGGCGGCGGGCAGGTTCTGAGGAGGTGACCGGGCCGGAGTCGGCGGATTCCAGGTCGGAGGCTGCCAGGAGGCCTTCGGTGTAGCGGTGGCGGGGGGCGGTGAAGACCTGGTGGACGGGACCGGACTCGACCACTCGGCCGCCGTACATGACGAGGACGCGTTGGCAGATCGTCGCGACGACGGCCAGGTCGTGGGTGATGAAGAGCAGGGCCGCGTCGCGGGCGGTGACGCCGCGGAGGATGAGGTCGAGGACCATCGCTTGGACGGTGACGTCGAGGGCGGTGGTGGGCTCGTCGCAGATGAGCAGGGTGGGATCGTTGGCGAGGGCAATGGTGAGGACTACTCGTTGCCTTTGGCCACCGGAGAGTTGGTGGGGGTAGGCGCGGGCCACGCCGGTCAGCTCGACGCGTTCGAGGAGGTCGATGGCGGCGGCTCGGGCGGTACGGCGGCCGGAGCGGGTGTGGTGGATGAGCATCGTTTCGGCGACCTGGTCGGCGATGCGCATGGTGGGGTTGAGCGCGGTCATCGGTTCCTGGAAGACCATCGCCAGGTGGTTGCCGCGGATGCGTGACAGGCGGCGTTCGCCGGCGCCGATCAGGTCGTGGTCGACGCCGGTCAGCCGGACGGATCCAGTAGCGGTGACGTCCTCGGGGAGGAGCCCGAGCAGACTCAGCGCGGTCAGCGACTTGCCGGAGCCGGACTCGCCGATCAGGCCGACCCGCTCCCCCGGACCGACCGACAGGTCGACGTCGCTGACCAGCTCGAGGTCGCGGACGGAGACAGTGAGTCCATGCACGGTCAGTACCGCGTCATCTGTTGTTTCGGCGGTGACCTCCGCGGCTTGCGAGGTCATCGGCGGTCCTCCAGTTTGGGGTCGAAGTGGTCTCTCAGGCCGTCGCCCAGCAGGTTGAAGCCCAGTACGGCGATGGCGATCGCGAGGCCGGGGAACACGGCCAGGCGGGGTGCGCTGAACAGGAACTCCTGCGACTCCTGCAGCATGCGGCCCCAGGACGGCGTTGGGGGCGGCGTGCCGTAGCCGAGGAAGGACAGCGCGGCCTCGGCCAGTACGGCGATGGCGAAGGAGACCGAGGCCTGGACGGTGATCAGGCTGACGACGTTCGGCAGCACGTGCCGGACGGCGATCGGAAACGGCCGGCGACCGGCGGCCCGCGCGGCGAGGACGTACTCGGTGCGCATGACCTGCAGACCACCGCTGCGGATGACCCGGGCGAAGCTCGGGATCGTGGCGATGCCGATGGCAACCATCGCGGTCAGCGTGCTCGCGCCGAAGACCGCGCCGAACATGATGGCCAGCAGCAACGCCGGAAACGCCAGCAGGAGATCGTTCGCCCGCATGATCAGCTCGCTCGACCAGCGTCGTGTCATCGCCGCGAGGATGCCGAGCGGTACGCCGATCAGCGCCGCAACCCCGACGGCGACCAGCCCGACGAAGAGTGTTGTCCGCGAGCCGACCATGATCTGACTGAAGATGTCGCGCCCGAACTTGTCGGTCCCCAGCCAGTGCGACCACGACGGCGACGCGAGTCGCCCGGCCGGGTCGACGAGCGTCGCGTCGTACGGCGTCCAGACGAAGGACACCAGCGCCAGCAGGACGATCAGCAGCACGATGAAGCCGCCGACGAGCAGGCTCGGGTTCCAGCGGCGGCGCCCGCCGACTGCGCGGCCGACCGGACCGAGCGGGGCGGTCATCGGCTCACCCGCAGGCGCGGATCCAGCGCGACGTACAG
This sequence comes from Kribbella lupini, assembly GCF_039529595.1. NCBI lineage: Bacteria > Bacillati > Actinomycetota > Actinomycetes > Propionibacteriales > Kribbellaceae > Kribbella > Kribbella lupini. The sequence goes on along the minus strand of NZ_BAAANC010000005.1, from coordinate 25,536 downwards.
CAGGTCGACGAGGAAGTTGACGACCAGTACGGCGACCACGAGCACCATCACCACGGCCTGGACGACGAGCAGATCGCGATTCGACACTCCGTCCAGCAGCAGGCTGCCGAGCCCCGGGATGACGAAGACACGCTCGACCACGACCGCCCCGATCAGCAGGGTCGCAAGTTGTAACCCGAGCACGGTCACCACCGGTACGGCGGCGTTGCGCAGACCGTGTCGCCACAACGCGCGAAAGGGCCGCAGCCCCTTGGCCCGCGCGGTCCGCAGGTAGTCCTCGCGCAGTACGTCGAGCACGGCCGACCGCACGTACCGCGTCAGCACCGCACCCTGCACCAGCCCCAGGGACAGCGCCGGCAGCACCAACTGGCGCAGGAACATCGCCGGGTCCTCGGCCGGCGGCGTCCAGCCGTTCGCGGGCAGCCAGCCGAGCTTCACCGCGAACAGCATGATCAGCAGGATCCCGGCCAGGAACGCCGGGACCGCGACGCCGACCTGGGACACCGCGGAGAGCGCGAGCCCGGAAAGCTTGCGGTGCCGCGCGGCCATCACCGTCCCGGCCGGCGCGGCGACCAGCAACGCGATCACCATCCCGACCACGACCAGCCACAACGTGACCTGGAACCGGTCGGTGATCTGCGGGCCGATCTCCGCCTTCGAGATGTACGACGTACCGAAGTCGCCGTGCAGCAGGCCGGTCAGCCAGTCGACGTACTGGGTCGGCAGCGGCCGGTCGAGCCCGAACTGGTTACGCAGTTCCGCGACCGCCTCGTCGGAGGCGTTGACGCCGAGCGCGACCCGCGCGGGATCGCCGGGCAGCACGGCCAGGAACGCGAACACCAGCACCGAGCTGACCGCGAGGCTGACCAGCAGCACCGCGGTCCGCTCGACCAGACGCAGGATCACCGCGCCACCCACCGCGGCAACGACGCCGGTTCAGGGATCATCGCGACAGCGTGGACAGGTCGAGCGACTCGGTGATCGCGTTCTGCGGCAGGCCCTTCACGTCCTTGTCGGCGACCATCAGGTTCGGGATCAGGAACAGCCAGTCCGCGGCCGCCTGCTCGGACAGCCGCCGGGCCGCCTTCTTCATCTCGCTGACCTGCGTCGCCTCGTCACCGGCGTCGGCCGCGGCCAGTTCCTGCTGCAGCGTCGGGTCGTCGTACCGGGTGTAGTACTTGGCGTTGAACACGGCGCCGAGGTCGCGCGGCTCGACGTGCGCGATGATCGACATGTCGTAGTCGGCGTTCTTCAGTACGGCGGTCAGCCACGCGGCCGGGAACTCGAGCTGGTCGATCTGCACCTTCAGCCCGGCCTGCTCCAGCTGGCTCTTCACCACCTGGCCGCAGGAGGTTGCGTACGGCAACGTTGGCAGGCGCAACCGAAGTGTCTTGCCGGTGGCCCCCGCTGCCTGCAGCAACGACTTCGCCTTGGTCAGGTCGTACGGCGCGACGCTGGTCAGGTCTTCGTACCAGGGGTCGGTCGGCGGCACCATGCTGCCGATCAGCTTGCCGCGGCCGGCCCAGCAGGTGTCGAGCAGCGCCTTGTGGTCGATCGCGGCGCGGACGGCCTGGCGGACGCGGATGTCCGACAGCGGCGCGCGGGAGTTGTTGAACGACAGCAGGACCTCGCCGTTCGTGGTGCCCTCGATGACCTGGTACTTGTCGTTGCTGGTGAACTGGCTCAGCGCCTCCGGCGCCTGGACCGTGCCGATCACGTTGATCGTGCCGGTGAGCAGCGCGTTGTTCAGCGCGGTCGGGTCCTTGAAGTACTTCAGCGTGACCTGGCCGAAGTGCGGCTTGGTCCCCCAGTAGGCGTCGTTGCGCTGCAGCACGATCGAGTCGCCGCGCTTCCACGAGCCGAACTTGTACGGGCCGGTGCCGACCGGCTCGGTGGCCAGCTTGTCGACGCCGGTCTTGGAGAACATCGCGCCGATCCGCGTCGTCATCCGGAACAGCCAGTCGTTGCTCGGCTTGGCCAGCGTGACCTGCAGCTCGGTCGGCGAGACCGCCTTCGCGGTCTGGACCACGTCCATCGCGGACTTCAGCGAGGTCGTCCAGGCCGTCTTCACCCGGTCGATGCTGAACACCGCGTCGTCGGCGGTGAACGCCTGCCCGTTGGTGAACTTCGCGTTGTCGACCAGCGTGAAGTCGTACGTCTTCCGGTCGGCCGAGACCTTCCAGGACTTGGCCAGGTCCGGCACGATCTTGCCGGTCTCGTCCTGCTTGACCAGTCCGTTGTAGACGTTGCCGAGCAGCGCCTGCGGGATCGCGGCGCCGTCGGTCGTGGTGAAGTCCAGACTGGCCGGCTCGGCGACCAGCCCGATCGCGAGCGAGTCGTTCGCGCCGGGCGAGCCCGACCCCGACGACGAGCCGGAACCGGCCGAGCAGGCCGCGACGGCCAGCAACGCGGCCGATCCGAGCAGCGCGACCACGGGGCTGAAGTAGGACTTCACGCAAGAACTCCTGAACTGGTCGGAGGGTGTGGGCCCCTAGTCTGCCGCCCGACGAGCGACAGACCCGGAGCCACGCCCTCGGGCAAACCGGTTCACTAGGTTCGTCCGCGCGTTTGCAGGTGTCAAGGACCTTCCGGCCGTACGGCGTACAGCCGGGGTCGGTCAGGTGTCGTGTTCCACTACGCGGACTCTGGGGACCTTGAGCTCCTTGCGGGCTCGGGTGGGCCAGTCGGAGCAGACGAAGCGGGCGGCCGTCTCGGGCCAGGCGACGACGACCACTTCCTGGCTCTTGGTGCTGTTCACCAGGGTGCGCAGGGCGAGCAGAATCTCGCCGTGGGTGATCGAGACGTTGACCGTGCCGGGGTTGCGGCCGCGCAGGCGGCGCGAACTGTGCTCGATCACCGAGGCGAGGTCGTCGCGGGGGTCAGCGAGCGCGGTCGCTGCCGGCGCGGACGTGCTGCCGGTCGCCGGGCCGGTGAGGGTGGTGGTCCGGTTCGTCGGCGGTGATGCCGACAGACCGGCGACGTCGGCGAAACTGGACCCGAGCAGAGCCATCGGCCCGGCCAGTCCCTCGGTCGGATGGCTGGAGACGAGCAGGTGGTAGTTCACTGCGTCGTCGTGTCTCGCATGCAGGGCGGCGACCCTTGCGGCGTCGCCCTCGCTCATCTCACGTTCGATGAGCACCACCACGTCGTGTGTCATGGTTGGCTCCCTTCGCCGACTCTTCCTTTGTACTCCGGTCCGGCAACTCCGTCGCCGTCGCACCGCGGCGCGTCACCGGAATGTGAACTCCGCAACCTTCCCGGGATGCGTCGCATCGGGGTGAGTGGGGGACGTTCCGCACGAGCAGATCCGGGTGACCTGGCGGCGGCTCCACGCGACGACGGCGGCCGCGACATGGGCAGGGCCCGTCGGATCGAAGGGACCGTGAGCTACGTCGAGTGCGTGGTGCCGTGCATGGCCGGTGCCGCAGGCCGGTCGGCGGATCGTGTTGCAGTACCGGAGTACGCCGGGTGTTGCCTGGCAGCGGGCTGCGGTGATGAACAACGGGCTCGCCGGACCTTCCGGTTCGGGTCGCTCGCGACGACCGGCCAGTACCGGGTGGTGGTGGCGCCCGCGGCGGCCGAGCGGTACGGCTATCACGTGGCGTTCGGCGGGGTCCGTACGCCGGTGGTCGCACGCTAGAGCGGGGCCGGGGCGGGTGTGCTGCCGGTGGGTGAGAGTCCTGCAGCGCGCCCTCCGGTCCGAACAGGTGAGGCGCTCAGTGGGTGCTGAGGCGAGCTCTGGTGTCGGGGGTTAGTGGGGACAGCAGGGCCGGGGCTGCGATCAGGTTGTGGGTGGTGGGGTCGAGCAGCCTCGGGTGGAGGGCGTAGACCGTAGCGCCTGGGGGTGGGGTGATGTCGTCGGCGGTGGTGACGGCGACGAAGTCGGCGCGGTGGGCGGCGTCGGTGTCCCAGATGCGGTCGGGTTCGCGGCGGGTGGTGAGGCGGTGGGCGAAGGTGGTGGTGTCCTCGTCGGGGGTGCGGACGTAGCCGACGACGGAGCCGTCGGCGCAGCGGACGACTACCTCGTCGGTGCGGGCGGCGGCGTGCCAGCAGGCGATCTCCCAGAGGGAGACGCGGTCGCCGGAACCGTGGACTTCTTCGAGGGCGGCTGACATCAGGGCGAGCCGGCCGGCGTACTTGGCGATGCTGTGGCCGTACCCGGCGGCGCTGAGGTTGACGTCGTACCAGCGCAGTTCCTTGGTGTGCAGGTCGACGCCGAACGGCATCAGGATCTTCGCCGGGCCGGTGAGGTCGAAACGGTCCTCGACGGCGGTCGGGTCGAACAGGCCGGACGGGCGGCGCATCACGCCGGCGAAGCCGCGTTGGAGGCGGTCGAAGGAGACGTTGTTGTAGCTGAAGACCACGGGCAGCAGGTATCGGCCGCCGACTCGGCGTACGGCGGTGAGGTCGAGGTCGACGAACTCGGTCGCGCCGAGTGGACCGGGCGCGGAGGTGAGGTCGCCGGAGTGGACCAGCGCGTCCTGGTCGAAGCGCAGGCGGGTGTAGTCGCAGAGGCCGACGAAGCGCCACTCGGTGTCGAAGACCGCGACGGACAGGTCGAGGTCGACGCGCTGATGCGACGGCTCCTGCCAGTGCAGGAACAGCCGCAGCTCGTCGTCGACCGGGATCGGCTGGGCACTCCCCCGGGTCATCCGCAGCAGCGTCGACGAGGTGCCGCGTTCGCTGCCCGGGGCGGCGAGCAGGTTGAGGTCCTCGTCGAGGAAGGCGCGGCGCAGGCGCGGCAAAGCGCTTGCCCTGCGCAACAGTTCGGCGACCAGCAGGCCGGCCAGGGCGTGCGCGAGCGGGGCCGGCAGCGGGTCGCGTTCGTCGACGGTGGTCCACACCTTGGTGGTGCCGCCGCGGGGGAAGAACAGGCGCAGATCGCCTGGCGGCGTGCGGATCTGGCCGAGGGCGGCGGTCAGGACGACGGGCGAGACGTCGGAGACGGCGGTGCCGAGAGCCTCCACCAGTACGCCGTGCGCGTCGGGCGGCAGCACGCGCGCGAGGTGGACGAGCCGACGGACGAGCTCGCCCGGACGCTGGCGTAACAAGTCCAAGGCAGCAACAGGTCGGCCGGCGGCGAACGCTCCCTCGACGCGGCTGGCAAAGGTGTTGGTCGCAAGCCGCACGCCGGCGGGCGCCGCGGACCCGGCGGACCCGGCGGACCCGGCGGACCCGGCGACCGAGGCAGGAGGATGCTCCAGCCGGATCCAAGGGTGCTGCGCGACCTCGGACAGTACGGCGCGATGGGCCGGCGTTGCCGGGTCGAGCGTCGTACGGCGGATCACCGCGAACGCCGTCGCGGCTGACGGGTAGCTAATCGCGTACTCAAAGGGATGCAGGTTCTCGGCGAGACGCTTCCAGGCGCGTTCGTGGCGGTGGAGGTCTTCGACGAGCGCTTCCAGCGGCACGCGGTCGAGGCGGGACAGGATCGCGCGGCGGACGGCGCGCGGGAGCGAGCGGCGGCGTACCGGTGGAGTGCGCAGGCCGGGATCGGCGTCCATCAGGACGTAGAGCAGGCGGAGGGCGTCGGTGGCGGTCTCGAGCTGGTCGATCACCGATGGGTGTTGCTGCATGAGGTGGGCGACGACGACCGCGCGGGTTTCGCGGACCGGGATGATCGGCGGAAGCCAACCGAGGTCGGCGTCCTGCACGAGTACGGCGAGGTCGGCGCGATCGACCACGGACAAGGGCGATCGGCGCGCGAGCAGCTCGGCTGCCGTCGTCCGGGCGGCATCGAGCGGCGCCAGAGCGAGCAGGCGGAGCCGGTCGCCATCGACAGGAACTGCCGACACATCGTCGAAGGACGGCTCGAGGAACGGGTCGTCCGGGTCGATCCGCCGCAGGCACAGCGGGCAGGCGCTGAAATCGGAGCCGTCCCAGCACGATCGGCAGACCAGATGCGCGCACGGTGAGACAGGGTGCACCTTGCCGACCTCGCCGCAGAGCACGCACGGCTGCTCCGGCTCCTGCAGGAGGCGGGCGAAGACGCGGTTGACGTACAAGGTCTCCGTGTTCCCGGGCACGCTCTCCGGGAAGCCGCGGAACAGCGGGACGTGCTGGGCGTCCGCGCCGGACTCCTGGTCGAGCAGAGCGAGCAGGTCCCGTCCGAAGCCGGTCAGGGCCAGCGGGTTGAGGCCGGCGGCGTACCGGTAGAGCGCGACGGACATCAGGAAGCCGCGCTGGATCAGGTCGGCCTGCAGTGCGCCCAGGCCGGCCTGCGTGGTCAGCGGACGCTTCAGCCACTGCCAGGCGGATCGCCGGACCGGCGGGGTGAGGCGGCCGCCGTCGACCAGTCGTCGGCGGCGCAGCAGCACCGCGGCGAGCGCGTCCGGCATCGAACCTCCCGGCAGTGGGCGAAGGAAAGCAGCGCCAGGGGCGGAGAGCGGACGCGCTACTAGGCCTTGGAAAGGAGAAGGAAGCACGTCCAGGAGCCGCCCCTGGCACGAAGAACGCTACCGTCCACCGCCGACAGTTTTCGAGAGCCGGGGAGCCGAGCTCGACCCGGGGAGAAGACTCCGGTACCAGGGTCGGGGCCGCCCCGCCCAGACCCCGGTACCGAAGGACTCCAGGATAGAGGGCCCGGACAAGCGCATCGACACCCGGGCCGGTGAAGTGGCACTGATTCGCCGCGAGCAAACCCTTGATCCAGGCGTGGTGTCAGAAAGGTCACGCCGAAGGGATTCCCCTGCCGTCACAGCGGGCAGGTGTGGCAGCACTGATTGTGGTTAAGGTCTCTGCATGGTTGGTGGGGTGGGGGTCGAGCGTGCGCGCTGGCGTGACGTGTTCGGGCAGACGGAGTTCCGGGCGCTGTTCCTGGCCGGCGTCCTGTCCGTCGCCGGTGACCAGCTGGCGCGCGTGGCTCTTTCGGTGCTCGTCTACGAGCGCACCGCGTCGGCCGGACTGACCGCTCTCACCTACGCCCTGACCTACGTTCCGGACCTGTTGTTCGGACCCCTGCTGGCCGGATTCGCCGATCGGTACCCCCGTCGCCAGGTGATGATCGTCACGGACCTGGCCCGGGCTGTGGTGGTCGCCCTGATGGCCATCGAGGCACTGCCTCTGTGGACCGTCATCCTGCTGCTGCTGGCTCTGCAGGCGTTCGGCTCGCCGTTCAACGCTGCCCGCGCCGCGACACTGCCCGTGGTGCTGCCCGGCGACCACTACGTCCTCGGCAAGGCCGCCAACGACATGGTGGTCCAGTTCAGCCAGGTGCTCGGCTTCGGCACCGGTGGCGTGATCGTGGTCGCCGTCGGCGTCTCCGGAGGGCTGCTGCTGGACTCCGGCACGTTCCTGCTGTCCGCGGCCCTGATCGCGTTCGGCGTACGACGGCGGCCGGCTCCTGTCCAGGACGGGGGTGCAGACGAGCCACGCCGCAGCTACTTCAGCGACCTGGCCGCCGGTACCTCACTGGTCCTCCGTACGCCGAAGCTGCGCGCCCTGGTCGCGCTGGCGACCATCGCCGGCTTCTACGTCACCGTCGAAGGCCTCGCAGTCCCGTACGCCGACGACATCGGCCACGGCAAGGAGGCCGCCGGCCTCCTGCTGGCGGCCAGCCCGGCTGGAGCCGTGCTGGGCATGTGGCTGATCACCCTGCTGCCACCTGAGCGCCGGATGAAGCTGATCGGGCCGCTGGCGGCAGGAGCATGTCTCCCGCTGGTCCTGTGCGCCTTCGAGCCCGGCCTGCTGCCCACCGTCGGGTTGTGGGCGTTGTCGGGGCTCGCGTCGGCCTACCACCTGCCCACGAGCGCCGCCTTCGTCCAGGCTGTACCGGACCACCAAAGGGGGCAGGCCTTCGGTGTGGCCAGCACTGCTTTGAAGAGCAGTCAGGGCCTCGGCATCCTGCTCGCGGGCGTGCTTGCGGAACCTCTGGGCACTCCGCTCGCCCTGGCCGTGATGGGCGCCCTCGGCACTCTCGCCGCGGTCGCGGCGGGCGCTGCCTGGGCACGCGCCCACCGGGCTGCGACCGGCGCCGCGGAATCGCGGTGAGGGTGATTTCGAAAAACCGGTTCGGAAACACCGGGCAGGAATGTAAGAGGGCAGTAAAGATTTACCGACCGTTACCAGTCGTTGCCGCCCGTGCGGACATTTCCGGCGAACCAGTCGTTGCCGCCGCCGACGAGCCAGTCGTTACCACCGGTGAACCAGTCGTTACCACCGGCGAACCAGTCGTTTCCGCCCTGGAACCAGTCGTTTCCACCGACGAACCAGTCGTTGCCGTGACCCGTGCCGCGCGTCGTCTTAGCCATGATTCTCGACCCTTCTGAAAACAGACGTTTGAGGATTACCCCCGGGGGTGGGGGTGACCTGAAGTGAACAGACCGTTACGATGAACACATAACCGTTCAGAGCTAACAGTGTGAGGCTCATGATGATTCTGATCGGTCGGAGCAGTTGGGTGCCACCCCGGCAATGGAAGCTCTGGTCGCTGCCGCCTGCGGCATTGGGTTACGTGATCGTCGTCGACGTCGTCGCCGTCGCCATCACGGCCTTGGCCGCGCGCAGTTCGCTGCTCGGTGGACCCATCAGCAAGGCCGAGTGGACGGCGTTCGCCGTCCTCGCCGTGGCCTCGACACTGCACCTGGAGTCCGCGCGAGGGATCGAGCGGCGCCGGGAGCTGGCCGCCAACACCTCGCCGCACACGAACCTGAAGTGCCTGTGGGTCTTCGCCAGCCTGCTGCTGCTCCCGCTGTCGCTGGTGATCCCGCTGGTGGTGACCTCGTACCTGTACTCCTGGTTCCGGGTCTACGGGCGGACCATTGCCCACCGCAAGATCTTCTCGGCCGCCACCTACGTGCTGGCCAGCGGCGCGGCCGCCGCGGTGCTGCGGGCCGGTGGACTGGTCGACGAGCCCCGGCTGCCGACCGACTTCTGGTCGCTGCTGGTCGTCCTGGCCGCCGCCGCGACCTGGTGGCTGGTCAACTACGCGCTCGTGATCGGCGCGATCCTGCTCTCCTCTCCTGAGGCGACCGCCCGGGACGCACTGGGTGAGCTGTCGCACCAGCTGGTGATCTGCGCGGGTCTCGGCCTGGGCATCGCGATCGCCGCGGTCCAGACGTCGTACCCGTGGGTCGTCCCGGTCCTGATGGTGACCGTGCTTGCCCTGCACCGCGACCTGCTGCTGCCGCAGTACCAGCGGGCTGCCGGCGTCGACGTGAAGACCGGCCTGGCCACGCCGTCGTACTGGGCGAACGCCGTGCCGCTCGAGCTGGCCCGGGCCGAGTCGCTGCGCAGCAGCGTCGGTCTGCTGATGCTCGACCTGGACAAGTTCAAGGAGATCAACGACACCTACGGGCACCCGGCCGGCGACCGGGCGCTGCGGGCCGTCGGCGAGAGCGTGCGCGCCGAGGTGCGGCAGGGCGACCTGGTCGCTCGCGTCGGCGGTGACGAGCTCGCCGTGCTGCTGCCCGGCGCTTCGGAGCTGGAGGTGCTGGAGGTCGCCGAGCGGATCCGTGACCGGCTCAGCGCCTTGTCCGTCTCGGTGGAGACGGGTGTCAACCGGACCGCGATCATCAGCGGGGTCCCGGCGTCGTTCGGTGCCGCTGTCTACCCCGACGTCGCCGGCACCATGGACCAGCTCATCCTGGCCGCCGACAACGCCCTGCTGACCGCCAAGCGCGGCGGCCGCAACCAGATCGTCTCCGCCCGCCCGATCCCGCCGGTCGACCACCACCCGATCGACAACTGACCACCGTCGACGGCGTGTCTCTGCACGCCGTCGACGTCCGGGGCTGAAGACAGGTGTGGTCATCGGCGGACCTCCCACCCAAATGGTGCCCGCCTGAACCGTACGGCTAACGCACGCTCACCTAAGCGTGATCTCCGTCCAGTAGCTTGTGCAGCTCGGCGACGGCCTTGGTGATGTCGTCGTAGCTCTGCTGGGCCGCGCGGGACTCGGCGCTGATCACCCCGCAGCGGTGCACCCGCCGGAAGTCGCCGTACGGGAACTTGTACCGGCCCTTGGTCTCCTCGCCCATCGACGAGTCGACACCGAGGTACCACTGGGCGTAGTCGTCCCAGCCGTGCTTGTCGAGGTAGTCGTTCTCCTGGTCGGCGCTGGGCGCGTGCTCGCTCCAGTCGTCCCGCTCGTCGCGCTGGAGCTGACCCTGCTTGATCAGGTGCTTGGCGTGGTCGAGGGCCTTCTTGTTGAGTTCGACAGTCATCGGTTCGGACCTCCTCACCGACCCGGTTCCCGTTGTGCCGATCGGCTAACGGATGCGGATCAGGGCCTTGCCGACGAGCTCGCGCGCCGTCATGGCTCGGTGTGCTTCGGCCAGTTGGTCCAGCGGGTAGAGGCGATCGATGACCGGGACGAGATCGCCTTGGGCTGCTCGGGCGAGGACCTGGGCCGCGGTGACCGTGGTCGTGGCGGTGTCGACGCGGAGGTCGCGGATACCCTTGACCGTGATGCCCCGGCGTTCGGCGTCGGCTTCGTCGTACGCCGCGAAGCCGCCGCTCGGAGCACCGTGGGCGGAGAACCAGCTGTGGTCGGCGGCGACCGTGAACGCCGTGGCGCCGAGCGTCCCGCCGGCACCTTCGAAGGTGATGTCGGCGCCGGCGCCGTTGGTTGCCTCCAGCACCAGTTTCTCCCAGCCCGGTTGGCCGTAGTCGATCACGACGTCGGCGTGGTGGGCCTTCACGAGGTCGAGCTTGGCCTGGCCGCGGGCGGCGGCGATGACGTGGGCGCTGGCCCGGTGGGCGAGCTGGACGAGAAGGATGCCCATGCCTCCGGCGGCCGCAGTGATCAGGACGTGCTTGCCGGTGAGGTCGGTGGCGAGCTCTTCGAGCATCAGGGCGGTGTAGCCGTCGCCGGAGACCGCCACCGCGGTTTCGAGGGTGAGCCCGTCCGGGACTTCGAGCAGGCTCTCCGCGGGCGCGACAACCTGTTCGGCGTGGGCGCCGAAGGAGGCGGTCCGGCCGGTGACGGTCTTGCCGATCCAGTCGGCGCTGACGCCGTCTCCGACCGTGCGAACGACGCCGCCGAACGAGCTGCCGGGGACGTACGGCGGCGTGACGTCGAAGAAGCCGCCGTGCAGACCGGCGCGGATCGCGGTCTCGACGAAGATCAGGTCGGTGAGCTGGACATCGACGAGAACCTCGCCGGGGCCGGGCGTCGGGGTGGGCAGGTGCTGGATCTCGATCACGTCGGCGTCGCCGAAGGCGGTCACCACTGCTGCGCGCATGGTCGTTGTCATGCCGCCACAGTGCTACCTGAACTGTGGTTGAGGTCAAACTGTCGGTGCGGCCGCGTACCCTGCGGTGCGTGGTCGAGGTCGTCTTCCTGCCCGCCGACCCGCCGCGCGCGGGCCGGCTCGCGCTGTACGGCGAAGGCGTGGCCGCCGACGAGCGGATCGAGCTGGTGCAGCCGCGGGGTGAGCGCGTACGGCGGGTGATGGTGCCGGCGAAGCTGCTGACGATCGAGGAAGCGATCGAGTACCTGAGCGCCGACGAGGTGAGCACCGGGAGCGCGAGCTGGAACGGCGGCGCGGGCGGGGACGCGGGCGGGAGCTGGAACGGCGGCGCAGGCGGGGACGAGAGCGGGAGCTGGAACGGCGGCGCAGGCGGGGACGAGAGCGGGAGCTGGAACGACAGCGCGGGCGGGAGCGGCGGCGCAGGCGGGAGCGCGAGTCGCCGGGCGTGGGCGGCTGCACTCTGGGCCGGGTTCGGGCTGATCGGGCGGGGGCGCATCGTCCCCGACGTGACCCCGTCCGGGTACGGCGCCTGGCGGGTGGCTCCGCTGGATCCGATGGATCGGGGCTGGCTGAAGAACCTCGCGAGCGCGATGCCGGCGTACGGGCACGCGCTGCCCGTCGAAGGGTCGAAGCCTCTGCGACTGGTCGGCGCCGACGAGCTGGTGCGGGCCTTCTGGGACGCGCTGGCCGACACGCTGACGAGGACTCCCGCGGCAGCGGTCGCCGTGCGGCTCGGGGCGGCTGCGTTCGCTGAGGTCGAGCCGCGCGAGCTGACCGGTCCGACCGACTGGCTGAGCGAAACCGCACTGGCGGAGGAGGCCGGTGCACGGCTGGTACTGCGGATCGAGCCGCCGGAGCACCTGGAGGACTTCCGCGCCGTGCTGCAGCTGCGCAGTGGAGTCGATCCGAGCCTGCTGGTCGACGTGGCCGACGTGTGGAGCGCACCTCCCGCCGTACTGGCCGCACTGGGTGAGCGGGCCGAGACGGACCTGCTGCTGGCCTTGCGCAGAGGTGGCCGGGTCTGGCCGCCACTGAAGGCGGCGTTGGAGGACGCGGCACCAGCTGAGATCACCATCGACGACGACGCGCTGGATGACCTGGCCGCAGACAGTACGGCGCTCGACGGCGCGGGCATCGAGGTGCTCTGGCCGGCTGAGCTGTTCGCTGGAGAGCTGGCCGTGCGTGGCTCGGTGCAGGCCACGCCTACTCCCGCAGCGGTCAGTGGACCGGACTTCACCCTGCACGACCTGCTGGCGTTCAAGTGGCGGCCGACACTCGACGGGTCGGAGCTGACCGAGCAGGAGATCACCGCGCTGGCCGAGGCGAAGCGTCCGATGATCCGGATGCGCGGCCGCTGGGTGCGCATCGACCAGGACCTGGTCCGCAAGCTCCGCAGGGGTACGTCGCGCAAGCTGACCGGCGCGGAAGCACTGGCCGCGGCATTGACCGGCCGGGTCGAGGTGGACGGCGAGCTGGTCGCGTTCGAGCCGAGCGGTTCGCTGGAGACGATGGTCGGCCGGCTGCGCACCGGCCCAGGAGCCAACCGAGCGCCTGACGAGTCCGCCGCCGAAGAGCCAGAGCCGTTCGTCGAGCCCGCTGGGCTGCACGCGACGCTGCGGGACTACCAGCGCCGGGGTGTCGCCTGGATGGCTCAGCTTGCGGAGTTGGGGCTCGGCGGCTGCCTCGCCGACGACATGGGCCTGGGCAAGACGATCCAGGTGATCGCCCTGCATCTCCACCTGTCCGGGCGCGGCCGTGGGCCGACGCTGGTGGTCTGCCCGTCAACGCTGCTCGGGACCTGGGAGCGCGAGTTCGCCAAGTTCGCCCCCGACGTCGCCGTACGCCGGTATCACGGTGGGGCACGCTCCTTGAGCGACCTCGGCGAGGACGAGGTCGTGCTGACGACGTACGGCGTGGTCCGGCAGGACCATCGCGTGCTCGGCGAGATCCGGTGGGGCCTGGTCGTCGCCGACGAGGCCCAGCACGCGAAGAACCCGCTCTCCCGGACCGCCCGCGCACTCCGGACGTTGCCTGGGGCAACCAGAATCGCCCTGACCGGTACGCCGGTGGAGAACCGGTTGTCCGAGCTGTGGTCGATCCTGGACTGGGCCGCACCCGGTCTGCTCGGCACGCTGGAGCGGTTCCGCCAGAGCCTCGCCGTACCGGTCGAGCGGTACCACGACGCCGAGGCGACTGCCCGGCTCGCACGAGTGACCAGGCCGTTCCTGTTGCGGCGGCGCAAGATCGATCCGGGGATCGCGCCCGAGCTGCCGCCGAAGACCGAGCACGACGTCGTCGTACCGCTGACGACCGAGCAGGCCACGCTGTACCAGGCCGTCGCGCGGGAGACGCTCGCGAGAATCGAGCAGGCGAAGGGCATCGAGCGGCGCGGCCTCGTGCTCAGCCTGCTCACGCAGCTCAAGCAGGTTTGCAACCACCCCGCGCAGTTCCTGCACGAGCCCGGTCCACTCCCCCGGCGATCCGGCAAGCTCGCGGCTTTGGACGAACTGCTCGACGTGATCCTCGCCGAGGGCGAGTCGGTGCTGATCTTCAGCCAGTACGTCGAAATGGGCCGGCTGATCGAGGCGCACCTCGCGTCGCGCCAGATCGGGTCGCTGTTCCTGCACGGCGGCATCGGCGTCCGGCGGCGCGAGCAGATGGTCGAGCAGTTCCAGGCCGGTGAGCAGCAGGTGTTCCTGCTGTCGCTCAAGGCGGGCGGCGTCGGGCTGACGCTGACGAAGGCGACGCACGTCGTGCACTACGACCGCTGGTGGAACCCGGCGGTCGAGGACCAGGCGACGGATCGTGCGTACCGGATCGGCCAGGACCAGCCGGTACAGGTGCATCGCCTCGTCACGGAGAACACGCTCGAGGACCGGATCGCGACGGTCATCGCGGCGAAGCGGGATCTCGCGGATGCGGTGGTCGGCTCGGGCGAGGCGTGGCTGAGCGAGCTGTCCGACACCGAACTGACGGAGCTGGTCGAGCTGTCGACCGCGCCGGTGAAGGCGGGCGCGGCGAGTGCCCACAACCCTTCTGCCGTTGGGAAAACGCCATGACGCCGGAGGACCGCGCACCCTGGCGCGGCTGGCGAGGTGGTGGCGAGAACGCCGGCCTTCCCGCGGTCAAGGGACCGGGTGCACGGCGGCCGTTCGGTACGACGTGGTGGGGCAAGGCCTGGCTGGAGGCGCTGGAGCAGCGGGCGCGGCTCGATCCGAACCGGCTCGGTCGAGGGCGGTCGTACGCGCGGCGCGGCAGCGTGCTGGAGCTGACGGTCGACCCGGGCGTCGTACGCGCCGAGGTGCAGGGCAGCCGCGTCACGCCGTACGGGGTGACGGTGAATATCCGGGCGTTCACCGATGCCGAGTGGGACGCGGTGCTCGACATCGTGTCGGCGCAGATCGGGCGGGTCGCCGCGCTGCTGGACGGCGAGCTGCCGCCGGAGCTCGTGGACGACGTACAGGCTGCTGGGCTGGATCTGTTGCCGGGCGCGGGTGAGGTGCGGACTGCTTGCAACTGCCCCGACTTCGCCGTGCCGTGCAAGCATGCGGCGGCGGTCTGTTATCTGATCGCGGATGCGCTGGACGACGATCCGTTCGCGTTGATGCTGCTGCGCGGGCGGCGGCGGGACGAGTTGCTCGACGCGCTGCGGGCACGGCGGAAGACCGCGCCGAGCACCGTGAAGGTGAAGCCAATCGGCGTACTGGCCCGGAAGGCTTTCGCCACAGAGCTGGGTCCTGTGCCGACGCCACTGCGGCCTGGTGGACAGCCGGGCGTGCCTGCCGCGGTGCTCGCGCTGGCGCCGCCTCGGTCGTCGGGCGTCGAGGGCTCGGATCTGGTCACGCTGGCGACCGACGCCGCGCGGCGCGCGTGGGAGCTGGCCATCGGGGACGGCGGGTTGTCGCTGACCTTCGAGCAGGATCTGGCCCGGCGGGCCGCTGAGGTGCTCGGCCGGTCGGCGCTTGCCGATCTCGCGCACCGGGCCGGGGTGTCGTCGCGGAAGCTCACGAACTGGGCAGTCGCGTGGCGAGAGGCCGGGCCGAGTGGGCTGGCGGTCGCTGCCGAGTCGTTCACGCCGGAGCCCGGCGCGCTGGCCGAGGGCGAGGCGGCGTTGGCGGCGCTCGACAACGACGGCGGCCGACTGGCCGGCGCGAGCCGAGGCCCGGCGTGGGCCGATGCGCCGCGGGTCGACAAGAACCGGGTGACGTCGGGGCGGCGGCAGCTGCGGCTCGGGCGCGACGGGCTGTGGTACCTGTTCACCGAGCACTTCGGCGACTGGACGCTTGCCGGTCCTCCTGCGGCGGATCCGCGGGACCTCGTGCAGCCAACCGCGCCTGCATCGCCGCTACCGTGAGTCGACGTACGCCTTCGCGAGCCGGGCGATCAGGTCGTACGGGATCGGCCGGCTGAGCGGGAACTTCAGCGTGCCCTTGCCCGCGACGTACGGCGCGATCGCCGCCGCGAGCTCGTCGTCGACCGGCGGCACCGGGTACAGCGAGATGTGCTGCTTCCAGCCGCTGAAGTGGACCAGCGACTTCCCGTCCAGCGTGAGCGTCGGCATCTGGTACGCGATCTTCTCGCCCGCGTCCGGTACGGCGTCGTGCAAGGTCTGCCGGATCCGCTCGACCACCGGCCGCACGTCCGCGGGCAGCGCGGCCAGGTACTCGTCGATCGTTGCGTAGTCCGCCATACCTCAGCGTAGCCGCAGGCCCGTGATCTCCTGCAGCACCGGGATCAGCCGGTCGGCGATCTTGGCGTGACCGGCGACCGACGGGTGCAGACCGTCGGTGCAGTCGGCCTCGGTGATCCAGCCGGTGGTCGGCACGTAGTGGACCGCCGGGTCGTCGAGCGACTTCACGCCGGTCTCGATCTCCGCGGCGTACTTGCCGCTGAACGGGCTCACGGCAACGATCGTGCTGCTCGGGTACGCCGTCCGGACGACCCGCACGTACTCGGCGTACTGCTCGGGCGTGAGCGTGTCGTCGTTCACGCCGAGGTTGAGCACGACCAGGTCGGGCGCGGCGATCCGGAGCGCGCGGGAGCCGGCGAAGTTCCAGCCGAAGGACTCCGGCCCGGCGGGGACACCGCCGTTGCCCGGCTTGACGACGCCCTGCCGACCGAAACCCACCTGGTACGACGTGGCGCCGAACGCGCGAGCGGTCAGGTACGCGAAGGCCTTGGTCCCGTCAGCGCCTGCCGACTCGGGATCCTCGCTGAGCGCACGGACGCCCTGGGTGATCGAGTCGCCGTAGAACTCGAACCGCGGACCGCCGGGCTGTGCGCCGAGCCGCAGCGTCGTCTTGTCGTTCAGGATCAACCCGGCGAAGCTCACCGCGCAGGCGAACGGCGGCTCCCACCGGTTGACGAACTCGTTGACGTCCTTCACCACGAGCTCGACCGTGTGCCGGCCGTCGTCAACGGTCAGCTCGAGCACCGGCTGCTCGATCAGGTGCAGCGTCGGCTCGCCGTCGTCGACGGTGACCCACAGGTGCGGCGCGACCTCCAGGCCGGCGGTGTCGAACAGCACCTGCAACCCGGTCCCGCTGAACCCGAACGACAGCCGCGAGCCGGAGTTCACGGTGACGGCCAGCCCCGGCTGGTGCCCCCACTGCCCCTCCAGCAGGATCCGCGGATCCCCCGGCGCGACCACTTCACCCGGCACGAACGTCACGTCACATCTCCCTCGGTACGGCGACCGGCCCATTCTCCCGGGCCGGACCCGGGTGTGAGCACCCGGCCCGGACCTGCACCACTCACCAACCACCTCGCCCCGCGGCCCCGTGAGCGTGAGCCGACTGGATCGGCCCTCGCCCACGGGGGTTGGTGAGTGCTGCAGGTTCAGAAGCCCGAGTCGACCGGCCGCCGCTGAGCGTGCAGCCGTCCTCCCGGGCAAGGAGGCTGATCACGCGGGAATCGACGGCGGCGCCGCGCTCGGCGTAGTCGTGCCGGAGTTGTCCACAGGATGCCGGTCGGTCGGTTTTCGGTCTGTGGGTCCTGGTCGCTAGAGTCCCTTGTCTGGTCGCCGGATTCGGGGCGGTGGCCGACGGGAGGAGGTGCGATGGACGCCACTTTGCTGGACGCCGAGGCGGAAGCCGCGGTCCTGCGGGTCTACCGGCAGGTGTTCGCCGTGCTCGCCCGCGAGGCCGGGGCGATGATCGTCGACCCGGAGCTGCTCGACGTCGACCAGGCGATCCTGGACGCGTTCGCCGAGGCCGGCAGCGACGGGATGACCGTCGAGCAGGCGACGCAGGCCTGCCGCTCGTTCCCGCACGACCTGGTGGTCCGCCGCTTCGAGGTGCTGCGGCAGTACGGCGCCATCACCAAACTCGTCGACCGGCCGAACGAGCTGCGTCACCGCGCGGCGTTCGCGCCGTACGTGATGCTGATGTTCCTGCGCCGGATGTCCGTGCAAGGCGGTCAGGGCGAGCTGCACCAGCTGCTGACCCTCGAGGCGCACAGCGTCAGCGACCCGCGCGCCACCGAGGACGAGGGCCAGGCGTCCATCCTGCGGCTGACCAAGGTCTTCCGCCTGCTGGGGAACGAGCTGGCCATCCTGGTCTCGACCAGTACGACGGCCCAGCTCCGCGAGAACGCGCAGCTCGCGTGGGGCAACGAGCGGCTGATCGAGCAGGCCGAGAAGGTGCACCGGATCGTGCTCGAGCGCTGGCCGACGCTGCACCGCGACTGCACCCAGCTGCGGATGGCGCTCGCGGCGTACGCGGACGCGGTCCAGCTCGCCGCGGGTCGGCTGGTGGAACGGGCCGGTACGACGCGGGCGCTGGGGTTGCTGCCGATCGAGACCTGGCTGTCGTTCACACGTGGGAGTGACACCGAGGTGTTGGCCGGCGTACTGGATGGGCTGCTGTTCGACGCGGCCGCGCCGGACTTCTCGCCCGAGACGATGCTGGAGGCGGTCGAGACCGGCCGCCGGACCGGCACGGCACGGATGGCGCCGCCACGGCCCTCGGCGGAGACCGAGGCGCCGGAGTCCGCGGCGGCGACCGACCGGGAGGATCTGCGCGCCGAGGCCGAGCGGGTGCTGGCCGGGCGGGACAGCGTGAGCATCGTTTCCGTTGTCGATGACGCCGGGGACTGGGTGACCGCTCGGCGGGTCTTGGCCGAGCTGACGGCGGCGCACCTGCACGACGAGCTGGACTACGAGCTGGTGTGGTCGGACGGGATGCGGATCGATCCATCGGCGGGGACGCCGTGGGCTACCGAGGGTTCGTTCCGGCGGGTGACGCGATGACATCTTCGTCGGAGGTTGTGGAGAACGGGCGCGTCTACAACGCGTTGTGGTGGGCGAAGGTGCAGTCGGGCGGGGCGTTGAAGGTCCCGGTGGACACGCCTGCGGTCGCTGGGCTGGCGCGTGCGGTGGAGCCGGACGGGTCGGGTGTGTGGATGCTGCCCACGTTGCCGGACGGTGCTGGGCACGGCGTACTGGAGGAGCTCGGTTCGCCGCCGGTCGCGGTCGAGATGCCGAACGAGACGGCGCGGGTGCTGTCGATCTGCGTGGCTTGCTGCTGGGTGGAGCGGGATTCCTCTGCTTGGCCAGGCGTTGTTGGCACTCTGACCCAGATCAAGGCGGTCTACGCGGGGATGCGCGGGCGGCCTGAGCAGTCGAGCGATCTCACGTTGATCATCGGAAGCCTTCGGCGGCTGCACTCCACCCACTGGCTGCTGTGGGACGAGAAGGTCGGCGAAGTTCGGCTGGGGCCTCGGACTGTCACCTGGGGTCCTTCGGATCTCGCCACGCTGCGGGAGATCTGCCGAGTCCTTCCGGACCCGCCGGCCGCCGTACTGGTTGAGCGCAAGCCGGAGGTGCCGGCAGACCCGCTGCCGTCGGAGGACTCCCCCGACGGTCCGATCGACCCGGCGCCCTCGGAGGACTCCGATGGCTGAGCAGCACGCCCTCTTCGACCCGATCCTGCGCGATCTCAGCGACCGTTCACGCGACGAGGTGCTCGCGGCGTTCAGCGCCGTCCAGTACGCCGCGAACCCGGTTGCCGAGGTCCAACTCCCCGGCCTGCGCGACGTCACGCTGCGCCGCCAGGTCCAGAAGATGCTGACGCTGATCGGCCGGGTGCTGGTCAAGGTCGACGGCACGCACTGGACCTCCGGGTACGCCGACGACGTCGCCGCGACCCTCACCGCGCAGGGCTGGCAGCCGCTGTCCGCCGTCGACCGCGCCGTACTGGTCCTGGTCCTCGTGCACTCGGTCGCGATCCCTCGCAGCGAAGGCATCCTCACCGGCGACAGCTGGAAGTCGGCGCGACCGACCACGGTCGACGAGCTGCGTACGACCAAGATCAGCGGCGAGGAACGACGCCTCGCCCTGCAACGACTCCGCGCGGCCGGGCTGATCCAACTCTCCGGCGACCACTCCGGCGGGCCGAGCTACATCCCCGGCCCGCAGCTCCAACGACTCACCCCGGCCGCCCGCCGCCGCCTGCAGGACCAGTTGATCCTCGCGGCCGCACCGGCCAGCCCGATCGCGGAGGCCATCCGCGCGCGCAAAGGCATCACCGAAGACGAGGGAGCGGCATGAGCCCAGCAGCATCCGAGGGCAAGCAGGACAACGCCCCCGAGGGCCCGACCACGAGCTCCACACCCAAGGCCTCGACCACCTCCAAGGCGCCCAAGGGCTCGACCACCGGCTCCGAGGCAACCGCCCCCGAGCGGCCGACGACCGGCTCCGAGGCGGGCACGCCCGATGCCTCCAAATCGGCGGATCTGACGCCTGCAGACAGCTCGGCAAGCAAGGACGCGAAGCCCAAGGCCACTCGTCGTACCGCCGACAGCCCGTCCGACGGCGCCTTCGACATCCTCGGCTCGAAGGTGCTGCTCGGCGTCCAGGTCGTCGACCTCTCCCGCCTCTCGACCCACCCCATCCCGATGGTGGGCCAAGGCCTCGTCACCGTCGCCGGCCAAGGTCCGGTCGACTCCAACGGCGCCGGCAAGTCCTCCTGGATCGCCGCGCTGTCCCTGCTCCACGCCGACGACCAGTGGCGCCTGACGAGCGGCGCGCCCGGCGCGGCCGAGCTGCTGTTCACCGCGGAAGCAGCCGGCCAGGAGGGCAACTGGTCGAACGTCGACCGCGGCTACATCGTCGGCGTCTTCTCCGACCCCGACCTCACCGACCTCGCCGAGATCGAGGCCGCCGCGATCACCGTCTGGATCCGGATCAACCGCAAGGCGTCGTACCTCGACCTCCGCTGGAAGAACGGCCTGCACGTCCCGTACGGCGCCACCGAGTCCGAACGCGCCGCCGGCGCCGACGCTCTCTGGGCAGCACTCCCCCACTCCAACGGCCGCACCGACTACCACGCGAACAAGCTCTCCCAGGTCCTGTACGGCGGCCAGGTGCGCTGCGTCTCGTTCCTGTCGACGTCGGTCCGCTCCAGCCCGACCGCGAACCTGCTCGCCGAGCCCCTCAACGAGCTCGGCCCGGCCCGTATCTTCAACGCGATCGCCACCCTCACCGGCCTCGATCACGAGCTCGAGCAGGAGCAGGCTCACCGCTCCGCCGAGCACACCCAGCGCGAGGCGACCAAGCAAGCGGCCGCCGACCTGCAGCGCTGGGAGCAGGAGATGGCCACGGTCGAGGCCGGCATCCTCCAGCGCGCCGCGGCCCGCTCTGCTTTGGCTGCCGCGAAGGAGTCCTGGCTCGCTCGCTGCGCGCGGCACCTGGTCGACGGCGACGCCCGCAACAGCGAGATCCTGCATGAGCTCGCCGCTTTAGACGAGCGCGTCGCCGAGCAGGAAGCCCGCCGGGAGGCGGTCGACACCGAGATCGACGCCTTCGGCAGCGAGGAGAACCTCCTCCGCGACGTACAGCTGACGCGCCAAGAGCGCGACAAGCTCGACGCCCGAGACCGCGAACTGGACCTGGCGCAGCGTTCGGTCCGCGAGCAGCTCGAGCGCCTCGGGCAGGAGCACCGCCGGCTCGTCGACGCCGGCCGCTCGGCCGACGGGCGCGAACTGGACGTCGCGCTCACCGAGCAGGACGAAGCGCGCGCCGTACTGGAAGAGCACATCGGCCGCGACCACGCCGCCCGGCTCGCCGTCGACCAGGCGACAGCCGACCTCCGCGAAGCCGAGAGCGGGCAGACCGTCTCTGCTCCGCAGCAGCAGATCCTGGAGAACGCCGGCATCGCCTGCGGTGCCCTCACCGACATCACCGACCTCCCCGCGGGCGACCGCGCCGAATGGGAGCCGCGCCTCGCGCCGTACAGCGAAGCCGTCGTCGTCGACGCCGACGACGCGACGCTGGCTGCCTCGGCTCTCGCAGACGCCGGCTACCCAGGCTTCCTCCTCGTCCTCGCCAACCGCCCCGGCGACGGCTCCACATCCTCGGACAAGAGCGCAGCCTCCGCCAAGGCCGCCGGCTCGGCGGCGAAGGCCCGCAAGTCGGGCGCCAACGGCCCGACCTCAGCGGACCCGCGTTTCTCGCTCGACACCTTCTTCTCCACGCTCGCCGCACGCGCCAGCAAGGAGCTGATCGACGACCCCGCCGGGGTCATCTCGGTCGGCCAGCACGACGAGCCGATCACCGGCCGCACCGCCCGCATCGAGGCGGCCCGCCGCCGCGTCGAAGCCGCCGTCGAGGCACGCGCCGCCGCATCCGCAGCGCTGGAGCAGGCCCGGTCCCGCGTCCAGCAAGCCGAGCGCCGTACGGCGGCCGCCCGCGCCCTCGGCACGGCCTCCGACCTGCAGGAGCAGATGCTCGCGCTGCGCGAGGAGAACGACCGCCACGAAACCGATCGCGACGCCCTCGCTCCCCAACTCCAGGCCGCGAAGGAGTCCGCGGAAGCGGCCGCCGGCCAGCAGCTGGTCCGCGACGAACGCCTGAAGAACCTCGAGGCCACCCGCCGCGAGCACGACCGCCTGCTCGACGACCTCCGCGGCCGCCGCCTGGTCCTGCTCGAGGAGCAGACCGGCCTCGACCTCGTCTCCCGTACGGCGGCCTGGGGCGGTACCGCGGACGAGGCGTCCGAGTTCCTGCTGGCCCTCCCGGCCGACACCCAGCGCCGTACGACGGCCGACTGGAACCACCAGACCTCGACGCAGCTCGACGACGTCATCCGCCGCTGCTTCCCGAACGCGCGCTCCCGCGAGGAGATCCCCAGCGAACTGTGGGAGATCCTGAACGGCCCCGACGGCTGGTCGACCGGCACCCTCGGCACCCGCGTCGGCCTGGTCCCCGCGCTGCAGCGCACGCTGGCGAGCCACCTCGCCCAGCACGAGACCTTCGACAGCCTGCAGCAACAGCAGATCGCCAGCCAGCGCGCCGAGCGCAACGCCGCCCTCGAACGCGCCCGCGAAGGCCTCGGCGAGGCCGAGAGCACCGCCCGCGCCCACCGCGCGTCGCTTGCCGATGGCATCAAGTCGCGCCTGCGACTCGTCTCGAACGAGTTCGACCGCCTCGACCAGGAGTACGGCGGCTACGGCGCGAAGCTCGAGTTCCCCGAACCCGACCCGCCGTCCGAGCCCGACAAGCCCTGGCGCTGGACCGTCACCCCCAAGTGGCGCCGCTCCGAAGGTGGCCCGTACTCCGCCTTCAACGTCAAGGGCAACACCGCCCAGATGGACGAGAAGGCGGTCAAGCTCGTCTGCGCCGCAGCCCTGGCCGGCGGCAGCGACCGCCCCCTGCTCCTCATCCTCGACGAACTGGGCCGCAACCTCGGCTCCCAGCACCGCCGCGAGGCAGTAGCCCTCTTCGAACAGATCGGCCGAGACCGCAACATCACCGTCATCGGCGCCCTCCAGGACGACATGGAACGCTACGCCCTCGCGTCGTCCCGCCTGTACGTCAAACTCCGCCGAAGCTCCGACACGATGCCGTACAACCAGGCCCCCGTCGTCAAGGGCAACGAAGAGTACGCCGCCCGAGTGGAACTCCTCCGCTCTTGGCTCGACTCCTACCGAGGCCCGGCCCCCACCCTCGACCTCCCCGCCCCGACCCTCGACACCCCGTAGTCCCCAGCAGGCTCCCCCACCACCCCGTAATCCCAGCCGGCTCCCCCACCACCCCCAGGCTCCAACTACTTGTACTCTTTCCGGCCGAAGCGGCCCCAACCCCCGCGACCTTCCCGGCCGCATCGCCGCGAACGCCCAGTGGCACCCTCACTCCACAAACAGCGCAAGTTAGAGCGGGATACTGCGGAATAGGTACCCCGGTGGTCTGGTCCACCCCACCGATCGGCCACACTAGACCTGTGATGCGTCTGCTGAACGGGGATGTCGCCCGCTTCCACCGCTCACATCTGGCCAACCCGTCATCACGCGGCGTACCGTCCGTGGGGCAACTCCAGCCGGTAATCGATCGGAGGGCGTGAATGGCATCCTGGCTCCTGCGCGCCCAATGGCCGCACCGTGACGAGTCCGTCGAGCAGCGCGCAGTCCGCGTCGGCCGAACACTCACCGCAGTCGCCGTGGCCTTCCCCGACGTCCACGCCTGGACCCAGGACGAGCGCTGGGGCTACCACGTACTGGAAGCCGACGGCACCACTCCCCTCGAGGAGATGGTCGAGGCCACCACGAAGGTCCTCTCCAACGGTTCCAGCACCACCCGGCTCCACCTCCAGAGCACCGGCGAACTCCCCTGGCTCTTCGACCTCTCCATGGGCAGCACCCTGACCACCGCGTCCGACCAGCTGACCCTGCACTGGAGCGACGAAGACGCCCTCATCCAGTCCGAGCGCTTCGCCCAGGTCCTCCGAGCCGTCGTCACGATCTGGGAACCCGAGTGGGCCAGCATCGCCGACACCGAACTAGCAACCGCCGCCGGCCTCTTCCGCCGCGGCATCCCCACCATGGGCTGGCTGACCTACGTCCGAGGCATGATCGCCGGCGCCCACGGCATCGACATCGACCTCACTCCGTTCGAACGAGGCACCCTCCTCCAGGCCCCCGTAGCCCCCATAGACCTCTCCCCAGTCCACATCTGCGCCGCCGCAGCCCTGGTAGGAATAACCCCAGAAGACCTCTGACCCCACCGAGCGGCCTCCACCGGGCCGCCCTCAGGTCTTCCCCGTACCCTCCTCGGCACGAAGCCGCCCAATCACCGCGCTCGAACCCATCGACGACCACGGCCAGAGCCTGCTCGCCACCGCCGAACCAGCGGCATCCGCGGCGACTCAGCGACGTCCCGCCGAGCTGTACTCCGTCGTCAGCACCACGTCGTCGGCCCATCCCGCCCAGCGACGTAACTCTTCCTAGGATTCCAACGGGGCAAGCAGCACCTCGTCCCACCCCGCCCTACGCTCACCAAGTGCGGCAGCGGGCAGCCTCTCCGCCGAGGTCACCCAGCGGGAACACTAACCATCGAGCAAACAAGGGCTGCTCCTGCCCACCAGCGGCTACGCAAAGGCCGACCACCTGATCGCGAAGTGAACCGAGGCCGGTGCGACCAACCGCAGTTCCGTGAACCCCTCGGCACTCAACCGCAACACCACGTCCCGCCAGGTCGCCAAGTCGCCAGGTCGCAGGGGACAGCCCTCGGCTGTCCACAAGATACCGACACCGCCGGACAGCCGTTCACGTCAGCAAGAGCTCAGTCTCCATCGAACGACCACGAGTGACCAGTCTCAGCCAACACCGCACACCCCGACCGCACTCGCGGTCATCCGCCGTACGACGCCTGGCTGGCCAACACCGGGCGCCCCGCGCTCTCACAGCCCGCGCCAGGCCAAATGCCGCGCGCACCGCGGCTCGCACAGCCCGCGCCAGGCCGAATGCCGCGCGCTCCGCGGCACCCTGTTGAACCCACTCGCCGCCGACTAGCTGAGCCCGATCTACGCCAACCGGGCAGACCCAACCGCAGCCACAGCCGGCGTCGCCGAACTGCTCGAACTGGCCGCCGCTCAGCTGGTCGACCGTCGCCGTACCGTCGATCAGCTCGAGTCAGGCGGGCGAAAGCTTCCACCCGGAGCAGTCCGCACACGAGCTCATGAGCCGGTAGCCGCGACAGAGCACACCCCACGCGACCTTCGTCCGGATGGCGATGACAGGTGCGGCAGTCGGTGCAGGGTGCGGCGGGGACAGTCTGAGGAGGGCCGACGAGAGCGCGGCGTGACGGCCTGACGAGGGCCGACAATACGTGAGGCGAGCGTGCCTGTCTGCCTGTCTGACGAGCCGACACAAGAGCGTGTTGCGAGATCTCTGAACGCACAGAAGCGGCCGGCCCGTGGGCCGACCGCTCGAAATACTGAAGTTGGTGGGAGAAATGTTAAGGGCCACCCCGAATGGGGTGGCCCTTAACAGTGTGAATGTCCGGCGACGTCCTACTCTCCCACGACCTCCCGGTCGCAGTACCATCGGCGCTGAAGGGCTTAACTTCCAG
>NZ_BAAANC010000004.1:253455-740722 GCF_039529595.1 Kribbella lupini | reverse complement strand
GTTCCTTAGACAGCTCCACTTCACAACCGGAGGCCTTCACCTGTCTCAACGACCCGCCGACTCACCAACCAACGGGACAACCTCCCTGGACATCACACCTAGGCCTTGAGCGCCTCGTAGACGTCCTCGATCGCGGCGGACGGGGCGCCCTTGGCGAAGCGGGCGGTGGCGTCGGCGAGGACCTCGTGGGCGCCGCTCTCGACGCCGTCCAGCGCGGCCTTGGCGATGTCGGCCGGGTTCTCCTTGGGGGCCGTGACGGCGGAGGCCATGTCGGTGTCGACGTAGCCCATGTGCAGGGAGGTGACGCCGATGCCGCGGCCGAGCAGCTCGATCCGCAGGGCGTTGGACTGCGACCAGAAAGCGGACTTCGTGGCGGCGTACGCGCCGTGGTACGCGACCCAGGACAGGGCGGACAGCATGTTCAGGATCTGGCCGCCGCCGTTGCGCTCGATCACCGGCACGAAGGCGCGGGTCAGCTGCAGCGGGCCGAAGAAGTTGACCTCCATCAACTGCCGGACGTCCTCGATCGGGCTGCCCAGGTAGGTGTTGCCGGGGATGTCGAGGCCGGCGTTGTTGACCAGCACGGTGACATCCGGCGCCGCCTTGACCAGGGCCTCGATCGAGGCCTCGTCGGTAACCTCGAGCGGGAGCGTCACGACGCGCGGTTCGGTGCTCGGCTCGGGCTTGCGGGAGGTCGCGTACACCTTGGCGACGCCGCGGGTGAGCAGGTCGTCGACGACGGCCTTGCCGATGCCGCGGTTGCCGCCGGTGACGAGGACGACGGCGCCTTGCAGTGAGGTCATGGGGTGCTCCGGGGTTCGAGGATGCGGGAAACTGATCTGTTTCCTCAAAACATACACCGATCGGTTTCTTCGATCAAAACGGGACGGTACGCTCGACGTATGAAGAGCCAGGCGACATCCCGTGAGCGGCTGCTGGAAGCCGCGAGCGAACTGTTCTACCGCGACGGCGTGAGCATCGGCGTCGACGCACTCTGCAAGGCGGCCGGAGTCTCGAAGAAGTCGATGTACCAGCTGTTCCGGTCCAAGGACGAGGTGATCGCGGAGAGCCTGGCCGCCCGCGGTCCCTACTACAACGCCCTGCTGCTGCCGAGCCCGGACGACGAGCGCTCGCCGCGGGAGCGGATCCTGTCGGTCTTCGAGCGCGAGGACGAGCTCGCCGCCAGCAACGAGTACTTCGGCTGCCCGTTCGTGTCCACCGCGACCGAGCTGAAGAACCCGGAGCACCCCGGCAGCGTCGTGGCCCGCCACTTCAAGCAGGCGCTGACCGACTTCTTCCGCGCCGAGCTCGTCCGGGCCGGCGCCGAGGACGCGGACACCCTCGCGATCCAGCTCACGATGATCTTCGACGGCGCCGGCGCCCGTGCGGTCGTCCGCGCCCAGCCGCTGCGCAACGTCGGCGTCCAGCTCGCGAGCACGGTGCTCGACGCAGCCGGCGTACGCGACGAGCAGCTCGCCGCGCACGCCCGCTAGACCCTCAACTGGCCAGCGCCGCCAGCTCAGCACCCGCCAGCAGGAACGCACCCACCCCGAAGTCCGCCGTCGAGTCGTAGGTGACCGGCTGGCTGGACTCCGGCCGGTCGCCGACCTTCTGCACGTACCCGAGGAACCCGTCGGGATGGACGGCCGTGGCCACCATCCCGTTCCACGCCTTCGCCGCCGTCGCGCGATAAGTTGCCGAGGGCACCAATCCGGTCCGGACGGCGTACGCCGTCGCGTAGCAGAAGAACGCCGTCCCGCTCGTCTCCGGCCCCGGCAGGTGGTCGGGGTCGCCGAGGTTCACGTTCCAGAACCCATCGGTCCGCTGGATCGGCCGCAACGCACTCACCAGCTGCGTCAGGGTGCTCTTGTACTCGGCAACGTTCGCTTGCCCGGAAGGCAACGCCTGAAGGGTTTTCGCGTGCCCGGCCGCGACCCACCCGTTGCCGCGCGACCACAGCACCGGCTTGCCGTTCGGCGACACGATCTTGCCTGGCAGGAAACGGTCGTCGCGGTACCAGAGCCCGCTCGACGGCGCCCACAACCCGCGCCGCCGCTTGGTGTCGTTGTAGAGCTGGTAGAGCTTCGACCAGTACGCCGGATCGTTGCGCAGCCGCCCGATCCGGGCGAACGGCGGCATCGCCATGTGCAACGCGTCGTCCCACCACCAGTCGTCGACCTTGGTGCTGTTGACCATCCGCCGCAGCGTCTCGGTCGCGGCGGTCAGCTTGTCGGGTGACGGCTCCACGTCGTACAGGTCGAGGTAGGCCTGGATCGCGTTGTGGTTGTCCGCGTGCCGCGTCTGCACGCCCTCGCGGATCCCGTACCGGTGCTTCTCGGCCCAGCTGCGCGTGTAGTCGAGGTAGCGCTTCTCTCCTGTGAGGCGGTACGCCGCCATCAGGCCGCTGAAGAAGGTGGCGCGGGCCCAGCCGTTGTCACCGGAGTCGGCGTGGCCTGCGATCCACAGGTCGGCGACCCGGCGGACCAGGGCGATGATCTGCGCCCGCGACGGGACGACGTCGGAGGGCGGTCCGGCGTACGCGGTGCTGGTGACGGAGGGTAGTGCCGGGGCGGCCAGAGCGACGGTTCCGAGGGTCAGGAACTGGCGTCTTCTCATGGGACAAGACCTCACTTCGTTCCAGAGGAGTGGGACAAAAAAGTCTTTCGTTCCACAGTGAAGTTTCTTCGTCTTTGGATATTGACGGGTTCACCCTGCGTCGTCAAACTTCCGAAAAGACCCTGCGGTAATGGGGGAATCGCAGCGTCCTCCCGCCCCCGGAGAACAGGACATCCGCCCATGCGAAGCAAGCCCATCCTGCTGGCCGCGGCCTGTGCCGCGCTGGTCGCCGGCACACTCAGCAGTCCCGCCGTCGCCGCGACCAAGGCCGAACCGGCCCCGGCCGCGCCGTCCGCCGTACTGGCGCCCGCCGCCTTCACCCACCCCGGCGTCGGGGTGAGCAGGCCACAACTCGACTTCGTCCGCGCCAAGGTGCAGGCCGGGGCGCAGCCCTGGACGAACGCCTTCAACCAGGCGAAGAACAGCGCGTACGGTTCGCTCAGCCGGACCGCGAAACCGCGCGCGGTGGTCGAGTGCGGCTCGTACTCGAACCCGAACTACGGCTGCACGGACGAGCGCGAGGACGCCATCGCGGCGTACACCGACGCGCTGATCTGGTACATCACCCGCGACGACCGGTACGCCCAGAAGGCGATCCAGCTGATGGACGCGTGGTCGGCGACGATCCGCGACCACACCAACAGCAACGCCCCGCTGCAGACCGCGTGGGCCGCGTCGTCGTGGCCCAAGGCGGCCGAGATCATCAAGCACGTCTACGGGAACTGGCCCAACCAGGCCCGGTTCGGCACGATGCTGCGCAACGTGTACCTGCCCGAGATCATCAACGGCTCCAACTCCAACGGCAACTGGGAGTTGAGCATGACCGAGGCGATCCAGGGCATCGGCGTGTTCCTGGACGACCGGGCCGTGTACGACAAGGCGATCTCGCTGTTCCGGGTCCGGACGCCCGCGTTCGTGTACCTGGAGTCCGACGGCGCGCTGCCGCGGACGAAGCCTTCGCAGAACCTCGACACCCGGGACAAGATCATCGCGTACTGGCAGGGCCAGAGCACGTTCGTCACCGGCCTGACCCAGGAGACCTGCCGCGACTTCGTCCACACCGGGTACGGCATCTCGGCGATCTCGCACGTGATGGAGACGTCGTACATCCAGGGCGAGAACCTGTACCCCGAGTTCGGTGAGCGCCTGCGCCAGGCGCTCGGCTTCCAGTCCAAGTGGGAGCGCAACCTCGAGCCGGTCCCGTCCTGGCTCTGCAAGGGCACCCTCAACCGAGGCCTCGGCCCGATCACCGAGGTCGGCTACAACGGCCTCCACACCCGCCTCGGCATCGCGATGTCCAACACCCAGGCCCTGACGGAGTCCCGCCGCCCGGCGGGCTCCAACAACCTCTTCGTGGCCTGGGAAACCCTCACCCACGCAGAGAACCCGAGCTAGTCGGTCCACGGCACAGCGCCCCCGGATGATCTCCGGGGGCGCTGTGCTGTCCGCTCAGACCTGGGGTTCGCCGCGTTTCCAATAGCCCTGGAAAGAGATCGCGGTCTTGGGGAGGCCGACGGTGTCGACCAGGTGGCGGCGGACGGCCTTGATCATGCCGGACTCGCCGGCGACCCAGGCGTAGTCGACGTCGTACGGGAGCTCGGCGGCTTTGAGGGCCTCGGGCAACGACTTGGGTGCGCCCTCGACGGGCGCGATCCAGGTGATGTCGGCGGTGCCCGGGGTCGGGAGCGGGCGGAGGTCGCGCAGGTCGGGGACCTGGACGAAGACCGTGGCGTGGACCGTCGGGGGGAGCTGCTCGAGGATCGACGCGAGGGCGGGGAGCGCGGTCTCGTCGGCGACCAGGACGCGGCGCAGGCTCGTGGCCGGGGGCACGTAGTCGACGCCCGACTGGAGCAGCCCGCGGGTGCTGGTGGTGTCGACCTCGAAGGGGACGATCAGCCCGACCGTGTCCCCCAGCTCGACCGAGCTGACCCACGCCGAGGCCGGGCCGTTGACCCCGTGCAGGACGAACTCGATGTCCAGCTCGGCCACCTCGGGCCGCAGCGCGCGGATCGTGTACGTGCGCATCACGAACCGCTCGTCGGCCGGCATCGCGCACCACTCGGCGTACCACTCAGGTCCCTGGGGCAGGATCAGCTCGCCACCGTCCGGCGGCGTGAGCAGCACCTTGATCCGCTGGTCCGGCCCGGCCGGTACGACGTCCGCGAGCCGCGGCGCGACGAACGTCACCTTCCGCAGGTGCGGACTGAGGTCTTCGACCGCCGCCACGCTCACCAGGACGGAGTCGAACGTGATGGGACGCTCGAGCACTGTGGTCATCGCAGGGTCTCCGCACCGAAAGTAGTGACAAAGCAGGGGTCCCCAGATGCGGCCCGGTAGCGAGCGGGCTATTCTGAGGCGTCTAGAGGTAAGCCTTACCTAAGAGGATCCCAAAAGTCCAATGACCTCGCCGCCCGCCGCCGTCTCCAGGCCGGCCACCACCCCCCGTTCGGACAGCGCGAAGCGCCGGCCGGCCGTCCGCCGGACCACCCTGGTCGCCGGGCTGCTGGTGGCGGTCGCGCTGCTGCTGGTGGTCTGCCTGCTCAGCATCGCCGTCGGGTCGAAGCAGATCCCCCTCGGTACGGTGCTCGACGCCCTCCGCCACTACGACGAGACGAACACCGACCACGTGATCGTCCACTCGCTCCGGATCCCGCGGACTCTGATCGGTTTGCTGGTCGGCGCCGCCCTCGGCCTGTCCGGCGCGCTGATGCAGGGCGTCACCCGCAATCCGCTGGCCGATCCCGGCATCCTCGGCGTGAACGGCGGCGCCGCGCTTTTCGTTGTCGGCGGCATCTACTGGTTCGGCCTGACCAGCCTGACGGCGTACGTGTGGCTCGCCTTCGCCGGCGCCGCGGCCGCGTCCGTCGCGGTCTACACGCTCGGCTCGCTCGGTCGTGAGGGCGCGACCCCGGTCAAGCTTGCGCTGGCCGGCGCAGCTCTGACCGCGATGCTCGGCTCGCTGACCACCGCGCTCCTGATCGGCGACGTGGACACGTTCGACCAGTTCCGGTTCTGGTCGGTCGGCTCACTGGCCGGTCGCGGCTCGGACATCGCCGCGCAGGTCGCGCCGTTCATCCTGATCGGCATCGTGCTCGCCCTGGTCTCCGGCCGCCTGCTGAACGCGCTGTCCCTCGGCGACGACGTCGCCCGCTCTCTCGGTCAGCGCGTCGGCCTGGCCCGCGTGTTCACCGCGGTCACCGTCGTCCTGCTCTGCGGCGCGGCCACCGCTGCCGCTGGACCGATCGGTTTCATCGGCCTGACGATCCCGCACGTCGCCCGCCTGATCACCGGCCCGGACTACCGCTGGATCCTGCCGTACTCGATGATCCTGGCCCCGATCCTGCTGCTCGGGTCCGACGTGATCGGCCGCGTCGTCGCCCAGCCCGGCGAGCTCCAGGTCGGCATCGTCACCGCCGTGATCGGCGCGCCGTTCTTCATCGCCCTGGTCCGCCGCCGGAAGCTGGCGGACCTGTGATGACCCAAGTCACCGACCTCACGCCCGCCCAGATCATCACCCGGGCCCGCACGGTCCGCCAGGCCCGCAACCTGGCCGTCACGCTCGTCGTCGCCGTACTGGTGTTCGCCGCGTTCTGCGTCTCGCTGTCGCTCGGGGACTTCAAGATCCCGGTGATCGACGTGGTGAAGACGCTGTTCGGCCAGGGCGACAAGGCGACCGAGTTCATCGTCAACCGGCTCCGCCTGCCGCGGGCGCTGACCGCGCTGCTGGTCGGCGCCGCGCTCGGCATGTCCGGAGCGATCTTCCAGAGCATCGCCCGCAACCCGCTGGCCAGCCCGGACATCATCGGCGTCACGTACGGCGCCAGCGCGTTCGCCGTGTTCGCGATCGTCACGCTCGGGCTGACCGGGCCGGCCGTGGCCGGGATGGCGATCCTCGGCGCGTTGCTGACCGCGTTCACGATGTACGTGCTGGCCTGGCGGCGCGGTGTGTCGAGCTACCGGCTGATCCTGGTCGGGATCGGCATCGGCGCGATCGCGACCAGTGTCACGTCGTACCTGCTGACCAAGGCGCGGGTCGAGATCGCGCAGCAGGCGCTGATCTGGCTGACCGGCAGCCTGAACGGGCGGGACTGGTCGCACGTCCGGATGATGGCGATCACGCTGGTCGTGCTCGCGCCGTTCGTCGTGGTGCTGGTGCACCGATTGCGGATCCTGCAGCTCGGCGACGAGACGGCGTACGGGCTCGGGCTGCGGGTCGAGGGCTCGCGGCTCGGGCTGATCGTGATCGCCGTGCTGATGGCCGCGGTCGCGACGGCGGCGGCCGGGCCGATCGGGTTCGTCGCCTTCGTGGCGCCGCCGATCGCCCGCCGGCTGACCCGTTCGCCCGGTCCGGCGATGGTCGTGTCGGCGCTGATCGGCGCGCTCGTGGTGGCGCTGTCGGACCTGATCGCGCAGCACGCCTTCGGTGACACCCAGCTGCCCGTCGGTGTTGTCACCGGAGTGGTCGGCGCGCCGTACCTGATGTTCCTGCTGGCCCGGTCGAACCGGGTGGGGAGTGGTGGCTGAGAGATGGAGAACCCTGTGGACCACAGTCTTTCCGCCAACGATCTGGCGGTCGGCTACGACCAGCGCGAGATCATCCACGACCTGTCGGTGAAGATCCCGACCGGCAAGATCACGGTGATCGTCGGCGCGAACGCGTGCGGCAAGTCGACGCTGCTGAAGACGCTGGCCCGGCTGCTGAAGCCGTCCCGGGGCACGGTGATGCTGGACGGCAAGAGCATCCAGCAGGTGTCCACCCGCGAGGTCGCGACCAAGCTCGGGCTGCTGCCGCAGTCGCCGACCGCGCCGGAGGGGATCACCGTCGCCGACCTGGTCGGCCGCGGACGGTACCCGCACCAGGGCTGGATCCGGCAGTGGACGAAGGCCGACGACGAGGCGGTCGCCGCGGCGATGATCTCGACCGACGTGCTGGAGATCGCCGACCGGCCGATCGACGAGCTGTCCGGCGGTCAGCGCCAGCGGGTCTGGATCGCGATGGCGCTGGCCCAGGAGACCGGGATCCTGCTGCTCGACGAGCCGACCACGTTCCTCGACCTGACCCACCAGTTCGAGGTGCTCGACCTGCTAGTCGACCTGAACCGCAGCCAGGAGCGGACGATCGTCCTGGTGCTGCACGACCTGAACCAGGCCTGCCGCTTCGCCGACCACCTGATCGCGATGAAGGACGGCGCGATCGTCTGCGAGGGCAACCCGCGCGAGGTGATCACCGAGCAGATCGTCGAGGACGTCTTCGGGCTGGCCGTGAAGATCGTGCCGGACCCGGTCGCCGGTACGCCGATGGTCGTGCCGATCGGGCGGCACACCACGCGCGAGGACGCGCCGGCGGCCGTCGTACAGGACACGAATCCTGCTGCCCGAGCACTGGCTGCGAGTGCGCTGGCCAGCGGGATCTGCCGGCCGACGGACCGGTAGTCAGCTCTTCCTGGTCCGGAAGACGATCAGGCCGGCCAGCAACGCGCCCAACGTGCCGAGCGCCAGGTCGCCGAGCGTGTCCGTGTACGCCGTCTGCAGCTCGTTCGAGTGCCGGATGAACGCGTAGTACTCACCGACCTCCCACACCACCGCGGCGGTGGCACCGAAGCCGAGGGCAACGAACGCCGTCAGCCCGCGCGAGAGCGGCCGAGGCGCGAACGCAAGCAGTACGCCGGCCGTCAGGAATCCCCACAGCACGAAGTGCATCGCGTCGTCCCACCACGGCACGGTGTCGAACAGGTTCAGCCGGTTGCCGACCAGGTCGATGAGCCAGGGCAGCGTGATCAGCAGGTCGGCGGTCCACGGGAAGCGCTGGTGTAGCTTCGACCGGGTCCGCCCGGCGGCCCACCACCACAGCGGCAGGACCATCGCGCCGATCGGGTAGACGACCAGGCGCGCGGTCGAGGCCTTGCCCTTGATCCCGCTCAGGTCGGGCCAGATCAGGGCCGTCAGCAACAACAGGAACAGGGCCGCCTTGGCCGCCAGGGCGGCGTACCGGACCCACCCGGCGGTCCGGGCGGACGGGAGCGTGGTCGCAACCATCGTCGTCATGCCTCCCAGTCAAACCTGGCCGGGCGGTGGCGCGGATGAGTGGAACTACGCGAAAGCCCCCGGATGCGTCGATTGTGACGCACCCGGGGGCTGGACAGCGGTAGGTCAGCTGACGCTGATCAGGTCGACCACGAAGATCAGGGTCTCGCCGGGCTTGATCGCGTTGCCCGCGCCCCGGTCGCCGTAGCCCAGGTGCGGTGGGATGACCAGCTTGCGGCGGCCACCGACCTTCATGCCCTGGACGCCGGTGTCCCAGCCCTGGATGACCTGGCCGACGCCGAGCTGGAAGGCCAGCGGCGCGCCCCGGTTGTACGACGCGTCGAACTCCTCGCCGGTGGAGTGGGCCACGCCCACGTAGTGCACGTTGACGCGGGAACCGGCCTTGGCCTCGTCGCCGTCGCCCTCGGTGATGTCGGTGATCTCCAGATCCGCCGGCGGCGGGCCGTCCGGAAAGTCGATCTCAGGCTTGTCAGTCATGTCACCAGCTAAGCAGATCGGGACGCCGGTCAGGCGTCGAGGGTCTCGCGGAGCTTCCCGGCGAATGCTTCGGGCTGTCCCGGCATGCCGTACTCGTCGCCGAGGAAGCCGCCGTGGTTGGACGGGAAGACCACCGGCGTGAGCCCGAGCTTCGCGGCGATCGCCTCGCCGCCACGGCGGGCCATCTGCGTGCCCGACTCCTCGCCGACCGCGACCACCAGGCGGTCGGTCGCCTTGCCGAGCGCGTCCACGTCCGGCCGGTACGACGTACAGCCGCGCAGGTTCTGCCCGATCAGCGCGTCGTTGCGGCTGCCGTCGTCCTCGCTCGGCAGGCCGAACATCGCCGGGTCCGGCGCCGGCTGCTTCAGGTACTCGTCGGTGAACTCGCCCTCGAAGCTGGTGATCGCGATGAACTTGGCCATCGCCTTGCCGGAGCCCTCGCGCTGGTAGGTCTGGTAGATGTCCTCGCAGGCGGCCAGCGCGGCCTCGGAGTCCGGGAGCAGCGCGGCCAACGGCGGCTCGTGCGCGACCAGGCGGCGTACCAGGTCGGGCCTCTGCGCGAGCAGGCCCAGCGCGTTGACCGCGCCGCCGCTGCTCGCGAACACGTCGACCGGGCCCGCGTCGAGCGTCTCGATCAGCGCCGCGAGGTCGGCGGCGTGCTGGTCCGGGGACAGCTCGCCGCCGTCGTCGGTCCGGGTGCTGCGCTCGACGCCGCGCGGGTCGTAGGTCACCACGGTCCGGTCCTCGAAGTACGACGCCAGCGTCGGGAACCCGCTCGCGGCCATCGGCGAACCGATCAGCAGCAGCACCGGCTGGGTGCGATCGGCGAGATCACCGCGGACGTCGTACGTCAGGACGGCCCCGGGGACCTCGAGTGTGTGGCTGACGGGATCCGGCATCTCAGCTCCTCAGAACGGACTTTCCTGGACCCTAGCGGTGCCGCGGTGATCCTGAACAGCACTACTCTCGGTGGTCATGCGAAACAAAGTCGTGGCTCTGCTCGCTGCCCTCGTGCTCGTCTCCGGAACGCCGACCGCGCAGGCTGCCGCCGAGAACTACGGTCAGTACTCGCTGATGTTCGAGCGCTCCGCCGGGCAGTACTGGGCCGGCGGTACGGCGGCCGGCCAGTGGGCCTGGACCCCGCTGACCGCTGACTCGGCCGACATCTCGTGGGGCGACCCGAAGGCGTGGCCGCCGAAGTCCGCCGAGCACTTCGTCCGCGACGGCGACTGGGTCCTGCTCGACGGCTACAACGACGGCGCCGGGCGTCCGCTGACCCAGATCCAGCGGGTCACGTCGGAATCGATCGGGACCGCGAGCTGCACGAACATGACGCCGATCCCGTCGGCGGGCGGTCGCCAGCACTACGTGAAGTGGACGATCCCCTCCAGCGGCTACTGCCTCGACGCGACCGGCACGATCAAGCCGCCGAACGGCTCGACGACCGTCACGTTCCGCCATCGCCAGAAGTGGCTTCCGCCGCACCCGTGCTCGAATCCCTCCTTCGCGAACCAGACCTGCATCACCCAGGTCGAGCAGTGGTGGGACGACAACAACCATCCGTACTCGCTCCAGCTCTCGAGGTCCCTGGAGCTCGCCCGAGGCCTCGGGATGGCCTTCACCAACCGCACCACCGTCCCGGTGAACTGGAACGCCGACGGCAAGTACTACTGGCACTACTGACCCCGGGCGTCGAGACTGGGGTGGTGAGCGAGTCGCCGGACATCGATCGGATGCGGTCGAGTGTCGGTCAGCCGGCGCGGCGGCTGATCCAGCGGATCTCGGCGCTGCAGGCTCGGGCCGAGGAGCTC
This sequence comes from Kribbella lupini, assembly GCF_039529595.1. Taxonomy (NCBI): domain Bacteria; kingdom Bacillati; phylum Actinomycetota; class Actinomycetes; order Propionibacteriales; family Kribbellaceae; genus Kribbella; species Kribbella lupini. Next base: position 729,773 of record NZ_BAAANC010000004.1, on the reverse strand, counting down.
GTCGAGCGGCCGGGCACGCTGCGTGCTCAAGCGCGGGACCAGTTGCGGTCGCTGACGCGGCGACAGGTGCAGAGCGAGCTGGACGGGCTGCCGGTGGCGTCGCTGCAGGAGGTCGTGGGAGCGCGGTTCGTCGGCGTACTGGAGGAGGCTCGGTACGCGACGATCGGGCGGCTGGTCGGTGTGTCCGACGAGGAGCTCGTCGCGCTGCCGGGGATCGGGCCGAAGACGGCAGCGAAGATCAGCGCCGCGGTGCGGACCGTGGTCTCGGACGTTGCCGGTTCGTCGCGGTTCCGGATCGATCCTGATCGGCCGGACGCGCAGCAGGAGAAGTTGCTGGCGACGTTGGCCGCCGTACGGCGTGCTGATGCCGCCGCGGCGGAGCTGATCGGGCCGGCGCGGGAGATGGCGAGTACGGCGCGTCCGTTGCTGGACGCCGCGGGCCCGGCGCGGGGGCGGCTGCGGTTGTGGCTGACCGGGCGGGCGAAGAAGCGGGCGGCGCTGGAAGCGTTGAGCCGGCTCGAGGTGATCGACTCGAATCCCCGGACCGCCTGGCTGGAGGCGGAACTGGCGCGGCACGCGGCGATTGTTGCCGAGGGCGACTTGTGGGGCGAGTACGCCACGGACGCCGCGTCGTACCACGCGATCTTGTCGACGGTCGGCGAGGTCGCGGTCGAGGACGAGGCGGCGCGCGGGTTCATCCCGGACGAGCTGCGGCAGCGGATCACCGCCGTACCGCTCGACACGTCGCTGATCAGGTCGACGTTGCGGGGCTATCAGGTGTTCGGTGCGCAGTACCTGATCCACCAGCAGCGGTCGATCCTCGGCGACGAGATGGGACTCGGCAAGACGATCCAGGCGCTGGCCGCGGCGGCGCACCTGGCGGCTCGGGGACAGCAGCGGTTTCTGGTGGTCTGTCCGGCGAGTGTGCAGATGAACTGGCTGAACGAGATCGCCAAGCACACGCAACTGCAGGCGCACAACCTGCACGGCGCGGGGCGCGAGGGCGTCGCCCAGCGGTGGCTGCGCGACGGCGGCGTCGCGGTCACGACCTTTGGCACCTTGGGCAGCCTCGATTCGGTCGTGGGCAGCGAGGTCGCCCTGCTGATCGTCGACGAGGCGCACTACGTCAAGAACCCGAAGGCCCGTCGCTCGAAGGTCGTCGTCACGGCGGTCGACGCCGCTCAGCGCGTGGTGTTCCTGACCGGTACGCCGATGGAGAACCGGGTCGAGGAGTTCCGCACGTTGGTCCGCTACCTCCAGCCGCTCACCGCAAAGGGGCTCAAGGCAACGGATGCCGTGGCCGGCGCCAAGCAGTTCCGCCGCGCGGTCGCTTCGGTCTACCTGCGCCGCAACCAGGAGGACGTGCTCACCGAGCTCCCCGAGAAGATCGAGATCGACGACTGGGTCCTGCCGGGTGCTGCCGATCAGACGGCGTACGTCGCCGCCGTCCGCTCCGGCAACCTGATGCGGATGCGCCAGGCCGCCTTCGAAACCCCTGACTCCGCCAAGCTCGAACGCATCGCGGAAATCGTCGAAGAAGCCCGCGAGGACGGTCGCAAGGTCATCATCTTCTCCTTCTTCCTGAACGTCCTCGACCGCATCCAGCAGGCCGTCGCCCCCACCGCCGGCTCGATCCGCGGCGCCGTACCGCCCGCCGAACGCCAGCGCCTCATCGACACCTTCACCACCACCCCCGGCCACGCCGTACTCCTCAGCCAGATCGAGGCCGGCGGCGTAGGCCTCAACGTCCAGGCCGCGTCGGTCGTCATCCTCGCCGAGCCCCAGTGGAAACCCAGCACCGAGGACCAGGCCATCGCGCGAGCCCACCGCATGGGCCAGATCCGCACCGTCCAGGTCCACCGCCTGCTCGCCAAGGACAGCGTCGACGAACGCATCCGGGAGATCCAGGAGAACAAACGCCTCCTCTTCGACGAGTACGCCCGCCAAAGCGAAGCCAAGACCTTGGACCCCCGAGCCGTCGACACCCTCAACCACCTCACCGACACCACCCGCCCCCTCCAGGACCGAGTAGTAGAAGCAGAACAACACCGCCTGGGCCTCACCCCAGAACGCTCACCCGTCCAGGACAAGCTGTAGAAACGCCGAAGCGGCCGGCCCCCGGGAGGGAGCCGGCCGCTTCGAAAGACCTACTTCTTGACCGTCTTGTTGTACTGGTCGATCTGGGGCTTGATGGATTCTGCGGCGACCTTCATGGCCACGGCCGGGTCGGTGCCGAGGACTGCTTTTTCGAGGCCGTCCTCGGAGGCCTTGCGGGCCTGGGGCATGACGCCGAGGATGCAGCCCGAGGACGCGTTCGACGGCTTGGTGTTGTGGAGCTGGGTGATGGCGGTGGTGAACTGCGGGTACTGCGCGACCCACGCCTTGTCCTCGGGGAGGTCGAGGGCCTTGGAGTTGATCGGGAAGTAGCCGGTGCCGGTGTGCCAGGCGGCCTGCTGCTCAGGGGAGGAGGCGAACTTCACGAACTCCCACGAGGCGCGCTTCTCGGCGTCGGAGTGGCCGGGGCCGTCGACCCACAGGGAGGCGCCGCCGATGATCGGGCCGCCGGTGCTGTCGGCGGACAGCTTCGGGAACGGCGCGGTCATCACGGTGAACTTGCCCTTGGCGGCGTCCAGGTAGCCGCGCAGCGAACCGGTCGACTCCAGGTGCATCGCGGACGTGCCGGACTTGAACACGGCCTGCGCGTCGTCGGTCTTCTTGCCGGTGTTCGGCATCAGGCCCTGCTTCACCATCTGCTGGTACCAGGTCGCGACCTTCACGCCCTGCTCGTCGGCGAAGTTCACCTGCGTCGCGAGGTCCTTGCGGCCGTTCTCGTTGTCGCAGTACGTCGTACCGGACTGCGCGATCAGCTGCTCGACGAACCAGCCGTAGATCGCCGCGTTGAAGCCGTACTGGACCGTCTTGCCGCCCTGCTTGACGGTCAGCTTCTTCGCGGCCTCCATGATCTCGTCGAGGTTCGTCGGCGGCTTGGCCGGGTCCAGGCCGGCCTTCACGAAGGCTTCCTTGTTGATGTAGAGCAACGGCATCGACGTGTTGAACGGCATCGAGTTCAGCTTGCCGTCGATCGAGTAGTAGTTCGCGATGTTCGGCTCGATCGAGTCCAGCGTGTAGCCGTCCTTGTCGGCGAACGACTGGATCGGCACGGTCTGCTTGGAGTCGATCATGAACCGCGAACCGATGTCGTAGATCTGCACGACGGACGGGGTGTTGCCCTGCTGCACCGACGTCTTGTACTTCGTGATCGTGTCGTCGTAGTCACCCTGGTAGACCGCGGTGACCTCGATCTTGCCGCTGTTCTTGGCGTTGAACGCCTTGACCAGCTTGTCGACGGCCTCGCCGTTGGCGCCCTTCATGCCGTGCCAGAACGTCACCTTGGTGACGCCGGTCGCGTTGTCCAGCGCGCTCGCGTCGGGCGCGTCCTGCCCGCCGCTGGAGCCGCCGTCGCCGGAGTCGCTGCCCCCGCAGCCGGCCGCCACCAGGGCGAGCACCGCCAGCAGGGACGCCGCGGTCGCCGTACGCCGTTGTCGGATCGATCGCATGCTCAATACCTCTTTCATCAACGAATCGCGCCCGCGGTCAGCCCGCGGACGATGAAGCGCTGGCCGAAGATCACGATGGCCAGGGTGGGCAGGATGGACAGGGTGACGCCGGCCAGGATCAGGCCCGGGTCGGCGGCCTCGGCGTCGTTCAGCTGGCTGATGCCGATCTGCAGCGTCCGGCGGTCGGCCGAGTCGCCGATCAGCAGCGGCCAGAAGAACTGGTTCCAGGCGGCCAGGAAGACGTACAGCCCGACCGCCATCAGGGCCGGCTTGTTCAGCGGAACCAGGATCCGGGTCAGGAACCGCCAGTGCCCGGCGCCGTCGATCGTCGCCGCGTCCCGCAGCTCCACCGGGAACTGCAGGAACGACTGCCGCAGCAGGAACACCCCGAAGGCGTTGGCCAGGAACGGCAGCACCAGTGCGATCATCGTTCCGGCGTACGACGCGGTCAACCGCTCGCCGCCGAGCTGCCAGCTGGTGATCGTCAGGTAGTTCGGCAGCACGATCGACTCCCACGGCACCATCAGTGTGGCCAGGAAGAGCCCGAACAGCACGGTCCGGCCCCACATCTTCATGAAGACGAACGCGTACGCCGCCAGCACGCTGGTGATCAGCTGCGACAGCGTGATGATCGACGTCTGCAGGATCGAGTTCAGGTACTGCCGGCCGATCGGCGTCCCCGACGACGACGCGCCCTCGTAGTTGCCGGTGAAGATGCCGTGCGGGAACAGATCCGGCGGGTACGCCGAGATCTGGCCGGGCGACATGATCGAGCCCGCGATCACGTAGTAGACCGGGAAGACCACAGCCAGGGCGGCCACGATCAGTACGGCGTACGTCACCAGCCGTCTGGCGGTCAGGTTCCTCACTTGTAGTGCACCCGCCTCTCGAGGACGCCGAACTGGATCGCGGTGCAGGCCAGCAGGATGACGAACAGCACGATCGCCTGCGCCGACGCGGCGCCGAAGTCGCTCGCGTTGTTCGCGAACGCGGTGTGGTAGATCGAGTACACGAGCGTCTTGGTGGACTGCTCGGGACCGCCCTCGGGGGTGAGGATCTTGATCTGGCCGAAGCCCTGCAGCGACTGGATGGTGGAGATCACCACCAGGAAGAACAGCTGCGGGCCGAGCAGCGGCACGGTGATGAACCGCGACGCGCGCCAGCCGCCGGCGCCGTCGAGCGTGGCCGCCTCGTTGATCTCCTGCGGGATCGCCCCGATCCCGGCCGAGAGCACGAGCACGTTGTAGCCGATGCTCATCCAGACCGTGGTGATCGCGACGCTGATCAGCGCCCAGGACGGGTCGGTCAGCCAGCCGATCCGGTCGACCCCGAACCTGCCGAGGACGCCGTTGGCCAGCCCGATCGCCGGGTTGTAGATGGTCGCGAAGATGACCGACGCGCTGGCGACCGAGAAGGCGAACGGCAGCGCGAAGGCGGTCCGGAAGATCCGGATCCCCTTGATGTGCTGCTCGAGCAGCAGCACGATCGCGAGACCGCCGAGAACGCCGGGGATCACGGTCAGCAGCACGAAGGCGAAGGTCACCCACAGGATGTGCCGGAACTCCGCCGAGCCGAGCATGTCACGGTAGTGCTGCAGCCCGACGAAGGCGTCCGGCCGGCCGAACAGGTCCGAGCCGTGCAGGGACAGCGAGACCGATTTGCCCAGCGGCCAGACGATGAACAGCGCGAAGATCACGACGCAGGGCGCCAGCATCAGCCAGGACAGCAGGGACGCGGGGGTGGGCCGGCGACGCAGGGGTGCCGGTGCCGAACTTGTAGTCAATCGAGTACCTCCAGTAGGGCGCAGTCTTACACCGCCCGGGGCCGACGAGACTCGGTACCCGCCGGGGTGCACTAGGCTCAGGGCCCGTGAAGGTTCTTGTTGTCGGCTCTGGCGGCCGTGAGCACGCACTGGTCTGGGCGTTGAGTCAGGATCCCGACGTCACGCAGGTGGTGGCGGCCCCGGGCAACCCTGGCATCGCCGCGTTGCACCCGGCGTACGACGGGCAAACGATCGTTTGCCGGCCGGTGGACATCTCGGACCACGACGCGGTCGTCGCGCTGGCCCAGGAGACCGGCACCGACCTGGTCGTCGTCGGGCCCGAGGTCCCCCTGGTGGCCGGTGTCGCCGACCCGCTGCGCGCGGCCGGGATCGCGGTCTTCGGGCCGTCCAAGGAAGCGGCGCAGCTCGAGGGCTCGAAGGCGTTCGCGAAGGACGTGATGGCCGCCGCGAGCGTGCCGACCGGCCGGGCGTACGTCTGCAGCACGCCCGAGCAGGCCGCCGAGGCGATCGACGCGTTCGGTCCGCCGTACGTCGTGAAGGACGATGCGCTGGCCGCCGGCAAGGGTGTGGTGGTGACCTCGGACCGTGAGGAGGCGCTCGCACACGCGGCCGAGTGCGGGCAGGTGCTGATCGAGGAGTTCCTCGACGGTCCGGAGGTCTCGCTGTTCGCGATCACCGACGGGACGACCGTGCTGCCGATGCAGCCGGCCCAGGACTTCAAGCGCCTCGGCGACAACGACGAAGGCCCGAACACGGGCGGCATGGGCGCGTACACACCGTTGCCCTGGGCCCCGGACAAGCTGGTCGAGGAGATCACCGAGAAGGTGCTCCAGCCGACCGTCGACGAGATGCGCCGCCGCGGGACGCCGTTCAGCGGCCTCCTGTACGCCGGGCTCGCGCTGACCAGCCGCGGCGTCCGCGTGATCGAGTTCAACTGCCGCTTCGGTGACCCGGAGACGCAGGCGCTGCTGCCGTTGCTGAAGACCCCGCTCGGCGGCGTCCTGTACGCCGCGGCGACGGGCAAGCTGGCCGACGCCGAGCCGCTGGCGTGGAAGAACGGCTCCGCCGTCGCGGTGGTGGTCGCGGCGAAGAAGTACCCGGCCAAGCCGCGCAGCGGCGACCCGATCGCCGGGATCGACCAGGCCGAGGCCGGCCACGTCCGGGTCTTCCACGCGGGGACCAGCCAGGACGGCGACGAGCTGGTCACCGCCGGTGGGCGCGTCCTCGCGGTCAGCGCGACGGGCAAGGACCTCGACGAGGCCCGGCAGCGCGCGTACGCCGGAGTCGGCCAGATCCGGATCAAGGGCTCGCAGCACCGCACGGACATCGCCCTCAAGGCCGCCCGGGGCGAGATCACCGTCTGATCGGTCGGTGGATTGCGCAACGTCGTCAATCCACCGGCCGTACGCCGCCTGGGCTGTTCGACTGAGCCCATGCGTACACCGACAACCTCGGCGGCCGAGGCCGCCCAGCTGATCCGGGCCGATCGACGACTCCTGCTGGACCTCGTGGACGGCCAACCGGAGGACAAGCTCCGCGCGCCGTACCAGGTCCGGGCCGGGACGCTCGGCCACTTCTGCGACTCGCTGCACGACCTGGTCGCGCACATCCTGATGTGGGACGAGATCGCGCTCGCGGTTCTGCGGGAATCGGCCGCGGACCGGCCGCACTGGAGCCTCGATCCGCGCTGGGAGACGGCGGAGCTCGGCAGCGCGCTCAACGCCGGCGGCATCGAGGCCGGGCGGCACCTGCCGTCCGGGTTGCTGGTCGAGCGCCTGGGGTCCGTGGTCGACGCGCTGGTCGCCGAGATCACCGCGTACGACGAGGCGGCGTGGCAGGGCCAGGCCGCCGGTGGGGAGTTCGCCGGCAGCGTGGGGGCGCTCGCCGAGTACGCGGCGTCCCCGCCCGACGGTTCGCCGTACGGGCATGTCGCCCGGCATCTGGCGAACACCGTCAGTGAAGTGGTCGAGGATCCGCGGTTCGGACCGGAGACGGACGCGCTGCTGGCGCGATTCGCCGCGGCGCCCCAGGAGGAGGAAGAAGACCAGTACAAGGCGCTGCTGAAGGACCGCGAGGAGCTGCCTGATCCCGAGCTGGCCGGTGCGACTCACCCGGCGGCGCGGGTGACCGACCTCCAGGTCGAGCTGCCCGGGCGGACCCTGGAGGCGCGGCTCTACCAGCCGGGGACCGACGAGCCGCGGCCGGTGTTGCTGTGGCTGCACGGCGGCGGGTTCATCGGCGGCGATCTGCGCGACATCGAGTACGCCGCGTCGGGGATCGCCGTCCACGGCGACCTCGTCGTGGTGTCGCTCAACTACCGGCTGGCGCCTGAAAACCCTTATCCAGCAGGGCTCGACGACGTCGTCGACACGCTGGCCTGGTTGCGTGAGAACCACGGTGACGGTCGCGTGCTCGTCGGCGGTCAGAGTGCGGGTGCGGCACTCGCGGCCGGCGCCTGTCTGGTCGCGGCGGAGCGCGGACTGCCGATGCCTGACCGGCAGGTGCTCTGCTACCCGAGCCTGGATCACGACCAGCACACCGAGTCGTCCCTGCTCTTCGACGGGGTCTTCCTCAGCACCGCGCCGAGCTGGGCCGACGAGGTCTACTTCCCGGCGGGTGAGCTCCCGGCGACCGCGGTCCCGCTGCGCGCCGAGGACCTGACCGGCCTGCCGCCGGCGCTGATCCTCGCCGCCGGGCGCGACCCGCTCCGCGACGACGCCCGCGGTTACGCGACGCGGCTCACGCGCGCCGGCGTACCGACGAAGCTGGTCGAGTACGCCGACACGATGCACGCGTTCCTCAACTTCCCGGCGGCCCTTTCGGCCGGCCGCCACGCGGTCGAGCTGATCGGCGCGGACCTGCGCGCGGCCCTGGGCTGAGACCCCGTACGGCCCGATTCGCCCGACCGGGGGAGAATGGAGCCGTGCCGAACTCCAGCAAGCCCCGGATCCCGAACGTCCTCGCCGCGCGTTACGCCAGTCTGTCGATGGCCGAGCTGTGGTCGCCGGAGCACAAGATCGTGCTCGAGCGGCAGCTGTGGCTGGCGGTGCTGAGCGCGCAGAAGGACTTCGGCGTGGACGTGCCGGACGGGGTCCTGGAGGACTACCGCCGGGTGCTGGACCAGGTCGACCTGGAGTCGATCGCGCAGCGTGAGCGGGTGACGCGGCACGACGTGAAGGCCCGGATCGAGGAGTTCAACGCGCTCGCCGGGCACGAGCACATCCACAAGGGCATGACGTCGCGCGACCTCACCGAGAACGTCGAGCAGCTGCAGATCCGGGCCGGGCTGGAGCTGGTCCGGGACCGCGCGGTGGCGACGGCGGTGCAGCTCGGCCAGAAGGCGGCCGAGCACGCCGCGCTGGTGATGACCGGCCGGTCGCACAACGTCGCGGCCCAGGCGACCACGCTGGGCAAGCGGTTCGCCTCGGCCGCCGACGAGCTGCTGGTCGCGATCGCGCGGCTGGAGGACCTGATCGAGCGGTACCCGCTGCGCGGCATCAAGGGCCCGGTCGGTACGTCGCAGGACATGCTCGACCTGTTCAGCGGCCAGGACAAGCTGCTCGCCGGGCTGGAGTCCGAGGTCGCCCAGCACCTCGGCTTCCGGCGGACGCTGACCAGCGTCGGCCAGATCTACCCGCGCTCGCTCGACTACGAGGTGGTCTCCGCGCTCGTCCAGCTGTCGTCGGGCCCGTCGAGCCTGGCGACCACGATCCGGCTGATGGCCGGGCACGAGCTGGTCACCGAGGGCTTCAAGGAGGGCCAGGTCGGCTCGTCCGCGATGCCGCACAAGATGAACACCCGGTCCTGCGAGCGGGTCAACGGGCTCGCGGTGATCCTGCGCGGGTACGCCTCGATGGCCGGCGAGCTGGCCGGCAACCAGTGGAACGAGGGCGACGTCTTCTGCTCCGTCGTACGGCGGGTGGCGCTGCCGGACGCGTTCTTCGCGCTCGACGGGTTGTTCGAGACGTTCCTGACCGTGCTCGCCGAGTTCGGCGTCTACCCGGCGGTCGTGGACCGCGAGCTGGAGCGGTACCTGCCGTTCCTGACCTCGACGAAGATCCTGATGGCCGCGGTGAAGAACGGCGTCGGCCGGGAGACCGCGCACGAGGTGATCAAGGAGCACGCCGTCGCCACCGCTCTCGACCTGCGCAAGGGCCTGGCCGCCAACGACCTGTTCCACCGCCTCGGCGCCGACGGCCGGCTCGGGCTGACCGAGGAGCAGATCGTCGGCATCGTCGGCGAGCCGCTCACCTTCACCGGCGCGGCCGTCGCCCAGGTCGACGCGGTCGTCGCCAAGATCGACCAGCTCGCCAAGCGCTACCCGGAGGCGGCGTCGTACGCGCCGGGTGACATCCTCTAGCTCGTGTACGAGCCGCTCACCTGGGTCCTGGTCGGACTGTCCCTCGCCGCGATGGTCTACGCGATCGTGCTGGCGGGACTGGACCGCCGGATCAACTGGACGCTGCTCGCGGTGCTCGGCGTGGTCGAGGTCGGGCTGGTCGCGCAGCTCGTGGTCGGGATCGTGCAGTTCGCCGGGACCGAGCGGGACGTGTCCGGCGGGTTCTTCTTCGGCTACCTGATTGGCTCACTGCTGATCCTGCCGCTGGGCGCGCTCTGGGCGCTGGCGGAGAGCAGCCGCTGGGGTGCCGGCGCGCTGGCGGTCGCGTGCTTGGTGATCCCGGTGCTGGAGCTGCGCATGCACGAGATCTGGACCGCCTGAGATGAGCGAACCGGAAGCAACCCGGCACGGGCCGGGACGCGTCCTGATCCTGGTGTACGGCGTGTTCGCGCTGGCGGCGACCGCGCGGGCGGTCTTCCAGATCGTCAACCAGTTCGACCGCGCCCCAATCGCGTACCTGCTGTCCGCGCTGGCCGCGGTCGTCTACTGCGTGGCGACGTTCATGCTGGCCAAGGCCACCAAGCTGTCCCGCCAGGTCGCGACGATCGCGATCGTGATCGAGCTGATCGGCGTCGTCGGCATCGGCGCGTTCAGCTACGCCGTCCCCGACGACTTCCCCGACGCGACCGTCTGGTCCCACTTCGGCCAGGGCTACGGATTCGTCCCGCTGGTGCTGCCGATCCTCGGCCTGCTCTGGCTCCGCCGTACCGCCTGAGCACTCCCAGGGAACTCCCAGCCGCGCGCAGGGACCGGCACAGGTTGGGTCGACAGCCTGGGAGGCATGCAGAACTCAGGTCATCCGCGGGTCGAGATCGTCGTACCCGTTCGCAACGAGGAGTACGACCTCGGCCCGAACATCCGGCGGCTCCGGGACTTCCTGGACACCGCCTTTCCGTTTCCGGCCGAGGTCTGCATCGCCGACAACGGGAGCACCGACGCCACCTTCGAGATCGGTACGCTGCTGGCCACCGAGCTGCCCGGCGTACGGATCGTCCGGATCGAGCAGCCGGGTCGCGGCCGGGCGCTGAAGCAGGTCTGGTCGTGCAGCTCGGCCGACGTGCTGGCGTACATGGACGTCGACCTGTCGACCAACCTGAACGCGTTGCTCCCGCTGGTCGCGCCGCTGGTGGCCGGTCACAGCGACGTCGCGATCGGGACCCGGCTCGCCCCCGGCTCCCGCGTCGTCCGGCGGCCCCGGCGCGAGCTGATCTCGCGCGGCTACAACCTGTTGCTCAAGGCAACTCTCGGGACGCGGTTCTCGGACGCGCAGTGCGGGTTCAAGGCGATCCGGGCCGACGTCGCGGCGCAGCTGTTGCCGCTGGTCGAGGACACGAGCTGGTTCTTCGACACCGAGCTGCTCGTGCTGGCCGAGCGGGCCGGGCTGCGGATCCACGAGGTGCCGGTCGACTGGGTCGACGACCTGGACTCCCGCGTCGCGATCGCGCAGACCGTCGCGGACGATCTGCGGGGGATCGCCCGCTTGCACCGGACGCTCGGGCGGCTGCCGCTCGAACCTGTCAGACAGTCCTTTGGCCGTCCAGCCGTCGCTGATCCACGGACGGCGTTGGCGGCGCGCGTGCTGCGTTTCGCCTGCGTCGGCGTTCTCAGCACGATCGCCTACGTCCTGCTGTACCTGCTGCTCCGGCAGACGATGCCGGCCCAGGCCGCGAACCTGGTCGCCCTGCTGGTGACAGCCGTCGGCAACACCGCGCTGAACCGCCGGATCACCTTCGGCGTCCGCGGCATCGAGAACCGAGGCCGGCACCAGTTGCGCGGTCTCGTCACCTTCTTCATCGGCTGGAGCCTGACCGCGTCGTCGCTGTGGCTGCTGCACACGGCGGTCGCCGTACTGGCCACCGCGGTCGAGGTGACCGTACTGACGATCGCCAACCTGGCGGCCACGGTCGTCCGCTTCAGCCTCTTCCAGAGCTGGGTCTTCGACGACGACGCACCCGCCCTGCCCACCGTGGAAATCCTCGAGCACAGCCGGAGCAACTGATGAGCACCCTGACCGAACCCAGACGCGTGGCCCTCGCCGCGTCGTACCCGATCAGCCGCGAGAAGGCCCTGTACGGCGGGCTCCTGGTCCTGACCGCGATCGCCTATCTCTGGGGCCTGTCCAAGAACGGCTACGCCAACGAGTACTACGCGGCCGCCGTCCAGGCCGGGTCGACGAGCTGGAAGGCCTGGTTCTTCGGGTCGTTCGACTCCTCGAGTTTCATCACCGTGGACAAGACGCCGGCCTCGTTGTGGGTGATGGGCCTGTCGGGCCGGATCTTCGGCTTCGGGGTCTGGAGCATGTTGATCCCGCAGGCGTTGACGGGCGTGGCGAGCGTCGGGTTCGTCTACGTGTCCGTCCGCCGGTGGTTCTCGCCCAACGCGGCGCTGCTCGCGGGCGGGATCCTCGCGCTGACACCGGTCGCCGTACTGATGTTCCGGTTCAACAACCCGGACGCGTTGCTGGTGCTGCTGCTCGTCGCCGGTGCGTGGGCGGTGACGCGGGCGATCGACTCGGAGCGGTTCGCGGGGCGCTGGATGGCGCTGGCCGGGCTGCTGGTCGGGTTCGGGTTCCTGACGAAGATGCTGCAGGCGTTCCTGGTGCTGCCGGCGTTCGGCCTGGCGTACCTGGTCGCCGGCCGGCCCGCGCTCGGGAAGCGGATCGTCCACAGCCTGGTCGCGCTCGGCGCGATGATCGTCGGCGCCGGCTGGTGGATCGCGATCGTCGAGCTGCTCCCGGCCTCGGCCCGCCCGTACGTCGGTGGGTCGCCGACGAACAGCATCCTCGAACTGACCCTGGGCTACAACGGGCTCGGCCGGCTGACCGGCGATGAGGCCGGATCGGTGGGCGGCGGCACCGGTAATCCCGGGTGGGGTGGGGCTACCGGGCTGCAGCGGTTGTTCGGCGGGGAGTTCGCGGGGCAGATCGCGTGGTTGTTGCCCGCGGCACTGATCGCGACGGTGGTGCTGGTGGTCGCGGCCGGGCGCTCGGCGCGGACGGATCGGACGCGAGCGTTCGCGATCCTGTGGGGTGGGTGGCTGGTCGTCACCGGGCTCGTCTTCAGCTACATGCAGGGGATCATCCACAGCTACTACATGGTCGCGCTGGCACCGGCGATCGCGGCGCTGATCGGCGCGGCGTCGATGGTGCTGTGGCGGCGACGTACGGAATGGATGCCACGCGTGGTGCTTGCGGGAGGGGTGTTGCTGACCGCCGGGTGGAGCTTCTCGCTGCTGTCGTCGACGTCGGACTACCTGCCGTGGTTGCGGTGGACGATCCTGCTCGTCGGGGTCGCGGCGGCCGGCGCGGTGATGGTGCTGCCGGAGTTGGGCCTACGTCGTACGGCGGCTCGTCGGGGTGGAGTGCTGGCCGGGGTGCTGCTGGTGCTCACGGCGCTGGCCGGGCCTACGGCGTACTCGGTGTCGACGATCAGCGAGGCGCATGCCGGGGCGCTGCCGTCGGCCGGGCCGGCCGGTGCGAGTGGTTTCGGCGGCCGCGGCGGAGGAATGGGCGGTCCGCCGCCTGGAGGCCCGCCCGGTACGGCGAACGGCGCGGCCACCCGAGGAGGTGGCGGCGCCGGCGGGTTCCTGGGCGGTGGTGGGACCAGTGGAGTCTCCAGTGAGCTGATCACCTTCTTGCAGCAGGGCTCGAAGGGCTACACCTGGGCTGCGGCAGCCGTCACCGCGAACGGCGCGGCTCCGCTCCAGATCGCCGCGGAGGTTCCGGTGATGGCGATCGGCGGCTTCAACGGGACCGATCCGGCGCCGTCGCTGGCCGAGTTCCAGCAGCTGGTTGCCCAGGGCAAGGTCCACTACTTCGTCGGATCCGGCGGCGGAGGCTTCGGCGGCGGCCGGGGCGGAACGACCAACGAGATCTCCACCTGGGTGCAGGAGAACTTCCAGGCCCAGACCATCGGCAGCACGACCGTCTACGACCTCACCGGCAACGGAGCGTGACGACGACGGAGAACTTCAGGCGTGTCGGTCCACTCTTCACAGGGTGGACCGACACGTCGGGGGTTCCGTCCGGGCCCAGGTGGGGTAAGGATCGGGTCGTGGAATGGTCGAACGTCACCTGGTTCCTGACCGGTCTGGGCGCTGTCGTCGTACTGCTGACGCGGATCCGGCTCGGGGGTGAGAGCGCGGGTGAGCGCAATCGCTCCAGCGGCGTCGCGGGCTACTCGTCGGCGCTGCTGCGGCTGCACACGGTCGTCGGTGTGCTGACGCTGCTCGTCTGGATCGTTGCCCTGGTCACCACCCGCCGCGAGGTCGCTCTCGCCGCCCTGGCCGGCTGGTGGTTGCTCGCGATCATCGGATTGTTGCTGCTGGCCCGCTGGTTGCCGAGTGGCGGGAAACACTCCGAGGACAAGGCGGCCGACGCCTGGGGATCAGGGGCCGGCCTGTCGTTGCTCGGTCACCTGGGCATGGTGGTCGGTGTCGCCTACTTCACCTTCATCGTGCTCACCGACCGGCTGTAGCGCGGAAGCCGGCCAGCAGCGCGCCGACCGCACGCCGTACGGCGGTCTCGAAGGCGTCGTCCGCCATCGTCCGGCCGGCGCCGGCGACGCGGTCCCAGATCAGCCCGTCGAGCATCGCCGCGAACGGCCAGGCCGCCTGCTCGGGCTGGTCGATGCCGAGGCCGCCGAGGATCCCCGCGAGGTGCTCGCGCAGGACGCGCCCGCCTTGGGTGATCGCGTCCAGCAGTTCTGGCTGCCGGCTGGCCTCGAGCGAGAGCTCGTACCGCGCCAGCTGATCGTCGGCCCGGTGCCGGATCAGCCCGAGCACCATCTCAGTCAGCAACCTGGCGACCTGCTCGCCGGGCAGGTTCGCCAGGTCGGCGGAGCCGACCGGCGGAGCGGGGGCGAGCGGCTCTTCCTCCCTCCCCACCTTCCCCGCCCCAAGGTCGGGTTGAGCTGCGAGGTCGCGTTCGAGCATGCGGGTGACGCAGGCCGTGAGCAGGGCATCTCGGGTGCGCAGGTAGTACGACGTGGAGCCGGGCGGTAGACCGGCCTCGGTGTCGACGGCTCGGTGGGTGAGGCCGCGGAGGCCGCGGGTGGCGACCAGGTGGATGGCGGCGTCGGCGATCGCGGCGCGGCGGTCGTCTCCGCGTGGGGGATTCTTCGGCACCCGCTCACTCTACCGCCGGTGACTCTACAGATGTAGAGTCCCGGGCATGAGGACAGCGATAGTGGTGGGGGCAGGCATCGGAGGAGCCGCGGCCGCGGTCGGGCTCGAGCGGGCCGGCTGGCAGGTGACGGTGCTGGAGCGAGCGCCCGAGCTGGGCGAGGTCGGCGCGGGGATCTCGGTCTGGCCGTCGACGGTGAAGGCGCTGGGGGAGCTCGGCGTCACCGGAGTGGAGAAGGCTGCCGTGGTGTCCGCGCCGGCGGGGATGCGGCGGTCGGACGGGCGCTGGGTGGTGAAGGCGTCGGCGCTGGGCGTCGAGCTGCCGGTGATGATCCACCGGGCGCAACTGCACGACCTGATCACGAGCCGGTTCGGGTCGGGGGTGACCGTGCGGACCGGCGTGACGGTCGACGGGTTCGAGGACGGCGCGGTGCTCGTTGGCGGTGAGGAGTTGCGGGCTGACCTCGTGGTGGCGGCGGACGGGCTGCGCAGCGTCGTACGGGGTGCGTTGTATCCGGAGTACGGCGGGCCGCGGTACTCGGGTTATACGGCGTACCGAGGGATCGCCGACGTGGAGCTGGCCGACGGCGGTGGGGAGACGTGGGGGCGGGGGAGGCGGTTCGGGTTCGCTCGGCTGATCGACGGGCGCTACTACTGGTACGCGACGGAGAATCGTCCGGCGGGAGCGGAGAACGCCGACGTGTGGACGGGATTCGGTGAGTGGCACGATCCGATCCCGCGGCTGCTGAAGGCCACGGAAACCGTGCTGCAGAACGACATCTACGACCTGGTGTTGCCGTTGGTCCCGTTCGTCCGAGGCAATGTCGTGCTGCTGGGCGATGCCGCCCATGCGATGACTCCGAACCTGGGGCGAGGAGCCTGCACAGCGATCGAAGATGCCGCCGCGCTGCCGAGACACCTCGGGAACTTGGCGGCGTACGACGCCGAGCGGCGGCCCGCGGCGACCAAGCTCGTCCGGGTGTCTCGGGCCATCGGCCGCGTCGGTCAGCTCGACAGCCGGGTGCCGTGCGGCGTACGGGACGGCGTGCTCACCGTCGGCGGCAAACTGGCCGGGGTCCTGGGGCGGAAGCGGGAGATGGGAGAATCCCGGGTGTGACCACTCTTCCGCAGGCTGTTGAGATCCCTGGCGCCAAGCATCTGCACTCGGGCAAGGTCCGGGACCTGTACGAGCTCGAGTCCGGCCACCTGCTGATGGTCGCGAGCGACCGGATGAGTGCGTTCGACTGGATCCTGGAGACGCCGATCCCGGACAAGGGCAAGGTGCTCACCGCGATGAGCCTGTGGTGGTTCGAGCAGCTCGACGTGCCGAACCACATCGTCTCCACCGACGTCCCGGCGCAGGTCGCCGGCCGCGCGGTGATCTGCGAGAAGCTCGACATGTTCCCGGTCGAGTGCGTCGCCCGTGGGTACCTGAGCGGCTCCGGCCTGCTCGACTACGTGGCGACCGGCGAGGTCTGTGGCATCCCGCTGCAGGCCGGCCTGGTCGAGGGCTCCCGCCTGGACGCGCCGATCTTCACCCCGGCGACCAAGGCCGAGCTCGGCGAGCACGACGAGAACGTCTCGTACGACGCGGTGGTGGCGACGGTCGGTGCCGACATCGCCGGCCGGCTCCGCGACCTGACGCTGGACATCTACGCCCAGGCGCACGCGACGGCCGAGCAGCGCGGCATCATCCTGGCCGACACCAAGTTCGAGTTCGGGGCCCGCGCGGACGGCACGATCGTGCTCGCCGACGAGGTGCTCACGCCGGACTCGAGCCGCTTCTGGCCGGCCGACGAGTGGTCGCCGGGCCGGCAGCAGCCGTCGTACGACAAGCAGATCGTCCGCGACTGGCTGCAGTTCGAGTCCGGCTGGGACCGCAACTCGGGCGAGGCGCCGCCGCCGCTGTCCGACGAGGTGATCGAGCGCACGCGCTCGGCGTACGTCGACGCCTACGAGCGCCTCACCGGCCGCACCTTCAGTTCGTAGCGCACGAGGGAGAGGAAGCGCAGCTTCTCCTCGCTCTCGCTCCCGGGCGCGGTCGTGTAAACGATCAGGTGCTGGGAGCGGTCCGGGCTGTGCAGCGTCTCGCGGTAGAGCTGGACGTCGCCGACCTCCGGATGCCGGACGAGCAGCGGCGCCGGGTCCTCCTCGGTGACCGGGTGCTCGTGCCACAGGGCCGTGAACTCGCGACTGGTGTGCAGCAACGAGCCGACCAGCGCGGCCAGCCGGGGCTCCGACTTGTTCTGGGTGTGCGCGAGCAGCAGGTGGGCCACGATCGTGCGGGAGTGCCGCGCGTGGTCCTCGACGGGGAACGGTGCCCGCTCGGTCTCGGGATCGGTGAACCAGCGGTAGGCCATCGCGCGCCGCATGCCGGTCCAGCGGGTCTGGTCGCCGAACAGAGCCGTGGACAACCGGTTCTGCACGATCTTCTCGGTCAGGTGGTTGACCACTTCGGCCGGTGAGCCGTCGAGCTGCTCGAAGATCCGCCGTACGCCGGGCGACAGGCGGCCGTGGTCCTCGACCATCAACGGCGCGGCGTACCCCGCGATCCGGAACAGGTGTTCACGTTCGGGCTGCGACAGCCGCAGCCCGGTCGCGATCGCCGCGAGCAGCTGCTCCGACGGCTGCGGTCCGCGTTGCTGCTCGATCCGGCTGTAGTAGTCGGTCGACATCCCGGCCAGCGCGGCGACCTCCTCGCGGCGCAGTCCGGAGGCCCGGCGGCGGCGAGCGCGCGGCAGCCCGACGTCCTCCGGCTGCAGCGCCTGGCGGCGGCTGCGCAGGAAGTCGGCGAGTACGGTGCGGTCCACGCCTCAGATAGTAACCGGTCAGACCGGTGATGGCCGTGACCTGGATCACGGGACACATCGACCCTGTTTCAGCGCCGCCGGTCTTGTTTCGATCGAGGTCATGAAACGACTAGTGATGATTCTGGCGGCGGGGGTGGTGCCGGTGTCGGTGCTGGTGCCCGCCAGTTCAGCGGCTCCGGCCGCACCCGAGGCCGCGACCTGCGCGCCGGTCCAGGTCCAGGCGCCGGCCGGTGCGCGGATCGAGTCCGTCGTGGCCGTCGACCGGCCCGGCGGCACGGTGACGTTCCCGTCCAACCCGCCCTTCCCGACGACGCCGCCGGTCGAGGGCGTCCCGGCGTACTGCGAGATCACCGTGACGCTGACCCACGGCAGCGACCACGTGAAGGTGACGAACCTGCTGCCCAAGGAGGGATGGAACCAGCGGTTCCAGGCGCTCGGCGGCAGCGCGTACGCCGCCGGTGACGTGATCGGGGACGCGTCGGTGAAGGCGGTCAAGGCCGGCTACGCGGCCGCGACGACGGACGCCGGCGTCGGCCCGTCGCCGATCGACCCGGCCTGGGCGCTGACCAGCACGGGCGCGATCGACCAGACCTTGCTGAAGAACTTCGCGTCCCGTTCGCCGCACGAGCTGGCCGTCGTCGGCAAGGCGGTCACGAAGGCGTACTACGGCCGCGCGGCCGGCTACGCGTACTGGAACGGCTGCTCGACCGGCGGCCGCCAGGGCTACTCGGAGGCGCAGCGCTACCCGGACGACTTCGACGGCATCCTCGCCGCCTCGGCGGCGATCAACTGGGACCGCTGGGCGCCCTCGGCGGTCTGGCCGGCCGTCGTCGTCAACCAGGAGCAGCACGCGCCGACGAGCTGCGAGCTGGAGGCGTTCAACGCCGCGGCGATCAAGGCGTGCGACACCAAGGACGGCGTCCGCGACGGCGTCATCGCCGAGCCGGCCAAGTGCGGCTGGGCGCCGGAGAGCCTGATCGGCCAGAAGGTCGAGTGCTACGGCGAACAGGTCACGGTCACCGCTTCCGACGCCCGGATCGTCCGGCGGATCTGGGAGGGCCCGAAGGGCCTTTGGTACGGACTGACCCGCGGTACGACGTTCGCCGGGCTGCTGCCGACCGATCCCGCTCATCCCGCCGCGCCGGTCGGCTCGCCGTTCGTCGTCGGCGACGCCTGGGTCAAGTACTTCCTCAAGCAGAACCCGGCGTTCGACACCAAGACCGTGCGGTACGCCGACTTCGTCAAGCTGTTCCTGCAGTCGGAGCTGCGCTACAACGACGTCATCGGCACCGACGACCCGGACCTGTCGGCGTACCGGAAGTCCGGCGGCAAGCTGCTCGCCTGGCACGGCCTGGACGACCAGCTGATCCCCGCGCAGGGCTCGGTCGACTACCGCAAGCGGGTCGAACGGACCGTCGGTGGCAACGTCGACAGCTTCTACCGGCTCTTCCTGGCCTCGGGTGCGGTGCACTGCGGCCCGGGTGCGGGCCCGGCGCCGACCGACCCGCTGGCCTCGCTGGTCACGTGGGTGGAGCAGGGTAAGGCGCCGAACACGTTGCCGGCAGCAACAGCCGACGGGAGCACGGTGCGCGAACTGTGCGTCTACCCCAAGCTGCCACGCTACGTCGGCCACGGTGACCCGAAGGTTGCCGAGAGCTACCGCTGCGCCTGACCTGTAGGGCTCTCGGCGTCAGAACAAACCGACGCCGAGAGCCAGCAGGACGAACCGGGCGGCGCGGCCGGTCAGCACCGACAGTGCGAAGGTGACCACGCCCATCCGGCTGGCGCCCGCGATCAGCGCGACGCCGTACAGCGGGGGAATCCCGACCGATGCGCTGAGCAACGTCACCGGGACGCCCCAGCGCCGGTCGCTCAACGCGTCCAGCAGCCGCTTGCTGAGATCGCGGTTCCACTGCACGAACCGGCCCCAGCGGGTGTCCAGGTCGACGGCCTTGGGCTCCTTCGACTTCCGCTTGCCGGTGTAGCCCGGCCGGTGCCGGACCGCGAGGAACATCGCCACCTTGCCGATCGTCTGCCCGATCGAGACCCCGACGGCGGCGACCACAGGGTTCAGCGCGCCGGACACCCCGACGCCCAGCACGTACGCCTCCGCGTTCAGTACCGGTACGACGGCCGACCCGATTCCGAAGCCGATCGCCAGCACCAGCTGCCACACCCACATGACACCGAGGCTATGCGCACTCACCAGAGCCGTCACGGAACCCACCCCCATCTCGGGGGTGAACCAGGGACCCACCCCTCCGGGGTCCCCGCACCCTTGACACCCGTCATGGCAGCGCCGGCAGGGCCGGGCGCCGGCCGCGCAGGATGTCGACCAGCCGGACCAGCGAGACGACCTTGACCACCACGGCGGCGCAGGCGACGACGTACGGAAGCCACAGGAGGTCCAGCTGGTGGGCGACCACCAGCGAGACCACGACCGCGCCCGTGTTGACGGCCTTGGCCGGCTTCGACCAGTTCCAGACGTAGATCGGCTGGTCGACCTTGTAGAAGTAGTTCGGGCTGAGCGTCTCCTTCCAGAGCAGGAAGGACAGCGTCAGCATCGTGTCCAGGACGCCGAACTGGATCAGGTAGATCGCCAGCGGGCCGATCGTCTCGGGGTAGGTGGTCATGAACGCCGCCGCCAGCAGGAACGAGCAGGCGCGGTCGCAGACGATGTCGAACACCGCGCCGGAGACGGTCTCCTCGTTGCGGATCCGGGCCACCCAGCCGTCGAGCGAGTCGCCGAACCAGTAGACGACGTACCCGATCACGAGCAGCCACAGGTCGCCGCTCGCGAAGGCGAAGGTCGCGACCAGCATCGACACCACGGTCCGGACCAGGGTGATCCGGTTGGGGACCCCGAGCAGGTGCGCCGGGTAGACGGCGACCGGCAGAGTGGTTGTAGTCATCAGGCTGCCCTCAGATTCTCGGGATCGAGTGCGTCCCGTAGCTGGTTGCGCAGGAGGAGACCGGCGAGCGCCGCCCCGGCCGTGGCGGTGGCCCAGCCGAGGACGAGCAGCACCAGTGCGGCGTACAGGGTGTTGGTGAGCGGGTTGCCGTCGTCGTACCGGCTGCCGATCAGGCGACCGAGGCCGGTCAGGACGCCGGCGACCAGTCCGAGGCACAGTGTGGGCCCGGCGGTGATCACCAGCTGCCGGTGGATCACCCGGCCGAGCAGACGGGTGTCGACGCCGAGAGCGGTGAGTGAGGCCAGCTGTCGACGCTGGTCGACGAGCTGGTCGGCCATGCCGACCGTGAACGCCGCCAGGGCGATCACGGCGATCAGCAGTACGCCGACCATGCTCAGGCCGAAGCCGGTGACGTAGAACTGCAGGTCCATCCAGTCCGACCGGTCGTGCATGACGCCCTGCAGCGAAGCGACCAGGGCGCCGATCAGGAAGCCGCAGCAGAACAGCAGGGTGGCCATCCGGGCAGCAGCACGAGCATCCGCGACCAGGCGGGCGCCGGTGAGCAGGTTGACCGGGTCCGCCGAGCGCGTCAAGCGCCGGCCGACCACGCGGCTCAGTCCGGCGGCGCCGGTCCACCAGAGCATGCCGAGCCCGATGATCGTGGCCGCTGCGCCGAAGTAGCCGATGAACGGCGCCAGCGTGGCTCCCGCGACCAGGAGCGCGGCGCCGACGATCAGCCGGGCCCGGTCGGGTGCGCCCGTGGGGGACTCGGAGGTGGTCGGCTGGTCCCGGTGCAGGAAGTAGCCGATGAGCACGCCGCCGAGTGTGAGCGGGCCGACGATGAAGAGCCAGGACACCAAGTCCCACGCGCTGACACCCGGGAACAGTCGCGCCATGCGCGGCAGCTGACCGAACAGGGCGGTGAGCAGCACGTAGAGCGGGCCGGCGAACAGGCCGCCCGCCAAGCCGACCAGACCGGCGTCCGCCATCGACAGTCGCCGTACCTGGGACCTGGAGGCTCCGGCCAGCCGGAGTGCGCTCAGCCGGCGCTCGCGGGCGGCAGTGCCGATCCGCAGCGCCTGCACGGCCAGACCGCCGGACAGGACGGCCATGATCACCAGGATCGCGCCCAGCCCGGACCGCAGGCCGATCTCCGCGATGTAGTTGCTGTAGACGCTGTTGTCGAGGTTGCCGGGGCCGATCCGGAAGACGCCGATCGCGTTGATCACCAGTGCGCCGCTGAACGCGAGCGCCGCGGTGGCCAGGCGGACGCGGCTGCGGTCGGCCGGGGTACGCGTCCTGGCCAGGTGCAGCGTCGTACTCAGCGGCAGGCTCATCGCAGCGTCACCTCGTGCTGGATCCTGCCGTCGCGGAGCCGGATCTCCCGGTCAGCGGACGCGGCGATCAGGTTGTCGTGGGTGACTATGACCAGCGCGGCGCCACGGTCCCGGGTGGACTGCAGCAGCACTTTCAGCAGGTCCTGCCCGGCCCGGCTGTCCACACTGCCCGTCGGCTCGTCCGCCAGTACGACGGACGGATCGGTGATCAGCGCACGGGCAATCGCCGCCCGCTGGGTCTGCCCGCCGGACAGCTGCGCCGGTACGGCGTCCGCCTCGTCGGCGATGCCGACCCGGTCGAGCCACTGGACGGCCGCGGCCCGGGCGGCGTCCCGCTTGGCGCCGCCGAGCAGCAGCGGCAGGGCGACGTTGTCGGCCAGCGACAGGTCCGGAACGAGCTGGCCGAACTGCAGCACGATGCCAATGCTCGTACGGCGAAGTGCGGATCGGTCCTGCTCGGCCAGCGTGGACAGGTCCTGGCCGGCGACCTGGACCGTCCCGGAGTCCGGCCGGAGGATCCCGGCCGCGCAGTGCAGCAGCGTCGACTTGCCGCAGCCGCTGGCGCCGGTCACCGCGACCACCTCGCCCGGGGCGACGGCCAGGCTGACTCCGCGCAGTGCGACGTTGCGACGGTAGGCGTACTCGAGCCCGCTGAGCTGCAAGGCCGGCGTGGTCATCAGCTGGACTCTTTGTCGTCGGTGAGGCGCTCCAGCGCGAGGTCCAGCCAGCGCAGGTCGGCATCGAGATGTGTGACGAGGTAAGAACGCACCAAGTTCGCCGTCGGGTCGTCCGGCACGGGTGGCAGTTCCTGCAGCTCGCGGATCCGGCGCAGGTGGCCGGCCCGCTGCCGGGCCAGGAACGAGGTCGCGTCGCCGCCGGTGCGCAGCGCGGTGACCAGCTTGCGGATCATCTCGTCGGCCGTGCCCCAGGCGGGCGGGACCGGGTCGGCGAGCCAGTCGTCGAGGTGCTTGCGGCCCTTCTCGGTGATCGCGTACACGGTCCGGTCCGGGCCGCCGCCGGAGGTCTTCTCGGTCACCTCGACCAGGCCGTAGCGCTCCAGCCGCGCGAGCGTCGTGTAGACCTGCCCGAACGCGAGCGGCCGGCCGTCGGGGAACCAGGCGTCGTGGCCGCGTTTGACGTCGTACCCGTGCGCGGGGGCACGGGACAGCAGTCCCAGAACCAGCTCCGCGGTCGCCATGATCCCGACTATACACTCCGTGTATGTACTGAGTGAATAGTCCGCTGCGCGCCTGCCGGATGCTGGGTTCTGGGCTCCGGTCGGTAGGATTCGGCTCGTCACCCCGGATCGAAACCAGGAGTAGTCAGTGGCTCGCGTTGTCGTCGACGTCATGCTCAAGCCCGAGATCCTCGACCCGCAGGGCAAGGCGGTGCACGGCGCGTTCGGCCGGCTCGGCTTCGACGGCGTGGCCGACGTCCGCCAGGGCAAGCGCTTCGAGATCACCCTCGAGGGCGAGGCGACCGAGGAGCGGGTCGCCGAGATCCGCAAGGCCGCGGACACCCTGCTGGCCAACCCCGTGATCGAGGACTACACGCTGCACGTCGAGGGCGACCGATGAAGATCGGGGTCGTCACCTTCCCGGGCTCGCTGGACGACGTCGACGCGCGCCGCGCGGCCGCCGTGGCCGGCGCCGAGGCGGTCGCGCTCTGGCACGGCGACGCCGACCTGCACGGGGTCGACGCGGTGGTCCTGCCGGGCGGCTTCTCGTACGGCGACTACCTGCGCGCCGGCGCGATCTCCCGGTTCGCGCCGGTGATGGAGACCGTGATCAAGCGGGCCGGCGAGGGGATGCCGGTGCTCGGCATCTGCAACGGCTTCCAGGTGCTCTGCGAGGCGCACCTGCTGCCCGGCGCCCTGATCAAGAACAACGTGCGCAAGTTCGTCTGCAAGGACCAGCCGCTGCGGATCGAGAACAACCGCACCGCGTGGACCAGCGACTACGACGCGAACCACGAGATCACCATCGTGCTGAAGAACCAGGACGGCTCCTTCGTCGCCGACGAGGCCACCCTGGACCGGCTCGAGGGCGAGGGCCGGGTGGTCGCGCGCTACCTGGGCAACCCGAACGGCTCGTACCGCGACATCGCCGGCATCACCAACGAGCGCGGCAACGTGGTCGGCCTGATGCCGCACCCCGAGCACTGCGTCGAGACCCTGACCGGCCCGAGCACCGACGGCCTCGGCTTCTTCACCTCGGTCCTGAAAGCCGTCGTCGCCTCCTGATGAACCTTCCGGGGATGCGGCGGCTGCTGGCCCGCACCCTCATCCCGATCGCCGCCCTCGCCGGCGCCGCGGCCGCCCTCCCCGCGGCCGCCGCGCCCGCCACTCCTCTTTCCCCCTCCGCGCCGCAGGCGCGGGAAGCGCTGGCGGCGAAGGTGGTCGTCATCGGCGTACCGGGGTTGACCTGGTTCGACGTACAGAACTCACCCGAGCTGACCGCTCTGGTCGGCCAGGCGAACGTCGGGTCGATCGCCGTGAAGACCGCCGGCCCGCACACCTGTCCGGTGGACGGCTGGCTCACGCTCGGCGCCGGGACGCGCGCCTGGGGCAGCGTTCCCGACCAGCCGTGCGGCGAGCTGCCTGCTGTTGCCGACGGCAAGGTCCAGGGCTGGCAGACGTACGTCGACCGCCAGGCCGAGCACCACACCGGCGCGCCGCTCGGCCGCCTCGCCGAGAGCCGCGCGAACGTCTGCGGTTTCGGCCCGGGCGCCGCGCTCGCCCTGGCGAGGACCGACGGCACGGTCACCAACTGGCAGCCCACCTTCGACGCCACCAAGCTCGCGAGCAGCACCTGCGGCGACGCGATCGTGGACGCCGGCGCGATGCCGATCCGCGAAGGCCGCAAGGAGTTCCGGGCGAAGGTCGCCGACCTCGTCGTCCAGGCCCGCGCGGCCGGCGGCTGGGTGATCCTGGCCGGCATCAGCCAGGAGGTCGAATGGGCGCACCAGGAGACGCTCCCGGTGCTGCAGCTCCCGCCGGACAACGGCGCCCGCTGGCTGACCAGCGACTCGACCCGCCGCCCCGGCCTGATCCAGCTCACCGACCTGACCGCGACGATCCTGCGCGGCGAGGCCAAGCCGATCGACCCCGCCGGCGAGGAGAAGCCCGGACCGCTCGACGGCAACGAGATCCGCGTCGACGGGGACGTCCACACCGACTCCGCCGCGGTGATCGACGAGCGGATGGACACCAACCAGCGCTTCGACCAGCCGCGCCCGATGCTGGTCGCGGTCTCGATGACGATCCTCGCCGCCGAGCTGATCGCGCTCGGCTGGTTCTGGTTCAGCCGCAGCAAGCGGTCCCGCAGCGTGTTCTCGTTCACCCTGCTCACCCAGGGCGGCTTCTTCATCGCCGTGTTCCTGTCCACCGCGACCTTCTGGTGGCGCTGGCCGTCGCCCGGCCTTTCCCTGTACGCCGTGGTGCTCGCGATCAGCGCCGGTTTCGCGGCCGTCTCGAAGGTGCTGTTCGGCAGGTACGCGTACGTCGGGATCGCGCTCGCGGCGTACCTGATCCTCCTGGTCGACGGCGTCCTCGGCACCCCGCTGCAGTTCGGCAGCATGTTCGCCGACGGCCCGGTGATCGGCGGCCGGTTCTACGGCTTCGGCAACTCGACCTTCGCGACCCTGGCCGTCGCCGCGCTCGTGGTCGCCGGTGTGGCCGCGCAGAAGCTCATCGACCGCAGCCGCGTCCAGGCCGCGCTCGCCGTCCTGGCGATCGGCGGCGCCGCGATCGTGGTCGACGGCAAGCCCGGCTGGGGCACGGACTTCGGCGGCATCATCGCGCTGACCCCGGCCGTCCTGCTGATGGCCTGGCTGACCTGGCGCGGCGGCATCACGCTGCGCGCTCTGATCGGCATCGGCGTGACCGGCGTCCTGGCGGTCTCGGCGGTCGCGTTCCTGGACTTCCTGCGGCCCGAGGACCAGCGCAGCCACTTCGGTGCGTTCGTGGCCCGGTTGCTCGACGGCGACGTGGCCGACGTCCTGATCCGCAAGCTGGAGATGGCCGTCGCGTTCTTCTCCGGCCCGGCCGGCTGGGCGATGCTGGTCGCGGTGGTCCTCGCGATGCTGGCGACGATCCTTCCCGACCGGGTGCCGTCGGCGGCGTACCGGGCCTTCTACCCGAGCCGGACGATGGTCCGGCCCACCCTGCTCGCGCTGTCGACCTGCGGTCTGGTCGGCATGCTGCTCAACGACGCGGGCGTCGCCCTGCCCGCGATCATGACCGGCTTCGCCGTCCCGCTGCTGGTGGCCCACCTGGTCGCCTCGCCGAGGCCAGCTACCGTTTCTCCCGAGTCCCACCTAGTTCAGGAGCACTAAATCGTGTCCACCGACACCGTGAGCAACGCGACCAGTACGCCGGACGTCGAGCAGCCGTGGGCGGAGCTCGGCCTCAAGCCGGACGAGTACCAGCGGATCCGGGACATCCTCGGCCGGCGCCCCACCAGTTGCGAGCTGGCGATGTACTCGGTGATGTGGAGCGAGCACTGCTCGTACAAGTCCTCCAAGGTGCACCTGAAGAAGTTCGGCGACATCCCGCAGGAGACCCCGGCGGGCAAGATGCTGGCCGGGATCGGCGAGAACGCCGGCGTGATCGACATCGGTGAGGGCTACGCGGTCACCTTCAAGGTCGAGTCGCACAACCACCCGTCGTACGTCGAGCCGTACCAGGGCGCGGCGACCGGGGTCGGCGGCATCGTCCGCGACATCCTGGCGATGGGCGCCCGCCCGGTCGCGGTGATGGACCCGCTGCGGTTCGGCCCGCTGGACGCGCCGGACACCAAGCGTGTGCTGCCCGGGATCGTCTCCGGCGTCGGCGGCTACGGCAACAGCCTGGGCCTGCCGAACATCGGCGGCGAGGTCGTCTTCGACTCGACGTACCTCGGCAACCCGCTGGTCAACGCGCTCTGCGTCGGCGTGATGAAGCACGAGGACCTGCACCTGGCCAACGCGACCGGGGTCGGCAACCAGATCATCCTGTACGGCGCCAAGACCGGCGGCGACGGGATCGGCGGCGTCTCGGTGCTCGCGTCGGAGACCTTCGCCGACGGCGGCCCGACCAAGCGTCCCGCGGTCCAGGTCGGCGACCCGTTCATGGAGAAGCTGCTGATCGAGTGCACGCTCGAGCTGTTCGCGGCCCGGATCGTCGAGGGCATCCAGGACCTCGGCGGCGCGGGGCTGTCCTGCGCGACCTCGGAGCTGGCCAGTGCCGGCGACGGCGGCATGCACGTCTCGCTCGACAAGGTCCCGCTGCGCGACGCCTCGCTCGCTCCGGAGGAGATCCTGATGAGCGAGTCGCAGGAGCGGATGATGGCGGTGGTCACGCCGGACAACGTCGAGCAGTTCCTGAAGATCTGCGAGAAGTGGGACGTCCAGGCCGACGTGATCGGTGAGGTCACCGACACCGGGCTGCTGCAGATCGACTGGCACGGCGAGCGCGTGGTCGACGTACCGCCGCGCACCGTCGCGCACGACGGCCCGGTCTACGAGCGCCCGTACGCGCGGCCGTCCTGGCAGGACGAGCTGCAGGCCGACGGCGCCGAGAAGTTGCCGCGGGCAACCACTGGTGAGGAGCTGCGGGACACCCTGCTCAAGCTGATCGCCTCGCCGAACCTGTGCGACAAGTCGTGGGTCACCGACCAGTACGACCGGTACGTGCTCGGCAACTCGGTGCTCGCGCAGCCGGAGGACAGCGGCATGGTCCGGGTCGACGAGACCAGCGGGCTGGGTGTCGCGGTCTCCACCGACTGCAACGGCCGCTTCGCCAAGCTCGACCCGTACACCGGCGCGAAGCTGGCGCTGGCCGAGTCCTACCGGAACGTCGCCACCACCGGCGCCCGCCCGGCCGCGGTCACCGACTGCCTGAACTTCGGCTCGCCCGAGGACCCGGCGGTGATGTGGCAGTTCTCCGAGGCCATCCGCGGCCTGGTCGACGGCTGCATCGAGCTGGGCATCCCGGTCACCGGCGGCAACGTGTCGTTCTACAACCAGACCGGTGAGACCCCGATCCTGCCGACGCCGGTGGTCGGCGTCCTCGGGGTCATCGACGACGTCACCCGGCGTACGCCGATCGGCTTCACCGCCGAGATGGAGGGCCACCAGCTCTACCTGCTCGGCGAGACCGAGGAGGAGCTGTCCGGCTCCGAGTGGGCGCACGTCGTCCACGGTCACCTCGGCGGCCGCCCGCCGGCCGTCGACCTGGGCGTCGAGCAGCAGCTGGCCGACATCCTGATCAACGCGTCGCGCGACGGCCTGATCGACGCCGCCCACGACGTCAGCGACGGCGGTGTGGCGCAGACGCTGGTCGAGTCCGCCATCCGCGGTGGCACCGGCGCGCGGGTCTGGGCACCGGACGGTCTCGACCCGTTCTTGTTCCTGTTCGCCGAGTCGGCGGGCCGCGCGGTCGTCGCCGTTCCCCGCACGGAGGAGGTCCGGTTCACCGACATGTGCACCGCGCGCCGCTTCCCGCACGCCAAGATCGGCGTCGTCACCGGCGACACCTTGGACGTCCAGGACCAGTTCGAGATCCCGCTGACCGACCTGCACGCCACCTGGTCGGCAACGCTTCCGGCCGCTCTGGGCTGACCGGTCGGGGCCGGGCCGATCGTGGTCCGGCCCCACCGGTAGCCTCCGCCGCATGCGTGAACTCGAGTGGGACGGCGCTCTCAACGCGCGAGACCTGGGCGGCCTCCCGGCCACCGGCGGTCCGATCCAGTACGGCCGCGTCTACCGCTCGGCCCACCCCGACGCCCTGACCGACACCGGCCGCGAGGCGCTGCTCGCGGCCGGGGTCACCACCGTCATCGACCTGCGCAACGCCGATGAACGCGCCGGCGTCCAGGTCGTCGACGGCGTGACGATCCACCACCAGCCCGTCGAGGACCAGTCCGACCAGGCCTTCATGGCCGAGTGGGGCGAACGACTCAACAGCCCGGCGTACTACAACGCCGTACTGCACCGCTGGCCGGGCCTGGTCACGGCAGTCTTCGCCCGCCTGGCCGACGCCCCACCAGGCGGCGTCCTGATCCACTGCCGAGCCGGCTGCGACCGCACCGGCATGATCGTCTCGATGCTCCTGTCCCTGGCCGGTACGCCGGTCGCCGACATCCTCGACGACTACGAACTGGCGCTGCGCAGCAACCCGGACGACCGTCCTCTCCCCGGCCAGACCCTCGACCAGCACTGCGCCCAAGCCTGCGCCGAACTGATCGCCTTCCTCGGCTCCGTCGACATCCCCCGCTACCTGACCTCCAGCGGCCTCAGCTTCGAGCAGCTCGCGCGCGTACGGGAACGGCTGGTCGCGACCACGTTCGCGTGACCAGGGGTCTGGCACACTCGGTACGACGCTAGTGGGGAGTGTGGGATGGCTGACAACGAGTGGGAGCGGCGGCCTGATCTGCCCTTGGGGAAGGCGGCTGGTGGGCAGCTGGGGAACCTGGCGGGGATGGCGGCTGCCGCGGGCCAGGAGGCTCGGGTGGTGGCGGCTCGGCGGCGGATGGCTTCGGTGCGGTTGACCGACGAGGAGCGCCGGGTTTGTTTCGACGAGCTGGCGGAGCAGTTCGCGGTGGGCCGGTTGGACGAGGACGAGCTGCATCGGCGCGTGGACCTGGCGCAGGAGGCGGTGACGCACGGGGACCTGCTGGTGGTCTTCGGCGGTCTGCCGGCGCCGTCGTTCTACTCGCCGCCGGCCAAGAAGCCGGGGCGGTGGCGGTGGGCGGCGTTCGTCGGGGCGGTGTGGCTGGCGTTGCCGTTCTTCCTGGCCGGCTTGGTGTTCCTGGTGTTCGGGAAGGAGATCGCGGCGGCGATCTTCGGGCTGCCGGCGATCGCCTGGGTGCTGGTGACCTGGCGCTGGGCCTCGGCGCCGAAACGTCAGGCTCGCCGCCGCTGACCGGTGGGTCGAGCGGCGGCGAGTGCCCTACTTGGTTTCGGCGACGTCCAGCTGGACCTCGCCGGCGATGTACGACGTGGCGTCGTGCACGTACCAGCTGTCCGGCGGGGTGCCGATCGGGCCGGTCTCGGGACGCGTGCCCGCGGCGTGGTAGCTCTCGATGGTGAGGCCGTGGGCGGCGAGGACCGGCTTGACCTGGGCGATCGTCAGGCCGCGGAACTTCACGCCGGCCAGGATCTCACCGGGGTCGTCGATGTTGCTGCTGAAGTGGTGGTACAGCTCACCTTTCTTCGCGGCCCGGCCGAAGTCGATCTCGGCCCAGCCGACGAAGTTCTTCGGCACCTCGACGCCTTCCTGGCAGCCCGGGTCGGAGGCGTTCAGCGTGCCTGAACACTTCTCGCCCGGTTCGAGCAGCCGGAGCTTCGACTGCTCGTTCGGGAACGAGTAGCCGACGAACTTGCCGACGCTGGGCGGACTCACCGGGACCGCGTTGACCTTCACCTTCAGGCCCATCGACTTGAACTCGGCGTTGTAGCGCTTCGGGTCGGCGCTCGGGTCGACCACCCGGACGATCACCGAGCTCCCGGTGTCGGTGAAGGACAGCGCCCGCGGCTGGTCCTGCCCGGGACTCCGTACGACGGTCGCCGCGACGACACCGACGATCAGCAAGCTGAAGGCACCGGCCAGAGCGAGGCGAGGCCGGGCCGGACGGAAGCGGGTGCGCGGGGTTCCGCCCGAGCCGACCGGCTCCGCCCCGGCTGCCGCCGTGGGCGAGGCGTGTGGCGCCTCGGAGGTGGTGACGATGTCGTCGGCGAGGTGGGCCCACGTGTCGTCCCCGACGGCGGTGGTGGTGCTGGGCTTGAGCGCGCGGACGGCCGCGTCGGTGTCAGATGTCTTCATGGGAAACCTCTCCTCTCACCGTGGCCGGTGCGCTGGTGGTGAGCAGCTTGGCAAAACGTTTGCGGGCCCGGTGCAGGCGAATTCGGACGGCGTTGCGCGAGCAGCCGAGCACGGTCGCGATCTGGGCGGTGTCCAGGTCCTCCCAGGCGACCAGCGTGAGCAGCTCGCGATCAGGCTCGGGCAGGGCGCGGAACGCCCGCGCCGCGGCCGAGTCGCCGTCGACGGGCTCCGGGCCGGGGGTGGCCGTGTCGACCAGTTCGTCGCGCAGCCGGTCGGCCAGCGCGTTGCGCCGGCCCTCACCGCGCCGGTGGTTGGCGAGCACCCGCCGGGCGACGCCGTACAGCCAGGGCTTGGTCTGGTCCCCGCCGGGCACCTCGTCGAGGCGGCGCCAGGCCACCACGAACGTGTCGGCCAGCAGGTCCGCGGCGTCGTGGCTGGAGCCGGTACGGCGCTGCAGGTAGCCGAGCACCGCCTCCCGATGGGTGCCGAACACCTCCTCGAAGCGCTCCCGGCGCCCGCTGTCCCCCGGCGGGTCGTGCACGGCTGCCTCGCTCACTGGCCCGGGGCGGGGCCTGATCGGTGTCTGCGTCATACCCCGTACCTGTCCGGCACCCTTCGGCCCATTTCACCGCGGTGAAGTGTCAGCGGGCGCTCGGGAAAGTGTCAGCCGGTCATCACCCGGGGTAGGACTGAGGCGACCCCGACCCGAAAGGCTCGCCCATGCCTCTTCCCCCTGCCACCCGCGGCGGCCACTACGTGCCGAACCGGGAGCCGCTGCGGCCGGTGCCGTTCCAGAAGCTCCCGCCGGGCGCGATCGAGCCGCGTGGTTGGCTGGCGCAGCAGCTCGACCTCCAGGTCAAGGGCCTGTGCGGCCGGTACGACGAGATCTCCGACTTCCTGGTCTACGAGACCAACGGCTGGGTCGACCCCGCGAAAGACGCGTGGGAGGAGCTGCCGTACTGGTTGCGGGGCTTCGGCGACCTGGGCTACGTCACCGGTGACACCGGCGTCCTGACCCGGACCGAGCGCTGGATCAACGGGATCCTCGGCACCCAGGCGGCCGACGGGTGGTTCGGCCCGGAGCGGTTGCGGACCTCGCTCGAGGGCGGTCCGGACTTCTGGCCGGGGATGCCGCTGCTGGGAGCACTGCGGTCGTGGTTCGAGTTCACCGGCGACGAGCGGGTGATCCCGTTCATGAGCCGGTACCTCGCGTTCCAGAACAAGCAGCCGGCCGAGGTGTTCAACCGCTCGTGGGGCGCGTTCCGGTGGGGCGACAACATCGACAGCGCGTACTGGCTCTACAACCGGACCGGCGACGCCTGGCTGCTCGACCTGGTGCACAAGATGCACGCCGGGTCGGCCGACTACGTCAGTGGCATCCCGAACTGGCACAACGTCAACCTCGCGCAGGGGTTCCGCGAGCCGCTGCAGTACGGGCTGCTGGCAACGGATCGGGAGTACGCCGCGGCGACGTACCAGAACTACGCGACGATCATGGAGCGGTACGGGCAGTTCCCCGGCGGCGGGTTCGCCGGGGACGAGAACTCGCGGCCCGGGTTCGGCGATCCACGGCAGGGGTTCGAGACGTGCGGGATCGCGGAGCTGATGCACAGCTTCGAGATGCTGACTCGCTTCACCGGGGACACGGTCTGGACCGATCGGTGCGAGGAGCTCGCGTTCAACTCGCTGCCGGCGTCGTACGACCCGCTGCAGCAGGTCATGCACTACATCACCTGCGCGAACAGCGTCCAGCTCGACGACCGGGTCAAGCACGGGCAGTTCGAGAATCCCTTCGCGATGCAGGCGTTCAAGTACGGCGTACGTCAGTACCGGTGCTGCCCGCACAACTACGGAATGGCCTGGCCGTACTACGCGCAGGAGCTCTGGCTGGCGACGACGGACCACGGGCTGGCGGCGTCGATGTTTGCCGCCGGCAAGGTGACGGCGAAGGTGGGTGACGGGACGGTGGTGACCGTTGTCCAGGACACCGAGTATCCGTTCGACGAGACCGTGACGTTGACAGTGCAGACCGCTGCTCCCGTTGCCTTTCCCTTGTACGTAAGGATTCCCGGTTGGGCTGAAGGGGCTGAAGTCAACGGAGAGCGGGCTGAGGGCAACTGGGTCAAGCTCGATCGGACGTGGAACGACGGCGACCAGGTGACGGTGAGGTTGCCGATGCGGACCAGCACCCGGGTGTGGTCGAGCAACCACAACTCGATCTCGGTCGATCGCGGCCCGCTGACGTACTCGCTCGCGATCGCCGAACGGTACGAGCGGATCGGCGGCACTGACGAGTGGCCGGAGCTCGCGGTCTACCCCGAGTCGCCGTGGAACTACGGCCTGCCGGTCGACGCGACGTTCGAGCTCGTACGGCGGGAGCCCGGTCAAGATCCGTTCACGCAGGACGGCGTACCGGTCGCGCTCACGACAACCGGGCAGCGGATCCCGCAGTGGGAGACCGACACCGAGGACGTCGTCGGCCTCCTGCAGCCGAGTCCCGCCGCGACCGCGGAGCCGGTCGAGCAGATCGCGCTCATCCCGATGGGGGCCGCGCGCCTACGGATCACGTCGTTCCCACAAGTCGATGCCCAGGGCAAGGAATGGATCCACCGCACCCGGATCACCGCGTCCCACGTCAACCACGGCGACTCCCTGGAGGCACCCCACGACGGCCGCCTCCCGACGTCTTCGTCCGACGACACCATCCCGCGCTTCACCTGGTGGGACCGCTGCGGCACGACCGAGTGGATCCAGTACGACCTGCGCACCCCGCGCGACCTGTCTCAGGTCGCCGTCTACTGGTACGACGACACCGCCACCGGTCACTGCCGCGTCCCCGCGTCCTGGCGAGCCCTCTGGCTCGACGGCGACACCTGGCGCCCGATCGAGACGACGTACGAGACCGCCCCCGACCGCCTCAACACCGCGACCTTCCCACCCGTCCACGCGCAGGTCGTGCGCATCGAAGCCACCCTCCAGCCGACCTTCTCAGCAGGCATCCTGTCCCTAGCATTCAGCTGAGCTCTGGGGGATGGCATGCCGGACGACGTCCTGACGGCGCACATCGTGCGACTGCTCGCCGGTGGTCCGCGGAGCTGCTCCGACCTGGCGCGGCGGATGGGCGTCCCCGCGGAGGACCTCGGCGTCGTGCTCGACAGCCTGGTCGGCGAGGGACTGCTCCGTGGCCGGGACCCGTACGAGCTGAGCGAGGCCGGGCGCGCGCGGGCGCAGTGGAGCACCCAACTGCTCGTCGGCGGCCCGGTCGACCCGACCGGTCACCTCGACGCGGCCGAGCAGCGCCGGATCCGGGAACAGGAGGAGGCCAAGCAGCGCCGAATCCGGGAGTTGAGGGAGGCGGATCAGGAAGCACACCGGCGGGAGAAGGCGCGGAGGCTCGCCAGAGCACGGCGCCGGGCCAGGCGTTGGGCCGCCGCCCGCGAGAAGCAGCGCCAGAGAACGTTGAGGCGGACACAGCAGTCGCTCGAGCAGGGCGGACGCACGCCGGTTCCCGCTGGAACGTTCCGGTGGTGGATGGAGGCCGTCGTGCAGGGCGTCGCCGGCTGCTGTGTGCTGGTCGGGCTGCTGGTCCTCCTGATCGTCAGCGATCACCCCGACAAGGGGGCCCACGCCTTCAGCGTCCTGCTCGTCGGTGGCACCCTCCTGTTCAGGGCCGTTCGGGCTCACTTCGGGTCGCCGTGAGCGATGAAATACCGTGGCCCTCGTGACTCCTGTACTGCGGCCGGCGGTGCCGGCGGATGCTGCTGCGATCGCGGAGTTGATGCGGGCTTCCACCGTCGAGCTGTTCCCGGCGTACTACGACGAGCGGCAGACGGCGAGTGCGGCGGTGCACATCGCCGCGCTGGACCTGGCGCTGATCGAGGACGGGACGTACTACGTCCACGAAGCCGCGGGGGAGATCGTCGCGTGCGGCGGGTGGAGCCGACGGAACAAGCTCTACAACGGGACCGGCGCCGGTGCGGACGCGCGGCTGCTCGATCCGGCGACCGAACCGGCGCGGATCCGGGCGATGTTCGTCCGCGGCGACTGGACCCGCCGCGGGCTCGGGCGGGCGATCCTGACCGCCTGCCTGGACGCCGCGAAGGCGGAGGGGTTCACGAAGCTCGCGCTGATGGCGACCCTGCCCGGCGTACCGCTGTACAAGTCCTTCGGCTTCACCGAGCTCGGTGCGGAGGAGCTGACCATGCCTGACGGCGTCGTCCTGGGCGGCGTCGCGATGGAACGATCCGTCGACCGATCGGAGATCCACCAATGACCGCTGGAACCACCGTGACAGCCCCCGACGGCACCGAGGTCGTGCTCGGCGAGATCGGCACCCGGGTGCTGCTGGAGAACCCCCGGGTCCGGGTCTGGGAGGTCGCGCTCGACCCGGGCGAGGCGCAGGGCTGGCACCTGCACCACAACCCGTACGTCGTGCTGTGCCTGTCCACGTCGCCCTGCCACATGGACTGGCTCGACGGCAGCCCGGCCCGGCAGCTGAGCGAGACGGTCGGCGGTTCGGTCTACCGGCCGGTGTCGCCGGTGCACATGCTCACCAACCACGGCGACGCGGCGTACCGGAACCGGCTGATCGAGGTGCTGGACCTGGGCGAGGAGGCCTCCGGCCTGCCGTACGACGTACCGCAGGGTGTTGCCACCGGCAGCAGCTTCGCCGAGGTCGGTGAGGTCCCGGCGAAGGTCGTGGTGGACGAGGACGACGTACGGGTCCAGCACGTCACGCCGGACGCCGGGGAGTCCTACACCTGGCAGACCGGCGCGTATCCGGCCCTGGTGGTCGACCTGGACCTGGAGACCGAGCCGCTGGCCGGTCTGGTCTACCTGGAGCCGGGGGAGTCGTACACGCTCCCGGCCAAGCCCAGCAGGACCTCCGGCTACAACCTGGTCGAGCTGCGCTACTTCAGCCGCTGACGCACGGCCGCTGCGCTGTCCAGGGTCAGTGCGGTCGCTGCAGCCATCGCTGCGTCGACCGCGCTGATCTGACGCAGCTTCGCCTTCACCAGTGGGACCTGCGGCCCGACCGCACTGAGCTCCTGTACGCCGAGGCCGACCAGGAGCGTCGCAGCGAGCGGATCGCTGGCCAGGTCCCCGCACACGGCGACGTGAACGCCCAGCGGCACCTGACGAACCACCCGGTCGATCAGCCGCAGTACGGCGGGATCGAGGCCGTCGGCCAGCGGCGCGACCGCCGTGTTCGTACGATCCGCCGCTGTCGTGTACTGCGTCAGGTCGTTGGTACCGATGCTCACGAAGTCGAGCCCGACAGCCAGCGTCTCGATCCGCAGCGCGGCGGCCGGGACCTCGACCATGATGCCGACCTTGAGTCCCTCGGGTCGCGGGCCGAGCTGCTGCAGCGCCCAGGCGACCTCCTCGGCCGTGGTCACCATCGGAAACATCACCTGCACCGGCGTCTCGCCCGCGACCTCACGAATCGCCTCGAGCTGCGTCGCGAGCAGCTCGGGCCGCCGCCGGAACGTGCGAATCCCACGGTCCCCGAGGAACGGGTTCGCCTCGACGTCCTGCGGCAGGAAGCGCAGCGGCTTGTCGCCGCCGACGTCCCAGGTCCGGATCGTGATCGGCTTCCCGCCCAGCGCGGCAGCGATCTCCCGGTACGCCGCCGCCTGCTCGGCCACGCTCGGCGCGGTCATCCGGTCGCCGAACAACACCTCGGTCCGGACCAGCCCCGACCCGTCGGCACCGCGTGCGTCGCGCGCGTCCTGCACGGATCCCACATTCACCATCACCGGGATCGTCCGCCCGTCGACAGTCGTCGCCGGCTCGTCGACCGCGCGCAAAGCCGCATCACGCTCGCCCTGGCGCTCGCGGATGGTCACCTCGAACGCTTGCCGATCCGGCTCGACCACGAACGACCCGGTCCGCGCGTCGAACCCCACGGTCGCACCGTCGGTGACCGCAACGTCCCCGATCCCTGTGATCAAAGGGATCCCGCGCGACCGCGCGACGATCACCCCGTGCCCGGTCGTCCCCGCGGCCCGTACGGCGATCCCCGCGACGGACGCGTCGACCACGGCCGCCGTAGCGGCATCCAGCTCGGGCACGACCAGAACGCTTCCCGGCGAAGGCTCCGCGGGTTCGGGCGAACCGGTCAGCGCGCGCAGTACCCGGTCCCGCACGCTGCGGACGTCTTGGGCCCGCTCCCGCTGGTAGACGTCCTCCAGCCGGTCGAAGGTCGACGCCAACGCGTCGAACGTGTGCTTCCACGCTGTCGGCGCGTCGATGCCCTCGCCGACTTCCTGGAACACCGGGCTGATCAGCTCGTGGTCGCGCAGCAGACCGGCCTGGGCCTCGAAAATGGCCGCCTCGTCGGCACCGATCCGCGCGCTGGTCGCAGCCTGCAGCTCCGCCAGCTGCACGCCGGCCGTGTGGACGACCTGCTCCGCTCGGGCCCACTCCGTCTTCATGTCGCCAGGCCGGTAGCCGCTCAGATCCACGCCGTCGGCAACAACTACCGCGGGTCCCAGCGCCACGTCCAACCCAGATCCGCTCATCCGGGTGACTGCAGGGTCCGGGCTGTCCGGCGGTGCGGCCTCGGACTGCCCGGTGGCGGGTGCCTCGTCGAAGTTCCGGTCCGCAAGCTCCCGGATCGCCCGCAGGGCATCGAGGGCATGCTCGCCGCTGGCGATGAACTCCAGGATGTGGCCCTTTTGTGCGTCAAGGGTGGCGACGCGACTCAGGCTGCGCGCGTCGACCGGACCTCGTTCGCTCATCAGGTTGCGGACCGAGACGTAGGCATCGAACCGGCCGACCACGCCGACCAGCTTCGCCGCCGGTCGCGCGTGCAGGCCGTGCTCGATGCGAAGTACAACTTCCATGCTGTGCTGGTCGGCGTGCGCGACCTCCCTGGGCGGGGCCGCGGCGGCCGCGTCGCCCAAGTGGTCCTGCTTGCCCGCCAGACCTTGCGCGGCCTCCGCGAGGACTGCGTCCAACGTTGCTCCGGTCGATGCCGTGACGACGGCGGCGACCAAGCCCTCCACCAGCGGGGCGCTCGACAGCTTCACCCTCTGCGCCGTCTCCGGATCCACGAACTCCAGCGCCATCTCGGCGCTCAAGACCGCACTCCCCAGATCAAGCAGCACCAGTACCCCGTCCGGCCCGTCCGCCGCACCGATCGCCTCCGCGACCGCCGCCGCGTCCGTGCCGAAGGTGGTCTCGTCCAACCCGGCCGCCACCGCGATCACCGGACGGTTGTCAGCAGCAACCATCTCCGACGCCAAGCCAACAGCCGCGTCGGCCAGCGCGCGGCTGTGCGACACGACAACGATGCCGATCAAGCCACCCTCACCCCATCAGAGCCAGAGCCCACGCCCCACGACGACGAGCGCCGAGAGGAGTTCATCCGAGCGTACGGGCGGCCGACTCCAGCAGCAGCGTGGTGCTGGTCGCGCCCGGGTCCTGATGGCCCGCGCTGCGCTCACCGAGGTAGCTCGCGCGACCCTTCCGGGCAACCAGCGGCACCGTTGCGTCCCGCCCCTTCGCCGCGGCCTCCGTGGCGGCGACCAGCGCGCCGCGCAGGTCCGCGCCTCCGGCAACGGCCTCGTCGTACGCCGACAGCGCCGGCGCCCACGCGTCGTACATGGTCTTGTCGCCGGCCTCGGCCTTGCCGCGGGCAAGAATTCCGCCGACCCCGGCCTTCAACGCCTCACCGACAGTCGCCGCCGACACCTCGGCACCGGCCAGTGCCGTCCCGAAGCGCAGGAAGAACGTCCCGTACAGCGGTCCGCTCGCGCCGCCGACCTTGCTGACCAGCGTCATCCCGGCCTTCTTCAGCAACTCGTCGACCGAGTCGAAGGTGGTCTCGTCGAGCACCGCGACGACCGCTGCGAAGCCCCGGTCCATGTTGCTGCCGTGGTCGGCGTCGCCGATCGCCGAGTCGAGCTCGGTCAGGTACGCCGCGTTGTCGTGCAGCGTCCGTGCGAGGTCCCGTAGCCAGTTCGCGAAGTCGTCGACACCCATGCTCACGCGCCCCAGCGTAGGCCGGGGGTGTTCACGGGGGCGTCCCAGAGCCGTACCAGCTCGTCGTCCACCTTGAGCAGCGTCACCGAGCAGCCGGCCATCTCCAGCGAGGTGATGTAGTTGCCGACCAGCGAGCGGGCCACGGTGATCCCGGCGGCGTCGAGCAGCTGACGGACCTCGTTGTACATCACGTACAGCTCGATCAGCGGCGTCCCGCCCATCCCGTTGACGAAGGCGATCACCGAGTCGCCCTGCTGGTACGGGAGATCCTGCAGCACCGGGTCGACCAGCAGCGCCGCGACGTCCTTGGCGGGGGCCAGTGGCAACCGTTGCCGGCCGGGCTCGCCGTGGATGCCGATGCCGACCTCCATCTCGTTCTCGGCCAGCTCGAACGTCGGCTTGCCCGCGGCCGGCACCGTGCACGAGGTGAGCGCCATGCCCATGCTGCGGCCCTGGGCGTTGACCTTCTTGGCCAGGTCGGCGACCTCCTGCAGCGGACGGCCCTCCTCGGCGGCCGCGCCGACGATCTTCTCCAGCAGCACGGTCACGCCGACGCCGCGGCGGCCGGCGGTGTAGAGGCTGTCCTGGACCGCGACGTCGTCGTCGGTGACCACGGACAGGACCTCGGTGCCGGCCTCGGCGGCGGCCAGCTCGGCGGCCATCTCGAAGTTCATCACGTCGCCGGTGTAGTTCTTCACGATGTGCAGGACGCCGGCGCCGCCGTCGACCTCCTTGGTCGCGGCCATCATCTGGTCCGGCACCGGGGAGGTGAACACCTCACCCGCGCACGCCGCGTCCAGCATGCCCGGCCCGACGAACCCGCCGTGCATCGGCTCGTGCCCCGACCCACCACCGGAGATCAGCCCGACCTTCCCGCTGCGGGGTGCGTCCTTGCGGTAGACGATCCGGTTCTCGTGGTCGACCCGGACATGGTCGGGATGCGCGAGAGCGATCCCGCGCAACGCTTCACTCACAACATCGGCAGGGTCGTTGATGAGCTTCTTCATGGGACCCATCTGAGCACACAGCACGCCGTGGCGGGAGTCCCCGGCGGTGCCGCAAATGTTGAACGTTCAAAGTCGGCCGGGCCGCCCTTTCGGGCAGACCTCGGACCGGCCGGTCCTAGTCCTTGGGACGCAGCAGCGGCCGGACGACCTCGCGGGCGTCGTGGATCCGCGACTTGACGGTGCCGAGCGGGGCGCCGACCTCCGCCGCGATCTCCTCGTACGACAGGCCGTAGACGTCGCGCAGGACCAGCGGCGTGACCATCTGTGGGCGGGACTTCTCCAGCGTCTCGAGGGCCTCGAGCAGGTCCAGGCGGGTGCCGGCGATCACGCTCGTGGTGCGCGGGTCCGGGCGGTCCATCGTCTCCGGGTTGTGCGCGGCCTGCGCGGTCCGCTTGAGCTTGCGGTACGTCGAGCGCGCCGAGTTCGCCGCGACCGAGTGCACCCAGGTGGAGAAGCTGCTGCGGCCGGAGTACGTGTTGATCTTGGTGGCGATGTTGAGCAGCGCCTCCTGCGCGGCGTCCTCGGCGTCCGCGGAGTACGGCAGCACGCTGCGGCAGATCCGCAGGACCCGCGGATGGACCAGCCGGAGCAGGTCGTCCAGGGCGTTCTTGTCGCCGGCCTGGGCTCGCTCGGCCAGGACCCCGAGGTCGTCGGTCGGACCGCTGGTGTCGCTCATCAGCACCTTGTCTGTTCGTTTCCGCCACGGTGGTGCCCCGGAGGTTGTCAACAGGGTTGTCAACACGGCCGGGACCAGGGAACTCCCAGTGATCCATAATGCCTTGTATGGGGGTCCCATCCAGACTAGGCCGGTACGTCGTGCGCCGACGCCTGGGCTCAGGCGGTTTCGCGACGGTGTGGCTGGCTCACGACGAGCAGCTGGACGCCGAGGTCGCGGTCAAGGTGCTGGCCGAGAACTGGGCCCACGACGACGCCGTCCGGCGGCGGTTCCTGGAGGAGGGGCGCTTCCTGCGCCGGGTCGAGTCCGAGCACGTCGTCCAGGTGCACGACGTCGGTGAGCTGGAGGACGGGCGCCCGTTCCTGGTGCTGACGTACGCCGATCGCGGCACGCTCGCGGACCGGTTGAAGAAGGAGCCGCTGACCCCGGCCGACGCGGTGGGGGTCGTCGTCCAGGTCGGGCGCGGTCTGCAGGCGCTGCACCGGCGCGGGCTGCTGCACCGCGACGTGAAGCCCGCGAACGTGCTGTTCCGCAGTACGGACGAGGGCGAGCGGGCGGTGCTGTCGGACCTCGGCCTGGGCAAGTCGCTGGACGAGGTCTCACGGATCACGATGCCCGGCGGTACGCCGTCGTACGTCGCGCCGGAGCAGGCGATGGGTGAGCGGCTCGACGAGCGCGCCGACCAGTACTCGCTGGGCGCGGTCGCGTACGCCGCGCTGACGGGCCGGTCGCCGCACCAGGTCGACGGGCTGGGCGCGGCCGGGCGGGTCAACGCGCCGGCGCCGCCGAGCAGCCTCGGGTTCGACGTACCGGACAAGATCGACGAGGCGATCGTGCGCGCGCTGGACCCGGACCGGGCGAACCGCTGGCCGGACGTCGCGAGCTTCACGCGCGAGCTGGTCGGGGCGCTGGACGAGACGACGCACGGGTTCGTGCCGCCGTCGGTCACGGGGATGACGACGGAGTCGATCTCGGTGACCGGAGCGGGAGTGGACGCTCCGACCGAGCGGCCGCCGTCGGAGGCGCCGACCGAGCTCCGGCCGACCGAGCCGGTGGCCGACGCGGACCCTGAGCCGACGGCCTTCAGTGACGAGAACGCGCCGACCCTGCTGAAGCCGGAGCAGGCGGAGAAGGCGCCTGAGACCGCGCCGGTGCTCGAAGACCAAGCGGTGGCGGTCTCGCCGTTGGCCTCGGTCGGCTCCGTCGGCGAGGTCGTTGCGGCAGGCAAGTCCAAGAAGGCCCGCAAGGCCGAAGCCAAGGAAGCGAAGGCAGCGGCCAAGGTGGCCAGGCCCCCGCGGCGGAAGGGCCGGTGGATGGCCGCGGCGGTGGTGGCCTTGCTGGTCGGAGGCGCCGCCGGCTTCAGCTACCAGCGGTACGTCGAGCCGCGCACGATGGGCGATCTGCACGGGCAGAGCACCGTCCAACGCAACTGATTCGTAAACTTTGGTGTCAGGGGGATTTCACTGAGCGCGCCCGGACGCCTACTCTGCTGCGGCCCCCGTTTCACCGCGCCGCTGAGGAGTCCCCGTGCGGGATGTGATCGACCGGCTGATGCCGTCGCCAGCCCTGGTCCAGTCGAGCCGTCGCCGGTTCTACCGGTTTCGCTCCATCGTCTTCCGCACCATCTGGCCGCGCGAAGCCTCACAGTGAGGAGTCGGAGCGCGTGACGTTGTCCGTCGCGCGCTCCAGGACCGCCGGGATCGCTTCCTTGTCCTGGCTCAGCCCGGACACGGCGATCTCGACGGCACAGTTGCCGGAGTCGTCGAGCGCGACCCAGCGCACCACGACGTACCGCAGGATGTTCTCCGGGTCCGGGACGTACGTGTAGGTCAGCGTCGCCGACCGCTTGTCCTCGGCGACGCGCCGGCTCACGATCTGCAGGTCCTGCCGGTACGGCGTGCCGTCCAGCTGCCCGATCCGCTCGGCCATCGACGCCGCCGGTGGCCGCTCGATGGTGAACCCGGCCTGGACCCGGACGAAGCGCCGTCCGGTCGGATCGGTGAACCGGGCCTCGTTCTGCGGGTCGGCGGACAGCGTCATGTGCCAGTTCTTCGGCACGTGGACGGTCACCCGCGACCGGACCGTCTTCTCCGCGACGAACTCCCGCTCCTTGTACTTCAGCTCGTCCTTGTCCAGCGCCGGCGTCGGATCCTTCACCGCGACGTTCAGCGGCTCGGTCGGTGTCGGCGTGACGTCCTCACTCGGACGCAACGGAGCCGCCGACCCCGTCGGCTGGTCCCGGGGCTCGGTGAGATGCCCGATCCCGTACCCACTGGCCGCACCGGCCAGCGTGACCACGACCAGCCCGGCACTCACCAGCACGCCACCCACGAATCGCCCGGCCACGGGCATGCCTCCTCTCCCGGTTCCGTCCCCGATGGCACTTGGACACCGTAAACCGGCGAAAGGTTCGCTCCGCGGGTCAGTAGTCCCTGATCGTGACCGATTCGCTGGCCTTGGCCAGCACAGCCTTCAGTCCGGCCGCATCCTGCGGCAACCCGGTGACACTCATCTCGACGGTCGCCTGCGAGTCGCCGCCCGTGGCGACCCAGCGAACGATCACGTACCGCAGGGTCTCGGTCGGGATGTAGGTGTAGATCAGCGTTGAGACTTCCCGCGTCCTGCCGTCGTCGCCGGTCACGGTGGAGTCGTAGTTCTCGAGGATCTTCAGGTCGTTCTCGGGAGCCTGGCTGGAGACGAGTCCGGCGATCAGTTTCTCCCGCTGCTCAGCGGTGGTCAGGTCCGGCGGGAACCCGGACTCGACCCGCACCCCGCGTTCCTTCAGCGGATCGAGGAACTTCACCTCAGCCGGTGTCTTCGGCGAGCTGGTGAGCTGCCAGCCGCGAGGCATGTCGATCGACACCTTGACCCTCGGCGACGGCTCCTGCCGGACCGTGAAGGTGTGTTCGCGGTAGCGCAGCCCGGTGGCCTTGAAGGCGGGCACGTGATTCGGTATCGGACTTTTGACGATGACGTCGGCCGAGGGCGAGTCGCCGCCGCTCGGGTAGCCGTTGCTCGCGCTGGCCGTGGTCGGCTGGGTCAGGTCGCCGACCAGGTAGCCGCCGGCCGCGCCGATCAGGCCGAGTGCGACGACGCCGCTCGCGAGGACCGCTGTCTTCACCCGTGCACCAGGTCCCAGAACGCGATCTCGAAGCGGGCGACGCGGTCGAAGGCGAGCTCCATCGCAGGGGTCAGTTCCTCGCGGTCGACCAGGGCGCCGAGCTGTTCGACGTACGCCGCGAACTCCGGTGACGACCAGTTCGCGATGAAGCCGGCGTACTGCGTGTCCGGGCCGGTGGTGTCGCGGACCGACGCCCAGGCGTCGTAGTACGCCTTCTCCACGGCGTACAGGACCGTGATCGCGACCGGCCAGCCTTCACGCACGGTGCTCAGCAGGTACGACGAGTAGCCGACGTTCAGCAGCGACGGTTCGCCGGTGAGGTCGAGGCCGCGTTCGGCGGCGGCCTTCTCGAACAGGGCGAGCTCCGGCACCAGGGCGGCGATCCCGTCGGCGAGGACGGCGCGGGCCCGGTCGTCGGGGGCGATGGCGGTCAGCTCGCGCA
The DNA here is from genome assembly GCF_039529595.1 of Kribbella lupini. NCBI lineage: Bacteria > Bacillati > Actinomycetota > Actinomycetes > Propionibacteriales > Kribbellaceae > Kribbella > Kribbella lupini. The sequence continues at coordinate 685,816 of NZ_BAAANC010000004.1, read as the reverse complement.
GGTAGTCCTGGAAGGACCGCACGAAGAAGTGGTCCTCGGCCAGCCACCGGTCGAACGTTGCTGTCGGCAACGACCCGGCGGAGGTCTCGGCGACGAACGGGTGGTCCAGGATGCGCTGCCAGGCGCTGGCCTGCCCGGTCAGCAGGGTACGGGTGGTCTCGGGCACCTGGCCATCTTCTCAGGCCCTTGGTCGGCCCGCCGCACTGAATCCTTTCAACCGGTGACGCCCGAACCCTTGACATGCCGTCGGCGCGCTTCGTACCGTGCCGCAGAGACGAAGATAACACTCAATCCCGATTTCTTCCCAGCCAACCGTGATAACTCACGGGCGCTGCGTGCTGCCCGAAACTCAGGAGGAACCATGGCACCCGAGGTCATCCGTACGCCGGTCAGCCGCAGGCGGCTCCTGCAGTTGATGGGCGGAGCGCTGGGCGCCGGCGCCCTGGCCGCGTGCGGCAGCACCAACTCCCGCGGTGGTGGAGCGAGCGGCGGCGGCCTGAAGGTGATCGGCGCCGGCAGCCAGGAAGCGGGGCTGCGGAAGGCGCTCGACGAGTACAAGAAGAAGGACAGCTCGTTCGACTTCAACCTGTCCTTCTCACCGGCCGACCAGCTCCAGACCGCGCTGCGCGCCCAGTTGGCGGCGGGCAACGCGCCGGACCTGCACGCGGTCTACCCGGGCAACGGCAGCGCGATGTCGATGGTCCAGCTCAGCAAGGCGAACCTGCTGGCCGACCTGAGCGACCAGGCCTGGACGCAGAAGATCCCCGCCGGCTTCAGGGGCGCGTACCAGCAGGACGGCAAGACCTACATCTTCTCGCCCGGCACCAGCGTGCTCGGCGCGATCTACAACAAGAAGGCGTTCGCCACCGCTGGTGTGGAGGTGCCGACCACCTGGAGCGAGCTGCTCACGGTCTGCGAGACGCTGAAGAAGAAGGGCATCGTCCCGCTCGCGCTCGGCGCCCAGACCCCTTGGGTGACACAGCTGGTCAACTACGCGCTGGTCCCGGGCACGGTCTACGCCAAGCAGCCGGACTTCGACGACAAGATGATCGCCGGTTCGGCCTCGTTCGCGGACTCCGGCTGGGCCGACGCGATGGGCAAGTACCTCGAGCTGCAGAAACGCGGCTTCTTCAACGACAACCCGAACGGTACGACGTACGAGCAGGCGACCTCGATGGTCGGCACCGGCAAGGCCGCGATGGCGGTCCAGGTCTCGGCCGTGCTGCAGGCCTACCGCGAGGCGGCGCCGTCGCCGGACGACCTCGGCATGTTCCCGTTCCCGGCCACCGACACGGTCGCCGACAACTGGATCCCCGGCGGCATCGTGGTCGGGCTGGCGGTCAGCGCGAAGAGCAAGCAGGCCGACCAGGCGCGCAAGTTCATCGAGTTCTGCGGCCAGCCGGACATCGTCAACGCCTGGTCCGAGGCCGTCGCCTGCGTGCCGCTGTACTCCGACGGCGAGCCGAAGGTGGATCCGGTGCTCACGCCGTTCCTGCCCTACCTGTCCGGCAACAAGGCGGTCCCGTTCATGGACCAGCGCTGGCCCAACGCCGAGGTCCAGCCGACGCACTTCGCCGTCGTCCAGGAGCTGCTCGGTGGCCGGAACACCGTCGCCGGTGCGCTGAAGAAGATGGACGAGGCCTACCGGAAGAGCGCATGACGGCGCAGGCCCTGGTGACCCAGCCGGCCGCGGTCAAGCGGGTACGCCGGGGCGGTGGCATCGCGCCACCCTGGCTGTTCGCCGTACCGGCGTTGCTGGTCTACGCGCTGGTGATGCTCTACCCGAGCATCGTCGGCGCGGGATCGGCCTTCACCGACTGGTCGGGCGTCGGTGAGCAGCGGTCATTCGTCGGGCTGGCGAACTTCCGGGAGCTGCTGCACGACGACCAGGCGCTCGGCGCGCTGCGCAACACGCTGCTGCTGACGCTGGCGATCGTGGTCGTGCAGAACGGGATCGGCCTGCTGCTCGCGCTCGGCGTGCACACCACGATCAAGAGCCGGATGGTGCTGCGGGTGATCTTCTTCGCCCCGGTCGTGGTCAGCCCGGTGATGGTGTCGTTCCTCTGGAAGTACGTCTACAACCCGGCGCCGGACGCGGGCCTGAACGCGGCGCTGAACGCGGTCGGGTTGGGGGCCTTGCGGCAGGACTGGCTGGGCAACCCGTCGATCGCGATCTGGTCGGTGGCCTTCACCGTGATCTGGCAGTGCGCCGGCTACTCGATGGTGATCTTCCTGGCCGGCCTCGAAGGCGTACCGAAGGAGCTGCACGAGTCGGCGATGGTCGACGGCGCCGGGACCGTCGCGCGCTTCCGGCACATCACTTGGCCGCTGCTGGCGCCCGCGGTGACGATCAACGTGATGCTGTCGACGGTCGGCGGCCTGACGCTGTTCACGCAGATCATCGCGATGACGAACGGCGGACCCGGCTACGCGACCGACACCTTGTCGACCGTGCTCTACAAGCAGGCCTTCGTGTTCGGGAAGTTCGGCTACAGCACCGCCGTCGCGCTGGTGCTGGCGATCTTCGTCGCCGCGGTCTCGTTCGTCCAGATCGCCTACCTGCGTTCCCGGGAGACCACCGCATGAGGACCGGATACCGCCCACGGACCTTCGTCCTGGAGATCGTCATGGTGGCGGCCGCGGTCGCCTTCCTGTTCCCGGTCTACGCCCTGGTGACGCTGGCGTTCAAGGATCCGGGCCAGATCGCCAACGCGCCGCTGTCGCCGCCGAACCCGCCGTCGGTGGACAGCTTCGGGACCGCCTGGCAGTCGGCGACGCTCGGCGCGGCGCTGTTCAACAGCACGCTGATCACCGTGAGCAGCGTGCTCGCGCTGATCGTGCTCGGCTCGCTGGCGGCGTACTTCCTGGCCCGGCGGGCCGGCCGGCTGAGCTACGGCCTCTACATCCTGTTCCTGGTCGGCATCATCCTGCCGTTCCAGCTCGGCATGATCCCGCTCTACCAGCTGGTCAACGACCTCGGCCTGATCGGCACCTACCAGGGCATGATCCTGTTCTACACCGGGATCCAGCTGCCGTTCACGGTGTTCCTCTACACCGGCTTCATCCGCTCGCTGCCCGCCGACTACACGAACGCGGCGCTGATCGACGGCGCCTCACATCTGCAGGCGTTCGTGCACGTGATCTTCCCGCTGCTGCGACCGATCACCGGCACCGTGCTGATCCTGAACGCGGTGCACGTCTGGAACGACTTCTTCACCCCGCTGCTGTACCTCGGCGGCTCCGGCCGGGAGACCGTCCCGGTCAAGGTCTTCGCCTTCGTCAACGAGTACACCTCCGACTACGGACTCGTCGCGGCCGGGCTGGTGCTCGCCGCGCTGCCGATCCTGGTCGTCTTCCTGGTCCTCCAGCGCTACGTCATCCGCGGCTTCTCCAGCGGACTGAAGGGTTGAGCCGATGCCCCTGCCCGATCGCCTGGCGGCTGTCCTGACCGAACCCCCGAAGGAGTTCTCGCCGGTCCCCATCTGGTGGTGGAGCGGCGAGAAGCTCGACCCGGCCCGCCTGCGCTGGCAGCTCGAGCGCTTCGTCGAGGGCGGGGTGTACCAGCTCGTCGTCCTCAACCTCGCTCCGGCCGGGTCCGACCACGGCTGCGACGCCGACGAACCGCCGTTCCGGTCCGAGGCCTGGTGGGAGATCTTCCTCGGCGTCTGCGCGGACGCCGAGGAGCTCGGGGTGTCGTTGTGGTTCTACGACCAGCTCGGCTTCTCCGGTGCCGATCTGCAGGCCCGGCTGGTCGCCGGCCGTCCGTCGTACGCCGGACGCCGGTTGCATCGGGCAACCATCACCGGGACCGGCCGGCTCGTGCTGCGCTGGCCGTCGGGAGGTCGCGCGATCGCGGCCGTGCTCGAGCCGCTCGACGGCGGTCCGGGGCAGGCGGTCACGGCCGCGGACGGTCAGGTCGAGTGCCAGGCACCGATGGAGTCGCGGTTGTCCCTGTTCTACGAGACCGACCACGGGTTCGACTACCTGAGCGGTGAAGCCTGTGCCGCGTTGCTCGACCAGGTGCACGGAGAGTTCGCCCGTCGTCTCGGGCCGCTGCTCGGCACGGTGGTGGTCGGGTCGTTCCAGGACGAGCTGCCGTCGATGCCCACGTGGTCGGCGACTTTCGCCGAGGAGTTCGTCGCCAGGTACGGGTACGACGTCCGCGACCGCCTGGCCGCGTTGTGGGGATCCGACTTGCCGGATGCGGACCGGGTACGCCGCGACTACCACGCGCTGCGGGCGGCGCTGGCCGAGGAGGCGTTCTTCAAGCCGCTGTTCGACTGGCACGAGAGGTACGGACTGACGGTCGGCTGCGACCAGCAGGACCCGGCCCGAGGCGGCCTCCCGGTCGAAGGCGTCCAGCTGTACGCCGACTACGCGCGAACGCATCGCTGGTTCAGCGCACCCGGATCCGACCACCACGGCGACGCCCGGTTCCACTCGTCGCTAGCCCACCTCTACGACCGGCCGCGGACCTGGATCGAGGCGTTCCACTCGACCGGTTGGGGCGGGACGCTCGAGGAGACCTTCGACTGGTTGCTGCCGTGGCTGCGCACCGGCGCGACGCTCTACAACCCGCACGCGGTCTACTACACGACTCGCGCCGGGTGGTGGGAGTGGGCGCCGCCGTCGACCGACTGGCGGCAGCCGTACTGGCGTCACCACAAGCACTTCGCCGATGCGGTCGCCAGGTTGTGCGCCGCGCTGTCGTTGGGCCGGCACGTCTGCGACGTCGCGGTGCTGTTCCCGAACGCGACGGCGCAGGCCGGGCTGACGATGGACGGGCCGGGCGCGGACGCCGTACGGGCTCAGGCGGTGTACCGGGAGCTGATCGGTGACGCGACCTGGTTCGCGCCGACGCTCGGCGTCCTGGATCGGGCGCGGCTCGACGCGGACGTGATCGACGACGACTCCCTGGCCGGCGCGGAGGTCAGCGCGGACGGTCGGTTGCACATCGCCGACGAGCAGTACGCCGCGATCGTGTTGCCTGCGGCCACTGTTCTCGAGGCTGCCGTGGCCGAGCGGCTCGACGAGTTCGTTGCTGCCGGTGGACTGCTGGTTGCCGTCGGCGCCCTTCCGGAGCGGGCGGTGGCCGGGAGCGACAAGACGGTCGCGCTGCTGCGGGAGCGTTTCGCTCGTGGCGAAGCGTTGTCGGTGCCGACCGCGAACGACGTCCCGAACGCGCTGGCGCGGTTGCCGCGGCGGGTCGAGGCGGAGGTGCCGACGCTGGTTCGCGAGGTGGACGGCGCGCTGGTCGTCTTCGTCACCGCGACCGAGTGGAGCGCGACGCGGGTCGGCGACGGGCGGGCGGTCGAGCGCGGGATCAGCCACGACTGGGCGACGGTCGGCTACGACTTCGACACCAGCCGCTACCTGCGCGAGACCACCCTGCGGGTCCGCAACGCACCTGGTGCGCCGCTGTTGTGCTCACCCTTCGGCGCCGAGCACGAAGCTCTTCCCTGTCGCGTGATCGGCGAGTTCACCGAGGTCACGGTTCCGTTCGAGGCCGGTCCGGCCGCTCTGCTGATCTTTGCTGAGGGCAACGAACTGGTCGACCAGGCTCCCGCTGCCGAGTGGACCGACGAGCAGCTGGACGGTGATTGGGACGCGACGCTGATCCCGACGCTCGACAACTCGTGGGGCGACTTCGCCTGGCCGGCCGCTCCCGAGGGCGACGAGGTCGTCGTGGAGCGCTGGGGTCTGCTGCACCGGGTCGAAGGTGATGAGCAGTGGAGGCCGGCGCACGCGACCTTCGGCCTGCACGGGCTGATCGACGGCGTACCGGTCGAGTACTCCGAGCGCCTCGGCATCCACAAGGACCGGATCCACAAGGACTCCCTCGGTCCGAAGGGGCACGTCCCCGAGGAGTTCCTCGACTTCGGCGTGGTCGAGGCCGGGCGGACGGTGAGCTTCCAGGCTGCCTTCACACTGCCGGAGGAGCTCCGCACCACGATCGTCGTGGGCGCTCCGGCCGCCAAGGAGCTGCTGATCGACGGGGTGCTTGTAAAGATCGACGACGCGGGTGGGCACTTCGCCACGGCGGCCGCCCGTCTCTCCGCCGGACCGCACCTGCTGGAGCTGCGGCTGACTCCTGACGAGGAGCTGCCGCTGCGCGCGAACCTGGCGTTCGTCCGCGACCTCGCGGCGTACCGGCGTCCGGAGTGGATCGCTCTGTCGGAGCCACCACCACCCGGTACGGCGATCCGGCTCAGCACCACCGTCGTACCGGCGGGTGAGTCGGAGCTGACGGTGACCGCGAGCGGATCGGCGCGGCTGTTCGTCAACGGTGTCGAGGTGGGTCGCCAGGGCGGGTTCCTGCCGTACGAGCGGCCGACGCCGAGAGTTCGCCGGTACGACGTCGCCGGCGCGCTGCGGCCGGGCGAGAACGAGATCGCGATCGAGCTGAGCCAGTCGACGCCGATCATGGTCGACGGTTTGGTGGTGTCAGATCACAACTGGTCAGGGCAAGTCGTCGGGACTGTTGGTGATGGCAAGGTGGTCCGGCGCAGGCAACGCCACCGGGCTCTGGCCGACCTGTATCTGCACCGCCGACCGCACCCGCTGCCAGCGGCGGCCTGGCTGGACGGCACGGACACCTCGGTGGTCGAGCCGATCACCTTCGCCGTACCGCGCGACGATCCGCAGCGGACCGAGTACCTGCGGTTCGACCTTCCGCCCGGAACCCTGCGACTCGAGTTCGACCTGAACTGCCGAGCGGTGCTCGCCGTCGACGGGCACGAGCTCATCGCCGGGACAGGTCACCTGGTCGCAGCCAGCCCGGCGGGTGCGCGGACCGGACAGTTGACGCTGCGGACCGAGCCGGGCTTCGAAGCAGGCGCGGCCCTCGCGGGACCGATCCGCGCGATCGTCGGCCCCGGCCGGATCGGGCTCGGTAACTGGGAGGACCACGGCCTGGCGGAGTACAGCGGGGGAGTCCGCTACCGCCGCCGGATCACCGCGACCGGCACGGTCCAGCTCGACCTGGGCCGAGTGCGCGGTACGGCGGAAGTCCTGGTGGACGGCCGCAGCGCGGGTGTCCGGTTCTGTGCGCCGTACGTCGTCGAGCTGACCGGGCTGACCGGTGAGCACACGCTCGACATCGAGGTGTTCGGCACCGTCGCGCCGTACCTGGACGCGGTCGGGCCGACCCATTTCGTCTTCGGGGGACAACGGACGTCCGGCCTGTTCGGGCCCGTCCAAGTGAGGCACCCAAAGGAGCGCTGATCACGTGACCGAAGATCTCAGACCCGCGGTGGGCCTGGCCCGCCGCCGATTCCTCACCCTGACCGGCGCCGCGACCGCGGTGGCGTTCGGGACCAACCTGCCGGGCAGCGCGGCCGGCACCGGTGGAACGAGCGGGCTCACCGGCGATCCCTTCACGCTCGGTGTCGCCTCGGGCGATCCGCTGCCGGACGCGGTGGTGATCTGGACCCGGCTGGCGCCGAAGCCGTTCGATCCGCTCGGCGGTGCGCCGTACCAGGACGTCGGCGTCGACTGGCAGGTCGCGGCCGACGAAGGGTTTCGCCAGATCGTGCGGTCCGGACGCGCGACAGCGCGACCGGAGTTCGCGCACAGCGTGCACGTCGACGTACGGGGACTGCAGCCCGGGCGGCACTACTGGTACCGCTTCCGCTGCGACGGTTATCTCAGCCAGACCGGCCGGACCCGTACGGCGAACGCGCCCGGTCAGCGTGGTGGCCGGCTCACTCTCGGCGTCAGTTCCTGCCAGGCGTGGACCGACGGCTACTACACCGCGCAGCGTCACCTCGCGTCCGAGGACCTCGACGCCGTGGTGTTCCTCGGCGACTACATCTACGAGTTCGGCATCGCCGCGAACGGCGGGCTGCGCAATGTGACCGACCCGGTGCCGAGCCAGTTCCGCACCGAGGCGGACACCCTCGACCGGTACCGCCTGCAGTACGCGCTCTACAAGGCCGATCCCGATCTCCAGGCGGCCCACCTGACCGCGCCGTGGATCACCACCTGGGACGACCACGAGGTCCAGGACAACTACGCCGGCGCGATCTCCAAGAGCAACGCCCCGATCGAGGACTTCCTCGTACGCCGGGCGAACGCCTACCGCGCGTACTGGGAACACCTGCCGTTGCGCGGTCCCGCTCCGCAGGGACCGAACTACATGCTCTACCGGCGGTTCGACTTCGGCCGCCTCGCCCGGCTCACGGTGATGGACACCCGCCAGTACCGCTCCGACCAGGCCGCGGGCGACGGCTGGAAGGTCGACTCTGAGGCCCGACGCGACCCGGCCCGGGTGATGGCCGGTCAGCAGCAGACCAGGTGGGCGCTGGACGGCCTGAACCGCTCCCCGGCGACCTGGAACGTGCTGGCCAACCAGGTGATCCTGAGCCGGATGGACCTGGATCCCACCGCGGGCGACCTCTACAACATGGACGCCTGGGACGGATACGGCGCCGAGCAGAAGGTGCTGCTCGACGGCCTCGCGGTCAACCGGCACCGCAACCCGGTCGTGCTCACCGGCGACGTGCACGCCGGCTACGCGATGGACATGAAGCGGAACTACGCCGACCCGTCCTCGCAGACGGTCGGGGTCGAGCTGGTGCCGACCTCGTTCAGCAGCGGCGGCAACGGCGTACCGGTGTCGGCCAACGGGCAGAAGTTCCTGGACGGCAACCCGCACCTGAGGTTCGTGGACGAGCGGCGCGGCTACTCGGTGCTGCGCTTCGACGAGAAGGAGCTGCGGGTGGACTGCAGAGTGGTGCCCTACATCGACCGGCCCGGTGCGCCGATCTCAACGGTGCGCTCGTTCGTGGTAGAGGCCGGCAACCCCGGCCTGAACACCGTCGGGCAGGAGGTGACGGTCCGATGAAGCTCAGGGCGATGATCGCGCTCGGTGCCGTGCTGGCCGGTCTGGTGGCGACCGGCCCGGCGGCGGCCAGCAGCTCCGCACAGCGCGGTCTGAGTCTCGCGACCGACGTACCGAACCTGACGGTGTCGCCGGTGCCGTGCGCGAAGCAGACCTTCGAGCTGCGGTTCGGCAACACCGGGAGGACCGCCGTGTACGCCGACGCGTTCATCACCGCGCCTGCGCCGCTGAACGTGTCCCGGCAGATCGTGTCCAGCTACCTGCCACCGGGATACACGCTCAAGGTGCCGATCGACGTGACCGCGCCGAAGGGCTCGGCGCCCGGCCAGTACACGGTGCAGGTGACGGCGGGAGACCAGAAGCTCAGCCTGCCGGTCGAAATCGGGCAGCCGCCGGTCGACACCACCGGCAACCTGGCGCGCTACGTACCGGTCTCCGCGTCCACCGAGCACGTGCCGGTCTACCCGGCCTGCGGGGCTGTCGACGGCGACCGCGACCAGGAGCACTGGGGAATCAGTACCGGCTGGAACGACGCGAGCAGGGGCAAGTTCCCGGACTGGTTGCAGGTCACCTTCGATCAACCGCAGTCGGTCGGCCGGGCCGACTTGTACACGCTCGACTCGAAGAAGTACCCGGCCGCCGGCTACGGGCTGAAGGACTGGGACGTGCAGGCGCAGGTCGGTGGTGCCTGGCAGACCGTCGCTGAAGTCCGGGACAACAAGGCCGGGCTGACCAGCACCACCTTCACCCCCGTCACCGCCACCGCCGTACGGATTCTCTGCCTGGCCAGCAACGAAGGTCTCACTTACTCGCGCATCGTGGAGCTGGAGCTCTATGCGAGCTAGTAGACCTCGATGCGGTCCACGCTGATCTGGGTGCTGGTCGAGGCCGGGTTCTTCTCGCCGGTGACGCGGATCTTCAAGGTGTGCGGGCCGCTGGGCAGGGTGGGACTGACGTAGGTGAGCTGTTCGCCGACGCGAAGGGAGCTGTAGTAGTCGACGCGCTGCTCGGGTCCGCCGTCGATCGAGAGGGCAGCGATGCCGTTGCCGACGTCGACGACGCTGAGCAGCGCGATCTTCGTGCCGGTGAAGCGGATGGTCGCGGACGCTCCGGCGATGCCGGTCCAGTGGTCGTTGCCCCAGAAGCACTGGTTGCCGCAGCCGGAGCCGGAGTTCCACGTTCCGGCGTACTGGACCTGGTTCTGGCCGGTGCCGACGTCGGTGTCGTTGATCACCGACGTCGTGGCGCCGGGATCACCGGACGGGAGTTGCTGGGTCGCGCCGGCGGCGAGCGGGCTGCCGAGGTTCGGCGAGCCGTCGGCGTTCCAGCTGATCTTCTGCACACGCGCGGTGCGGAACGCGTACGTGTAGGCGCTGGTGTTCTTGCCGTGGTAGGCGATCCAGTCCTCGGTGCCGTCCGGCGAGGTGAAGAACGAGTGGTGGCCGGGACCCCAGACGCCGTTGGCGTCGTTGCGGGAGAAGATCGGACCCGGGTGCTGGACCCAGTTCGTCGCGACCATCGGGTCGGCGCCGTTCGCGATGCTCTTCATCCACAGCTGGTAGTCGGGTTTGCCGGTGTCGCAGGAGGAGTAGGTGAGCCAGGTCCGGCCGTTGCGGTACAGCGGTGTCGGGCCCTCGCGGACTTCGCTGCAGCCACCGTCGGCCGGGATCGCGACCCGGTTGCCGGTCGCCGTCCACGGGTTGCTCATCCGCACGATGTAGAGCTGCGCCGGTCCACCCTGGCCGCGGCCCGGGCCGGTCCAGACGAAGTACTGCTGCCCGTTGTGCGTGATCGGCTCGCCGTCGATCGCGTACTCGCCGAAGTCCGCGATCTTCGCCTTGAACGTGTACGGGCCGAGCGGGTCGTCGCCGGCCGACTCCAGCACGTACATCCGGTGGTTCGCGTCGACGCCGTCCGAGGCGGTGTAGTAGACGTACCAGCGGTTGCCGACGTGGCGGAACGCCGGTGCCCACATCTGCGTGTTCCGGCTCGGGTCGCTGTCGCGGTAGACGACCTTCTCCGGTGCGACCAGCAGCGTGGCCAGGCTGGGCGACGACCAGATGCCGATGTGGTCACCGGTCGTGGTGGCCACGTGGTACTGGCCGTTGTAGTGAATCAGCGACGGGTCGGCCCCGGTGTTCACCGGGTTGCGGAAGGTCTGCGCCATCACGGTCTCCGTACGGGCAGGTGATTCGGGCAGTTCGGCGCCGGCGGCCGGTACGGCGGCGGCGGTCAGCATCAGGGCGGTCAAGCCGGACAGGACAAGGTGGGCGATCCTCATGGCCCATTGGTACAACGTTGGAACAGGGAGTGGAACCCTTCACGCCCAGATCGAACAGCGGTCACTCTCCGCAGGCGGCCGGCCGGCGTGGTTCGGCCGGGGCGTTCGCGGCCCAGAAACGGTTGCGTAGGGCAAGCATCGTCTGGGTCAGCAGCTCCGCGCGCGGTCCGACCAGCTCGTCGTCGAGCAGCTGGGTGGCGCCGGACGTCTCGAACTCACGGGCGCTGGTCGCGACCAGGTTGAGCAGCTCGGTGTTGCTGCGCAGGGTCAGTCGCTGCAGTGCGATCCGGTGCGCGGCACCACCGCGCAGGCCGAGCAGCAGCCGTTCGGCGAGCAGGATCTCGGCCCACGCCTCGGCCAGCTGCTGCGAGAGGCCGCCCGCGCCGAGCCAGGGTTGGACTGCCGGGTCGAGTTGTTGCCGGTAGCCCGCAAGCCACGGCGAGCAGTCGGCCTCGATCGCGGCCGTCGTGAAGTACGCCGGGGTGGAGCCGTCGCCGACCATCGCGCGGAGCATCGCGACCTTGTCCCGGACGCCGGCGAAGCGCGGCGTGCCCGCGAACAGGTCCAGGTCGTACTCGACCAGGATCCCCAGGCTGCGCAGGACCTGGACGGCGAGCACGAGCTCGCGGACCCGGGCCGGTTCGCCGGCGACGTCCTTGAGGTTGACCCGGACCAGGAACAGTCCGCTGTCGCGGAGCTGCTGGAAGTTGGCCATGGCCACGTCGGTCGCCGTACAGGTCGTGCTCCAGAGGACCTGGCCGAGCAGGCCGTCGGTCGTGAGCTGGGTGACGGCGTCGGCGCCGAACGGGCGGCCGGGACGCGCTCGGGCGCAGCGCAGCGTCAGCAGGGTCGCGCCGCTGCTCCGACCGGTGAACCGGTGCGGCAGGACGACGCTCTGACCAGTATCCATGGTCCCCCCACGACGCCGATCGACTGAGATCAAGGTCCGTCCGTCCGCTGGTGTTGTCAACCCTCGGTGACCTTCGCTGCGCACCGTGACGAGTGGTGGCTGTCGGCAACGGCACGCAGAGTGGCGGGTCGTCACTACCTGTTGGGGTGTCCGAAAGGGGTCCTGGGCCATAAACTTTACGAAGATTTAGGCGTGACGTTCGGACGACGAGTTCGTTGAGGAGTCAGACACTTCTCACCGATGAGTCTCCTGGGGAATCCGGAAGGGCCGCCCGTGCATCGATTCAACACACCACCGGACTGGCCTGAGCCACCGAGTGACACCTGGCGCCCACCCGTGGGCTGGGAGCCGGACCCGGAGTGGCCGGACGCCCCGGCGGGCTGGGGATTCTGGACCAATCGGCACGGCCGGCCGGTGAGTGGTCCGATCGGGGCCTTCGGTGCGGTCGACGCGGGGCGCCTCGAGGTGGCCACCGCGCATCCGTCACTGCTCCTGATGCACAGCTGAGAGCAGCTCTTACCGCTTCTTGGTGTTATGTTACCAACGTAACTAACACTGGGAGGCGGAACTGTGGCGTGGATCGGCATTGACCTCGGCACGCAGAGCGTGCGAGCCGTGCTGGTCGAAGCCACCGGGAAGGTGCTCGCGCGGGCGGCCCGGCCGCTGACCAGTCGCCGCGGCGAGGTCTGGCACGAGCAGGACCCGCGCGAGTGGATCACCACCGTCGAGCAGGTTCTCGCGGAGGTCTCGCCGTTCGGTGAGGTCGAGGGGCTCGCCATCTGCTCGACCTCCGGCACGGTCCTGCTGACCGACCACGACGGCCGGCCGGTCTCGCCGGCTCTCATGTACGACGACGCCCGCGCCGCGGACTTCCTGCCACGGATCGTCGCCGCCGATCCGGAGCGCTGGGGATCGGCGATGCAACCGACGTGGGCGCTGCCGAAGATCCTCTGGCTCCAACCGGGCGATGACCAGTTGGTCGCCCACAGCGCGGACGTGGTGGCGGCAGACCTCGCCGGCCACCCGGTCGCCACGGACACCAGCCATGCGTTGAAAACGGGCTACGACCTCACCGGCTCTTGGCCCGCCGATGCCTTCGATCGACTCGGCCTACCCGTTGGCGTCTTACCTCGAGTTGTCCTCCCCGGCACCACCATCGGCACCGTCTCCGCCGCAAAAGCCCAGGTCACCGGGGTCCCAGCCGGTACCCCGATCGTCGCCGGCATGACCGACGGCTGCGCTGCGCAGATCGCGGCCGGCGCGCTGACGCCCGGCGCCTGGAACTCCGTCCTCGGCACGACGCTTGTCCTCAAGGGCGTCACCAAGGACCTCGTCAACGATCCGACCGGGGCCGTTTACAGCCACCGCCATCCCGACGGCGACGGCTGGCTCCCCGGCGGCGCGTCGAACACCGGCGCCGGTGCGCTCACCACGATGCTGCCCGGCGCGGACCTCGACGCCCTCGACCGTGCCGCGATCGCGCTCGACGGACCGGTCGGCGCCACGATCTACCCGCTCACCAAGCCCGGCGAGCGATTCCCGTTCGTCGCGCCCGAGGCGGTCGGGTTCGAGCTGGGGGACGTCGAAGACGACCTGCATCGCTATGTCGGCGTCCTGCAAGGCGTCGCGTTCATCGAGCGGCTCGCCTTCGAGCACCTGGCCGAACTCGGCGCCGAGCCGCCGCGATCCGTCGCCCTGACCGGCGGCGCGGTCCGCAGCGAGCACTGGAACCAGCTCCGCGCCGACGTCCTCGGCGTACCGGTCGAACTGCCGGAGGCCGCCGACCCGGCGTACGGGATGGCGGTGCTCGCGGCGTCCGGCGGTACGTCGGTGGCCGAGACCGCGCGGCGGATGGTCCGGATCGGCCGCGTGATCGAGCCGCGCCCGAGCGAACGACTCACCGACTTGTACGGCGGGTTCGTGGCCGAGCTGGATCGCCGGGGGTACCTGCGATGAGAACCACCGTCGTCCTCGCGCGCCACGGGCGCACCGAGTGGCACCACGGCAACCGCTACACCGGCTCCACCGATCTGCCGATCGACTCGGTCGGCCTGCAGCAGGCGGAGCTGCTCCGGGTGTGGGCCGAGGACTTCCGGCCGGAGGCGCTCTGGTCGTCCCCGATGCTCCGGGCCCGGCAGACCATCGCGCCGACGGCCGCGGCCCTCGGGCTCGAACCGACGACCGACGCGCGGCTGCGGGAGGTCGACTTCGGATCGGCCGAGGGCAAGATGTTGAGCGAGCTGCCCCCGGCGGTCGCCGGCGCCTTCACGCTGGACCCGGTCGCGAATCCCTTCCCAGGTGGGGAGAACGTCGCCGACGCCGCCGAGCGGGTGCGGCGCGGTTTCGACGAGATCGTCCAGCGGCACGCGGGCGGGAAGGTCCTCGTCGTCGCCCACAACACGCTGATCCGGCTGCTCGTCTGCCGGGTGCTCGGCCTGCCGGTCCGCGACTACCGCAGACTGCTCCCGGCTCTCGGTCCCGCGGCGCTGGTGCGCTTGCGGCAGCAGGACGGCACAGTGGGTCTCGAGGCTTTCAACGTCCCCGCAGTCCGAACGGAGATCCCCGCATGACCGATGTCGACGACAGCACCGAACTGAGCCGGCCGGCCCGGCGCCAGGCCGAGATCGCGGCGTACGTCGTGCAGCACGGCTCGGTGTCCGCGAACGACCTGGTCGAGGCGTTCGGGGTGAGCGTGATGACCGTGCACCGCGACCTCGACGAGCTGGAGCGGCAGGGGGTCGTGCGCAAGTACCGCGGTGGGGTCAGCGCGCAGCCGACCAGCGTGTTCGAGAGCAACGTCGCGTACCGGCTGACGACGGCGTCGGCGGAGAAGTCGGCGATCGCCCGGCACGCCCGGACGATGATCGAGCCCGGCATGTCGGTGATGCTCGACGACTCGACCAGCGCGCTGGCGCTGGTCGAGCTGCTGGAGGACATCACTCCGTTGACCGTGGCAACGAACTTCCTGCCGGCGATCACCCGGCTCGCGCAGCTGCGGGACGTCACGCTGCTGGCGCTCGGCGGGATCTACTCGGCGACGCACGATTCGTTCGGTGGACTGCCGTGCGCGGAAGCGGTCGGCGCGTTGCACACGGATCTGCTGTTCTGCAGCGTGTCCGCGGTGTCGCCGACGCACGCCTTCCACCAGGAGCAGGAGATCGTGCTGGTCAAGCAGGCGATGCTCAGGTCGGCAAGGACCAAGGTCCTGCTGGTCGACCACGGCAAGCTCCAGCGCACCGCGCTGCACCGGCTCGCACCACTGACCGACTTCGACGTGGTCGTCGTCGACGAGAAGACCCCCGAGGACCTGGTCACCGCGCTGCGCGACCAGGGCGCCCACGTCGAAGTAGCCCCTCTGTAGGAGACCGCTCATGGACATCGGTGTCGACGTCGGAACGACTGTCACCAAGGCCGTCGCCTTCGACGACCACGGCCGGCAGGTGGCCGAGGCTTCCCGGCCGACCCGCCTGGTCCGCCCCGGCCCCGGTCGCTTCGAGCACGACACCGACGAAATAGTTGCCTCAGTCAACGAGGTGATCAAGGAGCTGTCCGGTGACGTCGACCTTGTAGCCATTACAGGACAGGGCGATGGGTTGTGGCTGGTCGACGACTCCGGCCACCCCGTCCGACCTGCCATCTCCTGGCTCGATGCTCGGAGCAGCTCGATCCTCGGTGAGTGGACCGAGAGCGGAGTGGCCGAGCAGGTCTTCCGGCGGTCGGGCAACCGCATGTTCCCCGGCGCTTCCGGCCCGCTGCTGGCAGCGGTGCTCGCTGAAGAGCCGGAAACCCTCAGCCGGGCAACCACAGCGGCGTACTGCAAGGACGTCGTCATGCAGCGGCTCACCGGCGTCCGCGCCACCGACGTCTCCGATGCGTCGGCGCCTTTCCTTGATCCACGGACAGGCGAGTACGACGCCGAGGCCCTGGCCACCTGCGGGCTGACGGACTGGCAGCACCTGCTGGCACCCGTCGGCAAGCCGGTCGGCGAACTGCAGGACGACAGCCTCGGGCTCCCGCAAGGCACCCGAGTCTCCTCGGGCCCGTACGACCTCCCCGCCGCGGCGATCGGCGCCGGCGTGACCGAGGTGGGCGACGCCTTGCTGACCGTCGGAACCACCTTGGCCTGCCAGGTGGTGACCAGGGACCTACCCGTCGACGGCGAACCGGCGGGCCTCTTCCTCGGCACCTGGACCCCCGGCGTCTGGCTGCGAGCGATGCCCGCGATGGTCGGCACCGCAGCGCTCGACCAGGTGCTGAAACTGGTCGGCGCGACCACCACGCAACTGCAGCAACTCCTGACCGACAGCCGCCCCGGCGCGAACGGCGTCACCGTCCTGCCCTACCTCTCCGAAGCCGGCGAGCGCGCTCCCTTCGTCGACACCAACGCCCGCGGCACCTTCGACGGCATCTCGCTCTCGACCACCCAGGGCGACCTCCTCCGCGCGACCTGCGAGGGCATCGCGTACGCCGCCCGCCACTGCCTCGACGCGGCAGGCTGGACCGGCAAGGTGACCGTCTGCGGTGGTGGCGCCCGCAGCAGCGAGTGGACCCAGATCCTCGCCGACGTGCTCAACGCCCCGCTGCACACCACCGAGGCTTCGCAGGTCGCCGCACGCGGCGCGGTGATCGCGGCCAAACGCCTCGAAGGCGAGGTCGGCGACGAGTGGATCGCCGAGACGCGCCAGATCGATCCCGATCCCGCCCGCGCGGCCTTCTACGCCGAGGGCTACGCCCACTACCTGCGCCGGATCGAGGCTGCCCGCCCCCGCTGGGCCGATCCCGCACCGACCTACCGGCCGACGACGTCCGGACCCTCGGCGGTCAGTGCTGCGCGCCCGACGACCTCCGGAGTCCCGGCGTAACCGCCGCCCGCCCAGCCCACCGCCCGACGAATTCAGGAGTTCGATGAAGACCTTGCTGGCCGGCGACCATTTCGTCCGCAACGAACTGCTCGCCGAGAAGCTGTCCGCCCTGCCTGGCGTGACGTTCGAGTTCAGCGAGCTGACCCTGCCCTGGCCGCTGACGCCGTACGGGCGGGTCGGGGAGGTGGACGAGGCGAGTGACGTCGAGGACGCGCTGATCGAGGCGCTGCCCGGGATCGAGCTGGTGGTCACGCAGATGGGCCCGTTCACCGAGCGGGTCCTCGAGGCCGCGCCCGACCTGCGGTACCTGGTCTGCTGCCGCGGCGGTCCGGTCAACGTGAACGTGCCCGCGGCAACGAAGCGCGGCGTCCAGGTGGCCTCCACGCCCGGCCGCAACGCGGGTGCGGCTGCCGAACACGCGATCGCCCTGATGATGGGTGCCCTGCGCAAGCTTCCGCAACTGCAGCGCACTCTGGAGCAGGGCGAGTGGCGTAGCGACCTCTACGCGTACGACGAGTGCGGCGGTGAGCTGGACGGCTCGACGGTCGGCCTGATCGGGTACGGCGCGATCGGCAGCCGGGTCGCCCGCGTGATGCTCGCCTTCGGCGCGCACGTCCTGGTCGCCGACCCGATCCTCGACCCGGCCTCGCCGCCCGAGGGCATCGAGGTCGTCGAGCTGGACGAGTTGCTGACCAGGTCGGACGTGGTCAGCCTGCACGCCCGCCTGACCGAGACCACGCGCGGCATGATCGGCGCCGACGAGCTCGCGCGGATGCCGCGCGGCGCCGTACTGGTGAACTCGGCCCGCGGTGGCCTGCTGGACTACGACGCGACCGTCGACGCCCTGGAGTCAGGTCACCTCGGCGCCGCGGCCTTCGACGTCTTCCCGACCGAACCGCTGCCCGAAGGCTCCCGGTTGCTGACGGCCCCGAACATCGTGATGACTCCGCACCTGGCCGGTGCGACCCGCCAGACCGCGCATCGGGCCGCTTCTCTGGCTGCCCAGGCTGTTGCAGACTTTCTGAGATGAAGTTCGTCTCCGGCAGCACGGGCACCGAGTTGCTGCTGCTCCTGATCGCGTTCGTGCTCTCGATGATCATCGGCCTCGAACGCCAGTTGCAGCAGAAGAGCGCCGGCCTGCGCACGCACACCCTGGTCGGCACCGGCGCCGCGCTGTTCACCCTGGTCTCGGGCTTCGGGTTCTCCACCGTGCTCGGCTCGGAGGTCAATCTGGACCCGTCCCGGATCGCCGCGCAGGTGGTGTCCGGCGTCGGGTTCCTCGGCGCCGGCGTGATCTTCATGCGCCGGGACGTCGTCCGCGGGCTGACCACGGCCGCGACGATCTGGATGACCGCCGCGATCGGCATGGCCTGTGGGGCAGGGATGCCGGTGCTCGCGGGCGCGGCGACCGTGCTGCACCTGATCGCGGTCGGTGCCTTCGGCCGCCTGGCGCGTTTCCTACCGTCGCCGGACCGGAACCGGATCGTCACCGTGCGGTACCTGGACGGCGCCGGCGTCCTGCGGGCGATCCTGCACACCGCGACCGCGATGGGTTTCGAGGCATCGATCCTCGGCACCGACGTACGGCGTGAGGACGGCAAGCAGCAGGTCCGGGCGGCGATGCGGTTCCGGGGCAAGCCGCCGTTGCAGAACCTCGTCGTCGCGCTCGAGGAGCTGGACGGTGTGACCGCGGTCCGGCTGCGCGCAGACGAGGACTGATGTGAATTGAGTGAGAAAATCACATCGTAGGACTGTTTGAAACCATCATTCGATGATAATTTCACCGGCATGCCCACTCCCGACCTTCGCGACCTGCTCGGCTTGGCAACGCGTCTGGCCCATGCGGCCGGTGCGGAACTGCTGGCCCGGCAGGACCAGGTGTCACTGGAGAGCGCGCAGACCAAGAGCTCGGGCACGGACCCGGTCAGCGCGGCCGACCGGGCCTCGGAGCAACTGATCGTCGACGGGCTGCTGAGTGCCCGTCCGGGCGACGGTCTGCTCGGTGAGGAAGGCGCCCGTGAAAAGTCCACGACCGGACTGACCTGGGTGATCGACCCGCTCGACGGGACGGTCAACTACCTGTACGGGCGGCCGGACTGGTGTGTGAGCATCGCGGTCCAGGATGCTCGCGGCGGGCTCGTCGGCGTCGTCCACCAGCCGATGACCGGCATCACCTGGTCCGCCGTACGGGGTGCGGGTGCGTCGCGCGACGGGAAGTACCTGAAGGTCCGCGAGGGCCGCAAGTTGGCCGAGGCGCTGGTCGCCACCGGCTTCTCGTACCTGGCCGAGCGCCGCGCGGAGCAGGCCGAGTACCTGCGGCAGGTGCTCCCCGCCGTACGAGATCTGCGGCGTGGTGGATCGGCCGCGCTCGACCTGTGCTCGGTCGCCGACGGTACGGCGGACGCGTACTACGAGCACGTGATCCAGCCGTGGGACGTGGCGGCCGGTGGATTGATCGCCCGGGAGGCCGGCGCCCGCACGATCGGCGGACCGGGCACGTCGTTGCCGGGCGGGTTGCTCGCAGCCCCGCCCGATCTGGCCGAGTCCTTGGCCGGGGTGTTGAGCAGGGTGAGGAGACGAGTGGCATGACAGTGGTGGACCTGCCGGCCCGGGCGCATCCGGACGAGGTGAGAGCGCCCGCCGGGACCGACGAACGACGGCGGCGCCGGCGTCGCGAGTACGGGCTGTTCGCGCTCCTGGTGGCGCCGAACCTCCTGGTGATCGCGGTCTTCGCGTACTGGCCGATCCTCTACAACGCGTTCCTCAGTCTGACCGACTGGAACATGATCGCGGCCCGGCCGACCTTCGTCGGCCTGGACAACTACGCGAACACGCTGACCGACCCGGCGTTCCACAAGACGCTCGGCGTCACGGTCGCGTTCACCGGACTGATCGTGGCCGGCAGCCTGGTGATCGGCCTGGCGCTGGCGGTGCTGTTCAACCAGCCGCTGAAGGGCCGCGGGCTGGTCCGGACGATCTCGTTCGCGCCGCACATCCTGTCCGGCGCCGCGGTCGCGACGATCTGGCTGTTCGTCTTCGATCCCGGCTACGGGCTGATGCGCGCGCTGATCGAGCCGTTCGGCGCCGAACCGCCGGACTGGATGAACAACTCCGACTGGGCGCTGCCCGGGCTCGTCATCGTCTACCTGTGGAAGAACGTCGGGTTCACCGCGCTGATCTACCTGGCCGGCCTGCAGGGCCTGCCGAAGGAGCTCGACGAGGCCGCCGCGATCGACGGCGCCGGCACCTGGACGCGGTTCCGGGCGATCAAGCTGCCGCTGCTCGCGCCGATCTCGTTCTTCCTGCTGATCACGACCGTGATCGGCACCTTCCAGGCCTTCGACGTGATCGCCGTGATGACCGGCGGCGGTCCGGGCGACGCCACCACGACGCTGAGCTGGTCGATCTACAACGAGGGCTTCCAGGCGTTCAACGCCGGCCGGGCCGCGACGTTGTCGATCATCATGTTCGTGATCCTGCTGGTAGTCACCACGGTCCAGGCCCGCGTGATGGAGAGGCGGGTGCACTACCGATGAAGGTGCGTGCGGTCCAGTACGTCGTCCTGCTCGGCGTCGCGGCGATCTTCCTGGGACCCCTGTACTGGTTGATCTCCGCGGCCGTGAAGCAGCCGGCCGACATCTACCAGTGGCCCCCGGTCTGGTGGCCCGACGACTTCACCTGGGACAACTTCAAGCTGGCCTGGGAGGCGGCGCCGTTCGACCGGTTCTTCGTCAACTCGACGGTGATCACGGTGGCCGGCACGATCCTGAAGGTGGCCAACGCCGTGCTCACGGCGTACGCGTTCGCCTACCTGCGCTTCCCGTTCAAGAAGGTGCTGTTCCTGCTGGTCCTCGGCGCGATGATGGTGCCGGGGCACGTGACGCTGCTGCCCAACTACCTGACCGTCGCGTCGCTGGGCTGGATCAACACGTACGCCGGACTGATCATCCCCGGCATCGGCTCGGCGTTCGCGACGTTCCTGATGCGCCAGCACTTCCTCACGCTGCCCGGCGAGGTCACCGACGCGGCCGCGGTCGACGGCGCCGGCCACCTGCGGACGTTGTGGCGGGTCGTGCTGCCGATGTCGCGGCCGATGCTGGTCACCGTCGTGGTGATCACCGCCGTCGAGGAGTGGAACAACTTCGTCTGGCCGCTGATCGTCACCAACACCGCCGACATGCGCACGCTGCCGGTCGGTCTGCTGATCCTGAAGGACGAGGAAGGCCTGGCCAACTGGGGAACGATCATGGCCGGCACGCTGCTCGTGCTCGCGCCGATGCTGCTGATCTTCCTGTTCGCCCAGCGCTACATCGTCGGCGGCATCACCCAAGGAGCGTTGAAGGGATGACCATTCGTCGCAGGGCGTTTCTCGGCCTGGCCGCGGCGGCCTCGCTGGCCGGGTGCGGCTACCGGTCGCCGGACGCGGAGTACCAGCAGCCGGCCGGCGCCATCCCGAAGCAGTACGCCGGGCGGACCAGGGTCGTGTTCTGGTCGTCGTACGGCGGGACGAACGGCAAGGCGGTCGACAAACTCGTGGCCAAGTTCAACGAGTCGCAGAGCGACGTGTACGTCGAGGCCCAGTTCCAGGGCAGCTACGACGACGTGGCGCAGAAGGTCGCGGCCGGGCTGATCGCGCGGCAGACGCCGGATCTCGCCGTGCTGTCCGATGTCACCTGGGAACGGTTCTTCCTCAACGACGCGCTCGAACCGCTGAACGGGTACTTCACCGACGGGTTCGGCCCGGCGGTCTTCCACTCCAAGCTGTTCAACGAGTACGTCGTGAAGGGCCAGAGCTGGTGCGTGCCGTTCGCCCGCAGTACGCCGATCCTCTACTACAACCGCGACGTCTTCGCGAAGGCCGGACTGCCCGACCGGGCACCGCGGACCTGGAGCGAGCTGCGGTCCTGGGGTGACACGCTCGCGAAGGTCGACGCCAAGGGCCGGCCGATGCGGACGCTCGCGCTGGCGAAGGTGGACGGCGACTGGCAGTTCCAGGGCAATGTCTGGCAGTTCGGCGGCGCGTACTCCCACGGGCTCGACGTCGCGATCGATCAGGACGGCGCGGTCGCGGCGGGCGAGTTCCAGCGGCAGTTGATCCACGAAGACGGGCACGGCTACATGGCCAGCAGCCCGATGACGGACTTCGCGGGCGGACTGGTCGCGATGTGCCAGGACTCGACCGGTGGGCTGAAGAGCGCGATGAGCAAGGCGAAGTTCAAGGTCGGCGCCGGGTTCATCCCCTCGGAGGTCGCCGCGGGACTGGCGACCGGCGGTGGCGGGATCGGGATGTTCCGGAACGCGTCGGCCGAGCGCAAGCAGGCGGCCGCGAAGTTCCTGGAGTTCCTCGCGACGCCGGAGAACTCGGCTTGGTGGACCACGCAGAGCGGGTACCTCCCGGTGGTCGACAAGGCCCGCGAGGACCCGGCGCTGAAGAAGCTGGTCGCCGACGAGCCCAACTACGGCGTCGCGATCGCGCAGCTGGTGAACGCGCGGCCGCAGGACGCGATCCGGCTCTACGGGCGGAACGCGAACGTCGCGATCTACACCGGCCTGCAGCAGATCTACGCCGACAACGCGGCCCCGAAGAAGGTGTTCGCGTCGGTCGCCCGGCGGCTCGAGGCGATCGGCGAGGAAGTGTCCCGGCTGTACGAGGAGAAGGTGCTGTGAGCAACCATCGGCGCGAGGAGGCGTTGTGATCGTCACCGGCCATCGCGGGGTGATGGGGTCCGAACCCGAGAACACCCTGCGCTCGTTCCGCAAGGCGATCGAGTACGGGTGCGACGAGATCGAGCTCGATCTGCGGGTGACCGCCGACGACGAGTTGATCGTGCTGCACGACGCGACCGTCGACCGGACCACTGACGGGACCGGCCCGGTCGAGGAGCTGACCTTCGACGAGCTGCGGAAGCTCGACGCCGGCCTCGGCGAGCAGGTGCCGACGTGGGCCGAGACGATCGCGGCGGTCGGCGTACGGATCCAGGCCGAGGTGAAGGCGGCGCGCGCCGTACCGCTGCTGGTCGAGTCGCTGCAGGCCGATCCGGCGTTGGCCGGGCGGACGATGGTGACGTCGTCGAACGCGGAGATCCTGCTCGCCGTACGCCGGGCGATGCCGTCGGCCACGACCGGGCTCATCTTCGGGCGGACGCCGGAGGTCGCCGACGTACTGGCACTGACGCGGGCCGCGGAGGCCACGTGGGCGTTGTGCGGGATCGCCGGGCTGACCGTGGAGGGCGTCGCCGAGCTGCACCGCGAGGGGCTCGACGTGACCGCCTGGCCGGTCCCGGACGCAGCGGTCTTCGCTCGCGCGGTGGAGCTGGGCGTCGACGGGATTACCACGGATCATCCGGATCGGCTGATGGCGGCCGCGCGGCGCTGAGTGGCCTGGATCACAGATTTCAACGTGCGGATTTGTTCTTTCGTGGAACAAAAATGTGTGATTGCCTTGATCCATGAGCATCAGCATCGGTGTGGTCGGAGCCGGCCAGTTCGCCCCCTCGTTCCTGCGGTTGTGGACCGCGCACCCCGACGTCACGGCGGTCTCGCTGACCGACGTGCTGCCCGACCGGGCGGCCGAGATGGCCGCCAAGCAGGGCGTGGAGGTCACCTACGCCTCGTTCGAGGACATGCTCGCCTCGGACGTCGACGCGGTGGCGATCTTCACCCAGCGGTGGCTGCACGGCGAGATGGCGATCCAGGCGCTGGAGGCCGGCAAGCACGTCTACTCGACGGTCCCGATGGCGATCGAGGCCGACCAGATCGCCCGGATCATCGAGCTGGTCAAGGAGACCGGCCTGACGTACATGATGGGCGAGACCAGCTACTACTACCCGTCGTCGGTGTACTGCCGGGACCGGCTGGCCAAGGGCGACTTCGGCCGGGTCTTCTACTCCGAGGGCGACTACGTGCACGACATGGACCTCGGGTTCTACGCGGCGTACCAGTACTCCGGTGGTGAGGACTGGAAGAAGACCGCGTCGTTCCCGCCCATGCTCTACCCGACGCATGCCGTGGGCAACGTTCTCTCGGTGACCGGGCAGCACGCCACGCACGTGTCCTGCGTCGGGGTGAAGGACGACCGCGGGGACGGGGTGTTCGACAAGGAGATCAGCCAGTTCGACAACGACTTCTCCAACGCGACCGCGCTGTTCACGCTCGCCGACGGCGGCGTGATGCGGACCAACGAGATGCGCCGGGTCGGGTACCCCTCGCACATCCGTGAGTCACGGCTGCGGGTGTTCGGGACCGAGGGCAGCTTCGAGCAGCTCGCCACCACCACGGTCTGGCAGACCAAGGAGGGTGTCGAGGACATCAGCCACCTGATGGAGACCAAGCCGAGCGGCTCGCTGGAGGACGACGACCTGGTCAACGTCGACCCGGCGCTGCGGGACGCGTTCCTGTCCGGGCTGTCGCCGGTGCACGACCGGTCGCGCCTGCCCAAGGAGTTCGCCGGGCTGCACAACGGGCACGAGGGGTCGCACCACTTCCTCGCCGACGACTTCGTCCGGGCGGTCGTCGACAAGACGATCCCGCCGGTCAACGCCTGGGTCGCGGCGCGCTACACGCTGCCGGGGATCTACGCCCACCAGTCGGCCCTGCAGGGCGGCGTACAGCTGGAGATCCCGGACCACGGGGACGCTCCGGCCTAGAACGCACGAACAGCCCCGACCTTCCCGGTCGGGGCTGTTTCTTTGTGTGGCTAAGCAGCTACTGCGTGGGCCTGCTGCTGGAGGCGCTTGATGCGTTCCTCCATCGGCGGGTGCGTGGCGAACAGCGCCGCGACTCCCTGGCCGTTCAGCGGGTTGGCGATCATCAGGTGGCTCTGGGTGGCGACGCCGGACTCCGCGGGAAGCGGCAGCGCCGCCGTACCGCGACTGATCTTGGCGAGCGCACTGGCCAGAGCCAGCGGGTCACCGGACAGCTCGGCGCCGTCGTGGTCGGCCTGGTACTCGCGGCTGCGGCTGATCGCCAGCTGGATCAGGCCGGCGGCCACCGGCGCGAGCAGGACGGTCAGCAGTACGGCGAACGGGTTGGGCCGGTCGTCGTCGTCCGAGCCTCCGAAGGGCAGGAAGATCGCGAGGTTGGCCAGCATCGTGACGATCCCGGCCAGGCCGGCGGCGATGCTGGAGGTCAGGATGTCGCGGTTGTAGACGTGGGCCAGCTCGTGGCCCAGTACGGCGCGCAGCTCGCGACGGCTGAGGACCTGCAGGATTCCGTCCGTCACCGCGACCGCCGCGTGCTCCGGGTTGCGCCCGGTGGCGAAGGCGTTCGGCTGGGCGACCGGGCTCACGTAGATCCGCGGCATCGGCTGGCCGGCGCGCTGCGCCAGCTCCGCGACCACGGCGTACAGCTCGGGAGCCTGCTGAGGACTGACCGGGCGTGCAGCCATCGACCGCAGGGCCAGCTTGTCGGAGTTGAAGAAGAGGTAGGCGTTCAGCCCGAGCGACAACGCGGCCGCGATCACCAGACCGGTCGTGCCCGCGACCAGGCCACCGACCGCAACGATCAGACCGGTCAGAACCGCCAGCAGAACGGTGGTTTTGACGGTGTTGCTGAGAGTTCGCGTCACGGTGTTTTCAACGCCGGCGGGCCGGTACTCATTCCGCGCGACTCCTTGCGGACACGGCTGGTTCAAACGTAGGAACTACCTATGACCCTTCGCCGTACTGCCCTGTCCGGCACCGCCCTCCTCGTCACCTCGCTCGCCACCGGTGGGCTCGCGACCGCCGGGCCGCCGGACGGCCATCCGTCTGTCGCGCCGCCTGGCCAACTGTCTGCCCGTCTGCCGCTGGGACCTGCTGACCTGGCGGAATCGCGGGTGAGCAGCACGCTGCTGCCCGGTGTCACGTTGACCAAGATCACCCGCGGCCAGGCGGGGCCTGGTTCTTTCTGGACGGTCGAGGTCGCGATCCCGTCCAGCTCGCCGGATCCTGACGCGCCGGCGACGGCGTTGTCGGACAAGGCCGGGGCTGATGCTGCCGCGGCGAAGCTCAAAGCGGCTGGGCTCGATTCTCGGGTCGAGGACGTGCCGACGCCACGACTGGCCGACGCCGGGGGAGGGAACCTCGGGTGGCGGGTGCGGCTCGGGTCGTTCGCGACCAAGGCCGAGGCGGACGCGGTGCGGACGAAGGTGATCGCCGCCGGGCTGAGCGGGTCCAGCATCTACACCGGGTGGGACGGTGAGCCGGACGACGTCCGGGGCTCGACCGGGCCGTGGCACGTTCAGGTGCTGACGATCGACCCGAGGAAGTTCCGCGGGACGCTCGACGCGTCGTACGGGCTGGACCTGGAGGCGCGCGAGACGACCAGCACGCTCGCGACGCTGACCGGCGCGACGGCCGCGGTGAACGCCGGGTTCTTCGTGCTCGATCCCAAGGCGGGCGCGCCGGGTGATCCCGCGGGGGTTGCCGTGTACGACGGTCGCCTGGTGAGTGAGCCGACCGCGGGACGTCCCGCGCTGGTGATCCACGACCACGCCGTCGGTACGACGGTCGAGCGGTTCCGCTGGCGGGGCGAGGTCCGCGGTCTTGGTCGTCCGCTGCCGCTCGACGGGCTCAACCGGGTGCCGGGGCTGATCCGCAACTGCGGCGGCACCGCCGACGATCTCCCGACCGCCAAGCCGCTGCACGACGTGACCTGCACGGATGCCGACGAGCTGATCGCGTACGACGCGTCGTACGGGGTGGCGACACCGAGCGGACCGGGGGCCGAGGTGATCGTGGACCGGCGTGGTGTGGTTTCCGCGATCCGAACGACGACGCGCGGCGGCGCGATCCCGGAGGGTGGCCGGACGGTCCAGGCGACGGGCAACCAGGTCGCGCGCTTGCTGGCGGCCGCGAAGATCGGTCAGCGGCTGCAGATCCGCGCTGGTCTCGTCGACCTCCGCGGTCACGATGTCAGGCTGTCGCCGAAGACGACGATCGTGAACGGCGGCCCGGAACTGGTCCGGGACGGCCGCGTCACCGGCACGGTGAAGGCCGACGGCATGGCGCCGGCCGACAACCCGAACTTCTACTACGGCTGGGTCCACAAGCGGAACCCGCGCACGATCGCCGGTGTCGACGCGCAGGGCCGCACCGTCCTGATCACCGCCGACGGCCGCGGCGTCGGCAGCCTGGGGTTGGGGATCGGTGAGGCGGCCGCGGTCGCCAAGTCCTTCGGTCTGCGGGAGGCGATCAACCTGGACGGTGGAGGCTCGACCACGATGGTCGCCAACGGCAAGGTCGTGAACACCCCGTCCGACGCGACCGGAGAGCGGCCGGTGGGCGACGCGTTGGTCGTCACCCCGCGCTGAACCCCGACTTTGTGTACCGGCCAGCCGCTTTTCGCGCCCGCCGATGGCTGGGCGGTGCTCAAAGTCGGCTTCGGGTGCGGCTGTTACTGGTCGTAGATGCCGCGGAGCCGGATCGACATCGAGTTGATCAGGTGCTGGGTCATCGAGGCTTCGGCGGCCGTGGGGTCGCCGGAGCAGATGGCTTCGACCAGGTGGCGGTGTTCGACGAGGACCTCGGGGCCGGTGTCGCGGTCGTAGTGCAGACGGAAGATGTGCAGGTGGCAGTGGGTCCGCTCGAAGGCGAGGCGGACCTGCTCGCTGCCGGACAGTTCGGCGATCAGCGTGTGGAAGCGGTTGTCGTGCGCGGTGAGTGACTTGTACCCGGCGTAGTCGACCGAGGTCGGCTCGACTGCGGTCGACAGTTCGGCGGCGAGGCGTTCGCGGCCGGTGTCGTCGATCAGTTCGGCGGCGCGGCGCGCGGCCCACGGCTCCAGCAGCCGCCGGAACGAGTACAGGTCCTCGAACTCCTCGAGCGACAGCAGTGGCGTCGCCCGGTACCCCTTGAGCGGCTCCTTGTCCGCGAGCCCCTCCGACTCCAGCCGCGCCAGCGCCTCCCGGACCGGTGTCGACGAGACCTGGAACTCGCGCGCGAGCCCGTCGATGGAGATCCGACCGCCGGGCCGGATCGTGTGGTCCATCAGCATCGTCTTGATCGCCTCGTAGACGTCGTCCGCCAGCATCTGCCGGCGCAGCAGCCGCCGGTCGTGCGGCTCCAGGATGTCCGTCATCGGCCTCTCCAGCCCGTGGTCCAGCCCTTGACCCAGCCTCGTGGATTAGGCAGGGTTACGGTCGTAATCATGCATCATGCACGATTTCATGAACGGCGACCAGCACCCAGGGGTGTGGGAGAAGCGATGCTGAGGTTCGACGAGATCGGGGTCCTGCCGGAACCGGAGGACAACGCGGCGATCTGCTCCCGCCGGCTCGAGGCCGGGACGGTGATCGACTTCGGCGGTACGCCGGTGACGCTGCCGCACACCGTGCTCGAAGGCCACCGGATCGTCGTCCGGCCGGTCCGCGCGGGCGAGGCGATCACTTCCTGGCAGACGCCGTTCGCGCGCGCCCTGCGTGACCTCGACGTCGGCGACTACGTCTGTACGCCGCCCAGCCTGGCCGCCGTCAGCGCGCGCGGCGTCGAGGGCCTGCCGGACGAGCCGTCCGCGAGCAACGAGCCGCTCGACCCGTACGCAATGGACGAGAACGCCCTCAACTTCGGCCGCCAGGTCACCTCCGTCGAGCAGCCGGGCACCTTCCTCGGCTACCCGCGCGAGCGCGGCCCGGCCGGCACCCGGAACCACGTCGTCGTGATGGCGACCAGCTCGCGGTCGAGCGGTTTCGTCACCGAGCTGGCCCGGCGATTCGACGGCGCGGCGGCCGGCGACGGCGTCGTACCGGTCGCGCACACCGAGGGCGGCGAGGACGGTACGCCGAACAACCTGCACTTCCTGCTCGCGACGCTGGCCGGCTTCGCGCTGAACCCGAACGTCGGCGCGGTGCTGATCGTGGACACCGAGGAGGACGTGGTCTCGGGGCAGGCGATCCGGGAGTTCGTCGCCGCGCAGGGGTACCCGGAGATCCTGGTGCCGCACGCGTACTTCACCCGCACCGGTGGGTTCGAGGCCGACCTCACCGCGGCGGGGAAGCTGATCGAGCCGTGGCTGCCGGTGGTCGACGCGCAGCAGCGGGTCGAGGTCCCGCTGTCCGACCTGCTGATCGCGCTGCAGTGCGGCGGGTCCGACGCCTTCTCGGGAATCTCGGCCAACCCGCTCGCGGGCAACGTCGGCGCCGAGGTGATCCGGCACGGCGGCGCCGCCGTACTGGCGGAGACCGACGAGCTGATCGGCGCCGAGGGATACGTCCTGAAGAACGTCCGCGACCTGGGGACCGCGCGGCGGTTCCTGGAGCTCGTCCAGTCGTTCAAGGACCGGGTCGGCTGGCACGGGCACACCGCCGAGGGCAACCCGTCCGGCGGCAACATGTACCGCGGGCTCTACAACATCGTGCTCAAGTCGATCGGCGCGGCCCGCAAGCTGCCGCGCGAGGTCCGGCTCGACCACGTCATCGACTACGCCGAACCGCTGCCGGGCACCGGGTACATCTTCATGAACAGCCCCGGCAACGACCTGGAGTCCGTCGCCGGCCAGATCGCCAGCGGCTGCAACCTGATCTTCTTCACCACCGGCAACGGGTCGATCACCAACTTCCCGTTCGTGCCCACGCTCAAGTTCGTCACCACGACGACCCGGTACGAGCACCTGCGGGCCGAGATGGACGTCGACGCCGGCCGCTACCTCACCGGTACGCCGATGGACGAGCTCACCGCCGACACCTTCGACCTCACCGTCCGCGTCGCCTCGGGCGAGCGCAGCGCCGGCGAACGCGCCGGCCACAGCCAGGTCTCCATCTGGCGCAACTGGCGCCAGTCCGGCCCGGTCGAAGGAATCTCCATCACCACCGACGGCCGCATGAGCCGCAAGCTGGAGGACCTCCCGGCAGAAGACCGCGACGCACTGCTGCCGGGTCTTCCGCTGGACGTACCAAGTACTTCTGAAGCAGCTACAGCAGTAAAGCTTTTGTCTGTTGATGATCGGCAGTTGCCGGAGGCTGTCGGACTGATTCTTCCGACCAGCTTGTGCTCGGGGATGATCGCGCTTCGACTCTCCGCGCAGGCCGAGGCCGAAAAGTGGGCGGGCGACGCCGTCACCCGGATGGTCGCGCTGCCGCACACCGAAGGGTGCGGCAGCTCCGGCGGTGCTTCCGAGGAGACCTTCGCCCGGACGATGCTCGGCTACCTGCTGCACCCGAACACCCGGATGGCTCTCCTCCTCGAGCACGGCTGCGAGAAGACGCACAACGACTACTTCCGCGCGAAGCTCGTCGAGGCCGGCGCGGATCCGTCGCGGTTCGGCTGGGCGAGCATCCAGGCCGACGGCGGACTCGACGCGGTCGGCGAGCGGGTCCGCGACTGGTTCGGCAGCTTCGACCTGCCGGCGCCGGTGGAGGTCGACGGGGACGTCGGCGCGCTGACCGTCGGGCTGGAGGCGCGTGGGCCGTTGAGCGACGAGACCGCCGAGGCGTTGGCGCTGATCGGGGCAGAGATCGTCGGTGCGGGTGGCTCGGTGATGCTCTCCTCGCGGGGCGGACTACTCGAGAACAAGGTGTTCCGGACGGCTGCCTTCGGATCCACAGCGGAGGTTGGACCGACCGTCGCCCACGGCCAGCGGTTCGCCGTACCGGGCTGGCACGTCATGCGCATGCCCGGCACCGACTGGATGGAAACGGCCACCGGCTTCGGCGCCGGGGGCGTCCAGCAGATCCTCGCGCACGTTGCCGGCGGCACCTTGTCCGCGCAGCGCTTCGTCCCGGTCGTCGAGTTCAGCAGCGACGCCGAGACCGTCGCGAAGTACGGCGACGACCTGGACGCCGTCGCCGCCGGTGACGCCGCGGACCAGGCGCGAACCGGCCTGGAGGCGATCGCCGCCGTCGCGAGTCGCCGGCAGGTCCCCAAGGCAGTTGCCTCAGGCAACGTAGGTTTCCAGATCACCCGTGGTCTGCTCGGGACGTCGATGTGAAAGGTGAACCCATGCACGTGGTCCGATTCCAGTCTCCCGGCGGCCGTCCGCAGGCCGGCGTCCGCACCGGTGACACGGTGGCACCGGTTCTCGGCGTCACCGACCTGGCCGAACTGCTCCGGCTGACCGCCGAGGAGTTCCGCGCGGCGGTGGCGAAGACGGGCGACCCGCTCCCGGTCGGCGACGTCAAGCTGCTGCCGCCGCTGGACGGTCGCGGGGAGGTCTGGTGCGCGGGCGTCACGTACGAGCGGTCCCGCGGCGCCCGGATGGAGGAGAGCGGCGACGAGGACATCTACGACCGGGTCTACTCGGCCGAGCGTCCCGAGCTGTTCCTCAAGTCGCCGGCCTGGCGGCTCGTCACGGACGGCGAGCAGATCGGCATCCGCGTCGACTCCGGTCACGACGTACCGGAGCCGGAGCTGGCGATCGTCGCCAACGCGCACGGCGAGATCGTCGGGTTCACCGTCTGCAACGACATGAGCTCGCGCTCGATCGAGGGCGAGAACCCGCTCTACATCCCGCAGGCCAAGGTGTTCGCCGGCGGCTGCGCGCTGGCCACCGGCATCCGCCCCGTCTGGGAGGTCGCCGACCCGAAGGACCTGACCATCGACCTGGTGATCCGGCGCGGCGACGACGAGGTCTTCACCGGTACGACGTCGACCGGGCAGCTGATCCGCGGGCTGCAGGACCTGATCGACGTGCTGTTCGTCCCGAACGACTTCCCCGACGGCGTGATCCTGGCCACCGGGACCGGCATCGTGCCGGAGCTCGACTTCGCGCTGCAGGCCGGTGACGTGGTCGCGATCACGATCAGTGACATCGGCACGCTGACGAATACCGTGGTGGTCGGACGTGAACCGTTCAGCTATCTGGCCACTGAATCCCTGGAGGAGAACCGATGACCCGCGACACCACTCCCGCTGAGCTCGAGCAGGCGCTGGCGGACGCCGCCGAGGCCGCGGCACCGCTGGCGGCGTCCGCGCCCGCCGTACGGGCCGGGTGGATTCGTGCGGTCGCCGACGCGCTCGACGCGGCGTCCGACGAGCTGGTCCCGATCGCGCAGCGGGAGACCTCGTTGCCGGAGGCCCGGTTGAAGGGCGAGGTCGGGCGGAGCAGCGGGCAGCTGCGGATGTTCGCCGACGCGCTCGAAGAGGGATCGCTGCTCGAGGTGATCATCGACACCGCCGACGCTTCGGCCAAGCCGGTGCCGCGGCCGGATCTGCGGCGCGTCCTGGTGCCGCTCGGGCCGGTCCTGGTGTTTGCTGCGAGCAACTTCCCGTTCGCGTTCAGCGTCTGTGGTGGCGACACGGCGTCGGCGCTGGCGGCCGGTTGCCCGGTGATCGTGAAGGCGCACCCGGGGCATCCTGAGCTGTCCGTCCGGACGGCCGAGGTGATGATCGAGGCGCTGACCGCGGCCGGCGCGCCCGCCGGGACGTTGGGCCTGATCCAGGGGTACGACGTCGGCGTCGAGGCGCTGAAGGACGCGCGGATCACCGCCGCCGGGTTCACCGGGTCGGTGCCGGCGGGCAAGGCGCTGCACGAGATCGCGGTGACGCGGCCGGAGCCGATCCCGTTCTACGGGGAGCTCGGCAGCCTGAACCCGGTCTTCGTCACCCAGGCCGCGATCGATGCCCGGGGCAAGGACATCGCCAGCGGGTACGTCGCGTCGTACACGCTCGGGGTCGGGCAGTTCTGCACGAAGCCCGGGCTGTTGTTCCTGCCGGCCGGGCACGGGCTGCAGGAGCAGCTGGTCGAGGCGACCGGTGGAGTTGCTCCGGCGACGATGCTGAACGAGCGGATCTCCGAGGGGTTCTCCTCGGGGCTCGACCGGCTGCGCAAGGTCGACGGGCTGCGGGTGTGGAGCGAGGGCGGTGGTGCGACGCTGCTGCAGACCACGGTGCCTGAGCTGCTCGCCCGGTCCGAGGAGATCCTCGAGGAGTGCTTCGGCCCGGTGTCGGTCGTCGTCGAGTACGCGTCGGTCGACGAACTGGTCGCGGGGATCGAGGCCTTCGGTGGCAACCTGACGGCGACGTTGCACGCTGAAGATGCTGACGCCGAGCTCGCCACGCGTCTTCTTCCGCTGCTCACGGCCCGCGCCGGCCGCGTGCTGTGGAACGGCTGGCCGACGGGTGTGGCCGTCTCGTGGGCCCAGCACCACGGCGGCCCGTTCCCGTCGACGGTCGGCTCGATCCACACCAGCGTCGGCGTCACCGCCGCCCGCCGCTTCCAGCGCCCGGTCGCGTACCAGGACACGCCGGACGCCGTTCTCCCCGCCGTACTGCAGGACAAGAACCCGGCCGGCATCAGCCGCCGGGTGAACGGGACGATCACCACCGCGGAGGTTCCTCGATGACCGACCTGCCCCCGACCGACGACCCCAACGACATCAACACCCCGGCCGACCAGGGGCCGGCTGCATCCGGCGGAGCCGGGGCGGGTTCTCCCGCCGCCGGAGGCGAGGCGGGGGCGGGCGGCCCCTCTATTCCCTCCCTCCAGCGCGATGCCGAAGGCGAGCCGACTCCGGAGAAGACGGGCAGGCCGGCCGGCGAGCCGCCGAGTGCGGCGGGCCACGGTGAGACCGGGCGGCGGAGCTTCGATCACTGGTTCGGGGAGAAGGACCGGAACGGGTTCATCCACCGGTCGTGGATGCGGGCGCAGGGGTTCTCGGACGAGGTGTTCGACGGGCGGCCGGTGATCGGCATCTGCAACACCTGGTCCGAGCTGACGCCCTGCAACGCCCACCTTCGGCGGCTCGCCGAGTCGGTGAAGCGTGGTGTCTGGCAGGCCGGCGGGTTCCCGCTCGAGTTCCCGGTGATGTCGCTCGGCGAGACCATGCTCCGTCCGACCGCCATGCTGTTCCGGAACCTGCTCAGCATGGACGTCGAGGAGTCCCTGCGCGGCAACCCGATCGACGGCGCGATCCTGCTGACCGGCTGCGACAAGACGACACCGGGCTCGATCATGGGCGCCGCGAGCGTCGACCTGCCGACCCTGGTGGTGACCGGCGGCCCGATGCTGAACGGCAAGTTCCGCGGCTGCGACATCGGCTCCGGTACGGCGGTCTGGCGCTTCACCCAGGACCGCAACGCCGGCCGCATGTCCGAAGAGGACTACGCCGCCGCCGAGTCCGGCATGTCCCGCAGCAACGGGCACTGTATGACGATGGGTACGGCGTCGACGATGGCCTGCATGGCCGAGGCGCTCGGCCTGCAGCTCACCGGCTCCGCCGCGATCCCGGCCGTCGACTCCCGCCGGTACTCGATCGCCCAGCAGGCCGGCCAGCGGATCGTCCAGATGGTCCACGAGGACCTGAAGCCGAGCGACATCCTCACCCGCGACGCGTTTGCCAACGCCGTCCGGGCGAACGCCGCGATCGGCGGCTCGACCAACGCGGTGATCCACCTGCTGGCGATCGCCGGCCGGGTCGGCGTCGAGCTGACGCTGGACGACATGGACGAGTGGGCGCGCGGCGTCCCGTGGCTGGTGGACCTGCAGCCGTCGGGCAAGTACCTGATGGAGGACTTCTACTACGCCGGCGGCCTGCCCGCGGTGATGCGGGAGATCTTGCCCTTGCTCAAGGCCGACGCGATCACGGTGACCGGCAAGACCATCGGCGAGAACGTCGCCCGCGCGGAGCGGACCGACTGGAGCGGGCAGGAAGGCGAGCCCGCGCACCCGGTGATCCGCCCGGTCGGCAACCCGCTCGGCAGCGGCGCGGGAACCGCCGTACTGAAGGGGAATCTCGCGCCGGACGGTGCCGTGATCAAGCAGTCGGCGGCGTCGGAGCGGTTGCTGCAGCACCGGGGCAAGGCGCTGGTGTTCAGCAGCATCGAGGAGTACGACAAGGCGGTCGACGACCCGGAGCTGGACGTCGACGAGGACACCGTGCTCGTGCTGCAGAACGCCGGGCCGCGCGGCTACCCGGGCATGCCGGAGGTCGGCAACATGACGATCCCGCGCAAGCTGGCGGAGCTCGGGGTCGACGACATGGTGCGGATCTCGGACGCGCGGATGAGCGGTACGGCGTACGGGACGGTCGTCCTGCACGTCACGCCGGAAGCCGCCGTCGGTGGGCCGCTGGCGCTGGTCCGCACCGGCGACTGGATCGAGCTCGACGTCGCGGCGCGCCGCCTGCACCTGGACGTGCCGGACGAGGAGCTCGCCAAGCGCCGGGCCGACTGGCAACCGCCGGCGGCGCCGACCGGTCGCGGCTGGGCGAAGCTGTACGTCGAGCACGTCACCCAGGCCAACCAGGGCTGCGACCTCGACTTCCTGATCGGCAAGACCGGCTCCGCCGTCGCGAGACAGAGTCACTGATGAGCGGCTGGGGGCCGTTCGAAGCGATCCGTGGGCTGCGGCCTGAGGGCACTATGCCTCAGGTCACGCCCGTTCGGCGGCTGATGCCTGACCTGCCGTTGGAGACCGATCCGTACGGCGCGGCGCGAGCGGCGCTGGACGACATGCCGACCGTGGTCGCGCCTGGTGCGCGGATCGCGGTCACTGCGGGGAGTCGCGGCATCCGCGACCTGGTTCCGGTGGTGAACGCTGCCGTGGACTGGCTGCGGGCGGCCGGCGCTGAGCCCTTCGTCGTACCGGCGATGGGCTCGCACGGTGGTGCGACGGCTGACGGCCAGCGCGAGATGCTGGCCGGGCTCGGCGTGACGCCGGAGTCGGTTGGTTGCCCCATCGAGGCAACGATGGAGACCGTTGTCATCGGCAAGCTCGACGACGGCACTCCGGTGCACCACGACGCGATCGCCGCCGCGGCGGACGGCGTCCTGCTGGTCAACCGGGTCAAACCGCACACCGACTTCCACGGGCCCGTCGAGAGCGGCCTCGCGAAGATCCTCGCGATCGGTCTCGGCAACCACCGCGGCGCGGCTGCGCTGCACGCCGGCGGCATCCCGTCGCTCGGCGGGGCGATCGAGGCCGCCGCCCGCACAGTGGTTGCTGAGGGCAAGATCATTGGCGGCCTGGCGATCCTCGAGAACGCCGTCGACCAGACCGCGTCGGTCGAGTTCGTCCCGGCCGACGGGATCGGCGCCGCCGCGGAGAACGGCTTGCTGCAACGCGCCGGCAGCCTGATGGGCCGCCTGCCGTTCGACCAGCTCGACGTCCTGGTGGTCGACGAGATGGGCAAGGACAAGTCCGGCACCGGCATGGACACGAACGTGATCGGCCGGTGCTGGGTGCACGGCATCCCGGAGTTCGACTCGCCGCAGATCGCCGCGATCACCGTCCACCGGTTGTCGGAGGCGTCGCACGGCAACGCCTCCGGGCTCGGGATGGCCGACGTGATCCCGGCCCGGATCCTGGAGCAGATCGATCTGCGGGCGAGCTACGTGAACGCGCTGACCTCGGGCGCCGGCGGAGCACGGCGTTCGCGGTTGCCGATGGTGCTGGAGGACGACGCGGCCGCCGTACTGGCCGCCGCGACGATGAGTGGACGGCGGGACTGGTCCGAGCTGCGGCTGGCGCGGATCCGGGACACGTTGTCGCCGCACGAGTTGCTGGTGTCGCCTGCGCTGCTGGTGGAGGCAGGCGATCGGTTCGATCTGGAGATCACCGGGACAGCGCGGGACCTGACCGACGCGTCGGGCTCGCTCGGGAGCTGGGGAGAGGTATGAGGCTGCAGGAAGCACGCGCGTTGCTGGCCGAGCGGGGATTCGGCGCGGCCGGCGACTCGGACAAGCGGTTCGCCGACGGTACGCCGTACAAGGTGGAGATCCCGAGCTGCGAGGGTCCGGCGGTGATGCGGGCCGTGCTCGAGGAGGCCAAGACTCGCGGCGTTCGCGTCGACCGCGTCTCGCAGGGCAGCGGCGTGATGATGCTGACCGACGACGAGATCCGCGAGATGGTCTCGCTCGGCGAGGCCGAGGGGGTCGAGGTGTGCCTGTTCCTCGGGCCGCGCGGCTCCTGGGACATCGGCGGGCAGGCCAAGGTGTCGGCCGCGGTCGGAGGTGTTGCGCGCGGCAACGACATGGTTGCCGCCTCGCTGTGTGACGCGTACCGGGCGGTCGATCTCGGGGTGCGCAGCCTGCTGGTCGGCGACCTCGGGGTGCTGGAGCTGCTGGGTACGTTGAAGAAGGAAGGGTCGTTGCCTGCGGATCTGGTGCTGAAGACCTCGGTGCTGATGCCGTTGCCCAACGCACCGACCGCGGCGCTGTACGAGCGGCTCGGGGCCACGAGCCTGAACGTCTCGACCGACCTGCCGGTGCCGGTGCTGGCCGAGATCCGGTCGGTGACGTCGGTGCCGATCGACATGTACATCGAGGTGCCGGACGACCAGGGCGGACACGTGCGGTTCTACGACGTACCGGACGTCGTACGGGTCGCTGCCCCGGTCTACCTGAAGATGGGCCTGCGGAACGCGCCGAACATCTACCCGGTCGGCGCGCACCTGGCCGCGACGGCCGAGGCGCTCGGCCGGGAGCGCGTCCGGCGGGCCTCGTTGATTCTGCGGTTGCTGGAGGAGCAAGGCTGATGGACAAGCTCGTCGACCGACTCGGCTCGGTGGTGGGATCGGTGGTCGTCGATCCCGACGTCCTGGAGGCCCATCGGCAGGACGCGGCGACGTTCTGCACGGCCGGCGCACCGCTGGTGCTGGTGCGGCCGTCGACGACGGCGGAGGTGCAGGAGGTCGTCCGGGCGGCCGGCGAGTACGGCGTACCGATCGTGACGCAGGGCGCGCGGACCGGCCTGTCCGGCGCCGCGAACGCGATCGACGGCTGCATCCTGCTGTCGACCGCGCGGATGAACCAGGTGCTGGAGGTCTCCGTCGAGGACCAGGTCGCCGTCGTCCAGCCCGGCGTGATCAACGCGGACCTGTCCCGCGCGGTGCTCGAGCAGGGGTTGTTCTACCCGCCGGACCCGTCGTCGTGGGAGATGTCGACCGTCGGCGGCAACATCGCGACGAACGCGGGCGGGCTGTGCTGCGTGAAGTACGGCGTGACCGGCGACTTCGTCCGCGGGCTGGAGGTCGTGCTCGCGTCGGGCGAGGTGATCCGGACCGGACGCCGGACGGTGAAGGGCGTCGCGGGGTACGACCTGACGCACGTGATCGTCGGGTCGGAGGGCACGCTGGGCATCGTCACCGAGGCGACGCTGGCGTTGCGGCCCGCGCCCGAGGCCGCGCTGACCGCGGCGGCGACCTTCCTCTCGATCGAGGAAGGTGTCGCCGCCGCTGCCGCGGTGATGGGTTCGGGCCTGCGCCCGTCGCTGCTCGAGTTCATCGACGGCGTCACCGCGCGCGCGATCCAGGACTACCGCGACATGGGCCTGCCGGCGAACGTCGGATCGTTGCTCCTGGCCCAGTCCGACCGCGGCCCGCGCGCCGCCGAGGACGTCGCCGCGATCGCCGAGATCTGCACCGCGCACGGCGCCGTCGACGTCGCGGTCGCCTCCGACGCGGAGGAGTCCGCGATGCTCCTGGAGGCCCGCCGCCTGGTGCACTTCGCGAACGAGAAGCTCGGCACGTCCCTGATCGACGACGTCGCCGTACCGCGCTCCCAGCTGGTCGCGCTGCTCCACGGGATCGATGCCATCAGCAAGCAGTACGACGTGCTGATCGCCTGCCCCGGCCACATCGGCGACGGCAACATGCACCCCACCGTCATCTTCGACCAGGCCGACCCCGCCGCCCAGGCGCGAGCCCTCGAAGCCTTCGGCGCGGTCATGGACCTCGGCCTGTCGCTGGGCGGCACCATCACCGGCGAACACGGCGTCGGCAAGCTGAAGCGGCAATGGCTCGCCCAGGAACTCGGGCCGGTGGGTCTGCAGCTCCAACGCGACGTCAAGGCCGCCTTCGACCCGCGAGGTTTGCTGAACCCGGACAAGCTGTTCCTCTGACGGCGAACGGCGCCCCGGGTGAGTCTCGGGGCGCCCGCCGGTACGTTTTCGAGCATGACTGCTGCGCGGTACGACGAGGTGGCCGACTACTACGCCGCCGGGTGGAGCGACGAGCTCGACGACCCGGTGACTGTCTCACTGCTGGAGCTGCTCGGTCCGGTCGGGGACCGCGAGGTGCTGGAGATCGCCTGCGGGCACGGGCGGTTGTCCCGCGGGCTCGCTCGGCTGGGCGCGCCCGTCGTCGGTGTCGACCTGTCCTCGGCGATGCTCGCCAAGGCGGCAGAGGCCGAGGCACGGGAGCCTCTGGGGATCACCTACCTACAGGCTGACGTGGCCGCGCCCGATCTCCTGGCAGGCAAGACGTTCGACGCGGTTCTCTGCAGCTTCGGGCTGTCGGACATCGACGACCTCGGGGGCGCACTCGCGACCGTGCGCCGGGTCCTGCGTCCGGGCGGTGTCTTCGCCTTCTGCATCCTGCACCCGTGCTTCCCGGGCGTGGACGGCGTTTCCGGCGCCTGGCCGAGCGACGGCTCGTACTACGACGAGCGCTGGTGGCAGGCCGACGGCTCGCTGTCGACGCTGCGCCAGCAGGTCGGTGCCAACCACCGCACGCTCTCCACGTACCTGAACTCGCTGCGTGAGCACGGCTTCACCCTCGACGCCTTCGCCGAGCCGCAGCCGGCCGTCGACGCCGACTCGCCGCGAGCGGCGATGACGTCGTACCCGGTGTTCCTCGTCGCGCGGTGCGTCGTCTAGGTCTCCCTGCCTGGAGTCGAACCAGGTACCCGGCCTTCGGAGGGCCGGGTGTGCATCCGTCACCAGGGAGTTGGCGGCGGCCCGTCCCCTGATCGGGCCGCCGTACTTGCTACTCGTGGACCACGACCACGCGGACCCAGTCCGCGCAGCCGGCTTCGCACCAGACGTGGTCGCCTGCGTGCGCGATCCGGTCGCGCTGCGTGTGACCGCAGGCGAGGTCGACGCGCCGGAGCGCGTGACCCTGCTGAACCGGAGCACCGGTCCTGCCGCCGGGAATCTTGCGTCGCTTGTTCCTGAGGTCGGCCATGGCCGGTCCTCCTCTCGTTCGATTGGTTGTTCAGCCCTTCACACACACCACCTGCTTGAGGTGGGCAACGACCTCGACCAGGTCGGACTGCGCCGCGATGACCGACTCGATGTCCTTGTACGCCGCCGGCAGCTCGTCGAGCACCCCCGCGTCCTTGCGGGACTCGACGCCGGCCGTCTGCGCGATCAGGTCGTCGACCGTGTAGCGCCGCTTGGCCTCGTTGCGGCTCATCCGCCGGCCCGCCCCGTGCGAGGCCGAGTAGAACGAACGCTCCGAGCCGAGCCCGCGCACGACGTACGAGCCGGTGCCCATCGACCCCGGGATCAGCCCGAGATCACCGAGCCCCGCCCGGATCGCGCCCTTGCGGGTGACCAGCAGCTCGAGGTCGTCGATCGTCTCCTCCGCCACGTAGTTGTGGTGGCACGAGATCGGCTTCTCGAACGTGATCTCGTGGTCGAACGACTCCCGCACGGCCTGCATCACCAGGGCGAGCATCACCGCGCGGTTGCGCGACGCGTACTCCTGCGCCCAGGTCAGGTCGCGCCGGTACGCGTCCATCTCCGGCGTACCGGACAGGAACACGGCCAGGTCGCGATCCGGCAGATCGGCGTTGTGCGGCAGCGCGCGAGCGATCCGCATGTGCCGCTCCGCGAGCTCCTTGCCGATGTTGCGCGACCCCGAGTGCAGCATCAGCCAGACCCGGTCCACGTCGTCGAGGCAGACCTCGATGAAGTGGTTGCCGCCACCGAGCGAACCCATCTGCTGCTGCGCCTTCTTCTCCCGGTCCTGCACCCCGTCGTGCAGGCTCGAAAACATGCCCCAGAAGGTGTTCCAGCCCCGGTCGAGCCCGAGCTTGCGCACGCTCACCGGGTACTCGTGGGCGCGGAACCCGACCGGTACGGCGGCCTCGATCCGGGTCCGGATCTTCGACAGGTCGTCCGGCAGGTCCGCAGCGGTCAGCGAGGTCAGCACACCCTCCATGCCGCACCCGATGTCGACGCCGACCGCGGCCGGCGACACCGCCTGCTTCATCGCGATCACCGATCCCACTGTCGCGCCCTTGCCGAGGTGCACGTCCGGCATCACCCGGACGCCGTGCACCCACGGCAGCGCGGCGATGTTCCGCAGCTGCTGCAGGGCCTGCGCGCCCACCTCGTGCTCCTGCGCCCACATCAGAGTGGAGCTCTTGGCCCCACTCAGCGGGACCGGGTACTGACCGTTCATCTCCCCACTCCTGTTCTGCAGTGTCTGAAGCTGCCAGGGCAGGGCTCGAACCTGCGGGGCCTCGGGTCAGAACCGAGGATGGGACGCCGTCGCCCACCTGGCACCGCTCCGACCGGCGCACCAGGAGAGGGGCTCAGGTCAGAGGGCTATCTCCGCACGGGAGGGGATCCAGGGCTGCCACAGCAGCGGCATCCCGGCTTCCTCGGGGGTGCGGCACCCCTTCTTCTCGTTGCACGCCGCGTGCGCGGCGACCGCGTTCAGCCACTCGCCGCGTCCACCGCGCGACCGTGGAACCACGTGGTCCATCGTCGTCGCGCCGGGCTTGCCGCAGTACGCGCAGGTGAACTTGTCCCGCTTGAGGACGCCGGCCCGGGTGTACTGCAACCGGCCGGTCGCGTAGCGCCACTTGGTCACGACGTACCGGACCAGGCGCAGCACGCGCGGCAGGGGGAACGGACCGATGCTGGCGCCGTCGTGCGCTTCCTCGACGACCGCGACCTCCCGGACGAGCATCCGGATGGCGTGCGGGATCGACACGACGTGGAGCTGCTCATATGAGGCGTTGAGCACGATGACACCGCTCATGGTGGTTCCTCCTCTCCTCCAGTGTGCCCGAACGATGGTTGCCGGGTCGGTTGAATCGGTGCGGCTCCAGGGACTCGAACCCCGAACCTTCTGGTCCTAAGCCAGACGCCTCTACCAATTGGGCCAGAGCCGCGTGATGGTGCTGGGGTGTCCGGCGGGGCTCGAACCCGCTTTCTCCGGGGTCACGTCCCGGTGCATCGCCCGCTTCTGCTTCGGACACAGCACGCCCGGCAGGATTCGAACCTGCAACCTCCTGCTTCGTAGGCAGGTGCTCTGTCCGGTTGAGCCACGGGCGTCTGGGGCGCCCGCTCGGCCGGTAGCAGAGCTTCCCGCGGGCGCCTGGTCGAGCTGGAGAGATTCGAACTCCCGATGTCCTCATCCCAAATGAGGTGGCCTGGCCACTGGCCTACAGCTCGGCATTTCACAAAGAATGCAATTGTCAATTGTGCGAATCCCCGGCCGTGGCCGGAGCGAAGTTGTTTCGGGCAAAGAAAAAGCCGCCCTGGTCGGTTTCTCCCGACGGGCGGCTGCGCGCTGATCGCTGTCGATCAGTCGGGCGGGCCGCCGTACGCCGGGCTCAGCGCTGCGCGGAGCTCGGAGCGGTGGGAGTTCGAGGTCAGGGGTCGCAGGCAGGACAACGGGCGTTCCACCCGCTGAATCTTCTGCATCGTCCCGAACACTTCGTGCTCCCTGATCGTCGTGGTTTGTCGTGCGGGCACAAGCTTCGCCCATGGCCCGCAGTGACGTCAATGCATTTCTTCTGGAATTTATTCCACCGTGCCATTCGACGGTGCTTCGGCGGTGCTGGTTCCGTCGAACTGTCGGTGGTCTGTGCTTGCCTGGAGCGATGACTGTTCTCGTACTCGGATCCACCGGTTCGACCGGGCGCCGCGTCGCCGACCAGTTGCGGTCCCGCGACATCGCCGTACGGGCTGCCTCCCGCTCGGGCCCCGACGTCTTCGACTGGTCCCGCCCCGACACGTGGGCGGCGGCCCTCGACGGCGTCAGGGCGGTGTACGTCATGGCCCCCGACGGCGTACCAGTCGACCCAGCCTTCATCACCCAGGCCGCCGAGACCGGCATCGAACGCCTGGTCCTGCTTTCGACCATGCACCCCGAGGAGATCGGCGACGACCGCCTCCTCGCCGCCGAAACCACGATCCGCAACTCGGGCCTCGAGTGGACCGTGGTCCGCGCCCACTGGTTCAACCAGAACTTCGACGAAGGCTTCTTCCTCCCGGCCATCCAGGCCGGCCGCCTCGTCGTCCCCCTGGCCGACCAGCGCCAAGCCTTCGTCGACGCCGCCGACATCGCCGCCGTCGCCGTGGAGGCGCTGCTAGGTGACGGCCACCACGCCCAGACCTACGAGGTCACCGGCCCCGACCCCCTCACCTTCGCCGAAGCCTGCGCCATCATCTCCGCCGCCACCGGCCGAGACATCCAGTACGACGGAACCCCCGAGGCCTACCTGGCCACCCCCGGCGCCACCCAGGAAACCCTCGACTTCTTCCTCAACCAACTCCACCTCGGCGACGCGGTCCCCACCAACACCGTCCAGCACGTGACCGGCCGCCCAGCCATCCCCTTCCCCACCTACGCCAAAGCCGCCGCCCCCGCCTGGACCTGACCCGCCGTCGGCCCGCCAAACAGGCGGGCCGACGCCCGCCTCGGCACCCACCACCGAATCCGATTCGGCTTCCCCCGCCCCTTCCCGCTACACTCTTCCTCGGCCCCACGGGGCCACGCCGCCTTAGCTCAGTCGGCAGAGCGTCTCACTCGTAATGAGAAGGTCGTCGGTTCGATTCCGACAGGCGGCTCCACCCAAATCCCCAGGTCAGAGGTCACTCTGAGGCTGGGGATTTTGCTGTTCGGAGCCTCTCGTGGTGCGGGTCCTGGTGCCGGCGCCGTCTTGCTCTACCTGCTCTCTGCGGGGCGACCTCTCGGCTCCAGTGTCCGTCCTGCTCTGTACGTCGTCGCCCGCGCGGTTGCCCGGGGAATCGCCAGTTTGGGTAGCGCAACCATTTTGGTTACATTGGCTGTACGCGAGAGGAGTCGACACCGTGTCGAACGAACTGCACTACGAAGTGATGACCGTGCGCCGTGAAGGCGTGACGCGGGATCTGCCTGAAGGTGATGTCGAGCTGCGGTGGGTGGCGAACAGCGCCACGCTGATCTGGGGTGAGCGGGACGCCGTTCTGGTGGACACGTTCACCACCGTCGAGCAGAACGAGCGGCTGGTCGAGTGGGTCCGCGGGCACGACAGGAAGCTCACCGCGGT
The DNA here is from genome assembly GCF_039529595.1 of Kribbella lupini. Taxonomy (NCBI): domain Bacteria; kingdom Bacillati; phylum Actinomycetota; class Actinomycetes; order Propionibacteriales; family Kribbellaceae; genus Kribbella; species Kribbella lupini. The sequence goes on along the minus strand of NZ_BAAANC010000004.1, from coordinate 642,021 downwards.
GTACCTCACGCACGGCCACGGCGACCATGGGTTCGGTATCGGGGCGCTGCGTGCAGCGTTCCCGGAGGCTCGCATCCTGGCCACCGAGGGAACGGTCGCACAACTGCGCATCCAGGCCTCGCCGGAGTACGTCGCGGGCTTCTGGGACAAGCTGTTCCCCGGTCAGATCCCTGCCATCGAGTTCCCGGAAACCCTCGACAGCGACACCTTCGAGCTCGAGGGGAACGAGCTGCGGATCATCGAGACAGGCCAAACCGACACCGAGTCGACCACGTCGCTGTGGGTGCCCGGCCTCGGCTTGCTCGTCGCCGGCGATGTGGTCTACAACGCCACTTATCCGTACCTCGCCGAGACCACCTCGGCCACTCGGCAGAACTGGATCCACGCTCTGGAGCAACTGAAGGCACTGAGTCCTGCCGTCGTCGTCAGCGGGCACAAGCAGCCGCAGAACGGCGACTCGCCCGCCGACATCGACGCGACCATCGACTACCTGCGCGCTGTCGACGAGATCGCGGCGACTTCCGCGGACGCCCTCGACTTCTACCGGACGCTGCTCGCCAAGCAGCCGGGACGAACGAACGTCGGTTCCGCATGGGGTACCGCGAAACTCGTCATGGGAGCTCCGGTCGCCGGACGAAGCGCATGAGTGCGAACTCCCGGCTGGCGCTCGCCATTCACTCGCTGGAATGGATCGAGCTACGCGCCAGACTCAACAACGGCGCAGCGACCTCGGACGGCATCGCCGGCAGCGTGAAGACGAATCCGGTACTGATTCGCCGATTGCTGGGCCGCCTCAGAGAGGCCGGACTCGTCCATTCGCAGCGTGGAGCCAACGCGGGTTGGGTACTGGCCCGGCCCGCTGACGAGATCACCTTGGCCGACGTACGTCGCGCGCTCGACGACGGGCCGTTGTTCGGCTTGCACACCTCGCCGCCGTCCGAGAACTGCCCGATCGGCCGCAGTATCCGGCCCACCCTCGGCGAGGTCTACCGCGAGGCGGAACGCGCAGCCGACGAACGCCTCGCCACCGTCACGATCGCGGCATCACTGGATGCGACGCTGGCAGCATCCCATTACACGGTGGAGAACGGCTTTCACTGACGGCTGCGGCTTCGCGGAAGCGCGGGGAACACAATCTTCACTGGTGGCGTCGTCGACTCAGCCGCACCTTTCCTGGGAACGACACCGCCACCACGCCGGAGCTCCTCAGGGCGGTGCCTCGTCACTCGACGGGTTGCTCCACGCGAACCCCCAGGTCAGAGGGCACTCCGACTCTGGGGGTTCTGCACTTCGGCGGTTGCTGTCAGGTGGCGGGTCGCGACCTCATTGAAGGTCGGGGAGCGAGCCGAATCGCCGGACCTCCTGGGGCCAGCCGCATGCTTCTGCGAGTTTGCCTGCCCAGAGCTTGGCGGCCTCGTCGTCGGGGACGTTCACCACGGCGAACCCGCCCAGGAACTCCTTGCTCTCGACGTACGGGCCGTCGGTGATCACCACCTCGCCGCTGGTGGCGTCGGCGTTGTAGATCGGGCCGTTCTCCTCCAGCCCGCCGGCGAACAAGTACACGCCCGCGGCCTTCATCTCGTCCACGACCGCCGCGGCGAGCGGCCCGCGCTCGCGGAACCACTCCTCGGGGTGGTCGCCCACCCACTGCTGGTTGAAGTAGATGAGGTACTCGGCCATGTCTCCTCCTTGTGCGGGCAGCCTCCTTCGGCAGCCTCTCACCACGTCTACGAACGCCACCCGCCGGATCCGACAGGCCGTCGGCAGAATCTTCCCGGGCCCGACGCCTCGATAGCATCGCCGCATGGCAGCGACGGCGTCCGGGGTGTTCCGGCGTACGGCGATCGAGAGATCGGATCAGCGGGTCTCCTGGGAGCGGACGGATCAGGCGTTCTTCTCGAGCGGAGCCTGCCACGTGCTGGCCTGGACGTGCCGGGACTTCTATCCCGATCAGGACATCGACCTGGCGGCGATGTACCTGGGTGAGTTCGAGCGTCCGCTTCACGTGTACGCGAGGTGGGGCCCGTGGGCGTTCGACGCCTCAGGCTGGAACCCCGAGGCCGAGCTGCTGCAGGTCAACAGCGACTTCGAGTGTCTCCCCGTACGAGAGGTGGAGACGATCAGCGCCGGCCTTCGCGAGTTCTGCGAAAAGCACGTGCATCGCCAACCACACCAGTACTGGGCAGACCCGACCGAACGCGCCCGCGCCTACGTGAGCCGCTACGCCCCGCCCTGGTTGTAGGCGCTCCGCTCAAGGGCAGACCTTCGATCGGAAGTCCGCGATCGGCATGGTTGCCGTCGTGTCCGGAGGATTGTCCTCGTCGGCGTGCAGGCCGGCGTCGTACCGGACCTGACCCGGCTGAAGCGTCGCCAAGTCCTCCGGCGAGAACTCCACTCCGCCGAGTGACCACGAGTTGTCGTTGGTCCAGCCGTAGAGCGTGTACGACGTGCCGGGGCGCAGAGCCGCCAGGGGCGTTTTGGCCCGCCAGTCGCCGCCGCCGCGCCGGAGGTCGAAGCGACCGGAGGACGACACGGCAGGGGCGACCGACCACTCGCCTCGATAGCGGTCGCTCGAGTCCGACTCGCTGGTTGGGGTCTCGTACAGCGTGGCGCCGTCGATGTGCCCCTCACAGACCTCCAGTACGCCGATCGGGCGGCCGAGGCTGTCCACCGTCACGCCCATCGCTCCACCGGAGGGCGGGCCGCAGGCCGTCAGCACGCCGGTGAGACCTACTGCCAGGACGACGGCGGCCAACGCCGATCCCTTCGCGCCCGTCACCCGCCGAGCCTAGCTTCCGTGCTCAGTCCGGGCGGCCCTTCAGGCGGCGGTGGAGGGCTCGTTCGGTTTCTCGGGTGGCCTCGCGTTCGGCGAGGGCCTGGCGTTTGTCCCAGGTTTTCTTGCCGCGGGCCAGGGCGATCTCGACCTTTGCGCGGCCGTCCTTGAAGTACAGGGTGAGCGGGACGATCGTCAGGCCGCTCTCGTTGACCTTGCGTTCGATCTTGTCGATCTGGGCGCGGTGCAGCAGCAGTTTGCGCTTGCGGCGGGAGCCGCCCTCGAACCAGCGGGCCTGCGAGTACTGCGGGATGTGGACGCCGTGCAGCCAGATCTCGCGGTCCTCGATTTGCGCGAAGCCGCCGATCAGGGACGCCCGGCCGGCGCGCAGGCCCTTGACCTCCATGCCTTGCAGCACGATGCCGGCTTCCCAGGTCTCACCCAGCTGGTACTCGTGGGCAGCCTTCCGGTTGCGCGCGATCACGGGGTCGGCGTCGGGCTTCTTCTTCACACGCTGATTCTGCCCTGACCGGGGAAGCTGCGCTCATCGGCCGGAAGCTCGATGGTTACGCTGGATCGACGTCGTCGAGGAGGGTGCGATCCGCATGGCCGAGGAGCAGGCGACCCGGCGTACCGAGCAGGTGGACCGGCTCGGTGCCGAGTGGGAGACGCACCGGCCTGCGGTCTTCGGGGTGGCGTACCGGCTGCTGGGGAGCGTCGCCGACGCCGAGGACGTGGCTCAGGACGTGTGGTTGCGGGCGGCCGCGGCCGATCTCGCCGAGGTCGACGATCTGCGGGCCTGGTTGGTCACGGTGGCCGCGCGCCGGTCGTACGACATCCTCAAGAGCGCCCGCGTACGCCAGGAGACCTACGTCGGGCCCTGGCTGCCCGAGCCGCTGCTGACCGGACCGGACGCCTCGGAGTCGGTGCTCGTCGACGAGTCCGTCAGTACGGCGATGCTGCTGGTCATGGAGAACCTGAGTCCGCCGGAGCGGGTGGCGTTCGTCCTCCACGACGTGTTCGGGTTCGAGTTCGCCCGGATCGCGGAAGTGCTGGAGGTCTCCGGGGCGGCCGCTCGCCAGCTGGCCTCGCGGGCGCGACGGCGGGTCGCCAAGGCGAACGAGACCACGCCGCAGGGGTCGAAGGCGGAGCGGCGACGGTTGCTGGCGGCTTTCCGTACGGCGTACGAAGAAGGCGACCTGGCGGGCCTGGTCCGGCTGCTGGACCCGGACGCCGTCTACGTCACCGACGGCGGCGGCAAGGTCTCGGCGGCACGCAAGCTGATCCACGGCGGCCGGCGGATCGCCGAGGTGATGGTCCGCGTCGGGCGCCAGTTGCGTCCGGACCGGATCGAACTGGTCGAGGTGGGCGGCGAGCCGGCTCTCGTGTTCCACCGGCACGGCCGCGTGTACTCCGTCGACACGGTGCAGATCAGCGACGGCCTGATCACGGCGTACCGCAGGGTCATCAACCCGGACAAACTCCGCCACCTCTGAGCGGTCACATCGCGAGGGGCTACCTCGTCTCCCTGTCGAGAGCACAGAACTGCGCGACGCGCGGCGCCGGTACGGCGGTCGTTCGCGTCCTCGACAACTGAACAGGAGACCCCTCATGATCGGACTGCGGATCGCCGGCGGCGCCCTGGCCGTCGCCACGCTGGCCGGAGCCTCAGCCTGCTCGGCGGCGGACCAGCCCGCCGCGGCGGACCAGCCCGCGAGCCCGACACCGGTCGCCAGTACGGCGTCGTCCAGTACGGCGAAGCCTGCTGCGACCTCCGTGGAAAGCCTCACGCCGCTGCAACAGCAGGCCCTCCCGAACGTGCCGGGCAAGACCTTCACGTCGGCGATCGTCGACTTCCCGCCGGGCGCGCACGCGGCGCCGCACCGGCACGGGGACGCGCTCGTGTACGCGTACGTGCTCCAGGGAACCGTGCGCAGCCAGGTCGACGACCAGCCCGTCGCCACGTTCGGGCCGGGAAAGAACTGGGTGGAACAGCCCGGGGCTCACCACGTCCGCACGGAGAACACCAGCGCGACCGAACCGGCCAAGCTCCTGGTCGTCTTCGTCGCCGACACCGGCGCGAAGCTCAAGGTCGACGACCGGTAACACGCAGTTGCCCCGGGCAACATCCCCGGGGAGATCCAAGGCCCGTCCAGGGCACGTCAACGAACAGAAGGAACCATGACCAACACCCAGCGCGTCAGCATCGACCAGCAGCACCCCGGCGCGTACAAGTCCCTCATCGCACTGTCCGTCGAGGTGGCCGACAACGCCGCCGCGGCCGGCCTCGACCCGCTCCTGATCGAGCTGCTCAGGATCCGCGCCTCGCAGCTCAACGGCTGCGCGTTCTGCCTGCGGATGCACACCGCCGACGCCCTGAAGAAGGGCGAGAACCCGGACCGGATCGCCGTACTCCCCGCGTGGGCGGAGACCGGCTACTTCTCCGACACCGACCGCGCCGCCCTGCGCCTCACCGAGGCGATCACCCTCGTACCCGACGGCCACGTCAGCGACGAGGCCTACGCCGCCGCGGCGTCGGTTCTCACCCCCGACCAGATCTCGGCCGTCGCCTGGCTGGTCATCGTGATGAACGCCTTCAACCGAGTAGCCATCACCAGCCGCTACACGGTCGCGGGGTGACCTCCCTGGTCCGTCTCTGCTGAGGCTCCGCAGGCCGGAGGTTGGCCGCGGGCTACTTCACACACCGACTCCGCCCTGCCTGCCGTACGTCGGCGGCAGGGCTCAGTCGGTGTAGCCGTACGAGCGCAGGATGGCGACGAGCACGGGCCGGCCTGCCGCACCACACCGTGCACAGTGCTGAAGGTTTCGTGCACGCAGTCGGACACGGTGTACTCGGCGGGGCAGTTGGAGGCGGAGCTTGCTGAGGTGGTGCGGGTGGCGTGTGTTGCTCAGCTGAAGGGCTGACAGCCTCAGAGGGCGATGTGGAGGGTGGCGGTGATGGTGGTGCCTTCCTGGAGGGACTCGGCCTTGCGGATGGCGTCCTTCAGGGGGAGGTAGTACTTGCCGTCCTTGGGGAAGAGAGCGGTGGTCCACTCGGTGTCGCCGACCTGGGCGGTGACGGGGATCATGCCCCAGCCGTAGCTGACCGACGTGGACGTGGCCTCGATGTCGGTGGACTCGTCCTCGGGGACGGCGACGAAGTAGAACGGGGACGGGCCGCGCCAGTAGAAGATCTCGCCGGAGAAGGTGACGTCCATGGCGGCAGGATACGTAATCAAGAGTGAAGATCGGCGGGGCTGATCGAAGTGATCGGGGATCATCGCTTTTCTTACTGCAACCGACCCGCTTAGCGTCGGGGGATGAAGCATGCGTTGTGGTTTCCGTTGTTCGACGAGCTGGCTGATCCGGGGGTGGTCGCGCGGATCGCGGGCGAGGCTGAGGGCGCGGGGTGGGACGGGCTGTTCGTGTGGGATCACGTTCGGTGGCGGGAGCCGGTGCGGGCGGTGGCTGATCCTTGGATCACGATGGCGGCGGTGGCGACTGCGACGGAGCGGTTGGAGTTCGGGCCGATGGTGAGTGCGATCACGCGGCGGCGGCCGGTGAAGTTGGCGCGGGAGACGGCGACGCTCGATCGGTTGAGTGGTGGGCGGTTCGTGCTCGGGGTCGGGTTGGGGAGCGATCGGTTCGCGGGGGAGTTCTCGAAGACCGGTGAGGAGTGTGACGACCGGGTTCGCGGGCAGATGCTGGATGAGTCGCTGGGGATCCTCGACGCCGCGTGGTCGGGCGAGGTCGTCGACCATCACGGGGAGCACTACACGGTGGACGGGATCCAGTTCCTGCCGACGCCGGTACGGCGGATCCCGGTCTGGGCGGCCGGCTTTCCGGGGAAGCGGCGGCCGTTGGAGCGGGCCGCGCGGCTCGACGGGTTCTTCCCGGTCAACCTGAGCTCGGCCGACGAGTTCGCCGAGGCGGTCGGGAAGATCGATGCCTTGCGCAACAAGACCACGCCGTACGACTACGCGGCCGAGCTCGAGCCGGGACAAGACGGTACGCCGTACGAGCGCGCCGGCGCGACCTGGTTGTTGCGCAGCTTCGATCCCGCGACGGTGACTGTCGACCAGGTGCGCGGGGTGCTGCGCGACGGGCCGGGGCTCACCCGCGGCTGAAGAAGCCGTTCACAGTCGCGGCGAACGCGGCGGGGTCGTCCAGCCACGGGAAGTGCCCGGACGCGGGCTGGACGGTGAGAGTCGCGTCCGGGAAGAGCTCGGCGTACGCCGTCGCAAAGGCCGGCGGAGTGCCGACATCCGTCTGGCCGGACACGACAAGGACAGGGCCGGAGAACGCGGCCGGGCGACCGGCGTCAGGGACCAGTTCCGACGCGTAGACGGCGGCAGCTTCCTCATTCTGCTGCGCCGGCGTGGTGGCTTCGAGCGCCTGAGCGGCGTCGTCCCAGCGGCCGTGCGAGAACGGGCGGATCGCCTCCCAGAGATTGTCGGTGAACGTCCCGGAGGTGATCTGCTCGAGCGCGGCGTACGCCCCCGGGAACCACGGCTCGGCGGAACGTTGACGGGCAGCCTCGAGGCGCATCTCGGCGGTGATCGTCAGGCCGACGGCGAACGCGCTGGGCGAGATCGCGGCGTACCGGCGGACGCGGTCGGGATGCTCGGCCAGGTAGAGCGCGGCGAGATTGGTGCCGGCGGAGTGGGCCAGGAGGTCGAGTTGCTCCAGGCCGAGGTGCGTACGGAGCGCCTCGAGATCGGCGACCTGGCGGTTGACCTGGTACGACGTGGAGTCGGCGGGGATCGCGGAGTCGCCCGTGCCGCGGAGATCCAGCCTGACGAGCTGACGCGCGAGGCAGAGGCCGCCGAGATCGCCGAGGTAGGCGGAGGCCTGCATCGGGCCGCCGGGGACGCAGACGAGCGGGTCGCCGTCGCCGATCAGGTGGTAGGCGAGCTCGGTGCCGTCGTCCGCGGTGAAGGTGGGCATGCGGCCGACCTTGGCAGCGGGAGCCGGGCGAGGCAAGCGAGTATTAGGTATGGATGCTGACAGGCTGCGGGAGATCGAGCGGGAGCGGTTGCGGGCCTTGGTAGCGGCGGATCTGGCGGTGGCCATGCCCCTGCACGCCGAGGACTTCCGGATCGCGACGCCGAGTGGACTGGTGTGGACGAAGGACGAGTACCTCGGCGGGATCGGGAACGGACAGATCGACTACCGGCGGTTCGAGGCGACGTCCGAGATCGAGGTGATGCTCGAGGCGCGGCTCGCCGTACTGCGGTACCGGTCGGCGATCGAGATCTCGGTGGAGGGCAATCCGCCGGCGCGGCTGGAGGCGTGGCACCTGGACGTCTACCGGGCCGGGATCGACGGGAGTTGGCAGGTTCGGTGGTCGCAGGCGACGGCGATCAGCTGATTCGGCGCGATGTCTGTGACACTTGGCTCGTGACGGTTGCGGAGATGCTGCGCGGGAGCCGGGTGGTGCTGCTCGACTTCGACGGGCCGGTGGCCGACCTGTTCCCGCAGGGGAGCGGGAGTCGGATCGGCGATGCGGCACGGGAGCCGCTGATGCGGGCCGGGGTGGAGATGCCCGAGGCCGTACGGCGGACCGTCGAGCACCTGGTCGTGCTGGAGTTCGCGGGCGCTCATGCGCCGGGAGTGGTCGACGAGGTCGAGCGCGCGTCCGTGGCGGGTGAGATCGAGGCGGCCGGAACGGCGCCGGTGACCGCCGGGGTGGTCGACTTCCTCGCCGCGTGCGCGGAGACCGGGCGACAGGTAGTTGTGGTGAGCAACAATTGCGAGCCGTCGATCGTGCAGTGGCTCGAGCGGGAAGGGCTGCAGGGGCAGGTCGCGGGGGTCGTGGGACGGCCGTTCGGGCAACCGGGGTTGATGAAGCCGAATCCGGCGTTGCTCGACGGCGTACTGAAGGAGCTCGACGTTCCGGCCGGAAACTGTTTGATGGTCGGGGATTCGTTGAGCGACATCGAGTTCGGACGGCGGGTCGGGGCTCGGTCGGTGGGCTACGCGAAGTCCGCTGAGCGCGGGACCGCTCTGGCCGAGGCCGGCGCGGATGCGATCACCGACGACATGGGCCGTCTCGCGGCGGCCCTGCGGTCGCTGGGCTAGGCTCGCTCGGCCGCGCTGCGTTCGACGCAGAACTCATTGCCCTCGGGGTCATGCATCGTCACCCAGCCAGGGCCGTCGGGCGTGCGGTGGTCCTCGTGGATGGTCGCGCCGAGCGTGAGCAGGCGGGCGACCTCCTCGTCGCGCGTCCGCTCCTCGGGGACCCAGTCGAGGTGCACCCGGTTCTTCACCGACTTGCCCTCCGGTACGGCGATGAACAGCAGCCCGGGGATCGGCGCCGGCGCCTCGACGAGGACCTCCTCGTCTCCTGGCTGGTCGACCGCCGACACCGGCCAGCCGGTCGCCGTACTCCAGAAGACCGCCAGCTGGTAGGGATCAGCCGCGTCGATGGTGATGTGCCGAGGAATCATCGGATCACCCTAGTCCGCGCGTCCGCGGCCCGCTGGGAATTACGTCCACCGGCCCAGCGCCGTACCGGCCGCCGCTTGGTTGTCCTGGGCAAGCACTACGCAACGGCTCGGGACGGTTACGTGACGAGGTTGTCGGGGAACTGTGGGGCTGAGGCATCGCGGAGGGGGCGGGCACGGGTCTAGGGTGCGAGGCATCCGGAGGTCGGTCCAGGGGAGTGTGTGATGGCGTCTCGACTCAATCCTTACATCGCGTTCGACGGGCAGGCGCGGGAGGCGATGGAGTTCTACCAGCAGGTGTTCGGGGGCGACCTGGCGATCAACACGTTCGGGGAGTTCGGGGCGACCGACTCGCCGGACGCCGACAAGATCATGCACAGCCAGCTGGAGACTCCGAGCGGGTACACGGTGATGGGCTCCGACGTGCCGCAGGGCATGGAGTACACGCGCGGCACGAACGTCTCGGTCAGCCTCAGCGGCGACGACAGCGACGAGCTGCACGGGTACTGGGACAAGCTCGCCGACGGCGGCTCGGTGTCGGTCCCGCTGGAGAAGCAGATGTGGGGCGACGAGTTCGGCATGTGCGTCGACCGGTTCGGCATCGCCTGGATGGTCAACATCACCGCCGCGCAGGGCTGATTGGCCACGCTGCGGCTGCCCGACGGGCGGCAGGTCCAGTACTGGGACACGGAGGTCGGGGAGACCGTCGTGTTCTTCTTCCACGGCTGCCCGGACACGCGGCACGCGGCGTTCCCGGGGGCGTCGGCGGCGCGCGCGTACGGCGTACGGCTGGTGGCGGTGAACCGGCCGGGCTACGGCGCGTCGGACGGTGCGGCGTCGGACCATCTGTCGGTGGCGGACGACGTCGCGGCGGTCGCCGATCGGCTGGGGATCGGTCGGTACGCCGTACTCGGGATGTCGATCGGCGGGCCGTACGCGCTGGCCTGCGCTGCGCGGCACCCCGATCGGGTGACGCGTGCTGCCGTGGTCGCGAGTCCGGCGCTGGTGCCGGCGCTCGATCCGCCGTACCACCGGGATGATCTGGAGCCGGAGCAGCAGGAGTTCTTCGCGGAGCTTGCGCGGGTGGAGGTCGACGAGTCGGTCGAGCGCATCCGGCCGGACTTCACGGCGTACGTCGACCAGCTCGACCCGAGCGATCCGGATGACGAGGCGCTGGCCGCGCGGTGGACGACCGGGCATCCGCCGCTCGATGCGGAGTGGTTCGCGCAGCAGTCGCCGGCGGAGCTCGCGGCGGCCGCGCGGGAGGCGCTGGCCAACCCGGCTGGATATCTCCGGGACGCCGCGATCTCCTTCCGGGAGTGGGGTTTCCGGCCCGAGGACGTCACCTGCCCGACGACGGTGTGGCACGGCATGGCCGACCCGCAGGTCTCGATTCGCAATGCCCGGTGGCTCGCCGAGCATCTCCCCGATGCGCAGCTCGAGCTGCGGTCGACGGCACATCTCAGCACGCTGCACAGCCACTGGCCGGAGTTGCTCACCGCCCTGCGATAAATCAGTTCAGCTCTCGCGCCCGCACGGGCTAGCGTCGAAGGTGACGATCGGAGATCGAGCATGCACGACGTGTTGACGGACGCCGTACGGCACAACAACTGGGCGACCCAGCAGTTGATCGCGTTCTGCCGAGCGCAGGACTTCACGGCCGAGCAGCTGGAGGTGACCGGCGTCGGCACGTACGGCGGGATTCTCGCGACGCTCGACCACATCGTGCGCTGCGACGGCAGCTACGTACGCCGCCTGGCGCAGCAGGAGCTGGACTTCGTCGACAGCGACGAGGTGGCCGACCTGAACATCCTCGAGCAGTGGAACGAGCAGTGCCGCGTGGTCTGGGAGCACGTCCTGGCCCATCCGATCGAGGTCGAACGCGTCGTCATCGTCGACGACAACACGCGCGGTACGCGCGCCGGCATCTTCATCGCCCAGTCCCTCAACCACGCCAACCACCACCGCGAGCAGGTCAACGCCATCCTCACCGGCTTCGGCATCGAGCCGCCCGACACCCAAGCCTGGGAGTACGCCTGGCACACCGGCCGGATCTGGGACCTGAAGAGCTAGAGGTCCGGGTGCTGCTTGACCAGGGACTTCGGGGCCTGGATGCGCCAAGCGTCCAGCAGCAGTTCGCGGAGCTCGTCGAGGTCGACGGCAGGCAGGCGGACGAGGATGGCGGGGAAGCCGTTGTAGTGGGGTTCGGTGAAGAACTTCTGCGGGTCCGCGGCGAGCAGATCCTGCTTGCCGGCCTCGCCGGCGACGCGGACGGCGAGGACCTCAGGGTTGGGGACGCGGGGAGCCTTGGGCGCAGAGCGTTCCATCCAGACCCAGGCGATCCCCTTCGTGCCGACGGAGAAGGCGAAGCGGTCTTCGCCCTCGGTGACCTCGGGCAGTTGCAGCGCGAGGCGGCGTACGTCGTCCTGGTCAGCCACGCGTCTTTCGTACCAGGTCCGCAGACTCCTGGACAGGGGTGACCGGTACGCCGGTCTCGAACCAGCTGACGAGGTTCTCGACGACCAGGCGGCCCATCGCGTCGCGGGTGGGGATCGTGCCGGAGCCTACGTGCGGGAGCAGGACGGCGCTGTCCACCTCGAGCAGGCCGGGGTGGACCTCGGGCTCGTGCTCGAAGACGTCGAGGCCGGCGCTCAGGATCGTCTTGGACTTCAGCGCGTCGACCAGCGCCGCCTCGTCGACGACGGTGCCGCGGGCGACGTTGATCAGGATGCCGTCGGAGCCGAGCGCGGCCAGGACCTCGGCGTTGACGAGATGCTTGGTCTCCGCGCCGCCCGGGATGACGACCATCAGGATGTCGCTCGCGGCGGCCAGCTCGACCAGCGTCGGGTAGTAGTCGTAGGCAACGTCCTTGCGGTGACGGTTGTGATAGGCAACGGAGATCCCGAACGCCTGCGCCCGGTGCGCGATCGCCTCACCGATCCGGCCGAGGCCGAGGATGCCCATCTTCCGCCCGCTCAACGTCGCCGGAGTCAACGGATACGGCCGCTCGGGCCAGCGCCCGTCGCGCAGGTACCGCTCGGCCGACGACAGTTCACGCGCCGTCATCAGCAGCAGGCCCATCGCGGTGTCGGCGACCTCGTCGTCCAGTACGCCGGGGGTGTTGGTCACCACGACTCCACGCTCGGCCGCGGCCGTCGCGTCGATCTTGTCGTACCCGACCCCGAAGCTCGCCACGATCTGCACGTTCGGCAGCCGGTCCAGGTACGCGCCGTCGATCGCCGTACCGCCGTTGGCGATCGCGACGACGTCCTTGCCGCGCTCCTCCAGCACCCCGTCGGGATCGTCGGACTCCCACAGCCGGATCACCTCGAAGCCGTCGGCCAGACCGTCCGGCACCGAGCGGTTCATCGGACCGGGCATCAACACGAGCGGGCGGGCCATCGGATCTCCCTCAGGTCGACTTTGTCCTGGCAAGCCTATGACGCCGTCACCTGCTCGATCAGGCCGGTTCACTCGCCGGACCACGGGCGTTCCGACGTACGGCGCAGGCTTCCGGAGGTTTCCATCCCCTTCGGAGGTCCTGATGAAGAAGCTCCTCGTCCTGGTGGCCGTGGCGGCCGCGGCCGTCCCTTCCCTGGCGGCCGCGGCGCCGGCGGTCGTCGTACCGGCTGCTGTAGTCGCTGCCGACCCGCCGTCGTTCGTGGCGACGCCGGTGAAGTCGTTCCCGGCCTTCGACGCGAACCAGGCGGTCGCGGTCGACGCGAAGTACTTCTACGCGGTGAACAACCGGACGATCACCAAGCACGACCGGCGGACCGGTGAGCCGCTGCTGCAGTTCGCCGGCGACACCGACGGGCCGTTCGAGCACCTGGACAGCGCGGCTGTGGTCGGCAGCAAGCTGTACGCCGTGCACTCGAACTATCCCGAGTACCCGATGGAGTCGTCGATCGAGGTGTTCGACACCCGGACGATGCGGCACGTCGCCACCCACAGCTTCGGGATCGACCGCGGGTCGCTGACCTGGCTGGACCGGCACGACGGCGCCTGGTGGGCCGGGTTCGCGAACTACGACAACCCGCGTGAGGACGGCTCCGGCGCGCCGTACGGCGAGACGTACAACACCCAGGTGGTGAAGCTCAACGACGACTTCGAGGTGGTCGCGGGGTGGACCATCCCGAAGACGATCCTCGACCGGTTCAAGCCGATGAGCAACTCCGGTGGGTCGTGGGGGCCGGACGGGCGGCTGTGGCTGACCGGGCACGACCTCGGCGAGGCGTATGTGATGAAGCTGCCCGAGGCCGGGGCGGAGCTGCGGTGGGTGGCGACGGTCGACCTGCCGGAGATCCAGGGCCAGGGCATCGCGTGGGACCGGTCGACGACGAAGAACCCGACGTTCTGGGCGATCAGCCGGCCGGCCAAGCAGGTCCGCAGCTTCACGATGCCGCTGCGGTCGATCGCCGACCCGGTGGCGAAGGGCTGGCAGGTGAACGGGCCGGGTGCGTTCCGGCGCTGAGCTGGTTCGGCGGGATACGGGCTGAGCCGGGGTCGTCCGCGACCGGGCCCGGCCCCTTTCCTCCGTACTAGCTGAGGGACTCGATGAGGGGGACTGTTCGGGATACGTCGGGGAGGGTGCTGAGTTCTGCTTGGAGGCGTTGGGCGGCTTGGGTGTAGTTGCTGTCAGCAAGTACTGAGGCGGCTGCTTGGGTTACCTCGGCCGGGGTGAGGGCTACCGGGTCGAGTGCCAGGCCCGCGCCCAGGGTGACGATGCGTTGGGCGTTGTGGGGCTGGTCGGCGCCGAGCGGGAGGACGATCGACGGGAGGCCGTGGGCGAGGGTGCCGAGGATGCTGCCGGAGCCGCCGTGGGAGATGACGAGGTCGCAGGTGGGGAGCAGGTCTTCCTGGGGGATGAAGCGTTCGATGCGGACGTGCGGCGGCTGGGCGCCGAGGGCGGCGGGGTCGTTGCGTTCGCCGACGGTGACGACGACGTCGGCGGTGAGGTCGCGGAGGCCGGTGAGGACTCGGGTGAAGAGATCGTCGGCGTCGGGCTGGAAGACGGTGCCGAGGGTGAAGTAGACCGTCGGGGGATGAGGCTGGGCGGGCGGGATCTCGGCGGTGCGATAGGAGAAGGTGTTCGGCGGTAGGGGGAAGGACGGGTGGCGGAAGCTCGGGGGGAAGGGCGAGAGGATCAGGCCCCGGTCGAGGAAGGTGAGGTCGGGGTCCGGTGGGAGTTGGTGCTCGGCTCTGACCTCGCCCAGCGGGCCGGCGAGCAGGTCCTTGCGGAGCAGGGCTCCTGAGGCGAGGACCAGGACCGTCGTACAGGGGATGCCGAGTTTCTCGGCGGCGACGGCGGAGCCGAAGTCGGCTTCGTCGCGGACGATGACGTCGGGCTTCCAGGAGGCCGCGATCTCGAGCAGGGCGGAGGCGTGGCGGCGGGCGCCGCGGCCGCCGAAGGCCGAGGCGAAGTGCTGTTCCTCGGCGGCGGGGTCGGCGGGTGTGAGCGGCTCGGGGACCAGCGGCGGAGCGTCGGCGAGGCGTGGGCCGCTGGTCGCGAAGGTGGTGAAGCCGGCGGCCTCGACCGTCGGCGTGACCTTGCCGGATCCGGCGACGCGGACCTCGTGGCCGGCTGCTTCGACGGCGCGGGCGATCGGGACCAGCGGCCGGAAGTGCCCGATGCCCCCGATGAACGTGAACAGGATCCGCATCCGACGCACAGTACCTCCGGCAGCGGATAGATTCTGTGGATGGCCATCAACGACGTGCTGTACGGGATGTACAAGTGGCGGCTCCGGCGGCAGTTGGCCGGCAAGCCGCGGCCGCGGCACGTCGGCCTGGTGATGGACGGCAATCGCCGCTGGGCCCGCGGGCAGGGGCACGCGAATCCGAGCGTCGGTCACCGGTACGGCGCGATGCACGTCGAGAACGCGCTCGGCTGGTGCGAGACCGCGGGCGTCCGGCACGTCACCGTCTTCGTCTGCTCGACCGAGAACCTGGTCAAGCGCGGCAACGAAGAAGTCATGTACCTGATGAAGCTGATCGAAGAGGTCGTCACCACCCGCCTCACCGAGCCGGGCGGCCGCTGGCAGGTCCACGTCGCCGGGCTGATCGACCTGCTCCCCGACACCACCGCCCGCGCCCTGAAGCACGCCGTCGAGGCGACCAAGGACATCAGCACCGGCAACCACGTCACCCTCGCCATCGGGTACGGCGGCCGCCAGGAGCTCGTCGAGGCGGTCCGGTCCCTGCTGGAGTCGGAGGCGCGCGCGGGCAACGACCTCGATTCGCTCGCCGACACACTCGACGCCGACGACATCACCAAACACCTCTACACCGCAGGCCAGCCCGACCCCGACCTGATCATCCGCACCAGCGGCGAGCAGCGGATGTCCAACTTCCTGCTCTGGCAGTCGGCGTACTCGGAGCTCTACTTCTGCGACCCGTACTGGCCGGCCTTCCGCGAGATCGACTTCCTCCGCGCTCTGCGTGCGTACGCCGCCCGGCAACGCCGCCGCGGCGCGTAGCCGCAGTACGTCGTACGAGCGTCAGAGCGTCCCGAGGTCCTCGAAGATCAGCGCCGTGCGGGTGCCCAGCACCTCCGGGATCGCCTGGAGCTTCTCCAGGACGACGCGGCGCAGGCCCTCGTTGTCGGCGGCGCGGACCAGCAGGATCGCGTCGAAGTCGCCGCCGACCAGGGCCATGTGCTTGATCTCGGGGATGGTCTGGAGCTGTTCGCGCAGGGCTCGCCAGGAGCTCTGGCGGAGACTGAGCGTGACGTACGCCGACGTCGCGAGCCCCAGTTTCAGCGGGTCGACGGTCGTCGTGAAACCGGTGATGACGCCGGTCGCGGTGAGGCGCTCGACACGCGCGTAGGCGTTGGCGCGGGAGATGTGGACCTGGTCCGCGAGGGCCCGGATCGAGAGGCGTCCGTCCTGGGTCAGGGCCTCGACGATCTGCCGGTCGAGCTCGTCCAGCGCGGGGGCGACGACCATCTGTCCAGGGCGCTGGGCAGCGACTGTGACTTCTTCGGACATTCTGCTCCTCGCTCAGGCTGATCGGAACGCCGTTCGTCTCGCAATTCTGCAGGGTCTGGCAGCGAATGGCCAGAAGTACGACGATGAGGCATCAGTCCGTCTCCCCGCAGGAGGGCAAAATGTCCACCGTTGAGGAGCGCCTGCTCCCCTCCGCCGAGCCCGTCCGGCTGATCGACGAGCACGGCGCCGCGCACGCGCACGCGTCGTACCAGCTCCCCTCCGCGGAGACGCTGACCGACGGTTACGCACAGTTGGTCAAGGGCCGCCGGCTCAACGACCAGGCCAGTGCGCTGGTCCGCCAGGGCCGGCTCGCGGTCTACCCGTCGTCGCACGGCCAGGAGGCCTGCCAGGTCGCGGCGACGATGGTGCTGGAGGAGCGCGACTGGCTCTTCCCGACGTACCGCGACACGGTCTCGATCGTGAGCCGCGGCGTCGACCCGATCGAGACGCTGACGCTGCTGCGCGGCGACTGGCACTCCGGGTACGACCCGTACGCGCGCAACGTCGCGCCGCAGTCCACGCCGCTCGCGACCCAGCTGCTGCACGCGGTGGGCGTCGCGCACGCCGCGCGGCTCAAGGGGGAGGACACCGTCGTGATGGCGCTCGTCGGCGACGGCGGGACCAGCGAGGGCGACTTCCACGAGGCGCTCAACTTCGCCGCGGTCTGGCAGGCGCCGGTCGTGTTCTTCATCCAGAACAACGAGTACGCGATCTCGGTGCCGCTGGCCAAGCAGACCGCAGCACCTTCCCTTGCGCACAAGGGCATCGGGTACGGCGTACCCGGTGAACGGGCCGACGGCAACGATCTGGCCGGGCTGCTCGCCGTCCTGGGCCGGGCTGTCGAGCGGGCGCGGGCCGGCGAAGGACCGCAGCTCGTCGAGGCGCACACGTACCGGGTGCAGGCGCACACCAACGCGGACGACGCCTCGCGGTACCGCGACGACGCCGAGGTCACGCCGTGGTTGGAGCGGGACCCGATCAAGCGGCTGGACGCGTATCTGAGCGGTGCCGGGCTGCTGGACGACGCGGCTCGGGCTGCTGCTGCTTCGGCCGCTGACCAGGTGGCGGAGTACACGCGGGTCGGGCTGATGGAGGACGTCCAGCCGGATCCGGCGGAGCTGTTCCAGCACCTCTACACCACGCAGACGCCGCAGCTGCGCGAACAGGCCGCGTTCCTGGCCGACGAACTGGCTCGTGAGGAGGCCTGAGATGACGCACGTGAAGCTCTCCATGGCGCAGGCGCTGAACCAGGCGCTGCGCGACGCGATGCGGGCCGACGACACCGTGCTGATGTTCGGCGAGGACGTCGGCGCGCTCGGTGGCGTGTTCCGGGTGACCGACGGGCTGACCGCCGAGTTCGGCGAGAGTCGTTGCTTCGACACCCCGTTGGCCGAGTCCGGGATCGTCGGGACCGCGATCGGGATGGCGATGAACGGGATGCGGCCGGTCGTCGAGATGCAGTTCGACGCGTTCGGCTACCCGGCGTTCGAGCAGGTCGTCAGCCACGTCGCGAAGATGCGCAACCGGACCCGCGGCAAGGTCACGCTGCCGATGGTGATCCGGATGCCGTACGCCGGAGGCATCGGCGGCGTCGAGCACCACTGCGACTCGTCCGAGGCGTACTACGCGCACACGCCCGGCCTGACGGTGGTCGCGCCGGCCACGGTCGCCGACGCGTACTGGCTGATGCGGCGGGCGATCGAGTTCCCGGACCCGGTGATCTTCATGGAGCCGAAGAAGCTGTACTGGGCCAAGGAGGAGATCGACCTCGGCGTCGCCGAGCCGGGGATCGGGAAGGCTGTCGTACGGCGTGCAGGCGCTGACGCGACGCTGATCGCGTACGGGCCCACTGTGCCGATCGCGTTGGAGGCCGCGGAGGCTGCGGCCGCCGAGGGTCGGTCGCTGGGCGTGGTGGATCTTCGGTCGATCGTGCCGTTCGACGACGAGACCGTTTGTGCTGCTGTTCGTTCGACCGGGCGCGCTGTGGTGGTTGCCGAGGCCTCCGGGTTTGCTTCGGTGTCGTCCGAGATCGTTGCTCGGGTCACCGAGCGCTGCTTCCACTCGCTGGCCGCGCCGATCCGGCGGGTGACCGGGTTCGACATCCCGTTCCCGCCTCCGCACCTGGAGCGGCACCAGTTGCCGTCGGTGGACCGGATCCTCGACGCCGTCGACGATCTGCAGTGGGAGGACTCGTGAACACGTTCCTGCTGCCGGACCTCGGCGAGGGCCTGACCGAGGCGGAGATCGTGCGGTGGTTGGTTGCCGTCGGCGACGTTGTCGCCGTGGACGCGCCGATCGCCGAGGTGGAGACCGCGAAGTCGCTGGTGGAGGTGCCGTCGCCGTACGCCGGAGTGGTGACCGAGCTGCACGGCGCCGAGGGTACGACCGTTGCCGTGGGCAAGCCGCTGATCACGATCGGGTCTGTCGCGGGCGAGGCGTACCGCGAGGAGGAGAAGGCCGGCTCGGGGAACGTGCTGATCGGCTACGGGACGCCGGAGAGCGCGGGCTCGGGGCGTCGGCGGAAGCCGCGCGCGAACGGGCAGTCAACTGTTGTTGTTGCCGAGCGCCCTCGAGTCCCACTGGTGATTTCGCCATTGGTTCGCAGGATCGCCAAGGACGCGGGGCTTGACCTGCGCACTTTGGAGGGCTCTGGCGCAGGTGGTCTGATCGTGCGTCGCGACGTCGAAGCTGCTGTTGCTGCTCTCATTCCTTCTGCTCCTGAAACTCCTTCTGTAGTTGAGGCTTCTGCTTCGTCCGCCGACTCCCGCACGGGCCTGCCCGAGCTGCGGCGTACGACGATGAACGGGTTCCGCAAGACCGTGGCGGCGACGCTCAGCCGGAGCCGGTCGGAAATCCCCGAGGCGACCACCTGGGTGGACGTCGACGCGACCCCGCTGGTCGAGCTGCGGGCTTCGATGCGCACGGCCACCGATCCCGGCCCAGGGCTGCTCGCGCTGATGGCGCGCTTCGTCGTCGCCGGACTGCGCAAGCACCCGGAGCTGAACGGCTTCGTCGACGGTGACGACCTGGTGCAGTACGACGGCGTCAACCTCGGCCTGGCGGCGCAGACCGATCGCGGGTTGCTCGTCCCCGCCGTACCGAACGCCCACACGCTGACCACGCGCGAGCTCGACGGCGAGATCCGCCGGCTCACCGCCGCGGCCCGCGACGGCAAGCTCACCGCGCACGAGCTGGCGTGCGGGACCTTCACCCTCAACAACTACGGCAGCTTCGGCGTCGACGGCAGCGCCGCGATCATCAACCACCCGCAGGTCGCGATCCTCGGCGTGGGGCGCATCATCGACCGTCCTTGGGTGGTCGACGGCGAACTGGCGATCCGCAAACTCACCCAGCTCTCGCTGGTCTTCGACCACCGAGTCTGCGACGGCGGCACCGCAGCAGCCTTCCTCCGCTTCGTCGCGGATGCTTTCGAGAACCCCACCTCAGCTTTCGCTGATCTCTAGGGATCCCTGGAAGAAAGGGGAGGAGGGGCCCGTCGCCCCGAACGGCTACGGGCTTCGCCCGTGCCGGCTGTGGTGAGGCGGGTTGGCGAGGGGTCTGCCGCCCCGGGAACGGCTACGGGCTTCGCCCGTGCCGGTTGCGGTGAAGGCTTGGATTTCGCCCGCGACGGCATCCGCCGACGAGCCGCTCGGCGACCCGCTCCTATGACAGCGACGGGCGGAGGAGTTTGTTCCGCCTGACTGGCGACGGGCCTCGCCCGTGCCGGTTGTGGCGAAGGACCGGCTTTTGCCTACGACAAGCGGCGGGGGCGGAGGCCGACCAGGATTACTCTCAGGCCGGCGGTGAAGCGGGCGGTGGGGCCTGCAGGGTTGTCGGGGGTTAGGTAGGCGGTCAGGGCTTCGGGTTCGATGTCGAGGTGCTGGCCGGCTGCGTTGGCCCAGGTGGAGTCGGGGAGGCCGCTGCGGTGGATGGTGGAGTGCCAGGCGGCGTCGGTGACGGCTGCGCCGACGACGTAGTGGAAGACGGCTGAGACCGCGGCGTCCAGGTGGATGCCTTTGAAGCCTGCTGTGGTGAGGATTTCGACCAGGCGGGCGGTGTAGGCCTGATAGTTCGGGCCCAGGCCGGCGTGGGACGCCAGGAGCTGGGTGGCCCAGGGGTGGCGGTCGAGGGCTTCGTACGCCGCGAGGCCGAGGACGGCCAGCTGGTCTCGCCAGTCGCCGTCGCCGGTGGGAACCAGAGCCTCGGCGAGGATCTCGTCGACGCCCAGCTCGAGCAGGTCGTTCTTGGTGGCGACCCGCCAGTAGAGGGCCGACGTGGCGGCGGTGCCCAGCTCGACGGCGACGCGGCGCATCGAGAGGCCGTCGAGGCCCTCCTTGTCGAGGATGCCGATCGCCGCGCCGACGATGTCCTCGCGGGTCAGCGGTGCTCGGGTCGACGCCGGTTCGGCTCGGAGCCACACCGAGCCCAGGACCGTCTTCTCATCAGCTTCACGTGCCACCGGCGACACACTAATACGCCGTACCAGGCTCTGGTACGGCGTATCAGTGGCGTGTCGCTAGCTGTTGATCTGCGTCGTCAGGGCCGAGGCGTACGACGCGACCTCGGCGTACACGCCGGGGTTGCCCGCGTCCGCGCAGCCGATGCCCCACGACACGACGCCGAAGAGCCGGCCGTTCAGCACGAGCGGGCCGCCGGAGTCGCCCTGGCAGGAGTCCTTGCCGCCGGCCTTGTAGCCGGCGCAGATCTCGCCGTTGGCCACGTAGCCCTCGCTGGCGTAGACCTGACCGCAGTACGAGTCACCGAGCACCGGAACGGTCACCTTCTGGAACGTGTCGGCCGGACCGGTCCCCTCGGTGTCGCCCCAGCCGTAGACGACCGGCTGCGCGCCGACGGCGTCGGCCGAGCGGCTGGTCTCGAGCGGCAGCGTCGCCACACCGGTGAACGGCGTGGTCAGGGTCAGTACGGCGACGTCGTGGCCGGCCGCGCGTCCGTACTGCGGGTCCTTCCAGATCTTGGAGATCTTCGAGGTCTTGCCGGCCGTGGTGCTGAGCCGGTCCCGGCCCTGGACCGCGGTGTAGGTGCTGATCGGCTGGGTCACGCAGTGCGCGGCGGTGACGATCTTGTTCGCCTTCACCAGCGTGGCGCCGCAGTACTGGCCGCTCGCCACCGGGGACCGGCTGTTGTTCAGCGCGATCGCCCAGGGGGTCTGCGCGGTGCTCGCCGTCGTACCGCCGACGATGTTGGTTCCCGGTGTCACGCGGGCCTCGGCCGCGCTGACCGCACCGGCCGACGCGACGGCGACCATCACTGCGACCAGGGCCGCACGGGTGAACTTGAGCTGTCCTGACATGCTCACACTCCAGGTGTCATCGGCCGCAGTGGGCGGTAGCGGCCTCTGACCGAGAAGAGTCGTCCCACCACGGTGCGTGAAGCAAGCGATTGCTCCGGCACATCAGTGCTGTGTCAGTCCTGGGCCGCGAATCTTGCCGTCGGCAAGGGAAAACCTCTGCCGGCGGCCCGGACGCCCTGTGTGCAGTGCTCAGGCGACGTTGAACTCGTCCGGGTGCGGGCCGGTGCGCTCGTCGCGCTCGAGCTTCGCCAGCTCGGCGAGGTCGGCGTCGGTCAGCTCGAAGCCGAACGCGTCGAGGTTCTCGGCAATCCGCGCCGGGGTGACCGACTTCGGGATCACGATGGTGCCCAGCTGCAGGTGCCAGCGCAGCACGACCTGCGCGGCGGTCCGGCCGAGCCTCTCGGCGATCGCCTGGACGACCGGCTCGCCGAGCAGCGAACCGCCCTTGGCCAGCGGGCTCCAGGCCTCGGTGGCGATGCCGTGCTCCTCGTCGTACGCGCGGACCTCGGCCTGCTGCAGGTACGGGTGCAGCTCGATCTGGTTGACCGCCGGGACGATCGACGCGGTCTCGGCGAGCTTGTCGAGGTGCGACGGCTGGAAGTTGGAGACGCCGATCGCGCGGACCAGGCCGTCGGTCGTGAGCTTCTCCAGGGCGCGCCAGCTGTCGACGTACTTGCCGAGCGCCGGAGCGGGCCAGTGGATCAGGTAGAGGTCGACGTACTCGAGGCCGAGCAGCGAGCGGCTGCGCTCGAAGGCCTTGAGCGTCTCGTCGTAGCCCTGGTCGGCGTTCCACAGCTTGGTCGTGACGAAGAGGTCGGACCGGTCGATGCCGGAGTCGGCCAGAGCCTTCCCGACGCCTGCCTCGTTCTGGTACGCCGCGGCGGTGTCGATGCTGCGGTAACCGGCCTCGAGCGCGGCGGTGACGGCGGCGGTGGTCTCGTCGTCCGGCACCTGGAAGACGCCGAAGCCCAGCTGCGGCATCTCGACGCCGTTGTTCAGGGTGATGGTGGGAAGGTCGGCCGGCATGGCTTTTCTGCTCCTGGTCGGTAGTCTGGTGATTAATACCCGCGTCCGCGATAGTTGCACGCGCGGGCTATTGCTTCATGAAACCATCTGTTCCGGATGGAATCAACTGCTGGGCGGGTGAGGAGGAGCTGTGGGACTACCGGACGACGCCGCGGAGGCTCGCGCGCAGGGGTGGCGCACGCTGGCCGCCTTGCACGCGCGGATCGAGGACGAGCTGGAGCGGGCGCTGAACAAGCAGCACGGGCTCTCGGTGAGCGAGTACAGCGTGCTCGACGTACTGGCTCGGCAGGACGACTACCACCTGCGGATGAACCAGCTGTCGAACGCCGTGGTCCTGAGCCAGTCGGCCACGACGCGGCTGGTGAACCGGCTCGAGGACCGCAAGCTGCTCTCGCGGTACCTGTGCCCGACGGACCGGCGCGGGATCTACACCGAGGTGACCGAGGCGGGACGGGCGCTGCTGGCCGAGGCTCAGCCGACGCACGACGCCGTTCTGTCCGCTGCTTTGGAGAAGGCTGCTGAGCTGCCCGAGCAGGCGCCGCTGGTGAAGGCGCTGGCCGAGGTCGCGCTGCCGGTCTGAGTTCGGCCAACCTGTGGGTTGGCTGAAGATGCCCTTGTTCTGCTGGGGTTCTGGCGCGCGGACGGCCAGGATCGGGGCATGGGTGAGATCAGCGAACGCGCCGCGGTCCGGCGGCTGAACGACCGGCTCGGGTTCGGGGGCGGCGTTCCCGGCGAGGGGTTCGACGCGGCCGTCGCGCGGCTGCTCGGGCCGCCGTCGGTGGCTGTCGTGCCGCCGCCTGGGCTGACGCCACCGGAGGCGGCTACTGACAAGAAGGACGGCGGGACGAAGGACGACAAGGCCGCGAAGAAGGCGGCGAACAAGCTGCGCGCGGCGCAGGAGCTGCGGCTGACCAGCTGGTGGCTCGACCGGATGGTCGCCGAGCCGACGGCGACCGAGCGACTGACCTGGTTCTGGCACGGGCACTTCGCGACCAGCAACCAGAAGGTCCGCAACGCCCAGCTGATGTACACCCAGAACCAGACGTTCCGGACCCACGCGCTCGGCCGGTTCGGTGACCTGGCCCAGGCGATGGTGGTCGACCCGGCGATGATCCGCTGGCTCGACGGCAACGCGAACCGCAAAGGCTCCCCGAACGAGAACCTGGGCCGCGAGTTCCTCGAGCTGTTCACGCTCGGGATCGGGCACTACAGCGAGGTCGACGTGTTCGAGGGCGCACGCTGCCTGACCGGGTGGACCATCAAACGCGGCGCGACGCAGGCCCGCTTCGTCGCGGCCAGGCACGACGGGGCCCCCAAGACGCTCTTCGGCAAGACGGGCGCGTACGACGCGCGCGGGTTCGCCGACCTGGCCGTCGCACAGGCGGCGTCGGCGCCGTTCGTGATCGGGCGGTTGTGGTTCCGGCTGGTGTCGGCGACCCCGCCGTCGGCCGACACGATGCGGCGGCTGGTCGCGGCGTACGGGAGTCAGCGCGACGTTCGGGCGCTGCTGCGGGCGATGGTGGCCGAGGCGGTCTTCACGGACAGCGCTTCGGCGTTGGTGAAGCAGCCGGTCGAGTGGGCGGTCGGGCTGCTGCGGGCGTTGCGGCTGCGGCCGGCGCGGCTGGACGAGAAGACGCGGATGAAGCTGATCGCCGGGTTGCGCGGGATGGGACAGGTGCCGTTCCGGCCGCCGAGCGTCGGCGGCTGGCCTTCGGGGGCGAGCTGGCTGACGACCTCGGCCGGGGTGACTCGGCTGCAGGTGGCGCAGTTGCTGGCGAAGGCGGCTGACCTGGACTCGGTGACCGACGTACAGGCACTGCTGGGCGTGGACGGGTGGTCCACCCGGACGAAGGCCGCGTTGGGCTCGCTGAAGGATCCCGTGCAGCTGACGGCCGTGGCCGCCTGCGCTCCCGAGTACGTCGTGAGTGGTTGAGGAGAAGACTGTGGACAACCTGACTCGACGCCGGTTCCTGACCATGAGCGGGGTGACCGCCGCGGGCGCGCTCGCGGTCGGCGCGACCCAGGTCAGCTGGTCCGACCTGATGACCGCGGCGGTTCGGGATCCCTTGCCCAGTGGCGATTCCGTGCTCGTCGTCGTCACGCTGTACGGCGGGAACGACGGGCTGAACACCGTCGTACCGGCTGCTGATCCGGCGTACCAGGATGCTCGGCCGGAGCTGGCGTACAAACCAGAGGAAGTGCTCGATCTCGGGGAGGGGCTCGGGCTGAACCCTGGGCTCAAGGGGTTGAAGGGGTTGTGGGACGAGGACCGGCTCGCTGTGGTGCGCGGTGTCGGGTATCCGGAGCCGGATCGGAGTCACTTCCGGTCGATGGCGATCTGGCAGACGGCGTCGCCGTCGACGTCGGTGCCGACCGGGTGGCTCGGGCGGTGGCTGGATGCTTCCGGTGCTGATCCCCTGCGGGCGGTGTCGGTGGAGCCGACGTTGCCGCCGTTGCTGGCGGGCGCGACGACTGCTGCGGCGTCGTTGCCGGTTCGGGGGTTGAAGCTTCCCCAAGGCGCGTTGGGAGAGGCGTTTGCGGCGTTGGGGAAGCCGAGTTCCGGCGAGGAGTACTGGCAGGCGCAGGCGGCGAAGTCGCTGGGTGATCTGCAGAACGCCGTACGGGTGCTGGGTGGGGCTGCTCGCGATGCCGGTGAGCGGGAGGACGACGAGGACGAGGAGCGGACGAAGGGTGCCTCGGCCGGTGGGGCGTCGCAGTTGGGGGCTCAGTTGGACCTGGTTGCCGGGTTGATCGAGGCCGGGGTGCCGACGCGGGCGTACTCGGTGTCGTTGGGTGGTTTCGACACGCACGCCGATGAGCGGGGGACTCAGCAGCGGTTGCTGACGGAGCTGGACTCGTCGTTGACGCCGTTCGTGCAGCGGCTGCGGAAGACCGATCGGGGGAAGAACGTGGTGGTGCTGGTGTACTCGGAGTTCGGGCGACGCGTGCACGCGAACGGCAGTGACGGCACCGATCACGGGACGGCCGGTCCGCTCTTCGTGCTCGGGGAGAAGGTCAGCGGCGGGTTCCACGGGGCTCAGCCGAGCCTCACCGACCTGTCGAACGGTGACTTGAAGTCGACGGTTGACTTCCGCGACGTCTACGCGTCGTTGCTCGGTGGGGTGCTGTCCACCGATCCGGGGAAGGTGCTGGCCGGTCACACCGGGACGGTCGACGGGCTGATCCGGGTCTGAAGATCTGCTGAAGCTCGGGCAACTGTGCGTGGTCGTGGTGACCGCCGGTGGCAGGATGGCCGGATGGCGCGGGTGCTGCTGGTCGAGGACGCGGAAGTGATCCGTACGGCGGTGGGCATCGCGCTGGAGGAGGCCGGGTTCACCGTCGAGACGCGGGCCGACGGGGAGACGTTCGAGCGGGATCTGGCGGAGTACCGGCCGGATCTGGTGCTGCTGGACGTGATGCTGCCTGGGCGGGACGGCTTCGAGTTGCTGTCGGTCGCTCGGGAGATCTCGAACGCCGGCATCGTGCTGCTGACCGCGCGGGACGGCGTACAGGATCGTTTGCACGGGCTGCGGACCGGTGCGGACGACTACGTGGTGAAACCGTTCGTCCTGGCCGAACTGATCGCTCGGGTCGAGGCTGTGCTGCGCCGGATGGGTCGCCTGCGGACCGTCATCCAAGTCGCCGACCTTCGCGTCGACGTCGACGCGGGCACCGCCAGTCGCGCCGGTCATGCGCTGGAGCTGACCGCGACCGAGCTGAAGCTGCTCACCTTCCTGGCCGGGCGTTGCGACCGGGTCGTCGGCAAGACGCAGCTCCTGACCGCGGTCTGGGGGTACGACGACTACGCCGCCAATCTGGTCGAAGTCCACATCAGCGCACTCCGCCGCAAACTCGAGGCCCACGGGCCACGCCTGCTGCACACGATCCGGGGCACCGGGTACATCCTGCGAGCGGATCAGTCGTGAGCACGCAGCCGCTTGCGACGCCGTTGCGGACTGCTTCGTTGCGGCGGCGGGTGACCTGGTTGGCCTTGCTGGTGCTGGTGGTGGTGCTGCCGGTGACCGGGCTGGTGGTCAAGGGGGTCTTCGACGCGCAGGCCGAGCGGAACCTGGATGCGTTGCTGAGCGGGCGGACCCAGCTGGCGCAGCAGCTTGCCCGGCAGAACGTGGCGCCGGCGGCGTTGGTACGACGGGTTGACGCGGACGGCGTACGGGTGACGTTGGTGCTGCGATCAGGGCAGGTGCTGGGGGCTCCGCCAGTGGACGCTTCGAGTGAGGTTCGGCAGGTGCGGGCGACGCTGCAGGCGGGGCTGCGGACCAAGGGGGCGGAGCTGACGTTGTCGGCCGACACGTCCTTGCTGGCGGAGGCCAGTGGAACGTTGCGGCGTACGTTGCTGATCTCGGGGGCGGCGGCGTTGGTGATCACCGGGTTGGCGTTGGTGATCGGGATGCGGTTCGCGTTGGCGCCGCTGGACGCGATGACGGGGCTGGCGCGGTCGATCGCGGCCGGGCGGCGCGGTGGGCGGTTGCAGCCGACGCGGGACGACACGGAGCTCGGGCGGACGGCGGCCGCGTTCGACGAGATGCTCGACGCGTTGGAGGGGGCCGAGCAGCAGGCGCGCGGGTCGGAGGCGCGGATGCGGGAGTTCGTGGCTGACGCGGCGCATGAGCTGCGGACGCCGGTCGCGGGGATCCGTACGGCGGCGGAGACGTTGCTGCGGCTCGGACCGGATGCGTCGCCTCGGCGGCGGGACGAGCTGGAACTGCTGCTGGTGCGGGAGTCTCAGCGCGCGGGCGCGCTGGTGGACGACCTGCTCGACCTCGCGCGGATCGACGCCGGGCTGGAACTGCGGCTGCAGCCTGTTCGGTTGAAGGCGATCGCGCTGACGCAGGTCGAGCGGCTTCGGCTGGTTGCGCCGGAGCTGACGGTCGAGGTCCTGGGCCAGGAGGTCGAGGTCGAGGCCGACCCGGAACGCGTCACGCAGATTCTGACCAACCTGACGAACAACGCCCGGACGGCGGCGGGCGACCGGGGGACCATCCAGATCCTCGTTCGGATGGTTCCGGGGGAAGAAGGAGCGCCGGCGTACGCCGAGACTGTTGTGCAGGACAACGGTCCTGGGGTGCTGCCGGTGGATCGGGAGCGGATCTTCCGACGGCTGGTGCACAGTCCCACGGCGCGTGGGTCGGGCCTCGGGCTGCCGATTGCGCGGGGGTTCGCTCGGGCGCACGGCGGGGACCTCACGTGTGGTGACCGGCCTGATGGTCGGCCTGGTGCTGCCTTCCGGCTGGTGCTGCGGTTCCGTTAGTCCTGGCGGTTGTTGGCGACGATGGCGGCGACCGGCGGGAGGACCGCGGCGACCGCGCTCATGCCGATGGCGGCGGGGACGGAGAACAGGCGGACGACGAACCAGGCCAGGATGATCAGCGTGGCGCAGGCGCCCATGATCAGGAGGTAGGCGCGTTGGTTGCCGGGGCGGCCGGTGAGTTTCGGCACGTTGTCAGCGTACGCCGGGAGTCTGCGCTTGCGGGGTCGGGTCGAGGAACAGGTGGCGGACGGTGGGGAAGCGCTCGCGGACCTCGCGGTCGATCTTCTCGGCCAGCTGCTCGACGGCGGCGCCGGTGGTTGCGGAGTCGTCGAGGTCGACCCGGACGACGACCAGGACCTCGTCGGCGGCCATGCGGAGGGTGAGGAGCTCGACCACGGCGTCGATGCCGGGGGCGGCGGCGATGGTGGCGCGGATCTCCTCCTGGACGTCGGCGGGGAGGGACTGGCCGATCAGCATGGCCTTGTTGTCGCGGCCGAGGGTGAAGGCGACGCCGATCAGCAGGAGTCCGATGGCGATCGAGGCGGCGCCGTCCCAGAAGTGGTGGCCGGTGAGGACGCTGAGGGTGACGCCGGCGGCGGCGAGCAGCAGACCGAGCAGGGCGGCGGTGTCCTCGAAGGTGACGGTCTTGACGGCCGGTTCGGCGACCTTGAGGTGTTCGAGGGCGGAGACGCCTTCCTGCTTCGCCTCGCGGCGGACCTGGCGGACGGCGCGCAGCCAGGAGACCCCTTCGAACACGAACGAGACGGCGAGGACGGTGTAGACGACGGCCAGCGACGCGACCGGGTCGGGATGGATGACGGCCTGGATGCCTTCGACGATGGAGAAGCCGGCGCCGAGGACGAAGATGCCGACGGCCGCCAGCAGGGCCCAGAAGTACCGTTCGAGGCCGTAGCCGAACGGATGGATCGCGTCGGCGGGCTTCTGGCTGCGCTTGAGGGCGGTCAGCAGGAAGACCTGGTTGAGCGTGTCCGCGACGGAGTGCGCCGCCTCCGCCATCAGCGCCGTCGAGCCCGAGAGCAGACCGGCGACGCACTTGGCGACGGCGATCGCGAGGTTGGCCGCTCCGGCGAGCAGCACGGTTCCGGTGGATTCGTCAGCCATCACCCTGCGGAGTGCCCGCCGGAGGAAAGCGCCAAACGGCGAGCACGTCGTACGCCGGAAGCTCAGGCGGGCTGGGTGCCCGGGATGTCGGGCCAGGTCGCGGCGAGGACCTCGAGGAACGCGGTGGTGAGCGGGTCGGGCGTGCCGCGCGTGTACGCCGTGAGCGGGCGGCAGATGGGTGGGGCGACGCGGAGGACGTGGCCGTCGAAGCCGGCCGGAAGGATGTTGGCGGGGACCAGCGCCGGGCCGAGACCGGCGGCCGCGAGCGCCGGTGCGGCGGCGGTCTGCTCGGTACGAACGGCGACGCGCGGTTGGAAACCGGCTTGGGCGCACGCCTGGTCGAGCAGATCCGCGAGGCCGTGGCCGGGCGTGTAGTGAACCCACGCGCGGTCGGCCAGGTCGTTCAAGGAGATGTCGGATCGGCCGGCCAGCGGATCGTCGAGCGCAACGACGACCACGAACTCCTCGATGCCCAGGACCTGCGGCGCCTGCGCCCAGGTCGGGGGAGCCGGGCCGATGGCCACGTCGGCCTGGCCGGTGGTCATCGCTTCGGTGAGCTCCGCGGTGTGGCGGTGCTCGTACAGGCGGATGCCGACGTCCGGGTACTTGCGGCGCCAGGCCTTCAGCGCCGGGGGCAGGATGCCGAGGCTGATCGAGTAGAGCGTCGCGATCTGCAGCTCGCCGGCTTCGAGGCCGGCGACCTGGCGGGCGGCGCAGCGGGCACGTTCGGCGTCGGCGAGTGCGGCGCGGGCGTGCGGCAGCATCGCGCGGCCGGTGGGCGTCAGGCGCAGGTTCTTGGGGAGGCGCTCCAGCAGCGGGCCGCCGGCCGATCGCTCCAGGGCGCGGATCTGGTGGGACAGAGCGGGCTGGGTGACGTGCAGCAGCTCGGCGGCCCGCGTGAAGGAGCCCTCGTCGACGACCGTCACGAGGTACTCCAACTGCCGGAGCGTCGCCATGCACAGAGTTTATGCACATTGTGAAAAGGATGCCTTGGACTTATCCACAGGTTCGCCCACATGCTGGGGATATGACGGAGAACAAGGTCGCGCTCGTGGTGGGCGCCCGTGGAGTGATCGGCAGCAACCTGGTGGAGCACCTCCACGACCTGCCTGACTGGGAAGTCATCGGGGTTTCCCGGCGCGGCGGCGAGGACCAGGACGGCGTACGGCACGTCGCCGTGGATCTGCTCGACGCGGAGGACAGCCGGGCGAAGCTGGCGGGGCTCACCGAGGTGACGCACGTCTTCTACGCGGCGTACCAGGAACGCCCGACCTGGGCCGAGCTGGTCGCGCCGAACCTGGCGATGCTGACCAACGTGGTCGACGCGATCGAGCCGGTCGCCGCGGGACTGCGGCACGTGAGCCTGATGCAGGGCTACAAGGTGTACGGCGCGCATCTCGGGCCGTTCAAGACGCCGGCCCGGGAGGACGATCCGCCGCACCTGCCGCCGGAGTTCAACGTGGACCAGCAGGACTTCCTGGTCGAGCGTCAGCGCGGCAAGGCGTGGACCTGGTCGGCGCTGCGGCCCTCGGTGGTCGGCGGGACGGCGCTGGGCAACCCGATGAACCTGGCGGTCGCGATCGCCGTCTACGCGTCGATCTCGAAGGAGCTCGGCGTCCCGCTGCGGTTCCCCGGCAAGCCGGGCGCGTACGACGCGCTGCTGGAGCTGACCGACGCCGGCTTGTTGGCCAAGGCAACGGTCTGGGCGGCGACCGAACCGCGGGCCGCGAACCAGGCGTTCAACATCACGAACGGCGACCTGTTCCGCTGGAACGAGCTGTGGCCGAAGCTCGCCGCGTGGTTCGACCTGCCGGTGGCGCCGCCGCTGCCGATGCCGCTGCAGGACGCGATGGCGGACAAGGAAGCGCTGTGGGACCGGATGCAGGCCGAGCACGGCCTGGCCGGTACGCCGTACGCGGACGTGTCGTCGTGGGGGTTCGCGGACTTCGTGTTCGGGTGGGACTACGACTTCTTCGCGGACTCCTCGAAGGCGCGGCGGGCCGGGTTCCACGAGTACGTCGAGACCGAGCAGATGTTCTACCGGCTGTTCGAGGACCTGCGGAAGGCGCGCGTCATCCCGTAGACAGGTGTGGCATGCTCCGGGTCATGGCTGGTCAGGGAGCGGGTCGCGTGCTCGGGGTGAACCTGCGCGCGCGGCGCGACGAGCAGGGGATCTCGCTGTCGGAACTGGCCCGGCGGTCGGGGATCGCGAAGGGCACGTTGTCGCAGCTGGAGTCCGGGGCGGGCAACCCGACGATCGAGACGGTGTTCAGTCTGTCGAACGCTTTGGGGGTGCCGGTGTCGGCGCTGCTGAGTGAGCCGCCGGCGTCGGACCTGGTGCTCGTGCGGTCGGAGGACGTCGAGGCGCTGAGCGGCGCGGCGGTGGAACTGCGGATGCTGCGGCGGCTGGAGAGTCCGGGCAGCCTGTTCGAGGTGTACGACCAGCGGATCCGGCCGGGCGAGGTGCAGCACTCGAGCGGGCATCCGGGGACCGAGCACCACGTGATCCTGACCGGCCGGGTGCGGATCACCGCGCGGGACCGGAGTCAGGAGCTCGGGCCGGGGGACTACTTGGCCTTTCGGGCGAACGGACCGCACGAGTACGAGGCGCTCGACGGCGAGGTGCGGTCGGTGCTGCTGCTGGAGTACCCGCCGGACACGACCCCGGTTGTGCTGGAGTCGCTGCACACGGACTGAACGCATTGACCTCTGTGAGCTCGCGTCGTACTCTCGAATCGTTCATTAAAGTGAACGCCGAGGCGATGGGGTCGATGGATGCCGGACGTGGTGGTGGTCGGGGCAGGGGTGATCGGTGCCGCCTGTGCCGAGGCGCTGTCGGCGGCCGGGGTCGACGTGATGGTGCTCGATCGGGGGACGCCGGCCGGCGGGACGACCGCGTCCGGCGAGGGCAACGTGCTGGTCTCGGACAAGGAACCGGGCCCTGAGCTGACGCTGGCCGTCGCGTCGCGACGGGAGTTCGGCGTGGTGCTCGGACGGCTGCCGGAGCAGGTCGCCGACGTCGAGTGGGAGGCGAAGGGTGGTCTGGTCGTCGCGACCGGCGATCCGGAGCCGCTGGAGAAGTTCGCGAGGACGCAGCGTGAGGCGGGCGTCGACGCTCGGGTGATCAGCCCGGCGGAGGCGTTCGAGTTGGAGCCGCTGCTGACTCGGGCGGTGACGACGGGCGTCTACTACCCCGACGACGCCCAGGTGCAACCGGTGCTGTTGGCAACGGCTTTGCTGGCCGCCGTACGGGCTCGCGGTGGTGTCGTCCGGGCCGGGGTGACGGCGATCGCCGTACGGCAGAAGGCCGGGCGGGTGGTCGGCGTCGAGACCGACGACGGCTTGATCGAGTGTGATGCCGTGGTCAACGCCTGCGGGCCGTGGGCCGGTGCGTTCGGAGCGGCGGCCGGCGGGCCGATCGAGATCCTGCCGCGGCGCGGGATGATCCTGGTCACCGCTCCGCTGCCCGAGTGCGTGCGGCACAAGGTGTACGACGCGGACTACGTCGGCGCGGTCGGGAGCGGTGACGCCGAGCTGCAGACCTCGACGGTGGTCGAGTCCACGCGGGCCGGGACCGTCCTGATCGGGTCGAGCCGCGAGCGGATCGGGTTCGACGACGCGGTCAAGGTGCACGTCCTGCAGGAGCTCGCGCGGAAGGCGGTCGGGATCTTCCCGTTCCTGGCCGACGTCCCGGTGATGCGCACGTACGGCGGGTTCCGGCCGTACGCGCCGGATCACCTGCCGGTGATCGGGCCGGATCCGCGGGTGCCGGGGTTGTGGCACGCGACCGGGCACGAGGGCGCCGGGATCGGACTGGCGCCGGCGACCGGGCGGCTGCTGACCGAGCTGTTCATCGGCGTACCGCCGCATCTGGACCCATCGCCGTTCCGCGTGGATCGGCCGGCTGTCGTGGGGGTGTCGTGAGCCCGTACCTGCGATCCGCGGAAGGGGATCCGGCCGAGCCGCGGTTCGGTCCGGCGGTGGAGATCACGGTCGACGGCGAGCGCGTGGACGCGCTGCCGGGGCAGACGGTGGCCGCCGCGTTGATGGCGACCGGGCGGGAGTCCTGGCGGACGACGCGGGGCGCGGAGAGGCCGCGCGGGGTGTTCTGCGGGATCGGCGCGTGCTTCGACTGCCTGGTGGTGGTGAACGGGACGCCCGACGTACGGGCTTGTCAGCGGACGGTTTCTGCGGGGGACGAGATCAGCACTCAGGTGGGGGCGATGTTGCCTTCTTCTGATGAGCAGAAAAAGAGTGTTGCCGTCGGCAGGACGGCGTACGACGTTGTTGTGGTGGGGGCGGGGCCTGCTGGGTTGAATGCTGCGTTGGCCGCCGCTGAGGCGGGCGTGTCGGTCGGGTTGGTCGATGCCGGGCGGAGTGTCGGCGGGCAGTTCCATCGGCAGCTGCCGGAGGAGTTCGCGGCCGAGCGGCCGGGGCGGTTGCAGCACGGGTGGGGGAAGTTCGTTCAGCTGCGGGATCGGGTGGCTCGGCATCATCGGGTGACGCATCTTGCGGAGACCTCGGTGTTCGCGATCGAGGGGAAGCGGTTGTGGGTGCAGCGCGGGCCGGCCGACGCTGTGGGGCGGCGGGTCGAGGCTGTGGAGGCGGGCGCGATCGTGCTGGCGCCGGGGGCGTTCGATCGGGTGCTGCCGTTCAAGGGATGGGAGCTGCCGGGGGTTTACAGCGCGGGAGCGGCGCAGGCGTTGGCCAAGGGGCAGCGGATCGCTGTGGGGCAGCGGGTGGTTCTCGCCGGGACCGGGCCGTTCTTGCTGCCGGTGGCGGAGGCGTTGCTGGGGGTCGGAGCCGAGGTTGTCGGTCTGTACGAGGCGAACGCGTTGCGGACCGTAGCCCGGGGATGGATGAGCGATCCAATGGTTGCCCGGGGCAAGGTTCGGGAGGCTGTTGGGTACGGCGGAGTGCTGGCGCGCCGGGGGATCCGGCTTCAGCACGGCAGGGCGGTCGTTGCGGCGCACGGGGACGGCCGGGTTGAGGCGGTCACGGTGGCGAGGCTGGATGCTGAGTGGCGGCCGATTGCCGGGGCTGAGGAGCAGCTCGAGGTCGATGCAGTCTGTGTGGGGTACGGGTTCACGGCTCAGCTCGAGCTGGCGGTCGGCGCTGGGTGTGCGCTGACTGAAGATGGGTCGGCCGTGGTGGTGGATGCGCGGCAGGAGACGACCTCGCCGGGGGTGTATGCGGCGGGGGAGATCACCGGGATCGGTGGCGCGGACCTGGCTTCGGCTGAAGGACGCGTCGCGGGTGCGGCTGCCGCTGGAAGAGTCGTAGGACAGAAGTCGTTGGATGAAGTTGCCAAGGGCAAGCGGTTTGCCCATGCCCTGGCCGCGGCGTACCCGGTGCGCGACGGGTGGCGCGAGTGGAGTGACGACCAGACCCTGGTCTGCCGGTGTGAAGAGGTCTCACGGGGGGACCTCGCGCGGACGGCCGACGTCCGGGAACTGGAAACGGGGCGGAGTTTGAAGCTGGCCGGCCGGGTGGGGCTCGGGTTGTGCCAGGGGCGGGTGTGTTCGCGGAACGCGGCCTGTCTGACCGGTGCTGGGCCGGCTGACCACAAGCGACCGATCGCCGTGCCGGTACGGCTCGGCGATCTGGCCAACGAGGAGGAACTGTGAGCGAGAAGCTGGATGGCGTGATCGTGGCGACCGCGCTGCCGTACGCCGGGGACGCGAGCGCGCCGGCGGGACTGCGGCCGGACCTGGACAAGTACGCCGAGCACTGCCGCTGGGTGATCGAGAACGGCTGCCGCGGCGTCGGCCCGAACGGGTCGCTGGGGGAGTACTCGTCGCTGACCGACGACGAGCGGCGGGCCGTCGCGCGGACCGCGATCGAGGCGGTCGGTGACGACGGGATCGTGGTCGTCGGCGTGCACGGCGTCGGCGCGCACCAGGCCCGCGGCTGGGCCGAGAAGGCGGCCGAGGACGGCGCGCACGGCGTACTGTGCCTGCCGCCGACGATGTACCGCGCCAACCGCGGCGAGGTCCTGCACCACTTCGGCGAGGTCGCGAAGGCCGGCCTGCCGGTGATGGTCTACAACAACCCGCTCGACACGAAGGTCGACCTGACGCCGGACCTGCTGGCCGAGATCGCGCAGATCGAGAACATCGTCGCGGTGAAGGAGTTCTCCGGCGACGTCCGGCGGATCCTGGAGATCCGCGAGAAGGCGCCGGAGCTGACCGTCGTCGCGGGCGCCGACGACCTGACGCTGGAGGCGCTGCTGATGGGCGCGACCGGGTGGTTCGCCGGGTTCCCGAACGTGTTCCCGGCCGAGTCGGTACGCCTGTTCGACCTGGCGCTCGAGGGCAAGCTCGACGAGGCCCGCGCGCTGTACGAGCCGCTGGTGGCGTCGTTCCGGTGGGACTCGCGGGTCGAGTTCGTCCAGGCGATCAAGTGGGCGATGGACTACGTCGGCCGGTACGGCGGCCCCTGCCGCCCGCCGCGCGGCCCGCTCGTCCCCGAGCACGTCGCGCAGCTCGAGCAGGACATGAAGCGGGCCGTCGAGTCGCTCGGTTGAGCCGACGACGCATGCTGGACTCGTACGCCGCCACCCGCGGTGGGGAAACGCCGATCGAGAGGTTGCCGCAATGAGGTCCGTTCGTACGCTCAGCGCGATCGACTCGCACACCGAGGGCATGCCGACCCGGGTGATCACCGGCGGGGTCGGGGTGATCCCGGGCGCGACGATGGAGGAACGGCGCCAGTACTTCATGGCGCACGACGACGACCTGCGGCTGTTCCTGATGAACGAGCCGCGCGGTCACTCGGCGATGAGCGGCGCGATCCTGCAGCCGCCGACCCGGCCGGACGCGGACTGGGGCGTGCTCTACATCGAGGTGTCCGGCTGCCTGCCGATGTGCGGGCACGGGACGATCGGAGTGGCGACCGTGCTGGTCGAGTCCGGCATGGTCCCGGTCAGCGAGCCGCTGACGCAGGTCCGGCTGGACACGCCGGCCGGGCTGGTGGTGGTCGACGTCGCGGTGAAGGACGGCCGGGCCGAGCACGTCACGCTGCAGAACGTCCCGGCGTACTCGCACGCTCTGGACGCCTCGGTGGAGGTGAAGGGGCTCGGGACGGTCACCTACGACCTGGCGTACGGCGGGAACTTCTACGCGATCCTGCCGCTGGAGCAGCTCGGGATCCCGTTCGACCGGTCGGAGAAGGACCGGATCCTGCAGGCCGGGCTGGACATCATGGCGGCGATCAACGAGACCGACCGGCCGGTGCATCCGGAGGACCCGGGGATCTCGGGGTGCAAGCACGTGCAGTTCACCGCGCCCGGACGGAACGGGAGCGACTCGCGGAACGCGATGGCGATCCACCCGGGGTGGTTCGACCGGTCGCCGTGTGGGACGGGGACGTGTGCGCGGATGGCGCAGTTGCATGCCCGGGGTGAGCTGGAGCTGGGGCAGGAGTTCGTGAACGAGTCGTTCATTGGAACGAGCTTCACAGGAAAGTTGCTGGCGACAACGACCGTCGGTGGGCTGCCGGGGGTGGTGCCGACCGTGCGTGGGCGGGCGTGGATCACGGGGATGGGGAACTACTTGCTGGACCCGACGGATCCGTTCCCGACCGGCTTCGTCCTCTGAGAAGAGAAGAAAGAGAAGAGGGCGGGGCCGGGCTTCGTCCTCCTAAGGGCGGAAACGCAGGGACTGGCCCGGGCGGACCTGGGCGCAGAGGTCGAGGTCTGAGGCGGCTACGTAGCCGATCACCGGGTACCCGCCGGTGACCGGGTGGTCGGCGAGGAACAGGACCGGGAGGCCGGACGGCGGGATCTGGAGGGCGCCGAGCTCCATGCCCTCGCTGGGGAGCTCGCCGTCCCGGGCTCGTTCGAGGGGCTCACCCTCCAGGCGTACGCCGATGCGGTTGCTGTTGCTGCTCACCGTGTACGACTGGCCGGTCAGCGACTGCCAGCCGGCGTCGGTGAACCAGTCGCGGCGTGGGCCCGGCAAGACCTGGACCACCACCTCGCCACCCGGAGGGTCCGCGACCGGGGCGAGGTCGACGCCGGGCATCGGGCCATGATCCTTGCCGAGGGCAAGTACGTCGCCGGCGGCGACCGGCGCCGGGCCGAGGCCGGAGAGCAGGTCGGTCGAGCGGGAGCCGAGGACCGGGTCGACGTCGAGACCACCGCGGAAGGCGACGTACGTGCGCAGGCCGGTGCGTGGGGTGCCGAGCTGGAGGACCTCGCCCTTGCGGAGCAGGGCCGGGGCATTGAGTGGGACATTCGAGCACGGTGCCCCGGTGACGGCGTAGACGAGATCGGCCTCGGCGATCAGTTGCAGTCCGCCGAAGGTGACCTCCAGGGCGGCGGCGTCCGGGTGGTTGCCGACCAGGCGGTTCGCGAGCTGGTACGACGTACGGTCGCACGCGCCGGAACGCCCGATCCCGAGCGCGGCCTGGCCCGGGCGGCCGGAGTCCTGGATGGTGGTGAGTGGGCCTGTTGCCAGGACCTCGAAGCGGGCGGTCATCCGCGGCGCCCTGGAGAGCCGGGATCGGCGACGGAAGGAGGGGCGGGGGTGGCATTGACGAAACGTACGCGGCGGCCGGGGCTCAGCAGCGCGGTCGGGTCTCGGTCGAGGTCGAAGACGGCGACCTCCGTGCGGCCGATCAACTGCCACCCGCCGGGCGACTCACGCGGGTAGACCCCGCTGAACTCCCCGGCCAGCGCGACCGAGCCGGCCGGGACCTTGGTGCGCGGCGACGAGCGGCGAGGGATGTCCCAGGACGATTCGCCGGTGAGGTAGCCGAAGCCCGGCGCGAAGCCGCAGAAGGCGACCGTCCACTCCTCGGAGGTGTGGCGACGGACGACCTCCTCGACCGAGCAGGACAGCAGCTTGGCGACGTCGGCGAGGTCCTCGCCGTCGTACACGACGGGGATCTCGACCAGGTCGCCGCCGGTCCGGCGGTCCTGGAGAGGGGTGGTGTTGAGCAACGTGCGTTCCAGGGTCGAGAGGTCGGCGTTGTCGACGGTCACCATCACCGTCCGGCCCGCCGGCACGATGTCGACGACACCGGCCGGCGGGTCGGCGCGCAGCGCCGCGTAGTACCCGAGGACCTGGTCGAGATCTTCCAGCTCGACCAGCAGTGCACAGCTACCGCAGGGAAGTACGCGCATCACGCCGCAAAAGGAGTCAGCTCGACCCCGGCGTCGGCCAGGGCCTTGCGGACCCGCTGGGCGATCTGTACCGCGCCAGGCGTGTCCCCGTGCAAGCAGATCGAGCCGGGCTGCAGTCGAAGCTCGCCGCCCTTGACGTCCTTGATCGGCGCCCCGGTCGCCATCGCCACGCAGCGCCGCGCGATCTCGCGCCCGTCGTGCAGCACCGACCCAGGCTCCCGCCGGGAGACCAGCGTGCCGTCCGGCGAGTACGCCCGATCGGCGAACGCCTCGTGGACGACGGTCAGCCCGGCCTCCTCGGCCAGCTTGAGCCAGACCGCGCCCGGCAGCCCGAGTACCGGCAGCGCCCGGTCGTAGTCCGCGACCGCCGCGACGACTGCCGCGGCCTGCTCCTCGTGGTGCCCGATCGTGTTGTAGAGCGCGCCGTGCGGTTTCACGTACGCGACCTCCGACCCGGCCACGCGGGCGAAGGCGTCCAGCGCGGCGATCTGGTACAGCACCTCGTCCCGCAGCGCCGCGGGCTCGATGTCGATGAACCGCCGGCCGAAGCCGGGCTTGTCGGCGTACCCGACGTGCGCCCCGATCGCGACGTCGCGGTCGGCGGCCCGGCGGCAGACCGCCCGCATGATCGACGGGTCGCCGGCGTGGAACCCGCAGGCGACGTTGGCGCTGGTGACGACGTCGAGCAGGGCGTTGTCGTCGCCCATCGCCCAGGGGCCGAAGCCCTCGCCGAGGTCGGCGTTCAGGTCGACGGTGCTCATCGCGAACCTCCTAGTTGAACAGGTCGATGACCGGACGGACGGAGCGCACGGCCAGGTAGATGGTGAGCAGCCACGCGGCGCCGCCGATCCCGAGCAGCCAGGCCGGGTAGCGGTAGCCGTTCAGCAGGTCCTTGCGTCGCCATGCCACCCAGAGAAGCACACCGATCCCGACCGGCAGCAGCAGGCCGTTGAACGCGCCCGCGAACACCAGCAGCGTGGTCGGCGCGGTCCCGACGGCCAGGTAGATGATCGTGGTGACGGCGATGAACCCGACCACCAGCGCGGTCCTCATCCGGTCGCTGGTCTTCGTCCGCGACGTGATGAACGAGACCGTCGTGTACGACGCACCGATCACGCTCGTGATCGCCGCGGCCCAGAGCACGATCCCGAAGACCCGCAGCCCGACCTCGCCGGCCGCCTGCTGGAACGCCGACGCGGCTGGGCTGGCCGGGTCGAGCTTGGTGCCGCCGGCCACCACGCCGAGGATCGCCAGGAACAGCACGATCCGCATCACGCCGGTGATCAGGATGCCGGTCACCGAGCCGCGGGTGATGTCGCGGACGTGCTCGGGGCCGCTGATGCCGGAGTCGAGCAGGCGGTGCGCGCCGGCGTACACGATGTAGCCGCCGATCGTGCCGCCGATCAGTGTGGTGATGGCCAGGAACTCGACCTGCTCGGGCAGGACGACGTTCTTGAGCGCCTCGCCGACCGGTGGGCCGGAGGTGATCGCGATGTACGTCGTCAGCACGATCATCAGCGCGCCGAGCACGAACACGATCCGGTCCATCGCCAGCCCGGCCCGCTTCGACAAGAAGATGCCGATGGCAACGAGCGCGGACAGCGCGCCGCCGAGCTTCGGGTCCAGCCCGAGCATCGCGTCGGTGCCCAGGCCGGAGCCGGAGACGTTGCCGATGTTGAAGACCAGGCCGCCGACGAACAGCAGCGCGGCCATCGCCCAGCCGAGGCCGGGGGCGACCAGGTTGCCGAGCTCCTGGGCGCGCCGGCCGGAGACGCCGATCACCCGCCAGACGTTCAGCTGCAGGGCGATGTCGACCAGGATCGACGCGGCGATGGCGAACGCGAACGCGGCCCCGAGCTGGACCGTGAAAGTCGTGGTCTGGGTGATGAAGCCCGGGCCGATGGCCGAGGTGGCCATCAGGAACATGGCCCCGATCAGCGTCGAGCGGGTGCTGGCCTTCATCGAGGGTGCGGACTCGGAGGTGGGGCGGCCGACGCGGCGGACCGGGCGTCGTGAGCCTGGTTTGGTCGGCGGCTTGAGCGGCGGGTTGGCCATGGTTGTCTCCTGGTCTCAGCAAGCGGGTGTTGAGAGAAGGGACCGGAGGCGGTGTCTACCGCCGGACGGTCTTGCCGGCGGCCTCGACGAGGGCGACGGTCTGATCCACGACAGCCTTGCGGTCAGCCTCGAACTCGGGGCTGGTCAGTGCACTCGCATCGGTGGGGTACTCCAGGGCCGAGATGTGCAGGTGTCCACCCGGCATGCTCGGGTGACCGGTCCCCAGCCGCAGCCGGTTGGTCCGGTACATCGACTCGTTCGACAGGTAGTTGCTGCCCGGGGCGCTGGCCGCGTGCGAGCCCGGGGACGGGTCGGGCGTCGTACGGAGGGCCTCGGGGTCGGGGAAGGTGCCGGCCGGCCACTCGGTGATGCCGGGGTTGAGCGTGACCGGCCACGGGCCGGTGCCGGCGGCGATCATCGCGGCGTACGGCAGCGTGGTCTCGATGAACTGCGGCGACGGCTGCGGCTGCGGCCAGAGCGCGGCGGCCGAGATCGGGCCCCAGTTGAGCGCGCGGTTGTTGTCCGGCGTACCGCCGCGGAAGCCGCCGGCCCACTTCTCGATGTGCATGTGCCCGCGGCGGGTCTGGCTGATCGTCATCAGCGCGTCGATCGCGCCGCGGTGCCGCGGGTCCTCGGGACCGACCAACCACGGGCCGAAGGCGTCCTCGACGATGCCCTGGTCGAAGTCGGACCAGTTCACCGGGAAGATCACGGCGCGGATCGTCACTTCGCCGTACGGCGTGCGCAGGGTCCGGCCGTCGAGCTGCAGCGCGGAGGCGCCGGACGGGTTGGAGTGCCGCAGGCTGTCGTCGAGGCTGTAGGTGTCGAAGCCGCTGACCAGGAGCTTGGCGCTGTCGCCGGGGAACGACACGGCGTCGATCCCGCGGGAGGCGTAGTCGAACTGCCGCAGGATCGCGCGGCGCTGCAGGTCGGTCAGCGGGAACGACGGCTCCCACTCACGGACCGCGCGGCTCATCGAGGTGCGGGCCCAGTAGAGCGGGCGGTCGTCGTACGGGTCGATGGTGCCGGAGACGAGCCGGCCCTGGGCGCGGTCGACGGCGGTCGTCCACAGCGCGGCGCCGGCGGTCCGGATGGCCGCGGCGGCTTCGGTGACGCCCGCGTGGCCGGCGAGCTTGGCGACGAAGTCGTCGACGAGCCCTTCGAACCCGGCCGCCTCGATGAAGTCGCGGGCGATCGGGCTGGTCCGGCCGGGCAGGCTCAGCGTCGTCCGCTGCTCCTCGACGGTCAGCAACATGACGACTCCCTGCGATCGGCGGATCCACATCTGGTGACCTCAAAGGTAGAGATTGTTCAACAATCCTGCAAGACTCTCGTTCAACGCGGTTTCGCTTCCCGGCCCGGAGTGGGTGATGATGCGAGGGTGTCCAGTTCCAGCGAGATCCGTCCGACCGCTGAGCCCGGGACCGACACGTCCTGGCTGCGGGCCGTCGCGGACGACGCCGCGCTCTTCGACCGGAGCAGTTCGGCCGAGCGGGTCGCCGACGTGCTGCGCCGCCGGATCACCGAGGGAGTTCTCAAGCCCGGGACCCAGCTGTCCGAGGAACTGCTCAAGGAAGCCCTCCAGGTCAGCCGGAACACGCTGCGCGAGGCCTTCCGGCTGCTCACCCACGAAGGGCTGCTGGTGCACCGGATGCACCGCGGCGTCTTCGTCCCCGACCTCACCGAGGACGACCTGCTCGACCTGTACCGGCTCCGGCGGGTGCTCGAGTGCGACGTCGTCCGGGCGCTCGACGGCCTGGACCCCGACCGGCTCGAGCCGCTGCGCGAGGACGTCGCCGCCGGCGAGGCCGCGGCCCTGGCCGAGGACTGGATCTCGGTCGGTACGGCGAACATGCGCTTCCACCGGCACCTGGTCGGCCTGGCCGGCAGCACCCGGATGGACGAGATCACCGGCCGCCTGCTCGCCGAGCTGCGCCTGCTCTTCCACGTCATCGCGACGCCGCGGGCGCTGCACGAGCCGTACATCGCGCGCAACCGTGAACTGCTCGAACTGCTCGAAGCCGGCGAGTACACCCGCGCCGCCGACGAGCTCAACGCCTATCTGCTCGACTCCCAGGCGGCGCTGCTCGCTGCCTTCCGCGCCAGGGCGTGACCTGGGGGTCCTCTCCAAGGAGGAGCCCCGATGACCGCCACCCCCGCCGAAGCCCGAGCCCGCTACCGCGACGGACTCGTCGCGCCGACGACCGGCCACGCGCCCGGATTCACCCAGGCGAACCTGGTGGTCCTGCCGCGCGACTGGGCCTACGACATGCTGCTGTTCGGCCAGCGCAACCCGCAGCCGGTGC
This sequence comes from Kribbella lupini, assembly GCF_039529595.1. NCBI lineage: Bacteria > Bacillati > Actinomycetota > Actinomycetes > Propionibacteriales > Kribbellaceae > Kribbella > Kribbella lupini. The sequence goes on along the minus strand of NZ_BAAANC010000004.1, from coordinate 599,597 downwards.
CGCTGCTCGACGTGACCGACGCCGGGTCGTTCCGTACGACGCTCGCTCCCGACGCCGATCTGCGCACCGACCTTCCGCGGTACCGGGTCTGGCGCGACGGTGAGCTGGTCGACGAGCCGAGCGAGATCACCGGGCTGTGGCGCGACGACCTGGTCAGCTTCCTGATCGGCTGCAGCTTCAGCTTCGAGACCGCGCTGCTCGACGCCGGCGTACCGGTGCGGAACCTCGAGCAGGGGCGGAACGTGTCGATGTACAAGACGTCGACCCAGTGCCGTCCGGCCGGGCGGCTCGAAGGGCCGCTGGTGGTGTCGATGCGGCCGATCCCGGCCGGGCTGGTGGCGACCGCGGTGCAGGTGACCGGGCGGATGCCGCAGGTCCACGGAGCGCCCGTGCACATCGGTGAACCGGCCACGCTGGGTGTCCGCGACCTCGCCGTACCGGACTTCGGCGATCCGGTGGAGATCGCGCCGGGCGATGTGCCGGTTTTTTGGGCTTGCGGAGTGACGCCCCAAGCTGCGTTGATGGCTTCACGGCCCCCGTTCGCGATCACGCACGCCCCTGGGCACATGTTCGTGACGGATGTGCCGGACAACGCCTTTCGACAGCCGTAGGGGAGCAGGCATGACCGAGGACCGGACCGAAGAGCAGCGCAAGTCGTATCGCCCGATCGACGCGAAGGGGTTCCGGGACGCGATCCCGCGGAACTGGGGGCCGGTGGACCGGTCGGTGGTGCTGCCGGAGGGACTGGCCGAGGCGGCGGCCGAGCACCGGCGGAAGCTGAGCACGGCGCTGCCGGGGCGGCGGATCGCGCTCGGGGCCGGGCAGGCGCCGGTGCGGTCGAACGACACCGACTACCGGTTCCGGGCCGACAGCGACTTCGTCTGGCTGACCGGGTGCCAGGCCGAGGGTGCCGTCCTGGTGATCTCGGCGGACGGCGATGCGACGCTCTACCTGCGGGAGACCGCCGGGCCGGACGAGCCCGACTACTTCGCGAACGCGCGGGACGGCGAGCTGTGGATCGGGCCGGTGCCGGGGCTGAAGGACTGGTCGGAGGCGCTGCAGATCGCGTGCCGGCCGATCGAGGAGCTGCCGGCCGCCGTACGGGGTGCTGTTCCGTTCATGCTGTCCGTGCCCGGCGTCGAGCCGATGCTGGACGCGCTGGTGCGGACCTCGCGGACCGACGGCGACGTCCTCCGGCAGACGATCTCGGAGCTGCGCCGGATCAAGGACGACTGGGAGCTCGACCAGCTGCGCGAGGCGGTCGACGCCAGCGTCCAGGGCTTCGCGGACGTTGCCCGGGAGCTCCCGGAGGCGATCCGCGGTGGGGGCGAGCGCTGGCTGGAGGGCACGTTCGACCGGCGCGCTCGGACGGCGGGCAACGGGGTCGGCTACGCGTCGATCGTTGCTGCTGGCAATCACGCGCCGGTGCTGCACTGGGTGCGGAACGACGGCGCGGTGCGCGAGGGCGACGTGATCCTGCTGGACGCCGGGGTCGAGACGCGGACGCTGTACACCGCCGACGTGACCCGGACGTTCCCGGCGACCGGTGAGTTCACCGCGCCGCAGCGTCAGGTGTACGACCTGGTGCACCAGGCGCAGCTGGCCGCGCTCGGGGCGGTGACGCCGGGTGCGCCGTACCGGGCCTTCCAGTACGAGGCGATGCGCGTGCTCGTCGAGGGGCTGCGGGACTGGGGCATCGTCGACGTCTCGGTCGACGAGGCGCTCGGCCCGGACGGGCAGCAGCACCGCCGGTACGTCGTCTGCGGCCTCGGCCACTTCATCGGCCTGGACGTCCACGACTGCGACGCCGCCCGACCCGAGACCTACTTCGCCGCCGACCTCGAGGTCGGCATGGCGCTGGCGGTCGAGCCCGGCCTCTACTTCCACCCCCACGACGAGACCGTCCCGCCCGAGCTGCGCGGCATCGGCATCCGCATCGAGGACAACGTCGTGGTCCACTCCGACCGCCTCGAGATCCTCACCGAGCCCCTCCCGATCACCGCGGACGGCCTGGAGCAGTGGGTCAAGGCGCAGCGCGGGTGAACGGTTTCCGCTGGATCGGCGGAGGGACCTTGATCGTGCTGATCGACCTCCGCCTGTCCGGCTTCGACGTACTGGTCGACCTGGTGGGGTGGGCGCTGATCTACGTCGGTCTGCGCGCCGTGTGGAGGCTCGACAACGCGCTGCGGATCGCGTGTGGTTTCGCCTTCCTCGGCGCCGTGTTCGCGGTCGCCGAGCTGGCTTTCGGCGCTCTGGCGACGATGTTCGCCTCGGCGGTCGCGCTGGTCTGTGTCGCCGTCGCGGTGTGTACGGCGCTGATGCGGGTCGCCGGCCGGCGCGGTGAGCCGGCGATCGAGCGATGGGCCCGGGTGCTGCGGTCGGCGCTGGTCGTTGTCACGCTGAGCGGGCTGGCTCTGTCGCCGCTGATGCTGGGCACCTACCTCGGGCCGGCCCTCGTGCTGGCGGCGGTGACGGCCGTTGTGGTCGTGGCCTCGTACGTGCTGCTGCTGATGGATCGCAGGGTCGCCGGGATCTCCACGGTGAGCAGTCAATCGATCACTTAAAAAAATGTGGTCACAGGTAGTAACGCCGGGCCGGTCGGCTCCGATGTAGCTAGCGGGGGAGGGTCGCTTTCGGCTCGGTGCGTGGTGGTGGGGGGCCGCGGCCACGCACCGGCCGGACGGCCCCGAACTTGGGACCCGGGGGGGGACCCAGGGGTAGTGAGGCACGGGGGGTACGACGATGAATTTGCGTGTCCGGGTACAGCACTGTGGATGTGCGGGCGGCCGGCACTGGTACGCCGACATCGACGACGCGGAGGATCCGCAGCCCGATGATCCGTTCTGGTACGTCGACGGGTGCCCGAGTCAGGCGCAGGCGCTGGAGACGGCCTGCGAGCAGTTGTCGACGCTGGCGAGCCGGATGTACCGGGGGGACCTCCTGCTGCGGGTGCTGGACTGACAGACCGAAGCCCCCACCCTGATGAGGGGTAGGGGCTTCGATCTTTTTCAGCGGATCAGCCGCGGGTCAGCGTCACGCCGTAGTAGTTCGCGGCGTCCACGACCGGCTGGTAGAACGAGTACGAGCCGGTGGCGTTGCCGCCCTGGTTGAAGCCGCAGTCGTGACCGTCCGACGGGCCGCCGGACGTCATGCCCTGCGCGACGGTCCCGGAGATGTACGCGCCGCCGGAGTCGCCGCCCTCGGTGCAGACCGTCGACCGGGCGAGACCGCTGGTGCGGGTGACGCTGCCGCCCGCACCGCCGTAGTTGACGGTCAGGTTGTACTGCGTGATCGTGCCGCAGGTCCAGCCGGTGGTGTTGCCGGCCTTGCAGATCGTCGAGCCGACCGGGGCCTTCGACGAGCCGGTGACCCGGGTGGTGGTGCCGTTGCGGTTGTCGATGTAGCCGCGGCCGACGTCCTCGGAGTCGATGTCCATCAGGCCCATGTCCACGCTGGGCTGGCCGGTGCGGAACCGGCTGGCGATGCCCTTGCCGAGGTGGGTGCCGCCCGCGTTCAGCACGTCGGGGTTGCCCTCGACGCAGTGCCCGGCGCTGAGCAGCACGTTGTTGCCGTTGCTGAGCGTGCCGGGGAAGCCGAGCGAGCAGTTCGTGCCCGGGACCAGATCCATGATCTGGCCGCCGATCACGTCGGCGGTCATCGCGAGCGTGGTGCTGTTCGTCGACACGGCGACGCCGGGGACCGCCTTCAACTGCTTGACCAGAGCAACGGTTTTGGCGGACTGCTTGCCCGGCTGCAGGACGACCTGCAGGGTGTCGCTCGGCAGGTCGGCACCGATCGACTGGACCTGCGCGGAGCCGGACTTGTCGGCCAGCGCCTGGACCTTGGTCTGCAGCGCGGTCAGCGCCTTCTCGCCGCGGGCCACGGTGCGCGGGGACAGACCGTGGGCCTTGGCGGTCTCCGCCGCCTGGGTGGTGTGGACGTTCACGACCAGGCGCCGGGCCGAGTCGAAGAACGCGCCGTCCAGGCCGGGCTCGGCCTTGGCAGCGCGGGACGCCTTGGCCAGCTGGGCTTGCGCGGCTTCGAGTCCGGCGGCCTTGGTCTGCTCGGCGTCCAGCCGGAGCTTGGCGTCGGACGCCGAGACACCCCAGCTCTTGCCGAGTACGTCGTACACGCCGTCGGTCGGCTCGGAGATCGGCGCGCTGCTGGCGACCTGGATCGGCGCCAGGGCGGCGGCGCCGAGTCCGAGGGCCAGAGCGGCGCCGGCCAGGGTCTTGCGGAACTGCCGGGGACGGGACTGGTCGGGCGGGGAGACAAAGGACATGGTCACATCCGGTTCCTCTGGGTGGCCTTGCCTCACAGGGCCACGGTGAGGGAATCGTTGAGGCTACGGACGATCACCACAAGGGAACGGACGGTGATGGTTGCCCTCGGCAGGGGTGGTCAAGGGAAAGCCTTCGGGTGAACGACCGATCACCCCCTGTCGACCGATGGTTGACCGAGGGTGATCCTTCGTAAAACGGTTCAGCTCGTAGGGTCGACCGCCGCGCAGCTCGTTCCCCGGCGCGGGACGTCCAGCGCGACCAGATAGTCGTCGACCGTTGCCTCCATGCACGGGCTCGTCGTGTAGCTGCCGTGACCCCACCCGCGGTAGGTGACCAGTACGCCGTCCCGGGCGAACTGACGGGCGACGCTCGTGGCGCCGTTGTAGCCGGTCGCGGGATCGTGCAGGCTGTTGATCAGCAGCGCCGGCGTCCGCAAGTCGTACGGCTTCGGGTTGCGCTGCGGGTTGGTTGCCTTCGGCAAGCCCAGGCAGGTCGACACGGCCAGCAGCTGGCCGGGGTAGCGCAGATCCTCGTTGTCTCGCGCGAGCCGCCGCAGGTGACCGGCGTACTCGCGGTAGTCGCGGACCGGCAGGCTGAAGTCGCGGCAGAACGTCACGAACGAGAAGCTCGTCAACCCGGTCGGCACCGGCGGCTGCTGGGTGGGCGGCGCGCTCTGGTCCAGCTGCTTCAGGATCCCGGCCAGTCGCGCCCAGTCCGGTCCGTAGAAGGTCCGGAACGTCACGAAGCTCAGCTGGAACGGCGTGATCGGGTACGACGGCCGCTGCGGATCGGGCAGCTCACCGCGATCGGCGCGGGCGAGCAGCCGATCCCACAGTGCGTGGATGTCCTGACCGTGCAGCGCGCAGGTCGTTGCCGTCGTACACCACTTCACGAACTCGTCGAAGGAGTCCTGCCCGGCCCACGCCTGCGCGTCGAGGAACTGGCCGGTCGTCGCCGAGCCGTGGTCGAAGACGCTCTCCAGGACCAGTGCGCGCACCCGCTGCGGGTAGCGCGCGGCGTACTGCTGGCCGAGCAAGGTGCCGTACGAGCTGCCGTGGAAGGAGATCCGCTGCTCTCCGAGGGCGGCGCGGATCGCGTCGACGTCGCGGACGGTCTGCAGGGTGTCGAGGTGGTCGTAGACCGGGCCGGTGTTCTGCCGGCAGTCCTTGGCGAGATCGCGGTTGTACTTGATCGTCGCGTCGAAGTCCTGCTGGCTCTTCAGGATTGGAGACGGCTGCCGCGCGAGGAGTGCGGCCGAGCACTTCACGGCGTTGCTCCGGGAAACACCGCGCGGGTCGAAGCTGACGATGTCGAAGCGGTCCTCGAGCCGCTGGCTGAACCGGCTCATCCCGGTCCGGATCCGCTCGACGCCGGAGTCACCGGGACCACCGGGACCGAACACCAGCACGCCTTGGCGTTGTCCTTGGGCCTTCCGCCGGGCCACTGCCAACTCGAACGTGCCTTCGGCCGGGTCGTCCCAGTTGATCGGCACGGTCAGAGTGGCGCACTCCGAGCCGGGGAGGAGGGCGATGTCCTCCGGGGTGTCACCAGGCTCGGGTTGGCAGGCCGCCCAGTCGACGGACGGCGCCGCAGCGGCCGCCGGGACGGTCAACGTCGCGAGTACTGCGGCCGCGGCCGCACACCAAACAATCGGTCTCTTCATTGAGACGATCTTTCGCCGCCCCGACCCTGACCGGCATCCGGTGCGGACCCGGAGGGAACCCGGGAGCGGGTTGGGCGGACTTGTTAGGGTCACTGATCTGATGACCGAGACTGTTGCAGCCGTGGACGCGCCGGCTGGTTCGAAGCACGCGACCTGGTTCCGGGTGGTGGCGATCGCCGAGGCGATCTCCTGGACCGGGCTGCTGATCGGCATGCTGTTCAAGTACGTGCTGTCGGACAACGAGATCGGCGTCCAGATCTTCGGGCCGATCCACGGCGGGATCTTCGTCGCCTACGTGCTGACCGTCGTGGTCGTCCGCACGCCGCTGCGCTGGACCTGGACGACCACGCTGCTCGCGCTGGCGGCAAGCGTTCCCCCGTTGTTCACCTGGTTCTTCGAGCTGTGGGCGGCCCGCACCAACCGCCTCGGCTGATTCACCGGCCGCAGCCGCGGCAGGGTCGGCGCGTCCGGAGGTAGTAGCCGCACGTCGCCGTGAGCAGTCCCGCGCCCCAGAGCACGTAGGCCGGTACGGCGACCCAGAAGAACGCCTCGGGCAGGTCGATGTCCCCGAAGATCGGCTCGTGCCGCAGCACGGCTGCGAACATCTGGAGCAGTCCGACGCCGAAGTACGCCGTGATGCCGGCGCCGAGTCCGCCGCCGGGGAGCAGCAGCATCCAGCGCGGGAAGATCCGGCCGGCGCGGGTGACCAGTAGGAGCGGGAGCAGGAGGCCTGCGAGCAGGAAACCGGTCTCGAAGAGGATCACCGCCGAGCGTGCGTCGTACGGCGTGCTGCCGAAGCCGACGACCGCCTGAGCGGCCAGGCGGATGAGGCAGCCTGCTGCGGCGACGGCTGCTCCGGCGATGGCCCAGTGGGGTGTGGACGTCACCGGTCGACGGCTGCCGCTGCAGCGCAGGCAGGACGGGTCGAGCTGTCGTTGCCTGGCCAGAGCGGTCGCCGCGAGAAGGCCTGCGCCGGTGAGGCCGCCGACCCGGCTGAGTAGACCGAGTGGGTCGAAGGGGATGCCGAGGCCGGGCAGTACGGCGGCGACGACGTCGAGCAGCGCGAAGCCGCACACGGCGACCCAGCCGGCGGCTGCTGCCCAGGTGAGCCCTATGGTCACCCGCGACACCGGCAGCACGACCAGGACCCCGCTCAGCACGCAGAACGCGAGCGAGAGCCAGTAGGAGATCATCAGATCGCTCCCGGGCAACTCCCAGTCCGGTGCATGCCCAGTGGCGAACCAGAACCGCACCAGCCCGTACGCCGCCGCCCACCCGGCTGAGGCGAGAGGCGCCCAGCGCATCCACCGCGGCGTCGTCGCCTCACCCGGTGCGTGGTCGTGCGGATGCGTGCTCGTCGTCATGTCTTCAGCTTGTGGTGGTGGTGCTTCCGAGGGATCCCCCGTGCGGGGGAACGCTCTCCCTCTGTGGAGTGCACCGCCGGATTGACGAGGGCCGCGGGTCCGCCGTACCGTCGCGACCGTCAGCAGCACACGCCGCATGAACCCGTGCGGGAGAGACCCGGGCCCGACCCGGGCGCCGTAGGAGCAACTCTCCCCAAGAATCTCTCAGGCACCCTCACCGCACGGGCGAGGCACCTCTGGAAGGCAGCACGCCTGACAGAGCGGGGAGGCACACCGATCGGTCAACGACGACCGGAAGGAACCTCCAGATGGCGATCAGCGTTTTCGACCTGTTCAGTATCGGGATCGGCCCGTCGAGCTCCCACACCGTGGGCCCGATGCGCGCGGCCCGGACCTTCGCCGTCGGCCTCGCCGCCGACGGCCTGCTCACCCGTACGACGGCTGTCGAGTCGCAGCTGTTCGGCTCGCTCGGCGCGACCGGGCACGGGCACGGCAGCAACAAGGCGGTCATGCTCGGGCTCGAGGGCGAGGACCCCGAGACCGTCGACACCCGCGCGGTCGAGGGCCGTGTCGAGGCGATCCGCGCGGCCAAGATCCTGCGGCTGGCCGGCGAGCACGAGATCCCGTTCGACGAGAACACCCAGCTGGTGATGCACCGCCGCAAGGCGCTGCCGTACCACCCGAACGGGATGACCTTCGTCGCCCGCGACGCCGACGGCGCCGTACTGCGTGAGCGCACCTACTACTCGGTCGGCGGCGGCTTCGTCGTCGACGAGGACGCGGCGGCCGGCGACCGGATCGTGCCCGACCGGACCCCGCTGAAGTACCCGTTCCTGTCCGGCGCCGAGCTGCTCGACCGTTGCCGCGAGTCCGGCCTGCCGATCAGCGAGGTGATGCTCGCCAACGAGCTGGCCTGGCGCACCGAGCCGGAGATCCGCGAGGGCCTGCTGCACATCTGGCAGGTGATGCAGGACTGCGTGGACGAGGGCTGCGAGACCGAGGGCGTCCTGCCCGGCGGTCTGAAGGTCCCGCGGCGGGCGCACGGCCTGCACCAGAAGCTGAGCGGCGACAAGTGGTCGGTCGACCCGCTCAAGGTGATGGACTGGGTGAACCTGTTCGCGCTCGCGGTGAACGAGCAGAACGCCTCCGGCGGCCGGATCGTCACCGCGCCGACGAACGGTGCCGCGGGCATCATTCCCGCCGTCCTGCACTACTACCGCCGGTTCGTCCCGGGCGCGACCGAGGACGGCGTCGTGCGGTTCCTGCTGGCGGCCGGGGCGATCGGCGTGCTCTACAAGGAGAACGCGTCGATCTCCGGCGCCGAGGTCGGCTGCCAGGGTGAGGTCGGTTCGGCCTGCTCGATGGCCGCGGCCGGGCTGTGCGAGGTGCTCGGCGGGACACCGGAGCAGGTCGAGAACGCGGCCGAGATCGCGATGGAGCACAACCTCGGCCTGACCTGCGACCCGGTCGGCGGGCTGGTCCAGATCCCGTGCATCGAGCGGAACGCGATGGCCTCGGTGAAGGCGATCAACGCGGCCCGGATGGCGATGCACGGGGACGGGGTGCACGTGGTCACGCTGGACAAGGTGATCAAGACGATGCGCGAGACCGGCGCCGACATGAAGATCAAGTACAAGGAGACGTCACGAGGCGGCCTGGCCGTCAACGTGATCGAGTGCTGACGGGTCCTGTACGTGGGCGTTGTGGCCCAGGCCCGGCAGCGTGACGACGCGGTCGTGCAGGTCGGCGTACTCGGTGTCGGTGTTCATCGGGTCGAGCTCACCACGCGCCAGGACGACGTCCGCCTGGGCCTCGCGCAGCAGGCGGGGCAGGTTGGGCGCGCCGACGCCGAACGCCTTGTTGTCGAGGGCGAGGCGCCACCGGCCGTCCATCCGCAGCAGGCCGTGGCCGACGGCGTCGCTTGCCGGATCGACCAGGCCCTGGAGTCCTGCGACCTTCAGGTAGCGCTCGGCGGCGGCCTCGCGGGTGTCGAACCAGGCGGCCGGCTTGGCGGCGAGCGCGGCGGTTCGGGCCAGGTCCTCGTCGGACCAGGTGACCTTCACGCCGAGCGCGATCACGCGGTCCACCTGTACGCCGTACCGGCCGCTGGCGAGCTCGAGGGCGATCACGCCGCCGAGTGAGTGGCCGACGACCGTGGTCAGCTCGGTGGGCAGGTCGTGGGCGACGGCGGCGGTGATCGACTCGAAGCTGTAGCTGTCGAGTGGATCGGCCGTGCCGTGACCGGGCAGGTCGGGGGCGAGGGCACCGGACCAGCCGTCCCAGACCCGGCGGGTCGCGCCGAGTCCGTGCAGCAGGAGATTTGTCATGGCTAGAGGCTGACACGGTCACCGCCTGGTCGCTCGGCGTCGTGGCGCGTTGAGATTCCGGTGAATATCGTTCCAAGACCTGTTTGAAACGTGTGAAAACCCGCTACTGTGCCGGAACTGTGAGTCTGTTCTCCGAGGAAGAACAGGCAGCACCGCGCCGGACCCCGCTGAGGAGCAAGAGGGTTCGCCGTACCGCCGCCTGCATCGCCCTGCCCATCGGCCTGTACGCCGCCCTGGCCGTCGTGGGTCTGCTGCCGCTGCCCGGCGCAGGCGACTCCGACGCGGCCACGCCGGTCGCGGGCCTGCCGATCGTCGACCCGGCCGACCAGAGCTACCCCCGCGTCGAGGGGGATCCACGGCCGGCGGTGACGCCGACGCCGGTGCTCTCGACGGAGTCGCTCGGGGTCGGTCGCGGCGACGCCCAGTCGGACAGCCGTGCCGGGGACTCGGCGGGGCGTCCGACGCCGGGTGTTGCGACGACCGGTACGGCGGAGGACCCGACGCGCCGGGTGCTGCCGACGATCACGGCCCGGCCGCCGGTGCTGCCGACGCCTGGGCCGACCGAGCCGCCTGCGGGGACGCCCGCGCCGTCGCCGTCCTCGCCACCTTCGCCGTCGTCATCGCCTTCGCCGAGCCCGACGGGTACGCCGCCGGTCACGGACCACCCTTCGGATCCGGGGCTGGTCGAGGGGCTGCTCGGCTGGCTCGACGCGCTGGTGCCGTAGCCGCCGCCGGCTGTGGTCGACGGCTGCGTCCCGCCAGGACCTCATACGGGCGGACGGCGTACCGACTACCAGGCGACCGGGCCGTGGATGCTCAGGTACTGGCCGGTCGGGCCGTCCTTGGTGACCGTGGCCGCCTGGACGATGATCGCCGCGCCCTCCTCGACCGTCTGCGTGCCGCTGTGGCCGTTGAAGTCGGTGGCGGTGAAGCCCGGGTCGACGGTGTTGATCCGCAGGTCCGGCAGCAGGTACGCGAACTGTGCGGTGAGCATGTTGAGCGCGGCCTTCGACGCCGCGTAGCCCGGGACCGGGATCCACGACGGGATCGCCGACTCACCGGCGCGGGGCACGCCCGCGATCGAACCGAGTCCGCTGCTGACGTTCACCACGACTGGGTGCTCGCTCCTGGTCAGCAGGGGCAGGAACTCGTGCAGTACCTGCGCGGCGCCGAAGACGTTGGTCTCGAAGACCGTCCGGAGCGTCTCGGCAGTCACCTCCGTCGCCGTGGACGGGTCGCCAGGGATGCCGGCGGCGTTCAGGTGCCCGGGGATGCCGGCGTTGTTCACGAGCACGTCGAGCCGGCCCTGCTCGGCCTCGATCTGCCGCGCGGCGGCGCGGATGGAGTCGGCGTCGGTGACGTCGAGCTGGACGGTCTGCGCGCCGAGGTCGGCGGCGGCCTTGCGGCCCTTCTCGAGGTCGCGCGCCCCGACGTACACGATGTGGCCGAGGGCAACTAGTTCGCGGGCGGTCTGGAAGCCGAGGCTCTTGTTGGCCCCGGTGATCAGTGTGATGGTCATGGCAACGACTCTGGCCGGTCACGGCGAGGTCAGGCAGTACCCGGAACAGCCTGGGGAACGGCAGTACCAGGCTGTCGCGGCGCCGGGCCGCAATACTGGAGAGGTGTCCGAACTCGGCAAGACCCTGCACGCCTGGCGCGACCGGGTGACCCCGGCCGAGGCCGGCCTGCCCGTGAACGGCGTACGCCGGGCGCCCGGACTGCGGCGCGAGGAGCTCGCCCAGCTGGCCGGGCTGTCGGTCGACTATGTCGTACGGCTCGAGCAGGGGCGGTCCTCGTCGCCGTCGGCCCAGGTCCTGACCTCGCTGGCCCGGGCGCTGCGGCTCGGCGACGCCGAGCGGGATCACCTGTTCGTGCTGGCCGGTCAGGCGCCGCCGGCGCCCGGGCGGATCTCGACGTACATCCCGCCTGGTGTCCAGCGCCTGGTGGACCAGCTCGACGGCGCACCGCTGAGCGTGGCCGACGCGTCCTGGACGATGATCAGCTGGAACTCCCTGTGGGCCGCGATGCTCGGCGACCCGTCCGGGCTGCGCCCCCGGGAGCGCAACATCATCTGGCTGTACTTCACGGGCCGCGCGGGCGCTGTGGACCGCCGGTCGGCCGACGGCACGTACGTCACCGGCCATGGCCGGGTCCGGCAGACCCCGGAGCAAGCCGAGCGGTTCAAGCTCGCGATGGTCACCGACCTGCGCGCCGCCGTCACCCGCTATCCCAAGGACCCCGACCTGCACCAGTTCGTCGCCGACCTGCGCGCGGTCAGCCCCGAGTTCGCCACCGCCTGGGACAACCACCAGATCGCCTTCCACGGCTCCGACCACAAGACCGTCGAACACCCTGACCTGGGCCCGATCGTCCTCGACTGCGACGTCCTGACCGTCCCCGGCAGCGACCTGCGCATCGTCGTCTACACCGCCCCACCCAACTCCGAAGCCGCCGAGAAACTCAAACTCCTCTCGGTGATCGGCCTGCAGACCCTCGCCTAGAACGCGTCCACGTCGCTGGTGGAGGCGTTGCCGAGGAGGGTGGGCTGGAGGTCGATCTTCCAGCCTTCGTTGCGGCCGAAGCCCTCGTCGAACTTGGAGAAGCTGCAGCCGGCGCTGAACTGGCGGCGCTTGGGGTTCCAGTCGGTGCCGCTCTTGAAGTAGACGTGGTACTTGCCGCCGATGCGGTTGATGGTGGCGGTCTTCTTGGCCTGCACGTAGACCAGCAGGTGCGGCTTGCTCGGGGGCTTGCCGTCGGTGACGATCGCGATCGCGACGTCCTCGGTCGTTCCGTTCGTCACCTGGAGGCGGCCGGAGCCGCGGGCTCCGGAGCGGAGCAGGACGTCGCCGTTCGACGGGCGCTGGTCGGCCGGCTCGGGGCCGACGTCGGGCAGCGTCGTACCGAACTTCAGGCCGAAGCGTCCGAGCGGAGCGATCGCGCCGGTCAGGTCCGTGGTGAGCTTCCGCTGCACGTTCTGTGAGGTGTAGACGACGCCGCCGCACTTGGCGTTCGTGTCGACGTCGTCGGCCTGCGGGCCGGTCAGCGACGAGGCCGCGGCGCGAAGCTTGGTCTGCAGCGTCTTGTGGGCCGCCGCGACGTTCGGCTGGACCTTGAGCAGCGCCAGCTCGGCGGCGGTCGAGTTCAGCGACTCGGCCAACGTGTCCATCGCGTCGGCCAGGTTGTCCGCCGACTTCGCGCCGGTCAGCCCGCGGAGGTCGGTCGCGATCTGCTGGTCGAGCTTCGCGAGGTTCGCCTGGTACTCCGCGCCGGTCAGCGGACCGGCCGGTTTCGGCGGAGGAGGCGGAGGCGCGCTCGTGGTCGGCGGGTCCGTCGGCGTGGTCACCACCGACGTACTCGGGTCGGCCTCCGGTGCCGAACCGTCCCCGCACGCTGCCGCCGTACCGAGCAGTGCCACCCCGAGCACCACAGAGACCAGCTTCTTCATTTGTCCCGCCCCCAGGCCCCTAGAACCCCTTGTGGTTCAAAGCGTAGGGGTCTTCCGGGTCCCCGGCGACTCGGAAATCAGCTCCGGGGTGCCGGGCGGACGAACGGGAAGGCCAGCGTGGCCCGGATGTTCTGCCCGGTCAGCATCATCACGATCCGGTCGACGCCGAGCCCGAGCCCGCCGGTCGGCGGCATCGCGTACTCCAGCGCGGCCAGGAAGTCCTCGTCCAGCGACATCGCCTCGGGATCGCCGGCGGCGGCCTTCAGCGACTGCTCGGTCAGCCGGCGGCGCTGCTCGACCGGGTCCACGAGCTCCGAGTACGCCGTACCGATCTCGGCGCCGAAGGCGACCAGGTCCCAGCGCTCGGCCAGCCGCGGATCGGTGCGGTGCACGCGGGTCAGTGGCGAGGTCTCGAGCGGGAAGTCGGTGTAGAACGTCGGCAGCGTGGTGTTCGGCTCGACCAGTTCGTCGTACAGCTCCAGGACCAGCTCGCCGGCGGTCAGCTCGAAGCCCGCCCGTAAGCCGTGCTTGGCGCAAATGGCCCGCAGGTGCGTGACCGGCGTCCCGGAGTCGAGGTCGACGCCCGTGGCCCGGCTGACCGCTTCGTGCACGCTGATCACCGGCCAGTCGCCGGAGATGTCGAGCTCCTCGCCGTCGCGCTGGACGACCGGCTTGCCGAACACCGCGGTCGCCGTCTCCAGCAGCAGCTCGCGGGTCAGCTCGCGCATCACGTGGTAGTCGGCGTACGGCTGGTAGGCCTCGACCGACGTGAACTCCGGGTTGTGGGTCGCGTCGGCGCCCTCGTTGCGGAAGTTGCGGTTCAGCTCGAAGATCTTGCCGAGTCCACCGACCCCGAGCCGCTTCAGGAACAACTCCGGCGCGATCCGCAGGAACAGCTCGGTGTCGTAGGCGTTGATGTGCGTGACGAACGGCCGCGCGTTCGCGCCGCCGTGCACGGCCTGCAGCATCGGCGTCTCCACCTCGGTGAAGCCGCGCGTCTCGAACCCCTGCCGCAGCGCCCGTACGGCGGTACTGCGGTGCCGCATCATCCGCAGCGAGTCCGGGTTCATCACCAGGTCGAGGTGCCGCTGCCGGACCCGCGCCTCGGGGTCGGTGAAGCCCTTGCGCTTGTCGGGCAACGGGTGCAGGCACTTGGCCGCCATCGTCCAGCCGGTCGCCGCGACGGACAGCTCGCCGCGGCGGCTCGTCACGACCTCGCCGGTGACGCTGACGTGGTCGCCGATGTCGACCCAGCGGTTCCAGCTGTCCAGGTCGTCGGTGATCATCACCTGCAACGGCGTCAGACCGTCCTGCAGCTCGGCGAAGGCCAGTCCGCCGTGGTTGCGCAGGCGGACGACGCGGCCGGTGACGGAGACCTCATGACCGGTGCGGTGATCGGCGGGCAGGTTCTGGTGCAGCTCGCGGATCCGTTCCAGGGTTTCCGTCCGGGGCACCGTGACCGGGTACGGGTCGATGCCTGCAGCAACCATTTCGGCGAGCTTGGTCCGGCGTACGCGCTCCTGCTCGGTGAGCTTGCGCTCCGGCAGCGCGGGCCGGAGCAGCTCGTTCTCCAGCTCACGCACGGTGTTCGCGAACTCGCCGCTGTCGCCGACGGTGATCGCGTGCCGGTCCGTGCTGGTGCTGGCGTCGACGCGCGTCCACGGCCGTGGCGCGGGCAGGAAGCCCTCGGCAGTCCCGGCGGCGAGCAGCACCTGCGCGAGCGAGGCGCCGCGCGAGTAGCAGATCAGCCGGGGCGACCAGCGCGGCAGGTACTTCTCGTTGGACTGGTACAGGCTCTCCAGCTGCCAGAACCGCGAGGCCGCGGTCAGCAGCGCGTTGGTCAGCCGTAGGACCGGCCCGGCGCCGACCCGCTCGGCGTCGCTGAAGATCTCCCGGAACATCGCGAAGTTCAGCGAGATCCGGTGCACGCCGAGGTCGCCGCAGGCGTCGACCAGCGAGGCGACCATGAACTCCATCAGCCCGTTGACCGAGTCGGGGTCGCGGCGCATCAGGTCGAGCGAGACCCCGCGCACCCCCCACGGCGCGAACGAGAGCAACCCCCGTACGGCGCCCTCGGCGTCCCGCGCGACGACCATCACGCAGCGCGCGTCGGCCGCGTCCCCGAGCCGGCCGAGCGCCATCGAGAACCCGCGTTCGGTCCGAGCGCCGCGCCACCGCTCGGCCAGTTCGACGTACCGGGCCAGGTCCTCCGCGGGGAGATCGCCGTGCCGGACGACCTGCGCGTGGTACCCGGCGCGCTGCGCGCGGGTGACGGCCTGCCGGACCGGCCGCATCGTGCGGCCCTCGAGCGTGAAGTCGGCGACGTCGATGATCGCCTCGTCGCCCATCGCGAGCGCCCGCAGCCCGGCGTCGACGTACGCGTGGGCGGCCTCCTCGCCGGCCGACAGCACGGCGGGGGACCAGCCGTACGCCTGCGACTCGGTCAGCCAGGTCTTGATCGCGGCCGGCCAGGCCGCCGGGTCGCCGAGCGGGTCGCCACTGGCCAGGCTGACGCCGTTGACCACCCGGTACGCGATCGCGGCGTCGCGGTCGGGGGAGAAGACGACGGCCTTGTCGCGCCGGGTCGCGAAGTAGCCGAGGCTGTCGCGTTCGCCGTACTGGAGCAGCAGGCGGCGGACCTCGAGCTCCTCGGGCTGGCTCAGGTAGCGGACCCGGCGGACCGAGCGGAGGAAGATCCAGAACGCGATCACCAGCGTCGCGGCGGACAGGAAGCCGACGGTCAGGCCGACCCAGGTGTGGCCCTCGTGCCCCGATCCCATCCGGGCCCGGCTCTGCCCGAACGCCGCGAACACCGCCCAGCCGATCTTCTCCCGCTGCCCCTGCAGGCTGTGCGGGAAGACCTGGGTGAGCGTGATGCTGACCCCGATCGAGATCAGCAGCCCGGTGACCATCACGCCGATCGCGAGCCGCCGGCTACCGGGCGCGAGCCGGGCCGGGAAGCTGTCCCGGATCTTCCACAGCAGCACGATCATCAGGATCGGCACGACGACCCGCGCGATGCCGAGCTCCAGATCCTCGTACGACGCCCGCCCGAACTCCGCGATCAGGTCGGGATCGTTCGGGTTGGCGATCTGCACGCTGATGAAGCCGAGTGCGGCGATGCTGGTCAGCAGCGTCAGGCCCTCGAAGACCCACAGCACCCACAGCAGCGCGGCCCGCTTGCCGCGCAGCAGCGCGCTGCCGACCACCGCCAGGTACACCGCCGACAGGAACGTGTGCCCGGCCGGGATGCCGACGAAGTCGATCACCGCTTCGACGCGCTTGACCACCTCAGGTGCGGCCAGGTGCAACGGCACCGCGACGAACGACCAGACGGCGGCCGTGACGACCGCTCGCCCGACCCAGACCGCCGCTCGTTGCCGCCACTTGGGGACGGTCTGCTGCCCTGACACGCAGTGATCATCCCACTGCGAGTCTCCGGGTCAGCGGTTGAGCCACCAGATGGTCGCGTTGAGGGCGGTGGCGAACGTCGTCCACGCCCAGTACGGGAGAAGCAGCGCGGCGGCCGGCCGGCTGACCTGACGGAACGTGACGACGGTCCAGGCGATCGCCGCCCAGAGCACGACGATCTCGATCAGCGCGAGGCCGATCGCGTCGGCGCCGAAGAACAGCGGCGTCCAGATCGCGTTGAGGACCAGATGGACGGCGTACGGGATCAGTTCCTTCGACCAGCCCGTCCGGCGCCACACGAGCCAGCCGCTGATCGCGATCATCACGTAGAGGACGGTCCACACGGGACCGAACAGCCAGCTCGGGGGAGCCCACGACGGCTGCTGCAGCTCGGCGTACCGCTCGGTGGTGCCCTGTACGCCGAGCGCGCCGATCAGCGCGGCCGCGGCGACCGCGGCGAGATTGATGGCCAGTGCGGCCGCACTGCGGACTGGGCGATGCTCGGTCCAGGTGCTCATGCCGGACCAGTGCCCAGGGTTACGCCGTCGTAGTCAACGCGGGAGTCGGGAGCTTGCGCTGCCACACCTCGTCCAGGGCCATTCGCATGGCACCGGTGACGACGGCGTCCTCGGCGAGAGCGGACAGTTCCAGCTTCGGGTGGTTGAGCGTGAGCAGCCGGAGCTGGTCGGAGATGGCGTCCAGGAGGACCGCGCCGGCGCGAGCGACACCACCACCGATGACGACGGCGGTGGGGTCGAGCACCAGTACGGCGGGCGCCAGCGCGCGGGCGAAGTCGCGGGCGACCTGCTGCACCACAGCCTGAGCCACCGGGTCGCGCTCAGCGGCCGCGGCGAACACGTCGGCCGTGTCGAGCTGGTCGCGGCCGAGCTCGGCCAGGCGGGAGTCGGGGTTGTCGAGCACGGCCTGCCGGCCGAGTGCCGCGATCGCCTCGGAACCGACGGCCCGCTCCAGCGGTCCACGGCTGTCCTCGGGGTTGATCACGTCGTCCGGCGCGGTGGCGATGAAGCCGATCTCACCGGCCGCGCCCGTCCCGCGGTGCAGCCGGCCGTCGATCACGATGCCCGCACCGAGCCGCTCACCCCACTGGACGGCGAGCAGCGTGCCGGTACCACCCCGGGCCGCGGCGATCGCCAGGGCGGCCAGGTTGGCGTCGTTGTCGAGCATGACCGGGCAGTCGAGCAGGGACCGCACGTGCTTGACCAGGTCGATCGAGGACCAGCCCGGCACGGACGGGACCAGCTGGACCCGCCCGGTGTGCTCGTCCACGATGCCCGGGCTCGCGGCGACCGCGGCCGCGATGTCCTCGGCCGGGACCTCCGCCTCGGCCAGCGCCTCGGTGATCACCTCGCTGATCACGCCGAGCAGCTCCTGGGCCGTCCAGCCCGGACCTGACCGCCGTACGAGGGAGAGCTTGCGGCCGGCCAGGTCCGACACACCGACGGTGACCCGGTGCGGGCCGACGTCGAGGCCGAGCACCGGTGCCGCGCGACCACGCAGCGACACCCGGATGGCCGGCCGGCCCAGCGAGCGGTCCGCGGAGTCCGGCCCGTGCTGCTGCAACCAGCCCGCGTCGAGCAGCTCGTCGACCGCCTGCGCGACCGTCGGTCTGGCCAGACCGGTCCGCTCGACCAGTTCCGCCACCCGTAGCGGCGCGGGCGCCGAGCGCCGGACAGCGTCCAGCACCGCAGCGACGTTGATCCGCCGCAGCATCGTCGTACCGCCGCCGCCGACCGTTCCCTTGCTCATGTCCGACCCCTTGCCTGCCACTCGCCCATCCTATATAGAAAGCGAGCGTTCATAAATTATCCAGCGGAATGCCGCGCGCCGCTCGACTCCGGCGTGGGCGGATCACCCGGAGTTTCGGTGCCACGACAACTATCACTGACCGGCCGCGACACGCCCGAACACACGCGCGGACCCCGGGATCAGTCCTGCAACACCGTCCGCGCGAAACTGCTGAGCGCCTCCCGATCCGGCTGCCGCGTCTTCGTCATCAAACTCGCCACGTGCTTCTCCACGGTACGGGGCGAGATGTGCAACCGCGACGCGATCGACTTGTTCCCGATCCGATCGACGAGGAGAAGACAGACCTCGTACTCCCGGGAGGTGATCCCGAGTTTGCGAAGGTTGGCTGGTACCTGTTCGGACCCGCTGCGTCGTTGTGGGACGGTCTCGCCCCACTGACGCAACTGGCTCCGGCAGGCGCTGGCGACCGGCCCGATCTCTGCCTCGTGAAACCAGTTCTCGGCCTGCCGCAACCATTCGACCGGCGTTCCCCAGCCGTCGGTCCAGGCGGCCTCGGCCACCAGTCGCAGACCGAGGTGCCGCGCCATCGGGTAGATCTCCGACGTCGTCAGCGCTTCGGCGACTTGATGGGCTGCCTCGTCGCCCTGGCCGAGCCGACCGAGCAGGATGGCGTGCGACAGGTGCACGAACTGTTTGTTCCAGCGCATCTTGCTAGCCGATGTCGCGCTGACGACCTCGAGGTGCTCCCAGCTGTTCCGGCCCGACAGTACGCCGAGCAGCAGTCCGACACCGTTCTTGCCCGAGGTGTGGAAGGTGGTCGGATTCTGAGCGTCGTAAGCGAGGGCCTGCGCCATCTCGGACTCGGCCAACTCCCGGTTCTCCTCGAGCAGCGCGCAAAAGGTGCGGGCAAGACCGTAGGAGTAGGGCAGCTCGTACGACGCCCGCTCGCCACCCCAGGAGGAGGCCTCGGCAAGTGCCGACTCCATCGCCGCCCGGTGACCTTGATGCGCCTCGAGCATGGCCTTCGTGGCCAGGAAGTAGGTCGCCGACCGTCCGATCCGGACCCGGCGGGTGAAGTCCAGGCACTCGTCGATCAGTCGGCCGGCCCGCTCGTGCTCCGAGCGCATCACCAGCGCCTGCGCGATGGTGCCGTCCACCTCGTAGGCCAGGGAGATCGCGCCGATCCCCATCGCCTGCTGGCGGGCGCGTTCGAGCTCGACGAGACTTCCGGTGGCCAGGAGGATCGAGCCTGCCTGGAAGATGTGCGAACAGACGCGCTGGAAGGTCAGGTTGTTCGCCTCAGCGACCTGGCGCGCGCGGTGGAAGTACGCGATCGACCGGTCCAGGTCCTTCTCTCGCGACAAGATGCCCAGCAGTTGCAGGGCATCGCAGGCGACGGCCGGCAGGTCAGCGCGCTCAGCCGCCTCCGCGGCCCGGGAAGCCAGCTCAGTAGCGGACTTGATCCGGCCGGGGCTGGTTCGCGCCAGTTCGAGGTGCGCGGCGATCGCGTCGACCGGGGCGAAGTCCGCGTCACCCGCATCACTGCCGAGCAACGACCGGGCCGTGGCGACGTGGGTCAGCGCTGCTGCCCACCGGCCGGCCATGTGCTCGAAGTTCGCCAGCTGCACGTACAGCGAGGCGACCTTGCGGCTGTCCAGGTTGCGGTAGGCCATCTGCTCGATCGTGGCCGCGTGAGCAGCGCTGTTCTCGAACTGCCCCGTCTCGCTCAACGCGATCAGCAACGAGCCCAGGATGTCGGCACGGTGCCCGATGTCAGGGTCGGACTCGAGCAGCTCGGTCGCCCGCTCCAGCAGCTTGACCGCCGACTCCATCGAACCGTTGTCGAACGACCGCTGCCCGGCCGAGGCGAAGAGGCGTCCGGCTCTGAGCAGGTCTCCGCCGGTCTCGGCCAGTTCGGCCACCATCGTGCACCACTCGCCGGGCAAGCCGGGATGTAGTTGCTCGATCGCGTCCGCGCACCGCCGCGCCAGTTCGCCACGTTCGGTCGGCGTGATTCCGGCGAGCAGGGCCTCGGCGGTGAGGGGGTGCCGGAACGCGTACCAGTCGGGCACCGGCTCGTCGGGACCGACCAGTTGGGCCGCCAGCCCGGCCCGCAAAGTGGCCAGCAGCAACCGTTCGTCGGTGTCGGTCGCCTGTCGCACCACACTCAGTGGGAACCGGTGGCCGATCACCGCCGCGAGGACCAGAAGGTCGCGTGACTCGGGGCCCAGCTTCTCGATCCTGCTGGTGACACTACGCACGATCGACCCAGGGACGGCAGTACGGAGACCTTCCACGACCTGGATGCTTCCGTTCGGAGCGGACACCAGTTGTCCAGACCGGGTTGCCTCCTGCAGAAGTTCTTCCACCACCAGCGGGACACCCGCGCTGTCCTGCCACAGCCGGTCGATGAGGAAGTCGGGAACGTTGGTCGGAGAAACCTCCAGACAGTCGCCGATCAGTTGCCCTACCTGGTCGTGATCGAGCGGGTGTAGCTCGATCAGGTCGGCTGTCCCTCGCTGCGCCGCGATCTGCGCCAGCTCGCGGGCTGGGCATTCCTCCGAGCGCAGGGTCGCGACCAGCGCTACAGGGGCGTCGCCGACACTGTCGACGAGGTACTCCAGGACTGCCAGAGTTTCCGGGTCAGCGCTGTGCAAGTCTTCGAGAACCAGTAGACAGCCGTTGTCCTGGCCGACGAGCTCGAGCAGCCGAAGCACAGCCTCGCCGAGGATGATCGGAGACACCGCGGCCTGCGGAGTGGCCGCGTCGCTCCAGTCGGGGATCACCCGGCCGAGCACCTGGCGGTAGGCGCCGAGCCCTTCCGGCGGCGGCATCTCCCCGCGGCGAATCAGCGACAGAAACGCTTCCGTGAACGGCCGAAAGGGCACTAGGGTACCGAGCGCACCGACACGGCCACGCAAGGTGACCATGCCGGTGTCGAGCGCGATCGTGGTGGCCACAGCGGACAGACGGCTCTTGCCGATGCCGGGTTCGCCGACAAGGAAAGCCGCGCCGCCGCGGCCGTCACGCGTCGCGGTCAGCAGGGCATGGAGATGGTCGATCTCCCCGTCCCTGCCGACCAGGTTTGACGCGCGGGTCTGCATGCTTGCCAACTTTAACGACGGACAGGCCAGGACGCAGGAGTAACGGCAGGTTCGCTTCCGGCCCGTCCCGTTTTCAGTGCTCCAACGTGGGCCAGGTGCTGCAGACTTCCGTAGCCGCTGCGAGTCCAACCGCGCCCATCCCGACCAGGCCGATCAGTGCCATGGCACGCGAGCCGACCCGGCCACGGGCCGGTGGGCGCGGTGCGCCGATCGGGTCGGCTTCATCAGTCTCGAGGCGGTCGTCGTGGTCGTCATGGGCGGTCATGGTGCTCTCCTATCGGATGGATCGGCTGATCGGCGAACGGGTGGACGCCGTCAGACAGTTGAGGGTGGAAAGAGGAACGAAGGCACCTGTTGGTGGAAGCCCAGGCGCAGCAGCCCGTACCCGATTCCGGCCAGGCCGCTGAGCAGCCCGGCTGATGGAACCGATCCCGGTGTGCCGCAGCGCGGGCCGTGATGCGCCAGCGCAGTCAGAACCATCCCCGCTCGGCGGCGCCGGACTGCCTCTGCGGCCGGGTAGTGCGGGACGAGCCACAGCAACGGTTCGACAGCGCCGAGCTCGCCGTGGCACAGACTGAGGTCGTCCAGCAGCGGGCGGTTCCGAGTGGTTTCGAGGTACCCGTCGACAGCGATCGGCAGGTCGGCCGACCAGCGGGCCAGGATCGTTCCGGCCAGGCCGGAACACCATCCCGCTGAGCTCGTACCGCCGCCGAGGTGGGCAGCGGCCTGCGCGGCGTCGCGATGCCGCTGTCCGGCGGATCGATAACGTCCCAAGGCCCAGGCGACACCCAGATGCCCACGCGAGAAGCCGAGACCGTCAGCCGTGTCGCCGCGGCTGACCGACTGCTCGACCACGGCGGCGAGTTGATCGGCGTACTTGGCCGCGAGGGCGGCAGACGCCGGGTTCCCTTCGATCGCTTGCATGGCGGCCAGACCGCCGGCCGCACCGTCGACGAAGCTCGGGAACGTCGCGTTCGGCTTGACCTGGTGGCACAACTCCAGGGCACCGGTCAACCAGGTGGCGGGGGCGGTGCTGGCAAGTAAAGAGGTCAAGCGGTGCAGACCGTAGCTGATGCCGCCCAACCCGTGCATTCCGATCCCGATGGCCTGGACGGCATCGGGATCGTCTCCCAATGCCTGCAGCAACGCCGGAAGCGGCTGGATCGCGTCCCACGCCAGTTCGCCGTACTTGGACGCACCCGTCAGCTGTCCCACCTGGGCGAGAAACAACGCGGTGCCCAGATAACCGCTGGTCAGTCCCGCGCCCATCGGAAGCACTGCCCAGTGGTGGTCGTCGAGCAGTTCGAGGCCGAGCCAATTGACCTTGCCGTGGCGGTCGCCGACAGCCTGGGCAACGATCTCGTCCGCGATGTCGGTAGCTGAGGCAAGGAGTTGCTCCGGATCGGCCTCGGTCGTGCCGAGGCCGGGCCGCGACCTGGCCACATGGACGACCGGCTCCGGCCGGGTCGCCAGCGACGCGGAGATGATCCACAGCTGCCGGTGCTGGTCGATCTCGTTGAGGCCCGAGATCTTGGTCCGTACCCGGTCCAGACCGCTCTCGGTGAACAACCCCGTGACCTCGGTTCCGTCGGCCGTCCAGACGTCCTTGCTGCCCGGCCGGGTGAGAAACAAAGGCACGTCGCCGGAGCGCAAGTCCTGCAGCTCGTAGGGGACCAGACGCTGTGTTGTGCTGTCGGTTTCCCACAACAGTTCGAGCCAGGCTTCCTGGCTGCCGGTTGACCGCAGGGCATTGGGATGGGTTGCCTCGTCCAGCAGGCCCGTGTAGATGCGAGTCGGGCGAGCGACATAACGAATCTCGTCCTCGGCGCAGCGCTGGATCGGCCCATCAGCCGCGAGCAGTTCGTCGCGGTCCCGAACGATGGCGCTGTAGGCCAGCCGGAAGCCGGTCGCGATGCCGGTCTCGTGGTCGCGGGGTTCGGTCGCACCGCCGTCGATGTACGGGCGGTTCCGGCCGCCTCGGGTCCGGGCGACTCGCCGGACGAGTCGCATCGTGTCCAGTCCCGCGTCGGCCCAGCTCACCACGCTGTGCGGTGCGACGATGTCCGCGTCGCCACCGAGTCCGGACAGATCCACGACGCCGTGCTCGCCGGCCAGCAGAAGGGGCAGTAAGGCCGTCCGGTAGACGGAGTCGCGAAGTGCTGCGTGTGCCGGGTCTATGCCGATCGTGGTCTGCACCGTCGTGTTCGGGTGAAACAGCGTCTCCACGTCGACCAGAACCGGCTGGTCGCCCGCCGCGATGAGGTTCTCGTAATGCATGTCGGTGCCGTCGAGCACGTACAGCAGCGCCAGCAGGGCACCCTGTCGCTGGTAGAACCGGCTCACGCCGGCAAGATCGGTGCACGGGTGGTAGTCGATGTGCTCGAGCCATCCGTAGCCGGTGCGGGCGGCGAGCCGAACCGTCCTGATCGCCAGTTCGGTCCGGTCGTTGAGCCAGTGCACGAGGCTGTTGAAGTGACCGTGCAGGTCGAGAGACCGCGGCTTGTAGACGACGCGTCGACCGTTGGCGAAGGTGAGGGTTGCCGTGCAGCGGCCGCCGCGGTGGGGGTCTCCGCCTGGTTCGACGCTGACGAGATCGCCGGGGTCTTGGCCGTCGAGCAGGTTCGCGGTGATCAGCTCGCGGTCCTCGGCGAGGCGGGTCAGCAGTTCGAGGTGGCCCTCGACGGACTGTCGGCACGCCTCGCCCAGGACCCGGGCCAGTACCGGGTACGCGGCCAGGAAGTCCGCCAGCTCGCTCCCTCCAACGAGCCGGTGGGTGAAGTCAAGGAAACGCATCGCCGAGGTGCTGCCGGTCAGGTCTCCGCGTTTGCGGGCCCGGGCCAGTTCGAGGACCAGGGTGCGGGCGGCGAGCTTGACCAGGCGCAGTCCCAGGCGGTGCAGGAACTGATCGGCGACCGCGCCGGTGTGGCCGGCGGTGGTGAGGTCGTCGCGGGCGGTGACCAGTAGGGGGTGAAGGCAACGGACCAGGGCTTGTTGCCAGTCGCCCTCGAGGGGTGGTGGTACAGACCGCAATCCCAAGCTACGTTCGACGTACGCCGCCCACGGCGGTGTCGCCGACTCGTGCTCGTGCGGTGCCAGCCCCGCTGACCACCAGGCCTTCGGCTGGTCGGTCGGGGGCGCCCCGGCGGTCGGTGAGTCGAGCACGCCGACAGCGTGGCAGCAGGCGGGCAGGAAGACATGGGTATGCGTCCCCCATATTTCCGCAAGCGTTCGCTTCGGCGTAGGTGTCCCACAAACGCTTGTTTTGCAGCTGTCCGCGGGACGGTGACTGGGGGACGACCGCCCCGCGGCAGCAGCGCCTGTTCCGGTCGGCCTCTGGTGGAAGGCTTTCGCGGCTCAGGAATTCATGGGTTGCGGTCCGCCGTCACCGGCCCCCGCTGATCGTTGTCGTCGTGGCCGGCCTCCCGTGTCGGTGGATCTGCTGGAACGCCGAGAACGATGCCCGAGCGGTCCGGGGCCGGACAAGTGCCTCGGGCCCCCATCTTTGGGTGCGGGGTGGGGGCAAGGAACATGGGGGCGAATCCCCCATGTGGGTACGGCGTGCAGGTGTCACGGTGGACGGGTGTACAGCCCAGCTCCCGGTCTCCCGGTCTCAGCCCACTCGGTGCTCGACGTCGTGCCGCAGCCGGCTGGGCAGTCGGCCGCGGCCGCCTTGCGGGAGACCGTCGAGGTCGCGCAGACCGCCGACGACTTGGGCTTCCGCCGGTTCTGGGTGGCCGAGCACCACGGCGTCCGTGGGATCGGCAGCGCCGCGCCGGCGGTGCTGGCCGCCGTACTGGCTGCTCGGACGGACCGGATCCGGCTGGGCTCCGGGGGAGTCCTGCTCGGTAACCACAGGCCGCTGCTGATCGCCGAGCAGTTCGCCGCGCTGGCCGCGGCGTACCCGAGCCGGATCGACCTCGGGGTCAGCGAAGGCAGCGTGTCGGCTCCTTGTACCGCGGCGGCTCTCGGCTGGTCCGGTGATGCGCGGGAGACGTTCCCGCAGCGGCTGGACGAGCTGTGCCGGTTCCTGCGTGACGGACTGCCCGGACGGACCCCGGTGGGGGACGTCCGCCTCACGCTGGCCGGGTTGCCGCCGCCGGTGTTCGTCTTGGCGAACCGGCCGGCCACGGCGCAGTTGGCTGCGGTACGAGGACTGCCGATCTTCCTGACCGCCTCGGAGACCACTGTGGTGGCCGCGGCGGCGTACCGGGACACGTTCGAGCCGACCGGGCCGACCGGCAAGCCCTACCTGGGGGTGTCGGTCGGAGTCGTTGCCGCCGACACGGACGAGGAGGCGCTCAACCGGCTGGCCGAGTACGTCCGGGTGAAGCACCGGCTGGCCGCTGCCTCGCCGCGGGCCACCCCGGCAGAGCTGCTCGAGCTGCTGGAGCCCCCGATCACCGGACGCGAGCGCGGCCGGGCCGAGCGGCTCCTGGACGACCCGGGCCACATCGTCGGCTCCCGCTCGACCGTCGCGGCCGGACTGGCCAAGCTGGCGGCCGGGACCGGTGCGGCCGAGATCATGCTGGCACCTCTGGCGTACGACGGCCTGGTGCGCTCCTCCATCCTCCGCACGGTCGCGGCGGCCCTGACCCGGGCCATCCGCACGGTGCCGCGCTCTGCACCGCACTTCGTAGCGACTGCCTAAAGTGGGTACTGCCACCTATGGAAAGGCAGAGCATGTCGCGCGAGCAGGAAGTCGTCCAGCAGTGCCCGACCGAGCTGTTCATCGGCGGCAAGTGGCAATCGGCCGACGGCGGCAAGACCCTCGCCGTCGAGGACCCGTCCACCGGTACGACGCTCGTCCAGGTCGCCGACGCGTCCCCCGCCGACGGAATGGCCGCGCTCGACGCGGCCGTCGCGGCGCAGGCCGAGTGGGCGGCGACCCCGCCGAGGGACCGTGGCGAGATCCTGCGCCGTACGTACGAGCTGATGACCGAGCGCGCCGACGAGCTGGCGCTGCTGATGACGCTCGAGATGGGCAAGCCGGTCGCGGAGTCCAAGGGCGAGATCGCGTACGCCGCGGAGTTCTTCCGCTGGTTCGCCGAGGAGGCCGTCCGGATCGACGGCGGCTACCAGATCGCTCCGAACGGGCAGGGCCGGTTCCTGGTGATGCGCCAGCCGGTCGGGCCGTGCCTGCTGATCACCCCGTGGAACTTCCCGGCCGCGATGGGCGCCCGCAAGATCGGCCCGGCGGTCGCCGCCGGCTGCACGATGGTGATCAAGCCCGCCGCGCAGACCCCGCTGTCGATGCTGAAGCTGGCCGAGCTGATGACCGAGGCCGGACTGCCGGCCGGCGTACTGAACGTCGTCACCACCAGCGACTCCGGCGGCGTGATGGAGCCGCTGATCCGCGACCCACGGGCGCGCAAGCTGTCCTTCACCGGCTCGACGCCGGTCGGCCAGAAGCTGATCGAGCAGTCCGCCGAGCAGGTGCTGAAGACCAGCATGGAGCTGGGCGGCAACGCGCCGTTCCTGGTCTTCGAGGACGCCGACCTGGACAAGGCCGTCGAGGGCGCGATGCTGGCCAAGATGCGCAACGGCGGCGAGGCCTGTACGGCGGCCAACCGGATCTACGTGCACTCCTCGGTGCTCGAGGCCTTCGCCACCAAGCTGACCGAGAAGATGACCGCGCTGAAGGTTGGTCGCGGCACCGATAACGGGGTCCAGGTCGGCCCGCTGATCGACGCCAAGCAGCGCGACAAGGTCAAGGACCTGGTCGAGGACGCCGTCCGGCAAGGCGCCCGGGTGCTCACCGGCGCGGAAGTTGCCGAGGGCAAGGGATACTTCTACCCGCCGACCGTGCTCACCGACGTACCGAAGAGTGCTCGCCTGCAGAAGGAGGAGATCTTCGGCCCGGTCGCGCCGCTGACCGCCTTCGAGACCGAGGACGAGGCGGTCGCGATGGCCAACGACACCGAGTTCGGCCTGGTCTCGTACCTGTTCACCAAGGACCTGGGCCGCGCGCTGCGGGTCTCGGAGAAGCTCGAGACCGGCATGATCGGCCTCAACCAGGGCATCGTGTCCAACCCGGCCGCGCCGTTCGGCGGTGTCAAGCAGTCCGGCCTCGGCCGCGAGGGCGGCAGCGTCGGCATCGACGAGTACCTCGAGGTCAAGTACGTCGCGGTCAACCTCGACTGATCACTCGGTGAGCCACTGCTTGATCGTCTCGTCGTCCGGCCGCGGCGACGTGCCGATCGCGTGCGGGACGAAGCGGGCGTAGTAGTCGGTGATCGGGCCGTCGGACTCGCGGACCATCATCCCGGCCGCGGCGCCGTCGACGATCCAGCTGCCGATCACCGCCCGGTTCCCCTCGTACGACGGCAGCGGGCTCCACTCCTGGTACACCATCGTGTCGGTGTCGTACGGCCCGTCGTGCACGTGGTCGTCGCCGCCGATGGTGTGGATCCGGATGTTGCTGCCCTCGCGCCCGTGCAGCGGCTTGGCGACCCATTCGAGCAGGTCACCGGGGCCGTCGAAGTACGCCGGCAGCAGGTTCGGGTGGTCCGGATACAACTCCCAGAGGATCGGCAGGATCGCCTTGGTGGACAGCATCGTCTTCCAGATCGGCTCGATCCACTGCACCGGCTCGCGCTCCGTCCCGGCCAGCAGGTACCGCCCGAACTCGTCGTCGAGCATGTCCTCCCACGGGTACAACTTGAACGCGGTCCGGATCTTCCGCCCGCCCCAGTCGACGAACGCGCGCTGGTTGGACTCCCAGCCGAGGTCCTCGATCTCGTGCCCGTACGTCGCCAGCCCGGCCATCGCCGCGGTGTCGCGCAGGTAGGCGACCGTCATCGCCTCCTCGCCGGTGGTCTCCGCGCCCGAGTTGAAGAAGTGCGCCTCGTTGCCCGGGAACCGGCCGGCCGCGCGCTGGTCGCTCCACCACTTCACCAGCCGGTCGTGCACGGAGTTCCACTGGTCGGCGTCGGGGAAGATCTCCTCCAGCCAGTTCCACTGGATCACCGCGGACTCCAGCAGCCCGGTCGGGGTGTCGCCGTTGATCTCCAGCATCTTCGGCTCGACGCCGTTCCAGACCAGGTCGAACCGCGCGTACACCGACAGGTCGTCGCGCTTCAGCGACTCCTGCACCAGCGGCAGCGTGCCGGGCGCGAGACCGAGCTGGGCGTCACTGAACCGGTCGCCGGCCGCCATCACCGCGGCGGCGTGCTTGCACATCTCGTACAGCTCCTCGGTGACCTTCTCGAGGTGCAGGACCTCGTCCATGGTCACCTCGTACCAGGCGCTCTCGTTCCAGTACGGGCGTTCGGTGCCGTCCGGCAGGTCGGTCATCGGGAAGACCAGACCCTGCTCGACGACCTTGTCCCGCCAGTCCGGACGGGGCTTGATCGAGTGCCGCCACATCAGCCGCCAGAGCTCCCCTTGCCCGACTTGCCGAAGCCGCCGCGCGAGATCGTGCCGATGTCGCCGCCCTTGGTGTCCAGCCCGCCGCGCTTGATGGTCGGGCTCCCGCTGCCGGTCTGGCTGGTCCGGGGGATCGTGTACGTCCCCTGGCCGGCGTTGAACCGGCCCCCGATCGGCGGCACCAGCCCGCCGCCGCGTGTGGCCATGTAGAACCAGAAGAACCCGGCGCCGGAGCCGTGGTACTCGCGGTCGTCCTTGCAGTTGCTGTCGTCGGTGCGTTGCTCGGTCTGCGGGTCGACGCAGATCGCGGCGTACTCCGGCTGGTCGTCGTCGTTGGAGCACCCGGTCAGCGAGGCCGCGACCAGCGCGGTCAGGCCGAGCGTGATGCCCGCGCTGCGCATCCGGCGGTCGCTCATCGTCGTCGTCCCTCCCCCTCGGCCGGCGGCTTCATCGAGAACATCACCGCCGCGCCCACCACCATCGTCACACCCACCACAACCAGGGGCCCGGTACCCACGTCGGCCACGGCCAGCACCAGCACGGTCACGAACGACACGGTCGCCAGCAGCGGCACCACGACCCGCTGCACGACCCGGCCGCGGATCTGGCCGCTGAAGTACACCGGCACGGCCAGCGCGGTCGCCAGGTAGTACAGCGAAACCAGGATCGACACCGCGGCGACGGAGTCGGCCAGTACGGCGTCCGAGGTGAGCACGAGGGTCACGTAGATCAGCACGCTGGCCGCCGCGAACACCCAGGTCGACACGCTGGGCGTCTGGTACCGCTTGGAGATCCGGGCGAACCGGCCGGGGAACGCGTCGCGGCGGGCCATCGACAGCATCGTCCGGGCGGTCGGCAGGATCGTCGTCTGGGTGGAAGCGAGCGCCGAGACCAGTACGGCGGCGATCAGCAGCTTGCCGCCCGCCGTACCGAGCAGGTCCTCACCCAGTACGGCGAGGAAGTCGTCGTCGGCGATGCCGGCCAGCTGTTCGGTCCCGGCGTACGCGACGGCGGCCCAGGCCACCACGACGTACAGGACGACCAGGACGGCGTTGGAGATCAGCGCGGCGATCGCCGGAGTGCTGCGCGGGTTGCGGGACTCCTCGTTGACGCTGAACGACGAGTCCCAGCCCCAGTAGAGGAACA
This sequence comes from Kribbella lupini, assembly GCF_039529595.1. Classification (NCBI taxonomy): domain Bacteria; kingdom Bacillati; phylum Actinomycetota; class Actinomycetes; order Propionibacteriales; family Kribbellaceae; genus Kribbella; species Kribbella lupini. Next base: position 569,722 of record NZ_BAAANC010000004.1, on the reverse strand, counting down.
CCGCGACCAGCACGCCGGCCGCCCAGGCGCCCTGGCCGGTGTCGGAGAAGGCCGGGATGCTGGGGCTTCCGGCCTCGCGGAACGCTCCCACGACGAACCAGAGCAGTGCGACCAGCTCGATCGACAGGAGCAGCAGCTGAGTGCCTGCGGCAATCCGGACACCGCGGTACGCGAGCAGAGCCATGCCCAGGATGAACACCGTGCCCAGCGCGGCCTGGGCCAGCCGGGAGTCCTCTGCGCCGTCCAAGCCGAGCAGTGCGTAGGTGTAGATCGCCGCGACCTGGGCCAGGTTGCTCATCACCAGCACACAGGCCATGACCGTGGTCCAGCCGACCATGCGGCCCACACCGAGGCCGAAGGCCTTCTCGGTCCAGGGGAACGTCGTACCGCAGTCCGGCTCGGCCTGGTTGAGCTCACGGAAGCAGAGCGCCACCAGCACGACCGGTACGGCGCTGACGGCCAGCACGATCGGTGCGGCGGCTCCGGTGTACGCGGCGAGCAGTCCGACCGACACGGCCAGCGAGTACGCCGGTGCGGTGGAGGAGACGCCGATCGCCGTACCGGCTCCGACGCCGAGCGCGTCACGGCGCAGGTTGCGGCCGCGCGACCGCGACTCCGTCGTCGTCACTGTGCCCACCCTCTGGTTGCCGGACATCTCAGTCAGCCCAGAGTGCCATCCCCGTCGGGTCGACGCTCAACTGACTGCACGTTCTGACGTGCTCAGGGCTTCATCAGTTCCGTCACGGTGACGAACTCGTAGCCCTTCGCGCGGAGCTCGGTGACGATCGGGACGATCGCCTCGTCCGTGTACGGCGCGTTGTCGCCGCCGTGCAGGTGCAGGACGACGATCGAGCCGTTCCGGGCGTGGCCGAGCACCTGCTTCACGATCGATTTCGGGGACTTGGCGAAGCCGTCCGCGCCGGGGACGTCGAGGCCGACCGCGGTGACACCGGCCGGGGCCAGCTCGTGCAGCGCCGTACCGTCGTAGCAGCCGCCGGGGAAGCGGAACCAGCGCGTCGCGTGCGGATCCAGGCCGTCGAGGATCGTGACGGCCCGGCGTACGTCGGTGAGCATGTCGGGCCGCGCGACCGTGCCGAGGGTGTAGCAGTGCTTGGTGAAGGCCCGGTGGTCGTAGGTGTGCGTGCCGAGCTCGAAGAGCGGGTCGGCCGCGAGCTCACGGGTGCGGTCCGGGTACTGCTCCATCCACAGGCCGGTGAGGAACAGGGTGGCCGGGACCTTCAGGTCCCTGAGGTGCTGGACAAGGGCGTCGTTGTAGTACGACTTCACCGTGCCGTTGGTGAGCCGGCGGCGCATCGCGACGGTCAGGTCCGCGTCGAACGTGAGCGCGATCCGCGGCTTGTCCCGCGGTCCGTGCTGGACGATCGGCATCAGGTTCTGCTGGTGCGATTCGCCGGGTCTGGTGGTCGGCGTCGGAGTGGGCGTGGGCGTGGGCCTCGGCGTCGGCTTTGCCGACACGGTGGCCGGTCGGGTCGGTGGTGGCGTTGCCGTTGGCTGTGCGTCCCCACAGCCGACGAGCACCGCACACAACGCCAGCAAGATCCATCCACGTGCCCCAGTCACAGGACACGAGTATGCCTCCGGCAGGGGTACCGGCCGATCAGCTGGGTACCGGCGCCGGATGTCACCCCCGCTGCGGACCCGCTCGACGTGGGCGGGCGTCCTGATCGGCATCGGCACGGCGGCCTTCGTCGACGAGACGGTCTTCCACCAACTGCTGCACTGGCACCACTTCTACGACCGGTCGACGCCCGCGGCCGGTTTGGTGTCCGACGGACTCTTCCACGCCTTCGGCTGGTTCGCGGTGGTGATCGGACTGGTCATGGTGGCCGACCTGCGCCGCCGCGGGGGCTGGTCGGCCGGAGCCTCGTCGGGGGCATCCTGCTGGGCGCCGGCGCCTTCCAGCTGTACGACGGCACCGTCCAGCACAAGCTGCTCGACCTGCATCAGATTCGCTACAACGTCGACCTGACGTTCTACGACTGGACCTGGAACGTCCTGGCCGTCGTGATGGTGGTCGTCGGTGCCGTGCTGCTCCGGCGGCGCGCGTGATCGGCCTGCACGAGCACGTCTCGCACTCCGGCACTGCTGCCCTGTTGGCGCCGGTCGTGCTTGCCTTCCTGCCGGCTGCGGGCTACGTCTGGGCAGCGCGGCGATTGCATCGGCGTGGCGACGCCTGGCCCGGCTGGCGCATCACGTCCTTCGTGGCCGGTGCGCTGGCGGTGGGTGCCGCAGTGGCTGTGCAGCTGCCCGGTGGCGAGTTCACTGCCCACATGGCTCAGCACCTGGTCATCGGCATGCTGGCACCCGTCCTGATCGTGCTGGCCCGCCCGGTCACGCTTGCACTGCGGGTGCTGCCTCGCCGCCCCAGACGTGCCCTACTCCGAGTGCTGCACTCCCGTTGGACGAGCTGGTCGATCAGCCTCCCTCTGGTCGCGCTGCTCGAGAGCGGCGGCCTCTGGATCCTCTACCGCACGCCGCTGTTCGCCAGCACCCAGGAGCACCCCTGGCTGCACGCGCTGGTCCACACGCACGTTCTGGTCACCGGCCTGCTCTTCACCTTCGCCATCTGCCAACTCGACCCAGTACGGCGACGCCACACCCTCGTGCCACGCGCCGCAACGCTTGTACTCGCCGGCGCAGCGCACGCCGTACTGGCCAAGTCCCTGTACGCCGCCCCACCACCGGGCACCCAATTCTCCCCAGCGGACCTAGCGGCCGGGGCGAAGCTCATGTACTACGGAGGCGACATCGTCGAGATCGCCCTCGCCACAGTGCTCGCCCTCCAGTGGTACCGCGCGGAAGGACGAGCACTGCGACCTGCTCCACGACGAGCGTGAGGCTCAGGGTCGCGACGAAGCTGCTTCCAGATACCAGCGCAGCGCGTCGGTCGGGCTGTCCGGTGTCGTCCATCCGTTCACTACGGCCAGCAGGTCGAAGTACCGCTCACGCCGTACGTCGGCCGCCAGCTGCAGCTGATCGACGTCGACGACCCCGACCGCCGCCAGGTAGTCGCCGGCCTCCGGCGACCGGGGATCAATGCCGAGCGCCAGCGCCGGCTCCACCGCCCGCCGTACCCGGGCAACGTCGTGCGGCCGCAGCCCGTCGCCGGTGTACCCGTCGACCAGCTCGCGCATCAGCTCGCGGAAGCCGGCGTCCTGCGCCAATTCGGCCAGCTGCACCCAAGCCTCGAGCTGCTCGACCGAAGCCTCCGCCGGCAGCTCCGGGACCATCGACTGCTGCGCCGCCGCAAGTCTGCTGTCCGGGTGCTGAAAAACGGTAGAGAGAAAGTCCTCCACCAACGCCGCACGCCCGGCCGCAGACATCGCGTCCAGGCGTTGCAGCTGAGTCTTCAGAGCGGCTTGTTCGAGCGCGATCTGCTCGTCCAGGGACGACGAGCCGGCCAGGAGCTGCTGGATCGTCGTCAGCGGAAGCCCCAGGTCACGCAACGTCCGGACGAGTTCCAGCCGGGGGAGGGCCGCCGCCTGGTACCGGCGGTAGCCCGCCCTCGAGCGGGTCGTGGGCACGACCCCTCGATCGGAGTAGAAGCGGATGGTCTTCACACTCAGGCCCGTCCGCCGGGACAGTTCGCCGATCGAGTAGGTCATGCCCTCAACCATGCGGTCTCCACCCAGGGGAGACTCAAGCCACCAGGTCGTTGGCCGAGCGCAGGACCGGTACGCCGACCTCGGCCGGCGCGGCGGCGCCGGTGACGTGGAAGGTGTGGGACTCGCCCGCGGACAGCGTGATCAGGCCGCTGTCGACCTTCGCCGCCGGGTCGAGGCGGTCCGGGAACAGAGCCAGGTCCTTGGCCAGCGCGGTCGCCGTCACCGTGACGTCGTAGCCGCCTTCGACCGCTGCCACGGACGCGGTGTACGCGTCACCGGCGAGCCGCAGCGCGGTGTCCTCGACGAAGTACCAGTACGCCGTACTGCCGTCCGCGCCGCGGACCTCGATGTACTCCGTGGTCCCGTCCTGAGCCTTGGTGATCGACTCCGGCAGCGAGTTCAGCACCGCGGAGCGCGGCCCGACCTCGAGCGCGAAGGTCTCCTGGGCGAGCACCTCACCGCCCGTCGACGTGCTCCGGCGCGCGACGGTGATCGACGTCGACCAGGTCTCGTCGGTGTCGTTGTGCCCGGCAACGACCAGCCCGTCCTCGCGCGGCTGCACGGTCAGCAGCCGGTCGGCGTACGCGTGCTTGAGAGCGAACCAGAGCGGCTTGCGGTGCCCGTGCCCGTCGACGGCGGCCCAGGAGATCACCGGCCAGTTGTCGTTCAGCTGCCAGACGATCGTGCCGGTGTTCAGCGGGAACAGGCTGCGCCAGTGCTCGACACCGTAGGCAACGGCCCGGGCCTGGTTGAGCTGCGTGGTCCAGTGCCAGTCGTCGATGTTCTTCCACATCGGCAGGTGGTCGCCGAGTCCGCGCTCCAGCTTGAGGTTGCCCTCGAACGCCTTCTGGTGCACGAGCATCTGCTCGCCGTACGGGTCGAGCGGCTGGTCGTGCACGACCGAGGTCAGCGTCGACCAGGCCGGCGGCCCCTGGAACCCGAACTCCGACACGAACCGCGGCTTGTACTTGCGGTACGTCGAGTAGTCGACCTGGTTCCACACGTCCCACACGTGCATGGTGCCGTTGCGCTCGTCGTTGGGGTGGATGAAGTGGTCGTAGGAGTACGGGCTGCCCTGCGAGTACGGCGTCCGCGGGTCGAGCTCGGCGACGATCTTCGGCAGCAGGTCGAAGTAGTAGCCCTCGCCCCACGTCCGGCCGCCGAGCGGCTGGCGCCAGCCCCACTCGACGTAGCCCCAGATGTTCTCGTTGTTGCCGTTCCAGACCGCCAGGCTCGCGTGCCGGCTCAGTCGCGTGACCGCCTGCCGGGCCTCGGCCTCGACCTCGCTCCGGAGCGGCTCGTCCTCCGAGTACGCCGCGCAGGCGAACAGGAAGTCCTGCCAGACCAGGATGCCGAGCTCGTCGCAGATGTCGTAGAAGTCGTCGGTCTCGTAGATTCCGCCGCCCCAGACCCGGAGCAGGTTCATGTCGGCGTCGACCGCGTCGGCGATGCTGCGCTCGTACGTCGACCGGTCCAGCCGGGTGACGAACGCGTCGTCCGGGATCCAGTTCGCGCCGCGGACGAAGACCGGCTTGCCGTTTACCGACAGCACGAACGGGCCGCCGTGCTCGTCCGGCGCGACGTCCATCGTCATCGTGCGGAAGCCGACCCGGCCGGTCCAGCCGTCGGTCTGCTCAGCAGCTGCGACCCCGACCGTGACGTCGTACAAGGGCTGCTCGCCGTGCCCACGCGGCCACCAGCGGTCGACGTCGGCGATCGTTGCCGAGACCGTCGCTTCTTCGGTGCCGGAAGCAACGGTCGTCTCCGCGGTGGTGCCGCCGACCTCGACGGTGATCGTCGCGTCGGCGGTGAACCCGTCGGCCCAGGCGAGTGCCACCTTGGCGTCCAGTACGCCGTTGTCGCCGTCCAGGCCGGCGAGCGGCCGGACGGAGTCGATTCGAACTCCGGTCCACGACTCGATCCGAATGGGCTTCCAGACACCGACGGTCGCGACGTCCGGTCCCCAGTCCCAGCCGAAGTTGCTGGCCATCTTGCGGATCGCGTTGTACGGGTGCAGGTTCGTGTGCGGCCACAGCCCGAGCTGTTCGGCCAGCCGGTCCGCGGTGTCGGCCGGGCCGGCGAACTCGATCACCAGTTCGTTGCGGCCAGCAACGAGCAGCGCGGTGACGTCGAACCGGTACGAGCGGTGCTGGTTCCAGGTCTTGGCGATCTCCGTGCCGTTGAGCGTGACGGTCGCCGCGGTGTCGAGGCCCTCGGCAACGAGTTCCTGGACGGCGTGACTGTCGGACTCCCAGTCGAACTCGGTCCAGTAGCTCCAGGTGGTCCGGCCGATCCAGTGCAGCTTGCCTTCGTTGTCCCCGTCGAACGGGTCCGGGATGACGTCGGCCGCCAGCAGGTCGGTGTGCACCTCGCCCGGAACGGTCGCGGCGATCGGCGCGTCCAGGATCGCCCGGTGCCCGTCAGGCACCGGACCGTCGACGGCGCGCACGGTCCACCCGGCGCCACCGGCGGTGGTCAGCGGGACATGGCGAGGAGAAGCGAGGTTCACGAGGGGTCTCTTTCAGGAGTTACTTAACCGACTCAAGTAAGCCTAGGCCGGTGCTTCAGGAAAAGACAGTGCGCTGCCAGAGATCGGCCAGCAGGCGGTGGCCCGCGGCCGTCGGGTGCACGCCGTCGTCGGCGAGGGTCTCCGGTCCGACCTCCGAGGCCAGGGCATTGAACTCGGCGTCGGCCGGAACCAGCAGGGCGCCGTACTCGATCGCCAGGCGGCGAACCACCTCGAGCTTGGGGTCCAGGTCCTCGCGCCAGCCGTGCTGCTCGTCGTCCACCGGGACGAGGAACGGCTCGACCAGTACCAGCCGGACCTCCCGCAAGGGATCGAGCAGTTCGCGGTACGACGCCTCGAACGACTCCGCCGAGGTCGGGTCGTCCTTGTCGTAGCGCCGCCAGGTGTCGTTGATCCCGACCAGGATCGAGACCAGGTCGGGGGTGTGCGCGAGCACGTCGGTCTTCCAGCGCGCCACCAGGTCGACGGCGCGGTCGCCGCTGATCCCGGCGTTCACGATCCGGGGGCCCGGCAGGGCGTCGTACAGGTTCTTCACGTAGCCGTCGCCCAGACCGGCCGGATCGGTGCGCCGGCCGCAGTCGGTGACGGAGTCCCCGGCGAACACGATGGTCCGCCGGGGATCCAGGAGGTTGTCGTCCGTCATTACAGGGTGGCCGCGTTCACGTCCCAGTCGTCCGGCAGGACCGGAGCGAGCTCGACCGTGCTGGTCACGTCTACGAAGGCGCCGGTGTCGATCGACTCGGTGATGGAGGCCATCACGTCGACGATGTGGAACGCCAGCGCGCCGGTCGCCCGGTGCGGCCGGTCGGCACGGATCGCCCGCGCCATCTCCAGTACGCCGGTACCGCGCTCGGCCGTCGCCTCGGTGGTGACGACGGTTTCCCAGTCGTCCCCGCCGCGGCGGCGGATCTTGATCTCACCGTCGAACCGGTTCGGGTCCGGTACGGCGAGCGTCGCCTCGGAACCGGTGATCTCGACGAACCCGGCCCGCGGCAGCGGCGAGTCGAAGCTGAAGATGCTCTGCGACGACTGCCCCGACTCGAACCGCGCGATCGCGCTGACGTGCGTCGGCACGGTCACGTCGAAGTCGGTCCCGGCCAGCGGGCCCGACCCGATCGTGCGCTTCTCGCGCGACTTCGACCCCAAGCCCGCGACCGCCGCGACCGGGCCGAACAGCTGGACCAGCGTGGTCAGGTAGTACGGGCCGATGTCCCACAGCGGGCCGGCGCCTTCCTGGAACAGGAACGCCGGGTTCGGGTGCCAGGACTCCGGGCCGGGGGACTGCATCAGGGTGAGTGCCGTCAGCGGCGTACCGATGTCACCCTTCTCGATGATCCGGCGCGACTCCTGCAGGCCCGGGCCCAGGATGGTGTCGGGCGCGCAGCCGAGCCGCAGCCCGGCGTCCTGCGCCGTGGCGAGCAGCTTGAGGCCGCTCTCCTGGTCGAGCGAGAACGGCTTCTCGCTCCACACGTGCTTGCCCGCCGCGATCGCGGCCAGCGCGACCTCGACGTGCGCGACCGGGATGGTCAGGTTGACCACGATCTCGACGTCGGCGTTGTTCAGCACGGCCTCGGGGCCGCCGTGCGCCGCGATCCCGTACTCCTCGGCCTTCGCCTTGGCCGCCTCCGGACGCAGGTCGCCGATCGCGACGACCTGCAGGTCCGGGAAGCTCTGCATGCTCTTGATGTAGGCGTCGGAGATGACGCCGGCGCCGATGACGCCTACGCCGACCGGGCTCATGCCTGGTCCTGCCCGGTGAGCCAGCGGAAGCTGCCCTCGACGGCGTCGAAGATCTCGCCGGTGAAGTCGTCCAGCTCGACCACGCGCAGCGCGGTCGGGGCCGCGGCCAGGATGTCGTTGACGGCGATCGTGCCGTCGCCGACCGCGACCTGGGCCTTGTTGTCCAGGGTGCCGTCGCCGTCCTTGACGTGCAGCGCCTTCACCCGGTCACCAAGCCGGCCGAGCAGCGCGGGCACGTCGGCGCCACCGACGGCGGCCCAGTACGTGTCGACCTCGAGGATGACCTCGTCGGACAGGTTGTCGGCCAGGATCTCCAGGGCGTGCACGCCGTCGATCACCGACTCCAGCTCGAAGTGGTGGTTGTGGTAGCCCACCGTGATGCCGTGCTCGGCGCCTTCCTTCGCGGCGGCGTTCAGGCCCTCGGCGATCGCCTTGATCTCGTCCACCGACTGCCAGCGCGCCGGGTCCGTGTGCGGGTCGATGACCGTGCCGATGCCCAGCTGCTTGGCGGCCTCGAAGATCGGCCCGCTGTCCTCACGCAGCAGCCCCGCGTGGGTGCTCGGCGCCGACAGACCGTACTTGGGCAGCGCGTCGGCCAGCTTCCCGGCCAGGTTCACCAGACCGAACGGCTCCACCTTGGTGTAGCCGATCTCCGCGATCCGGGCCAGGGTGGCGTCGAAGTCCTCCTCCAGCTTGTACCGCACGGTGTAGAGCTGGAGGGACAGGTTGTCCACTGCGACCATTCTTCTCTCCTCGTCGCCAAGACGCCTCCGCTGCCCAGAGACCCCTCGGCATGCTTGACCGAACCGGTTAAGTACCGTCGGCAGACTATCCCAAGACTCCCCTCCCGGACCAGAGTCGAACCACACCCTGGTCACCAACGGCAAACGCTTCCCCGAAGATCGGACGGAGACAGGCACCAGCAACACGAGGAGCCAGGCAAGGAGAAGGACGAAGGAAGAGACCGGGCAAACCGAAGAGCCAGAACAAAAGAGAAGAGAAGAAGAGAAGAGATAGTGGCGGTGCGTCCGCTGTGGTGGCCCGGGGTGCCCCGCCTCAGGTCGCCTGTGGTGCCTGCAGGGCTTTCAGCAGCTCGGGGTCGGCGTACAAGCGCACCCATGGGAAGGCCTCGGGTGGGTGAGTGGCGGCCTCCTGTAGCTCCATGCCGCAAACCTTGGTCGTGCGGGAGCGGGTCGCAGTAACCCCTGGCCCTGCAACCTGAGGCGGGGCATCTGTGCTCGCCACTGCGGTGGTCCGACTCGATCTTGCCTTTGGACTGTCTTCTGGGTTGTTGCTCTGGCTTGTTGTTGCTGTCTCTGGCTGTGCTCGGTGGGTGGCTCTGGGTTTGATCAAATGGTTGCTGTGGGTGATGGAATTCGGGTTGCCTGCAGACAGACAGTGGGGGGCGGCGCAGAATGTGGGTCTGCCGAGCCGCCCGTCACGGTTCGGTCCGCCCGTTCGAAGGAGGCCGATCGTGGGCCGTGTGACCATCAAGGAGATTGCTCGACGGGCCGGGGTCTCCAAGGGTGCGGTGTCGTACGCGTTGAACAACCAGCCGGGGGTTTCGGAGGCGACCCGGGCTCGGGTGCTGAAGGTGGCCGAGGAACTGGAGTGGGTGCCCAATCGGGCTGCTCGGCAGCTGTCGGCGGCTCGGAGTGAGACGTTCGGGTTGGTGCTGGCTCGGACTGCGAAGACCTTGAGCGAAGAGCCGTTCTACATGGGGTTCGTGGGTGGGGTCGAGTCGGTGCTGGGGGAGAAGTCGTACGCGCTCGCCTTGCAGGTGGTGCCTGATGTGCAGGAGGAGATGGCCACCTACCGGAAGTGGGCGGCCGAGCGCCGGGTCGACGGGGTGATCGTGGTTGATCTGCGGGTGGATGATCCGCGGATTCCGTTGCTGCGCAAGCTCGAGCTGCCGGCGGTGATCGTCGGGGATCCGGTGCTTGCCGACGGGTTGACGTCGGTGTGGACTGACGGGCGGTCGGCGATGAACGCGGCGGTGGAGCACGTCGCATCCCTGGGGCACAAGGCGATCGCGCGGGTCGCGGGGCCGCCGGAGCACGGGCATGTGTGGATCCGGGATCAGGCGTACGCCGCGGTCGGGCGACGGCTCGGTGTGCAGCTGCGGATCCGGCACACCGACTTCTCCGGCGAGGAAGGCGCCGCCGCGACGCGCGAGCTGATGACCGCGGAGAAGCCGCCGACCGCGATCATCTACGACAACGACCTGATGGCGGTCGCCGGGCTGTCGGTGGTCAACGGGCTCGGGCTCAAGTCGCCGGACGACGTCACGCTGGTGGCCTGGGACGACTCGGCGCTGTGCCGGCTGACGCATCCGACGCTGACCGCGATGAGCCACAACATCGTCGCGTACGGCGCGGAGGTGGCCACCCGGCTCTTCGGCCTGCTCGACGGCGCGCCCGCCGCCGCGCACCTCTACTCCACGCCGGTCCTCGTCATCCGCGAAAGCTCAGGACCGCCCAACCCGCGGTGACAACCCGGGGCCTCGGACACCCACCGGAGACCTTGAACACCCTATGACTTGTTCAAGGCCCCGGCTTCCTGTCCGAGGTCCCCGCGCGCGGCCGCCTTGCTGACCTTCACCGGTACGCCGTTCAGCGTCGCCGTTCCGCCCAGCGCGTCGGTCACAGCGTCGTCGGTGACGTCGTTGACCGAGGCGCCCGCGACCTGACCGGCGACACTCAGCCGTACGCCGGGCAGCCCGTGCCCGAAGCCGTGCGGCAAGCTCACCACGCCGGGCATCATGTCGTTGCTTGCGGCAACCTCAACGGACAGCGAGCCCGCGGCCGACGTCACCTCGACCAGCTCCCCGTCGGTCAGCGAGCGACGCGCCAGGTCGGCCGGGTTCATCAGCAGCTGGTGCCGCGGCTTGCCCTTCACCAGGCGGGCCGAGTTGTGCATCCAGGAGTTGTTGCTGCGCAGGTGCCGCCGGCCGATCAGCATCAAATCATCCGGGTTGCCAACGGCAACCAAATGCGAAGCGAGTCGGGGCAGGTCGTCGAGAATGCTTGCCTGAGCCAGGTCGATGCGCTTGTTTCGCGTGTAAAGCGCGCCAGGCAGGGAAGGCTGCAGCGGTCCGAGGTCGATCCCGCCGGGCGACTTCCGCAGCTTGCGCAGCGACAGACGGTACGGGCCGGTGCGGAGCCCGAGGTCGACCACTCGCGCGGGCGACAGCCGGAGTCGCGCGGTCGCCAGCAGCTTCTGTCGCGACAAAGGACCACGACGGAGCAGCTCCAGGCCGAGATCGCGGAAGATCTCCCAGTCGTGGCGTGCAGACTTGTCCCGGGGAAGCGGAGCCGAGTTCCACCGCGCCGTGTTCCGTACGGCGAGCTGATGAAACGCCAGGTCGTAGTGGTCCCGTTCCAGCGGCGGAGTCGGCGGCAGGATCACGTCCGCGTGCCGGGTCGTCTCGTTGATGTACGGGTCGACCGCGACCATGAACTCCAGCCCCGCCAGCCCTTCGTCGAGCCTCCGGCCGTTCGGCGTCGACAGCACCGGGTTCCCCGCGATCGTCACCATCGCGCGGATCTGCCCCTCACCAGGGGTCAGCATCTCCTCGGCCATCGCCGACGCCGGCAGCTCACCGCCGAACTCCGCCAGCCCGCGCACCCGGCTCTTCCACACCCCCACGTGCCCGCGCCCGATGCCGCGCAGCGTGTCCACCGCGGGCCGCGGAATCATCGTGCCACCGGGCCGATCGAGGTTCCCGGTGATGATGTTCAGCACCTGCACGGCCCACTGGCACACCGCGCCGAACTGCTGCGTCGACACCCCCACTCGCCCGTAACAGGCAGCCCGATCCGCGGTCGCGAACTCACCAGCGATCCGTCGAATCACGTCAGCAGGAATCCCCGTAGCCGCAGCAGCCCGCTCCGGCGTCCACTCGGCGACGGCCGCGGTCACCGCATCGAGTCCGTCCACGTACGAGGCCGGCCGCGCGTGCCCGTCCGCGATCACCTGATGGATCAGCGCGAGCAGGAACGCCGCATCCGTCCCCGGCCGCACGAAGTGGTGCTCGTTGGCGACAGCCGCCGTCTCGGTCCGCCGCGGATCGATCACGACCACACGTCCACCGCGCCGCCGCAGTTCACGGAGCCGCCGCCCGAATCCGGGCGCGGTCATCATGCTCCCGTTCGACGCCAGCGGATTCGCGCCGAGCATCAGCAGGTACGACGTACGGTCGATGTCCGCGACCGGCACCATCAGCTGATGCCCGTACAGCAGGTACGACGCGAGCATGTGCGGCAGCTGATCCACCGACGTCGCGCTGAACCGGTTCCGGGTCCGCAGCAGCCGCAGCGCCGTCGGCATGTGGGTCATCGCGCCGAGGCTGTGCACGTTGGGATTGCCCAGGTACACACCGACCGCGTTCCGCCCGTGCTCCCGCTGGATCGCCAGCAACCGGTCCGCCACCAACGCGTACGCCGCAGGCCAATCCATCGGCTCCCAGCCGGAAGCCGTACGGCGTACCGGCGTCCGCAGCCGATCGGGATCCTCCTGCAGATCCTTCAGCGCGACGGCCTTCGGGCAGATGTGCCCGTGCGACAGGGGATCGGACTCGTCCCCGCGGATGTCGGTGACCCGGCCGTCCTCGACGGTCACGAGCACACCGCAGATGGCTTCACACAAGTTGCACGAGGTCCTGCGCACGGTGGCTGCCATCCCGCCAACTTACGCTCCGGTAACGACGGCGACTAGTCGAACCGCGCTTCGTCGAGCCGCCCGAGGATCGCGTCCACCGTCTCGTTCGGCGTGAGGTCGGAGTTGTCCAGCCACAACCCGCGCCGCGGGCTGAACGCGTGCAGCTCGTAGTCGAGCTCGTCGACCGACAACCCGCCGAGGCGGTCGGAGATCACCTCCGGCCGCGGAGTCAGGACGACGAGGTAGCGCGGCCGGCTCTGGATGTTCTCCAGGAACTCGCGGAGCAGTTCACCGATCACCACGTCCTGCAGTACGACGGTGAAGCCGGCCTGCGCGTAGCCGTCGGCGGCCTGACAGGCCAGCCGGTACCGCAGTTTCAGCTGTTTCTGCGCCTCTTCGCCGTCGTCCGCCTCGGCCGAGGCCTGGCCGCTGACGATCATCCGGCGGAACACCTCGCCGCGCAGGTGCACGCCGTACTGGAAGCGTTCGGCCAGCAGTTGCGAGACCGTCGATTTTCCCGCCGCCATGATTCCGCTGACGACGATCACCCCCTCGGTCTGCATAGGGTGGATGGTGCCACGCGGGACAAGGGTTTCGTCAGGTCTCGCCCACTGGTTGTCCGGAGTCTGCCAGCAGGTGAGACGGCCGTCAGGGCTGCAGTGACAGGACGTGTGCCGCCAGCACTTCCCGGACCCGTTCGGCGGTGGTCACATCGGGCTGGATCGTCACGTGCAAGGAGATCCCGTCGATCAGCGCGTGCAGCCGCTCGGTCTCCAGGTCGAGGTCCAGATCGGGCCGCAGCCGGCCGGCCTCGGACAGGTGGGTCAGCAGCGAGTTGCACAGCCCGCGCAGTCCTTCGTTGACCGGACCGAGGAGCTTGCGCAGACCACCCGCGCCGCTCTCGGCCTGCGCCTGCGCGGTGAACGACAGCCAGACGTCGAACTCGGCCAGCCGTTCTGGATCGAGCGGGATCACTTCTTCGAGGTAGCGCAGCGCGATCTCGACCGGCGTACCGGTCGGCTCGAGCTGGGAGACCCGCGCGCGCACGCGCTGGGCGACCAGGTCCATCGCGAAGCTGACCAGGCCGTCCTGGTCGGGGAAGTAGTAACGCACGGCGCCGGCGGACCAGCCGGCCTCGGCGGCCACCGTCCGGACCGACGCGGCCCGCATCCCGTCCCGGCGGACCACCCGCCACAGCGCCTGGGCGATCTCCTCGCGGCGGGCCTCGTGGTCGACGATTTTCGGCATGACCCTTTTTAGCACACCTGTGTTATGGTCGAGCCAGGTAAAAATACAGCCGTGCCAAATAACGGAGGGGAAGATCGTGCTGCTCGCTGTGATCGCCGCCTGTGAGATCGGCTTCTGGGTCCTGCTCGCGGCCGGCCTCGGGACGCGCTACCTGCTGCGTCTGCCCAAGCTGGGCATGGCCTTCCTCGTCGCCGTGCCGCTGGTCGACGTCGTGATGCTGGGCGCGAGCGTGATCGACATCCGGTCCGGCGGGGAGCCGTCGTTCAAGCACTCGCTGGCCGCGATCTTCATCGGCGCCAGTGTCGGGTTCGGGCATCGCACGCTCCAGTGGGCCGACGGCTGGGCGGCGTACAAGCTGGCCGGTGGACCCCGGCCGGACAAGCCGAAGAAGGGCACCCGCGAGAAGGCGCGCTTCGAGCGTCAGGGCTGGTACCGGCACGTCGTCGCGTACGTCGTGGGCAGCGGCGTGATGCTCGGCCTCGGCCTGCTGTCCGGGCGCGGGTACGACGCGCTGCTCGGCCCGGCGTGGGCCTGGACGATCGTGCTGGTGATCGACGGGATCGTGTCGTTCAGCTACTCCGGCGGGGTGACAGCAGACGCCGAGACCGAACCGCGGCGCAGGATCAACGCCTGACATCCCCCCGAGAACGCCGCCGGCACCGTACATTTCGGTCATGACGACGTCCGGTGCGGGGCGGACCTCCACCTCGAGAATCTTCCATGCGGTCACGGCGTTCGTGGTGCTCGCCGGGATCGTGATCCAGTTGCTGGTGACGGCGAACGGCACCGAAGGGTTCTTCCCGGACAACCCGGACCGGGTCTTCAACGTCTTCGCCTACTTCACCATCCAGTCCAACCTCCTGCTCGGCGGTACGACGCTGCTGCTGGCCCTCACGCCGGACCGCGACTCGCTGCTGTTCCGGACGCTGCGGCTGAACGGCCTGCTCTGCATCGCGGTGACGGGCATCGTCTACCACATCGCCCTGGCCGGGCTGGACGAACTGACCGGCTGGGCAGCTGTCACCAACCTCCTGCTGCACACCGTGACGCCGATCCTCGGCGTGCTCGGCTGGCTCGTGTTCGGGCCGCGCGGGCGGACCGACCGGCGGGTGGTCGCCTGGTCGATCGCGTTCCCGCTGGCCTGGCTGGTGTTCACGCTGATCCGCGGCGCGGCGGTCGGTTTCTGGCCGTACCCGTTCGTCGACGCCGACGATCTCGGCTACGCAAAGGTGTTGCTGAACTGTCTGCTGGTCGCGCTACTGTTCCTGGCTCTGGCGTTCGGGGCGATGCTGCTCGACCGCCGGCTGAACAGGACCGCCGTCGAGAGGTAGACCCGTGCTGGTGACATCACGCTCGTACGCCGAGTACGAGGCGATGTTCGATCTGACCGAACTCCCCGAGTCCGTGCTCGACTGCTGCGCCGGCGGTGCCGGGTTCACCGCCGAAGCGGCCGCCCGGGGCGTCGACGCCGTCGCGGTCGACCCGGCGTACGAGCTGCCGGCGTCCGAGCTGGTGGACACCGTACGGCGCAGCCTGCCGGCCGGGTCCGGGATCGTCGACCATCACGCGGCGAGCTTCGTCTGGCACTGGTACGGGTCGCCCGAGCGCCGCGACGAGCTGCGGATCGACGCGGCCGACCGGTTCCTGACCGACGTCTCCGAGGCACCCGACCGGTACGTGCCGGGCAGCCTGCCCGAGCTGCCGTTCCCGGACCAGCGGTTCGAGCTCGTGCTGAGCTCGCACCTGCTGTTCACGTGGGCCGAGAAGTACGACCGCGCGTGGCACCTCGCGGCGCTGAACGAGCTGATCCGGGTCTCCCGGTCGGAGGTGCGGATCTTTCCGCTGGTGAAGCAGGGGGCGGGCGAGCCGGTGGAGTACCTGCCCGAGCTGCTGGAGGAGCTGGACGGCGTCCGGGCCGAGATCCGGAAGGTGCCGTACGAGTTCCAGGTCGGCGCCGACGAGATGCTCGTGCTCTCCCGCTGAACCACGAGAAACGGTGGTGCCGATCCGCGATCGGCACCACCGTTCGTCGTACAGCCTGAGGACCGAGGGGGTCAGCGCAGGAAGCGGCCGCAGACCGGCCACGGCGACGCGCCCCGCTGGGCGTACAGCTTCTTGGCGCGCATCAGCTGCTCGGCGGCCGAGGCCTGGGAGGCGACGCCGGAACCACCGACGCTGCGCCAGGTCTGGCGGTCGAACTGGAACAGACCGTGGTACTTGCCCGACGGGTTCACCGCCCGCGGGTTGCCGCCCGACTCGCACTGCGCGACCTTGCGCCAGGCCGCGCTCATCGACACACTCGTCGATCCGCTCGACTTGCGGGTCTCCGACCGCGTGGTCCGGGTCTTGCGCTCGGACTTGGCGGCGGGCTTCCTCCGCTCCGACCGTTCGGTCGAGGGCTTGGCCTTGGACCGGCGCTCGCTGACGGTGGCCTTGGGCGCGCCGTCGAGCTTGAGGGTCTGGCCGATCAGGATCAGGTCCGGGTTGTCGAGATTGTTCAGCTTGGCCAGCTGGTGCCAGTCGGCGCCGTTGGCCTGCGCGATCTCGGAGAGGGTGTCCCCGGCCTTCACCTTGTAGTCGGCCGCGAAGGCGGCACCGGCGCCGGCCGCGGTGATACCGACGCCGAGACCGGCGACGGACAGCGTGCGGGCGATCCGGCGGGTACTTCGCCGGGGTCGGGCATGTCGAGCTTTGGACATCAGAATCTGCTCCTCATGAGCTGGGCATGGTGAACTACTCCAGCCCGGCCGATTCAGCCGCGTGCGCACTTCCCCGAGAATCTCGCGGGCCGCAAGTGCGGGGCAGCCGGCGAGACGATGGTGGTCGTCACCCGTGCGTGAGGCTCGGATCGTCGGCCGCCGGTCACTGCCGGCGCCGTACCGGGCTCCACAGTCTGGTGAGGTACCACTCCCTTCCGGGGGTGCAGGGGACAAGCACCCGGACGACCCCGTTCGGTCACGGGACAGCGTCCGAATGGTCACGTCGAGATAACGACGCGACCGAGCCATCGTGCGTGACCGCGGCGCCGAACGCAAGGGCTGTCCGGGAATCTGCCCCGATTTTTTCTGCTCCTGAGGTACCGAAAGTCCAACAACAGAACGGTTTCCGGGGTGCTCGCCGACGTTCCGCAGCGTGGTTCCGGAGCGCCGCGCGGGACCGAAAGTGAAGATCTGTGCGTGTCATCGCCGCGACTCGCTCGTTGTTCGAGTCACGGGCCGGGAGGGCTCGGAGCTGAGGCAAACGATTGATGGGGGCGTGCGGTGATCCGAGTGGTACTCGGCCACCGCGGCACGTTGGTGCGTGGAGCACTGGCCGCGGTGCTGTCCAGGGAGTCCGACTTCGACGTGCTGGCCGAGCTCGACCGGTCCGACGACGTCCTGGGCGCGGTCCGGCTGCGTCCCCACGTCGTGGTGCTGGATCCACAACTGCCCGGCAAGGTCGGGATCGAGGACCTGTGCCGCAAGCTCACCGGGCGTGGAGTGCTGGTGCTGGTCGACCACGAGGCGATCGCCGCGACCAGCATGGGCCTGGTCAAGCAGGCCCCGCGGATCGGGCTGATCGCGACCGACGCGACGACCGAGCAGTTCGTCGAGGCCGTCCGCGACGTGGCGAAGGGGCTGCCGGTGGTCGACGTCCGGCTGGCCGTCGCGGCGCTGCGCGCCGGGGACAACCCGCTCACCGATCGTGAGTGCGAGGTGCTGCGGCAGGTGACGACGGGCGCGACGGCGCAGGAGGTCGCGCGGACGCTGAGCCTGAGCGCGGGCACGGTCCGGAACTACCTGTCCCGGATCCTCGCCAAGACCGGCGCCCGGAGCCGGATCGAGGCCATCAACAAGGCTCAGGACGCGGGCTGGATCTGAAACCTCGGCGGTGCCGGGACGGTCTCCGCGGGGTGCCAGTGACCCTGGAGTTCCTGGTAGAGCGGCGAGGTGGTGAGCAGGCTGGTGTGCGTGCCCAGCGCGGCGCGGTTGCCGTCCATCACCAGGATCTTCTGGGCCCGCAGCGCGGAGGTGATCCGGTGAGCGATCACGATCAGCGTGCCGCCGCGGGTCGCGAACGCCTCCTCGGCGCGACGCTCCGCCTCGGGATCGAGGAAACAGGTCGCTTCGTCCAGTACGACGAGGGCGGCGGGCGACAAGTAGGCGCGGGTGAGGGCGATCAACTGACGCTCGCCGGCTGAGAGCTCGTTGGGCCTGACCTCGGCCTGCAGACCGCCGATGCGGTCGACCAGCGCGCCCGCACCGACGGCGTCGATCGCCTGCTGGACCTCCGACGACGTCGCGTCGGGCAGCAGGTAGTTGAGGTTCTCCATGACGGTTGCGCTGAAGACGTACGCCTCCTGCGGGATCAGCACCCGGGTGTCGGCCGACACCGTATGAGCCGGTACGCCGCCGAGCAGCACCTGGCCTTCCGTCGGTTGCAGCATCCCGCAGATCAGTCCGGCCAGCGTCGACTTGCCGATGCCGCTCGGGCCGACGACCGCGAGGTGTTCGCCCTCGGCAACGACCAGGTCGAGGTCCTCGATGACCGGCTCGGCAGCCGGCCCGTAGGCGAAGGTCAGGCCGCTGGTGTGCACCTCGCAGGTGAGCGGTGTTGCCGTACGCCGGGTTGCCGCGGGTGCCTGCACCGAAAGGATGCGGCCGAGCGTGACGACGTACCGGAGGCCGCTGTCGCCGAGGGCACCCATCACGGTGCTCAGGGCGGGTTGCAGGCCGACCAGGACGTAGGTGAGACCGCCGAGCAGCGTGCCGGTGGAGATCCCGCGGCCGACCAGCCAGGGGCCGGCGGCCAGGAGGATCAGGAGCGGGGCCCAGCCGCCGACGGCGAAGCAGAGCGTGCGGAGGGCGGCAACCCGGGCCAGGGCTCGTTCGGCGTTGGCCTGGGCCTCGATGGGGCGGCCGGTCAGGTGCTCGGCGAACTCTTCCGAGCCGGTCGAGGTGATGTCGCGGACCCCGCTGAAGGTCATGCCGGCCGCCGCGGCCAGGTCTTCGTCGGCCTGGAGGGACGCGCGCACCCGGTCGGCGGCCAGGCCGAGGACGGCCAGGGAGGCCAGGAAGCCCAGCAGGAAAGGCGGTACGACGAAGCCGGCGATCGCCGGAGCGAGGGAGAGCAGACCGGCCAGGACGCCGACGAGCGTGACGGCGAAGCTGCGGACGACCAGGACGAGGCCAGCGAACGTGTCGCGGACGATCTCGACCTGGCGGTTGAGGCGCGCGACGGCGGCGGTGTCGCCGGTGTGGAGAGCGCTGCCGACGACTCGTCGTACGAGATCGTCGCGCAGGGGTTCGACGAGTTCGCCGAGGCGGCCGTAGACCTGGTGGGATCCGGCGGCGCCGAGGCAGGCGGTGGCCACGAGTCCCACCAGCCAGGCGATGCCCTGCCAGGCGTGGCCGGCCAGGAAGCTGTCGGTGGCTTTGGCGACGGCGACGCCGTAGACGGCGGTCGGGAGGATCTCCGGGACCGACCAGAGTGCCAGTTTCAGCGCCGAACGGTTCTTGAGCGCGGCGATTCCGTAGGACAGTTCGCGTTTCATCCGAAGACCTCGCGGTACTCCGAGAGGTGCCACAGGTCGCGGTGCCGGGCGGTGGCGCGGACGGTGCCGTGGTCGAGCCAGACGACCAGGTCGGCGCGGGCCGCGGTGGCCGGGCGATGCGTGACGATCAGGCGGGTCCGGCGGTGCTTGTCCTCGGTGAGCGTGCGGCTGATCTGCATCTCGGTCGCGGTGTCGAGGCTCGACGTGGCGTCATCGAGGACCAGCAGCCGGCTGGCCGACCACGCGCGGGCCAGGCCGAGGCGCTGGCGCTCGCCGCCCGACATAGGGGCTTCAGGCAACGGAGTGCGGTAGCCGCGGGGGAGGCGGCTGATGAAGTCGTGGGCGCGGGTCGCGCGGGCCGCGGCCAGCGTGCGGACGGTGCTGAGCGGGTTCGGCGAGATCGCGTCGCCGATCGTCGTACCGACCAGCGTCGGGCGCTCGAAGGCGCAGCCGACCGCCGTGCGCAGCGAGCGGCGGTGAACGGCCTGCAGCGGTACGCCGTCGAGCAGCACCTGCCCGTACGACGGATCGCGCAGCCGCGCGGCGACGGCGGCGAGCACGGACTTCCCGGCGCCGCTCGGGCCGACCACCGCGACGGTTGCGCCGCCGGGGAGGTCGAGATTGACGTCGTACAGGAGGGTGGTGTCGCCTGCGACGACCGTGACGGCTTCGAAGCGCAGGTTGCCCGGCCCCGCGGGGAGCGGAAGCGTGCCGTGCGGCATGGACTCGATCGCGAAGATCTCGCTCGCGCGGCGGACACCGGCTTTGGCGCGGGCGATCTCGCCGATGACGCCGGTGAGGCTGCCGAGTCCGGCACCCAGTACGGCGTACTGGCCGGCGGCGAAGAGCTCGCCGGCGGTGATGCGGCCCGCGGCGAGTTGCAGACCGCCGACGGACAGAACGGCGACAAGGACGAGTGGGCCGACGATCGCGGCCTGGGCGCCGGAGCGGGCGAGGACCTTCCAGGTGAGCAGGCCGTGCCGATGGAGCTCCGGGAGCAGGGTGAGGATGCGGCGCTCCTCGCGCGCTGTCGTGCCGGCGGCGAGGATCGTGCGGATGCCGGTGAGGGCTTCGGTGAGCCGTCCGGCCAACTGCCCTTGGGTTTCGGAGTAGGCGAGGCTGATCTGCGCCGTACGGCGGGCGAAGACCAGGAGTACGCCGATGACCAGTACGACGCCGCCGAAGAACGCCGCGGCGAGCCAGGGGTCGATCAGAGCGAGCAGCACCAGGCTGCCGGCCGGCGGGATGATCGCGGCGAACGCGCTGACCAGCGCCGGACCGGCCTGCGCGGCGTCGACGGCGTTGCCGGAGACTCGGCTGACGAGGTCGCCGGTCTCGTGGTTGCGGGTGCCCTCGGGGCCGCCGCGGACGACGTGCTGGACCAGGCCGTGGCGCAGCCAGGCCGTCGTGCCGGCGACGGAAGCCGTTCCGGCGAAGACGTCGACCAGGGAGCAAACGATGCCTGTGGCAACCAGTACGGCGGCGACGGTGAACCAGCGTTCGTAGCCGTGGCCGGCGACGATGGCGTCGACAGACTGGCCGAGAACCGACGGGAGAGCGAGCGCGACGCAGCTGCCGCCCAGGGAGGTGAGCGCGATGATCGGCAGCCACTTGCCGCCGTGCCGTACGACGTCGCCGAACGCCAGGCTCATTGCAGCTGCCGATCGAGGAAGGCGAGCATGTCCGCGGCGAGAGCGATCCCCTGGCTCGCCCCACCCGCGGCATGGCCGGAGTCGGCCTCGGTCCTGAGCAGGACCGGATGGCTGGACACGTGCTGCAGGGCGGCGCACATCTTCCGTGCGTGCAAGGGATCGACGCGGGTGTCGTTGGCGAAGGTGGTGAAGAGGACCGCCGGATAGTCGCGGGCCGAGACCTGGTGGTACGGCGAATAGCTCAGCAACGTCTTCAGCTGCACGGGATCCGAGGCCGAGCCGAACTCCGGCACCCATCGAGCGCCGAGGCCGGTGAGTTCGTAGCGGACCATGTCGAGCAGCGGGGCCGAGCAGACAGCCGCGCCGAAGAGGTCCGGGCGCTGAGTGATGGCGGCGCCGACCAGGAGGCCGCCGTTCGACTCGCCGCAAGCGGCCAGCTGGGAGGGAGTCGTCCAGCCTTCGCTGATCAGGTGCTCGGCCGCCGCGAGGAAGTCGTCGATGACGTTCTGCTTCTGATCGAGGATGCCGGCCCGGTGCCAGTCGTGGCCGCGTTCGCCGCCACCGCGCAGGGTCGCGGTGACGAACACGCCGCCGGCCTCGACCCAGGCCAGGGCGAAGGCGGAGTACGTCGGGGTGAGCGACTGCCCGAAGCCGCCGTACCCGTAGAGGATCGTGGGCCGTGGACCGGAGCCCGGACCCGCGATGACGAGCAACTCGAGCGCGGTGCCGTCGGCGGACTGGAACGGGACGGGCGTCGCGGTCGCCTCGACGGTGGGCGCTGCGCCGGGGGCAGGGGACCAGAGCGTGGTCTCGCCGGTCAGGGCGTCGTACAAGTAGATCGCCGCGGGCGTGACGCTGTCGGTGTAGGAGAACCAGGCCTCGTGACCGCCGAGCGGGCGGGTGGTCAGCGAGCCGACCGAGCCGCGCCCGGGCAGCGGGACGTCGCCGAGGTGGCGGCCGGTGACCAGGTCGTGGATGGCGATCTCGCCGATGGTGCCGCGGGTCCGGCCGACGAGGACGACCTTGTCGAGCACGGCCAGGCTGCTCAGCGGGGCGTCCGGATCGGCGGGGACGTAGTCGTGCCAGACCAGCGGGTTCTCCGGGTCGCCGACGCAGATCCGGCCGGTCGGCGCGTCCTGCGTCGTGACGACGTACAGGCGCCCGTCGTGGCCGACCGACATCAGCGTGACCGCGTCACCGGCAACCGGCACCGGCTGCGGGACGCCTTCCGCACGAAGGTCCGCGAGCCAGAGATCGTTGGTGGTCCCGCGGGACGCGGAGATCGTCAGCCAGCGTCCGTCGGCGCTCAGGTCCAGCCCGTACGACGCCTCGTCGGCGAGCACGCGCTGGTCCGATCCGCCGACCGTGTGGAGCAGGACCTGGCGGAATCGTACGTAGTAGAAGGACTTCCCGTCCGGAAGCCAAGCGACAGGGGAGTAGCGGCAACCGTCGATCGGCTCCTCGGCCAGTGCGCCGGTCGCCACGTCGAGGACGTGCAGAACGGACTGCTCGGAGCCGCCGCGCGAGACCTGGAAGGCGACCAGCGACCCGTCCGGCGAGGGCTGCCAGGAGTCCAGGGTGGTCAGTCCGCTCGGGTCGAGCTTCGCGGGGTCCAGCAGCTCGACGCCGTCGACGCTCAGTACGGGATGGTCCTGGTGCGGCTCACGGCGTACGACGAAACAACGGTCGCCACGCCAGACCGGAGTGGAGACGGAACCGACCGCGGACAAGGACTTCACGCGGCTGCGGAACGCGTAGCGGGTGGACAGCGAACCGGCGTACGTGAGCCACAGCTCGTCCTGCGCGGCCTGCCACCGGCGGGTCTGCTCGCTCGACGCGTCCTCGAGCCAGCGGTACGGGTCGGCGACGCTCTGCCCGTGCAGCTGCTCGACGAGCGCGAGCCGTTCGGCGTACGGATGGTCCATGGTCGCCTCCACAGAACGAAGGTCGGCCCGGGGTGGGAGTTGCCGCCCACCCCGGGCCTTCGGAAGCCTTGAAGCAGGGTCCGATCAGTGGCAGAGCAGAAGGCTCAGGTTGCTCGGACGCTGGGAACCGCAGCCCAGCACGGTCAGCGTGGAGCCGCCGTGGTGGTGCCCGCCGTGGCCGTAGCCCGGGGTTTCCAGACCCTGAAGGTCGAGAAGTGCCATGTGTTTTACACCTCCTTCGGAGGAAGTCGTCGGGACAGAGACTCGGACCACTGGGGAGGTCCGAGGAACGGGAGGGAGACCGGCCGCTCGTGCAGCGCGGTTCCCAGGGCCAGCAGGACGCCGGCGGATCCGGTGGCCAGGTCCGTCGAGAGACGGAGCAACTGGTTGCCAGGGAAGATCAGTCCACCCTCGTACGGCAGCGCGTGCCAGCCGAGTCCGCGGACCAGGTCGTCGGTGCTGTCGCCCAGCTCGGCGGCGGCCAGCAGCAGTCCGGCGCGACCCATGAACAGGCCGGGCTGCACGTAGTAGGAGCAGCGGGTGACCAGGCGGAGGGCAGCCAGTTCGGCGGCCAGCTCCTCGTCCGGTCGGTGCTGCAGGTAGCGGCTGAGGACCATCGCGATCCCGGCCGACCCTTCCTCCAGGTAGGGCAGCGAGCGCCAGCCCTGGTTGACCTGGAGCATGCCTTCCGGCGTACGGATGCAGCGGCGCAGGTCCTGCCGGAGGGCGGTCTCGGCGAAGTCGAGCAGCCCGGTGTCGCCGGTCCGCTCGTACGCCGTGACGAAGAGCAGCGCCGGACCGGACGAGCCGTACATCAGCCCGGCCCGCGGCTTCCCTTCACCACTCAGCTCCGGTACGTCGTTGACGTCGCCGAGCCGATCCGCGACCAGGTCGAGCACGCGTGTCGCCGCGCTGTTCAGACCGGGCTCTTCCGCGGCGAAGTGCATCAGGTTGAGCCCGATGCCGGCCAGGCCGGAATGGAGGCCCAGGTCGCGGCTGCCGAAGTCGTCGGCCAGCGTCAGCTCGATCGCGTCGAGCGCGTCCTGGTGGTGCCCGAGCTCGTCGAGGACGTGCGCGACACCGTGCAGTCCGTCGTACAGGCCGGGGCCGATCTCGGTGGTCCTCGCGTGCTCGCGCAGCCAGTCCTCGTACGACGGGAAGCGGCCCGCGCCGGTCTTCGCCAGCGCGTAGAGCACGCCGGCCGCGCCGGTCGCGAGGTTGATCCCGCCGCCGGGGCGGAACTGCGCGATGTCGCCGGGGAACAGCCGGTCGTCCCGCTCCGGCGTCGCGCCGGCCACGATCGCCTTCGCGATCGAGTCCCGGACGTCGGTCCAGGGCGCGCGGCCGGGCAGCGGCAGCGCGGCCATCTCCGGGTCCTCGATGAGGTCGGGCCCGACGATGGTCCGCACGGCGCTGTCGAGCGTTGCCCTGGGCACCGGGAAGGTCTCGGCGATCAGGTCGGCGAGCTGGAAAGCCTTGCCAGGATGGAGATGCAGCAACATCGTTGCCTGCGGCGCGAACAGGCCGAGCGCGATGCAGGCCAACGCGTACAGGTCGACGTCCGGACCCTGCCGGTCGCCAGGCGCCGCGTAGCCCGGGTGCGCGAGGGCGGACCGGGCCTGGTCCTCGGCCAGCGTCGCGACCTCGAAGTCGATCAGGACGAGACGGTCGCCGGTGCTCAGCAGCACGTTGTCCGGGTGCAGGTCGCAGAAGACGACGCCGCGGCCGTGCAGCTCGCCGACCGCGCGCTGGACGTCGTCGACCATCTTGGTCGCCCACGCGGCGTACTCGGTGAGCTCGGCCTCGGAAGCGTCCGGGCGGGTCAGTGGGTAGCGACGGACCAGTTCGCGCTGGAGCGGGTTCGCGTCGACGAACTCCTGGACCAGGAAGTGGTGGTCGCCGAGGGTGAAGTAGTCGTGCACCCGGGGGACGACGTCGAGGCCTTCGAGGCGCTGCAGGATGTCGCGCTCGTGACCGATCCGGGCGACCGCGTCGCGGCCGGACATGTCCAGCCCGGCGTACGGCCGGCCTTCCTTGAGCACGACCTGGGCCTGGGTCTCGGTGTGGTGGCCGAGGTAGACGCCGCCACCGTTGGAGAACTGGATGACGCCGTCGATCGTGTACGCGAGGTCGTTGGTGGTGACCGCGTTGCGGGCGTCGAGATGGGTCTGCAGGAACGACGGCAGCGTGATCCACGGCGGGGTGCTGAAGGTCGGGCTGCGGTGGTCCGGGACGAGCCGGCCGCGGTCGTCCTCGAGCGCCAGGACGCGTTCACCGGCCGGGTCGAGGGTGTAGCGGCTGACGAAGGCGCCGTACCGGACGAACAGCGGGCCCTCGGCGTACCGGAGGTCGCTCAGGATGTACGGGCCCTGGACGCCGTCGAGCAGGTCGTCGAGCTCCTTGAGCACCAGCTCGAGCTGCGCCTCGTCGGTCGGGTAGACGGTGACCAGCTTGCCGCTCGAACCGCGCGGGGCGGACTTCGAGTTGACCATCACCAGGACCGGCTCGTTGCGCAGGAACTTGAACGCGATGCCGCGCGGGACGCAGTAGTCCCAGACGATCGCGAGCGTCCGCTCGGCGTCGGCGAGGCCGGCCGAGACGTGGATCTTCCAGCCCTGGGCCGGCAGCTCCAGGCCGCTCGGCGCGTAGTGCATCCACATCTCGCCGACGACGTGCTCCCAGCCGGCCGGGACGTCCCGGGAGGCGAGCGCGAAGTCGGGCTGACCTTCGACGGTGGAGGGAGAGTCGTAGAAACGCCGGTCGGCCAAGCAGTACAGCTCGTAACTTTCCATGGCGATTCGATCCCCCTCTCTCGTGGTTGCCCCGGAGAATCTTGGGCGGCCGGAGAGGGGTCGGCGTAGTGCATGACGTCATCAGTCGACTGTGAAGAACTCATGTGCTACGAGTGAGTAAGTAAACACTCTTCGTGATCCCGACGTCACTTTGAGCGGGGAAAGCGCTGTTACATCATGTCGATACGTGGCAACCAGGTAACAGGGCGTAACTTCACGTGGATTTGATCGTGAGACCTGTCTAGGTCGCATTGCGGTGTTGCTGGCTGGCGAAGTACGCGACCTTCCGCGCCCGCATCACCTCACCCAGCGGGCGGTGCTCGGCCTTCGCGTTCCACGGGTCGAAGACCGCCGCCTCGACCTCCTCGGCGAACGCCTGGTCCGGCTTGTGCCGCCCGATCGTCAGCCGGCCGACGGTCTCGTACGGCGCGTCCCAGGTGACCGAGGCGTCCTCGATCGGGGTGCGCTGCTCGTCGACGAAGAACTGCACCTGGACGTCGTAGTCGAGCGGGTCGCTCGCCAGCCGGTCGTAGACGTCCGCGGCCCAGTCGTCGGCGCCCGGGTTGGGGTAGCCGGCCAGAGCGCGGAGCCGTACGCGGACGGCGTACGGGCCGAAGGCGATCGGGGCGGCGCTGAAGAAGTCCTGCGTCGCGAAGCCCGAGAACGGCTCCTTGAGTGCGGTCGCGACCGCCTTGAGCCGCGGGAGCAGCGACGGCTTCCTGATCAGCGAGCCGAGCAGCTGCCCCTTGGTCTGACTGGCGGTGGCGACGATCGTGCTGAACTCCTCGCTGGTCGCCGAGCTGAACCGCTCGTGGTTGATCAGCGCGAAGTCCTGGCTCACCGCCTCCCCGCCGAGCGCTGACGGTCCACTCACGCCCAGCACCTTCAGCGAGAACCCGCGAATGTCCGGTACGACGTCCGCCGCGCGGTTGAACCCGCCGTTCGACAGCCGCACCCACACGTCGTACTTCTCCGGCACCCGGAACAATCCCTGGCGCGCGTACTCCGGCAGGTCTCCCGGAACCGTCAACGTCGCCCGCAGTGCCGCCACCTGCTTGCGGTGCAACGCCCGGCCGTCCCCGTACCTGGCCGACTTCCGGGCCTGCAGCGCGACGAACAGCTCCGCCTGCCGCCGGTGGCGCTCCTCCTCGTCGACCCCGACGACCTCCCGCCAGCCGGTACTCGGCACGCTCACGACGTTCCCCCTCCGACGACGACCCGGTCCGTCCCAGTATCCGTCGTCCGCACCGTTGCGTCAGGCAACAAGCCGGGAGCTCGGCCCGGTGGTACCGGTCCCCAGTCGCACCGGTACCACCGGGACAAGAAAACGCCGGCCGTGCCGGGCGTCGGTCACCACCTCACTGGCGACCGGCGCCCTGTGTGGCACGACCGGCGTCTTGCTCTGCCCCGAGAGGGCGTTCGGCCCGAAGGAAGGTGGTCCTGAACTCGTTTCCGCGGCCGGCAGGGGAGGTACAGTCCGGTCGCGGACGGGAGTTCGGCGGTTCCACCAAGAGCCTGTGCCGGCGACCCGTCCGTCGCCGACAACTGAACGTTGTCACGCGAGCCCGGAGCGGGGCCATCCTCGGCATCAAACATTTGCATTGGCTTTTCAGAAGGCGACGGAATGTATACAACTCGTCACCGAGTGTACCGATGTTGCCTGCCGCAACAAGTAAAAAGCTTGCGTGCTTGATTACCGGTCCGGCCCGGATCGCCGTGCAGGAAGGCGATCCGGCTCAGGACCGGCTCAGTACGGGTAGGTGTCGTCGCGCCGCGTGGGGTCCATGTCCCACAGCGAGAACTCGACGACCTTGTGCGACTCCTCGCCGCCGGCCGGGCTCAGTCCGACCGTGTCGTAGTCCTTGGAGCCGAGGCCGTCCAGGTAGCCGAGCAGCTCGAACGCCGACCGGGCGTCCTCGATGTCGTCGATCACGTCGTCGTTCTGGGCCTCGTCGGCGCGGCTGCGCACGTAGGCGACGAACGCCTCCGGATCGGTCACCACGAAGTCGTAGCGGGCCTGGTAGCTGAGCCGCAGCCCGTTCTCCGGGACCATCGGCTCGTCCATCTCCGCGACCCCCTCGACCAGCTCGCGGTAGTCCGCGGGGTCGTCGAAGTCGTCCGGCCCGAGCGGGACGTCGTCCAGCTCGTCGGGGTCGTAGGAGTCGATCCCCAGGAAGATGTCACCCCAGCCGCGTTCGTGCACGGCGTCGGCGAGCACCCGGGACTGCACCCGGACGTTCTCGATCGCCGTGGTGGCCCGCAGGTCGTGCAGGTCGAGGGCGTCGGCCTGGGCCAGCAGCACCTTGGCAAGTTCGCGGGCGGCCTCGGCGGCCGAGGCGGGCTCAAGCGGCTCACTCATGCTGCGACCGTACAACCATCGGTACGTCGACCGCCGCGCCCGGTACGCCGAACGCGTCCACGAGGTCGGTCGCGTACCCCCGGATCCGCCCGCACAACTCGTTCACCAGCGCCGTGATCGCCTTCGAGCGCGGGCCGGACAGCCGCCCGTGCTCCAGGAACCAGGCCCGGTCGTTCTCGATCGTCGCGAGCGCGTGCAGGTCGTACAGCTCCTTCAGCCGGTCCCGCGTCTCACCCTCCGGCGCCGCCTGGACGGCGTGCTGGAACGCCTCCAGCACGACCCTCTCGACGTGCGCCCGCCCGGCCGCGATCACGTGGTCCTGGCACCGGTTGAACACCTCGAACGCCTCGTCCCCGGCGTCGATGCCCGCCTTCAGCCGGCGTGCGACCCCGGCCAGCATGTGCTGCTCGCGGAACCGCAGCAGTCCTGCGTGGTAGTCGTCGTCCCGCAGCCCGGCGTCCGGGTCGGCGGAGTCGGACCGGTTCGGTACGACGTCGCGCAGTCGCTCGACCAGTCCGCGCAGCGCGGTCTTCTCGACCGCGATCTCGACGGCCTGGGCGGCGACGAACCGCGCCGTCCCCAGCGGGTCGAGCTCGCCGAACGAGCGCCGGTAGTCGGTCAGCAGGCCCTTCGCGACCAGTTGCAGCAGGACGGTGTTGTCGCCCTCGAAGGTGGTGAACACGTCGGTGTCGGCCTTCAGCGCCGACAGCCGGTTCTCGGCCAGGTAGCCCGCGCCGCCGCACGCCTCGCGGCACATCTGGATCGCCTCGGTCGCGTGCCAGGTCCCGAGTGCTTTCGTGCCGGCCGCCTGGGCCTCCAGGGCCCGCCGGTCGTGCTCGGTGCCGCCGGTGCCGCCACCGCGTCCGTCGCTGTCGTCCCGGGGCGCGCCGTCGTCGGCGCCGAAGATCCGGGCGAAGTTGTCGACGAGCTCGGCCTGCGCGAAGTGCAGCGCGTAGGTCCGGGCCAGCAGCGGCAGCAGCCGGCGCTGGTGCATCCGGTAGTCGAGCAGCAGCGCCTCCTCCGGACTTCCCGGCGCACCGAACTGGCGGCGCTGGGCGGCGTACCGGATCGCGATCGTCATCGCGACCTTGCTCGCGTTGATCGCGGCGCCGCCGACCGAGACCCGGCCCTGGACCAGCGTGCCGAGCATCGTGAAGAAGCGCCGGTCCGGGTTCTCGATCTCGCTGCGGTAGGTGCCGTCGGCATCCACCTGCGCGTACCGGTCCAGCAGCGCCTCGCGCGGCACGCGAACCTGGTCGAAGACGATCCGCCCGTTGTCGACGCCGTTCAGGCCGAGCTTCGGTCCGCAGTCGCTGAGCGTCACGCCGGGCAACGGCTCGCCGGCGTCCGAGCGGATCGGGACGAGCAGGCAGTGCACGCCGTGCGTCTGGCCGCCGACCACGAGCTGGGCGAACACCGCCGCCAGCCGGCCGTGCCGGGCCGCGTTGCCGATGTAGTCCTTGCGCGCCGACGCGGTCGGGGTGTGCACGACGAACTCGCCGGTCGTCTCGTCGTACGTCGCGGTGGTCTCCAGCGACTGGACGTTCGAGCCGTGGCCGGTCTCGGTCATCGCGAAGCAGCCGAGCAGGTCGCCGGTCAGCGCGTCGGCCAGGTAGCGGTCGTGGTGCCGCTCGGTGCCCAGGTGCAGGATCGCGCCCGCGAACAGGCCGAACTGGACGCCCGCCTTCACCATCAGCGACAGGTCGCCGAACGCGAGCGTCTCGAACCCGGCGATGAACCCGCCGAGGTCGCCCTGGCCGCCGTACTCCTTGGGGAAGCCACGGGACGGGTGCCCCTGCGCGGCGATCTCCTTCAGCGTCCTGAGCACCTCGTCGCGGTACTCGTCCCTCGAGAGACGCAGTCCGGCGTCCAGCAGGGACGCGTGGGAGGCCAGGCCGTCCCGTACGACGTCGCGCGCGGCCTTGTGCGGCCCGTCCAGGTACTCCCGCAGTTCGGTCATGGTCCAAAACTACTCAACGCACGGAAAGATCCGCAGTTTCGGAACTAACATGGCGTGCATGCCGAATTTGCGGATCAGTGAGGCGGCCGCGCTACTCGGAGTCAGCGATGACACCGTCCGGCGCTGGATCGACCTGAAACGGTTGCCGGTCACCGAGCAGGGTGGGCGGATGGCGGTCGACGGCCGCGAGCTGGCCGCGTTCGCCCAGCAGCTCGCGGAGTCGCCCGAGCCGGGGACGACCACTGCCGCGTCGGCGCGCAACCGGATGCGCGGGATCGTCACCCGGGTCCTGAAGGACGGCGTGATGGCCCAGGTCGAGATGCAGGCCGGGCCGTTCCGGGTCGTCTCGCTGATGAGCCGCGAGGCGGCCGACGAGCTCGGCCTGGAGCCCGGCGTGGTCGCCGTCGCCTCGATCAAGTCCACCCATGTCGTCGTCGAGATCCCGGAGTCCTAGATGCTGCGTCGTGGCAGGGCGTCCGTACGCCGTACCGTCGGTGCCGGGCTGGCCGCGGTCGTGGCGCTCGCCCTCACCGGCTGCGGCTCCCAAGCTGACTCTCCGGCCGGAAGCGGCTCGCTGTCCGGCACCGTGAACGTCTTCGCCGCCGCGTCGCTGACCGGCAGCTTCACCCAGCTCGGCAAGGACTTCGAGGCCGCGCACCCCGGCGTCAAGGTGGTCTTCAACTTCGCCGGCAGTTCGGCGCTGGCGACGCAGATCAACCAGGGTGCGCCGGCCGACGTGTTCGCGTCGGCCGCCCCGAAGAACCTGGACCAGGTGTCCGACAAGGGGACCGCGACGACCTTCGCGAAGAACGTCCTGGAGATCGCCGTACCGAAGGGCAATCCGGGCAAGGTCACCGGTCTGAAGGACTTCACCGACAAGGACCGGAAGATCGCGCTGTGCGCCGAGCAGGTGCCGTGCGGTGCGGCCGCGCAGAAGGTGTTCGCCGCGGCAAAGCTCACGCCGGAGCCGGACAGCCTGGAGCAGGACGTGAAGGCCGCCCTGACCAAGGTCAGCCTTGGCGAGGTCGACGCCGCGCTGGTCTACAAGACCGACGTCCTCGCCGCGAAGGACAAGGTCGAGGGGATCGAGTTCCCGGAGGCCGCGCAGGCGGTCAACGAGTACCCGATCGCCACGCTGACGAAGGCTCCGAACGCCGAGGGTGCCAAGGCGTTCGTCGACTTCGTGCTGTCGGCCGACGGCCGCAAGGTCCTCACCGCCGCGGGCTTCGAGGCTCCGTGAGTTCTCGCCGGAGGAGAAGGACGGGTGGCCGCTTGCCGCTCGTCCTTCTGCTGCCTGCTCTTCTCGGGCTGGCCTTCCTGCTGGTCCCTTTGATCGGCCTGCTCGCCGAGGCGCCCTGGTCGACGCTCCCGTCCCGGCTGTTCAGCGCCGAGGTCGGCCAGGCTCTTCGGCTGTCCTTGCTGTGCGCGAGCGTCGCCACCGTCATCTGCCTCGTCCTCGGCATCCCGCTGGCCTGGCTCCTCGCCCGCGCCGACCTGCCGGGCCGCGGACTCCTGCGCGCCCTCGTAACGGTTCCGCTGGTCCTGCCGCCCGTCGTCGGCGGGGTCGCCTTGCTGCTCGTCCTCGGCCGCCGTGGACTGATCGGTGAGCGGCTGGATCTCTGGTTCGGCTTCAGCCTGCCCTTCACCACCGCCGGCGTGATCGTCGCCGAGGCGTTCGTCGCGATGCCGTTCCTGGTGATCTCCGTCGAAGGCGCCCTCCGCGCGGCCGATCCGCGCTACGAAGAGGCCGCCGCCACCCTGGGGGCCGGACGCTGGCTGACCTTCCGCCGCGTCACGCTGCCGTCCATCGCGCCGGGCATCGTCGCCGGCGCCGTCCTGTGCTGGGCCCGCGCGCTCGGCGAGTTCGGCGCCACCATCACCTTCGCGGGCAACTTCCCGGGCCGTACGACGACGATGCCGCTGGCCGTCTACCTTGCGCTGGAGACCGACCCCGACGTCGCGGTCGTGCTGAGCATCGTGCTGCTGCTCGTGTCGGTCGTCGTCCTGGCGAGCCTGCGCGAGCGCTGGATCAGTGGTCTGCGATGACGCTGCACGCGGACCTGCACGTACGCCGTACCGGCCGCCCGCGCCAGGTCGCCGCCGATCCCGGCTTCGAACTGACGCTGGACCTGACCGTCGAGCCCGGCGAGGTCGTCGCCGTCCTCGGCCCGAACGGCGCCGGCAAGACCACGGCCCTGCGCGCGATCGCCGGCCTGCTGCCCGTCGACGGCGGGCGGATCAGCCTCGACGGCACGGTGTGGGACGAGCCGCCGCGGACCTTCCTGTCCGCCGACCAGCGCCCGATCGGCGTTGTGTTCCAGGACTACCTGCTCTTCAACCACCTGAGCGCCCTGGAGAACGTCGCCTTCGGCCTGCGAGCCCGCGGCGTCGACAAGCGCACGGCCCGCGCCGAAGCCGCCCAATGGCTCGACACCGTCGGCCTGACCGACCAGGCCAAGTCCCGCCCGCGATCGCTGTCCGGCGGCCAGGCCCAACGCGTCGCTCTCGCCCGGGCCCTCGCCACGCAGCCCGAGTTGCTCCTCCTGGACGAACCGTTGTCCGCCCTGGACGCGGGCACCACGCTCCACATCCGCGCCGAACTGGGCCAGCACCTCGACCGCTACGAGGGCCGCACCCTCCTGGTCACACACGACCCGCTGGACGCGATGGTCCTCGCCGACCGGCTCGTCATCATCGAGAACGGCGAGGTCGTCCAGCAGGGCAGCCCGAGCGAGGTCGCCCACCGTCCTCGCACCGACTACGTGGCTCAGTTGGTCGGCCTCAACCTCTACCGAGGCACCGCGGACGGCACCACGGTCCAGCTGACCGACGGCGGCAAGGTCACCATCGCCACCCCGGCCACCGGCCCGGTCCACGTCGCCTTCCCGCCGTCGGCGATCAGCCTCTACCCCGACCACCCGACCGGCAGCCCCCGCAACACCTGGCCGGTGGTCGTCACCAGCGTCGAGCAGCACGCCCACACCGTCCGCGTCCGCCTCGCCCCCGCCGACGGCTCGTCAGCCCCCACCAATCTCCTCACCGACGTCACCCCAGCCGCCGTCGCGGAACTCTCCCTGACCCCGGGCCGCCCGCTCTGGGCGACCCTCAAGGCCACCGAAACGCAGACCTACCCGAGCTGACTCCGGGACCTTGAACACCAAACGGGGACCTTGAACACGCTATGTGGTGTTCAAGGTCCCCGTTTGGTGTTCAAGGTCCCCGGTTTGTGGGGGATCAGGCCAGCTCGAGCTCCGTGGCGGGACGCTGCGGGACCTCGCCGTACGTCGTGGTGCGCTGGCGGGCGGGTCGGCCCGCGGCCGTCGCCATCGCGGTGAGCTCCTCGATGGACTTGCGGGAGCCGTGCTTGGAGCCGGCCATCCGGCTGATGGTCTCCTCCATCAGCGTGCCGCCGATGTCGTTGACACCGCCGTTGAGCACGGCGACGCAGCCGTCGGTGCCGAGCTTGACCCAGGAGCACTGGATGTTGTCGATCCGCCCGTGCAGCATGATCCGCGCCATCGCGTGCACCGCGCGGTTCTCGTCGTACGTCGGGCCCGGGCGGGCCACGCCGGCCAGGTAGATCGGCGAGTTGGTGTGGATGAACGGCAGCAGCACGAACTCGGTGAAACCACCGGTCTGGTCCTGCACAGCGGCGATCGTGCGCAGGTGCTGGACCCAGTGGTGCGGCGAGTCGACGTGGCCGTACATCATCGTCGACGACGACGGCAGCCCGACCTTGTGCGCGGTCGAGATGACCTCGATCCAGCTTGCCGTCGGCAACTTCCCCTTGGTCAGGATCCAGCGCACGTCGTCGTCGAGGATCTCGGCCGCCGTCCCGGGGATGCTGTCCAGCCCGGCCTCCTTGACCGAGATCAGGAACTCCTCGATCGACAGCCCGGTGCGCACCGAGCCGTTGACGATCTCCATCGGCGAGTACGCGTGGACGTGCATCTGCGGCACCCGGTCCTTCACCGCCCGGACCAGGTCCGCGTACGCCGTACCGGGCAGGTCCGGGTGGATGCCGCCCTGCATGCAGACCTCGGTCGCGCCGATCACCCAGGCCTCCTCGGCCCGCTGGGCGACCTCGTCCATCGACAGCGAGTACGCGTCCGCGTCGGTCCGCCGCTGGGCGAACGCGCAGAACCGGCAGCCGGTGTAGCAGACGTTGGTGAAGTTGATGTTCCGGTTCACCACGTAGGTCACGTCGTCGCCGACCACGGCCTTGCGCAGGTCGTCGGCGATCTTCGCGAGCTGGTCGAGCGCCGGACCGGTGGCCGTCATCAGCGTCAGCGCCTGGCTGTCGGACAGCCCGGCGGGATTACGCTCGGCGGCCGCGAGCGCTTCCTTCACGTCGCCGTCGATCCGCTCCGGAGCCTTGCGCCGGGCCACGTCCTCCCGCAGCACGTCCCAGTCGCCGTACGCCGCGTCGAAGTCCGACCGCGTCTCCGTACGCCGTCCTTCCGTGTCGATCGCGGTGTGCAGATCGGTCCGCCCGACCGAGTCCCAGCCGCCGTCGGGCTCCTGCCAGGGCAGGCCCTTCGGCATCGCGGCCTCGTTCGCCAGGCCGGTCGCCGGGTCGACGAGCGCCTCGACGTGCGAGATCAGCCGCGGGTCGAGCCAAGGCTCGCGCAGGTACTCCGGGTGGGCGGTCAGCCGCTCGCGCAACGTGAAGCCGGCGTCGGCGGTCAGCTTCGCCAGGTCGTCCAGGTGCGGCCAGGGGCGTTCGGGGTTCACGTGGTCGGGGGTCAGCGGCGAGACACCGCCGAAGTCGTCGATGCCCGCGGCGAGCAGCAGCTTGGCCTCGTCGAGGTCGACCAGGTTCGGCGGGGCCTGGACGCGGGCCCGCGGGCCGAGCACGATCCGGGTCACCGCGATCGCGGCCAGCCACTCGTGCAGCGGGACGTCCTCGTCGTTGCGCATCGCGGTGTCCGGCTTCACCCGGAAGCCCTGGATGATGACTTCCTGGATCCCGCCGTACTGACGGGCGACGCGGCGCAGCGCGAACACCGAGTCGGCGCGCTCCTCGATCGTCTCGCCGATCCCGATCAGCAGGCCGGTGGTGAACGGCACGTTCGAGCGGCCGGCGTCCTCGAGCACGCGCAGCCGGACCGACGGGTCCTTGTCGGGCGAGCCGAAGTGCGGCTGGCCCTTCTCCTCGAACAGCCGGCGCGAGGTCGTCTCGAGCATCATGCCCATGCTCGGCGCGACCGGCTTAAGCCGCTGCAGGTCCTGCCAGGACATGACGCCCGGGTTCAGGTGCGGGAGCAGGCCGGTCTCCTCCAGGACCCGGATCGCCATCGCGCGGACGTAGTCGAGGGTGCTGTCGTAGCCCGCCTCGTCCAGCCACTGCTTGGCGGCGTCCCAGCGGTCCTCGGGCGCGTCGCCGAGCGTGAACAGCGCTTCCTTGCAGCCCAGGGCCGCGCCCTGGCGGGCGATCTCCAGCACCTCGTCCGGGCTCAGGTACGGCGACTCGACGCGACCCGGCGTGGTGGCGAAGGTGCAGTAGTGGCACCGGTCGCGGCACAGCCGGGTGAGCGGGATGAAGACCTTCTTGGAGTAGGTGACGATCCCGCTGCGACCGGCGTCCTCGAGACCCTGGTCGCGGACCCGGCCGGCGGTCGCCATCAGCTTGTCCAGCGCCTCGCCGGAGGCCGTCAGCAGCACCTCCACCTCGGCCTGGTCCAGGGTCTTGCCGTCGTCCGCGCGCTTGAGCGCTCGCCGCATCGCGGTGCTGAGAGTCGAGGTCACGGGATCCGAGCCTAAGCGCTTCGACAGCCCGGATCTCGCGATTCCCGGGGGCAAAAACAATCAGTACGTCTGTCTTGATAGTTTGCTGTTTGTGCAGGTCAGCGGCGTTGTGACGGGGAGTGAGGGCGGCCGCGATCGCCGGGCGCCGAGCCGGAGCGACGGGCGTCGGGTGCGGGGTGCGTTGCGACGGGACGAGCTGCTGCGAGCGACCCTCGTGGTGGTCGAGCGGGCCGGCGTCGCCGGCGTGAGTCATCGGGCGGTTGCTGCCGAGGCCGGCGTTTCGGTCGCCTCGACGACGTACCACTTCGCGTCGCTCGACGACCTGTTGGTCGCGGCGTTGACCGGCGCCGCCGAGGACCTCACCGCCGAGCTGCACGAACGGGTGACCGAGCTCGGCGCCCGGCCCGCCGACGAACTGGCCCGGCTGGTCGAGCACCTGCTGGTGTACCGCCGCGGACGCACGCTGGCGGCGTACGAGCTGTACCTGCTCGCCGCCCGACGGCCGGAGCTGCGAGAGGCGGCCGGCGCATGGCTGCAGCCGCTGACCGAGATCGCCCGGACGTTCACCACCAACCCCCAGAAGGCGAGCCTGCTGGTCGCCGCCCTCGACGGACTGCTGCTGCAGTCGCTCGTCCGGGCGAGGCCGTTCGCGCAGGCTGATGTGGCTGCCCTGTTGGTGTACCTGAGGTAGCGCAGGCGTTACCCCGGATCGGGCTCGAGGGCCCGGGTCAGGCGGCCGCCGTCGCGGTTGGCTGGAGGCATGCTGAGGATGTCGCTGGGGGCGTTGCGGGATCGGTGGCACCTGTTCGCGGGTGCGGTGGTGGCGGTCGCGTTCGGGGTCGGGCTGATCCAGTCCGCCCTGCAGGTGATGGCCGCGACGGACGCGCCGGCCCTGCCGCCGGGGCTCTCGGGGCTCGAGCGGTCGAAGATCCGCGACGGGTACGCCGGAGCCGCCACGCTGCTGGGGATGTCGGTGATGCTGGCCGTCTTCCTGACCGTCTTCGTCGTGAGTACGACGTTCGGGTTCGCGGTGGTGCAGCGGCGGCGGGAGCTCGGGCTGTTGCGGCTGGTGGGGGCTCAGCGGAGCAGCTTGCGGGTGATGTTGTTGCTTGAGGCAACCGTGTTGGGTCTGGTGGGCACAGTGCTGGGCGTGCCGCTCGGGCTGCTCGGGGCGTGGGCGCAGTCGACGTTGCTGATCGAGCTGGGCATGCTGCCGTCGTGGTTCGAGGCGCCGTGGATCTGGGGTCCGATGTGGGTCGCCGCCTTCGTCGGCGTGGGGACAGCGGTGGTCGGCGCGTTCGCGGCGGCGTGGCGGGCATCGCGGGTCAGTGCGCTGGAGGCGATCGGGGACCTGCCGCGGACGATGCCGGCGATGACCGGGTGGCGGTGGTTCTGGGGACTGTCGTCGGCCGCGTTCACGGTGGTGATGGTGATCGCCGCGCAGGCCTCGCGGGACTTCGTGGCCGGGTTGCTGATCGCGCTGGTGGTGATGATCAGCGGGTCGGTCGCGCTGAGCCAGCTGAGCCCGGTCGTCGTACCGGTCGCCGGTCGGCTGCCGGCGCTGGTGCTGCGGGGGTCCGTGGTCACCGATCTCGCGAAGGCCGGCGTCCTGCACGCCGTACGGCGAAGTGCCGCGACCGCGGCGCCGCTGATCGTGCTGGTCGGGCTGCTGGCCGGGCTGTGGGGAGTGTTCGGGTCGCTGGCCAAGGCGGTGGGGGAGGAGCAGCGGCAGCTGATCTCGGCGGATCTGGTGGTCGAGGGGTCGGTCGAGCCGGGTGAGGGGATCGCGGCGGTGTCGGAGCAGACGACCGTGCCGGTGACGATCGTCGGAAAGAAGAAGCGGACGAGGTACTCGGAGGCGATCGGGATCGATCCGGTCGGGTACCAGCGCACACATGAGCTGCGGCCCCGGAAGGGATCGCTGGACAAGTTGTCGGGAGCAACGATCGCGATCGGGCCGGGGATGGCGGTCGAGGGGTACAGGCTCGGGGAGACGCTGACGGCGACGATCGGCGGCAAACGCCACCAGCTGAAGGTGGTCGCGATCATGCCGGAGACGCTGGACGTGACGGAGAACTTCTTCGTGCCGAAGGCGTTGACCGACGGAATGGACGGAACGACGGAGACGCTCGTCACGTTGGAGCCGGGCGCCGACGCGAAGGCGTTCGGGGGCGAGGTGCGGACGGTGAAGGAGTGGGCCGAGGACAACGCGGCCGTCGAGCAGCGGGACGACACCGGGATCTTCGTGGTGCTGATGGGACTGGCAGGGGTCTACGCGGCCGTGGCCGTGGTCAACGCCGTGGTGATGGCGGCGGCCGAACGGCGGCGCGAGTTCGCACTGGCGCGGATGGCCGGGCTGACGCGCCGGCAGGTGGTCGGGATCGCGACGGTCGAGTCGCTGACGGTGGTCGTGGTCGGCGTCCTGCTGGGCAGTGTCGTCGCGGGCGCCGCGATGGCGGGGATCGCCGCCGGGACCGCGCAGATGTTCGGCGTCGTGGTGGTCGCCGTACCGTGGCGGCTGCTCGGGATCATCCTGGCCGGTTCGCTCGCCGTCGTCGGCGGTACGGCGGCGATCACCGCCTGGACCACGACCAGGTTCAGTCCGGTCGTGGTCCTCGGCGGTCGCGAGTGACGCTCAGGCGTCGGCGACGGTGATTGCTTCGGCCTCGGGCCGGGAGTGCGCCGACGGGATGCGCAGGTGGGCGAGCGGCTTCCAGCCGGTGGCCAGGGCGCCGACGGCGAGCATCACGGCGAAAGCGCCGACGTAGAACGGAAGCTGGACGTTGACTTCCTCGCCGAGCTTGCCGGCCAGCCAGGGCGCGACCGCGCCGCCGGAGAAGCGGACGAAGCTGTACGCCGCCGACGCCGTACCGCGCTCCACCGGAGCCGCGCCCATCACCGCCTCGGTGATCAGTGTGTTGTTCACGCCGAGGAACAGGCCGGCCACGATCACCCCGGCGGCCAGTACGTGCGGGTGGTGGGCGTAGGCGCCCATCACGGCCAGGTCGGCGGCGAACAGCAGCAGCGAAGCCATCACCACGGGCAGCGTGCCGAAGTGGCGCTGCAGCCAGGGCGCCGCGAAGACCGAGGTGACCGCCAGCCCGATGCCCCAGCCGAAGAAGATCAGGCCGATCTGCCGGGCCGACATCGCCAGCGGGAACGGGGTGAACGCCAGCAGGGTGAAGAAGCCGAAGTTGTAGAGCAGCGCGGTCACCGCGACGGTGGCCAGCGACCGGTGCCGCAACGCCTTCAGCGGTTCGAGGATCGACGTCCGGCGCGGAGCCGGCGGTGAGGCGGGCAGCAGGAACGCGGTCGCGGCGAGCGCGATCGTCATCAGCACGGCGACGCCGAAGAACGGCCCGCGCCAGGAGATCGTGCCGAGCTCACCGCCGACCAGCGGGCCGGCCGCGATGCCGACGCCGAGCGCCGCCTCGTACAGGATGATCGCCTCGGCGACCGAGCCGGCCGCGGAGTTCACGATGGTGGCCAGAGCCGTCGCGATGAACAACGCGTTGCCCAGGCCCCAACCGGCCCGGAAGGCGACGATGGCGCCGATCGAGTTGGACAGGCCGGCCAGCGCGCTGAACACCACGATGATCGCGAGACCGATCAGCAGAGTGCGCTTCGCGCCGATCCGGCTGGAGACCGCGCCGGTGATCAGCATCGCGACGCCGATCACGGCCATGTAGCTGGTGAACAGCAGCGACACCTGCGACGGGCTGGCGTGCAGCTGCTCGGCGATCGGCTTGAGGATCGGGTCGACCAGGCCGATGCCCATGAACGCGATCACGCAGGCGAAGGCGACGGCCCAGACGGACTTGGGTTGCTTGAGGAAGGAGCTGCTGGTGCTGCTCACCGGGGGTGTTCCTCCAATGGTTCGAGGGTGAGGATCTTCTGCAGGACGGTGACCGCGGCCTCCAGAGTGGTGAGGTCTTCGGCCGGGAGCTGAACCAGCCGGTGGGCGACGGCCGTACCGGCTTCGCGGCGGGCGCGGTCGAGCTCGGCCAGCCCGGCGTCGGTGAGGCTGATCAGGCTGGCCCGGGAGTCGGCCGGGTCGGGCTCACGCCGGACCCACCCGCTCTCCTCCTGGCGCTGCACCAGCGTCGACATCGTCGGCTGCGAGCAGCGGTCGGCCTTGGCGAGCTCGCTGATCCGGGTCGGCCCGAGCTCGTCGAGCCGGCCGAGCAGGCGCATCGCCGCGTGCGGCAGCGCGCTCACGTCCCGGCTGGCCAGACGGGTCAACCGGGCCGACGCCACCACCAGGTCGACGCCGAGCTTGGAGAGGTCGGATGCGATCACCTCTTCATATTACATAGGAATACTATGCATCTCCAGTGTAAGATTTGTGAGACGCTGGGCCTTACGAACTCGAAGACGTGAGGTGTTCTCGGTGGGCAATCTCGAAGGAAAAGTAGTTCTGATCACCGGTGCGGGCGGCGGGATCGGGTCGGCGACCGCCCGGACGATGGCCGCGCAGGGCGGGCACGTCCTGATCCACGACCTCGTCGAGCCCGCGCTGGCCGCACTGACCGAGGAACTCGGCGAGAGCGCCACCCCGCTGGTCGCCGACCTGACCGACCTCGCCGCGGCCGAGCAGCTCTGGAACGACGCCTGGGCGGTCAAGGGCCGGATCGACGTCCTGGTCAACAACGCCGGCGCCTACCCGCCCGCTCCGCTGGACGCCTCGCTCGACGAGTGGCTGAAGGTCTGGGACTTCTCGCTGGACCTGCACCTCAAGGCGCCGGCGGTGCTGTGCCGTCAGGCGGTCACGGCGTACTCGGCGCAGGACGACGGCGGGATCATCGTCAACCTCGCCTCCCGGGCCGCGTTCCGCGGTGAGGACCCGGAGTACTGGCACTACGCGGCGGCCAAGGCCGGCGTGGTCGCGATGACGCGGACGATCGCCCGTCAGTACGGCCGCAACGGCGTGACCGCGTTCGCGCTCGCGCCGGGCTACGTCGACACCGAGCTCAACGCGCAGTTCCGCGACACCGTCGGCGTGGAGGTCGCCGCCGAGCAGACCGGACTCGGTGAGGTCGCGCAGCCGCAGGACGTCGCGAACATCATCGCGTTCCTGGCCAGCGGCCTGGCCAAGCACGCGACCGGTACGACGATCGACGTGAACGGAGCCTCCTATGTCCGTTGACGTCGGCGCGGCCCGGATGAGCGCCGACCTGTACGTCGGCGGCGCCTGGATCGAAGGCGGGGCCGGGCGGCTGGACAACGTTGACCCAGGCAACGGTCGGACCGTCGGCGCCGTGTCGCTGGCCACGGCCGCGCAGGTCGACGACGCGATCACGGCCGCCGTCGACGCGTTCCCCGCGTGGTCGGCTCTGTCGGGGACGGCACGCGGCGACATCCTCCGCCGGGCGGCCGCACTGCTCGTGGACCGCACCGAGGAGGCGGTGGCGACGATCCTGCTGGAGACCGGCAAGACCGAGGCCGACGCCCGTGGCGAGATCGGTCGCGCCGCGGAAACCCTGCGCTGGAACGGCGAACAGGCCGGTCGCGTTCAGGCCACCGCGTTCCCGGGCGTCGTGGCCGGCTCTCGCCGGACGTCGGTGCCGACGCCGCTCGGCGCGGTCGCGGTGATCACGGCCTGGAACTTCCCGGCGGTGCTCGCGACCCGGAAGCTCGGCGCCGCGCTCGCGGCCGGCTGCGCCGTGGTCTTCAAGGCCTCCGAGTTCGCGCCGGCCACCGCGCGGCTCGTCGTCGAGCTGCTGGCCGAGGCGGGCCTCCCGGCCGGCGTGGTGAACCTCGTCTTCGGCGATCCGCAGGCGGTGTCGGCCCAGCTCACCTCCTCGCAACGGATCAAGGCGTTGTCGTTCACCGGTTCCACCGCCGTCGGGAAGGCCCTGGCCGCGCAGGCGGCCCCGAATCTCATTCGCACGGTTCTGGAGCTGGGCGGCCATGCGCCGGTCCTGGTCATGGACGACGCGGACGTCGACCACGTGATCGCGACGACCGCGGGCGCCAAGTTCGGGTCGGCCGGGCAGTCGTGCGTGGCGCCGTCCCGGTACTTCGTCCACGAGTCCCGGTACCAGGAGTTCGTCGACAAGCTGACGGCCAAGGCGTCGTCGTACGTGCTCGGGCACGGCACCGAGGACGGCGTGACTCTCGGCGCGGTCGCCCATCAGGGGCGCGTGGACGCGCTGGTCCGCCTCGCCCAGGACGCGACCGAGCACGGTGGCACCGTCACCACCGGCGGCCACCAAGTGCGGAGGGACGGGTTCTACTTCGCGCCGACCGTCGTCGCCGGACTCCCGCTCGACGCCGACGCCGCGATCCTGTCCGAGGAACCGTTCGGCCCGATCGCGACCGTGTCGGCGTTCAGCACGCTGGACGAGGCGATCGACGCGGCCAACGCGGCGCCGTTCGCGTTCGCGGCGTACCTGTTCACCGACCGGCTGAGCGTCCGCGACCACGTCGTACGACGGCTGAACGCCTCGAACCTCGGCATCAACCAGCTTGCGCCGTCGCTGCCGGACGTACCACTCGGCGGACTCGGCAACTCCGGGTACGGCTACGAGGGCGGGATCGAAGGCATCCTCGCGTTCACGCAGTTGCGGCTCGTCTCCGAAACGCCCGGACCCCTAGGGTTGGCCGGATGACCGCGGACAACAACTCGTCGCTCGCCCGGATCCGGGAGGTCGCGGCGACGGCACGAGCGCCGTACGAGCTGGATGCCGTCGACCTGGCCCTGCTGAAGATCCTGGTCGCGGACTGCCGCACCTCGCAGCGGCAGATCGCCACGCAGCTCGGGGTGTCGGCGCCGACGGTCGGCGAGCGGATGGCGCGGCTGGAGCGCAACGGCGTCATCACCGGCTTCAGCGCGCAGGTCGACTGGGCGGCCGTCGGCTACGGGCAGGTTGTGTTCCTGTCCATCGAGGCCGCGCCAGGGTACGACGTCGCGACGATCATGTCCGGGCTCTGGGAACTGGCCGAGGTCGAGGACGTCACCCTTGTCACCGGCGACCTCGACCTGCTGATCCGGATGCGGGTCCGCGACTACGGCGAGCTGCGGACGATCCTGATGGAACAGATTTGGCGGATCCCCGGCATCCAGCGCACCGAGACCCTGCTGTCGGTCGCCGAGATGCCGGCGAAGAACTTCGGCGCCGGCTTGCTCGGCAAGGTCGAGCAAGCCGACTGACGCCGGCGGTCAGGGCTTCTTGGCGACGCCGACCCAGAGGCTGCAGCTGACCTCGGTGAACACGTTGCGCTCGGCGAGCTGCTCGGTCTCCGCGTCCGGGTGCCAGCGGAACGGCACCTCGATCCCGGGCTCGACCAGCTCGAGGCCGGCGAAGAAGCCCTCGATCTCGGCCTTGCTGCGGACCTGCGCGTCGCCGCCGTCGGCCTTGTAGACCTGGATCGCCTGCTCCCACATGGCCGGCGCGAAGTCCGGCGTGCAGTGCGAGAAGATCAGGTACGAGCCCGAGGCCAGCGGCTCGAGCAGCTGCTGGACGAGT
Organism: Kribbella lupini; assembly: GCF_039529595.1. Lineage (NCBI taxonomy): Bacteria > Bacillati > Actinomycetota > Actinomycetes > Propionibacteriales > Kribbellaceae > Kribbella > Kribbella lupini. The sequence goes on along the minus strand of NZ_BAAANC010000004.1, from coordinate 526,484 downwards.
TCGTACGGCTTCAGCTCGTCGGGCAGGTAGTGGAAGACGCCGACCAGGCTCAGCGCGACCGGCTTGCTCAGGTCGAGCACGGTGCGGACCTCGTCGGAGTCGAGGATCGCCTGCGGGTCGGTCACGTCGGCCTCGAGGTACGCCGTCTCGCCCCGCTCGGAGCTGACCAGCAGCGCGCGCGAGTGCGACAGCACGATCGGGTCGTTGTCGGCGTAGACGACGCGGGCCTCGGGCACGATCGCCTGCACGACCTCGTGCAGGTTCGGGCTGGTCGGGATGCCGGTGCCGATGTCGAGGAACTGGGTGATGCCGCGTTCGGCGACGTACTTGGCGGCGCGGTGCATCCACATCCGGTTCGACTGCGCGGCGGTCCGGAAGCCCGGGAAGGCCTCGAGCAGGTGGTCGCCGGCCGCCCGGTCGATCGCGAAGTTCGACTTGCCGCCGAGGAAGTAGTCGTAGACGCGGGCACTGTGCGGCACGCTCAGGTCGATCCGGTCGGCGTTCGCGGTCTCGTCGGCTTGGTCGGTCATCACAACTCCTCGGCGCTGTCCCGTGACGTAGGTCGCATCGTAGCGAACGCGCAGCAGTCCGTGACGGGGGCTCCGGTGTGGCTTCGCGGCGCCCGTTCTACGGCGTCAGGTAGCGGCCGGTCACGCTGGCCGGGATCGACGGCAGCAGCTGCGGGCTGGTCGCGGCGACGATGCGGCCGCCGTGCTCGCCCCCGCCCGGACCGAGGTCGATCACGTGGTCGGCGTTCGCGATCATGTCGAGGTCGTGCTCGATCACGATCACCGTCGCGCCCGCGGTGATCAGGCGGTCGAGCACCGTCAGCAGGACGCGAATGTCGGCGGGGTGCAGCCCGACGCTCGGCTCGTCGAAGACGAACAGCGTGCCCTGCTGGGGCTTCTCCAGGTCGGCGACGAGCTTCAGACGCTGCGCCTCGCCGCCGGACAGGGCGGGGGTCGCCTCGCCGAGCATGAGGTAGCCGAGGCCGACCTCGTCGAGCGTGCGGAGGCGGGCCTGCAGCTTCCGGAGCTTCGGGAAGTGCTGCCGCGCCTCGGTGACGGTCAGCGCCAGCGTCGCGGCGATCGTCAGGCCGTCGAGGGTCACGGCGTCCGCGGCCGGGCTGTAGCGGGTGCCGCCGCACAGCGGGCAAGGGATCTCGACGTCCGGCAGGAACTGCACGTCGAGCGAGATCTGCCCGGTGCCCTCGCACTGCGGACACCGCAGGCTGCCGGTGTTGTACGAGAAGTCGGCCGCGGTCAGCTCGGGTGCTTCCCGGGCGAACGCGCGGCGCAACTCGTCCAGGATGCCGCTGTACGTCGCGACCGTGGATCGCACGTTCCGCCCGATCGGCGTCGCGTCGACGACGGCCACGCGCTGCACGCCCTCGGACTCCAGCGCGTGGACGTGTTCGGGCAGCGGGCGTTCGTCGTACCGGGCGGTCAGTGCGGCGGCGAGGCTGTCCAGGACGAGCGTGGTCTTGCCGGAACCGCTGACGCCGGTCACCGCGGTCAGCCGCCGGAGCGGGAAGTCGGCCTCCAGGGGCTGCAGGGTGAAGCGCGGGCCGGTCGCGAGGTGGATACGGCCGTGCTGGAAGACCTCGTCGCCGGACAGGCGCGGCCGGACGACGGAGGGCTCGCGACCGCTCAGGAAGCCGCCGATCAAGGACTCCGGCAACGCCTCGAGCTCCGCAATCTTGCCTGTGGCAACTACCTGGCCGCCCTGGGCGCCGGCCCCGGGACCGATCTCGATCAGCCAGTCGGCGTGCCGCAGGACGCGGACGTCGTGGTCGACCAGGACCACCGAGTTCCCGGTCTCGATCAGTCGGCGGGCGACCTGCATCAGGGCGTCGATGTTGCTCGGGTGCAAGCCGATCGAGGGCTCGTCGAGCACGTACAGCAGTCCGGTCGCGCTGCTGCGCAGAGTCCGGCTGAGCTGGACGCGCTGCAGCTCACCGGTGGACAGCGTCCGGGAGGCGCGACCGAGTGAGAGGTATCCGAGTCCGAGACCGAGCAGGTGATCGGCGTTGGCGGTGAACGCTTCGAGGATCTGCTCGGCCATCCGCCGCAGCTCGGCCGGGAGCGACGGCGGCACGGCGCGCAGGAAGTCGGAGGTCCGGTCGAGAGGCCACGTCGACAGGACGTTCAGCGTGACGCCGTTCAGCGGGACCGACCGGGCGCGCTCGTTGAGCCGGGACCCGTCGCAGGCCGGGCACTCCGCGACACGGACGAAACGGTCGAGCCGGGTCACGGCCGTCTCGCTCTGGGCGTTGCCGAGGGCGTCCTCGATCACCCGGTGGGCGTTCCGGTACGTCGCGTTCAGCTCGAACGCGTTGCCCTTCTTGCTCGTCACGACCACGACCCGCGAGGTCTCCTCGCCGTGCAGCACGGTCTCGCGCTCGGCCGGGGTCAGCTCCTGGAACGGGACGTCGGTCCGCACGCCCAGCTGGGCGACGACCTGTGGAAGCAGTCCGGCGCCGAAGGACCCCCAGGCCGCCACCGCGCCCTGCTCGATCGACAGCGACTCGTCCGGTACGAGGGTCCGCTCGTCGATCTGCCGGGTCTCGCCGGTCCCGCCGCAGGTCTCGCAGGCGCCGTCGGAGTTGAACGCGAAGTCCTCCGCGCCGGGCGCGGCGAACCGCTCGTGGCAGGTCGGGCAGGTGGCGTGGCCGGTCGACGCGATCTCGATCGTCGGCGGGACGTCGTGGCCGTTGGGACAGCGGTGCACGCCGAGCCGCGAGTACATCAGCCGGACGGCGTTGAGCAGCTCGGTCGACGTACCGAACGTGCTGCGGACCCCTGGCACGACGGGCCGCTGGTGCAACGCGATCGCGGCCGGTACGCCGTCGACCACGTCGACGTCGGCGCGCGCCGCTTGCGACAGCCGGCGGCGGGTGTAGGTCGACAAGGCCTCGAGGTAGCGCCGCGAGCCTTCGGCGTACAGGACACCGAGCGCGAGCGAGGACTTGCCGGAGCCGGACACTCCCGTCAGCGCGACGAGCTGCCGGAGCGGGACGTCGACGCTCACGTCCTTCAGGTTGTGCACCCGCGCGCCGCGTACCGAGACCTGCTCGCCCCATCGCATGGGCTCATCGTAGGAGCCCAGGGCAACGGTGACCGGCCGCTCGAGTTGTGGTTCCAGCTCAGGCCGCTCGGCCGGCGACGACCCGGGCGGCCTGGGCCGGACCGTCGACCGCGGCGTACAGCTTCTGGACGCGTTCGGCCGCGACCAGGTAGGCGGAGTCGCCGAGCATCGTGGTGGCCGTGGCGGCGAGCTGGTCGAGGTCCGGCGGAGCGACGTGGCGGGCGGCGCCGAGGCGTTCGAGCAGGCTGATGTTGAGGTCCTGCTCGAGGTGCAAGGGGATGCCGAGCAACGGGCAGCCGGACGCCATCGCCGTCTGCGTGCTGCCCTGGCCGGCGGTGGTGACAGCGAGGTCCACGCGCGGCATGACGAGATGGCTGGGCAGAGTGCCCGCGACGCAGACCTGTGCCGACTCCAGGTCCTGGAGGTCGTGGACGGTGCCGGCGACGAGGATGCGCGTCCCGAGAGGTTGGAGGGCTTCGACCGCCTCGCGAACCAGTGCCGGCGGGGTCGAGGTCATCGCGACGTAGATCGTCGGACCCTCGCCGCTGAGGAACTTCTCGACGGGTGAGGGGATCGGGATGTCGAGGTGGGCGTAGAGCGGGCCGACCGAGGTGAGGCGCGAGCTGGTCCGGTAGCCGCGGCGAGGGCGCCACGCTTCGAGGTCGGCGGTCGGGATGCCGAGGACCTCGGGGATCTCCGGGACCAGCGACAGGTCGCCGAGCAGCAACGCCGGGAGGCTCGGGATCTCCTCGACGCCGAGCTCGGCGGCGACCCGGTTGAAGCCGGTGGTGTACGCCGGGAGCCGGTGCATGGTCTTGTTGACGGCGTACCGGCGCAGCCATCTCGGCAGGCGCTCGAGTCGGCGGCTGATCGGCCGGCTCGGGCTCGGCACCATCCGTCGCTCGAACACCGGCGGGACGAAACTGCCCGCGTGCTCGGTGATCACCTGGACGCCGGTCAGCCGCGACGACAGCAGGGTCGTGAGGGTGAAGCCGGTGACCGCGACGGTGATCCCGTGGGCGCGGAAGTACTCGGCCTCGGCCTGGACGTAGGTGCGCAGCTCCTGGTCGTCGTACATGCTCTGGCCGGGATCGCCGAGCCCGATCGCCGACGCCACGAAGGCCGCGGACCTGGCCGGAGAGAAGCCGGGACCGAGTACGTCGTACGGAACGCCGGCCTCGACCAGGCGCCGCTCGTGCGGGCCGCCGTGGGTGGCGACCCGGACCGGAACGCCGAGCGCGGTCAGCGCTCGGTACAGCTCCAGCATCCGCGAGGTCTCGGACAGGTAGGCGCAGTGCGGCAGCAGGCAGATCATGGTGGCCTCCTCGAGCAGAATAGGTAATATATTGCCTATGTCGTCACCGAAGAGCAAGACCCTGGATCTGCTCGGCATCGGCCCGGACTCCGAGCTCGACCCGCCGGCGCGCGCGTTCCGGACCACGCTGGCGCTGGCCCAGAAGCTGCGGCACGCGATGGACAAGCGGTTGCGCGAAGACGGCCTCACCACTCAGCAGGCGGCACTGATCACCGTGGTCAAGGGAGCCGGTACGCCGTCGATCGCCGAAGCGGCGGCCGCGTTGGGCAGCACCCACCAGAACGTCGCGCAGATCGTCGCCGCCCTGGTCCGCAAGGACCTGCTCGAGGTGCGGCCGGACCCGGCCGACAAGCGCAGGAAGTTGCTGGCGGCAACGTCGACCGGCGCGGCCTACTGGCGGCGCCGCGACGAGTCGGACTTCGCTGCCGTCGCGGACTGGTTCGGCGACCTGAGTCCTCGGGAGCTCGAAACCTTCTGCGCGCTGGCCGACCGGGTCTTCAAACGACTGGATGAGCACGAAGCGTAGTGAGTGCGTGACTGCAAGATTGCAGTGGTAAATAGTTTGCAGTGACTGCAAGTTCGCGCGACCATGGTCGGTGTGATGCAGACCGAGGACGTCGCGGCCGGTGGCCGGCGCGAGCGCAAGAAGCGGGAGACGCGGCTGGCGCTGGCGGCCGCGGCGCTGCGGCTGGCGGTGGAGAAGGGGCCGGACAACGTCACGGTCGAGGAGATCAGCGAAGCGGCGGACGTGTCCGTGCGGACCTTCTTCAACTACTTCCCGCACAAGGAGCATGCGATCCTCGGGCGCGACCCGGAGGACCTCGAGCGCTCACTGACCCGGTTGCGCGAGGCGCCGCCGGAGCAGTCGCCGTTGACGATGCTGCGGGTGCTGGTCAACCAGGCCCTGGCCGACTTCGGCGACAACGCCGGCGACGCCAAGCAGCGGTTCGAGCTGATCGGGCGGTCGCCGGCGCTGCTGGCGCAGTTCGTCCTGCTCAGCGCCGAGGACGAGCGGGCGCTGTCCGCGGCGCTCGCCGAGCGGATGGGTGAGCCGCCGACGTCGCTCAAGCCGGCGCTGCTGGTCGGCACCGTCACCACCGCCGTCCGGGTCGCGGCGGAGAAGCAGAAGCTTGCGGGCGAGCACGAGGTGCCCGACCTGACCGCGCTGGTCGACCAGGCGTTCGCCCTGCTCGCCGACGGTCTGGATCCCGCGTACGACAAAGACGTTCTTTCACGAGATCAGGAAGGTCAGTCATGACAACGACCTCTTCGCCCACCCCGGCCGACCCGGCGGGCGAGGTCACCCCGCCGGAGGTGGCGGCCGCCGAGGTGGCGGCGCTCACCCCGCGGCAGACCGTGCAGGCCATCTCCGGCCTGATGATGGGCATGTTCGTGGCGATCCTGGCCGGCACCGTGGTGTCGACCGCGCTGCCGCGGATCATCCACGACCTGGGAGCGAGCCAGTCGTCGTACACCTGGGTCGTCACGCTCGAGCTGCTGACGATGACGGCGACGGTGCCGTTGTGGGGCAAGCTCGCCGACCTCTACAACAACAAGCTGCTGGTCCAGCTGTCGCTGGGCTTCTTCGTGATCGGCTCGCTGGTGGCCGGCTTCGCGCCGAACATCGAGGTGCTGCTCGGCAGCCGGGTGCTGCAGGGCCTGGGCGCCGGCGGTCTGACCGCGCTGGTCCAGATCGTGATGGCCGCGATCATCCCGCCGCGCGAGCTCGGCCGGTACTCCGGCATCTTCGGCGCGATCTTCGCCTCGGCGACCGTCGGTGGGCCGCTGCTCGGCGGCTTCCTGGTCGACTCGCCGCTGGGCTGGCGGGCCTGCTTCCTGGTCGGTGTGCCGTTCGTGCTCGCCGCGATCGTCCTGCTGCAGCGCACGCTGAAGCTGCCGACGGTCCGCCGGGACGTGAAGATCGACTGGTGGGGCGCGTTCCTGATCACCGCGGGCGTGAGCACACTGCTGGTCTGGTCATCGTTCGCCGGCAACAAGTTCGAGTGGGTCTCGGGCTGGAGCTTCCTGCTCGTCGGCGTCGCGCTGGCGGCGCTGGTGGCCGCGGTGATGGTCGAGCGCAAGCACCCCGAGCCGATCATCCCGATGGACCTGTTCCGCAACCGCACGGTGACGCTGTCGATCGTGGCCAGCGCGCTGGTCGGCGTGGCGATGTTCGGCGGCTCGGTGTTCCTGGCGCAGTACTTCCAGATCGCCCAGGGCTACTCGCCGACCAAGGCCGGCCTGATGAGCCTGCCGATGATCCTCGGCATGATGGTCGCCTCGACCATCGCCGGTGGGCTGATCACCAAGTACGGCAAGTGGAAGATCTACCTGGTCGTCGGCAGCGTGCTGCTGCCGATCGGCCTCGGGCTGTTCGGCACGATCGACGCGCACACCTCGAAGTACCTGCTGTGGGCGTTCATGATCGTGCTCGGCGTCGGCATCGGCCTGGTGATGCAGAACCTGGTGCTCGCCGCGCAGAACGACGTACCGGCGCGTGAGCTCGGTGCGGCCACCTCGGCGGTCAGCTTCTTCCGCAGCATGGGCGGCACGATCGGCGTCAGCGTGCTGGGCGCGATCCTGGCCAACAAGGTCACCGAGACGCTGAACCCGGGCGGTGCCTCGTCCGGTGGCAGCGGCGCGGTGCCGAACATCGCCGAGCTGCCCGAGCAGGCCCGGACCGTCGTCGAGAACGCGTACGGCGCGGCGACCGCGGACCTGTTCATGATGTCGGTGCCGTTCGCGGTGCTGGCGCTGGTCGCGGTGCTGTTCATCAAGGAGAAGCCGCTGATGACCACCAGCGGCGCCGAGCGGCGCGCGGCCGAGGAGGCCCGCGAGAAGGTCGTGCAGGACGACGTCTGATCCTCGGGTCCGGGCCGGGCTGGTTGACTTGAGGGCATGATCGTTGCCTTCAGTATCAGCCCGGCCGCCGGGGACGAGACCGGTGGCGTGAGCGAGGCGGTCGCCGAGGCGATCCGCGTCGTCCGCGCCTCCGGCCTGCCGAACGAGACCAACGCGATGTTCACCAATCTCGAGGGCGAGTGGGACGAGGTGATGGCGGTGGTCAAGCAGGCCGTGGACGCCGTCGCCGCGGTCTCACCGCGGGTCAGCCTGGTGCTCAAGGCCGACATCCGGCCCGGGTACACCGGCCAGCTGACCGCCAAGGTCGAGCGCCTGGAGCAAGCCCTCGGCGACTAGTGCGTGTTGAGGGCCGCGAACGTTTCGTCGTACCGGTTCTCCAGCTCGGAGTTGCGCAGGAACTTGACCCGCTCGACCAGGATCTCCCGGGCCTCGGGCTGGTCGGTGAACAGCTGGACCGACTCGTCGAGGTACTCCTCCAAAGGCATCCACGTCGGGTCGGGGTCCTGGCCCTCGAACAGGTTCGTCTGGACCGCGGGCGGTACGAGCTCGATCACCTGGACGCCGGTCCCGGTGAGCTGGGCGCGCAGACTCTCGGTGTAGCTGTGCACGGCGGCCTTCGTCGCGCTGTACGTCGGCGTCAGGACCAGCGGTGTGAACGCCAGACCGGACGACACCGTGACGATCGCCGCGTCCGGCCGGTGCTCCAGCATCGGCAGGAACGCGGTGATGGTGCGGATCGTGCCGAGCAGGTTGATCTCGATCGTCTGCTCGGCCGCCGCGAGGTGCGCCGGGTCGCGCAGGTCCTCGCCGCGCATGACGCCGGCCATCGTGATCAGCACGTTCGTCGCCGGGTACGTCGTCCGCACGGTGTCGTACGCCGAAGCGATCGACGCCGGGTCGGCGACGTCCAGCTCGATCGTGCCGAACCCCTCCTCGGCGGCGAGCCGGTCGAGCAGGTCCTTGCGCCGGCCGCTGATGATCACGGTGTTGCCGAGGTCGCGGAACCTGCGGGCCAGTCCGAGGCCGATGCCCGAGGTACCGCCGGTCATGAAGATCGTGTTGCCTGTCGTTTTCATGGCTCCAGCCTCGGGCGGCCGGAGCGCGGTAACCAGGCTGAGCCCAGCCACTGCTCGGCAAGCAGTGGATAGCGCTGGACCGGCCTGAGAACCTGGGGTCATGGAGTACGGCGAACTGTCCGACTTCCTGCGCAAGCGCCGGGAAGCCCTGCAACCCGAGGATGTCGGGATGCCCCGCGGCCGGCGTCGTCGGACGCCGGGACTGCGCCGCGAGGAGGTCGCCTCGCTCGCGTCGATGTCGACCGACTACTACAGCCGCCTCGAAGGGGGCCGAGGGCCCCAACCGTCGGTCGAGATGCTCGGCGCGATCGCCCGCGCGCTGCGGCTGACGCTGGAGGAGCGCGACCACCTGTTCGTGCTCGCCGGGCACGGGACGCCGCCGCGGACGACGCGGGCCTGCCACGTCGACCCGGGCATGCTGCGGATCATGGACCGGTTGCAGGACACGCCCGCGCTGCTGATCAACCGGTGCGGGGAGGCGCTCGCGCAGACTCCGGCGCACGTCGCCTTCGCGGGTGAGCAGACCAACTACGAGGGGATGGAGCGCAGCGAGATCTACCGCTGGTTCGCCCACCCGGAGTCGCGGACGCTGTACCGCGAGCCGGACCGGACGAACCACGGCCGGATGCTGGTCTCGATGCTCCGCTCGGTGGTCACCGCCGACGGGCCGAAGTCGTACGCCGCCTCGATGGTGCGGGCGCTGCACAAGCTCAGTCCGGAGTTCACCGGCCTGTGGGAGCGGCACGAGGTCGGCGTCGTGCACAGCCGGACGAAGCTGTTCGACCACCCGGTGGTCGGCGAGCTCGAGCTGTACTGCGAGGTGATCGACAACCGGGACCAGCAGCAGACGCTGGTGGTGTTCACCGCGGCGCCCGGCAGCGAGAGCGACGAGCGGCTGCGCCTGCTGACCGTGCTGGGGAGTAACGAAGGAAACTTCTGGAAAGGGCTTGTCGAGACTAAAACTGAAAGTTAGTTTAAGTCTCGAATTTTCCTCGGAAAGGACCGCCCCCATGCCTTTCGTCCGACGCTTCGCCCTGCCCAGAATCCTGGCCCTGATCGTGGGCTTCCTGGTGCTCGCCTCGGTGCCCGTCGCCCAGGCCAAGACCCAGCCGGAGCAGCAGCTCCAGGCGACCTTCAACGTGCTGGCCTTCTACAACGGCAACTGGGACGCCGCACACATCGACTTCGTCAAGGAGGCCAACCAGCGGTTCCCGCAGTTCGGCGCGCAGAACGGCTTCACCTACACGGCCACGACCGACTGGAACCGGCTGAACACCATCACCGCGTCGCAGTACCAGGTGGTGATGTTCCTCGACGGCGCGCCGACCGGGGCGTCGCAGCGGTCCGGTTTCCAGCGCTACATGGAGAACGGCGGCGGCTGGTTCGGCTTCCACGTCTCGGCGTACAACGACGCCCAGACGGCGGCCTGGCCGTGGTACTACCAGACCTTCCTCGGCACCGGCCGGTTCCAGACCAACACCTGGGGACCGACCGCGGTGAACCTGCGCACGGAGAACCGGACGCACCCCGCGTTGGTGAACACGGGTGCGACGTTCCGGTCGTCGGTCAGTGAGTGGTACGGCTGGCAGAACGACCTGCGCACCAACGCGAACATCCAGATCCTGGCCGCGATCGACCCGGGCAGCTACCCGGTCGGCACGGACCCGAACCAGACCTGGTACTCCGGCTACCACCCGATCGTCTGGTCGAACAAGAACTTCAAGATGGTCTACGCCAACTTCGGCCACAACGCGATGAACTACGAGACCAACACCCGGCTGTCGTCGACCTTCGACAGCGCGGCCCAGAACACCTTCGTGATGGACTCGCTGAAGTGGCTGGGTGGCGGCGGCACCCCACCGGTCGACCCGCCGACCGGTCAGCCCGAGCCGACCACCTGGTACACCGCCACGAACAAGGCGACGAGCAAGTGCGTCGATGCCCGCGCCGCCGGGACGGCGAACGGCACGGTCGTGCAGCAGTACACCTGCAACGCCTCGGCCGCGCAGCAGTACCAGTTCCAGCCGACCTCGGACGGGTTCGTCCGAATCAACAACCGCAACGACGCCACCAAGGTCGTCGACGTCACCAATGTCTCCCTGGCCGACAACGCCGGCCTGCAGCTGTGGACCTACAGCAACGGCAACAACCAGCAGTGGCAGGCGGTTGCCGAGGGCGACGGCTACTTCCACTTCGTCAGCCGGCACAGCAGCAAGTGCCTGACCGTCCCTGGCAGCTCCACCGCCGACTCGGTCCAACTGGTCCAACTGACCTGCAACGGCTCAGCAGCCCAGTCGTTCAAGCTCGCCTAGTACTACGCCGTCGCTCGTCCGGGGAGCACCTCGCTGCCCGGGCGGGCGCTGCGGCGGCTGAGATAGTAGGCGAAGGCGGCGGTGGGGAAGAACATCACGATGCCGTAGACGGCGACCGGGATGGACATCTCGCTGTTGCCGAGCAGGGACGGGCTGAGCGCGATCGTCAGCGCGAGCGTGGCGTTGTGGATGCCGATCTCCATCGAGCAGGCGATCGACTGGCGCTCGGCCAGACCGGTCAGCTTCGGTACGACGTACCCGACGGCCAGGCTGATCACGTTGAGCAGCAGGGCGATCAGGCCGACCTCGACCAGGTAGTCCAGCACGTTGTCGCGTTCGGTGAAGATCGCCGCGAAGATGACCAGCGCCAGCACGAGGATCGAGCCGAGCTTGACCGGTCGGGCCATCCGGTCGGCGAACGCCGGTCTGCGGCCGCGGACGAGCATGCCGATGCCGACCGGGACCAGCACGATCGCGAACACCTGCAGCATCTTGGCCGGCTGCAGGCCGATCTGGCCGTCGCCGAGGAAGTGGTTCAGCGACAGGTTGACCACGATCGGCAGGGTGATCACCGCCAGCACCGAGTTCACGGCGGTCAGCGTGACGTTGAGGGCGACGTCGCCGCCGGCCAGGTGGCTGAACAGGTTGGCCGTCGTACCGCCGGGCGAGGCGACCAGCAGCATCATGCCGACGGCCAGCGCCGGGGCCAGGCCGAAGACCTTGACCAGGCCGAAGCAGATGATCGGCAGCAGCACGACCTGGGTGCCCAGGGCAACCAGTACGGCGCGCGGCATCCGCAGCACCCGGGTGAAGTCCTTGACCGTGAGGGTGAGGCCGAGGCCGAACATGATCACGGCGAGGGCGATCGGCAGCAGCACCGAGGTGAGCACGGAGTCGTTCAACGTCTGCCTCCTGCGGCTTCTGGCGGGTGCTCAGAGTGACAGCGGGCCTGCGACGGCGGCAAGGGCTCGTGCTCGCCCGGGGCTTGTACTAGCTTTCTCGGTCATGAAGACCCTGCGCATCGCCGCGCTCGCGGCCGGAGTTCTGCTCGCTGCCTCGATGATCACGACCCCGGCCCAGGCCGGTGGCCATCGGCCGACGTACCAGTGGGAGCTGACGCCGACCGGGAGCGCGTCGCAGTTCCGCGGGCTGGCGGCGGTGAACAAGGACGTCGCCTGGGTCGCGGGTAGCGCCGGGCAGGTGCTGCGCACCGTCGACGGCGGGAAGAAGTGGGAGAACGTGAGCCCGGCCGGCGCGGAGACACTGCTGTTCCGCGACGTCGAGGCGTTCGACGCGCGGCGGGCCGTCGTACTGGCGATCGGGCCGGGGGAGGACTCGCGGGTCTACCGGACCGCGGACGGTGGCAAGCACTGGACCGAGACCTTCCGGAACGCCGAGCCGACCGCGTTCTACGACTGCCTGGACTTCAACGACTCCCGGCACGGGCTCGCGCTGAGCGACCCGGTCGACGGCAAGTTCCGGATCGCCGGGACGTCGGACGGCGGCAGGTCGTGGCAGGTCCAGTCGTCGGCCGGGATGCCGGCGGCGCTGCCCGGTGAGTTCGCGTTCGCCGCTTCCGGCACATGCCTGGTCGCCGGCGCCGGTCGTACGGCGTGGTTCGCGACCGGTGGCGCCGACCGGCCGCGGGTGTTCCGGACCTCCGACGGCGGCCGGACCTGGAAGGTCACCGATTCGCCGATGGCCAGCGGCGCGGCGGCGGGGATCTTCACGCTCGCCTTCCGTGGACCGCTGTACGGCGTCGCGCTGGGCGGCGACTTCGAGAAGCCGACCGAGGCCGTCCGCGCCGCGTCGGTGACGTACGACGGTGGGCGCAGCTGGCGGCTGATCCCGGCCGCACAGGCGCCGAAGGGGTACCGCAGCGGGTCGGCCTTCGTGCCGGGTTCTTTGGCGACGGTCGTTGCGGTCGGGCCGTCGGGGAGTGACGTGTCGCTGGACGGCGGGCACCACTGGACGCAGTTCTCGGACGCGAACTTCGACAGCGTGGAGTGCGCCGGGCGCGGGCGTCAGGCGGGATGCTGGGCGTCGGGTGCCAAGGGTGCGGTCGGGCGGCTGACGCTCGGCCGGTGATTCGTTCCACCTGCCGGTTCGGCTCGGCTTTGTTCAGCTCGGCGACACTCGGACGTCGTACCGGGGTCGCCTCGGTTCGGCCAGGATTGAGGTCATGCGCATTCTTCCCAAGAGTCTGCTCGCCGCTGCCGCGGGACTGCTGATGGTGCTGCCGACCGCCGCCGCGGCGAGTCCGCGGCAGGACGACCGGACGCTGACGGTGATCACCTACAACATCCACCACGCCGCCGGCGTCGACGGCGTGCTCGACCTCGAGCGGATCGCGAAGGTGATCGAGTCCTCCGGCGCGAACGTCGTCGGGCTGCAGGAGGTCGACAACCACTGGGACGCCCGGAGCAACTGGGTCGACCAGGCCGCGTGGCTGGCCAAGCGGCTGAAGATGCACTACCGGTTCGCGCCGAACCTCGACCTGCCGCCGGTGAACGCCGGTGAGCCGCGCCGGCAGTACGGGACGGCGGTGCTGTCGCGCTTCCCGATCAAGGACTTCACCAACACGCTGCTGCCGCTCTACCCGACCGGCGAGCAGCGCGGCCTGGCCGTCGCGACGCTGAAGGTCCGCGGGCAGGAGCTGCGGTTCGCGAACACGCACCTGACCAGCAACAACAACGCCGAGCGGCTCGAGCAGGCGAAGAAGGTGGTCGAGCTGCTCGGGGCGTCGAAGAAGCCGACCCTGCTGGTCGGGGACCTGAACGCGGTCGACACGTCGCCGGAGATCAAGACCCTCACGGCGGTCCTGGCCGACACCTGGCCGCAGGTCGGCAAGGGGCCCGGCTACACGATCGAGGCCGGGAATCCGACCAAGCGCATCGACTTCCTGCTGCACAACGCGGGCCTGCGTCCGACCTCGGCAACGGTGCCGGTGACCTTGGCCTCGGACCACCTGCCGGTGGTTGCCGGCTTCACCCTTCGCTAGCAGCTGTACCAAGGTGCCCTCCGCTTGCGGAGGGCACCTTTTTCGTTGCTTGGGCAAGCGGTTGCTGACGGCTACCAAAATCAGGGCGCGTGAATTACAAGCTTGTAGTTTGTCAAGCCGACACGCAGGTGCAACAAAGTTATTCGTGTGAAAACTGTTCCCAATGGGGCTGAAGGCAACTAGTGTCACGTATGTGGTCCAGAAGGACCAAAAGATCGCGAACTCTGGGGAAGGAGTTCGCGACCGGCGGAAGGAAGTACCCGATGCGGACGCCCTCGGGGGTTACGTCCGGCAGGCGGGTCGTGGGCACTGGGAAGACCGGCAGGGCTTTGCTCTCCGGGGTGCTCGCGGTCTGTTTGACCGGTTCCATGGCCCTGATCACCGTGCCGGCCCAGGCCGACCCTCCGGTCATCCCGTCGCAGTCCCAGGTGGACGCGGCGAAGCAGGCCGCCGCCGACAAGGCCGCGCAGGTCGCCGCGATCGAGCAGCAGCTCGCCGGCGCGAACGCCCGGCTCGAGCAGCTCGGCCGGGAGACCGGCATCGCCGCCGAGAAGTACAACGGCGCGGTCTACCGCCTGACCAAGGCCAAGACCGACGCCGCCGCGGCCGCGGCCCGGGCGCAGAAGGCGGCCCGGACGCTCGCCGAGCAGCGTCGCCGGATCGGCCGGTTCGCCGCGGCGTCGTACCAAGGTGGTGGCGACCTCGCGCAGCTCGGCCCGCTGCTGAGTGCCGACGGGCCGCAGCAGCTGCTCGACTCGGCCGGTGCGGCACGCTCGGTGTCGCAGGCGATGCAGGGCTCGTACCTGCGGTTCACCGCGACCCAGGTGGTCAGCAACGCGTTCAAGGTGCAGGCCGACCAGGCCGTCACCAAGGTGCAGGCCGCGACCGACGAGGCGGCCAAGGCGAAGAAGGCCGCCGAGGCGGCCGAGGCGAACCAGGCGTCGGCCGTCGCCGCGATCGGTGCTCAGCGCAAGCAGCAGATCACCCAGCTCGCAGCCTTGCGCAGTACGTCGTACCAGGTGGCCGACCAGCGGCAGCGGGGACTCGAGGAGCTTGCGCGCCAGCGAGCCGCCGCACTCGCCGCGAAGAAGGCCGAGGAGCTCCGGAAGCGGATCGCCGCCAAGGAGGCCGCCGAGCGGGCCGAGGCGGCGGCCGCCCGGGCCGAGGCCGCGGCCGAGCAGGCGCGGAAGGACCGCGAGGAGCGGGAGGAAGCCGAGAAGCACGGCACCAAGCCGCCGAAGAAGAAGCCGAAGCCGAAGATCGAGCGGCCGGGCAACGGCGGCGGCAACACCCCGAACCGCAAGGGCGCGGCGGCCGCGGTCGCGTTCGCGCTGTCCCAGCTCGGTGAGCCGTACGTGTGGGCCGCTGCTGGTCCGGACTCGTGGGACTGCTCCGGCCTGACCATGAAGGCCTGGAAGAAGGCCGGTGTCGACCTGCCGCACTACAGCGTCGCGCAGTACGAGCAGGTGCGGCACATCTCCGAGGACGAGCTGCGGCCCGGCGACCTGATCTTCTGGGGCGAGAACGCGAGCGACCCGGGCACGATCTTCCACGTCGCGATGTACCTGGGCGGCGGCCGGATGGTGCACGCGCCGCGGCCTGGCCGTCCGGTCACCATCGACAGCGTCTACTACTGGGAAGACCCGGACTTCTTCGGTCGCCCCTAGCTCCCTCGATCCGCTGCGGCGGCGCATTGTCCCGGCCGCCGCAGCTCACCCGTCAGCCCGCCCCTGACACCGAACCTGAGCCGATGCCCAGCAGAACGGTGGTAGCTGATGATCCCGACCCGCAACCGCACCCGCCTCGCCGCGGTACTCACCCGCCGCCGTTCGCCCGCGGCACCCAAGCAGGAGGCAGCCACCTGCCCCGGCGGCGAGACCCGCCCGGAGCCGGCGACCCCCGAGCCTGAATCCGAGCGCCGCCAGACCCCGTCGTACTCGCTGATCGGCTGGTAGCGGATCTCCTGTGAGATCCGTGCAAAATCTGTGGTGGCGGGATTAGACATTGGGGATCGACCGGGGTAATGTTCCTCGTGTTGAGAGAGAAACAAAGCGAAGCTGACGTGGACAGCTGATGTTCTGTCCGACAGCACGACGGCGGACTCCGCCGGGCCGATCAGTGGAAGGGCTCGGGTTTCGCGCCAGGCTTCGATCAGGGTCGCCGGGCCAGTGGTTGCAAGAGGTCCGCGGCTTGGGCGAAGAGCAGTAATCGCAGTGCGCAGTTGGTTGTTGTAGTGAGTAGTAGTGCAGTACGTAGTCAGTTGCAGTTCCGTACAGCAGTACCAGTTGGTGCAGTACCAGCAGTTGCAGTACCAGCAGTTGCAGTTGCAGTCAGTTGTTCACGAGGTAAGGAGGATGGATTCACCGTCGGATCGCCCGCCAGTGCCAGTAGTTCGCCGGGCGGGTGCCGTAGTTCCATCGGAAGAAGGTGGTCTTCGGTTACGCAGTCAGCGATCCACGCGGTCACGGCCTTCATCTGGCGTGCCGCGGAAGTTCCAGACCGGCCCTGACGGCCGGTAGATGGTGGCAAAATCCAACCTGCGGGCCCCGGTGCTTCGGCACCGGGGCCCTTCGACATGGAGTTCGATGATCCCAGCAGCACAACCGGAGACATCCATGAGTTCAGCCCAGACCACCGGGCCGGCCCATTTCGACGACGACGACTATCCCGCCTACACGATGGGCCGGGCGGCCGAGATGCTCGGTACGACGCCCGGCTTCCTGCGCAGCCTCGACGAAGCGAAGCTGATCACGCCGCAGCGGTCCGAGGGCGGCCATCGCCGCTACTCCCGCTACCAGTTGCGGCTGGCCGCGCGCGCCCGTGAGCTGGTCGACCAGGGCACGGCGCTCGAGGCCGCCTGCCGAATCATCATCTTGGAGGACCAGCTCGCCGAGGCACTCCGGATCAACGAGGAGATGCGCGAACGGCGCGAGGAGCAGCCGCCGGTGGGCTAGGCGCTCCGGCGCGGACGGTCGCCGGCGTACCAGCTGCGGGCGAGCTCCGGCCGGTTCCTCCGGCGTACACCAATGACCTCCGCTGACTGCTCAGCGGAGGTCTTTCGCGGTGTCCCGCGGGCTCAGTGGTGCTCGGTCTTCAGACGCTCGAAGGACGCGGTGACCTCGGCCTCGGCGTCGGCGCGGCCGACCCAGCTGGCGCCCTCGACCGACTTGCCCGGCTCCAGGTCCTTGTAGACCTCGAAGAAGTGCTGGATCTCGAGCCGGTCGAACTCCGGCACGTGGTGGATGTCGCGCAGGTGCTCCTGGCGCGGGTCGCCGGCCGGGACGCAGAGGACCTTGTCGTCCGGGCCCTTCTCGTCGGTCATCCGGAACATGCCGATCGCCCGGGCGCGGATCAGGCAGCCCGGGAAGGTCGGCTCGGTCAGCAGCACGAGCGCGTCCAGGGGGTCGCCGTCCTGACCGAGGGTGTCCTCGATGAACCCGTAGTCGGAGGGGTACTGAGTGGCCGTGAACAGGGTGCGGTCGAGCCGCAGCCGGTTGGTCTTGTGGTCCAGCTCGTACTTGTTGCGGGTGCCCTTGGGGATCTCGATGAAGACGTCGAACTCCATACGGCAGATACTGTCACGGTTCGGACCCTCCCAATGACAGGAGCAGCCTGGTGGCCCGTCCTCCCCGTGCGGTGTTCGTCACGCTGGCGGCTGGTGCGGCGCTCGCCGGACTGGTCAGCGGCGCGCAGGCGGTGCCCGCGTCGTCGCAGGCTGCGACCACTGGCGCAGGTGGTATGGCTGCTCCCGCCGTACTGGCGCCGGCGAAGGCCGAGGGTGTCGTGCCCACGACGGCCGGGGTGCAGAAGGCGATGGCGGCCGCACTGGCCGACCCGTCGCTCGGCAAGCACTACGGCGCGACGGTGTTCGACGCCTCCCGGAACAAGACGCTCTACTCGGTCGGTACGACGCGTCCGTACGTCCCGGCGTCCACGCTGAAGCTGCTGACCACCGTGTCGGCGCTGGAGACGCTCGGGCCGGACCACTGGTTCACCACGTCGACCGTGCTGAGCGGGACCTCGCTGGTCCTGGTCGGTGGCGGCGACCCGTTGCTGACCGTCAAGCGGTCCAAGGACCCGCTCGACTTCCCGGTCCGGGCCACGTTGCAGGACCTCGCGACCAGTACGGCGAAGTCGCTGCGCGAGCAGGGGGTCGCCGCGGTCACCCTCGGGTACGACGCGTCGCTGTTCGCCGGCCCGGCGGCCAACGCCAAGTGGGAGGCCAACTACATCCCCGAGGGCATCGCCGCCCCGACCTCGGCGCTCTGGGTGAACGAGGGCCGGGTCAGCCTCGGGATGGCGAAGCGGGCCGCCTCGCCGGCCGCCGCGGCCGCCGCGTCGTTCGCAACACTGCTCCGGGCTGCCGGGATCAAGGTCGCACCCAGCGTGAAGCCGGTGACCGCTCCGAAGACCGCGGAGCGGACGGGTGAGGTCCGGTCGGCTCCGCTGGGCGACATCGTCGAGTACGTGAACCTGCACAGCGACAACGACGGCGCCGAGGTGCTGCTGCGGCACGTCGGGATCGCGACCGGCAACGGTGGCTCGTACGCCGGTGGGCTCAAGGGGCTGCGGGAGACGCTGACCAAGCTCGGGCTGAACGTGAGCAAGGCGCGGATCGAGGACGGCAGCGGGCTGTCGCGGACGAACCAGGTTCCGCTCGACGTGCTCGCCGGGGCAGTCCGGGTGGCGGTGGCTCGCCCGGAGTTGCGGCACCTGATCAGCGGGCTGCCGGTGGCGGGGTTCACGGGCAGCCTTGAGAAGAGGTTCGCCGGGCCCGGTACGGCGGGTGGGACCGGACTGGTGCGAGCCAAGACGGGGACGCTGACCGGGGTGCACTCGCTGGCCGGCTTGGTTCGTACGAGGACTGGGTCGTTGCTGGTGTTCGCGGTGGCTACTGACGCCGTACCGGCTGACAAGCCGTTGGAGGCGAGAGCTGCTCTGGATCGAGCAGTTGCCGCTCTGGCGACGTGTGGGTGCGCTGTTTAGGAAGCGCATGTTGGAACATGCCACTAGGGTCGGGATATGAGTACGGCTGAAGGTGGGACCACGGCCGAGATGGTCGACTGGCAACTGGCGACCGGTGTGGCCCGGAAGCTGCTGCGTCCGGGACCGGTGGTCAGTCGCGCCGAGGCGGACCAGGTGGTCGCCGAGCTGCGGCAGTTCGCTGCCGAGTCCGAGCACCACGTCCGGGACTTCACCGGGCTGCAGGCCACGTCGGCCACGGCTCCGGTGGTGATCGTCGACCGGCCGGGCTGGGTGCAGGCCAACGCCGACGGGTTCAAGACCGTGCTGGCGCCACTGGCCGACAAGCTGCGGGAGAAGCAGGAGAAGTCCGGTGGGCTGTCGTCCGCGGTCGGCTCCCGGGTCACCGCGATCGAGGCCGGTGCGCTGCTCGCCTTCCTCTCCTCCCGGGTGCTGGGTCAGTTCGACCCGTTCTACCCGGCCGAGCCCGACTCTGCCCGCCCTGGCCTGACCGGCCGGCTGCTGCTGGTCGCACCGAACGTCATGCACGTCGAGAAGGAGTTGGGCGTCGTACCGCGGGACTTCCGGCTGTGGGTCTGCCTGCACGAGGAGACCCACCGGGTGCAGTTCACCGCGGTGCCGTGGCTGCGGGACCACCTGCGGTCGGAGATCGCGCTGTTCCTGGACCAGGCCGAGCTGGACGCGTCGGCGTACGCGGCGATGTTCCGCGAGGCCGTGCAGCGGCTCGGCCGGTCGGTGAAGGGCGAGGCCGAGCTGAGCCTGGTCGACCTGATGCAGTCGCCGGAGCAGCGGGCCGTCCTGGACCGGCTGACCGCGGTGATGTCGCTGCTGGAGGGCCACGCGGACTTCGTGATGGACGGGGTCGGCCCGTCGGTCATCCCGACCGTGGAGACGATCCGGTCCAAGTTCAGCTCCCGGCGCTCCGGCGGGAACCCGGTGGACCAGCTGCTCAAGAAGCTGCTCGGCCTGGACGCCAAGCTGCGGCAGTACCAGGACGGCGCGGCCTTCGTCCGCCGCGTGGTCGACCGCGTCGGCATGGAGGGCTTCAACAAGGTCTGGACCGGCCCCAACACGCTGCCCACCAAGAACGAGATCGCCACCCCGGATGCCTGGATCTCCAGACTCCACGGCTGAGTCGGCCGGCGGGAGTTCGGCGGAGGAGTTGGTGGCGGAGCGGCGTGGCCGGCTGCACCCTGCCGTAGCGCGGGTCCGTGAGGCTGTCCGCACCGGGCTCGCCGACCTGCCGCAGGGGACGACTGTGCTTGTCGCCTGCTCCGGTGGGGCGGACTCGCTGGCGCTGGCGGCCGCCACGGCGTTCGAGGCGCCGAAGCTGGGGCTGCGGGCCGGTGCGGTGATCGTGGACCACGGACTGCAGGCCGACTCGGCCCAGGTGGCGCATGTGGCCGCTGAGCAGTGCCGGTCGCTCGGGCTCGACCCGGTCGAGGTGCGGCCGGTCGAGGTAGGCGGTGAGGGCGGCCCTGAGGGCGCGGCGCGGACAGCGCGGTACAACGCGCTGCGCGACGCTGCCGACGCGTTCGCCGCGGACGTCGTACTGCTGGCTCACACGCGCGACGACCAGGCGGAGACGGTGCTGCTCGGGTTGGCCCGGGGCTCTGGTGCGCGGTCCCTTGCCGGGATGGCTCCTGTCGCCGGACTGCTCAGGCGGCCGCTGCTGGAGGTTCCGCGGGCAGCGACGGCCGCTGCCTGCGTCGCCTCCGGGCTCCGGCCGTGGCACGACCCGCACAACGACGACCCGCAGTACAAGAGAGTGCGCGTACGGCACGAGGTGCTGCCGGTCATCGAGGAGGCGCTGGGCCCTGGGGTGACCGAGGCGCTGGCCCGGACCGCCGGTCTGCTCCGGGCTGACGCCGATGCGCTCGACGCACTGGCGGCGGACCTCGCCGAGACGGCAGTACGCCGTACGGAGGAGGACGTGGTCTGCGACATCGCCGTGCTCGCCGCCGAGCCCCAGGCGATCCGGACCCGCGCCCTGCGCCAGGCCGCGCTCGAGGCCGGCTGCCAGGCCACCGACCTCACCGCCGGGCACGTCGCCGCCGTCGACGCCCTGATCACCGACTGGCGCGGGCAGCGCTGGATCGACCTGCCACAAGCCGTCCGGGCGATCCGCCGAGGCGGATTCATCCATCTGGCGCGGGGTGTGTCAGGCTAACGTCGTGGACGCTTCGGACATCGAGAAGGACCTGACCGAGATCCTCCATACCGAGGAGGAGATCCTGGCCAAGCTCAAGGAGCTGGCGCTGCGGATCGAGGCGGACTACGAGGGCAAGGACCTGCTGGTGGTCGGTGTCCTCAAGGGCGCGGTGATGGTGATGGCCGACCTGGCCCGCTCGTTCAGCCGGCACGTGGAGATGGACTGGATGGCCGTCACGTCGTACGGCTCGGGCACCAAATCCTCCGGCGTGGTCCGGATCCTCAAGGACCTGGACACCGACATCAGCAACCGGCACGTGCTGATCGTCGAGGACATCATCGACACCGGGCTGACGCTGACCTGGCTGGTCAGCAACCTGCAGTCGCGCAAGCCGGCCTCGGTGGAGATCTGCACCGCGTTCCGCAAGCCCGACGCGGCCAAGATGGCGGTCCCGGTCAAGTACGTCGGCTTCGACATCCCCGACGAGTTCGTGGTCGGCTACGGCCTCGACTACGCCGAGAAGTACCGCAACCTGCGCTGCGTCGCGACGCTGGCGCCGCACGTCTACTCCTGAGCCCGGCAGGGCCCTCCGGGCGGGACTTGGTGACAGCCTGTACAACGGACCGTACCGTCGTCAGGTGACCCTCGTGGTGTGTTGTCTTGTGCGACACGAGACACTTGGACTGGTGTTACCGTCGAAGGCCCTTATACCCGGGCCTGCTGAGCTAGGAGGGACGGGGCTCGAGCCTCGATCATGGACGTGAAGCGCATCTTCCGCGGACCCCTGTTCTGGATCGTCGTCGCCTTCCTGGGCGTGCTGGTGATCGGGCAGCTCCTGACCGGCTCGACCGGGTACAAGACCGAGCCCACCGGCCAGGTCGTACAGCTGATCCAGCAGGCCACCACCTCGTCGGACAAGTCGATCAAGTCGGTCACGCTGATCGACCCCGACCAGGAGATCCGGGTCGAGAAGACCGACGGCACCAAGGTGCGGGCGCACTGGGTCGACGGCCAGGCCAACACGCTCGGTACGTCGCTGCAGACGCTGTTCCAGCAGGGCAAGATCGAGCGGTACGACGTGGAGAACCCCAAGCCGAGCTTCATCGGCCAGGTCTTCTCGACGCTGATCCCGTTCCTGCTGATCGCCGTGGTGTTCATCTTCTTGATGAACTCGATGCAGGGTGGCGGCTCGCGGGTGATGAGCTTCGCCAAGTCGAAGGCCAAGCTGGTCACCAAGGACACCCCGAAGACGACCTTCGCGGACGTGGCCGGGGCCGACGAGGCGATCGAGGAGCTCGGCGAGATCAAGGAGTTCCTCCAGGAGCCGGGCAAGTTCCAGGCGGTCGGCGCCAAGATCCCGAAGGGCGTCCTGCTGTACGGCCAGCCCGGTACGGGCAAGACGCTGCTGGCCCGCGCGGTCGCCGGTGAGGCCGGCGTCCCGTTCTACTCGATCTCCGGCTCGGACTTCGTCGAGATGTTCGTCGGTGTCGGTGCCTCCCGGGTCCGCGACCTGTTCGAGCAGGCCAAGACCAACGCCCCGGCGATCATCTTCATCGACGAGATCGACGCCGTCGGCCGGCACCGTGGCGCGGGCCTCGGCGGTGGCCACGACGAGCGCGAGCAGACGCTGAACCAGCTGCTGGTCGAGATGGACGGCTTCGACGTCCGCGGCGGTGTGATCCTGATCGCCGCGACGAACCGGCCGGACGTGCTCGACCCGGCGCTGCTGCGGCCGGGCCGCTTCGACCGGCAGATCCCGGTCGACGCGCCGGACCTGCCGGGACGCGACAAGATCCTGAAGGTCCACGCCCGGGGCAAGCCGATGGCCGAGGACGCGGACCTGACCGCGGTCGCCCGCCGGACGCCGGGCTTCACCGGTGCCGACCTGGCCAACGTGCTGAACGAGGCGGCCCTGCTGACCGCCCGGCTGAACAAGCAGCAGATCGACAAGAACGCGCTGGACGAGGCGATCGACCGCGTGATCGCCGGTCCGCAGCGCCGGACCCGGCTGATGTCGGACAAGGAGAAGGTGCTGACGGCGTACCACGAGGGCGGGCACGCCCTGGTCGCCGCCGCGCTGCCGCACTCCGACCCGGTGCACAAGGTGACGATCCTGCCGCGCGGTCGCGCGCTGGGGTACACGATGGTGCTGCCGGACGAGGACAAGTACTCGACCACCCGGTCGGAGATGCTCGACAAGCTGGCCTACATGCTCGGTGGCCGCGCCGCCGAGGAGATGGTGTTCCACGACCCGACCACGGGCGCGAGCAACGACATCGAGAAGGCGACCGCCCTGGCCCGCGCGATGGTCACGCAGTACGGCATGACCGAGCGGCTCGGCGCGATCAAGTTCGGCCAGGACTCCGGTGAGCCGTTCCTGGGCCGCGACCTGGGCAGCCAGCGCAACTACTCCGAGGAGATCGCCGCGGCGGTCGACGAGGAGGTCGGCAAGCTGATCCTGAACGCGCACCAGGAGGCCTTCGACATCCTGGCCGAGAACCGCGCGGTGCTCGACCACCTGGTCGAGGAGCTGCTGGAGAAGGAGACCCTCGACAAGGCGGAGATCGCCAAGGTCTTCGCGCCGGTGCACAAGCGCGAGCTGCGGCCGGCCTGGACCGGTTCGGCGACCCGGGTGCCGTCGGAGCAGCCGCCGGTGAAGCCGCTGCCGCGGCCCGAGCACAACGGCTCGCTGCAGGACGTCATCCCCGGTGGTTCGGTCGGCCCGGACGAGGCGGCGCACGGCCCGAACTACGGCGGCGGCCCGACCCCTCCGGCAGAATGATCCGATGACCTCACCGACGTTCGACCACGAGCGGGCCGAGCGAGCGGTCCGCGAACTGCTGATCGCCATCGGTGAGGACCCGGACCGCGAAGGACTGAAGGAGACCCCGGCCCGGGTGGCCCGCTCGTACGCGGAGATCACCGCCGGGCTGGGGCTCACCGCGACGGACGTGCTGACCACGACGTTCGACCTGGGCCACGACGAGATGATCCTGGTCAAGGACATCGAGGTGTGGTCGATGTGCGAGCACCACCTGGTCCCGTTCACCGGGGTCGCGCACGTCGGCTACATCCCCGGCCCCGACGGCCGCATCACCGGCCTGTCCAAGCTGGCCCGCCTGGTCGACGTGTACGCCAAACGCCCCCAGGTCCAGGAGCGGCTGACCACGCAGGTCGCGGAGTCCCTGGTGGAGATCCTCAAGCCCCGCGGCGTCATCGTGGTGATCGAGTGCGAGCACCTCTGCATGACCATGCGCGGAGTCCGCAAGCCGGGCGCCAAGACCATCACGTCCGCCGTCCGCGGCCAGCTCCGCAACCCCTCCACCCGCGCCGAAGCCATGAGCCTGATCGTCGGCTGACCGCCGTCGTACGCCGAGCGCTCGCCTCGCGCTCTCCGGGCCTTGCTCTTCTCCCCTCACCCCTGCCTGGCGATCGCCTGCGCGCTTCGATTCGGCCTGCCCCGTAGCCCCGGTGGGTTGAAGGTCGTTGAGAAATCAGAGGCTGTTTCCCATGGACTTTCCGTGGTCGAACGCATACGTTCCGTAGTGGCGGTCCGATCGGGGGGCGCCTTGTGAGGAGGAACGTATGTCAGGGCGTTGCCGGGTCGGCGCCGCGGTGGCTGGGATCGTCGCTCTCACAGCGGCGGGACTGATCGCGGCGAACGGTGCGCAGGCGGAATCCCGCGCGGGACAGGCGGGGACGGGCAGCACGGTCGGGACGCAGGACGTCGACGTGCTGCAGCAGCAGGGAATTCTGAAGGCCGACGCGGTGGAGGCCCAGCTGGGGTCCCGGATCGTCGGCAGCTACCTGGACGACACCGGCGAGCTGGTGGTCGCCGTCTCCGACGAGGCGACCGCGGAGCTGGTCCGGGCGGCCGGAGCGATCCCGCACCTGGTCGAGTACACCGCGAAGCAGCTCCAGTCGGTCCAGCGTGACCTCGACAAGCTGGCCACGAGCTCCACCGCCGGCCAGGTGAAGTCCTGGTACGTCGACCCGATCAGCGGCACGGTGGTCGTCACCGTGCCCGATGGCGCCAAGGACCTGCGCACGCAGCGCTTCCTGCGCCGCGCCGAGGCCAAGGGCGGCCGTGTCACGATCCGCACCTCGCCGGGCGCGATCACGCCGACCTCTGACGACTTCGGTCTGCGCGGCGGCGTACAGGTCGACAAGAACACCGGCTACACATGCTCGCTGGGCTTCAACGCCCGCGCCGACGACGGCAGCCGGATCTTCCTGACCGCCGGGCACTGCACGGCGGGCCGGCCGTCGTTCTCCCGCAACGGCTACGTCCTCGGCGACACCCGCAGCTCCAGCTACCCGGGCAACGACTTCGGCACCGTCAAGGTGATCGACGGCTGGGACCTGCGCGGCGAGGTCGAGCGCTGGAACGACAACGACATCCGGATCCAGGGCACCGCGAACCCGACCGTCGGCGCCTCGGTCTGCAAGTCCGGCAAGACCACCCGCTGGTCCTGCGGCCGCGTGGTGGCCAAGAACGTGACCGTCAACTACGGCGACGACAAGATCGTCAAGGGCCTGTACCAGCACACGGCCTGCGTCCAGACCGGCGACTCCGGCGGGCCCAACCTGACCGGCAGCTACGCGCTCGGCATCACCAGCGGTGCGGCGCTGATCCGCGGCGAGTGCCTGCAGAAGCGCGGCCAGTCCAACGAGTCCTACTCACAACCGATCGGTGAGGCGCTGTCCGCTAGTGGCGCCTCATTGGTACTGGGTTAGCGACCCCCGGCAGGCGCTCGGGAGTTGATGGGGGCCTGGTACCTAGGTGGGGCAGTTCGGCCGGGACCACTACGGTGGTCCAGTGCGAACTGCCCCACCGAGTCACGTTCAGGGACTGCCCACACCGGACCGCGCGCTGGTGATGGGCGTCGTCAACGTGACCCCGGACTCCTTCTCCGACGGCGGCGAGTGGTTCGAGCCCGCCGCCGCGATCAAGCACGGCCGCGAGCTGCTGGCCGAGGGCGCCGACCTGCTGGACGTCGGCGGTGAGTCGACCCGGCCGGGAGCGCAGCGGCCCGAGCCGGCCGAGGAGATCCGCCGCGTGCTGCCGGTGATCGAGGCGCTGGCCGCCGACGGCGCGCTGATCTCGATCGACACCATGCGCGCCGACGTCGCCGTACTGGCGCTGGACGCCGGCGCGGTGATGGTCAACGACGTGTCCGGCGGGCTGGCCGACCCCGACATGCTGCCGCTCGTCGCCGAGCGCGGTACGCCGTACGTGTGCATGCACTGGCGGGGCCACTCCGCCGACATGCAGGACCGGGCCCGGTACGACGACGTGGTGGCCGAGGTGATCGCCGAGCTCGCGGCCCGGCTGGAGGCGATCGAGGCCGCCGGGATCGATCTGGCGAAGGTCGCGCTCGACCCGGGACTGGGGTTCGCGAAGAACGCGGACCACAACTGGGAGGTGCTGCGCCGACTCCGCGAGTTCGGCGTACTCGGACGGCCGTTGCTGATCGGTGCCTCTCGCAAGGCGTTCCTCGGTAGGCTGCTCGCCGACGAGCAGACCGGCGAGCCCAGGCCCGCCGTACGACGAGACGACGCGAGCGCCGCGGTTTCCGCCCTGGCCGCCGCGAATGGTGCCTGGTGCGTCCGGGCCCATTCGGTGGCACCAAGCGCGGACGCGGTCCGGGTGGCGAGCAGGTGGGGAGCTGTATGACCGAGGAACAGCCGAACCAGGAGCACCAGCCGGAAGCGCCGCCGGCGCGGTCCGCCGCGCGCGGGCCGTCCGCCGAGACCGGCGTGCTGACCGCGAACACGGCGTTCTACAACGCGTTCGAGGCCGGCGACCTGGACCTGATGGCCGCCGTCTGGCTGCCCGAGCCGGATCCGGTCTGCATCCACCCGGGCAACGCGGCGATCTCCGGGTACTCCGAGATGATGCGCGCCTGGGCGATGATCTTCGCGAACACGCCGTACATCCAGTTCTTCCTGACCGACGTGCAGGCCCGCGTCGACGGCGACGTGGCGTACGTCACGTGCACGGAGAACGTGCTGTCGTCCGGCGAGGGGGCACCGGAGGAGGGCTTCGCGGGCGGCAAGGCGCTCGCCACCAACGTGTTCCGCAAGACTTCGTCCGGCTGGCGGTTGTGGATCCACCACGCCTCCCCGGTACTGTCGTCTGGGGGTCGATCGGAGGAGGCGCAATGAGCGGTCCCGCGGTGCCCCCTGACGTGATCGAGATCCGCGGCATCCGGGGCTTCGGCCGGCACGGCGTGTTCGACCACGAACGCGCCGAGGGGCAGGAGTTCGTCGTCGACGTCCGGCTCGAGCTGGACACCCGCAAGGCCGCCGCCTCGGACGACCTGGCCGACACCGTGAACTACGGCGTGGTCGCCGAGCAGGTGCACGCGGCGATCGAGAACGACCCGGTCGACCTGATCGAGACCCTGGCCGAGCGGATCGCGACGATCTGCCTGGCCGACCCGCGCGTCACCGGTACCGCGGTGACGATCCACAAACCCTCGGCGCCGATCACCGTGCCGTTCGACGATGTTGTCCTGACCGTGCAGCGCAAACCCGGAGAAACCCCGTGACTGAGACCCCTAGTCCCCACGTCATCGACGCGGATACCCTCAGCGGCGGCCTGAAGCCGATCCGCCAGGTGATCCTGTCGCTCGGCAGCAACCTCGGCGACCGTGAGGCGAACCTGCAGGGCGCCGTCGACGCGCTGCGGGACACCCCGGACGTCGTCGTCGTCGACGTCTCGCCGGTCTACGAGACCCAGCCGATCGGCGGCCCGGACGAGTCCGGCCCGTACCTGAACATCGTGCTGCTGGCCGACACCACGCTGGCCGTCGAGACGCTGCTGGACCGCGCGCACGCGGTCGAGCAGGCCTTCGGCCGCGAGCGCAGTGTGCCCGGCGCGCCGCGGACGCTGGACGTCGACCTGATCACGTACGGCAAGAAGACGATCGAGTCCGACGAGCTGACCGTTCCGCACCCGCGGGCGCACGAGCGCGCGTTCGTGCTCGCGCCGTGGCTGGACATCGAGCCGGACGCCGACCTGCCGGGCCTCGGCCCGGTCGCCGACCTGCTGGCGAAGGTCGGGACGGCGGGCGTCACCAAGCTCGACGACCCGACCATCGAGTTGCAGTAGTGGTGTCTGGCAGTCCTGGGCCGGGCCGCGCGCCCGGCCAGCAGCCGCCGCGCCCGGGCTCGGTCCGGCCGACGTCTCGCCGTTTGCTGATCGCGATCGCCGTCCTCGGGGCGGCGATCGGGGTCACCATGGTCAAGGCGATCGAGTCCGGCGGCGGGGTCGCGCCGACCGTGTCCTGGCTGACGCTGGTCGCCTGGTCGTTCCTGGCCGCGCTGCTGTTCGTTGCCGCGCGCAACACCAACCAGCGGCTGCACGTACGGCGCGAACGGATCGAGCCGTCGCGCGCGGTCTTCCTGCTGATGCTCGGAAAAGCCAGCGCGTTCGTCGGCGCGTTGTGCACCGGTGTGTACGCAGGGTTCGCGTTATCCTTCGTGAACGCGCTGGGCTCCAGCGGGCCGCGGAACCGGGTGATCACAGCGGGTGTCGCGGCAGTGATCTCTGTGCTGGTCGTCACGGCCGGATTGTTGCTCGAACGTGCGTGTCGTGTTCCCGAAGACCCCGACGAGACCCCCTAACATGTCGGTCCATGGGGTCAAGGGGTAGCCGCCGTCGAACCAGGACCACAGTTCTCACCGCCGCCAACAGTCTGCTGATCGTCGTCTGCCTGGCCGTCAGCATCGCGTTGTTCGCCCAGAACGCGTGGATCCTGCGCGCCGCGGCGGTCGCCGCCGTACTGGTCGCCATCGGTGCCTCGCTGCTGATCCGCCACCAACTGCTCGTCGAGCGCCTCGCGCACAGCGACGAACGCGCGCAGGTCGCGCAGGAGTACTCCAGGATCACCAGCGCCCGCGTCGTCGAGAACGCCGAGTTCGTCGACCTGATGCAGCGCCGCCTGGACAAGATCGACCAGCGCCTGGACAAGATCGACGAAGAGGTCGCCACGGTCGTCGCCGCCGGCGACAAGCACTCCCAGGCGGACGCTCCCACCGTCGTGGACCTCAAACTTCGCGGGCTCGCTGCTTCCTGATCTTCCAGGCTGGTTAGGTGGACCTGTCGTGGTCTGCCTGGTCAGGAGGTTGTTGTGAGCATCGTGGTGCGCGCTGAGTTTGTTGTGGCGGACGGGCGTGACGGGGAGTTGCTGGAGCTCGTGCGGGCTTTGCAGGGGCGGGTGGCGGACGAGCCGGGGACCTTGCGGTACGACTGGTTTCAGGGGCCTGGGTACGTCGTGGTGCTGGAGGAGTACGCCGATTCGGCGGCGGTGGTGGCTCATCAGGAGCATGTGGGGGACCTGCTGGCGGAGGTGTTCGCGCTGGCCGAGCTGACGGGGCTGCAGGTGCACGGGGACGTGGACGCGGCGTTGCGGGAAGTGCTGGACGGGATGCCGGTGGTCCAGGTGTTTCCGCCGCTCGGTTAGGTTGCTGGGGCTGACCCAATCGCTGAGGAGATGCCTGTGACCGACCTGGCCCGTTTGCTGGAGATCGCTGAGGGAGCGGTGGCGGTTGCCGCCGACCTGGTCGAGTCGCGGGAGCCTGGAGCCCTGCACTCCAAGGGTGACCGGGACATGGCCTCCGACACGGACATCGCGGTCGAGCAGGCGGTCCGGGAGCACCTGGCGAAGGTGACGCCGGAGATCGCGTTCCTGGGCGAGGAGGAGGGCGCTCACCCCGGTTCCGGGGAGCTTTCGTGGGTCCTGGATCCGATCGACGGCACGGTCAACTACGTGCACGGCGTACCGCTGTGGGGCATCTCCCTCGGCCTCGTCGACGGCAACCGCCAGGTGGCCGGCGTACTGGACTTCCCGATGCTCGGCACCCGCTACCTGGCCGCCGACGGCCTCGGCGCCACCCGCAACGGCGATCCGATCCAGGCCAGCAAGACGACCGAGCTGTCCGAGGCGCTGGTGATGGCCGGCGACTTCGCGGTCGACGCGGACGCCGAGGAGAAGAACCGCCCGCGCTTCGCCCTGATCAACCTGCTGGTCCCACGCGTCCAGCGGATCCGGATGCTCGGTACGGCGGCCCTGCACATGGCCCTGGTCGCCGACGGCAGCCTCGACGCCGCCATCATGTTCAGCAACAAGCCCTGGGACACCAGCGCCGGCTCGATCATCGCGCGGGAAGCCGGCGCGGTCGTCGTCGACGTCGACGGTTCGCCCCACGACGTCGCCTCCGGCGCCACCATCGCGCTGGCACCGGGCGTCGCCGAGAAGATCCTGCCCCTCATCCAGCAGGCGGTACGAGGCTGATTCAGGGCTGCAGCGCGCGGGCCGTTGAGGCTTGACGATGTTCGAAGGCCGGTGCCATTTCGTCGATCTGCTTCTTCGTCTGGCCATGGCGGGCGGCGACCTCGGCCCATCGTGAGGTTTCCTGTCCTACCTTCGCGACGATGGACCGGGCTTCCGTCGGGTCGAGGCGGAACAGCTCAGCTACTTCGAGAGCCAGATCGATGCTGGCTTCGGTCTCGTCCTCGTTGACGGCGGTCGCCAAGAACTTGATTCCTGGCGAAGGATCGGGGTTCAGATCGAAGGCCGGCGACAACGTCCAGGCGTTGTCGGCGCGGAGGAAGCCGTGGTTGCGCAGGTGGTCGTCCACGTTGGAGATCAGGATCGAGAACACGATGCGTGTCCAGAGGTCGCGCAGTTCGGCGGTCGGCGCCGCAGAACGCTGCTCGATCGCCGACCCGATGTCCAGGTAGCTGCCGGTGTCGCCGTCTCTTGCCTCCAGCATCGTCATCGCGCTGATGTAACCGATGCGCTCCGTCCCCGACCGATCGAACCGGTCGATGACGTGCACGTCCCGGCCCGCGATCCTGAGCAGCCGCGATCGAGGGACAGGGATACCTGACGCCGCGGCCAGGTCGAACGCGATCTTCTCCCAGGCCATCACGTTCCAGGAGTCGGCGCGGCTGGGGAACTTCGCGATGGCGATCGTCCCGTCTTCGGTACGGACGTGAGCCTTCGGACGCGCGCCGCCCAACGAGCTACCCGCGCGGACCAGCCGGCGGATCGCCGCAAGGTCCGCGTCGTCGTTCTCGGTGCGGGCCGCCAGGTCGAGCAGCTCGGGCAGGTCGGTCAGAGCCGGTACGCCGGTGGTGTCGTCGGCCATGAAGGTCCGCGTACCGGGCAGAGCAAACCTGATCGCGCCCTGCCGTAGGTCGTCACGGACTCCCAGCAGGTAACTGAACTCGCTCAGCGTGCGGGGCGTCGAGCCGGCGTTCCGCGCACGCTGCCGTTCGGCCTTGGTGATGAGGGCCTTGCCCCATCGGTCGGGTGAGCTGTCGGCGAAGGAATGGAAGAGCGCTACGCCGACCGATGTGTGCAGGGCGCCTGCGACCCGTGGCAGGGCCGGCTCGAGATCGTACGACCGCGGGTTGGCCAGGTATGCGGCGTCGTAGAGAAAGGTTGCCGACTCGGCGCCGCGGCCGTAGTGCGAGTTCACGTGGCCGGCCAACACGTCCGTGCCGTCGATCTGGACCCAGACATCGACTTTGGACGGCAAGGGTTCGCCGGTTGCGGCCACTATTCGTTGCGCTGCTGCCGGCCGTCGTTCAGCCTTCGGCACCGGTCCGCCTCCGAGGTTGTGCTGGCCGCCGCACACGCTGCGGTAGTTCCTCGTCGGCGCGGAGACGACCGACGTCGGAGTTGTACGGATCGATGGATGCGACCAGAAGGTCCATGACACCCAGCGCTCTGGCAACGCGGAGGGTGTTCTCGAGGCTGGCTCCGGCGCCGGACTCGAGCCGGTGCAAGGTGGTGCGGGAGACACCGGCGCGGTCGGCGACCTGATCGGAGGTCAGCTGCTGCAGACGGCGCCAGGTTGCCAGGTGAGTGCCGGCTTGCGCGAGGGCGCGATTGACCGCGACAGGTGTCGGGCGAGCTGTCGCCATGACGGCCTCCTGCATTAGTGTTTCAGATTTCATACGCTAAGGCATTTACAGTATCAGAATTGGAACATTAAGTTCGCTCGCGCGAACGCGCGGTAGTGCGAAGCTCCGAGGGTGGGTGGGGCGGAGGGCGTAGCCGGCCGCGTGGGGGAGGCGGTTACTTGTCGATGTCGCCGACGACGAAGAACATGCTGCCGAGGATGGCGATCATGTCGGCGACGATGGTGTTGGGGAGCATCTCGGGGAGGACCGAGATGTTGTTGAAGCTGGCGGAGCGGAGTTTGAGGCGCCAGGGGGTCTTGTCGCCGCGGGAGACGAGGTAGTAGCCGTTGATGCCGAGGGGGTTCTCGGTCCAGGTGTAGGTCTGGCCTTCGGGGACCTTGAGGATCTTCGGGAGGCGGACGTTGACCGGGCCGGCGGGCATCGACGCGAGGCGGTCGAGGCAGGCGTCGACGAGGTCGAGGGAGACCTTGACCTGTTCGAGCAGCAGGGCGAAGCGGGCGAAGCAGTCGCCGTCGGAGCGGGTGACCACGCGGAGGACGCCGTCGCGGAGCAGTTCGTCGTACGCGAGGTAGGGCTCGTCGCGGCGCAGGTCGGCGTCGACGCCGGAGGCGCGGGCGATCGGGCCGCTGACGCCGTACGCCGCGATCAATTCCGGCGACAGCTTGCCGACGCCGACGGTCCGGGCCCGGAAGATCTCGTTGCCCAGGACAAGGTTCTCGATGTCGGGCAGGCGGCCGCGGACGGCGGCCGAGGCGGCGGAGGCGCGGCCGAGCCAGCCGTACGGGAGGTCTTCCTTGAGCCCGCCGACGCGGTTGAACATGTAGTGCATCCGGCCGCCGGACAGTTCCTCGAGCACGGCCTGGATGGTCTCGCGCTCGCGGAACGCGTAGAACACGGGTGTGATCGCGCCCAGCTCGAGCGGGTACGAGCCGAGGAACATCAGGTGGTTCAGGATCCGGTTCAGCTCGGCCAGCAGCGTCCGCATCCAGACGGCGCGGACCGGGACCTCCAGGCCCATCATCCGCTCCACGCCCATCACGACGCCGAGCTCGTTGGAGAACGCCGACAGCCAGTCGTGCCGGTTGGCGAGCACGATGATCTGCCGGTAGTCGCGCACCTCGAACAGCTTCTCGGCGCCGCGGTGCATGTAGCCGATGATCGGTTCGCAGCCGACGATCCGCTCGCCGTCCAGCGTCAGCCGCAGGCGCAGCACGCCGTGCGTCGCGGGGTGCTGCGGGCCGATGTTGAGCACCATGTCGGTGGTCGGCAGGTCGGACCCGCTGCCGGTCCCGCCACGCTCGTACGCCGGGTCGAACCCAGCTGCCCCAGCGCCGATTCCCACGACAGATTCCGCACTCATGCCCCCTATCGTGACAGGCTTGGTGCGTGGACGACCTCTTCGCACCTTCGGATGTCAGTTGGACGCCGGTCTCGCCGAAGCTCGCGGCGGTGCGCCGGGTGACGTCGGCGATCCTGTGCGGGGTGACCGCGATCGCCGGGTTGCTGGCGTTCGGGCTGATGCTGAGCTGGCTGTACGCCGGGCTGTGGGTGCTCCTGGTCGCGGCCGGGTTCGCCTGGTCGTGGACCCTGATCGGGCGCAACCAGCGGTCCTGGAAGTACGCCGAGCGCGAGGACGAGCTGCTGGTCAGCCACGGGATCATGTTCCGCCAGCTGGTCGTCGTACCGTACGGGCGGATGCAGTTCGTCGACGTCGCGGCCGGGCCGCTGGAGCGGTCGTACGGGATCGCCACGGTCGAGCTGCACACGGCGACGCCGGCCACCGACGCGAAGATCCCCGGCCTGCACCCCGACGAGGCGAGTCGCCTGCGCGACCGCCTGTCCGCCCTCGGCCAAGCCCAGGCGTGGGGCCTGTGAGCCAGCCCAGTACGCCGGACCGCTCCGGTCCGCCGAGCCCTGACCCGACCCACGTGCCGTTCCCGGACGCCCCGGTGGTCACCGGCGACACGCCGGTTCCGATCACCGAACGGGAAGGCGACCGGCTCCACCCGCTCACCCCGTTCGTCAAAGGCTGGGGATACTTCGTCGTCGCGGCGTTCGCGATGGCCAACAACGAAGGCCTGCGGAGCAACCTCAAGATCGCCGGCTTCGCGCTGCTCGGCGTCCTCGTCGGCGGGATGCTGCTCGGCGCGCTGTCCTGGTGGTTCACCAAGTGGCAGCTGACCGACGAGGCGATCCGGGTCGACAGCGGGTTCCTGTTCCGCCGGACGCGGATCATCCGCTTCGACCGCATCCAGGCGATCGACGTCGCCCAGCCCTTCGTGGCGCGCCTGTTCAACATGGCCGAGCTGCGGATGGACGTCGCGGGCGGCAGCCGCAGCGACGGCAAGCTGAGCTACTTCACCTCCGAGGAGGCCGCCAAGCTGCGCGGCATCCTGCTGGTCAGGGCCAAGGGCAAGGAAGCCGCCGAGGAGGCAGTGCAGCCGGAGCACGAGCCGCCGCCGCTGCTGGTCGTCCCCACCGGTCGCCTGCTCGGTGCGACGATCCTGTCCTCCACAGTGCTCGGTAGCCTCGCCGGTCTGATCTGGCTGATCGTGGCGACGACTGTGCTGGAGTTCCACGTCGGTCTGTTCGCCGGTCTGCCGCTGCTGCTCGGTGTGGTGCAGCCGATCTGGAAGCAGGTCGTCGGCAACCACAAGTTCACGCTGATCGAGTCCCGCGACGGTCTGCGGACCAAGCGCGGCCTGTTCGACCTGCAGCGCCAGACCGTCCCGCCGGGCCGGGTGCAGGGCCTGCTGATCACCGAGCCGGTGATCTGGCGCCGCCTCGGCTGGTCCCGGGTCGACCTGGACATCGCCGGCGTGGTCGGCAGCATCTCGGGCGACGGCGAGGAGGACCAGAACGGCGTCCAGCTGCTCCCGGTCGGCGAGCGCTCCGAGGTGGCCGGCGTACTCAACCGCGTGCTGCCCGGCTTCGACTTGTCCCGCATCGAGATGCACCAGGCGCCGAGCCGGGTGAAGTGGCTGCGCCCGATCGGCTGGCGCTACCTCGCGTACGGCGCTGACGACCAGGTCCTGGTCACCCAGCGCGGCTGGATCAGCCGCAAAACCTCAGTGGTCCTCCACCACAAGACCCAGTCGGTCCGGGTCGAGCAGGGCCCGATCCAGCGCCGCCTGCGCGTCGCCAACGTCCACGTAGACACTCCGCTCGGCCCGACCGACGCAGTGGCGCTGCACCGAGACGTAGCCGACGCGGCGCTCCTCCTGGAAGCTCAGACCGCCAGAGCCCGCGAGGCCCGCCGTACGACGTCAGCGCCTGCCGCTGTCCACACCCAGCCGAACGAGCCGAGTCCGGCGGGGTCCAGCAGCTCTGCGGCCTCTCCGGCGGACGACAGCCCGGCCACGTAGCGCAGGGGGTCGCTGCGGGCCAGGTCGTTGTCGGGGCGGTCCGCTGAGACCCCCAGGGTCAGGAGCGCGTCCCGCTGGGTGGTGATCGTGCCGCCGAGGGAGTCGAGCGCGACGTGGGCGGTGATGTCGCAGGAGCCGTCGGGGATCGGGTCGCACTCACGGCCGCGGCGGAACCCGGTCAACGTCCCGTACGGCGGACGCCCGGCGCGCAGATGGCCGTAGTCGATTGCGATCGCCAGCCCGTCCTCGAGCCGCTCCAGTACGCCGGCCCAGGCGGCGTCGCGGGTGGACCCGATCTCGGCGCGGTCGCCTGGTTCGGTCAGCGGCCACCAGGTGTCGAGCCAGGCGCGATCGTTGCCTTCGGCAACGGGACCCAGCGAGAGATCCTCCAGCAGATAACGGGGTTCGCCGTCGTCGGAGAGCTCGGCCAGTTCGCAGGGGATGTTGTCGAGCCACTCGTTGGCGATCACCAGGCCGGTGAGCTTCGGAGGCAGCTCGTCGTCGAGCTCGATGCCGGTAACGGTCAGGTCGGGCGCCAGAGTGGCAACCGCCCGGCCGAGCTCGCCGGAGCCGGCGCCGATGTCGGTGAGGTGGTCCAGGCCGACCTCGCGCATCAGCCGAACGAGAGCACCCGCGAACAGAGGTGAGGCGTGAACAGAAGTACGGAAGTGAGCCGCTGGTCGCTCGCGCCGGTAGAACCCGTCAGCGCCGTACAAAGCCTCGTGCCAGGCGGATCGAAAGCTACGCACCGAGTGGGACCGAGCCGATCAGCTGCCAGACACTGTCTTCGCCTTCGCGCCAGATGGTGAGGTCGTCGAGCCGCACCGACGGCGGCGGCGCGGCGGCCAGGGCCTCCTCGGCCTCGGCGACCACCGCGGGACCGCCCCGGTCGGACGACGAGATCGTCAGGTGCGGATGCGGGTCCAGGTGCT
The DNA here is from genome assembly GCF_039529595.1 of Kribbella lupini. Lineage (NCBI taxonomy): Bacteria > Bacillati > Actinomycetota > Actinomycetes > Propionibacteriales > Kribbellaceae > Kribbella > Kribbella lupini. Next base: position 490,457 of record NZ_BAAANC010000004.1, on the reverse strand, counting down.
CACCCCCGTACGGCGGGCACTCCGGAAACGCGAAGAGGACCGCGTTGACCAGGGCAAGCACCTCGTCGTACGGCTCCGGCAGCAGCCAGGTCGTCCCGTTCGGGAACTGGCCGGCCGACCGGAACGACAGCTCGAACGGCGCCACGTCCGCGACGGCCTCGGTCAGCCGCTGCACGTCCTCCGGAGACGGATCCTGGACCCACGGCACCAGCACGGTCACGTGCGGCGGGATCAGCGCGCTGAGCGGCAGCTGCGGCCGGGCCGAGGAGTACGACACCGACCGCCACCGGTCGGTGAACGCGGCCAGCTCCGGGACGGCGATCAGGATCGCGGTCAGACCGGTCGGCTCCGCCCAGGGCTCTGCGAATCTGCTCACCGCCTCATGCTCCCACCTGTGACGCAGGACTCCACCACACCCGCCGGATCCGCACTACCCTTGTCGGCAACCGCACCAATCGTCCGGTACCCGGCCACGGGACTGGAACGTAGAGAGTGGACATGGAACGCATCGGCATCATCGGAGCCGGGCGGGCCGGCAGTGCCCTGGGAGCAGCCTTGGCGTCGGCCGGACACCCCGTCACCGGCGTCAGCGCGCGCTCGCGAGCATCGCTCGACCGGGCCGCCCACCTGCTCCCGCACGCCCCTGTAATGCCGCCTGACCAGGTGGCCGGTCGGGCGGACGTCGTACTGCTCGCCGTCCCGGACGACGCGATCGCAGCGGTCGCGGCCACGTTGCCGCTGACACCTGACCAGTACGTCGTCCACCTGTCGGGTGCGCACGGGCTGGCCGTCCTGCAGGGCGCTCAAGCGACTCCGGTCGCGCTGCACCCGCCGATGACGTTCCCCGGCGGTCCGGTCGACCTGACGGACGTCGTGTTCACCGCCACCGCGCCGGCCGAGGCGGTCGACTTCGTCGAGCGCCTGGTCAAGGGACTCGGTGCGGGCGTCCAGTGGGTCGCCGAGGAGCACCGGGCGCTCTACCACGCCGGTCTGGTCCACGGAGCCAACCACCTGACCACCCTGGTCAGCCAGGCGTACGACGTACTGCGAGAAGCCGGCGTGGCCGATCCGGCGGCGGCACTTGGCCCGCTGCTGTCCGCAACTCTCGACAACACGCTGCGCTCCGGTCATGATGCGCTCACCGGGCCGATCGCGCGCGGCGACGTGGAGACGGTGGCAGCCCACCTGGCCGTCCTGCGGGGCCGCACGGCGAGCACGTACGCCGAGCTGGCCCGGGCCACGGTGGAACGGGTGACGGAGGACGGGCGGATCGACGGCGCGACAGCCGAGCGGTTCGCCGAGCTGTTGAAGCGGCACCGGACAGGGGAGGCACCGCGATGAGACTCACCCAGACGAAGGCCGAGCTGCGCGCAGCGGCGGCGGTTCGGCCGCGGGCGGTCGTGATGACGATGGGCGCGCTGCACGACGGCCACGCCGCGCTGCTCGCCGAGGCCCGCGAGCGGGTCGGGCCGGACGGCAGCGTGCTGCTGACGATCTTCGTGAACCCGTTGCAGTTCGGGCCGACCGAGGACTTCGACCGGTACCCGCGCACGCTGGCCAGCGACCTGGCGATCGCCAAGGCCGAGGGTGTGGACCTGGTGTTCAACCCGTCGCGGGACGAGTTGTACCCGAACGAGCCGTCGATCACCGTGCATCCCGGCCCGCTGGCCGACGAGTTGGAGGGCCAGGTCCGCCCCGGCCACTTCGGCGGCGTACTGACGGTGGTCGCGAAGATGCTGCATCTGACCTCGCCGGACCTGGCGCTGTTCGGCGAGAAGGACTACCAGCAGCTGACGCTGATCCGGGAGATGGTCTGCGACCTGGACTGGGACGTCGACATCGTGCCGGTCCCGACGGTCCGCGAGCCCGATGGGCTGGCGCTGTCGTCGCGCAACCGCTACCTGGACGAGACCGAGCGTGACGAGGCGCTGGTGCTCTACCGGGCGCTCACCGCGGGCGCGAAGGCCGGGATGAACGGGCCGGACGCCGTACTGGCCGCCGCGCACGCCGAGCTGGAAGCGGTTCCGTCGGTCGAGATCGACTACCTCGCGCTCAGAGCCCCCGACCTGGGCCCGGTCATCGGACCGGGCGAGGCGCGGATGCTGATCGCGGCGAGGGTCGGCACGACCCGTCTCATCGACAACATTTCCATCACCCTCCGATGAAATCCATTGATACGGTCGTTGGATGACTGCTCCTGCCGTTCCACAACGGCTAGCTGCGCCCGCGCCCGGTTGGACCGACACGGTCGACGTCGTCGTGATCGGCTCGGGCATCGCGGGACTGACCGCCGCGCTCCGGCTGCGCGAGTTCGGGTCCGTGCTGGTGGTGACCAAGGACGTCGTCGCCTCCGGCTCGACGCAGTGGGCGCAGGGCGGGATCGCGGCCGCGCTCGGGCCGGGTGACTCGCCTGAGGACCACCTGCAGGACACGCTCGTCGCCGGTGCCGGACTGAGCGACCCCGCCGCCGTCCGGGCGCTGGTGACCGAAGGTCCGGACGCCGTACGGGATCTGATCGACCTCGGGGCCGTGTTCGACAAGCTGGCCGACGGCGACCTGTCGCTGACCCGTGAAGGCGGCCACCACCGCAACCGGATCGCCCACGCCGGCGGGGACGCGACCGGCGCGGAGATCGAGCGCGCGCTCGTCGCCGCGGTGAAGCGGGCCGACGACATCCGGATCATCGAGCACGCGCTCGTGCTCGACCTGCTCCGGTCCGCGGACGGCGCGGTCGCCGGCGTCACGCTGCACGTGATGGGCGAGGGGCAGCTCGACGGCGTCGGCGCGATCCGCAGCCGGGCCGTCGTACTGGCTTCGGGCGGGCTCGGTCAGCTGTACGCCGCGACCACCAACCCGAGCGTCTCGACCGGTGACGGGATGGCGCTCGCGCTGCGGGCCGGGGCGAAGGTGCGCGACCTGGAGTTCATCCAGTTCCACCCGACCGTGCTCTGGCTCGGCAAGGGCGCGAAAGGCCAGCAGCCGTTGGTCTCCGAGGCCGTCCGCGGCGAGGGCGCGTTCCTGGTCGACCACGACGGCAACCGGTTCATGCAGGGCCAGCACGAGCTCGCCGACCTGGCGCCGCGCGACATCGTGGCGAAGGCGATCATGCGGCAGATGCTTGCCACCGGCAAGGACCACATGCTGCTCGACGCGCGGCACTTCGGCGACGAGAAGTGGCGGGTCCGGTTCCCCACCATCCTGGCGTCGTGCCGCTCGCACGGCATCGACCCGGTCCGCGAACTGATCCCGGTCGCGCCGGCCTGCCACTACTCCTCCGGCGGGGTGTGGACCGACCTGCACGGCCAGACCTCCGTGCCCGGCCTGTACGCGTGCGGCGAGGTCGCCTGCACCGGCGTGCACGGCGCGAACCGGCTCGCCTCGAACTCGTTGCTGGAGGGCCTCGTCTTCGCCCGCCGGATCGCCGCCGCGCTGGGCGACGACCTGCCCGACCTGCGCGAACCGGCCGACGACGGTAGGGTTCCCGGCTTGGTGGACGCGGACGTCGTACCGGAACTGCAACGGGTGATGACGGTCGGCGCCGGAGTGATCCGGAGCGCGACCGGGCTGGCCGACGCCGGCGACCGGCTCGCCGAGCTGATCAGGCAGCCCGCGGCCGAGCCCGGTACGCCGAGCTGGGAGGCCACCAACCTGGCGACCGTCGCGTCCGCACTGGTCGCGGCGGCCACGGCACGCGAGGAGAGCCGCGGCTCGCACTGGCGTGAGGACCACCCGGATCGCGACGACGCACAGTGGTCGGGCAATCTGGACCTCACGTTGCCGGGGGACGGAACCACCGCCCGGCCGGCCACGGCCTTCGTGGCGCTGAAGGAAGCATCGGAGGGGAAGTAGCGACATGGATGACACGCTCGACAGGCGGTGGGTCGAGGACCTGGTCCGGGCCACCATCGAGGAGGACCTGGCCGGCGGGGTCGATGTCACCACCACGGCCACCGTCGACGAGGCGCAGGTCTCGGTCGCCGAACTGGTCGCTCGCGCCGACGGTGTGGTGGCGGGGCTCGAGATCGCCGAACTGGTGATTCGGCTGGTCGCCGGCACCGAAGAGGTCGAGGTGGAGCACTCGGTCACCGACGGTACGGCGGTGAAGAAGGGCGACGTCCTGCTGACCGTGCGGGGCAAGACCCGCAAGCTGCTGACCGCCGAACGCACGATGCTCAACCTGGTCTGCCACCTGTCCGGGGTCGCTTCGCTGACCCGGCGCTGGGTGGACGAAGTCGAGGGCACCGGCGCGGTGATCCGCGACACCCGCAAGACGATGCCGCTGCTGCGCTCGCTGGAGAAGTACGCCGTCCGCTGCGGCGGCGGCAAGAACCACCGGATGGGCCTGTCCGACGCGGCGCTGATCAAGGACAACCACGTGATCGCGGCCGGCGGCGTCGCCGAGGCGTTCCGGCTGGTCCGCAAGGCCTACCCGGAGATCGCCGTCGAGGTCGAGGTGGACTCGGTCGCCGACGCGCTGATCGCGCTGGAGTCCGGCGCGGACCTGATCCTGCTGGACAACATGGAGATCGACCAGCTCCGCGAGGCCGTCGAGAAGATCGCCGGCCGCGCGCGGCTGGAGGCCTCCGGCGGTCTCACCCTGGACGTCGCCCGCAAGGTCGCCGAGACCGGTGTCGACTTCCTCGCCGTCGGCGCCCTGACCCACTCGGCCCCGGTCCTCGACATCGCGCTGGATCTCCAGGAAGCCTAGGAGATGCTGCTCGCCGTCGCGGTCGAGAACAGCCGCACCCTCGTCGGACTGGTCTTCGAGGGCACCGTCAAGCGGTACTGGTGGGTGGGCACCGACCCCCGCCGTACCGCTGACGAGTGGGCGGTTCTGCTCGACGGCCTGCTGACCGGCGAGACGCCGGTGTCCGGCGTCGCGGTCTGCTCCGCCGTACCGCACGTCCTGCACGAGTTGCGCGACGTGGTCTCCCGCTACTACCGCGACGTTCCCAGCGTCGTCGTCGAGCCCGGGGTGAAGACCGGCCTCCCGGTCCTCGTCGACAACCCGCGCGAGGTCGGCACCGACCGGATCGCGAACGCGCTCGGCGCCGTCAACCGGTACGGCGCTCCGTGCGTGATCGTCGACCTCGGTACGGCGACCACCGTCGACCTGGTGAACCCCGCCGGCGCCTTCGTCGGCGGCTCGATCGCTCCCGGCATCGAGACCTCCACCGACGCCCTCGGCGAAGCCGCCGCCCAACTGCGCCGCGTCGAGCTCACCCGCCCGCGCGCCGCCGTCGCCAAGAACACCGTCGAAGCGCTGCAGGCAGGCGCGATCTTCGGCTTCACCGCGCTGGTCGACGGGCTGGTCACCCGCATCCTCACCGAGCAGTCGCTGACCCCGGGCGAGGTCCCCGTCGTGGCCACCGGCGCGCTGGCCCCGCTGATCGTCCCGGAGTCGGCGCTGATCACCCACCACGAGCCGTTCCTCCCGTTGCTCGGGCTCGACCAGGCTTTCACGCGCAACAACTGACTGTGACGCGACGTCACCGGATTTCGGGCTTGTGCACGGGCGGTGACCGTCGCACCATGAGAAAAGCGCGCGACTCCCGGGCGGGGGTGCCTGGGCCGGAGGTGGGGACTTCGATCGGCTGACGGTCGCGCGGATCCGGGGGAGGATCCATGAAATCGGTCTACCGCTACCTCGCGCTGCTGATCGGGCTCGGTGTCGTCGTGCAGGTGATGGCGATCGCGCTCGGCTGGTTCACCGCGCTCAAGGACCTGGACGGCGGGCTGGTGATCGACAAGAACTACGAGGGCAACTTCGGGCACGAGCTGCACGGGATCGTCGGGATGATGGTGATCCCGATCCTGGCGTTGCTGCTGCTGATCGTCTCGTTCTTCGCGCACGTGGCCGGCGGGGTCAAGTGGGCGGCGATCGTGCTCGGTCTGGTGGTGCTGCAGATCGCGCTCGCGTTCGTCTCGTTCGGGGTACCGGCGATCGGGGCGCTGCACGGGATCAACGCGCTCGCGCTGCTGGCGGTCGCGGGGATCGCGGGCCGGCGGGCGGTCACCCGGGTGGAGGCGCCGACGACGGCGAGCGCACACATCTAGATGCCTGAGGCAACCGATCCGGGGCCGGGCGGTTCACGCGCGACGGCCGGTTCCCGCCGGCGGCTGCTGCTTGCGCTGGCCGCGACGCTCGCGATCCTCGCGCCGATCGGGTTCTTCTGGCAGCAGAGTCTGGTGCCCGGCGACCTGTCGCCGATGGACATGGGGTACGCCGACTTCGGCGGCGGGCCGGTCGCGGGGGAGCATGCAGGGCACCAGCGGGACCTCGCCTCGTTCTCCGTTCCGGCCGACCGCAAGGCCGACGTACTGTTCGAACTGATCGCCCGCAAGGAGCCGATCACCATCGAAGGCCGTGGACCTGTCGACGGCTACACGCTCAACCACACCTCACCCGGGCCACGGATCACCGCGCGGCAGGGGCAGCTGATCCAGGTCACGCTGCACAACGAGTCCGTGCCGGACGGCGTGACGTTGCACTGGCACGGCGTCGACGTGCCGCCGTCGGAGGACGGCGTCGCCGGCGTCACCCAGGACTCGGTGCTGCCGGGACAGAGCCACGTCTACAAGTTCGTCGCGGTCGACGCCGGTACGTACTGGTACCACTCGCACCAGGTCTCCCACGAGCAGGTCGCCAAGGGGCTGTTCGGCGCGTTGGTCGTCTCACCTGCCGCCGGTGATGTCGTCGCCGCCGTGCACACCTACGACAAGGTCCGCACGGTCAACGGCCAGTACGGCGAACGCCGGGTCGACGCGGCGCCCGGCTCGGAGGTGCGGGTCCGGCTGATCAACACCGACAACGGCCCGATGGCGGCGTGGGTCGACGGTACGCCGTACCGGGTGGCGGCGGTCGACGGCACGGACGTCAACCAACCGCCGGTGGTGGAGAACAAGTCGGTCCTGGTGACCGCCGGCGGCCGGATCGACCTGAAACTGACTGTCCCGCGGGGATCGGCCGTGCGGATCGGCCTGGGCGGTGGCCCCACCACGCTGGTGATTGGCGCCGGCGACGCGCCTCAGGGGCCCGAACCGCGTGAACGGGTTGACCTGCTGAGCTACGGCGTACCGAAGGCTTTGGGTCTCGATCCGGCGAAAGCGACGAGGCACTTCGAGTACCGCATCGGCCGCCGGCCCGGCTTCTTCGACGGACGGCCCGGGCTGTGGTGGACGATCAACGGTCACCAGCTTCCGAAGGTCCCGATGTTCATGGTTGCCGACGGCGACGTCGTCCGGATGACGGTGCGCAACGAGTCCGGCCAGGTCCACCCGATGCACCTGCACGGCCACCACGTCGTCGTCCTGAGCCGCGACGGCGTCGCCGCGACCGGCAGCCCGTGGTGGGTCGACTCCCTCAACGTCGAGGACCACGAGACCTACGAGATCGCCTTCGTCGCCGACAATCCTGGCATCTGGATGGACCACTGCCACAACCTCCAGCACGCCGCCCAGGGGCTGGTCACCCACCTTATGTACGTCGGCGTCGGCACCACCTTCCACAGCGGCGGCGCGCACCACAACAAGCCGGAGTGATCAGCCGACCGCCGGCAGCGCGAGATCGCACCGCACGGGCTTCGCGTGGGCGGGATCGAGCGCGTTGACGACGTACTGCGATGCCGGGGACGTGAACGAGATCGAGAGGTGGTCCGATGCGTCGAGCGGGCAACGGTCCTGGAGCAGGATGTTGGTGACCTTCGGGCCGGTCAGGAAGGCCGACGTGTACGGCGTGACGACCTCGTCGTACCGGGTCTGGATCACGGTGTAGCGGACCCCGGGCACGGTGTCGCCGCCCGCGTTGAGCTTGCGGAGCAGCTCCGAGCCCTTGATCTGGTCGCGGACCGACGGACCGAGGCCCGTGCTGAGCAGTTCCGGTACGCCGGGCAGGTGGGCCAGCCCGTCGACCGTCGTACCGTGGTTCGAGGGGGACAGGGCCACCAGGTGGCCGACCTTCGCGGCACCGCCGAGGAACTTGAGGTAGTACCGCGGCATCATGCCGCCCTGACTGTGCCCGACCAGATCGACCCGCGACGAGTTGGTTGCCTCAAGCACCCGATCCACGAACGCCTCGAGCTGCCCGGCCGAGGTCGGTACGGGAGCGACGCCACCGGCCAGCCGCGAGCCCGGCAGCCCGGCGTACCGGCCGGGGAGCTGGCCGTAGTTGAACGCGAAGACGCAGTAGCCCTTGCTCTTCAGCAGCGGCGAGAGCGTGAACCAGTTGAACGTCATGTTCTCGACCGTGCCGTGCACGAGCACGACCGGCCGCGGGTGCGCCGCGGTCGGGCGGCAGCTCCAGTCGTTGGAGCCGGCCGGTGAGGTGTCCGGGTGCGCTGCCGCGTTGGCCAGCGCGAGTGCGGCGGACGGCACGGGCAGGACGTCAGCCTTCGCGGGAGTGGCGAGGCCGGCCAGCAGGACAGTGGTAATTGCCGTCAGCAACAGCTTCCGCATCGGGACCGCCTCGCAGGTGTGGGGATCAGGGCAGGATCGGTCTACCGAGTCCGCTGCGCTCTGTCAAGACGCCACTACTCCGCGTGCTCGTCGGTCAGGCTTTTGCAGCAACCTGCAACTTTGTTGCCAACCACAACGCCCGTGCTGAAGAATGCGCTGGCTGGGCCGTGGGGGAACATGGCCCCTTCTTGTGTGGGGACTTCGATGAAGCGCGTTGCCGTACCCCTGCTGGCCGGTGCCCTGCTCGCCGCCACGCTGACCACCCCGGCCCACGCCGCGACGGCCACGTCGGCCAACGTCACGATCGCCTGGGCGGACGACTCGTTCTCCGTGGTCCGGGTGACCTGGGACGACGATGGCGCCCAGCCCAACCGGGTCGTGCAGTACCAGGACGGGAAGCCGGTCACGAACGGCGTGACGCTGGTCGCGGCCGACCAGCCCAACCAGCTCGACCTTCCGGCGTCGCTGGTCGACGTTCGCCGGGTGACCCAGATCGGCGTCTCGGCCGGAGGCGACGAGGCCGCACCGGTGACCATGTCGCCGTCGTTCGACACCGACCTTCCCGCGCCCGCTGAGCTGGTGTCGTCGGCGATCTCGGGGACGAGCACGCTGACCGCGTCGTGGAAGGCCGGTACGCCGAAGCCGGACACCACGCCCGGTGACCCGCTGGACCGCCCCGCGACGGCGGTGTTCCAGGCGGAGGCCGACGGGGTCGAGGTCTCACCGAAGGGGCCCGGGACTGCTGTGACCGTCACCGGCCGGACGTCGACCTTCCGGCTCAGCGTCTCGACCTTCAACGAGTGGGGTACGACGACCACCGCGCTGGTCGAGGCGGGCACCAGCTCACCGAGCCTGTCGGCGCCGGGGATCAGCACGTACGGCTACCTGTTCAACCTGTTCGGCACGTTCGCCGGAAACGGCGCGCGCCCGGTGATCCTGCAAGCGCGGAACACGCCGACCAGTCCTTGGTACGTGGTCGGGACGCGCACGTTCAGCGGTGGGCAGTACCTCTTCTCGCTGCAGAACTCGGCTCCGCGGCAGTACCGCGTCCAGGTCCCGAACACCGCCGGTGGCCAGTTCGTGTGGTTCGGCGGTTACAGCCCCGTCGTCACGTCCAAGGTGCAGCTGAACGTGAACCTCGGGATCCCGTACCCGACCATCAAGCGCGGCGGCTACGGGACGATGACGCTCACGGTCTACCCGCTCGCCGCGCTCACCGCCGTGCTCCAGCGCTGGAACGGCACAACCTGGACGACGGTCGGCCCTGTCAAGGCCGACGCCGGTACGGCGTACGGGTACGTCCGTCATCCCGTGCCCGGCAAGTACTCCTACCGCTACTACGTCCCCGCCACGGTCTACCGCGGCGCCACCTACCTGGCGGCGTACTCCCAGACCGCTGTCCTCACCGTCACCTGAGAGGCAATTCCCGATGAAGAAGTGGCCCGCCCTTGCCCTCGTCGGTGGTCTCGCGCTCTCCGGAGCCGTCACCACCAACGCCTCCGCCGCCGCCGCGCCGACCAACGTGCAGATCCGCTGGGCCGATAGCAGCCACCAGGCGATTCGCCTCACCTGGGACGAGACCTCCGCGCAGCCGAACCGGATCCTTCTGCAGGCCAAGGAAGGCGACACGCCGATCCGTGAGGCGTGGACGGCCGCCGACGCCCCCAACCAGATGGACATCCCGGCCTCGTGGTCTCCGTCGGAGTACCCGCGCCTGTGGTTCTCTGTCGCCTTCGGCAGCCAGGGGGATCCGGAGACCGGCCCGCTGACGAGTTCCCCGCAGTTCGACGCCCAGCGGCCCAGCCCGCCTCAGCTGGTCTCCGCGGTGCCCTCGGGCAGCAGCGGCCTCGCCGTGGAGTGGAAAGCCGGCCCGGTCACCGAGGACCTCACCCCGAACGACCCGCTGGACCTTGCCCTTCCGCCGAACTACTCGTCGTTCTACCAGGTCGGCGCCGAGCCGCCGGTCTCGGTCGGCCCGATCGAGCTGAGCGGAACGCGGGCGAACTTCACCACCGGCAACCCCGCCTTCACCTTCTCCGTTGCCAGCCGCAACGAATGGGGCACCACGACCGCCAAGCTGGTCGACGCCGCCGCCAGCGCGCCCACGCTGAACGTGCCGGCCTGGGTCGTCTACGACAACCTGCTCGACCTCACCGGCAAGCTCGCGGGCACCGACCCCCGCACGGTCATCCTCCAGGCCCGCAACAGCCCGACCAGCGCCTGGTACACCGTCACGTCGCGCCTGAACACCACCGGCTCGTACATGTACACCTTCCAGTTCACGCCGTCCCGCCAGTACCGCGTCCAGGTCCCGAACGCCGTCGCCGGCAACAAGGTCTGGTACGGCGGCTACAGCGCCGTCGGCACGAACAACGTCCAGCACAAGGTCAACGCCTCGTTCCCCACTTCGACGGTGAAGCGCGGCGAGACCGCCCGAGCAACTCTCGGCGTCCTTCCCGGCCACAACGGCACGGCAACCCTCCAGCGCTACGTCGGATCAGCCTGGACCACCGTCGGCCCGGTCCAGTTCACCAACGGCCTCGGCGACGGCTACGTCCGCAGCACCACCCCTGGCAGCGTTTCCTACCGCTACTACGTGCCCACCGCAACCATCTCCGGCGGCACGTACCACGCGGCGTACTCCCCGAACTTCGTCCTCACCACGACCTGAAAGAGCTCAGTTGAAGATCTGGCCCGCCCTCGCCGTCACCGCCGGCCTGGCCGCCTCCCTGCTCGTCGCCACCCCGGCGTCCGCCGCAGACGTTGCTCCGAGCAACGTCAAGGTCAGCTGGAAGGACGACACTCTCACCACCGTCCACGTGACCTGGGACGAAGAAGGCGCGCATCCGAACCGTGTGCTCCTGCATCGCGCCGGACTGCCCGACTCCGGGCGCATATTTCTGGTCCCTACGGACGCTCCCAACGAGGTCGACATCCCCGCCGGCAGGTTCTTCGGCATGGGCTTGGCCCAGATCGGTGTCTCCACCGGGACGGAATCGGGTGACACCAGTGCGATGGCGCTGTCGCCCAGGTTCGACACCGATGCGCCGGGGATGCCCACGTTGGTGTCCAGCGTCGTCAACGGCAGCAACGGCTTGACCGTCCGGTGGCAACCCGGCAAAGCGCCTGTTGACAGCACGCCGGATGACCCGCTCGACCGGACGGTACCACCTCAGTTCCAGGCCCGGTACCGCACTGTCGGGAGTGGTCAACCTCTGGTGCCTCTCGGCGTCCCGGGGCCGTCGACGCAGGTGAGCTTCACCGCGCCGGCACCGAAGTTCCTCTTCTCGGTCGCCGCGGTCAACGAGTGGGGCAGCACCGCCTCGTTGTCACTCGAGGCGCGAACGGTCGACCCGACCATCCAGGTCACGCCCGCGTGGTCACGGTACGGCGACGTGGTCGAGGTCACCGGGACCCTCGACGGAGCCGATGCCCGACAGGTCATCCTGCAGGCGCGTAACTCGTCGACCAGCCCGTGGTACGTGGTCAAGGCGAACTCGTTCAACAGCGAGTACTACTTCGGCTTCCTCGGACCGGCCCCGCGCCAGTACCGCGTGCAGGTACCGAACGTCGCTGCGCCGACCCGAGTGTGGTTCGGCGGTTTCAGCCCGATCACGGTTTCGGTGGTCCAGCTCCGCACACAAGGTGCCTTTCGCGCGTCCCAGCTCAAGCGAGGCCAGACCGGTGAGGCTCACGTTGACGTCGGCCCGGCCGCTGACACCACCGCCGTCCTGCAGCGGTGGAGCGGGAAGACCTGGACCACTGTCGGCCCGGTCGCGGTGCGCGGCGGGCACGGCGTCGGGTACGTACGCGCGGTCACCGTCGGGCGGGTCGCCTACCGGTACTACGTACCGGCCACTGTCTACCGGGGCGCCACCTACCAGGCGGCGTACTCCCCGAACTTCGTCCTCACCACGATCTGAACAGGCCTTCATGAGAATCCTCCCTGCCCTCGCCGTCACCGGCGGCCTCGTCGCCGCCCTGCTCGTCGCGTCCCCCGCCCACGCGGTGGAGCCGGCGCCGACCAACATCAAGCTCAGCTGGAAACCGAACGCGACGGAGCGCATCGTGGTGAGCTGGGACGAGGCCTCGCCGGTCGCGAACGTCATCTCGCTGCGTCAGCGCGGTCAGACCAAGGTGTTCCGGTCCTGGTCGACGACCGCCGAGCAGCCGAACTCGATCGAGCTCTGGACCGGCGCGGTCTCCTCGAGCTACGCCGGGATGCGGGACGGCCTCCCGCTGGAGCTCGCCGTGTCGGCGGGGTCGGACGGTCCCGAGGCACTGTCGCCGGGCTTCGACGCGGACGTGCCGGTGACACCGCAGCGCGTCTCGTCGACGCTGGCCGCCTCCGGCGCGATGACCGTGAAGTGGAAGTCGCCGCCCCTGACCGACCTCACGCCGAACGACCCGCTCGACCTGAGCTCGCCGGTGACGTACCAGGCGGGGTACGACGCGGCCGGCTTCTCCAAGATCAAGATCGGTGGACGGACCACCGCGACGCAGCTGACCTACACGCTGCGATCGGCACACACGCTGTGGGTCGACGCGTACAACGAGTGGGGCAGCTCCAGCGCCTACAACTTCCTCTCCACCTACCCGACGAGCGTGACCGCCAAGGTCCCGGCCTGGGCCGTCTACAACCGGGCCGCGAAGATCACCGGAACCTACGCGCCGGCCCACGAGCAGCGACAGATCGTGCTGCAGGCCCGGAACACCTCGACCAGCGCCTGGTACACGGTCAGTTCGGGCAAGTTCAGTGACGGCACGTTCTCCTTCCCGTTCGGAACCGGCGGCAGCCGCCAGTACCGAGCCGTCGCGCCGGCGACCTGGTTCGGGAACACGCTCGCCTACCAAGGGGTGAGCGCGACGTCGTCGTCCACGACGCAGCTCGACGTGTTCGGCTTCTTCGTGTCGCCGCAGATCGGCACTTACGACCGGAACACCGCCGGCGTCTACGTGTACCCGCAGGCCAACACGACCGCCACGCTGCAGCGCTGGAACGGCAAGACCTGGACGACAGTCGGGCCGGTCGCGGTGAAGAACGGCACCGGCAAGGGCTACATCATCGCCCCGAAGGCCGGCCGGACGGCGTACAGGTACTACGTGCCCGCCACCGTGTACGGCGGTGCGCGGTTCGCGGCGGCGTACACCAACACCTTCGTGAACAACGTGATTCCGGGGATGAGCACTCCCTGTTTGCCTTCGCAGGGCTGCCACTACTCGACCGCTCCTCGCTGAAAGGCGTTGCTGTGCAGAAGAAGCTGATGGCTCTGTCCGTGGCGGCCGGGATGCTCGGTTCGGTGCTGACGGCCACCGAGGCCTTCGCCGCCGACCCGGCGCCCACCGGTGTGACGATCACGTGGAAGGACGCGACCCACGCGTTCGTCCGGGTGACGTGGACCGACGAAGGTGACCTGCCGAACAAGGTGGTGGTGCGGGCGCCGAGCACGATGGCGACGCTGCTGCCGGTGTTCGTCCCCGCGGGTGCGGCGAACGTGGTCGACTACCCGGCCACCAGGCTGCCGATGGATGCCGACGCGCTGCAGATCGAGGTGTCGGCGGGGACGGCGGCGGGGGAGACCGGTCCGGCGGGTGTCTCGCCGCAGTTCGACACCACCGCGGCGGTTCCTGTCACGAAGGTCTCGGCAACGATCTCGGGAAGCAGCGCGATGCGGGTGCGGTGGAAGCCGATTGTCAGCTCCACCACGGACCGGACGCCGAGCGACCCGCTCGACCTCGACGGCACGACGCTGTACACGCCGCGCGTTGTTGCCGGTGGCAAGATCACCGACCTCGCGGCGGCGTCGAAGGCCACCGAGATCAGCTTCACCGGACCGCCGCCGCCGTACCGGTTCGAGGTTCTCACCAGCAACGAGTGGGGGTCACGCAGCAGCGAGGTGGTGACCGCGGCGACCAGCGGCCTGACCGCCGTCATCCCGGCCTGGGTGAAGTCGGGCTCGCCGCTCTCGGAGCCGGCCATCACCGGAACCTTCGCCGGCGACAGCGCGCAGGTGATCCTGCAGGCGCGCAACACCGCGACCAGCCCCTGGTACGTCGTGGCCTCGCAGATGAACTACGAAGGCACCTACAGGCTCGGCCTGGGCGCCGTCGGTTCGCGGCAGTACCGCGTCCAGGTGCCGAACCGGGTGAACGAGTTCAGCAACGTCGTCCACTTCGGCGGCTTCAGCCAGACCCAGGCGATGACGGTCCAGAACAACGCGTGGAGCGTGCGCTGGGAGCCCGCTGCGGTCAAGCGCGGCCAGACCGCGATGGCTGCGATGTCCCACTCGCCGGCGGCCGTCTACTCCGTGATCCTCCAGCGCTGGACGGGCACGACCTGGAGCACGGTCGGCCCGGTCAAGGCAGCCAGCGGGTCCGCTCGGGGCTACGTCAAGGGTGGAGCTCTCGGCCGGGTCGCCTATCGCTACTACCTACCGGCCACCACGGTGAAGGGCCTCTGGTACGCCGCGGCGTACTCGCCGAACTTCGTCCTCACCACGACTCCGTGAGGCCGGCCATGAAGAAGCAGCTTGGACTCGTACTCGCTGCCGGTATGGCGGCGTCGGTACTGGTAGCCGCGCCGGCGTCGGCGACGGATGTCGTGCCGACCAACGTCCGGATCGCGTGGAAGGACACGACGTTCCAGACGGTCGTGGTGAGCTGGGACGAGGCCGAGCCGGTCGGCAACTCGATTCAGCTGTTCAAGCGAGGCTTCACCACGGCGTACTACGCCACCTCGTTTCTGGCGGACCAACCGAACTCCGTGGAGGTTCCGGCGGCGACGATTCGGGCCGCCAACTGGCGTGAGGGGCGGGACACTCCGTTCGAGTTCGCGGTCTCGGCGTCGGGCGGGCCGAAGGTCGTGTCGATGAGCTTCGACGCGAACACGCCGGACGCGCCGGAGGTGGTGTCCAGGACGCTGTCGACGGCGGGTGTGAGCACCGTGCGGTGGAAGGACGCGTCGCGCGACACCACGCCGAACGATCCGCTCGACCGGACCGAGCCGCTGACGTACCAGGTGAACTACGTGCCGACGGGGTCGCCGAAGTCGTACCCGATCGGGGCCCGGACCGCCGCGACCCAGGCGACGTACACGCTGCGGTCGCCGTACTCGCTGTACGTTGCCGGGTACAACGAGTGGGGCAACCAGTTCTACCGCAGGCTGCTGACGGCCGAGGCGACCCGGCTCACCGCGAAGGTCCCGTCCTGGGTCGTCTACCAGGACTCCGCGAGGGTGACCGGCACCTACACGCCGGCGACGGAGAGCCGGCCGGTCGTGCTGCAGGCCCGCAACAGCTCGACCAGTCCGTGGTACGTCGTCGCGTCGGCGGTGTTCCGAAGCGGCAAGTTCGGCTTCCAGCTCGGCACCGGAGGCAGTCGCCAGTACCGCGTGGTCACGCCGACAGCGACGTACTCCGCCGGCGCCGTCATCGCGTACGGCGCGTCGACGGCACCGGCAGCGTCGACCACCCAGCTTCGGACGTCGGGATTCTTCACCGGGGACCCGATCCTCGCCGGGATGCGGAACACTGCCGGCGTCTACGTCTACCCTGCGCTCAACACGACCGCGCAGCTGCAGCGGTGGACAGGCACGGCCTGGTCGACTGTCGGCCCGGTCACCGTCAAGGCCGGCACCGGCTACGGCTCGGTCCTCGCCACCAAGCCCGGCCGTACGGCGTACCGCTTCTACGTCCCGGTCAGCAGGACCGGCGGGACCTGGTTCGCCGCGGCTTACACCAACACTTTCGTCAACAACGTCGGGCAGTGAGGATCACCATGAAGAAGCACGTCGGGCTTGCTCTGTCGGCCGGCCTGTTTTTCGGCGGGCTGGTGGCCACCCCCGCACATGCGGCCGACCCCGCGCCGACGAACGTGAAGATCAGCTGGAAGGACGACACGTTCGAGTTCGTCCACGTGACCTGGGAGGAGACCGGGGACCAGCCGAACCGGGTGTTCGTGCGGCCGGTGGGCGGCACGGCACAGAAGTTCACCGTGCACGTCGCCGCGGACGGCGAGAACACCGTTGACCTGCGCAAGGACCTGATCAGCGAGTACGGGAGCCGCAACGCGCCGCTCGAGGTCGGGGTCGCGGTCGGGACCGCCGAAGGGCTCACCAGTCCGGTGGCGGTCTCCGCGGCGTTCGACACGACCGACGCCGGAGCGCCGAAGCTCGTGTCCTGGAGTCCTGTGGCCAGCAGCACGCTGAACGTCAGGTGGGCGGCCGAGGCGCCGCCGGAGGACACCACCCCGGGCGATCCGCTGGACCGCAGCGATCCGGTGATCTTCCACCCGCGCTTCCGGATCGGTACCGCGGAGTGGAAGCCGGCCGCTCCGGCGGGTACGGCGACCGCGCTGACGTTCACCGGGCCGCCGCCGCCGTACGACTTCTCGCTGCTGTCCCAGAACGAGTGGTTCACCGGACTGTCGAGCGAGTGGATCCGGGCCGGACAGACCAAGTTCACCGCGAACGTTCCGGCTTGGGTGGTCGCCGGGGCCAACACCGTGATCAGCGGCACCTACACCGGCCCGGAGCACCTGCGAGCGACCTTGCAGGCCAGGAACTCGGCGACCAGCCCCTGGTACGCCGTGGCGTCGTACGACCTGTTCGACCAGACCTACCGGTTCGCCGTGCCCAGCCGGGGGACCAGGCAGTACCGGGTCGCCTTCGGGAACACCACCGGGAGCTACGAACAGGCGTGGTTCGGCGGCTACAGCGCGGCCGTCACGACGACGACTCAGCAGAAGGCCGTCGCGAGCCTGGCGGCCTCGAAGACGTTCGCGGGCGAGAAGGTCCCGGCATACCTGACGGTCAACCCGGCGGTGAACGGCACGGCGACCCTGCAGCGCTGGAACGGCAAGGCCTGGACGGTCGTCGGCTCCGTGGCCGTCAAGAACGGCGAGGCGACCGGGATCATCCACCAGACGACGGTCGGCTCCACGGCGTACCGGTACTACGTGCCGGCGCACACCTTCAACGGCCTGGGCGTCGCCGCGGCGTACAGCCAGCAGTTCGTACTGACGACGTACCGCTAACTCGCCGACCAGCCGGTCAACTTGTCGACGCTTGCGACGATGAACGGGCCGGCTGGAGGCGTCTCGGCGTACTGCTCGTACTTGGCCGCGAGAGCATCCACTGGATGCTCAGGCACGACCACAGCCGTGCAGTCCGCTCGGACCCACCACAGCTCGGTCCAATCCGGTGCGTAGTGGTCGATCAGCAGCGTGGCCCGCGGGTTCTCTGTGAGGTTGCGGAGGCGGCGCAGGTTGCGGGTGGTTTTGGGCTTGTGGTCGACGGCGATCAGGACGAGGTCGCCGGTCATGGCGAACGTGACCGGGACCACATGCGGCCGCAGGTCCAGACCGGTAGTGGCCAGGAAAGCTCGGTCCGCCGAGGCGAAGCGGATGCGGCAGACCTCGGTGGGGAGTATCACGATTCGGCCCTCCTGCTAGGCAGCCCGGGGTGCCAACTATGTATGGTCAACGCGTTCCAGCTTCCGCTAGGCAGGTGAGGTGCGATGGGCAGGGTGCGGTCACTGCCTGCCGTGGTTGCCGCGACAGTGCTCGGCGCCGCGGTCCTCACCGCCTGTTCGTCGGACCCGATGCCGACCGGGGTCTCGGTCGCCTGGGACCAGGCGCGGACCGCGGTGCAGGTCAGCTGGAAGGACGACAACGCGCCGAACCGGATCTCGATCGAGGGTGTCGTGTCCAGCAGCCCGTCGTACGTGAAGTACGTCGCGGCGACCGACCCGAACACCTGGGCGATCCCGACCTCGGCGTTCCCGGCCGACGGGAACTACCGGATCGCGGTCTCGACCGGTACGTCGCGCGGCGGTGTGACCAGCAAGCCGGCCCGGTCGCCGATGTTCGACACCGACGGGCCGCTGCGTCCGGCCGAGGCGGTCGCTCGGGTGTCGGGCAAGGACGTGCTGGTGAGCTGGAAGGTGCCGGCGGCGGCGCAGGACTTCACGCCGAACGATCCGCTCGACGTACCGGCCGGGACGCAGCAGTACACGCCGGTGATCGGCGTCAACGGGCAGCCGTTCAAGCCGGTCGCCGCGCCGACCACCAAGTCGAGCCTGGTGCTGAAGAACGTGCGGCCGCCGTACTACTTCCAGCTCCGGGCCAAGAACGAGTGGGCCTCGCTGACCGGCGCCGAGATCGCCGGGCGGACGACCGCGACGACGGCCGCCGTCCCGACGCTGTGGACGTTCGGCAAGCAGATGCTGATCCGCGGCCGGACCGTCCAGCACGAGATCAGCTGCGGCGGATCTCGTTGCACGGTGCAACAGTCGACGTCGGCCGGGCTGCCGGTGGTCGTGCTCGCGCAGAACCGGGCCGGCGGTCCGTGGGTGCAGGCCGGCCGCGGGACCACCCAGCCGGGCGGGCACTTCGAGATCCGGGTCAACACCGGCGGCAGCCGGACGTACCGGGCGTACGTGCCGGTCAACAGCCGGGTCGGCGCGCTGACCAGCGCGTCGAGCAGCAAGAACTACCTGACCCGCAGCCGGCTGCTGATCCAGGGCGCGGGGTACGCCGGCGGCAACCTGCACAACCGCAACGAGGTGATCAACGCCGCGGTCGTCGTCCGCCCGGCGCAGAACACCACCGCGATGCTGCAGTTCTGGAACGGCCGGGCCTGGGGCAACGTCAAGGCGACGCCGATGCGCGGCGGCCGGGCCGCGATCAGCTTCAAGGCGGTCAAGCCGGGGCTGTTCGCCTACCGCTTCCTGGTCCCCGGTACGACGTACCAGGGCACGCCGGTCTACGGCACCGCGACGCCCAGCCTCGTCCTGCGGATCCGCTGAGGGTTACTGCGCGTCGACCGTGACCTCGACCGGGTCGTCGGTCCGGTGCCGGTGCCGCAGCTTGTAGACGGCGTACGCCGTGACCGCGGCCGCGCCGATCAGGGCCAGCGCCCAGACCGACAGCTCGCCGAAGATCTTGTCGGCGTTGTCACCGATGTTGTACGCGACGATGCCGATCGTGGTCGACCAGGCGATGCCGCCGGCGGCGTTGGCGGCCAGGAACTGCGGGTACGGCATCCGGAGCATGCCCGCCATCGGCCCGGCGAAGATCCGCAGCAGCGCGACGAACCGGCCGAAGAAGACGGTCCAGACGCCGTACTTGTGGAAGTACCGTTCGGCCCGCTCGATCCGGTCGGTGGAGAAGTGCTTGGACCGCCGGCCGAGCCGCTCGAACAGTCCGCGGCCGGCCTTGCGCCCGATGAAGTAGCCGATCGAGTCGCCGACGATCGCGCCGGTCGCGGCCGCGGCGATCACCAGCACCAGCCGCAGGTCGCCCTGCGACGCGAGCAGCGACGCGGCGATCAGCGTGGTCTCGCCGGGCAGTGGGATGCCCATCGACTCGACGCCGATGACCAGTCCGACGACCAGGTACGCGACCACCGCGAGTCCCCCGGTCGGTACCGCGATCGCGAGTGCGTGAAGTTCCCCCATACTTCAATCCTGGCACTGGCAGGCAACCGTTTTACTGATCTGTGAAGTATCCGGCGCCAGGAATTTATGTGGCCGGCCCGGTGTTGGCCGGAGGATCGCCGGTCGGTACGACGGCCAGCAGCGTGCTCACCTGCCGGGCGGCGGCCGGGTGCGTGCTCTGGCTGCGGCCCTTCCGGTAGCGCTCGACCAGGTCCTCGAGCTCCTGGTTGAACTGCCGCGCCTCCTCGTGGGTGAGCCACAGCCGGGACCGGCTCATCGTGCTGACGTCGTCCCAGGGATCGGTCGCGGGCAGCTGCTGGAACTGCTCGAGAATCCGCTCGGCGGAGGTGCGCATCAGCGCCTGCCCGGCCAGCCGGCCGGCGCCGGTCGACTGCGACGAGATCACCAGCCGGGCGGCCGGCGCGCGCCAGGGACGTTCCCGGCCGTCCGGCGACTCCTCGGCACGCTCGACGATGCCCCACCGCTCCAGGGCCCGCAGGTGGTAGCTCATCGCGGACGGCGTCAGCCCGGCGAGCTTCGCGCACTCGGTCGCGGTCAGCACCTTGCCGTTGTAGAGCTCGTCGATGACCTGCTGCCGGGCCGGGTGCGCGAGTGCGCGGATCGCCCGGGGATCGGTGAGCACCACACGCTTCTTCTGGGCCACGGGGCTCAGCGTAACCAAAGCCCTTGACCGGTCAATCCGTGAAGCAGTAGCTTCACAAATATGAAGCAAACACTTCAGACTTCGATCTGGTCCTTCCGCGACATCCGGCTGGTGCTGCCGGCGCGGGCGCTGTCGTACGCCGGTGACTCGGTGGCCCTGGTCGCGCTGATGCTGAGGGTGTCGGAGAACGGGGGACCGGGGGCGGTCACCGCCCTGCTGCTGGCGTTCGCCGTACCGACGGTGGCGATGATCCCGTTCGCCGGCCGGATCGTCGACGGGCACGACTCGCGGACCGTCCTGGTCTGCGCGTCGCTGCTCCAGGTCGTCGCCGGCCTGGGACTGGCGTTCAGCCACGGCCTGGCCGAGACGCTGGCGCTGGTCTGCCTGCTGCAGGTCGGCCAGGCTGTGGCCGGTCCGGCCTGGGCCGCGCTGATCCCGCGGATCGTCGGTGAGCAGCTGGTCGGCAAGGCCACTGGAACGAGCCAGGCTCTGGTTGGCGTCGCGACGCTGGCCGGGTCAGCGGTTGGCGGCGTACTGGTGAGCTGGTCAGGTGAGCGAGGAGCTCTGCTCGTCGACACCGCTACCTTCGGCGTCGTCGCGCTGGTGGCCCTGGCGGTCCGGACCAGGCGGCGGCCGGTCGCTGGCGCCGTACGGGAGCGTGGTGCGCTGACGGCCGGGCTGCGCAGCCTGCTCGGGGATCCGCTGCTCCGGATCCTGGTGGTCTGCCTGTGGATCTTCGTGGTGGTCGGCGAGGCGGTCAACGTGGTCGAGGTCTTCCTGGTCACCGACGAGATCGGGCTGGACGCGGCCGGCTACGGCTGGGTCATGGCGGCTCAGGGCGGCGGGGCGATCCTCGGCGCCTGGGGGACTGGCCGGCTGACGTCGTCGGCGGGCCGTTCGCGGGCGATGCTCGCCGGGATGGCGGCGATCGGTGGCGCCTGCGTGCTGATGGGTGTGGCCGGTGGGGCGATCACGCTGTTCGCCGGCGCCGTGGTGGTCGGGGCCGGCAGCGGTCTGCTCAACGCCGCGTCCAGCACGCTGATCGTCACCCGTACGGCGGAGGAGGTGCGCGGGCGAGTGATCGCGGCGCTCGGCGGGACCGTGCGGACCTGCAGCCTGGTGGCGCTGCCGCTCGGTGGGCTGCTGGCCGCCGTACTGGGGACGCGGACGACGTTCGTGGTGTGCGGGATCGCCTGCGGTGCGGCCGCCGGGCTGGCCGCCGTACTGGTGGTCAGGACAAACGATTCGGTTCCGGAGGCGGTCAGTCACTAGCCTTTGCCCTATGACTGAGCCACGCGAGACCCCGGTGACCCCCGACAGCGGGCAGGACGGCCTGCCCGAGCAGATGCGGGTCCGCCGGGAGAAGCGTGACCGGCTGCTCGCCGAGGGGGTGCAGCCCTACCCGATCACGGTCCCGCGGACGCATCTGCTGAAGGACCTGCGGGCCAAGTACGACGCTCAGGAGCTCGCGCCGGACACCCGGACCGGGGAACAGGTCGCGGTCGCCGGTCGGGTCATCTTCCTGCGCAACACCGGCAAGCTGTGCTTCGTCCGGCTCCGGGAGGGCGACGGGACCGAGCTGCAGGTGATGCTGTCGCTGGCCGACATCGGCGAGGAGGAGCTGGCCCGGTTCAAGGCGCTGGTCGACATCGGCGACCTGCTGTCGGTGCAGGGCGAGGTGATCACCAGCCGGCGCGGTGAGCTGTCGGTCCAGGCGACCGCCTGGCAGATGGCGGCCAAGACGCTGCGCCCGCTGCCCAACGAGCACCACCCGCTGAGCGAGGAAGCCCGGGTCCGGATGCGGTACGTCGACCTGATCGTGCGGCCGGAGGCCCGCGACATGGTGCGGACCAAGGCGACCGTGCTCAAGTCGCTGCGCCAGACCTTCGACGACGAGGGGTTCGTCGAGGTGGAGACCCCGGTGCTGCAGCTGACCAACGGCGGCGCCGCGGCCCGGCCGTTCCGGACCCACCTGAACGCCTTCGACCAGGACATGCTGCTGCGGATCGCGCTCGAGCTCGACCTCAAGCGGGCGATGATCGGCGGCGTCGACCGGGTCTACGAGATCGGCCGGACGTTCCGCAACGAGGGCCTGGACTCCACCCATGCCGCGGAATTCTCGATGATCGAGGCCTACCAGGCCTACGGTGATTACGACTCCATGAAGACTTTGACCCGGGATCTGGTCCTCAATGCGGGAGAGGCGTTGGGTCGTACGACCGTCACTGGGCGCGACGGTTCGGAGATCGACCTGACCCTGCCGTGGCGCTCGGCGAGTGTTTTCGACCTGATCTCGGAAGCGGTCGGTGAAGCCGTCGACGTGACCACCGACGCGGCCACGCTGACCAAGCTCGCCGAGCAGCACCAGGTCGAGTTGCAGCCCGGATGGAATGCCGGCGAGATCGCTCTGGAGCTGTACGAGAAGCTGGTCGAGCACACCTTGATCCAGCCCACCTACGTGCAGGACTACCCGGCCGCGGTCCGGCCGCTGGCCAAGCCGCACCGGACCACCGAGGGACTGGTCGAGGCCTTCGACCTGATCATCAACGGGGTCGAGCTGGCGCCGGCGTACACCGAGTTGAACGATCCAGTCATTCAGCGTGAACGCCTGGTGGCACAGTCGATGCTGGCCGCCGCCGGCGATCCCGAGGCGATGGAGCTGGACGAGGACTTCCTGCGCGCGATGGAGTTCGGGATGCCGCCGGCCGGTGGACTCGGGATGGGCCTGGACCGGCTGATCATGCTGTTCACCGAGGCCGGGATCCGGGAGACGATTCTCTTCCCGTTGCTGCGTCCGGAGTGAGCTGGAAACAGTCCCCGGCGGCTGTTGCTTAGCACAACCATCGGCCAGTTCAATTTCCGGGTCCATTCCGTTGCGGACGCATACGGTGAGTGACGGGGTTTTAAGTCACATCTTTCCCTACATTCCGCCTGTTGAATGACAACACCGGGGTTTGTGCGGTACAAATCAGGGGGAAGCCAAAAAGTAGGGGGATTGTGCCCGGTGGCGGGCGCGGAAAGGACTGTCATCGATGGCGCAAAGGGTCCAGGTAGTTCTCGAGGACGATCTCGACGGTGGTAAGGCCGACGAGACCGTGACCTTCGGATTGGACGGCACGACGTACGAGATCGACCTGTCCAAGAAGAACGCCGCCAAACTGCGCGACGCGCTGTCCGGGTACGTCGGGGTGGCCCGCAAGGTGGCCGGCCGTCGCGGTCCGGCCGGTCGCAGCGGTCGCGGCCGGGGCCGGTCGGCGACCGACTCCGCGGACATCCGCGCGTGGGCCAAGGACAACGGCTACGAGGTCAGCGAGCGCGGCCGGATCTCGGCCGAGGTGCGCGCGGCGTACAACGAGGCGAAGTAGTCCCCTGCGGATTCGGCCTCCGGGTCGCGCTGGTGAGAGCAAACGGTCCCGGTGCCTGCGACAGGCACCGGGACCGTCCGCATTCCGGTTGTTTCACACTGTGGACACTTCCGGGGACACGCCGTACGCAAGGTGCCTTCCGGGGCAGCTACCGCCACGAATTCGCTGGTGGCGAACACCGGGCGCGCCGGGAACACCGTGGCGGGCCCAGAGGTTGTTCCCTTGTGATCCCCAGTGGGCGGCCGGCGAGAGGTCTTCGCTTGTTCGCTGAGAGCGAGCCTGTCGATGCCGGGGACTAGCATGCATGTACGGGGGTCGGCCTACACGGCACGTCCGACTCCTCTGAGGCAAGGAGCGCTTTGGCGATGTTTGAACGATTTACGGACCGCGCCCGTCGGGTAGTCGTCCTGGCCCAGGAAGAGGCCAGGATGCTCAGCCACAACTACATCGGGACCGAGCACATCCTGCTCGGCCTGATCCACGAGGGTGAGGGTGTCGCCGCCAAGGCTCTGGAAAGTCTTGGTATCTCGCTGGAGGCTGTCCGTTCCCAGGTCGAGGAGATCATCGGCCAGGGACAGCAGGCTCCGAGCGGGCACATCCCGTTCACCCCTCGCGCCAAGAAGGTGTTGGAGCTCTCCCTGCGTGAGGCCCTGCAACTGGGCCACAACTACATCGGCACCGAGCACATTCTGCTCGGCCTCATCCGCGAGGGTGAGGGTGTCGCCGCGCAGGTCCTGGTCAAGCTCGGCGCGGACCTGAACAAGGTCCGGCAGCAGGTCATCCAGCTGCTGAGCGGGTACCAGGGCAAGGAGACGGCCTCGGCCGGCGCCGGGGCCACCGAAGGTGCTCCCAGCAGCTCCCTGGTGCTCGACCAGTTCGGCCGGAACTACACCCAGTCCGCCCGCGAATCGAAGCTCGACCCGGTGATCGGGCGCGAGACCGAGATCGAGCGGGTCATGCAGGTGTTGTCCCGCCGTACCAAGAACAACCCTGTCCTGATCGGTGAGCCGGGCGTCGGCAAGACCGCGATCGTGGAGGGTCTGGCCCAGCAGATCGTCCGCGGTGACGTCCCCGAGACGCTGAAGGACAAGCAGATCTACAGCCTCGACCTGGGCGCCCTGGTGGCCGGTTCGCGCTACCGCGGTGACTTCGAGGAACGCCTGAAGAAGGTGCTCAAGGAGATCCGCACCCGCGGCGACATCGTGCTGTTCATCGACGAGATCCACACCCTCGTCGGGGCCGGCGCGGCCGAGGGCGCGATCGACGCCGCGAGCATCCTGAAGCCGATGCTGGCCCGCGGCGAGCTGCAGACCATCGGCGCGACGACCCTCGACGAGTACCGCAAGTACGTCGAGAAGGACGCCGCGCTGGAGCGCCGGTTCCAGCCGATCCAGGTCGCCGAGCCCTCGATCGCGCACACGATCGAGATCCTCAAGGGCCTGCGCGACCGCTACGAGGCGCACCACCGGGTGACCATCACCGATGCCGCGCTGGTGAACGCCGCGCAGCTGGCCGACCGGTACATCTCCGACCGGTTCCTCCCGGACAAGGCGATCGACCTGATCGACGAGGCCGGGGCCCGGTTGCGGATCCGCCGGATGACCGCTCCGCCGGACCTGCGCGAGTTCGACGAGAAGATCGCGAACGTGCGCCGGGAGAAGGAGTCGGCGATCGACGCCCAGGACTTCGAGCGGGCGGCTTCTCTGCGCGACGACGAGAAGAAGCTGATCAACGCGAAGGCCGAGCGCGAGAAGCAGTGGAAGGCCGGCGACATGGACGTCGTCGCCGAGGTGGACGAGGAGCTGATCGCCGAGGTGCTCAGCACCGCGACCGGCATCCCCGTCTTCAAGCTGACCGAGGAGGAGTCCTCGCGGCTGCTGGACATGGAGAAGGAGCTGGCCAAGCGGTACGTCGGCCAGACCGACGCCGTCAAGGCGCTGTCGCGGTCGATCCGGCGTACCCGCGCCGGTCTGAAGGACCCGCGGCGGCCGAGCGGCTCGTTCATCTTCGCCGGCCCGTCCGGTGTCGGTAAGACCGAGCTGTCGAAGGCGCTGACCGAGTTCCTGTTCGGCGACGAGAGCGCGCTGATCAGCCTCGACATGTCGGAGTACTCCGAGAAGCACACGGCCTCGCGCCTGTTCGGTTCGCCTCCCGGGTACGTCGGCTACGAAGAGGGCGGCCAGCTCACCGAGAAGGTCCGGCGCAAGCCGTTCAGCGTGGTGCTGTTCGACGAGGTCGAGAAGGCCCACCCGGACATCTTCAACTCGCTGCTGCAGATCCTGGACGAAGGTCGCCTGACCGACGCCCAGGGCCGGGTGGTCGACTTCAAGAACACCGTCATCATCATGACCACGAACCTGGGCACCCGGGACATCGCCAAGGCCGTCAGCCTCGGCTTCTCCCAGGTCGGAGACGTCTCCGGTTCGTACGAGAAGATGAAGGCGAAGGTCACCGAGGAGCTCAAGCAGCACTTCCGGCCCGAGTTCCTGAACCGCGTCGACGAGATCGTCGTCTTCCACCAGCACGGCAAGGAAGAGATCGTCCGGATCGTCGACCTGATGGTCGCCCAGGTGGAGGAGCGCCTCAAGGACAAGGACATGGGCATCGAGCTCACGCCCGCGGCCAAGGCCCTCGTCGCCGACCGCGGCTTCGACCCGGTCCTCGGTGCCCGCCCGCTGCGCCGCGCCCTCCAGCGCGACGTCGAGGACGTGCTCGCCGAGAAGATCCTGTTCGGGGAACTGCGCCCCGGCCAGATCGTCCTGGTCGACGTCGCCCCCGAAGGCACCGTCAGCTCCGACGGGCTCCCGGAGTACTTCACGTTCACCGGAACCCAGAAGAGCACGCCTGACCTGGAGCTCACCGAGATCGCCGGCGGCGGCACGGGAATCCAGGACAGCTGATCAGCTAGCTGACGAAGGACCCCGCGGACTGATGTCCGCGGGGTCTTTTGTTGTGTGCTGGGGTAATCCGATTGCTGGTCGTTCGGGGTGGGCGGGACGATGCGGTGATGGAGATCAGGCAGATCGAGCCGGGCGACGCCGTGGGGTTGGGGCGGTGGTACGACCTGCGGGTGGTAGTGGCTCGGCATGATCTGCCGGACTGTGCGGTGCCGGGTCGGCGGGAGCATCTGGCTCGGTTCGAGTACCTCTGGCCTTCGGTGGACGAGGAGGCGGTGCTGGCCTGGGACGGCGGCCTGGCGGTTGGCGCTGCGTCGTACGAGCTGCCTCAGGTGGAGAACCTGCGGATGGTCTACCTGGACCTGATCGTGCATCCGGAGCACCGGCGTCGCGGTATCGGGACGAGGCTGCTGGACGAGGTGTACGCGGCCGCGCGACGGCACGGGCGGAGTCTGATCGAGGT
Source organism: Kribbella lupini (assembly GCF_039529595.1). Classification (NCBI taxonomy): domain Bacteria; kingdom Bacillati; phylum Actinomycetota; class Actinomycetes; order Propionibacteriales; family Kribbellaceae; genus Kribbella; species Kribbella lupini. The sequence goes on along the minus strand of NZ_BAAANC010000004.1, from coordinate 463,179 downwards.
GCATGCGGTACGGACGTTGCCCGGCGGGGTTACTCGCGACGAGGCCGGCTACCGGTATCTCACCAACCGCGCCCACCAGCCCGGCGCCACCGACATCAGGTCCCGGCTCGACCTCGATCTGGCCGACACCGAGGCGATCCTCGGCGAGGCGCGGGCCCACGCCGGCGGGTACTCGCTCGTGCAGTGGCGCGACGCCGTACCGGATGAGCTCGTCGACGACGTCGCCGCGCTCCAGAGCCGCCTCATGCTCGACGCCCCCACCGGCGACTTGGCGGTCGAGCAGCAGGTGTACGACGCCGCCCGCGTACGCCGCCAGGAGGCGACCGAACTCGGCCGCGGCCACCGCTCCTACTCGACCGCAGCCCGCCACGACGCCACCGGCCGGATCGTCGCCCGCACCAAGCTCGCCTTCGAGGCCGACGACAACACCCACGCCCGCCAGCGCACCACCATCGTCGAGCCCACCCACCGAGGCCACCGCCTCGGCCTGCTCGTGAAGGCGGCCAACCACGCTTACGCCGAGTCCAACGAACCAGCCCTCCGAGCCATCGACGCCTGGAACGCCGAAGACAACACCCCCATGCGAGCAGTCAACACAGCCCTCGGCTTCCGGCCAGTCGACCGCTGGTCGGTCTTCCAGCTCCCGGTCCCGGCTCCGTAGCCGCGCGTAGGTCACTACGGAATCCGCAGACACTCGCATTGGCGCACTCCAGGTCGCCAGCGGCGTACTGGCCCAAGTGGCTCAGCTGCGGAGCGCCGTGACACTTTCCAGCAGGCCGAGATGTTCGAGAGCGTCCAAGACGTCCTCGACAGTGCTCGGGCGGATCCAGGCGTCGGCCATGCGTTGGACCTGCGCGTAGACCTCCTGCCGGTTGAGATCGATCAAGTCATGGACGAATTCGTCGGCGTTCCGGGTCTCGAGGTTCCACGGGGTCAGCGCGGCGCGCGGGAAGTGCTTCGTGTTCTCGGTGACGATCACCTGCGCGTGCGCCTTGATCGCTGCCGCGAACACGTGCCGGTCGTCTGGGTCGGGAAGGTCCAGGCTGTCGATCAGCGGTTCGTAGCCGGTGACCCGCACGTCGCGGATCGCCTTGTTCATCAGCTCCCGGGTGCGGTCGAGCTTGGCCGGGTCGAGGTCGGGGCGGTCGATCCGGAGATTGCGGAAGGTCTCGTCGAGGATCTGGTCAGTCCATTTCGCCTGGACGAGGCCGGCCTGTGCGACGCGGATCAACAGGTCGCGCAAGCTGTTCGGGTAGAGGACGTTGGAGTCGTAGACGACGATGAACGGCACGTCAGTACAGGCCCATGTCCTGGTTGAGCTCGGTGAGTTCGTCGGCGACCTCGCGGCGCTCGTGATCGTCCTTGCGCCGATACTCGAGCAGGGAGTCGGCGCGGACGCGACGGTGGCTCCCGACCTTGCGGAAGGCGATCTCGCCGGCGTCCAGCAGGCCGATGAGGTGTGGCCTGGAGACGTTCAACAGGTCGGCTGCCTGTTGCGTCGTCAGCTCGGCGTGGGCGGGAACAACCGTGACGCCTTGGCCGGCCGCCATGTGGGCGAGGACCCGGGCCAGGAGTTCGACCGCGCTGCGGGGGATGGCGAGGGTGTCGTCGGGATCGCCGCCGACGACGACCCGGATGTCGCGTTCGTCGGTGTGGTCGGCGAGGTAGCGCTTGACCCGGCGCATGGCGACGTCGGCGGTCCTGACCTCGGCGGCGTCCGGGCGCGCGGTCGCGGGTTCTGCTGCGTTCATGACCTCTCCTCTCGTCCATCTGCAGTATCCGCAACAAACGCAATAAGCGCAAAAGCCGGAGTGTCGGTCACAATGAGTGGGAACTCGCAGCAAAGTGGTTGCTGACAGCCACAGGGCTCGTTGAGGAGGCCGGGATGGCACGCCGTAAGCATCGAGCGAAAGCTCTGGTCGCCGGGTGGTGGCGGGTGGTGGCTGTCTTGTGTGGGGTGCTGGCTGTGGCCGGGGTGGCTACGGCTGTGGTGCTGTGGCGATCGGGGGATGAGGCGCCTGGTGCTGGGGCGACTCCGGCGCCTGAGCGGGTGGTGGGGATCAGTACGCCGGTGGCTGGTGGGCAGGTTTCGCAGGTGGAGCGGCTGGTGGGGACCGTGCGGGGGCTGCGGGCGGGGGAAGAGGTGTGGGTGCTGATTCGGCGGGCGGCGGCGCAGGAGGCCTACTATCCGGCGTCGGGGCCGTGTCTGACTGCTGGTGAGGCGCTGACGTGCCCGGACGTGACGATCGGCGGTACGGCCTCCACGGGGACCTTTGAGTTGGTGCCGGTGGTGGTGGACGGCGACGGGCAGCGGGCGTTGGTCGACTACCTGCGGGGGGCGGGGAAGCAGTCGAGCGGGCCCGGGCTGGCGGGGGTGCCGCGGGGGACGGTCGCGCAGGGGCCGACGGTCACGGTGTCCCGCCGGCCCTGAGCTGTGCAGGCTTCCCTTCCGAGCCCCCGAGCCCCCGAGCCCCCGAGCGCGCGAGCCCGCGAGCCCCTGAGCCGCGAGCCGCGGTGACCTGCCGGCCCGGAGGGGCTGGAGCGGCCGGAGCCGCCGGACCCGGTCGGCTGAGCCGTACGGCGTACCGGCCGGCTGGCTAGGCGCACGTCGGGCAGGGCTTGCGGCGGCGGTAGTAGTAGGCGGCTGTGGCGACCGCCAGGGAGGCGCCCCAGAGGGGGAACGGGAACAGGGCCAGGTGGCCGAGGTTGGTGAGGAGGGACTCCTCGGGGAGCCAGAGCAGCTGGCCGAGGGAGAGGCTGCTGACCAGGAGGCAGGCGGCGACTGTGGTGGCGGGGATCAGGGCGGCCTTCAGGGGGACCGGACGGCCGGCGAGGAACGGGATCAAGCGGGGCCAGGTTTCGCCCCACGGGCGGATCAGGCCGAGGGTGACGATGCCGGAGGTCAGGGCGACCACGCCGAGGCCCAGGCCGAACAGCTTCAGGCCGGGGTTGGCGTCGAGGGTGGCGGAGTCGATGCCTAAGCCGACCGGCGTCGGGAGTAGCCAGGTCAGGCGGACGAGCGCGTAGGGCATCGGGCAGAGGGCGGCGATGATCGTGGCCCAGAAGCCCCAGCGGCGGGCGGACTCGGGATCGGTCCAGTGCGGGGGCCCGCCGAGCGGATCAGCACCAGCCCGAACACCGGCCGCGTCGTGAGAACGCCCGCAGTGCAGGCAGCGGCCGCGCACGGCGCGAAGCGTCCGGACGCCCAGGGCGACCCAGCCGGCGCCCAGCAGCAAGGCGCCGAAGACGAACAGCGGGTCGGTGCCGATGCGTTCAGGCACGTCCGCCAGAGCGGAGCCGAGTTCGCGAAAGGCCTGCCAGTCGAACAGGCCGGTAGTGAACTGCAGCACGGCAACAAGCGCGAGCACACCGAGCAGCAGCACCCGAGTGACCGGCTGGCGCCAAGCACCGGCGACCAGGAACGCGAAGGCGACCGGCAGACCGACCAGCACCAGCAGGTACCCGACGACGATGATGACGGTCATGCTCGGTGCGAGCACGCCGAAGACGACGGCTTGCAGCGCGGTGAAGAGCAGCAACGGCCGGTACGCCGACGGCGTCCACGTGGTCTGCGTGTGCCCGAGAGCAGCCGGTACGCCGAGGAACCCGAGCACGGCCACGAGTCCGGCGCCCACGTCCGTCGAGACGAACGCGAGCAGCGAGATGCGGTCGCCGTCAGCTCTGGTCGGTCCGAACGGGTAGTCCAGCGGACCGCCGAGCAACCAGGTCAAGCCGAGTACGCCGTACAGGAGGGACAGCGCGGCCACCGCCACCGGGAGGCGGCTGGTGCGGGTAGGTCTGGCGGTGGTGACGGTCATGACTTCCTCCGGTGCTCGTGTGGTTCCACGGTGCGACCGGAGGGGCCTCGAGCACCTCCGTCCTGCGAGGGGTTCGGCTCCCTCGCACGGGTGAACTTCAGCGGTTCTGACGGAGACGCCGTACGGCGGTTGCGACCTCCTCGGCGTCCGGCTCGACCGGATGCGGTTGGTCGGCGATGAGCTGCGCACTGGCGCAGAGCAACCAGATCAGGCCGGTGACGAGTGCCACCGCCGGACCAGGCCCAGGCCAGGTGTCGCTGAGAGCGCTGGCGGTGTTGGCCTGCCAGCCGCCGGCCGCGTAGATCAGTCCGACGACTCCGGAGACAGCGGCCGCGGCCTGGGCCAGCTGGCCGGGCGGGAGAGCCAGAGCCAGTACGGCGGCCAGCAGCCCGGCCAGCCAAGCCAGAGCCAGCGTCGGCTGGGTCTCGATGCCCAGCTGCCAGACGGATTGACCAAGACGTCGGCTGAAAGCCCACGGCAGCAGGAGCGCAACCCCAGCCGGCAGAGTGGCGAGCAGCGTGGCCAGAGCGAACCAGCGGTGCTGACCGACCGAGAGCCGACGCTCGGCCTGCTCGACCAAGTGGGGAAGCGCTTCGTCGGGCAGGCTCATCGGATCGGTTCCAGACGGACGGTGTCGTGGCCGAGCGCGAAGTACAGGCTCGTGCCGATCGGGGTGACGTCGTCCGCGGCCTGCGGGACGCCGTCGGCCGGTCCGGCGATGACTGTGACCCGGCCGGGGCCGTCGACCCGGGTGAGATGCGTGCCGTCGTAGACCCAGGGCCTGCCGTCCGGCCCGGTGAACCAGGTGCCGTCAGTCGTCCGCTCGGCCGCGGGGACGCCAGCAGCCGACACCGGCCACCCAGTCGACGAGCCGCCGAGGAGGACGGTCTCCCGGCCGTCGGGCTCGACCTGGATCAATCTCTCGCCGAGGACCATCGCGATCGCGCCGGACGGCAGCTGGGCCAGGGCCCGGAGTTTCCCGTTCACCTGAAGGCGTTTCACCGTAGGCCCGTAGAAGTTGTACTGCCCACCGCCGATCGCGTTCACCAGGAGGTCGCCCGCCGCGGCAGCCGATTCGCCGCGCTGATCAGGGGCCGTCGGCAACGGATCACGCAGCACGGTCGCCTTCCCGGACTTCAGGTGGACGGCCAGTTGGTACGACGGCTTGGCGCGGCCGGCGACAGTCCACCAGACACCGCCCTGCCCATCAGGAGCCCACACGTGCGCGGCATTCGGCACCCGCATCCGCACCAGCCGGCCGCCGGCGTCCAAGGCCAGCTGCGAGCCAGTCCCCGGGACTGCCTTGCCTGCTTGGCCTTCCACATCCACCGGCGGATCCACCAGGGGCACAGGTGACACCACACTCATCCGGTACGACGTACTGCCACCAGCCGGCTTGCGCCGATCGCACCGGGCCGACGGCTCACCAGCGGCCGGGTACGACGCCGCCGACGCAGCCGCATCCGGTACGACGAGCACCTGGTCCCCGCCACCCGGCGAGACCCCCAGTACGACGGACCCGTCGGGCCGGGCCTCGATGCTGTCCACTCCGGCGACACGACTCGGTAGCGGCCGCAGTACGCCGTCCGGCGTGACCACCGCGGTCGGAGCACTCCCACCGAGCCACAGGTTGCCGCGCACATCCACCGCGAACGCCTCGACGGTCAGCGACGAGCTGGCCGCGTCCCGACTCAGAGGACAGCCGGCAGGTGCGACTCCGGCGAGCTGCGCGACTCCTGAGCCCGGTCGGTGAAGAGCGAGACCGGTCTGGCTCGTCCGCCAGGCCACCGTGCCGTCCGGCCCGGTGGAGACCGAGTTGCCGGGAGCACCAGGCCCGGGGTTCACCAGGAAGTCGTCGAGCTTCATCCCGGGCCGCAGCTCAGCAGCCGGGATCTCCCACGTGCTGGTGCCACCCCAGATGACGACCGAGCGGTCCGCGTTCCGGTGGGTGAGGGCCGGTCCGGTGCCGCTGGCGAGGACCTCGACGCCAGGCGTCACGTAGTACCGGCCGTCGGGGTCGCGGTGACTGAGGCTGATGTCCGCCGAGACCAGGTTGAGCGGGACCGCCAGGACAGCCCACGGCCGGTTGCCGGCGCCTCCGGCGAGCAGCAGCATCCGGTGGTCGGCGACACCGAGCAGAGCCGGCGGTGTGGAGCCATGGCTCAGTGCGACCTGGGGCAGCGCGACACCGTCGGCATAGGCGAAGACCGTCGAGCCCTCCGAACCGGTCCGGCCGAGCAGCCACTCACCTGGTGTGCCGTCGAGGTTGCCGGCGATGGAGTCGAGCGGGTCCGACGTACCGATCGCCACGCGCATGCCCATGGGGTCTTCGAGCTGACCGCCGTTGAGGTTCAGCAGGCGGTGCGGTGACCCGGCCGCGACCTCAGGCTCGTACGCCGCGGCAGCAGCCTGGGGTACGAGCAGTCCGCCGACCAGGCCGAGCACAGCCGCCGCCGCGACCGCCGCGAGCTGACGCAACGGCAGGAGACCAAGGACCAGAAGCAGTACGCCAAGCAAGAGCGCGAGCCAAGCGCCGATGCCCGGCTGGTAGCCGACGCCGTCCGGTAGACGCGGCGGGAGCTGCACGAGCGAGTGGAGTGTGCCGACCACAGTCAGCGCTCCGGTCGCGGTAGCGGCTGTCCGTCGTACGAGGGGCAGGTCAGTGACAGAAAGGGCGAGAGTGCCGGCGGCCAGTACGGCGACGAGCACGGCCCACGTCAGCGCGTACGGCAGCTCCCACAGCTGGGAGCGGAGCAGACCCGCCTCGGCACCCGCCGGGCCGAGCGCGACCGGGTCCACCAACTCGCGCCAGGGGAGCAGGGTCGACAGGAGCAGAAGTGCCGACGCCGCGGCGGTCAGGACCGCCGCGACGGACCGCCGAGGGGGTCCAGGAGTGACGAAATCGCAGAGCTGGACAAAGGTTGCCCGCAATTCGGACTGGTTCAGCGGCTGGTCCGAAGATTTTTCGGGACGCTCGGGGAGCAGCTCGTCGACCGGTACGCCGCGGGTCGCCCAGTGCGCGCAGACCGTCGCGGCCAGCACTCCGCAGACGACCGCACCGATCACAGCCGGTGAGGTGGCGCAGCCGGATCGGCCCTGGACCACCAGACCAGTCCAGACCACAGCGGTGAGCGCGGTCAGTCCCACGGAGGCCCAGCCGCGTACCTGCCGTCGTACCGCGATTTTGTCCGCCCACAAGCGATCCGCGAGGACGACGACCAGCATCGCGAGCGGCAACGCGAGGGCCGGACCACGCCCGCTGACTGGTTGGGTCGTGGCTCGCCAGAGGTAACAGCCTGTGCTTGGGGAGCCCGGGAGCAGCACCGAAACCGCTGCGGTCACAGCGAGTCCGGCGAGTGCTGGACCGTGCCACCCTGTCCGTCGTACGGTCACGCGGTGCCGCAGCCGCTGCACCTGGAGCAGGCCCGTTGCGGCCTTCGATTCAGTGGGAAGATCACGCAACGGCATAAAAAAGAAGCTACCCGTAGCCGGTTGTGGCTCGTTGTAAGAGCATGACTGCGCCAAGTGGACCCGGACTGTTGGAGAGGGGGCCGGAGATGGAATCATCTCGTCGCATGGACGCACCGCGTCTGCCCCTGACCCAGGAACCGGTCGTCGACGCCGGTTCCTTTGGCGTGCGGCAAGCGGGCGGCGTGCTGGAGCGCGCGCAGCGGATCGCCGACACCCTGCGCGAGCAGGCCGAGCACGAGAACGACTCCGCCCTGCGCGAGGCCGAGGAGATCCGGGCCCAGGCCGAGCAGTTCAGGGCCGCGGCCGAGAGCGAGGCCCAGAAGCTCCGGGCCGACGCGTCCGCGTCCGCCGAACGCCTGCTCGCCGACGCCGAGCGGGCGGCCGAGAAGTTGCGGACCGACGCCGAGAACGAGTCCGAGCGGGTCCGCACCGAGGCGGCCGAGGAGGCCGAGCAGCTGCGCGCGACGGCGACCGCCGAGGTGGCCAAGCTGCGGGCCGACACCGCGGCCGAGGTGCAGCGCCTCCGGGACGAGGCCGACGCCGAGGTGGCGAAGGTCCGGGCCGACGCGACCAGTACGGCGGAACGCCTGAAGACCGAGTCCGAGTCGGCGGCCGAGCAGTTGCGGGTCGAGGTCGACGACGAGGTGACCCGGCGCCGGAGCGAGTCGGAGGCCGCGGCGGACAAGCTGCGCACCGAGACCCAGGCGGCGGCCGACGAGCTGCGGGCCGAGTCCCAGGCCGCGGCGGCCCGCCGGATCGCGGACGCCGAGATGACGGCGGCGCGGATCAAGGCCGACGCCGACAACCACCGCGGCGAGGCGGAGGCGGCGGCCGAGCAGGTCCGGACCGAGTCCGAGGCGACGGCCGAGAAGCTGCGCGCCGACTCCGAGGCCGCGGCGGCCCAGCTGAAGGCCGACTCCGAGGCGGCGGCCGCGAAGGTGCAGGCCGATTCGGAAGCAGCCGCGGCGAAGCTCAAGGCGGATTCCGAAGCCGAGGCGGAGAGGCTGCGGTCCGAGTCCGAAGCCGCTGCCGAGAAGCTGAAGGCCGAGACCCAGGCCGCCGTCGACAAGCTGAAGGAAGAGACCGAGGCCGAGGCCGCGCGGCGGATCGCCGAGGCCGAGAAGGCCGCGGCGCAGATCAAGGCCGACGCCGACGAGCTGATCGTCGAGGCGCGCGAAGCCCGCGAGGCCGCGGCGCAGAACGTCGAGCGAGCCGGCCGCGAGGCGCAGCAGTTGGTCGCCGACGCCGGTGAGCAGGCCGCGCTGGTGTCGCAGGCCGCCGTACGGGCCGAGGCCGATCTGATCTCACGCGCCGAGACCGAGGCGAAGGACCTGCGGATCGCCGTCGAGCGCGAGGTCGAGGCGGCCCGGGAGAAGGCGCGCAGCGAGATCACCGAGGCGCACGCCGAGATCGAGCGGCTGCGCGGCGAGAACCGGGCCGAGCTGGAACGGCGTACGGCCGAGCTGGAGGAGACCGAGCGGGCCAAGCTGGCCGCGATCTCCCTGGAGATCGACAAGCTCCGGGCCGAGGCCGTCGAGGACATCGCCCGGCAGAAGTCCGAGGCCGAGGCGGCCAACGAGCGGCTGATGGCCGACGCCCGCGCCCAGGCCAAGCTGGTCGTCGACAGCATCGAGGCGGACCGCCGGACGGCGTCCGCGGAGGCGCAGCGGATCGTCGAGGACGCCAACAAGGCCGCCGAGGTCGCGATGGCCGAAGCCGAGAAGCAGACCGCGTGGACGAAGAAGACGGTCGCCGAGCTGGTCTCCGCGGCCGAGTCCGAGGCGCAGGCGATCCGGGAGAAGGCCGCGGCCGAGGCGACCGAGCTGATGCGCGAGAAGCGGGCGCACCTGCGCCGCGTGGTCAGCCGCTCGACGAGCCGGCTGAAGGCGACCCAGGAAGAGATCACCCGGCAGAACGCCGAGCAGACCACCCAGGCCAACGCCGCGCTCAAGCAGGCGACCGCGCAGGCCGAGGCCGCGCTGGAGAACGCCGCTCAGCAGGCCGAGCGGGTCACCGTCCAGGCACAGGCCAAGGCCGAGCGGCTGAAGGCGACCGCCGAGGCCGAGGCCAAAGAGATCGTCGACCGGGCCAACCGCCGGGTCGCCGAGGCCGAGGCCAGCACGCAGGTACTGCGCGAGCGCGCCGCGAACGACCTGGCCGACGCGCAGCGCCAGTCGCACGACCTGATCCGCAAGTCCCGCGCCGAGGCGCAGCAGCTCGAGGCGCAGGCCCGCGCGCACGCCGACGAGCTGCGGTCGCAGGCCCGAAAACTTCTCGCCGACGCCGAGGCGAGGGTCGCCGCGCTGAACCAGCGCCGCGACGAGATCACCAAGGAGCTCACCCAGCTTTCGGGTGTGATCGAGGCACTCGCTGTACCCGGCTTCCGCGTTGATGGTGGAATGTCCTCCAGCGAGGGTTCCACGGGGGAATCAGGATGAGGACGTGACAGTCAGATCCTTGTCAGTGACAATGTGTGATCCACCCACCAGTCGAAGTGAGCATCTGAAGACATGAGCAGTGAAGCACCAACCCCGTTCCGCACCGTTCTGCGTGGCTACGAGCCGGCCCAGGTGGATCAGCACGTTCGGGAGCTGACCACCTCGCTGACCGCACTCCAGCAGCAGTCCGAGCAGTTGCAGCGCCACGTGCAGGAGCTGCAGACCCGGACCGACGCGGCCGAGTCGGCTGTCATCTCGGCGCAGGAGGACAACAAGGACCGTGCGCCGACGTTCACCGAGTTCGGTGAGCGCGTCGCCAAGATCCTGTCGCTGGCCGACGACGAGGCGCGCGACCTGGTCACCCGGGCCCGCACCGACGCCGAGGCGATCGTCGCCGACGCCGAGGCGCACGCGAAGAAGGTCCGCAAGGAGGCCGAGCAGTACTCCCTGGACTGGAAGAGCGAGGTCGACGCCGAGGCTGCCCGGATCCTCGAGGAGGCCCGGACCCAGGCCGACGACATGCGCGACGAGGCCGAGCGCGACGCGAACGCGCGGCGCAGCGAGGCGCAGGCGCTGTACGAGCAGGAGCGGGCGAAGTCCGCCCAGGCCGCGGCCGCCTTCGAGACCACCCTGGCCGAGCGCCGCGGCAAGGTCGAGCAGGAGTTCGCCGCCCGGACGGCGCTGGCCGAGCAGCAGCTGGCCGCGGTCACCGACCGCGCCGCCCAGGTGCAGCGCGAGGCCGACCGGTCCCGGTCCGAGGCGGAGCGCCTGGCCCAGCAGCAGCTGGCCGACGCGAACCGTCAGGCGCAGGAGATCGTCGCCGCCGCGAAGGACAAGTCGGAGCGGATCCGCGCCGAGTCCGAGCGCGAGCTCGCCGCCGCGACGCAGCGCCGGGACAGCATCAACGCGCAGCTGACCAACGTCCGCCAGATGCTGGCGACGCTGTCCGGCAGCCCGGCGATGCCGCTCGACCTGCTCGCCGACGACGAGGACGAGACCGCCACGTCCAGCAAGAAGAACTGAGCAGACTCCACCACTGCTCCGTCGCGTTGAGGCCGGCCCTCCCCTCGGGGAGAAGCCGGCCTCAAGCATGCTCTCACCCAGGTGGTGGGAATGGGAGGGGTAGGGGTGCGGCCGCCCCGAGGCGTGCGCTTCGCGCCGCCAACCGCCGGCTGCGCCGCCAACCGCCGGCTGCGCCGCCAACCGCCGGCTGCGCCGCCAACCGCCGGCTGCGCCGCGAACCGCCAACCGCCGGCTGCGCCGCCAACCGCCGGCTGCGCCGCCAACCGCCGGCTGCGCCGCGAACCGCCAACCGCCGGCTGCGCCGCCAACCGCCGGCTGCGCCGCGAACCGCCAACCGCCGGCTGCGCCGCCAACCGCCGGCTGCGCCGGGAACCGCCCCCAACCGCCGGCTGCGCCGGGAACCGCCCCCAACCGCCGGCTGCGCCGCGCCGTCACCCGCCGGCTGCGCCCGCCGCTGCTCCTGCGTCGCCGTGCCTGCGCTGCGCCCCGCCTGCGTGTGGGCGGGCTACTGCGGGAGCTGGTAGCGCTTTCGTGCGAGTGGCTCGACCAGGCCGTCTGCGATCAAGCCGTCCAGAGCTCTTTCGCGTTGCACGTTGTCCGGCCAGCAGGCGTCCAGGGTCTTCTTGGGGACCGGCCCGCTGGCAGCGCGTAGTACGGCGAGGAGGCGGCCTCGGACCTGGCGGTCGGTGCCTTCGTAGGTCTGGCCCTTGCGCGCTGGGCCGTCGTACGGCGGGGAGCCGGCCAGGAGCCAGGCGCACTGGGTGCTGATCGGGCACCGGACGCAGCGGGGGACTCGGGCCGTGCAGACCAGGGCGCCGAGCTCCATGGTCGCCACGGCCCAGCGGGCGGCGACGCTCTCCTCGGCGGGCAGCGCGGTGACTGCCAGGCGCTGGTCGGCGGCAGTGGGGGAGATCGTCGGCTGTGCGACCCCGGTGAGGGCCCGGGCGAAGACCCGGCGCACGTTGGTGTCCACGACCGCGTGCCGCTGGCCGAAGGCGAACGAGGCGATGGCAGCCGCCGTGTAGGTGCCGACACCAGGCAGAGCCAACAGTGCAGCGTGGTCCGACGGCACCTCCCCGCCGTGCAGCTCCACGATCGCCTTGGCGGCCGCGTGCAGCCGGAGGGCCCTCCGGGGGTAGCCGAGCCGGTCCCAGGCCCGTACGGCCTCACCAGGCGGCTCTGCGGCCAGGTCACCCGGCTTGGGCCACCTGCGCATCCACGCGTCGTACGCCGGCAGCACCCGCGCGACCGGTGTCTGCTGCAGCATGAACTCGCTGACCATCACCGCCCAGGCCCCGGCATCCGGCTCCCGCCAGGGCAGCGTGCGGGCGTTGGCGGCGTACCACTGCAGCACGGGGGCGTGCAAGGCCGAAGCGGGGGAAAGCGGCGAGTCTGACATGTCGGGGTCAATCCTGACATTAAGGTGCGGACATGAGCAGCATGCTCCGTCCGGTCGGGCACCTGCCTGCCAGCGTCTACTGGTTCCGCAGGGGCCTGCTGCTGGTCGCCCTGGTGGTCGTGCTGGTGCTGTTCGGTCGGCTGATCGGCGGAGGCGGCGACAAGCCCGAGAACACCGCGGCCAACGGTCCGCAGCAGGGTGAGACTCCCGCGGCCCCGGTCGACCCGACCAGTACGCCGTCGACCGACGAGCAGACCCCGGTCAAGACCCCCACCGGCAAGCCGACGCAGAAGCCGACGGACAAGCCGAGCACTCCGGAGACCCCGAAGACGCCCGAGGCGCCGAAGGACTGCGCCGGCCGCGACGTCCGCGTGAACGTCCTGCCCGCGGTCCGGTCGATCAAGTCCGGCGGTGCGCTGAACTTCGCCGTCCAGCTCAGCGCCGTCCGCGCCGAGTGCAAGGCCGCGATCGACCCGACGCTGCTCTCGCTGACGATCACCTCCGGCGCGGACCAGATCTGGTCCACCACGCAGTGCGAGCAGACCGTGCCGCGGGCCACCTTCCTCGTTGCCAAGGGCAAGCAATCCACCAGCACGGTCGCCTGGGACGGACGCCGGTCCGGCCCCGGCTGCCTGCCGGGACAGCCGCTGGCCAAGCCCGGCACCTACGTGGCCAAGGCCGTGTACGACGGACAGGCGTCCGCCGCACAGGCCTTCTACATCGTCGCCGCCTGAGACTGCGCCGGCCGCGACGCCCGCGGTCCCGGCCGCCGATGCCGAGCTCGAACTAGTCCGCTTCGACCTTCGCCGTACTCGCGTAGGCCTTGTCCTGCAGGTGCAGCGGCCGCGTGAAGAACAGCGCGGCGACCAGACCGATGATCAGCACCGCCGCCGGCAGCATCAACGACTGCGCCATCGCGTCGCTGAACCCCTGGTGGATCGCCTCCGGCAACTTCCCGGCGAAGCTCGGCTCCGACGACGCCCCACCCGGCGCGGCCGGCAGGTTCGCGACCAGCCGCGACTCCATCAGTACGGCGATGCCCGCGCTGCCGAGGACCGCGCCGACCTGACGCGTCGTGTTGTAGACGCCCGCGCCCGCGCCGGCCTGGTGGTACGGCAGGTTCCGCGTCGCGGTCGTGCCGAGCGGCGCCCACATGAACCCGTTCGCCACACCCAGCAAGGCGATCGGCAGCAGCAGTTGCCAGATCGGCACGGTCGGCTCCATCACCTGGCTGAGCCAGAACAACGACACCGAGCAGCACAGCAGCCCGAAGCCGGCGATGAACCGCGGCGGCGCCTTGTCGGTGAGCCGCCCGACGAACGGCGCCAGCGCCCCGGAGATCACGGCCATCGGGACCAGCAGCAACGCCGCCCGGGTCGGGCTCAGGCCGCGCACGCTCTGGGCGTACAGCATCAGCGGGAACGTCATCGCGGTGATCGCGAACCCGACGGTGGTGATCGCGGTGTTGGCCAGCGAGAAGTTCCGGTCCTTGAACAGCGACAGCGGCAGCAGCGGCTCGCCCTTGTTCTTCGCCTGCCAGAGCAGGAAGCCCGCGATCACGACCAGCCCGGCGATGATCAGCGACCAGACCGAGATCGGCCCGGTGATCTGACCCCAGTCGTACTTCTGCCCTTCCTGGATGCCGAACACCAGGCAGAACAGGCCGATCGAGCTCAGCGCGACGCCGAGCAGGTCGAACTTGTGCTCGTTGGTCGGCAGGTTCGGTACCAGCCGCAGCGCCAGCACGAAACCGACGATGCCGACCGGCGCGTTGATGAAGAAGATCCACTGCCAGCCGAGCCCGTCGACCAGGACGCCGCCGAGGATCGGGCCGACCAGCGTGGCCACGCCGGCCGTCGCGCCCCACAGGCTCATCGCCCGGCCGCGCTGGTCGGCCGGGAAGATCCGGGTGATCACGGCCATCGTCTGCGGCGTCATCATCGACGCCCCGAGGCCCTGGAAGATCCGGGCCACGATCAGCATCTCGATCGAGTTGGTCAGCCCGCACCAGATCGACGCCAGCGTGAACAGCGTCAGGCCGGTCAGGTAGAGCTTCTTCGGGCCGAACCGGTCCCCGAGCCGGCCGGTGATCAGCAGCGGTACGGCGTACGCGAGCAGGTAGGCGCTGGTCACCCAGACCACGCTGCTGACGTCCGCGTCCAGGTCGGTCAGGATCGCCGGCGTCGCCACCGACACGATGGTCGAGTCGACCAGGATCATGAAGAAGCCGAGCACCAGCGCCCACAGCGCCGGCCACGGCCGCACGTCGGGCCTCACTTGCGGTGTTGCCATGAAAGATCCTTGCTCTCGATGCGGTGGATGAGGGTGGCCAGCCAGTCGCGTTCGGCGGCCAGCACCGCCCGTTGGTAGTCCGCGGCGACCCAGAACTGCTCCGGGACCTGCCGTTCGGTGACCTCGGCGATCGAGGCGTGCAGCTCGGCCAGCTCGGCGTCGAGGGCGGCCAGCCGCTGCCGGAACGCCCCGGCCGCGTCGTCGGGCTCGAGGTTGTGCGCCTCGCTCAGGACGACGGGGAACAGCGGGTACTCGTACACGTAGTTCTCGATCCCGGTCCGCACCCGCTCCGCGAGGGCCCGTTTCCCGGCCGGGGTGATCTCGTACGTCGTCCGCTCGGGGCGGTTGCCCGCGCGTTCGGTGCCGGTCGCGTGCACGAGTTCCTGCCCAGCCAGCCGCTCGACGGTGTGGTAGAGCGAGCCGGGCTTCACCTTCAGCAGCCGGTCGTTCCGCCGCTGCAGGAGGAGCTGGTACATCTCGTACGCGTGCATCCCGCGCTCGTCCAGCAACGCGAGCACCGCGATCCCCAGAGGCGTCAGTTCCGCCACGTCTCCCACTCCGACTATTCCGTGCGAACTATTCCACATGGAGTATTACGCGCCCGCTGCCCCGGAAGCAAGTTCACGCGGGCGCGACGCCGGGATCATTTGGTGGGTGAACCCATGAAGAAGCCCGTTGGCCCACGGAATTTCGGTGGGCCAACGGGCGAGCTCGTGGGTTGACCCACGAAATGCGGAGAGGTGGGGAGGCGCGGGCGAGGGGGAGCCGAGCGGTGTGGAGGTGGGGGCTAGACGTAGCGCTCGAGGATGCTGGACTCGGCCAGGCGGGACAGGCCCTCGCGGACCGTGCGGGCGCGGTTCTCGCCGACGCCGTCGACGGTCTGCAGGTCGTCGATGCTCGCGGCGAGCAGCTTCTGCAGGTGGCCGAAGTGCTCGATCAGGCGGTCAATGACCGCGCCGGGCAGGCGCGGGACCTTGGCGAGCAGCCGGTACCCGCGCGGGGTGACGGCCGCGTCCAGCTGCTCGGCCCCACCGAGCTGCAGGGCCCGCGCGACCTGGCCGATGTCCAGCAGGTCGGTCGGGCTGACCGCGTCCAGCTCCAGCAGTACGTCGTCCGCCGTCTTGGCCTTGCGACCGGTCGCGGGCGGCAGGTAGTCCCGGACGACGAGCTCGCGCTCACCGGCGACGCCGGCGACGAGCTCGTTCAGCTGCAGCGTGAGCAGCCGGCCGTCGGTGCCGAGCTCGACCACGTAGCCGTCAATCTCGGTGGCGATCCGGCGGACCATCTCGAGGCGCTGGGCGACGGCGGCGACGTCCCGGACGGTGACCAGGTCCTCGATCTCCAGCGCCGACAGCGTGCCGGAGACCTCGTCCAGACGCAGCTTGTACCGCTCGAGGGTGGCCAGGGCCTGGTTCGCCCGGGACAGGATCGCGCCCGAGTCCTCCAGCACGTAGCGCTGGTCGTCGACGTACAGCGCGATGATGTGCATCGACTGCGACACCGAGATGACCGGGAAGCCGGTCTGCCGGGCGACGCGGTCGGCGGTGCGGTGCCGGGTCCCGGTCTCCTCGGTGTGGATCGACGGGTCCGGCATCAGGTGCACGGCGGCGCGCAGCATCCGGCTCATGTCGCGGTCGAGGATGATCGCGCCGTCCATCTTGCTCAGCTCACGCAGGCCGGTGGCGGTGAACGGAACCTCGATCTCGAACCCACCGGTCGAGATGGAGTCGACGACCTTGTCCTGTCCGAGGACCAGCAGGGCGCCGGTGCGCCCGCGCAGGATTCGTTCCAGGCCTTCACGCAGTTCGGTACCGGGCGCCACGGCGGCGAGGGTCGCACGCATCCGGGCGTCGGTGCTGTTCTTGTCGGAGTTCGGGGCCACGATCCCTGAGTCTATGCGGGTCGGCGCCGTGGTGTGAGCGAAAGCCCCCGGAGCGACGACTCCTGGTCCGGGCGTTTGCAAACGCCCGTGCATCCGAATGTGCACTCGACGCGTGCAACACCGTTTCCCGCGTACGGGCTCAGGTTTCCGGTCCTCGGCGGCACCGGAAACCTTCGGCGGTCAGTCATCCGGCGGGCGAAAACTCGCACACGCCGTACGGCGAGTCTCAGGGGCAGCGGATGATCTGACCGGCGTACGACAGGCCGCCGCCGAAGCCGAACAGCAGCACCGGGGCGCCGACCGGGATCTCGCGGCGCTCGACCAGCTTGGACAGCGCGATCGGGATGCTGGCCGCCGAGGTGTTGCCGGACTCGACCACGTCCCGGGCGACGACCGCGTTGATCGCGCCGAGCTTCTTGGCCAGCGGGTCGATGATCCGCAGGTTGGCCTGGTGCAGGACGACGCCGCCGAGGTCCTCGGGGACGATGCCGCCCTTCTCGCAGACCTCCTTGGCGATCGCCGGCAGCTGGGTCGTGGTCCAGCGGAAGACGCTCTGCCCATTCTGCGCGAACTTGCCGCCGCCCTCGATCCGGACCGCGTCCGACATCTCCGGCACCGAACCCCACACCACCGGGCCGACCCCGGCCTCGTCGCTGGCCTCCAGGACGAGCGCGCCGGCGCCGTCGCCGACCAGGACGCAGGTGGTCCGGTCGGTCCAGTCGGTGAAGTCGGACAGCTTCTCGACGCCGATCACCAGCGCCTTCGACGCCGCACCGGCGCGGATCGCGTGGTCCGCCGTCGCGAGTGCGTGGCTGAAGCCGGAGCAGGCCGTGTTGATGTCGAGGGCGGCCGGGTGGCCGAGGCCGAGGCGGGCGGCGACGCGGGCGGCGATGTTGGGCGAGCGGTCGATCGCCGTACATGTGGCGACCACGACGTAGTCGATCTCGGCCTTGTCCAGCCCGGCGTTCGCGATCGCCTTCTCGGCCGCCCGCCAGGCCATCTCGTCGACCTGCTCGTCGGGCGCCGCGATCCGGCGCTCCTTGATCCCGACCCGGCTCTGGATCCACTCGTCGTTGGTGTCCACCATCGTGGCGAGCTCGGCGTTGGTGAGCACCCGCTCGGGCTGGTAGTGGCCGAGCGCGACAACTCTGGATCCGGTCATGGAGGCTCCTTCGTGGGCGGCCGCGGGGAGGGGTGGGCCGTCCACCAGAGTACGTAATGGCGACTCAGGGTGTGGACACCCGTCTCACGCTTGTGAGAGGGATTACAGAATCCCCGCGGCGTGCATCGCGGCCCGGATGTCGCCCGCGGCGAAGACCCGCAGGCCGTACTTGGCCTGCATGTCGAGCGGCTTCAGGTCCTTGCCACGGTTCGGTACGTCGGCCGGCACGATCGCCTTGGTGAAGCCGAGCCGGGCCGCCTCGGCCAGCCGCTTCTCCAGGCCGCCGACCCGGCGCACCTCGCCGGCCAGACCCACCTCGCCGATCGCGATCAGGCCGGGGTGGATCGGCTTGTCGGTGACCGACGAGGCGACCGCGATCGCCACCGCCAGGTCCGCGACCGGCTCGGTGATCTTCACCCCGCCAACGGTCGCGACGTACACCTCGTGGTCGTGCAGCTTCACGCCCGCCCGGTTGCCCAGCACGGCGAGCACCATCGCGACCCGGGACGACTCCAGCCCGGAGGTCGTGCGCCGGGGCTGCGGCGCCGAGGACGGCCCGACCAGCGCCTGCACCTCGGCCAGCAACGGTCGGCGGCCCTCCATCATCACCGTCACGCACGTGCCGGCGACCGGCTCGGAGTGCTCGGAGACGAACAGGCCGGTCGGGTCGCTGACCTCGACGATGCCGGTGTCGACCATGTCGAAGCAGCCGACCTCGTCGGACGGGCCGAACCGGTTCTTGGTCGCGCGCACCATCCGGAAGCCGGAGTGCCGGTCGCCGTCGAACGCGAGCACGACGTCGACCAGGTGCTCCAGCATCCGCGGACCGGCGATCGCGCCGTCCTTGGTGACGTGACCGACCAGGACAACCGCGATGTTGCGCTCCTTGGCCAGCCGGACCAGCGCGCCGGTCACCTCGCGGACCTGCGTGACGCCGCCCGGAGCGCCGTCGACCTCCGGGTGGGCCATCGTCTGCACGGAGTCGATCACCAGGAACGCCGGATCGACCGCGTCGACCTGACCGACCACCGCGCCAAGGTCGGTCTCGGCCGCGAGGAACAACTCGTCGACCAGGGCGTCGGTGCGCCCGGCCCGCAACCGGACCTGCGCCGCGGACTCCTCGCCGGAGACGTAGAGCGTGCGGTGCCCGTTGCGCGCGGACTGGGCCGCGACCTCGAGCAGCAGTGTGGACTTGCCGACGCCGGGCTCACCCGCGAGCAGGATCACCGCGCCCGGGACGACGCCGCCGCCGAGCACGCGGTCGAGCTCGCCGATCCCGGTCGCCCGGGACTCGGCCTCGACCGCGGACACCTGCGCGATCGGCATCGCCGGCGACGAGACCGGGCCGGCGGTGATCCGCGCGGCCTTCGGCGCACCGACCTCGACGACCGTGCCCCAGGCCTGGCACTCGCCGCAGCGCCCGATCCAGCGCGCCGCGCTCCAGCCGCACTCCGTGCACTGGAACGGCGACTTGCCCGCCGCCTTCGACTTGGTCTGCCCCGTCGCCTTCACCATGCCCACAACCTAGGCGACGCCACCGACAAAGCTCAGCGCAACCGCCACTGCTCGATCTTGCGCCGCAACCATCCGATCGAACCGCGCCGCGACACCTCGGTCTCGACCGCGGCCGGCTCGGTCTGCGCGGCGACCTCCAAGTACTGCACGAGCACCGGACTCTCGTACCTCCGCAGTACGGCGCTCTGCTCCAGCAGCGTCCGCCCGCCGTCGCGATCACCGGCGACGACAGCAGCCGACCCCAGGTGCTGCAGGCACCGCGCCTGCCCTTCCCGCTCGTCGATCTCCGAGAAGAGATGCTCGGCCCGCCCCCACCACTTGGCCGCTTCGTCCGGCCGCTTCAGCATCCACGCGGCCACCCCGATCAGCTCGAACGCGTGCGCCTGAGCACTCCGGTCACCAGCCGCAGCTGCCCGAGCAGCTGCGGGCTTCAGGTGATCCAGCGCGCCTTCGGCGTCCTCCTGGTACAGCTGGACGATCGCCAGGTTGATCGAGATCGCCACGTCAGTTGCAAGGTCCGGACCGGGTCTGCTGAGCCGTGCGTCGTCCAGTCGGCTTCGGGCGTGCGCGACTGCCTCCTCCTGTTCACTGCCGACAGGAGATGCGTCCGCTCGCGCCAGGTGGACCAGCGCCAGCTCAACCTGCCGTCGGGTCTCCAGTGCTGCCGCTGTCCGGCTGTGCCCTCGCCGTGAAGGTGCGACGTTCGCCGAGATGCCGATCTTGGTGATGGCTGTGTCCAACTCGTCCAGCAACCGGTACGCCGTGGCCTCACGCGCTGTCGCCAGCTCCTCGAGGTCCTGCCGGCCGCAGCCCTCCGCAACTCCCAGCAGGTAGACGCTGACCTCCAGCAGGTCCTCCGCGCGGCCCTGCCGGACGTACCAGGCATCCAGTGCGTCGCAGATCCGGGCAAGGTCGTCAGCCGAAGCGCTGGTCGGCTTCTCGCTCGCCAGCACGTTCCGCAACCGTGGCTCGTTCAGGTCGAACCACTCCGCCGCAGCCAGTCCGGCAGCCTCGGAGCCGAGCGCCACCAACCACTGCTCGGCCTCTTCGGCCGCGGCGTGCAGCTCGGTCGGCGTACTGGTCGCGACAGCGCCGGCCCGCCAGGTCCGGTACTTCCGCAGCCCCACCGGCGCGTTGTAGATCGCCCAGATCAGGAAGAAGCCGATGGTCAGGCTCCACCCGGCCACCTTGATCCAGCCGCCGCTCTCCAGACTCTGCGACAGCTTCTCGCTCGCCAACCCGGACAGCAGACCCGCGGCGATCGCACTGATGCCGAGGAAGTCCCCGCGCCGCCGCTCGCTCTTCGGCTTCTCCTCGTCGGGTGTGCTCACGGCCTGCTCCCGATGGTCAGTCCACGCACGACAGTCCGCCAGAACGTCAGCATCAGCACCGCCGGTACGACGGACGCGACCACCGCTGCCGCAGCGACTGTCCCGCTCGACGAGGAGAACTGCCGGGCCTCACCCCACAGCACCAGCGACAGCGGCGTCGTACCGGCTCCGCTGATCAGGAAGCCGACGATGAAGTCGTTCCACACCAGCACGAACTCCAGCACAGCAACGGCAATCACCGCCGGCCGGTAGGTCCGCTGCACAGTCGCCAGTACGGCGCTCTGCCGCGCCGGCCCCTGCAACGCTTCGGCAACCAGCATCGGCGGAGCCGACGCGAACGCAGACCGCAGCAGCAGTACGGCGAACGGCAGCCCGGCCGCCGCATGCACCAACCCCAAAGCGATCCGCGACCCGGTCAACCCGGCCGCGTCGATCGCATCCCGCAGGGGCGCGGCGTACATCTGCACAGGCGTCACAGCCAGCACCACGAAGACCGACGTCACCACACGACCCAGCCAGGTCGGCAGGCCACCCCACGCCACCAGGTACGCCGTCGGCACGGCAACCACGAGCAACACCACCGTGGCGACCGAGGAGATCAGCACAGTCGACAGCAGCGACCGCAGCAACCCGATGCTCGCCGCAGCATCGAACGACGACAGCCCCAGCCCGTGCAGCGACCACCAGCCACGCAGTCCGGCCTCCCGCGGCGAGTGCAACGCAGTAGCCACCAGTACGACGGCCGGCAGGATCCAGAAGAGGCTGACGGCGAACCCGGCAGTCCATCCGATCCGCCGGACCCGCTTGCTGGGCTTGGGTCTGCGCAACGTCGAGTCAGCCGGTACGACGCTCACCGGCATCGCCCAGCGCCGCCGGCGCAACCCGCGGACGCCGATCACCGCCACGGCGGCGACGATGGCGAACAGTACGACGCCCAGCGCCGCCGTACGGCCGGAGTCGTCGCCGGTGGTGGTTGCTCGCCACCAGTTCAGGCCGAGCACGTCGGCGTCGTGCTGCATCGGACCCGGTACGACGATCAGCACCAGGTCGAACACCCGGACCGCCGCGACCACCAGCGTCAGCGTGATGACTCCGGTGATCGGCCGCAGCAGCGGCAGCTCCAGAGCACGCCAGCGACGCAGTCCGGTCAGCCCTTCGGCAGCGATCGTCCGGCTCACGTCGTCCGGGATCGCGTCGAGTCCGGCGCGGAACAGTGACACGACGTACCCGAGCCAGGTCCAGCCGAACGCGGACACCAGTACCAGCCAGAACAGGCCGGGCCCGAGCCAGACCGGACTGCTGCCGAACAGCGAGCTCCAGACGGCCGTCACCGTGCCGCGCTCAGGAGCCGAGTCGAAGATCAGCCGGAACGTCGCACCGGACACCAGCACCGACACGGCGAACGGAATCACCAACGCTGGTTGGAGAAACGAGGACAGGCCGGGCAGCCGGTAGCTCACCACGGCCAGCAGGAACCCGACGACGACCAGTGCGACGGCAACAGCCACCCAGGCCACGCTGTTCCGTACGGCGTGCAGTGCGGCCGGGTCACCCATCACCGCGAAGTTGCTGAACCCGAACGACCCGTCCGGCAGCCGGAACGCCGCGACCACCGTGATCACGATGGGCACCAGCAGCAGACTGGTCAGCAGCAGCGCCGGAATCCCCAGCAGATAAGGCCCTGCGGGCCGCTGCGGCCGTCCGGTCACCGGGCGACCGGAGACCGCGCGCCCGGCAACCTCGAGCGACAAGCCGTTGCTGCGCAGGCCCATCAGCCCTCCACCTTCTCCAGCTCTTCCAGGGCGAGCCGCACTGCTTCCGGTACGACGTCAGGCCCGCGATTGCCGACCCGCACGAGCAGATCGGTCAGTACGCGCCACAGCCCGTCGATGCCACCTAGTTCGCCCAGCCGGTCCGACAGGTCGAACTGCAGCGACGTACCGGGCGCGACCAACTGGTTGGCAAGGAGGGTCAGCTCGGGGGAGTAGCCGGTCGTGCGTCCGTCGACCAGGAAGCCGCCGGACGAGATCCAGGGCGCCGGAGCGGCCGGTGCCGCGAGCCGGCGCAGCAGATCCCACGCGTCGTCGGTCGCCGGTCGCGGCAGGACCATCACGTCCCCACCGACCACCACCGGCGCGGCCGCACCCGCGCCGAAGGCGGGGAAGGTGAACAGGCCGACGTCACCAGGGTCAGCGGCGAACGAACGGATCACCGGCTCGGCGAAGTCCGACGCGGCGACCATCGCGGCCCGGCGATGCCCGAAGACCTCCACGACCGCGTCCGGGAACTGCTGTGTGAGCGAGCGTTCCACTCCACCGGCCAGTGCGCCCGGAGCGGCCCACATCGTTGCCAGCCGCTGCAAGGCGGCCGCGAACTCCGGTACGCGCGAGGGCCGCGGGTCGTCCGACACGGCCAGTGCCCGGTACGCGTTGGGCGCCGTACCGAGGAGGACGTTCTCCAGGAAGTCGGTGAGCACCCAGCCGTCTCCTGCGCCCAGCGCGAGCGGCCTGATGCCTCCGAGCGACAGGGCCTTGTTCAGCTCCAGCCACTCGTCCCACTGCGTCGGCGGTCGCACGTTGGCCTTGCGGAACACCGACGGCCGGTACCAGACCGCCGACTTGTGCGCCGTCTTGAAGGGCAGCCCGTACGTCGTACCGTCGTGCGTCAGCAGCTCGTCCCACAGCCGGGCCCGGCCACGCTCGGCCAGGTCGGACGGCATCGCCTCCAGGTCACCGCGGTGCGGCGGGACCAGTCCGGGCTGCGGCAGCATGACGAGGTCGGGCCGGCGGGCCGAGCGAGCGCCGAACGCTGTGGAGATGTCGTCGCCGAGCGGAATGACCTCGACGGGGTAGTCGAGCTCGCCCAGCCCGTCCAGCACCCGGTGGAAGGCCCTCAGTTCGGGACCACTCCAGCTGACCGCCACTCGGACGCTGCGGCTCAAGCCGAGTACGTCGGGACTGCAGCCGGACAAGGCCGCGGCCGCGGCACCGGCGAGTACCACCCGTCGGCGGATCACGAGTCGAACCCCTTGGCACGGTCGACGTCGGTGGTGATCAGCACCAGCGCGATCGACCACAGCTCAGTGATGTTGTCCGGGCGCAGCAGCGAGCCCCAGGTCGGTAGGCCGGGGGCGTCCTCCAGCACGATCACCGACGGGTCTGCCCGGACCGCGCGAGCCAGTCCGGCCAGCCGGCGTCGTCCTGGGGTGATCTCGTGCGGGTAGCGGAGCAGTACGTCGTCCAGGTCGCAGTTGGTCGCGGTGAGCCGGCACTGCTTGTCCGCTGCGTCTCTGGTCACCCGGTGCGTGGCGATGTGGCCGTGCGCGATGTTGCCGAGCACAGTGAGGTGCGGCAGCAGTCCGCCCTCGGCAGGCACCAGCCGGACCGGTCCGCTGGTGTGGACCGCGGCCCCTGGCGGCAGGTCTTCCAGACCGGCGATCAGGTCGGCGCACAGCCGCGCCTCGGCCCTCGTCTCGAGCACCAGCGATCGCTGCTGTCCCGCACCGACCCTCACCTCGTCGGGGAGTCCCGGCAGCAGTCGCTGGAGCAGCAGTCCGTCCATGCCGGCGAGGCGCCTCCCAGGTCGTGGCGATGCTCACCTTAGGGCGACTCCGGGGCCACTGCATCACACAGCGTGTTGTCAGTAAGTGCGACTCCACAGGTTGATCGCGTAGTCGACCTCGTGCCCGGCGTACGACGTGATGATCCGCTCGGCGATCTGTGGCTGGAACTCGATCCGCACCACCGCCTCGAAGTCGGCGCGGCTCTCGAACCGCCAGCCCATGTCCAGCGGCGTGCGGTGCCAGCCGCGCGAGGTCCAGAACCGTTCCACCTCGGGCGCCTTGATCATCGGGTACGCCGCGCTGAACCAGCGGCCGAACGTCGACCGGCTCCCGTCGTTGTCGATGACGAAAGCCGTGCCGCCGTGCCGCATCACCCGGTCCAGCTCGGCCAGACCCGGCTCGCTGCCCGGACCGAAGAAGTAGGCCCACCGCGCATGCATGACGTCGATGGACGCGTCCGCGACCGGCAACTGCTGTGCCGTTCCCTGCTTGACCTCGACGTTCGCCAGCTGACGAGTACGCCGCCGAGCGGTCTCGGCCAGCGTCCCGTGCGGCTCCACCCCGATCACCCGCGCGGCGGTCTGCGCGAACATCGGCAGGTGGAACCCGGTCCCGCAGCCGAGATCCAGCACGGTTGCCCCGGCCCAGTCCCGGATCGCCCGCATCGCCGGTTCGATCACACCGTCCGGATCGACCGCCCGGTTCTCGATCTCGTACGTCTGCGGGTGGTGCCAGATGTTCGGGCTGGGAATCCCACCGTCGGCGATGCTCACGGCGAAACCTTAGTCAGGCCCGTCGTGCGTACTCGACCGGGTCGTGCGCCGAGAACACCACCGGACCGCCGGGGCGTCGCACCGCCTCACGCAACCGATCCCGGTTCGCGAGCCGCTGCGCGCGATCGGTTTCGGCGCGGGCCTGCAACTGGTCCCAGCCTTCGGGCCACGTCCCGTCCTCGCGCAGCTCGTGGCGATGGAAGTACGCGTCGCCCGCGTGCAGCAACCAGCCGTTCTCGGCCTGCACGGCGACCCCGACGTGCCCCGGTGTGTGTCCGAGCAGGGGCACCATCAGGATCTCCGGCAGCCCGTCCAGCTCCCGTACGCCGGTGAAGCCCATCCACTCGTCTCCAGCCGCACCGTCGTACGTCACCCACTTCGGTCCGTGGGCGTAGGCGGCGTTCAGGTAGATCCCCTCACCCGGCAGCGCCGCGTCGTACTCCGCCGCGTGCAGGTGCACCGAAGCATCGGGGAAGTCGGGCAGCCCACCACAGTGATCGCGGTGCAGGTGCGTCAGGACGACGTGCCGGACGTCGGACGCGGCGAATCCCAGCCGCTCGACCTGGCGAACGGCCGTCTCCTCGGATCGCAGCACCGGCGCGGCCCACCCGAGAAAGTCCTCCCCCAGTGAGCCGACCGGGTCCTTGACGTTCAGCAACCCCAGGCCGGTGTCGACCAGCACCAGCCCGTCGGCGTCGGTCTCGATCAGCAGGCAGTGACAGACAGCTGGTGGTTCTCCCGGCCCGGCCGATCCCATCGTCCCGCAGTTCAGCGAATGGACTCGCACGTTCTCGCTCCAGTGGTAGAAGGTGGGTGTTGTTGTTGCCGAAGCTAGGAGGGCGCGTCGTGGCTCACCAAACGGTTGGTCTCCTGCCGTCCTGCGCGGAGCTGGACGGTGAACCGCCGCCGGCCTGCCCGGTCGACGTCGCGCTCGACACGTTGCGCGGGCGCTGGACGGCCTTGATCATCGGCGAGTTCCGGCACGGCGACCGGAGCTTCTCGCAGTTGCGCGACGGACTGCCGAAGCTGTCCGACAAGGTGCTCACCGAGCGGCTCCAGCAGCTGACCGCCGACGGGGTTCTCGAGCGCACCCGGACGTCGGCCTATCCGCCGCGGGTCTCCTACAGCCTCACCGATCGAGGCCGTGCCCTGGTTCCAGTGCTGCGGGCGCTGTGGGAGTGGGGCTCGCAGGGATAAGGACTTGAGCCGGCCGGGCGCGGCCCGCGATGCTTCGACCTGTGCAGATGACCGAGTACGCCGGCCGGGACGGCCTCAGGGAGATGCAGGAACTCACCCAGCGAATCTGGAGCCCGGCCTCGCGGCTGCACCTCGGAGACCTGGCCTGGGAGCGGAGTGCGAACGCCGGCCGCGCAGACGGCTGGCGTACGGCGGTCTGGCGCGACGATGAGCAGGTCGTCGCCTGGGCTTGGCTGGCGCAGCCGGGACATCTGCTGATGACAGTCGACCCGGCCAGGCCGGAGCTCGCCGCGACGGTCGTCGAGTGGTTCCGGGCGGCAGCTGATGGGCCGGGGTTGGCAGCCGGCGTACTGGAGACCGAGCAGCACCTGCTGGCCGCGCTGGAGGCGGCCGGGTTCCGGCGCCAGGATGATGCGCCGTACTACACGCACCACTGGATCTCGCTGGACGACCTGGCCGAGCCGGTCGTGCCGGAAGGACTCACCCTGCGCCACGTGCGAGTGGACGAGGTCGCGCAGCGGGCCGCGGTGCATCGGGCGGCCTGGTCCGACGTGGCGCCGTCCACGATGGGTGAAGAGGCGATGGGCGAGGTCATGTCGACTTGGCCCTATCGGCCGGAGCTCGACTGGGTGGTGGAGAACGAGGCGGGGGAGTTCGTCGCCTCGGCGCTGATCTGGCTGGACGAGCAGCACCAGGTCGGGCTGGTCGAGCCGGTGGGCGTCGCCACGGCGTACCGGCGGCGTGGGCTCGGCCAGGCGGTCAACCTGGCTGCCCTGTACGCGCTGCGCGAAGCAGGTGGGACCAGGGCAGTGGTGTGCCCGCGGGGCGACGACGGGTACCCGCAGGCGCGGGCGCTTTACCAGAGCATCGGCTTCCGGCCCGGCTTACGCACTTTGCACCTGCTGCTTGGTTAATGCGGCGGTCAGGGCGACCGGGATCAGGAACAGCCCGCAGAGCACCGCCAGCCAGTGGAAGCCGAGGCCGGCCAGGACCGGCCCGGCCGCCGTACCGGCGATGGAGGCGAAGGCGCCCATCGTCAAGTCGGACAGGCCCTGCGCCGACGTACGGATGTCGGTGGGGACCGAGTTGGACAGCAGTGTGGAGCCGGCGACCAGGCAGGCCGACCAGCCGAGCCCCAGCAGGACCAGGGCCAGCGCGGTGAGGCCGTGCGCGTCGTCCGGAGCGACTGCGGCGACGGTCATCGCCACAGCCAGTACGGCGAGGCCGATGCCGATGGTGGGGATGCGGCCGAGGCGGTCGGTCAGCCAGCCCATCACCGGCGACAGGGCGTACATGCCGGCCACGTGTCCGCTGATGACGAAGCCGACGACCGTCAGCGAGGCGCCGTGGTGGCGCAGGTGCACCGACGTCATCGACATCACCCCGACCATCACCGAGTGCGCGGTCGCGATCGCCAGGAGGCCGAGCCGGGCGTGCGGGATCGCGACGACCCGGCGGAACGTCGTCAGCAGGGGCTGGCGTTCCACCTTCGTCCGGGGCGTCGACTGCTGCAGCCGGCGCAGCCCGAACCAGACCGTCGACAGACTGAGCGCGAACGCGATCACCGAGAACAGGTAGGGCCCGGCCAGCGCCAGTACGCCGACCGAGTCGCCGAGCGAGCCGCCGAGGCCAGTGAGGTTGGGGCCGACCACCACGCCGATCGTGGTCGCCCAGACCACCACCGACAGCGAGCGGGCGACGTACCGGGGGTCGGCCGCGTCGGTCGCGGCGTACCGGGACTGGAGGTTGGCGGCCGACCCGCTGCCGAACAGGCAACCGGCGAGCAGCAGGAGGAGCAGCGAGTCGATCTGGGCGGCGACGACGCTCAACGCGGCGCCGACCGTGGCGATCAGGTAGCCGGTGGCCAGTGAGACGCGGCGGCCGTGGCTGCGTGCCAGACCGGCCAGCGGTACGGCGAGAATCGCCGCGCCGAGCGTGGTCGATGTGGCGACCAGACCGGCCATCGAGGTCGAGCCGGAGATCTGCTCGGCGAGCAGACCGGCCACCGCGAACCCGCTGGCCACGGCGACCCCGCCGACGACGTTGCTGATCACCAGGACCCGGAGCGTCGTGCGCTGGAGACCGCGGGCGGTCACGTCCTGGGGGCGAGCGTCGGCGGTCACGCCTCAGCCTCTCACCCGGAAGGTTGTCGCGGCAGAGATTTTCCCGCGCGGTCGCGTTGCACGATTGTGCTCATAGACGGCATTAGCGTGCAGTTCAGAGCCTGGACCATCCCTGTTCCAGGCCCGGCGCCGGCTTGTAGGGTCCTTTCTGCAGCCTTCTTGCCGAACCATTCTTCGAGACCTCCTGGAGTCCGGATGCCCGACATCGCGATCGTCCCCGCACCGCGTGAGCTCGTCGTCGACGACGGCGCCTGGATCACCGCCGACCCGGCCGCCGACGCGGTCCGGACCGTGGTGGAGAACCTCGGCGAGACCGAGTACCGGATCGACGTCAGCGCCGACGGCGCGCGGCTGTCGGCCGGCTCCGAGGACGCGCTGCGCTGGGCCGAGACGACGTACCGGCAGCTGCTCGACGCCGCCGAGCCGGCCGACGGCGGCCAGGTCGCCGTCCCGGCGGTCCGGATCGCCGACGCGCCGCGGTTCGGCTGGCGCGGGATGATGCTCGACGTCTCCCGGCACTTCATGCCGAAGGACTTCGTGCTCAAGGTCGTCGACGGGGTCGCGCTGCACCGGATGAACGTGCTGCACCTGCACCTGACCGACGACCAGGGCTGGCGGGTCGAGATCGAGGCCTACCCGAAGCTCACCGAGGTCGGCGGCTGGCGACCCGAGTCGATGGTCGGCAAGATGACGCACGACCAGACCGAGTTCACCTACGACGGTCAGCGGCACGGCGGTTTCTACACCAAGGACGACCTGCGCGAGATCGTCGCGTACGCCGCCGAGCGCGGCATCACGATCGTGCCGGAGATCGACCTGCCCGGTCACATGCAGGCCGCGATCGCGGCGTACCCGGAGCTCGGCAACCACCCGGACACCCAGCTCGGCGTACGGCAGATCTGGGGCATCAGCGACGACGTGCTGAACGTCAACGACGCGACCGTCGAGTTCGTCAAGACCGTGCTGCGCGAGGTGCTCGACATCTTCCCCGGCCCGTACATCCACCTCGGTGGCGACGAGTGCCCGGACGTCCAGTGGCGTGAGTCGGACGCGGCGCAGAGGCGCCAGGCCGAGCTCGGGCTCACCGACGCCGGCCAACTGCAGGGCTGGTTCACCGCGCAGGTCGCGGAGGTGCTGGTCGAGCAGAACCGGCGCCTGGTCGGCTGGGACGAGATGGTCGAGACCGACTGCCCGAAGGACGCCGTGATCATGGCCTGGCGCAGCGCCCAGCGCGGGGAGATCGCCGCGAAGGCCGGCCACGAGGTGGTCATGTCGCCGTGCGAGTCGGTCTACTTCGACTACTACCAGGGCGACCCGGACACCGAGCCGCTCGCCATCGGCGGCTTCATCCCGCTGGAGAAGGTCTACGACTTCGAGGTCGTGCCCGAGGGCCTGACCGAGGACGAGCAGGCTCGTATCATCGGCGCCCAGGCCAACGTCTGGACCGAGTACATGGAGGGCCCCGACCAGGTCGGCTACATGCTCCTGCCCCGGCTGTCCGCCGTCGCCGAGCGCGCCTGGGGCTCGCCGAAGACGTCGTACGACGAGTTCCTGGGCCGGCTGCGGCCGCACCTGTCCCGCTTCGAGGCCCTGGGGCTCAACTACCGCCCGCTGGACTGACCTACATCAAAATTCGCCCCCGCCGCGTTGGCAGGTGTAGACGCGACCGGCTCCGCCGACGACGATGAGTCGTCGGCTGGAGCCCGGGTCGGGAGCGGAGGAGTCATGACCGCGGTAGGACCGCTCGACGCGATGTTCCTGCTCGGGGAGACCCGTGAGCAGCCCATGCACGTCGGTGGGCTGATGCTGTTCGAGCTGCCGGACGGCGCCGGGCGGGATCAGGTCTTTCCGGACGGCGGGCGGGAGTTCCTGTCCCGGCTGTACCAGGAGATGGTCGCGGGGGAGGCGCTCAACCCGGTCTTCGCGCGGCGGGTGCGACAGCGGGCGCGCGATCTCGGGTACTGGTCGTGGGAGCCAGACGGTGAGATCGATCTCGAGTACCACGTGCGGTTGTCGGCGCTGGCGCGGCCGGGGCGTTACCGCGAGCTGTTCGAGCTGACCTCGCGGTTGCACGGGACGCTGCTCGATCGGCGGCGGCCGTTGTGGGAAATGCACGTGATCGAGGGCGTGGAAGGGCACCGGTTCGCGATCTACACCAAGATTCACCACGCGCTGCTGGACGGCGTGAGCGCGTTGCGGTTGATGCAGGAAATGCTCACCACGGATTCCACCCGCACGAACATGCCGGCGCCGTACTCGATGCTCACCGAAAGGGCGGCCCAGCCGTCGCCGCTGGGTTCATTCCTGCGCGTTGTGCCGGACCTGGTCGGATTGTCGCCGGTCGCGCTGAAAGGTGCGGTCCGCGCCGTGCTGAGAGAGCATTCCCCGCTCGCTTTTCAGGCGCCGCGGACGATCTTCAACCAATCCATCACCGGCGCTCGCCGATTCGCCGCGCAGTCGTGGCCGATGGAACGGCTGGAGAAAGTCCGCGCGATCACCGGCGCGACGCTGAACGACGTCATGCTCGCGATGTGCGGTGGTGCGCTACGGACCTACCTGCTGGAGCAGAACGCCCTTCCCGACAAGGGACTGACGGCGATGGTGCCCGTCTCGCTGCGCGGCCTCGAAGGCACGGGCCCCGGCGGCGGCAACTCGCTCGCGACCCTGATCGCCGACCTCGCCACCGACGAACGCGATCCCGAACGCCGGATCCGCCGCGTGATGGACTCCACCACCTACGGCAAGACGATGCTCTCCCAGTTGAGCCCCCTGCAGAACCTGATGATCGGCGCCCTGGGCCTCGGCGTAGCCGGCCCCGCCGCGGTCCTGCCCGGGCTGGCGGGCCGCACACCCCCGCCGTACAACGTGGTCATCTCCAACATCCCCGGCCCGGCGGAGAGCCCGCTCTACTGGAACCGCTCACGCCTGCTCGGCATGTACCCGGCGTCCATCGTTCTCAACGGCCAAGCCCTCAACATCAGCGTCACCAGCTACGCCCACCAACTCCACGTAGGCCTCACCGGCTGCCGCCGAACCGTCCCCCACCTGCAAAGACTCCTCACCCACCTCGAGAACTCCCTGCAGGAGCTGGAACGGATCTAGATCAACCGCGGCACGATCTCCCGCTCACCGTCGGTGGTCACGTGCCACGCGCGTGCGTCCGGCAGGACCGAGATCACCTCGTGCAACGCGCCGTCCACGTAGTGGAGCCCGACTCCGTCCTCGGTCGCGTACCCGGCCGGCAAGGTGCCAGCGGCAACCAACTTCCGGTACGTCGTACGTCGCGGCTGGTCGCCGAGGTCGTCGTGGACCCCGTTGCTCCAGGGCAGCCAGCCAAGGCAGTTGCTGTAGGCATCGAGTGAGGACGTGAACGAGTCGGTGACGCCGCCGGTGTGCCAGCACAGGCTGCCGGCGCTCTGCCCGGCCAGCACGACACCGCGCTGCCAGCACTCGTGCAGGATCTCGTCGACGCCGTGCGCTCGCCAGAGCGCCATCAGGTTGACCACGCTGCCGCCGCCGACCCAGATGACGTCCTGGGCGAGCAGTTGCTCGCGGGACATGTTCGGGCGGGGGAAGACGGCGAAGACCGAGGTCTCCAGTGCAGGGTCGTCACCGAAGGTGTCGGTGAACCACTGCACGGCCAGGGGATGGTCGCCCTCAGCGGTGGGGAAGAAGCAGAAGCGGACCGGCCGATCAGGCCCGTCGGCACCAGCCGCGGGTGACAGCGCGACGGCGTACCGGATCAGGTCCAGGGTCCTGGAGCGGTCGCCGGTGAGGACGCCGGAGACGGCGAAGATCTGGCGGGCAGCCGCGCCGGAGTGCGGGCTGCCCGGAGCGGTCACAGCCGGACGATGCCGTTCGGGGTCTGGAAGACGGCGGCGTTGAGACCGGGCTGGCCGTTGGGGCCTACCCAGGCGACGTCGAGGTCGTCGAGGAGGTGGTCGGCGGGGTGGCCGATCCACTCGGTGACGCGGGTGGGGTCGCCGGCGATCTCCAGGGCGGTGAGCTTGATGCCCTTGCCGCCGACCGACGGGTGCTGGCCGAGGTCGTCCCAGTGGATGAAGAACGGCAGCTGCGGGTCGGCCATCAGGCCCTTGACGCCGATCTGGCGCCAGGTGATGTTCGCCCCGTCGGGGCGGTGCCGGTTGCCGGGGACGGCGTCGCGGCCGAGCCGCTTCTCCATCCGTTCCATGTCGCGGACCGCGACGACCCAGCCGAGCCAGCCGCCGCCGAGCTCCTTGCGGGCGCGGACGGCCTGGCCGAACGGCGCCTTGTCCGAGGCCGGGTGGTCGAGCACGTCGACCACCTCGATGTAGCGGTCGTTCTCCAGCGGGAGAATGTGGTTGACGGTCCCGAACCGCGGATGCACGCCACCGTCGACGAAGTCCGCCCCCAGCAGCGCGGACAACCGCTCGACCGTGGCGCGGTACCCG
The DNA here is from genome assembly GCF_039529595.1 of Kribbella lupini. NCBI lineage: Bacteria > Bacillati > Actinomycetota > Actinomycetes > Propionibacteriales > Kribbellaceae > Kribbella > Kribbella lupini. Next base: position 430,760 of record NZ_BAAANC010000004.1, on the reverse strand, counting down.
TCGGGTCCGGCCGCGTACGACAGATGATCCAAGCGCATGCCAGTCATTCTGGGCCCACCGAGGAATCCGCGTGGAATCGGGGTGTCGCAGCAAAGGGCACCCTTACCTGTTGCGACCGGGCAGAACAGGGCAGGCTCGGACCATGCGAACAGTCGTCGTCGGAGGCACCGGACACATCGGCACCTACCTCGTCCCCGGCCTGGTCAGAGCCGGTCACGAGGTCGTCGTACTCACCCGCGGAACCAGTACGCCGTACAGCTCGGGCGGGGAGTGGAAGCAGGTCGAGCTCATCCAGGCCGACCGCGCCGCGGAAGATGCCGAGGGCACCTTCGGCCGGCGCGTGGCCGACCTGAACCCGGACGTCGTGGTCGACCTGATCTGCTTCACCGAGGACAGCGCCCGGCAGCTCGCCGAGGCGCTCACCGGCAAGGTCCAGCACCTGCTGCACTGCGGCACGATCTGGGTCCACGGCCCGAGCGCCGAGGTCCCGACCCGCGAGGACACGCCCCGCAAACCCTTCGGTGACTACGGAGTCCAGAAGGCCGCGATCGAGACCTACCTGCTCGACCAGGCGCGCCGCCACTGCCTGCCGGTGACGGTGATCCACCCCGGCCACATCAGCGGACCGGGCTGGGCGCCGGTCAACCCGGCCGGCCACGTCGACGTCACCGTCTTCGAGAAGCTTGCCCAGGGCGCCGAGCTGGTCCTGCCCAACCTCGGCCTGGAAACCGTCCAGCACGTGCACGCCGCCGACGTCGCCGGGATCTTCCTGGCCGCGATCGCCAACCGTTCGGTCGCGGTAGGGGAGAGCTTCCACGCCGTCGCCGACGGCGCGATGACCCTGCGCGGGTACGCCGAGGCCGTCGCCGCGCACTTCGGGCAGGAGGCCAACCTGAGCTACCAGCCGTTCGAGCAGTGGAAGGCCACCGTCAACGAGCGCAGCGCGCAGACGACGTACGACCACATCGCGCACAGCCCGCACTGCTCGATGGAGAAGGCCGCGCGGCTGCTCGGCTTCCGGCCGCGCTACTCCGCGCTGGAGACCACGCTCGAGGCGATCGACTGGCTGGTCGCCAACGGCAAGCTCAACTAAGGATCACGGCGAGGCGGGGTGCGGCAGCAACGGCTGCGCCGCCTCCAGGTGCCGGCGGCAGTACTCCGCCAGGACGTCGTACGCCTTGAGCCCCATCAGCGTCTGCAGCTCGACCTTGCTCGACTCGAAGACCGCCTCGACGCCGATGTGGGCCTCGGTGTTGCCCGTGCAGTACCAGTCCAGGTCGTGCCCACCCGGACCCCAGCCGCGCCGGTCGTACTCACCGATCCCGACCTCCGTGTACGACGTACCGTCCGGCCGCTCGACGTCGCGGAACGTCCGCCGGATCGGCAGCTGCCAGCACACGTCCGGCTTGGTCTCGACGAAGTGCACGCCCTGCTTGAGCGCCAGGCCGTGCAGCGCGCACCCCGCGCCACCCTCGAAACCCGGCCGGTTCAGGAAGATGCAGGCGCCGTCCCAGACCCGGGTCTTGCGGTCGCCCTCGTCGTCGGTCTCGACCCAGCCGTTGGTCTTGCCCTCCTTGCGGAACTGCCAGTCCTCCTTGCCGAGCTGCTTCACGTAGCCCTTGACGCGCTTCTCGTCGTCCTCGTCGGAGAAGTGCGCGCCGAGCGTGCAGCAACCGTCGTTCGGGCGGCCCTTGTAGATCCCGCGGCAACCACCGCCGAAGATGCAGGTCCAGTTGGACGTCAGCCAGGTCAGGTCGCAACGGAAGACCTGGTCGGCGTCGTCGGGGTCGACGAACTCGACGTAGGCACGGGGGAAATCGAGAGAAACCTCAGGCACCCGAAAAGCGTACGCGCACCGTCACCGATCTTCGGCATCCTGACGCCGATCGGGGCCGCCCGTTCTGCCTGCCGGACGGTAGGTGACAGGTCAGATCCCGTGGAAGACCGCACCGGGTAGGGCCTGGTCTGGACGACTGTCCAGTAGCGTGAGGGTATGCGGCTCGGCGTACTCGACGTAGGTTCCAACACCGTCCACCTCCTCGTGGTGGACGCCCATCGTGGTGCCGCGCCGCTGCCGGCGTACTCGCACAAGACCGAGCTGCGGCTGGCCGAGCACCTGGAGAAGGACGGCAGCATCGACCACGCCGGCGCCGAGAACCTGGTGTCGTTCGTCAAGGAGGCCGCCGAGCTGGCCGAGGACAAGGGCTGCGAGTCCGTGCTCGCGTTCGCGACCTCCGCGCTGCGCGAGGCACCGAACGGGATGTCCGTGCTCGACCGGGTCCGGACCGAGAGCGACGTCGACCTGCAGGTGCTCAGCGGGCAGGACGAGGCCCGGCTGACGTTCCTCGCCGTACGCCGGTGGTTCGGCTGGTCGTCGGGACGGCTGGCCGTGTTCGACATCGGCGGTGGCTCGCTGGAGATTGCGGCCGGGTCCGACGAGGAGCCGACGATCGCGGTGTCCGTGCCGCTCGGCGCGGGCCGGCTGACCCGCGAGGGCCTGCACAGCGACCCGCCGGACAAGGACGAGGTCCGGGCCCTGCGCAAGCGGATCCGGGTCGAGATGGCCGCGGTCGCCGGTGACGTGCTGCGCGCGGGCAAGCCGCAGCGCGCGGTCGCGACCAGCAAGACGTTCCGTTCGTTGGCCCGGATCTGCGGCGCGGCGCCGTCCGACGACGGCCCGTACGTCGCCCGCTCGCTGCACCGCGACGACCTGACCGAGTGGGTGCCGAAGCTGATCGCGATGACCGCGGCCGAGCGCGCCGACCTGCCCGGCGTCTCGGCCGGCCGGTCGACCCAACTGGTCGCGGGCGCGCTGGTCGCGGACGCGGTGATGGACCTGTTCGACGTGAACTCGCTCGAGGTCTGCCCCTGGGCCCTGCGCGAGGGCGTCATCCTGAACCGGCTCGACCAGCTGCAACCCCGATGAACTCCCACGAAGGCACCTACCGATGAGCACCCGCACGGCCGCGAAGATCGGCCTGTCCACCGCCTCCGTCTACCCCGAGTCGACCGCCAGCTGTTTCGAGCTGTCCGCGCGGCTCGGGTACGACGGCGTCGAGGTGATGGTCGGGATCGACCCGCTGAGCACCCAGATCGACGCGATCAAGCGGCTGGTCGACTACCACCAGCTGCCGGTGCTCGCGATCCACGCGCCCTGCCTGCTGATCACGCAGCGGGTCTGGGGCACCGATCCGTGGGGCAAGCTCGAGCGGTCGGCGGAGGCGGCGAAGGATCTCGGCGCCGACGTGGTCGTCGTCCACCCTCCGTTCCGCTGGCAGCGCGACTACGCGCGCGGTTTCGTCGAGGGGATCGCCCGGCTGGAGCAGGAGAGCGGGATCGTGTTCGCGGTCGAGAACATGTACCCGTGGCGCGCACCGGGCAAGGGCCTGCAGGCGTACGCGCCGAGCTGGGACCCGACCGAGCAGACGTACGCGCACACCACGCTCGACCTGTCGCACTCGTCGACCGCCGAGCAGGACTGCGTCGAGCTGGCCGCGACGATGGGCAGGACGCTGAAGCACGTCCACCTCACCGACGGCACGGGCTCGGCCAAGGACGAGCACCTCGTGCCGGGTCGAGGCACCCAGCGCGCGGCGGATCTCCTGCAGGGCCTGGCGAACCAGGACTTCCGCGGGCACATCATCATCGAGATCAACACCCGCCGGGCCGCCACCCGCTCCGAGCGTGAGGTCGACCTGATCGAGTCGCTCGAGTTCACCCGCAAGCACTTCGTCCCGACCCCGGTTCCCCGTCACCCAGGCTTCGCCGTCACCCCGGACGGCGAGGTCTCGGAGCTCACCCCGTGAGCAACCGGACCGACGCGCGGGGGCGACGTCCGGGCGGCCCGGACACCCGCGGCGACATCCTCCGCGCGGCGCGGGAATCCTTTGCCAGTAACGGTTTTTCCGGTACGTCGATGCGCGGCGTCGCGCGTGGTGCCGGAGTAGATGCCGCTCTCGTCCACCACTACTTCGACAGCAAGGACGCCTTGTTCGTCGAGGCGATGGCCCTCCCGGTCGACCCGCGGCAGGTCGCCGCGACGGTGCTCGACGGGCCGCGGGAGGAAATCGGCGTACGGATCGTGACCGTCTTTCTCGGGGTGTGGGAGTCGCCCGACGGCCAGCAGCGGATGAAGGCGTTCCTGCGGAGCGTGGTGAGCAGCGACCAGGTCGCGCAGCTGATGCGGGACGGCATCAGCCGGCTGATCCTCGCGCCGGTGTCCGAGGTGATCGGCGGGAACGACGCCCGCCTGCGGGTCTCGCTCGTCGCCTCCCAGCTGATCGGCATGGCGCTGACCCGGTACCTGCTCGAGCTCGAGCCGCTCGCGTCGGCCCCCGTGCAGACGCTGATCGACCGGATCGCCCCGGTCCTCCAGCAGTACCTCACCGACTGATCCCTCCTTTCCCCTTGCCAGCACCCGTCCTACGTCCTAAATTCATCACATGATGAAAAATGCGGTGGAGTGCCGGAACGTGGTCGTCGTCCGCGGCGACCGCGAGGTCCTGCACGGGATCGACTGCAACCTCGCGACCGGCTCGGTGACCGGGCTGCTCGGCCCGTCCGGCTGCGGCAAGACCACGTTGATCCGCGCGATCGTCGGTCTCCAGGCCAAGGTCACCGGCGACGTCCAGGTCCTCGGCCTGCCCGCCGGCGCCGCGAAGTTGCGCGGCCGGATCGGCTACGTCACCCAGGAGCCGAGCGTGTACGGCGACCTGACCGTCGCCGAGAACCTGCGCTTCTTCGCCGCCGTACTGGGCGTCCCGGCCGCCGACGTCGACCGCGTGATCGAAGCCGTCGACCTCGGCTCCCACGCCACCGCGCGCGTCGACCAGCTCTCCGGCGGCCAGCGCTCCCGCGCGTCGCTCGCCGCCGCCCTGCTTGGCAACCCCGAGCTCCTCGTTCTCGACGAGCCGACCGTCGGCCTCGACCCGGTTCTGCGGCGCGACCTCTGGGACCTGTTCCACCGGCTCGCCGGCGACGGCGCGACGCTGCTCGTGTCCAGCCACGTGATGGACGAGGCGAGCCGCTGCGACCGCCTGCTGCTGATGCGCGACGGCGACCTGCTCGCCGACGACACCCCCGACGCGCTGCTCGCCGCGGCCGGGACCGGCGACATCGAGCAGGCCTTCCTCACCCTGATCGACCGGAAAGCAGGTGCCCGATGACCCCCCGCGTCACCTTCGCCGTCGCGGCGCGCGTGCTGGCCCAGCTCCGCCGCGACCACCGCACCGTCGCCATGCTGGTCGTGCTCCCGGCGCTGCTGGTCAGCCTGATGTGGTGGATGTTCACCGACTCGCCGTCCACCTTCGACCGGGTCGGCGGTCCGCTGCTCGCGGTCTTCCCGGCGATCATCATGTTCATCGTCACCTCGGTCGCGACGCTGCGGGAACGCTCGACCGGCACACTCGCGCGCCTGTTCACGATGCCGATGGGCAAGCTCGACTTCCTGCTCGGCTACGCGCTCGCGTTCGCACTGATCGCCGTCGTCCAGGCGGCCGTGGTCGTCTCGATCTCCCTGTACGCGCTCGATCTCGACATCCGCGGCGCCGCCTGGCAGCTCGGCGTGGTCGCCGTGCTCGACGGAGTGCTCGGTACGGCGCTGGGCCTGTTCGCCAGCGCGTTCGCGGCGACCGAGTTCCAGGCGGTGCAGATGATGCCGGCGGTGATGATCCCGCAGATCCTGCTGTGCGGACTGCTGGTCCCGCGCGACCAGCTGCCCGGCGTACTGCACGCGGTGAGCGACGTACTGCCGCTCTCGTACGCCGTGGACGCGGTCGCCGGGGTTGCCGCAGGCAACGGGTTCGGAGAGGGTGCGGGGGTGGACGCGCTGGTGGTGACGGCCTTCATTGTGGGAGCGCTCGCGTTGGGCGCGGCGACGCTCAAGCGCCGTACTGCCTGAGGCCGGACGTCCACCACTCACCAACCCTCGCACCCGACCGATTCGTACCGCCCCGGCCCGTCGGAGATCTGTCCTGCGCTGGAGGTTGCTGAGTGGTGGATGTCCGCGAACGCGGGGGATGGGCCGCCGGCGAGGGAGTATGGGGGTATGCGCATTTTCAAGCGGCGGCGGCCGGTCGACCCGATCGAGGGGTTCTGGGGCTGGTGGAACGAGTCCGGCGCCCAGCTGGTCGCCGACGCGATCGAGCGGAAGGACCCCGCCTCGACGTCCGCCGTACTGGCTGAGCACGTCAACGCCATTCACGGCGGCCTGGACTGGGAGCTCGGCCCGGGCCTGCACGCGAAGCACACGCTCGTGGTCACCGCCGCCGGCGATCCCGCGACCCGCGCGGTCGCACGCCGGTGGTTGCGCGCGGCGCCGCCGTCGGACCGGCTCTGGGAGTACGCCGACCTGCGGCGTCCCTCGCCGGAGGTGACGATCCAGTTCGAGGGCATGCCGCCGGTCGCGTCGGACGAGGCCGTCGTCGCGATCGACCCGGACGAACGCGCGGCGGCCGTGCACGTCGGCGTACACCACCCGGTCTTCCCGCAGCTGTCGGAGGACGCGCAGCGCCGGATCACCTTCCTCCTGCTCGACCTGTCGCTCGGCGAGGAGATGACCGAGACCTGGATCGGCGCCGTCGAGACCCTGATCGACCGCCCGGCCGAGGCCCGGCCGATCAGCGAGCTGCTGCCGACCGTCGCCAAGTTCGCCGCCGGTTTCACCACCGAGGACGGCGACCCGACCTGGCGCCTGCTGGAGGGCGAGATCGACGGCCACCGCCTGATCGCGACCACCGAGGTCCCGCTGCGCTCGATCCGTCTGCCCCACCTGGACACCCACGTCGGCGTCACCATCGGCTACCCGGCCGGCCGCGAGGACGGCCTGCCCGACGCCGAGATGCTCGACCAGCTGCGCGACCTCGAGGACCACCTCACCAACCGCCTCGGCGACTCGGGCCGCCTGCTCGCCCACGAGACCGTCGCCGGTGCCCGCACGCTGCACTACTACGTCGACGGCAGTACGCCGGCGCCCGCGCAGCTCCAGGCCGCCACCACCGGCTGGACGCACGGCGAGGTCTCGCTGACCACCGCCAAGGACCCCGGCTGGCACAACCTCAGCCACCTGGGCAGCTGACTGGCGATTCGCTTGTTCCGGCCGGAGCGATCCGTCACGCTGGAGAGCCGGACCACTCGGGCCACTGGTGTGGTCCTGGCCACACGATTAGGGGCGGTCCGGTCCAGGCGCGTAGCCTGCTGACACCCCTGGCATACGGGGCCAGGGGCGATGAGGAGGAACACGAGTGCTTCGGCGAGTCCTGCTGGGCGTGTCCCGCAGTCCCCAGATCAAGAAGGCTGTCTCGTCGTTGCCGGTGTCCAGCGGCATCGTCGCGCGGTTCGTCGCCGGTGAGACCGCGCCGGAGGCCGTACTGGCCACCGAAAAGCTGGTCAGCAACGGCCTGAACGTGACGCTCGACCACCTCGGTGAGGACACCACCGACCTCGCCGCGGCGACCGCCACCGCCGACGCGTACCTGGAGCTGCTCAAGCAGCTGAGCGAGGCCGGTCTGACGCAGAACGCCGAGGTCTCGGTGAAGCTGTCGGCGGTCGGCCAGGCGCTGCCCGGCGACGGCGAGAAGATCGCGCTGGAGAACGCCCGGACGATCTGCCTGGCCGCGCGCAACGCCGGTACGACGGTGACGCTCGACATGGAGGATCACACCACCACGGACTCCACGCTGAGCATCCTGCGCGAGTTGCGGCAGGACTTCCCCGAGACGGGCGCCGTACTGCAGGCCTACCTGCGCCGCACCGAGGGCGACTGCGTCGACCTGGCCCACGCCGGCTCCCGCGTCCGCCTGTGCAAGGGCGCGTACAAGGAGCCCGAGTCGGTCGCGTTCCAGAACAAGCAGGCCGTCGACAAGGCGTACGTCCGCGCGCTGAAGATCCTGATGAACGGCGACGGCTACCCGATGGTCGCCTCCCACGACCCTCGCCTGATCGCGATCGCCGGCTCCCTGGCCGACCGCGCCAACCGCGCGCCGGACACCTACGAGTACCAGATGCTCTACGGCATCCGCCCCGACGAGCAGCGCCGCCTGGCCCGCGAGGGCAACACCGTCCGCGTCTACATCCCGTACGGCGAAGACTGGTACGGCTACCTGGTCCGCCGCCTGGCCGAACGCCCGGCGAATCTGCAGTTCTTCGCCCGGTCCCTGATCAGCAAGAAGTAAGCGAGGTACGACGGCCCGGCCGGTCCCCAGGGATCGCGCCGGGCCGTTGGCGTCCGCGCCCAAGCGCGGCTCTCGGAGCGCGTCCTCAGGCAATCGGCGAATGAGTCAGCGCTAGCGGGCGCCTGGCTTATAGGTGTGAATCCGCGCGATTGTGTGGCCGGGCGGCAGCCCACGCCTACGCGCAACAGCGCGCACTTCGCGCGGTAGCGCGTACTCGGGCGGCAGCCCACACCTCCGCGCGACAGCGCGCACTTCGCGCGGTAGCGCGTACTCGGGCGGCAGCCCGTCCCTCAGCGCGACAGCGCGCACTGAAGCGCGCCAGCGCGTGGAACAACTGGGTGGGCGGGAGCGCCGCGTAGCACGCGACGGAGGAGCGGGCGTAGTCGGCGCGTGGGATGAAAGCAGGCGTGTGAGGTGAAAGCACTAGCCTGGCCACATGAGCGTGAACGGGCAGGTGGCGATTCTCGGCGCGGGTGTGATGGGGGAGACCCTGTTGTCGGGGCTGTTGCGGGCTGGGCGGCGGCCGGGGGAGTTGTTGATCACCGAGCGGCGGCAGGAGCGGGCGGACGAGCTGCGGGAGCGGTACGGCGTGGACGTGGTGACCAACGTCGAGGCCGCCGCGAAGGCGGACACGTTGGTGCTGGTGGTGAAGCCGCAGGACATGCCGGATCTGCTGGCCGAGATCGCGCCGGTGGTTCGGCCGGAGCAGACGGTGGTGTCTCTCGCGGCGGGGATCACGACCGGGTTCATCGAGTCGCGGCTGCCTGACGGGGTCGCGGTGGTGCGGGTGATGCCGAACACGCCGGCGCTCGTGGACGAGGGGATGGCGGCGATCTCCCGCGGCGCGCACTGCGACGAGAGCCACCTCGAGCTGGCCGAGGGGCTGCTGTCGGCGACCGGCAAGGTCGTTCGCGTGCCGGAGAAGCAGCAGGACGCGGTGACGGCGATCAGCGGGTCCGGGCCGGCGTACATCTTCTTCGTGGTCGAGTCGATGATCGAGGCCGGCGTGCACATGGGCCTGCCGCGCGGTACGGCGACCGAGCTGGTGGTGCAGACCGTGGTCGGGTCGGCGAAGCTGCTGCGGGAGACCGGCGAGCACCCGACCGTACTGCGCGAGCGCGTCACCTCACCGGGCGGTACGACGGCAGCCGCCGTCCGCGAACTCGAGGACCACAAGGTCCGCGCCGCGTTCCTGTCCGCGATCGAAGCGGCCCGCAACCGCTCCCGCGACCTCGCCGCCGAGTAACCCGAGCGTCCCTGGCCGCGACCGTTCACCGCCACGGTGGGGTGGGAATGGTGGAGGGTCCGCCGCTCCGCCACCGGCTTCGCCGGGGCGCCGGAACTGGCGGCGACCCATCCCACAGAAGTCGACCGGCAGCCGCAACCGCTGCCGCGACCTCGCCGCCGAGTGACTCCGCGCGCCGGACGTGGAGTGAACCCGAGCACCGCGCTCACCCGCCGCGCGTAGCACCGCGCGCGGCAGTTACCGCCGCGGAGTAACACCGTACGGCGGGTCACCGTTAGTGTTGTCGTCGCGGTTTCCTGCCACTTCAAGGATGAGACGACTATGGTCCCGGCCATGAACAACCATTCGGTGGACCCGGCTGCCACGGCTCCGGCCGCCGGGCGGGCGCCGGCGCTGCCCGCGCTGCCGTGGCGGGTCCCGCTCGACCGGGCGCCCTGGTGGGCGTGGGCGCTGTTCGTGCTGCCCTTCGTCGCGGTCCCGGTGCTCAACTCGTGGCTGTGGATGGGTGCCCGCGACTTCCTCGCGGTCGGCCTGTTCACGCTGATCGGCGCCTCCGTCGTCCGGGTCGCGGGCGGCGTCGTGCTCTACAAGGTCGAGATCACCCAGGCCACGCTGAAGGCCCGGACCAGCCTGCTCGTCCGCAGCTTGGCCTGGCAGGACGTCGACCGGGTCGAGGTCGTCGACGACTCCGTCGTACTCGGCTCCGGCCGCGACGAGAACGAGATCAACGGCATCTCTAAGGGCCGCACCGACGAGGTCGCGCGCGTGATCGAAGCCGCCCGCGACGCCGCGGCCGACCAGCCCGTACGCCGGTCCCGCCCGCGCCCCGGCCTCGGCGTGCTGCTCGTCCTGATCTACCTGGTGCTCTCGGTCGGCGCGTTCCTGATCCGCTGGCACCTGATCTGAATCCCCGATCCGTTCCCTCGATCCGGCTACGCTCGACAGCACCGGACAGCGAACGGAAGGTGCACGATGCTGGGACTGCCTCCTCAGGTGACGGTCTGTCTGTTCGACCTCGACGGCGTGCTGACCGACACGGCGGCGGTGCACATGGCCGCGTGGAAGGAGATGTTCGACGCCTTCCTCCGGGACCGCGGTGGCGCCCCGTTCACGGCGGAGGACTACGAGCAGTACGTCGACGGCAAGCCGCGGACCGACGGCGTCCGCGACTTTCTCGCCTCCCGCGGCATCACGCTGCCTGAGGGCTCACCCGACGATCCCCCGACGGCGAGCACGATCAACGGTCTCGGCAACCGCAAGAACGACGCGGTCCAGCACCGGATCCGCACCGACGGCGTTCGCGTCTTCGAGGGCTCCCGCCGCTACCTGCAGGCCGCGCAGCAGGCCGGTCTCCGTCGCGCCGTGGTCTCGTCGAGCGCGAACACCCAGGAGGTCCTCGAGGTCACCGGCCTCGCGCAGTACATCGAGCTGCGCGTCGACGGCGTCACGATCCGCACCGACAAACTCCGCGGCAAGCCCGCGCCCGACACCTTCCTCGCCGCCGCCCACCAGCTCGGCGTCGAGGCGTCCCAGGCGGTCGTGTTCGAGGACGCGCTGGCCGGCGTCGAGGCGGGTAGGGCCGGCGGCTTCGGGTACGTCGTGGGTGTCGATCGCGTCGGCCAGGCCGAGGCCCTGCGCCAGCACGGCGCGAGCGTCGTCGTACAGGACCTTGCCGAGCTGCTGGACGGAGACCACCGATGACCGAGCGCGCCGCCGAGCACCCGGTCGAGCCCTGGGCGCTGCGGGAGACCGGGCTGGACCTCGACCGGATGGCCCAAGCCGAGTCGCTGTTCGCGCTCTCCAACGGACACATCGGCCTGCGCGGCAACTTCGACGAGGGCGAGCCGTTCGCGATCCCGGGCACCTACCTGAACTCGTTCTACGAGCGCCGCCCGCTCCCGTACGCCGAAGCCGGCTACGGCTACCCCGAGTCCGGCCAGACGCTCGTCGACGTCACCAACGGCAAGCTGATCCGGCTGCTGGTCGACGACTCGCCGTTCGACGTCCGGTACGGCGACCTGCACAGCCACGAGCGGGTGCTCGACTTCCGGACCGGCATCCTGCAGCGCGACGTCGACTGGACCTCACCGGCCGGCAAGCGGGTCAAGGTCCGTTCGCGCCGCCTGGTGTCGCTGACGCAGCGCGCGATCGCCGCGATCGAGTACGTCGTCGAGGCGGTCGACGAGCCGACCCGGATCGTCGTCCAGTCCGAGCTCGTCGCCAACGAGTCCCAGCCGCGGTTGTCGGCGGACCCCCGCGTCGCGGCGGCGCTGGAGAACCCGCTGGAGCCGGTCTCCCAGCACGGCGACGCGGAGGACGTCGTACTGGTCCACCGCACGCGGCAGAGCGAGCAGCTGATGGCTTCGGGGATGGCCCACGAGGTCGACACCCCGACGCGGTTCAAGGTCGACCTCGACGTCCGCGAGGACTGGGCCCGCAACACGGTGATCTGCGAGCTGCAGCCGGGCGAGAAGCTGCGCGTGGTCAAGTACGTCGCCTACGGCTGGTCCAGCCTGCGGTCGGAGACGGCGATCGCCGATCAGGTCGCAGCCGCGATGGCCGCCGCGCAGTTCACCGGCTGGGACGGGTTGGTGCAGCAGCAGAAGGAGTTCCTGGACGACTTCTGGGACGCCGCCGACGTGGAGGTGCACGGCCACGCGGAACTGCAGCAGGCGGTCCGGTTCGCGCTGTTCCACGTGCTGCAGGCGGGCGCCCGCGCGGAGCGCCGGGCGATCCCGTCGAAGGGGCTGACCGGCGCCGGGTACGACGGGCACACGTTCTGGGACACCGAGGGCTTCGTGCTGCCGGTGCTGACGTACACGATGCCGGACGCCGCCGCCGACGCGCTGCGCTGGCGGCACTCGATCCTGGACCAGGCCAAGGAACGGGCCGGCGTACTGGGGCTGAAGGGTGCGGCGTTCCCGTGGCGGACGATTCGCGGGCAGGAGTGCTCGGGCTACTGGCCGGCCGGTACTGCGGCGTTCCACCTGAACGCCGACATCGCCGAGGCGGTCACCCGGTACTACTGCGCCACGCTGGACGAGCAGTTCATGACCGACGTCGGCGTCGAGCTGCTGGTGGAGACCGCCCGGCTGTGGATCTCGCTCGGGCACCACGACCGCGACGGCCGGTGGCACCTGCCCGGCGTGACCGGCCCGGACGAGTACAGCGCTGTTGCCGACGACAACGTGTTCACCAACCTGATGGCGGCCCGGAACCTGCGCTCCGCGGCGACGTTCGCGGCCAAGTACCCGGCCAAGGCCCGCGCGCTGAAGGTCGACTCCGAGGAGGAGGCCGCCTGGCGGGACGCGGCCAACTCGGTCTACGTCCCGTACGACGAGAAGCTCGGCGTGCACCCGCAGTCCGAAGGCTTCACCGGATACGCCGAGTGGGACTTCGAGGCCTACAAGGACAAGTACCCGCTGCTCCTGCACGCGCCGTACTTCGAGCTGTACCGCAAGCAGGTGGTCAAGCAGGCCGACCTGATGCTCGCGACGTACTGGTGCGGTGAGTCGTTCACGGCCGAGGAGAAGGCCCGCGACTTCGACTACTACGAGCGGCTGACGGTGCGGGACTCGTCGCTGTCGGCCTGCGTCCAGGCGGTCGCGGCGGCCGAGGTCGGGCATCTCGACCTGGCCTACGACTACGCGTACGAGGCGGCGCTGATCGACCTGCTCGATCTCCACCACAACACCGGCGACGGGCTGCACATGGCGTCGCTGGCCGGTGCGTGGATGGCGCTCGTCGCGGGCTTCGGCGGACTGCGTGAGCGAAACGGCCAGGTGAGCTTCGACCCGGCCCTGCCGGACGGGCTGGACGGGCTGGTCTTCCGGGTCCGCTGGCGTGGGGTGCGGCTGCGGGTCGAGGTCCAGCACCACCAGGTCACGTACGCCGTCCACGACGGTCCCGGCGCGCAGATCACCTTCCTGCACGCGGGCGAAGAGGTCCACGTGACCGATGAGCAACCGGTGACCAAGCCGCTGAGGAAGCGCAAGCCGCTGCTGCCCCGGCCGCCGCAGCCGGTCGGCCGGGAGCCGATGTCCGCCGTCACCAAGCACCCGAAGGAGAACCGCGAGAAGCACATCGCCGGCGAGGCATAGAGTCGGGCATATGGACTTTTCCCTGTGGCCGGCCGCGTCGCGGACCTGGCCGGAGATTCTCGAAGGTGCGGAGTACGCCGAGCGGACCGGCTGGCACAGTGTCTGGATCGCCGACCACTTCATGCAGAACGGCGACGACCTCTCGATCCCGGTGAACGAGGCGCTGGCGCTGCTCGCCGGCCTGGCGGCGCGGACCGAGCGGGTCCGGATCGGGTCGATGGTGCTCGGCAACACCTACCGGCACCCGGCCGTCGTGGCGAACTGGGCCGCGACGGTCGACCAGCTGAGCGGCGGCCGGTTCGTGCTGGGCGTCGGCGCGGGCTGGCAGGTCAACGAGCACGAGGTGTACGGGATCGACCTGCCGCCGGTGAAGGAGCTGCTGGCGCGGTTTGAGGAAGCCTGCCAGGTGTTCCGCGGGCTGCTCACCGAGGACCGCTTCAGCTTCGACGGCCAGTACTACCAGCTCGCGGGTGCGCCTTTGGAGCCCAAGCCCGCGCACCTTCCCCTGCTGATCGGCGCCTCCGGCGAGAAGGTCGCGCTGCGCATCGTCGCCCGGTACGCCGACGAGTGGAACCACTGGGGTCTGCCCGAGGTGGCCCGCCACAAGGGAGAGGTCTTCCGGTCGCACTGCGAGAAGATCGGCCGCGACCCGGCGACCGTCCGGCGGTCGACCCAGGCGATGATCCAGGTCATCGACCCCGGCGACACCGAGGCCGAGGCGCGCCGCGACAGCCTGATCGCCGCCGGCCGCCCGACGATCATCGGCACCGCTGATTACGTGCTCGACACGCTGGCGCAGTATCCCGACGCCGGCATCGACGAGCTGCTGATCCCCGACTCCTTCTACGGCTCCGGCAACCAGCGCTTCGACGCTCTGGAACGACTGCGCGAAGAGGTCCTGGTCAAGCTCTGAGCGTTGCCACGACCGGCCAGTGGTCGCTCGGCAGGCGACCACCTGGCCGGTACCGCGCGACGGACGCCTCCACCACCTCGAGGCGCTTGACCAGGATGTGGTCGATGCGTTCGTCGGCCTCGCCGGTGAAGTCGTGGAACGTCCCGCCGGCCTCGGTCGGCAGCGCATCGGTCCAGCCCGCGTCGGTGAGCACCTTGAGCGGCGGTGAGCCCGGCTCGGCGTTGAGGTCGCCCATCAGGATCCACGGCTGATCGGGAGTGGCCCACTGGTCGAGCAGGCGGGACGACTCGAGCCGGGCGATCTCTCCCAGGTGGTCGTAGTGCGTGTTCAGTACGCCGATGCGCTGCCCGTCGCTGTGCTTCAGATCGACCAGCGTCGCGATCCGGGTCAGATCGGCGTCCCACCCGACAGACCCCACCGTCTCCGGCGTCGGCGACAACCAGCGCGTCGCGTACGACGCGATCGTCCACGCACCAGGCCGCACCATCACCACCGAGTGCTCACCCGCCGACACCCCGTCGTCCCGCCCGGCGCCGACGATCTCCCACCCGTCGAAGCGCTCCCGCAGGTCGTCGAGCTGATCGGGCAGGACCTCCTGCAACCCGACCACGTCGGCCGCGAGCTCCGTGATCGCCGCGGCCGTCGCCTCCCGGCGGAGCGGCCAGGAGTCGTCGCCGTCCGGCGCCGAGGAGTTCCGGATGTTGAACGTCGCCACCCGCAGCTGCACACTCACCCCTCGATCCAACCATCCGGGGAGGGCGGGCGGCCCCGGCCCCCGCCCTCCCGGCGCTCCCGGACCCGCCCTCCGCGGGGTCGGGGCCCCGCCCTCCGCGGGCTCCGGCGCCTTCGCCGGGCCCCCGCTTCAAACCACGGCCGCCACCCTTCCGGTGCCCAGGCCCATCGCAGTCGTTGCCGAACGCAACAACGGCGCGCTCGCCTCGATCGCCCGGTCCCGCCCGGCGGCCAGCATCGCGTCGACCGTCGCCGGATCCGACGCCAGTACGGCGTACTGGCGCTGCAGCGGTTCGATGACACTCAGCACCGCGTCGGCGACGTCGGTCTTCAGCTCGCCGTAGCCTTGGTAGCCCTTGGCAAGCTCTTCGGGGTCCCCGTCGGTGCACGCGGCCAGGATCTCCAGCAGGTTGGTCACTCCGGGCTTGCCCGACGGGTCGTACCGGACGACGTTCTCGGAGTCCGTCACCGCCTTCATCACCTGCCGGCGGATCACGTCCGGCGGGTCGAGCAGCCGGATGGTGCCGATCGCGTCGTCCACGTCGGACTTGCTCATCTTGGCGGTCGGCGTCTGCAGGTCCTTGATCCGGGTCGCGTACGCCGCCTTGGCCAGTTCCGGGACGA
Organism: Kribbella lupini; assembly: GCF_039529595.1. Lineage (NCBI taxonomy): Bacteria > Bacillati > Actinomycetota > Actinomycetes > Propionibacteriales > Kribbellaceae > Kribbella > Kribbella lupini. The sequence continues at coordinate 414,974 of NZ_BAAANC010000004.1, read as the reverse complement.
CGAACGTCTCGCCGTACTCGCGGTTGAACCGGATCGCCACGTCGCGGGCCAGCTCCACGTGCTGGTCCTGGTCGTCACCGACCGGCACCCGGTCCGTGCCGTAGAGCAGGATGTCGGCCGCCATCAGGCACGGATAGGTGAACAGCGACACCCGGGTCATCGGTTTGTCGCGACCCTTCTCCTTGTACTGGATCATCCGCGACAGCTCCCCGACGTACGACGTGCACTCGAGCAGGTACCCGAGCTGCACGTGCGCCGGCACCTCCGACTGCACGAAGACGGTGCCCTCGGGCGACCCGGCCGCGAGCATCAGCGTCGCGGTCTCGCGGGTGAGCTCGGCGAGTCGTCGCGGCACGTGCCGCATGGTCATCGCGTGCAGGTTCGCGACGAAGTAGAACCCGTGCGGGTCCGTGAAGCGGCGCAGCGCGCCCAGGTGGTTGCCCAGGGTCAGCCGGCCGGTCGGCATGATGCCGGATACCGAAGTCATCTCGTGTTCGTCCTCTTCTGTCGGGGCGAGACCACCCCGTCCGAGGGCAAACACTCTGCTGTGAAAAAAGAAGAGGCCGCCTCGGCGAGGCGGCCTCTGGATGCGTGTGAACGCTGCGGGTCCGCCCTCAGACGGCCCACCACTGCTGCAAGGTCAGCTGGTTCACTCGCACAGCATAGATCAGGCGAACATCTCGGCCAACAGTTCCGGGCCGATGACGATCGGCTCGGGGCGGTAGCCGGGCGGCGGCGTGCCCATCAGCTCGCGGACCAGGAAGTCCCAGCAGCGGCCGCGGACGTACGCCAGGCAGTCGAGGAACGAGTGCTCGGCACCCGGTACGACGAGCAGCTCGAAGTCCTTGTTGGCCGCGATCAGCCGGTCGGCCAGCCGCAGCGTGTGGTCCGGGTGGACCTGGTCGTCCAGCTCGCCGTGGACCAGCAGCAACTTGCCCTCCAGCCGGTCCGCGCGCTGCACGTTCGACGAGCGGTTCCAGGCCTCGGGGTTGCCCGCGCCGTCGTAGGCCTCGGTGAAACCCGCGTTGAAGAAGTGCGGATCGTGCGAGCCGGACAGTGCGACCCCGACCTTGTACGTCGCCGGGTGATCGAGCATCGCCCGCGCCGCCGCGAACCCGCCACCGGAGTGGCCGAACGCGCCCACCCGGTCGAGATCCATCCATGGCCGGGTCGCAGCCAGCTGCCGCAGCGCCGCGACGTGGTCGTCCAGGGAGCCGGCGTCGCCGAGGTGCCCGTACGACGCGTCGTGGAACGACTTGCTCCGTCCAGGACTGCCGCGCCCGTCCAGGGCGACCACGACGAAGCCCAGGGCGGCCAGGGGTTCCGCGTCGAGTCCCATGCCGCCGGGGTCGAAGCACGGCGCGACCCGGGTGACCTGCGGCCCGGGATAGAGCGTGTCTACGATCGGGTAGCGCTGGTCGGACGCGAACCCGTGCGGCCGGTACAGCACGCCGTACAGGTCCGTCTCACCGTCGGCGGCCTTCACGCGGAACCGCTCCGGCGCCGTCCAGCCGGTCGCGACGAGCTTGCTGATGTCGGCGCGCTCGAGCTCGACCAGCACCCGGCCGGTCCAGTCCCGCACGCTGATCACCGGTGCGGTCTCGACCGTGGAGGCGGCGTCGACGAAGTACTGCTGGTTCTCCGAGACCGTGACGATGTGATCCTGGTCGTCGTCGGTGAGCTTGGCGAAGCCGGAACCGTCCAGGCCGACCCGGCAGACCGTACGCCGGTACGGGTCGTCGTCGACCAGGCCGGACGCGGTGAAGTACACGACGCGCTCGGTCTCGTCGACGTGCAGGATCTGCCGCACGGCCCACTCGCCTTCGGTGACCTGGCCGAGGAGTTCGCCGGTGTGGACGTCGTACCGGTAGAGGTGGCCCCAGCCGTCGCGCTGCGAGTACCAGAGGACCTCGTCGGCCAGCGTCTTGACGATCGGCGCTTCGGTCATGAACTGGTTGGGCTCGACCCGGGTGTCGCCGGACTCGCTGAGGACGGTGGTGACTTCGCCGGTGTCGGCGTCCATGCGGTGCAGCGTCAGGGTGCGCAGGTCGCGCGGCCGGCTGAGGTAGTAGACCGCCGAGCCGTCCGGAGCCCACCAGGCCCACTGGGCCGTGACCGGTGACATCACCGGCGTCAGCAGCGGCTCGGCCTGAGCCCGTACGACGTTGCCGTCACCAACATTCAGGACGACCAGCTCGGCCAGCGGCAGGTGCTCGTCACCGGCGTACGGGAAGCGCTGGGTGTGGATCGCCGGAGCGCCGCCGTCGGCGGGCCGGGCTTCCAGGAGATGGGTCTGGCGCACGTCGCGCTCGTCGGTCCGATGGGTGAGGACCTTCGTCGAGTCGGGCGACCAAGCCACCGCGGGCGGCAGGTACGGAATGCCGAGCTTGCGCAGCAGCGTCGGGTTGGCGGTGGACGACGGGCCGGCGCCGTACTGGTGGTCGGCCTCGCCGTCGGTGGTCAGGGCCGACTCGCTGTCGGCCGAGACCGCCCACAGGTCGTGGCCCCGGCGGGAGACCGCGAACTTGCCGTCGGGCGACGGTACGTCGAGCGGGTTGGCGGACGGGCTGCCCGGCGCGGTGGGCGCGGGCGGCTCGGTGATGGTCTCGCGGGTCCCCGCGGCGGGGTCGACCAGCACCAGCCGGTGCTCGGTGCCGGTGTTCACGGCGTACCAGAACCGGGCACCACCGTCGATCCACTGCGGCCTGACCTTGTCGCCCACCACGAGTTCGCCGGGCCGGGCCGGGCGGCGGAGCAACCGCTCCGCCGCTTGGTAGTCCTGCGTGCTGGTCATCTGCTGAGGTGTCCTTGTCGTTCAGAGGCTGTGGGCGGTGATGTCGCCCTGGACGGTGGTGGCCTTGATGGTCAGGTCGGTCTCGCCGCTGTTCTTCAGCGAGTTCTGGACCCGGCCGACAGTGGTGCCGGCGTCCAGGGCGGCCGAGGCCGCGGAGCCGACCGAGATGTTGCCGGACTGGGTGGACAGGACGACGGTGCCGCTGACCGCCTCGTCGATCGTGAGGTCGCCCTGCAGGGTGGTGATCTCGCCTGACCCGTTGAGCCGACCGACCGAGACGTTGCCGGCCTTGGTGGCGAAGCGGACGCTCGCGGCCTCGTCGACCTTGATCTCGCCCTGCGCGCCGTCGAAGGAGACGTCGCCGAACCGGCCGACGGCGCGGAACTCGGCGCCGGCCGCCTTCGCCTCGACCTGCGAACCGGTCGGGAGCTGGACGGTGACCTCGATGGAGCCGGAGCTGCCGAGGACCTGGTTCTTCGCCGCGGCGACGATCCGCAGCACGCCGTCGGCGTACTCGACCGTGGTCTGCTCGGCGACCTTGACGTCGCGGCTCTTCGAGGGGTCGGCCGGGAGGACCTCGACGGTGGCGTCGGCGCGGTCGGCGGCGATGAGCTGGATCCGGCCGGCCGGGATGTCGACGACGGCGGTGATCGGGGTGCTGGTGCCGAACTTCTGCATGAGGTTTCCTTCGTTCGTGATGTCGTTTCTGATAGGTGAAACGCTACGTTGCGTTCATCAATCCTGCAACAACACTGTCGACCATGCGAGGCATTTGTGCAGGTCAGGTGCCTGTTTTCGTTGCAACGGCTGTGAATCTAACGCAACATAGACAGCGATGAGCGTTGCTTTGGGTTGGAAGTGGACGCACCGGCGGGCGTGTTCGCCGGACCGGGGCTAAGGTCTTGGCATGAGTGGTGAGGCGATGCTGGTCTTCGACGAGGAGCTGACGGCGTACGACTTCGGGCACGGGCATCCGATGAGCCCGGTGCGGGTCGACCTGACCGTCAAGCTGGCGCGCGCCCTCGGGGTGCTGGACCAGCTGAAGGTGGTCCCCGCGCCGACCGCGTCCGACGAACTGCTGCGGACCGTGCACACGCCGGACTACATCGCCGCGGTGAAGCGCGCCGGGCAGGATCCCGACGTACCGGATCTGCGGCACGGGCTCGGCACCGACGACACCTACTGCTTCCCGGGCATGCACGCCGCCTCGGCGCACGTCGTCGGCGCCTCCGTCGAGGCCGCGCGCGCGGTCTGGGAGGGCGAGGTCCTGCACGCCGCGAACATCGCCGGCGGGCTGCACCACGCGATGCGTTCGCAGGCGAGTGGCTTCTGCGTCTACAACGACCCGGCGATCGCGATCCAGTGGCTGCTCGACCACGGCGCCCGCAAGGTCGCGTACGTCGACGTGGACGTGCACCACGGCGACGGCGTCCAGGCGGTCTTCTACGACGACCCGCGCGTCCTCACCGTCAGCCTGCACGAGTCGCCCACCACGCTGTTCCCGGGGACCGGTACGGCGGGGGAGACCGGCGGGCCGGGCGCCGAGGGGACGGCGGTCAACATCCCGCTGCCGCCGGGGACGGGCGACGCCGGTTGGCTGCGGGCGTTCCACGCGATCGTCCCGGACGTCGTGAAGGCCTTCGGGCCCGACGTCCTGGTGACCCAGCACGGCTGCGACTCCCACGTCGAGGACCCGCTCGCCCATCTGACGAAGACCGTCGACGGGCAGCGCGCGGCGTACGCGGCACTGCACGACCTGGCGCACGAGGTGTGCGAGGGCAAGTGGGTCGCGACCGGCGGCGGTGGCTACGCGATCATCGAGGTCGTCCCGCGCGCCTGGACGCACCTGCTGGCGATCGTCGCCGGGAAGCCGATCGAGCCGACCACCGCGGTGCCCGAGTCGTGGCGCGAGGAGGTCAAGATCCGGTACGCGCGGATCGCGCCCTCGCGGATGACCGACGGCAACGACGGCTCGTACGAGTCCTGGTCCAGCGGGTACAACCCGGACACCTGGCTCGACCGCTCGATCAAGGCGACCCGGGACGTCTCGTTCCCGCTGCTGGGCCTCGATCCGACGTACTGAATCGAGCGCTGGAGTCAGTCACACCAGACACCCTCTTTCCCATTCGTACCATCAGCCACTACGCTCGGTTCATGCACGGGCGGAGGTGCCGGAGGGGAAGCCGGCGCACGATCCGTGCTGGAAGTGCGGTGCGTTATGGCATCAAAGAAGTCCGGTGGTGAGCAGCCGCTCGCCGAGGTGAAGTTCCTGACCGTGGCTGAAGTCGCCACGGCCATGCGCGTGTCCAAGATGACGGTGTACCGGTTGGTGCACTCCGGCGAGCTGCCCGCGGTGCGGGTGGGTCGGTCGTTCCGGGTGTCGGAGGACGCGGTGCACGACTACCTCAAGGGCGCCTTCTTCCAGGCCGGATAACTACGAGAAGCACAGCGGCCGGAATCCTCAACGGACCGGCCGCTGCGCCTTGCCCTGCCCTAGGCTGCCGAGGTGCCCGACATCCCGAAGCGGCAGGTCCGCGCGGACTTCGACGAGACCAGCCTGACCGTCTACCAGGCCTACGCCCCCGAGATCGCGGATCCGGCGCTGGCGGCCGGCCGGTTCGTACCGCCGTTCAAGCCGGACCGGATGACCTGGATCAAGCCGTCGTTCCTGTGGATGATGTACCGCTGCGGCTGGGCGACCAAGCCCGGTCAGGAGCGCGTGCTGGCGGTCCGGCTCAGCCGCGCGGGCTTCGACGCGGCGCTGGCGGCGTCGTACCTGAGTCACTTCGATCGCAAGGTCCACGCGAGCCAGGAGGAGTGGGCGGCCGGCGTACGGCGGACTTCGGTGCGCGTGCAGTGGGACCCGGAGCGCTCGCTGCAGCTCGAGCGTCTCGAGCACCGCTCGATCCAGATCGGCTTGAGCGGGTCCGCGGTGCACTCCTACGTCAACGAGTGGATCGTCGGGCTCACCGACGTGACCGAACTGGCCAAGCGCGTCCACGCCGCCGTACGGGCGGGCGAGCTGGAGACCGCACAGGCGATGCTCCCGCTCGAGCGCCCGTACCCGCTCCCGCCCGAGGCGGCGCTCGCGGTCAGCGCTTCAGCAGATTCCTGATCACGTCGGTGATCTCCTGGGGTGACTCCTCGGCCATGAAGTGGCCGCTGGTCGTCGTGCTGTGCACGAGATCCGGCGCCCAGGCACGCCACCGCTCGGCGGCGTCGAACCCGAGCGCGCTGCCCCAGTCCTGCTGTACGACCGACACCGGCATCGCCAGCTTCCGCCCGGCCTCCAGATCTGCTTGGTCGTGCCGTACGTCGATGCCCGCGCTCGCCCGGTAGTCCGCCACGATCGACGGCACCGCCGCGCGGCAGGCATCCAAGTACGCCGTACGAATGTCTGCCGGGATCGCCGCCGGGTCCTTCACCCACAGATCCAGGAAGTACCCGAAGAACGCGTCCGAGCTCGCCGCGATCATCGTCTCCGCCAACCCAGGCGGCTGAGCCATCAGGTACAGGTGGAACCCCACCGCGGCCGATGTCCCCTGCATCACCGACCACATGTCCAACGTCGGCAACACGTCCAGGCTCGCCAGGTGCGTCACCACGTCCGGGTGATCCATCGCCGCCCGAAACGCCACCAGCGCGCCCCGGTCATGCCCCACCAACGCGAACCGCTCATGCCCCAACGCCTTGGCCACCGCAACGACATCAGCCGCCATCGTCCGCTTGGAGTAGGTGTCCTCGCCGTCCTCCACCGGCTTGTCGCTGTCCCCGTACCCCCGCAGATCCGGACAGATCACCGTGTGCTCACCCGCCAGCTCCACAGCCACATGCCGCCACATCAGATGCGTCTCCGGAAACCCGTGCAACAACACAACCGGGCTCCCCACCCCACCCACCGCCACCTTCAGCGCCACCCCGTCGGCCACGCCGACCCGCCGATACTCGAACCCTTCGATCCCGCTCATCAGACTCCCGTCACAAATCACCAGTACGCCAAAAGCCTGCCGCCCCCGAATGAGCAACCAATGAGCACACCGCCCATGCCGGCTCTCCCGCGCTGAGCCCGGGCCGGTGCTCCGAGCCCGGCGCCCCACCGCGCGCTTCACGCGGCGCGTGCTCGCCCCGCCCCGCCCCGCCCCGGCCCCCGCCTGCCTGCCGTCACACGTGCCCCGCCCGCGCCCCGGCGCCCGCCGTCACACGTGCGCCGCCCGCGCCCCGGCGCCCGCCGTGACACGTGCGCCGCCCCCGCCCCGGTGCCCGCCGTGACACGTGCGCCGCCCCCGCCCGCCGTCACACGTGCCCCGCCCGCGCCCCGGCGCCCGCCGTCACACGCGGACCGCCCCGGCCCGTCGCCGCGCAGTGCTCCGCCCGGCGCCTGCGCTTTCCTCCCGCGCCTCCGGCTGTGCTCGCCGCCCGCCGCCCGCCTGCTCCGCCCGGCGCCCACGTCACACGCGTTCCGCCTGACGCCCACCGGCGGAGCGTCCGGGTTCGCGCCGTTGGCGACACCCCGTGCGCACGGGCTGGCCTGCTGCCTCCCCGCCGCCTCCCGCTGTGCTTCCGCGCCCGCCGTCTCCCGCCGCGCCGCGCCGCACCGGCCCCCGCGCCTCGCCGCACACGTGCTGCGCCCACCACCCGCCGCCACGCGTGCTCCGCCCCGGCGTCCTCCGCCACACCTGCTGTGCTCGGTGCCCACTGCCGCGGGTCCTGCGCCCGGTGCCCGCCGCCACGCGTGCTCCGCCCCGGCGTCCTCCGCCACACCTGCTGTGCTCGGTGCCCACTGCCGCGCGTCCTGCGCCCGGTGCCACGCGTGTGCCGCTCCGCCGCCACGGGCTGTGCCGCCAGCCGCCAGCCATCAGCCGCCCGCGTGCTCCGCCAGCCGCCCGCCGGCACACGTGCTCTGTTCGCCGCCGCCGCGGCGTGCTGCGCTCGGCGTCCGCGCCATGGGCTGTGCTGGGCCGCCCCGCCGCCCGCCCGCGTGCTCCGCCCGCCGCCGCGCGCTAGGCCCCGCTACCGCTACCGCTCGCGCCCGTGCCGCGCTTGCCTCGCGTCCGCCCAGCAGCCGACCCAGCTCTTGCTGTAGGTCCCAACCGGTGCCTGCTCCCCGCTCTGCTCGGCGGCGGTCCTCGCGCCGCCAGCTCCGCCCGCCGCCGCCCGCGGCCTCGCCGCGTCCGCTGCCACGCACCCGCACCGAAGTTCGGCGTGCAACTGCTCGCCCGTGAGCAGCACCTGCAGTTGCGCGTGGCGTCGCGTCCACCTGACGCTCTTGCGTCCGAAGAAGTTGCATGGGTCCGAAGAAGGGTGCGCTATAGCCTCGGCTTTTTCGGACGTTGCGCGATTGTTCGGACGCTACGGGCCGCTCACCGCTGCGTGAGCTTGGGGGCGGGGCGCGCTAGCGTGGGTGGGGTGAGTGACGAACCGCGGGCCGGGGGTGCGGGGGAGGGTTCGCCGGTGTTCGGGGTGCTGGGGGCGGTTGTTGCTTGGGGCAAGGACGGGGAACTGCTGCCGTTGAAGGGTCCTCGGCATCGGGCGGTGCTCGCGCGGTTGATCGTGGCGCGGGGGCGGGTGGTACCGGTCGACGTACTGGTGGACGACCTGTGGGTCGCGCCGCCGGCTGGTGCGGTGAGTGCGGTGCGGACGTTCGTCGCGGCGCTTCGCCGGGTGCTGGAGCCGGAGCGGGCGGCTCGGGCGAAGCCCCAGGTGCTTGTGACCGAGGGGCCGGGGTACGCGCTGCGGCTTCCGCCGGACGCGGTGGACGCGTGGCGGTTCGAACGTGCGGTCGCGGGTGGTGGAGTGGTCGGTGGTGGAGGTGCGGCTCGGGGCGGTGGATGGGTTGGTGCTGGACCTGCGGCTCAGGGCGGTGGACGGGCCGCTGGACCTGCGGGTTGGGCCGGCGACGGGCTGGGGATTGCAGAGGCGCTGGGGTTGTGGCGTGGCCCGGCGTACGCGGACTTTGCGGAGGAGCCATGGGCTCGGGCGGAGCGGTCTCGGTTGACGGAGCTGCGGCTGCAGGCCGTTGAGCAGCTCGCGGCTGCTCGCCTGAGTGCCGGGCGCGCGGTGGAAGCGGTGCCTGAGTTGGATGCGCACGTCACTGAACACCCTTGGCGGGAAGACGCTTGGCGTCTGCTGGCGTTGGCTTTGTACCGCTCCGGCCGCCAGGGCGACGCGCTCGCTGTACTGCGCCGGGCGCGCATGCTGCTGGTCGATCAGCTGGGTGTGGATCCGAGCCCGGCGCTTCGGCAGTTGGAAACCGACATCCTCCACCAGGCCGACCACCTCGCGAACTCAGCCGCAACCGCGCCGGCAATTGGGGCAGCAAGTGGGCCGACGACCGGGTCAGCGCACGAGTCGGCGGCCGGTGAGTCGACCGTATGGGATCGCGCGGTGGCGGCGTACGACGAGGGCGTCGGAGCGCGGGCCCGCCTGGAGCCGACCGTTGGGTTGTTGCGGAGTTTGGCGATTACCGGAGGCGGCGGGCTCGTCGCGGCGCGGGAGCAGCGCGTCGCGGTGATCGCGGCGGCCGAGGAGCTTGGTGATGCCGAGCTGACGGCCCGCGTGATCGGCGCGTACGACGTACCGGCGATCTGGACGCGCTCGGACGACGAGGAGCAAGCGGCCGCAGTCGTCGCCGCAGCGGAGCGCACGCTGACCGCGCTCGACCAACGCCTCGCGGAGAGCGAAGCCGACGCGCCGCAGTCAGACAGCGCGCCCGACGCGTCGCATGCAAACAGCGCGACCGCCGCGCCCTACGCAGACAGCCCGACCAACCAGCGCACCTCCCCGCTGCGAGCGCGGCTGCTCGCGACCATCGCGATGGAGTCCCGCGGCAGCGGATCCCCGCGCGCCCGCCGAGCAGCAGAGGAAGCCGTCGCGATCGCCCGCCGCCTGGACGATCCCGGCGTACTGGCCTTCGCGCTCAACGGCCTGTTCCTGCAGACGTCCTACCGCACCGGACTCGCGCCCGAGCGAGACGCGATCGGCGTCGAACTGATCGACCTGGCGGCCAAGCACGGACTGACGACGTACGAGGTTCTCGGCCACCTGATCCGCATCCAGGCCTGCAGCGCACTCAGCGACTACGACACCGCCGACCAACACGCCGCGGCAGCCGACCGGCTGGCGGCGAAGCACGAGACACCGCTCGTCAGCGTCTTCACCCGCTGGTACGCCGTACTGCGTGCCCCCAGCGAAGCCGCCTACCGAGACGCCACGAAGCTGCTCGACGGCGCCGGAATGCCTGGCCTGCAAGACGGTCTGGAAGCACTCGCCGTCCTGACGGTCAGGCTTCGAGAAGGCCGACCGCTGGACAGGAACGCGGACTACGGCCCGTACGAGCCCTGGATCCGCCCACTGCTCGACGGCGACGGCGAAGCCCTCGACCAGATCCCAGACCCGCCGAAGGACCTGCTGCAAGAACTCCTCTGGACTCTCCTCGCCGAAGCAGCACTTGCCCAAGGCAACAAACAGCTCGCCCAGCGAGCCGAACGAGCACTCACGCCGGCAGCCGCAGAAGACACAGCCGGTAGCGGCCTGATCACCCTCGGTCCAATCCAAACGATCCTGGATCGCCTCCGAGCCCGTCGTACAGCAGACTGAACCGCATGACGATCAGGTACGGCGGCCCTGGGGTGCGGATCGCGGGGGACGGGCTGGTGCTCCGCGAGTGGGAGCGCGGCGATCTCGCCGCGATGTCGGAGCTGTTCGACAACCCCGAGGTCGCGTACTGGACCCCGCTGCGCACCCCGTTCGACCTGGCCGCGGCCGAGGCGTACTACGACGCCGCGCACACCGACAACGGCCGGACCCACCTCGCGATCACAACCGACGGCGAGCAGCCGCTCGGTGAGGTGATGTTGAACGAGAAGACCGGCTCCCTCGGGTACGTCGTCGGCCAGGCGCACCGCGGCCAGGGCCTCGCCGTACGGGCCCTGACCCTCCTGACCGACTACGCCCACGGCGAGCTCGGTCTGCCCCGCCTGATCCTCGAGATCGAGCCCGAGAACCAGGCGAGCCAGTCGGTCGCGACGCGGACCGGCTACACGCTCACCGATCTCCCGCCGACCAGGCTGATGGAGAAGGGCCGTGACCTGCAGCTCCTCACCTGGGAACACCTGAGCTGAGCCGGGCCCGCACGGCCAATGCACCGGGCACCGGCCCGTCGCCCGGCTCGACCGCGTGTTCGAGCACGAAGCCCGCCGCGAAGAACGCGTTCAGGAACTCGGCCAGCGGCGTGTGCCGCATCCCCACCGTCCCGCGGATCCCGTCGCCGGCCCACCACGCCGACGGCTGGTGCCAGCCGGACTGCCGGTACGTCGGGTGCGCCAACCGTCCGCCGTCCTCCTGGTACTCGACGTGCGGACCGTTGAAGCACGGGTGAACCCCGTAGAAGTAGAACAGCCCGTCCGGCCGCAGTACCCGCCTGATCTCTCGCAGCGTCCCCGCGAAGTCGTCCAGATCGGTCGAGATCCACAGCGCAAGTACGTCGTCGAAACTCTCCGCCGCGAACGGCAGCCGCGCCGCGTCGCTCTCGACCAGCGGTACGTCGCCCTTCGTCCGCGCGAACCGCAACTGGTCCGACGACCGGTCCAGCCCGAACACCCGCCGCCCGGTCTCCTTGATCATCGCGAAGTAGTTCCCCGTCCCGCACCCGAGATCCAGGCACAGCCGGCCTTCCCCCGGCCCGAGCAGCGCGAGCAGGTCCTCCCTGTTGTCCTCGGCCCAGTTCGTGCTGCGGGCGGCGTACCAGTCGGCGACTCCGTTGTAACGAGCTCTCATGACTCCTTCCTACCCACTCCCGGGCACCTCACTTAGGTGACCGGCTGACTTGCAGGTAGGCTTTGCCGACGCTCTCTTTAAGTTTGGAAGGTCCAACTGTGGGTTCGGTAATCAAGAAGCGCCGTAAGCGTATGGCGAAGAAGAAGCACCGCAAGCTGCTCAAGAAGACGCGGGTGCAGCGCCGCAAGCTCGGCAAGTAAGCAGTTCCAGCCGCTCTGGTCACCAGAGCGGCGTTGTGCGGGGTTGCTGTCTGGCTGGGGGTCACTCGTGGCACAGGTAGTGATGGTCACCGGCGTCTCACGGGACGCCGGCGCTCGGTGTGCGCGGCGACTGGCCGCGGACCCGTCCATCGGGACCGTGATCGGGATCGACGTGGTCCCGCCGCGGGCCGAGCTCGGCCGGGTCCGGTTCGTCCGGGCCGACATTCGCAACCCCGTGATCGCCAAGGTCATCGCCGGTGAGGACGTCGACACTGTCGTCCACACGGGCGTGGTGGCGACCCCTGGAAGTGCCGGTGGCCGGTCGTCGATGAAGGAGATCAACGTCATCGGCACCATGCAGCTGCTCGCCGCGTGTCAGAAGGCACCCGGCCTGCGCAAGCTGGTGGTCAAGTCGTCGACCACGGTGTACGGCGCAGGTCCGCGTGACCCCGCGATGTTCACCGAGGAGATGGCGCCGCGGGCGATCCACCACACCGGGCTGAGCAAGGACGCCGTCGAGGTCGAGGGCTACGTCCGAGGCTTCGCCCGGCGCCGCCCCGACGTGACGGTCAGCACCCTGCGGATGGCCAACTGGATCGGTCCGCAGACCGACTCGCCGATCACCCGCTACTTCGCGATGCCGGTGGTCCCGACCGTCTTCGGGTACGACGCCCGCCTGCAGTTCCTGCACGAGAGCGACGGCGTCGAGGCGATCCACCACGCCACCGTCGAGGACCTCCCGGGCACGTTCAACCTGGCCGGCGACGGTGTCCTCGTGCTGTCCCAGGCGATCCGCCGGCTCGGCCGGCCGGTCGTCCGACTGCCCTCCTTCACCGCGTCGAGCACGGCGGCCGTCGTACGGCGTGCGCGGCTGGCCGACTTCTCGCCGGACCAGATCACCTTCCTCACCTACGGCCGCGCGGTCGACACGACCCGGATGCGGACCGAGTTCGCCTTCGAGCCGAGGTACACGACCGCCGAGGCCTTCGACGACTTCCGCGCCTCGATCGGGACCGGCGCGATGACCGCGGCCTCGAAACTGCTGACCGCCGGGCTGGGAGCGCTGCGTGGCTGACGCCGACATCATCCCGATCGGCTCCGGCGGCCGGCCCGGTCGCGGGAGCGCCCGGCGGACGACGCCGTCGGCGGCCGCGCGATCGCTGGCGGGGAAGAACAAGAAGGCCTCGCCGGACCGAGCTTCCGACCCTGAGCAGGCCGAGACGCCGGCAGCTCCCGGCGGCCCGATCGCGGGCGAGCCGTGGGGCGTGGGCGAGCAGGCGAGCCCGGCCGACGCCGGTGCCCCCGACTTCGTGGCGTTCGAGCGGATGGTGCGGGACCTGTTCGGGGCCGCGGGGGAGCAGAAGGTCGCGGAGTGGCTGGCGTTCCTGCGCCGGCGGCTGACCGGGCAGTACGAGGTGGACGAGTTCGGGTACGACGCCGAACTCACCGACCAGGTGCTGCTGTCGGCGCTGCGGCCGCTGGCGGAGAAGTGGTTCCGGGTCGAGGTGCGCGGGATCGAGAACATCCCGGACACCGGCAGCGCGCTGATCGTCGCGAACCACTCCGGCACGATGCCGCTCGACGGCCTGATCACCCAGCTGATCGTCGCCGACCACACCAACCGCCCGCTGCGCACGCTCGCCGCGGACCTGGTGTTCCGTACGCCGTTCGTCGGCGAGCTGTCGCGGAAGGCCGGTGCCACGCTGGCCAGCAACGACGACGCCGAGCGGCTGCTCCGCGCGGGCAACCTGGTCGGCGTTTGGCCGGAGGGGTTCAAGGGCCTCGGCAAGCCGTTCAGCGAGCGGTACAAGCTGCAGCGGTTCGGGCGCGGCGGCTTCGTCAGCGCGGCCATGCGCACCGGCGTACCGATCGTTCCGTGCTCGATCGTCGGCGCCGAGGAGATCTATCCGCTGGTCGGCAACATCGCCTCGCTGGCGCGGCTGCTCGGCGTTCCCTACATCCCGGTGACGCCGTTCTTCCCGCTGCTCGGACCGCTCGGCATGGTCCCGCTGCCGTCGAAGTGGCTGATCGAGTTCGGCGAACCGATCCGCACCGACGACTTCCCCGAGGGCGCCGCCGACGACCCGATGCTGGTCTTCAACGTCACCGACCAGGTCCGCGAAACCATCCAGCAGACCCTGTACGCCCTGCTCATGCAACGCCGCAGCGTCTTCTTCTGATCGCCCGATGAGTGCGGTCGAGGAAGAGTCCCCACCACGCGAGGGGCTGTTGACCGGCGGCAACGTCGCCGATGCGGTGGTCCGAGTCGGTACGACCGTCCGCAAGCCGGTCACCGCCGCCACTCCCGGTGTCGAGGCCGTCCTCGACCACTTGCACCAGAGGGGATTCGAGGGTGCACCGCGCACCCTGGGCCGCGACGACAAGGGCAGGCAGGTCCTCGAGTTCGTGCCGGGCACCACCGCCATGGAGCTCCCGGCGTTCACCCCGGACGAGTTGCGCCGCCTCGGACGGTTGATCCGCGCGCTGCACGACGCGATGGAAGACTTCTCCCCGCCTGTCGACGCGCAGTGGGACATGCCGATCCCGGACCCGACCGATGGACGCCTGATCTGCCACAACGATCTGGCGCCGTGGAACCTCGTGGTCGACGGCGCCCGGTGGGTCTTCATCGACTGGGACGGCGCCGGACCGGCCTCACGCTCCTGGGACCTCGCCTACGCGGCCCAGAGCTTCGTGCCACTGCAGGCCGGCGGTCTGGTGGCCGAGGCTGCGCCGCGCCTCCGGGCCCTGGTCGACGGCTACGGCCTGGACGACGGCGAGCGGCGAGAGTTCCCCGGGCTGATCGCTGCGCACACCCGAGGCATGTTCGACCTGCTCGTCCGCGGCGCCCGGACCGGCGAACAACCCTGGGCCCGCCTCCACGCCGAAGGCCACGCCAACCACTGGGGTCCCGCCGCGGAGTACATCGAGTCCCACCAGGCCGCCTGGCTCGACGCTCTCCTCTGACGTGTCGGGACCCTGAACAAGGCAGCGAACGAGGCGTGGACCGTGGACTAGCTGCGGGACCGTGAACACCAAACCGGGACCTGGGACATGGCACGACGTGTTCAAGGTCCCGATTTCCTGTCCGAGGTCGCAGCTGCGGGACGGGAGCGACGCGCCTGCGATCGCCCTGGGCGTGCGAAGAGCCCCGGTCGACAGCTGTCGACCGGGGCTCTTCAGGTAGTGAAAGGTGCTACTTCCAGGGAGGTAGCAGAGTCTCGATCACGCCGGGCAGGTTGATCGTCGGCAGCGGCAGGCTCAGGGAGGGGAACGGCCAGGGCCAGCTCGGCGTTCCGGCGGTGGGTAGGGAGGGGAGCGGGGTTCCCGACGGTGTCGTCGTCGGGTTCCCGGTCGGCTGGCTGCCGGGCGGGGTGAGCAGCTTGGTCGGCTGCGTCGTGTTCCGCTCCTCCACCTTGGTGGTGTCCGGCACCTCGGTCGGCGCCGTGCTCGGCTTGGCGCTCGGCTTCGCCGACGGCACCGTCGTCGGATCCGACGCGATCGGGTCCTTCGGGTCGTTCGGCTGACCGGGCTGCTGCTCGGTGCTCGGCTGGATCGCGTTCTTCGCCGGCTTCGGCTGGTCGCACTTGGGGCAGGCCAGCTTGGTGTGCCGGGTCAGTTCGTCGATCGTCGTGACCGCCTCGACAGCGGCCTTCAGCGAATCCGGGGGCAACTTCGGTGCGAGCTCACCCATGGCCTGGCGGGCGCTGGTGATGAACGTCGTGATCGCCTGGATCGAGCTGGGGTCGTCGTCCTGCTGGTACGACGCGACGAGCCGGGACACGCCCTTGCGGGCCTGCTCCGAGAACAGGCCGAGCGTGCTGTCGATGGCAGCCGTGTCGCCGCCGTTCGACACCAGCGCGTCCACCTCGGACAGCCTGGTCATCGCGTGCTCGAGGTCACGCCGGCCGCGGGAGTCGTCCCCCACGCTGACGTTGGTCGAGACGTTCTCGATGCTGCGCTTCATCCCGTACAGCGTGTCGCCGGGCATCGCCTGCTGGGCGGCGGCAGCGGAACCGATGCCACCTCCGAGCAGCACGAGCGCGGCGGTGCTCGCCACCAGCCGGATCCTCCGGCCGGGGCGATGACGGATCGGTGTCACGGACGCCTCGTCGTCCTCGCGGGGCGGCAAGTCCTCCTCGCTGTCCGGCGAGCTGTGCACCACGGTCGGGGTCGTTGCCGCCCGGGCGGCCGCCTGCTCCAGCAGACGGTGCCTCAGTTCGGCGCTGAACTCCGGTCGCGGTGCGACTGCCCCGGCGGTCCTCAGCCGCCCGGCCAGTTCGACAGCTTCCAGCAACTCAGGGTCATCGCTCAGTCGCGAAGAGTGACGGGGCCCGTGATCGACGGCGTGCGCGAATGCATCCGCGCGCGCTCGAGCCCTGGTTAGGTCACTCATGATGTTCGTTCTCCTCAATGGTCCGCCGGGGTCACCGACGGGTCCTCATGAGGAAGAACGAGGAAAGTCGCTGACTGGTTACGGAAGACATTCGTTGTCACCCGTCTCACCTCAAGTCCTTGGGGATTACCTTCGCCAAGTGCCTGACGGCCCTCAACTGCAGTTGCTTGACCGCGCCTTCGGACTTCTCCAGCGCCTTGGCCGTCTCGGCGATCGACAGACCGGCGAAGAATCGCATGGTCAGGCAGTCGCGCTGCTCGTCCGGCAGGGCCGCGACGGCGTCCCGCAGGACCTCGGCGGTCGCGGCGGCCAGGACGTCGACCTCCGGCCCCTCGGTCTGCCGGTCGTGCGTCTCGATCTCGTCGGTGACCACCTCGAGACGGACCCGGCCCGACTTGTAGTGATCGGTGATCAGGTTGCGGGCGATCGTCACCAGCCAGGCACCGAAGTCCCGGCCCTGCCAGCGGAACGAGTCCAGCGCGCGCAGCGCCCGGACGAACGTCTCGCTGGTCAGGTCCTCGGCCAGGGCCGAGGACGACACCCGCGCGTAGATGTAGCGATAGACGGTGAGCGAGTACTCGTCGTACAGCTCACCGAATGCACCGACGTCTCCAGCCTGGGCGCGATCGACGAGTTCTGCACGTCTCATCCCGTCCGGGCTCGGCTCCGGCGTCGTCAAGATCTCTCCCCGTTTCAACTGACACGTCTACGACTTGCACATCCCCGACTGAGACATCGTTGGATGGCCACAGCGGCTGAGACAGCACCGAGCGTTACGCCTGAAGCACCCGCTGTCAACAGGAGAAGGCGCGTCGCCCTCCGTCCGGTCCGGTAGTCCCGGACCTGCCAGCCGGCCGTCCGGGCATGCCGCCGCAGCCTGCTGTCAGGATTGATCGCCCACGGATTCCCCACCATTTCCAGCATCGGCAAGTCGTTCACCGAGTCCGAGTACGCCGAGCACGCGGTCAGGTCCAGCTCCTCGTGCTTGGCCAGCGCCCGGACGGCTTCCGCCTTGGCCGGGCCGTGCAGAATATCGCCCACAAGTACACCTGTATAGACCCCGTCACTCTGGGCTGCAACCGTGCCCAGCGCGCCGGTCAGACCGAGCCGCCGGGCCAGCACGCGGGCCACCTCGACCGGGGCGGCGGTGACCAGCCAGACCCGTTCGCCGGCGTCCAGGTGCTGCTGCGCGAGCGCCTTCGTGCCCGGCCAGATCCTGTCGGCCATCAGCTCGTCGAAGATCTCCTCGACCAGGATCTCGACCTCCGAGACGCGGTGGCCGGCGATGAACGACAGCGCCGACGCGCGGGCTTTGGCGACCGAGTCCGGCGTCTCGCCGCGCAGCCGGAAGGCCAGCTGCTGCCAGCCCTTGGCGGCGATCTCGGCGAAGGTGAAGAACCGGCGCCGGTACAGACCACGGGCCAGGTGGTACACCGACGCGCCCTGCAGCAGCGTGTTGTCGACGTCGAAGAAGGCGGCGGCGTGGCTCACCGAGGGGGTCGCCAACGCGGCTTCCAGTTCGGCCGCGGCCGCGCTCGCCTCACCGGCCAGCACGGACCTGGCGCGTAGGTCCCGAGTCACTCTGAGCACCTTAACGGGAACATGACAGACTCGCCTGGTGAACTTCAACTTCGCGGATGTTCTTCGTGACACAGCGCGACGTCATGGGGAGCGTCTCGCGCTGGTCGACGGTGACCGGCGACTGACCTGGAGCGAGCTCGACGAGGCCGTCGAGCGGACCGCCCAGGGGTACGCCGGTGCGGGGCTCGTGCCCGGGTACCGGGTCGTCCTGCTGATGGCCAACAGCATCGAGTTCGTCACGGCGTACTTGGGATGTCTGCGCGCCGGCCTCGTCGCCGTACCGCTGAACACGGGCCTGACGAAGACCGAGATCGGCAACGTGGTGAAGCACTCCGGCGCCCGTCTGGTGGTCGCCGACGGCGGCCTCGCGGACAAGGCCGAGGGCGTCAAAGTGGTCCGGGCCGGCGAGCTCGACGGTCACGCTCCGTTGTCGCCGCAGACCGACCCGGAGAGTCTCGCGGTCCTGCTCTACACGTCCGGCACCAGCGGCGACCCGCGCGCCGCGATGCTGACCCACCGCGCGCTGGCCGCCAACGTCGAGAACCTGGCCGGCCTCGGCGAGGACCGGATGGGCCCCGAGGACCTCGTGCTCGGCGTGCTCCCGATGTTCCACGCGTTCGGCCTGAACGCCGTCCTCGGCTGGGCGGTCGCGACAGGCGCCGCGCTCGTCATCGACCAGCGGTTCGACTCGACCGGCACGGTCGACCTGATCAGCTCGTACGCCGTGACGCGGCTCCCGCTGGCGCCGCCGGCCCTGCACGCGCTGCTCGCCCGCGACGACCTCCGGGAGCGGCTCGCCTCAGTGAAGGTCGTGCTGACCGGCGCGTCCAGCCTCGATCGCGCGCTGGCCGACCGGTTCGAGCAGGCGACGGGCCTGTTCGTCCACCAGGGCTACGGCCTCACCGAGGCGTCCCCGGGGGTCACCACGACGCTGGGCGAGGAGAACCCGAAGCCGGGCTCCGTCGGTCGCCCGCTGCCCGGCGTGGACCTGCGGATCGCCGACGAGCAGGGTGAGGACGTCGAGGGCGACGACCCGGGAGAGATCCTGATCCGCGGCAAGAACCTGTTCTCCGGCTACTGGCCCGACGGGGCCGGCGGCCCGGACGCCGACGGCTGGTACCGCACCGGCGACGTCGGCTTCCTGGACGCCGACGGCGATCTCTACCTGGTGGACCGGCTCCGCGAGCTCGTCATCGTGAGCGGCTTCAACGTGTTCCCGAGCGAGGTCGAGGAGGTCCTGGTCGGCGCCCCCGGCGTCCGCGAGGCGGCGGTGATCGGCGTCCCGTCCGACGACACCGGCGAGGCGGTCAAGGCGTTCGTCGTACCGGCCACCGGTGCGTCGGTGGACGTCGCCGACGTGCTCGAGTACGCCGGGCAGCGGCTGGCCCGCTTCAAGCTGCCGGTCGAGGTCGAGGTGGTCGACCACCTGCCGCACTCGGTCACCGGCAAGGTCGCGAAGGGCCGGCTGCGGGAGGCGGACCGGTGAGCGAACCGCGCGTCACCCTGTACGGGAAACCGGGCTGCCACCTCTGCGAGGACGCCCAGGCGATCGTCGCCGCGGTCTGTGCCGAGCTGGGCGTCGGCTGGACCGAGATCGACATCACCACCGACCCCGAGCTGTTCCGCGAGTACGGCGAACAGATCCCGGTCACCTTCGTCGACGGGCGTCAGCACGACTTCTGGCGGGTCGACCCGGTCAGGCTGAAGAAGGCCTTGACAACGGCGTGAGTTTCGACGTGACGTCCGTCATGGGTGTCGTCGCCGATTTTGTTCTCACGTTCACAAGCTCCTAGAGTGGGGGTGTCGCCCGCCGTGAGGCGAGTGACTCGCGAACCACCTTTCCAGGAGAACTGTGACGCCTGCCCGCAGCCGTCGCCCCGGCGCGCCGACGCGAACCGAACGCGGCATTCCCGAGGCCACTGTCGCGCGCTTGCCGGTGTACCTGCGGGCCCTGACCGCGCTGTCGGACAGTGGCATCGCCACCGCGTCGAGCGAGGATCTCGCGACCGCGGCCGGCGTCAACTCGGCCAAGCTGCGCAAGGACCTGTCCTACCTCGGCTCCTACGGCACCCGCGGGGTCGGGTACGACGTGGAGTACCTGCGCTACCAGATCGCCCGGGAGATCGGCGTCACCCAGGACTGGGCCGTGGTCATCGTCGGGATCGGAAACCTGGGCCACGCGCTGGCCAACTACTCCGGCTTCGGCACCCGTGGCTTCCGGATCGTCGCCCTGCTGGACGCGGCGCCCGAGCTGGTCGGCGAGCGGATCGGCGACATGGTCGTCCGCGACTTCGCCGAGCTCGAGGAGATCGTCGCCGCCGACCGGGTCTCGATCGGTGTCATCACCACTCCCGCCGGTCCCGCCCAGGAAGTCTGCGACCGGCTGGTCGCCGCCGGGGTGACCAGCATCCTCAACTTCGCGCCGGTGGTGCTGTCCGTGCCCGACGGCGTCGACATCCGCAAGGTGGACCTCTCGATCGAGTTGCAGATCCTGGCGTACCACGAACAACGAAAGTCCGGAGAGGCGGCGCTCCCCGAGGTGCCCGAGCTACCAGCGATCAACGGCCTGCCCGATCTGCCCAGCGTCAACGGGGGTGTGGGCGCATGAGCTACCTGGTCGTCGGCATCTCGCATCGCAGCGGGGACATCTCGGTTCTGGAGCGGGTCGCGCTGGACGCGGACGCGGCGACCAAGCTGGCGATCGCCGTCCAGCACAGTCCCGCGGTCAGCGAGTCCGCCGTCCTGGCGACCTGCAACCGCACGGAGGTCTACGCCAACGTCGACCGCTTCCACGCGGGCATGGACGAGGTCACCGCGATCCTGTCCGACATCACCGGCGTACCGCTGCTGGACCTGGCCGAGCACCTGTACGTGCACTTCGAGGAAGGCGCCGTCGCGCACCTGTTCCAGGTG
This sequence comes from Kribbella lupini, assembly GCF_039529595.1. NCBI lineage: Bacteria > Bacillati > Actinomycetota > Actinomycetes > Propionibacteriales > Kribbellaceae > Kribbella > Kribbella lupini. Next base: position 394,315 of record NZ_BAAANC010000004.1, on the reverse strand, counting down.
TCGGTCGGGCTGGACTCGATGGTCGTCGGCGAGAGCCAGATCCTCGGCCAGGTGAAGGACTCGCTGCGCGTCGGCCAGGACCTGGAGACGATCGGCAGCGGCCTGAACGCCCTGTTCCAGCACGCGTTGCGGACCGGCAAGCGGGCCCGCACCGAGACCGGCATCGACTCGGCCGGCCGCTCGGTGGTCACCGCCGGGCTGGACGCCGTCGGCGGCTTCGAGGGCCGCCGCGCGCTGATCGTCGGGGCCGGCTCGATGGCCTCGCTGGCCGCTCAGACCCTGATCAACGGCGGTGCCGCGAGCGTCACGATCGCGAACCGCAACCACGACCGCGCGGTCGCGCTGGCCGAGCGGATCGGCGGTACGGCGATCCCGCTGGCCGGCGTACCGGACGCGCTCGCCGAGGCCGACCTGGTGGTCAGCTGCACCGGCGCCCGCGGCACCGTGCTGACCGAGGAAATGATCCGCACCGCGACCGACGGGCGCCCGTTCGGCGTACTGGACGTGGCCCTGCCGCGCGACGTCGAGCCCGGCGCTGCACGGATCCCCGGCGTCACGCTCGTCACCCTGGCCGACCTGGCCGGTACGGCGGGCGGCAGCGAGCACGACATCGACGAGGTCCGCCGGATCGTCAGCGAGGAGACCGGCGCCTTCGAGGCGACCCGGCGCGCGGCCTCGGTCGCGCCGACCGTCGTCGCGCTGCGGGCGATGGCCTCCGAGCTCGTCGACTCCGAGCTGGCCCGCCTCGACCGCCGCCTGCCCGGCCTGGACGAGCACCAGCGCCACGAGGTCGCCCGGACCATCCGGCGCGTCGTCGACAAGGTTCTGCACACCCCCACCGTCCGCGTGAAGGAACTGGCCGCCGATCCCGGCGGCCCGACCTACGCCGACGCGCTGCGCGAGCTGTTCGCGCTCGACCCGGCGACCGTCGACGCGGTCACCGCCCCCAAGACCACCACCGGAGGTGAGTCCGCATGATCAAGCTCGGTACCCGCCGGTCGGCTCTCGCGACCGCGCAGGCCACCACCGTCGCCGAGGCGCTGCGGGCGCTGGGGCACGAGGTCGAGCTGGTCCCGATCGTCACCACCGGCGACACGAACCGGGCGCCGCTGGAGCAGATCGGCGGCACCGGCGTCTTCGTCAGCGCGCTGCGCGACGCGCTGGTGGCGCACGAGATCGACATCGCCGTGCACTCCCTGAAGGACCTGCCGACCGCGCCGGTCGAGGGCCTGACCCTCGGCGCGATCCCGGTCCGCGAGGACCCGCGCGACGTCCTGGTCGCCCGCGACGGGCTGACGCTCGGCGAGCTGCAGACCGGTGCCCTGATCGGGACCGGGTCCCCGCGCCGGGTCGCGCAGATCGAGGCGCTCGGGCTCGGCGTCGAACTGACCGGCATCCGCGGCAACGTGGACACCCGGATCGGGATGGTGGCCGACGGCAAAGTGGACGCGGTGGTGCTGGCGAGGGCAGGGTTGGCCCGGTTGGGCCGGCTCGCCGAGATCACCGAGACGCTCGACCCGATCCAGGTGCTGCCGGCTCCGGGACAAGGTGCCCTGGGCATCGAGTGCCGCAGCGACGACACCGTCGTACTGGCCGCGCTGGCGCCGCTCGACGACCCGTCCACCCGGATCGCGGTGACCGCCGAGCGGCAGTTGCTGGCGACGCTCGAGGCCGGGTGCACCGCGCCGGTCGGGGCGCTGGCCGAGGTGGTCGAGGGTGAGGACGGCCCGGAGCTGTGGCTGCGGGGAGCACTCGGTGAGGACGGCGGCGGAGTTCGCCGGCTGTCCGCCAACGGATCGGTCGACGATCCAGCGGCGGTCGGACGGGCGCTGGCGCACGAGTTGCTGGAGCAGACATGACACCGGCACGGGGCACGACGACGGAAAAGACGAGCAAGACAAGGGCGAAGGCGACGGCAGACGTGAGCAGCGCGAAGACAGCAGCGGCCACCCAGACTCCGCAGAAGGTGCCGGCCAAGGCCGCGGCGGCAGGCAGCACAGCCAAGCAGACCAGACCGCTCGGGCACGTCACCTTCGTCGGGGTCGGTCCGGGTGATCCGGCGCTGCTGACGATCGCCGGGCGCGACGTCCTGGCGAACGCCGACGCCGTGGTGGTCGAGGGCCCCGAGCACGACGCCTTCCTGGCCTACTGCCGGCCCGGCGTCGAGGTGATCGACGGCTCCGGCGCCGAGGGCAGCCGGGCGCTGCGGGTCGCGGCCCGCGCGCGGCTGGTGGTGAAGACCGCCAAGACCGCGTCGAACGTGGTCCGCCTGCTGACCGGTGACCCGTTCACCTTCTCCAGCGGCGCCGAGGAGGCCGCCGCCTGCCGCAAGGCGGGGATCAGCTTCAACGTCGTCCCGGGCGTCAGCGAGGTCAGCGCCGTACCGGCGTACGCGGGCATCCCGCTGACCGTGAAGAGCGAGCGCGAGGTCACGGTCCTCGACCTGGCCGAGGCCAAGCTCGACTTCACCCGCCTGCACCCGAAGCAGACGCTGGTCCTGCTGAACGCGGTCGAGATCCTCAAGGACGTCACCGCCGCGCTGGTCGAGGCCGGCTTCGACGCCGGTACGCCGGTCTGCGCGACCGTCGGTGGCACCACCACCGCCCAGACCAGCGTGGTCGGCACGCTCGGCACGATCGTCGCCGACCTGCGGTCCGCCAAGGTCGTCGGCGAGGCCGTGATCGTGGTCGGCTCCGTGGTCGAGCAGCGCGAGGCGCTCAGCTGGTTCGAGACCAAGCCGCTGTTCGGCTGGCGGATCCTGGTGCCGCGCACCAAGGACCAGGCCGGGCCGCTGATGGACCGCCTGCGCCGGTACGGCGCGATGCCGGAAGAGGTCCCGACCATCTCGGTCGAGCCGCCGCGCAACCCGCAGCAGATGGACAAGGCGATCCGCGGGCTGGTCGAAGGCCGGTACGAGTGGGTCGCGTTCACCTCGGTCAACGCGGTCAAGGCCGTGCGCGAGAAGTTCGACGAGTACGGGCTGGACGCACGGGCGTTCTCCGGGCTGAAGATCGCCGCGGTCGGCGAGAAGACCGCCGAGGCGATCGCCGCCTGGGGCATCCGCCCCGACCTGCTGCCCTCGGGCGAGCAGTCGGCCGCCGGGCTGGTCGAGGACTGGCCGCCGTTCGACGAGGTGCTGGACCCGATCAACCGGGTCTTCCTGCCGCGCGCGGACATCGCCACCGAGACCTTGGTCGCGGGGCTGACCGACCTGGGCTGGGAGGTCGACGACGTCACGGCGTACCGGACCGTCCGGGCCGCCCCGCCGCCCGCGCCGACCCGCGAGGCGATCAAGTCGGGCAAGTTCGACGCGGTCGTGTTCACCTCGTCCTCGACCGTGCGGAACCTGGTCGGCATCGCCGGCAAGCCGCACGCGTCGACGGTGATCGCGGTGATCGGTCCGGCGACCCTGAAGACCGCCGAGGAGCACGGCCTGCGCGTCGACGCGATGGCCGAGTCGCCGTCCGCCGAGGAGCTGGCCGACGCACTGGCCCGGTTCGGCGCGGACCGGCGTGACACCATGGTGGAGGCGGGGGAGCCCGTCACCCGTCCGTCCGAGCGTCGCTCGGGCTCGCGCAGGAAGAGCTGAGTGCTGTGACCGGTTTCCCGGATGTTCGTCCGCGGCGGCTGCGGTCGTCGGCGGCTGTCCGACGGTTGGTGTCGGAGACCACGATCGAGCCGCGGCAGCTGATCCTGCCGATGTTCGTCCGGGAAGGCGCACGGGAGCCGATCGCGATCAGCTCGATGCCGGGCGTCTACCAGCACACCCGCGACACCGCGCGGAAGGCCGTCGCCGAGGCGGTCCAGCTGGGGCTGGGTGGCGTGATGCTGTTCGGCGTACCGACTTCCAAGGATGAAGTCGGGTCCGGGGCACTCGATCCCGAGGGCATCCTCAACGTGGCGATCCGCGACGCGGTCTCCGAGGCCGGCGACGACCTGCTGGTGATGTCGGACCTGTGTCTGGACGAGTTCACCTCGCACGGGCACTGCGGCGTACTGGACTCCGCCGGCCGCGTCGACAACGACGCGACTCTGGAGATCTACGCCGAGATGGGCGTCGCCCAGGCCTCCGCCGGCGCGCACGTCGTCGGCCCGTCCGGGATGATGGACGGCCAGGTCGGCGTGGTCCGATCCGCCCTCGACGCCGCGGGCTTCCTGGACACCGTGATCATGGCGTACTCCGTGAAGTACGCGTCCGCCTTCTTCGGCCCGTTCCGCGAGGCCGTCGACTCGTCCCTGCAGGGCGACCGCAAGAGCTACCAGCAGGACCCCGCCAACGGCGGCCGCGACGCGCTCCGCGAGGTCGACCTCGACATCGCCGAAGGCGCCGACCTGGTGATGGTCAAGCCGGCCCTGGCCTACCTCGACATCATCCGCCAGGTCCGCGACCACGTGAACGTCCCGGTCGCGGCGTACAACATCTCGGGCGAGTACGCGATGGTCGAGGCCGCGGCGGCCAACGGCTGGATCGACCGCGAGAAGGCGATCATGGAAACGCTGACGAGCATCCGCCGCGCGGGCGCCGACACGATCCTGACGTACTGGGCCGCCGAAGCCGCGCAGCTGCTGTCGCACCACCGGTAGGCACCCTCACGGGCCGACTCCGGTCTCCCCACGCGGCCGGCTACGGTCGCTCCTTCGTCGCGACCTACGCAGTCCGCTCCCACCCGCCCTGGGTGCGGGCTTCGCGCCCTGACATGAGTGCGGGTGGGCGTGCGCTTGTGTGGGTTCGGTGCGTGCGCCGCCGTTCGACGTTCCGACCAGCTGACGCTGCTGGGCGGCCATGCACCACTCACCAACTTCGCGGCGGGGCAGAAGCGACGCCTGGAAGTCGCCGCCCTGTGGAGACGACGAGCGGTTGGTGAGTGGTGGCGGTGCGCTTCGGCGACTGGTCAGGGACGACCCGGCTGACTCGGGCTGCATGCGGCGGACCGACGTGCACCACTGATCAACCTCGCCGGAATAGTCGGCGCTACGCCCGCAAGGCATCGGAATGCGTCAGCGGGAGCGGGTTGATCAGTGGTGGGCGTCGCTTGTCTGCGCTCGCGGAGGGGCGGTCTCGGGGTTACGTGCGGGCAGCCTTCAGGACTGCCAGCCGCTGCGGGCGAATGCGTCGACCACTCCCGGCGCGGAGGCTAGGCTGCCTGCGTGCGGGAAAACTGAAGGCGCAGGCGGCTTGCCGACCGAGCGCGTACTGGATTGGGCAGCTGCAGCGACCGGCGGTGAGGCCAGGACCGTTGGGGTGCGCGCTCTCCACGAGTGGCAAGGGCCGTGGCTCCTGCGGATCGAGAGCCGTGGGCGGCTGACCGAAGCCGTGCTGCGGGCACCGACCCCGCGGATCGACGCGGCGATGATCGCTACCGGAGCTGCCGCGCTCGAGTTCGCAGAGCGACACAGCCTGCCGGCTCCGCGGTTGCTCGGCGCCGACTTGCTGGGTGAGACGGCTGGCGTGCCCGCCACGCTCGAGACCGTCGTACAGGGCAGCGCTCAGTGGTCGGCGTCTTCGTCCATCGAACGACTGCGTACCGCGGGAGCCGTTCTCGCTCGTGTCCATGCGGTCTCGACAGCACCGACCGACGCGTTGCCCGTCCGGCCGCGGCCGATCGCGGTGGACGACTTCGCGGAAGATCGGCGTACTGGCCGCATGCCGACGACAACCCTTCTCGAGATCGCCGACGAGGCGGTCACGGCGTGCGGCGTGCCGCCCAGCGAGCACGTCTTCCTCCACGGGGACGTCTGGCCGGGCAACCTCATCTGGGCAGGTGACGAGGTTGCAGCCCTCATCGACTGGAAGACCGCCGGCGTCGGAGCCCCCGGCGTGGACCTCTGCGAACTCCGCAAACAGGCCGCCATCTCTTTCGGCCCCGAAGCACCCGCCAAGGTACTCAATGGCTACGAACAGGCGACGTCCACCAAGGCCGACCACGTCGCCCACTGGGACGCGGTCGCCGCCCTCAACACCCCCACCGAGCTGTACGACGCCAGAGCGACCGCCCGCCGCGACACCTTCCTGAGAACTGCGCTCACTGCTCTCGGCGCCTGACCACTCCTGACGTCGGCGACTCCAGTTAGCAGGCCGGTAGGTGTAGCCGCCGCAGAGTCAGGTGAAGGTGCCGAGGAATCCGGGGGACGGGAGCCCCGCCTGGGCAGCGAAATCCGCGCTGATGCCGACGAGTTCGCTCATCGGGACTCGGCGACGGCTGGTCGCCGGAAGGTTGGACTGAGCTTCCTTCGACCACAGGAACGGGTAGACCGCGATGCCCTGGGTGGGAGTCAGAGTTCGGCTCTCGTCCTGCCAGCCGGGCCAGCGGAGGGACTCGTAGAACTTGTTCGTAGCGCCGGAGAGAAGCCAGCCGATCCATTGGCTGTGGGTGATCTCGAGGGTCTCCCACTCGAGGGTGTCAGGGGCGAAGTAGCCGACCTGGCCGGGATCACCAGGGCGGCCGGTGGTTGCCGCGTCGTACGAGCTGAGGGCGAACACACCACCCAGTACGTCGTACCCGATGATCAGCTCGTCGCGCGGTCCCCAGTTCGGATCGGGGCTCGTCGGAAACTCGTTGACTCGGCCGATGCCCAGGCCGGCGTCCGAGGAGCCGCCGAGCACGCGGGCCCAGCCGCTGTCGACGAGGAGGCCCCCGCAGTTCCGGACGATCGCGCCGAGTGCCGAGCGCTCGGTGACCTGCAGTTGCGCGAGGGCCGCCCTGCCCGACGGCTCGTCGAGCGGCAGTACCTCCACCTGCATGGGCTTCCGGCGATCTGCTCCAGGATCCACGGCCAGGCCGAGTCGGTTGCGTTCACCGGAGCAGTCTGGCGGACAGGGGGCTCTTGCCGGGGATCGAGCCGGGTGGGAGCATCGCCGGATGCTGCACACACGAAAGGTTCATGCCGCACCGCATTGTTGCTGACGGCAAGCACTCGTGGCTCGACCGGCGGGATGGGGAGTGCGGGATGTGGGTGTGCTGTCCGCCGACCGCGGGGATTTGGACGTTGCTCGCGATGCTGGAGCCGGAGATGCGGCGACCTGATCGGGAGAGGTTGTACGCCGAGCTGCGGTGGGTCCAGTCGCTCGGCTAGTGGGAAGCGAGTTCGCCGGCGAGTTCGGCGGTGGCTGCCCAGCTCGACAGCAGCTTCAAGGCGTCTGCGGTCGGGCTGCCGGCGGGCGCGGTGTAGACGAGAAGCGTGAGCCCTGGGTGTCCCGGGAACTCCAGGGCCTCGAAGGTGAGGTCCAGGGTGCCGACGACCGGGTGGTGGAGCTTCTTCAGGCCGGTGCGGTGGAAGCGGACGTTGTGGGCGGCCCAGCGGGTGCGGAACTCCTCGCTGCGGGTGGAGAGCTCGCCGATCAGCTCGATCAGGAGTTTGTCGTGCGGGTTGTGGCCGGCCTCGGAGCGGAGCATGGCGGCGATGTCGTTGGCGGTGCGGTCCCAGTCGGGGTAGTAGTCCTGGGCGGCGGGGTTGAGGTACACGAAGCGCGCGGTGTTCGCGGGGCGCCGGGGGTCGGCGAGGACGGGGGAGTAGAGGGCGCGGGCCATCCGGTTCGCGGCGAGGATGTCGTGGCGGGCGTTGCGGACCCAGGCGGGGGCGTCACCGATCGTGTCGAGGACCAGCTGAACGCTCGCGGGGACCGTCGCCGGGGCGGCTTTGCGTTTGCGTGCCGGGACCGGCGCGGAAGCGCGGGCGAGGTCGTACAGATGTGCCCGCTCGGCGTCGTCCAGCTGGAGGGCCCGCGACAGACCCTCCAGTACGGCGTCCGAGGCGCCCGCCAGATTCCCGCGTTCCATCCGGACGTAGTAGTCGATGCTGACCCCCGCGAGCAGCGCGACCTCCTCGCGGCGCAGCCCCTTGACCCGCCGGTTCCCGCCGTACGCCGGGAGGCCGGCCTGCTCAGGCGTGATCCGGGCGCGCCTGGAGGCCAGGAACTCGCGGATCTCGGCACGGTTGTCCATGCCTCCACCGTAATCGGTGCCCGCGGGCCGAAGGAGGTACTGGCATTACCCGGAAGACCAGTGACTCCCGCGCGGCCGCGACCAGGCGTTGACTGGGTGGCATGCAGACCCCCACCGATCCGGAAACCATGACCCCCGCGCAGCGCGCGGTCGGGGACTTCGCGCCCAAGCTGGTCGAGCTGACCGACGACGTCCTGTTCGGCGACGTCTGGACCCGGCCCGAGCTGAGCCCGCGGGAGCGCAGCCTGATCACCTGCGCCGCCTTGGTGGCCAACGGCAACACCGAGCAGCTGCCCCACCACCTGGCCCGGGCCAAGAGCAACGGTCTCACCGAGACCGAGCTCAAGGAACTGATCATCCATCTCGCCTTCTACGCCGGCTGGCCGCGGGCGATGTCGGCGATCGCCGTCGCCAAGGACGTCTTCGGAGCCCAGGAGTGAGCACCATGCAGTACACCCGACTCGGCAGTTCGGGGCTGAAGGTCAGCCGGATCGCGCTCGGCTGCATGAGCTTCGGCGACACCTCGCGCGGCTTCAACACCTGGGCGCTCGACGATGCCGGCGCCGAACCGATCTTCCGGCAGGCCCTCGACTTCGGCATCACCTTCTGGGACACGGCGAACGTCTACGGATTCGGCAGTTCTGAGGAGATCGTCGGCCGTGCGATCCGCAAGTACACCCGCCGCGAGGACATCGTGCTCGCCACCAAGGTGCACTTCAAGCTGCACGACGGACCGGGTGGTTCCGGCCTGTCCCGCAAGGCGATCATGGAGCAGATCGACGCCTCGCTGACCCGGCTCGGCACCGACTACGTCGACCTCTACCAGATCCACCGGTTCGACCCGGAGACGCCGGTCGAGGAGACGATGGAGGCCCTGCACGACGTGGTCAAGGCGGGCAAGGTCCGCTACCTCGGGGCCTCGTCGATGTGGGCGTGGCAGTTCTCGAAGATGCAGTACGTCGCGCAGCTGCACGGCTGGACGAAGTTCGTCTCGATGCAGAACCAGTACAGCCTGATGCAGCGCGGGGAGGAGCGCGAGATGTTCCCGCTGCTCGCCGATCAGGGCGTCGGATCGATCCCGTGGAGCCCGCTTGCCAAGGGCCGGCTGGCCCGCCCGTGGGGCACGCAGACCACGCGCGCCGGCAACGACCCGGTCGCCGACCGCCGCTTCAGCGAGGCCGACCGGCCGGTGGCTGACGCCGTCCAGAAGGTTGCCGAGGCGCGCGGCGTACCGATGGCCGCGATCGCGCTCGCCTGGGTACTGAAGCACCCTGGCGTCACCGCGCCGATCGTCGGCCCGACCAAGGAGCACCACCTGGCCGACGCGGTGGCGGCCCTGGACCTGACCCTGACCGACGACGAGATCAGCACCGTGGAGGACGCGTACACCAAGAGCGTCCCCGCCAGCTTCTGAGCAGAGGAATCCATGAAAGCGACCTACCTGTACGGCGCCGGCGACGTGCGCGTCGTCGACGTTCCCGACCCGACGGTCAAGGAACCGACCGACGCGGTCGTCCGCGTCGTCCGGGCCTGTGTGTGCGGGTCGGACCTGCACCCGTACCACTCGATGCCCGCGGCAACGGACGGCCGGTCGATGGGCCACGAGTTCGTCGGCGTGGTCGAGGCCGTCGGCAACGACGTGGCGACGGTCAAGCCCGGCGACTTCGTGATCGCGCCGTTCGCCTGGTCCGACGGGATCTGCGACTTCTGCCGTGAAGGCCTGCAGACCTCGTGCCGGCACGGCGGCTTCTGGAACGCCGGTGAGGTGAAGGGCGGCCAGGCCGAGGCCGTCCGCGTCCCGCTCGCCGACGGCACGCTGGTCGCCGTACCGGTGGAGGAGTCGTCGCCGCTGATCCCGTCGCTGCTGACGCTGTCGGACGTGTACGGCACCGGCTACCACGCGGCGGTCAAGGCCGGCGTCAGCGCGCGCACGACCGTCACGGTGATCGGCGACGGCGCCGTCGGCCTGCTCGCCGTCCTGTCCGCGAAGCGCCTCGGCGCCGAGCAGATCATCCTGATGGGGCGGCACAAGGCGCGCACCGATCTCGGTCGGGAGTACGGTGCCGGCGAGGTCGTCGCCGAACGCGGCGAGGAAGGCATCGCTCGGGTGCGCGACCTCACCGGCGGCGACGGCACGCACGTCGTGCTCGAGGCGGTCGGCCACCGGCCGGCGTACGACCAGGCGGTCGGCGTGGTGCGCGCCGGCGGCGTGATCAGCCGCGTCGGAGTTCCGCAGTACGACGACGCGCCGGTCGGCTTCCCGAGCCTGTTCGGCCGCAACATCACGCTCACCGGCGGTCCGGCTCCGGCCCGCGCCTACATCGAGACGCTGCTGCCGGACGTGCTCGACGGCACGGTCGACCCGGGCAAGGTCTTCGACCACGAAGTTGCCCTGGACAAGGTCGCCGAGGGCTACCGGGCGATGGACGAGCGGACTGCTCTCAAGGTCCTGGTCAAGCCGTAGACCGAATGCCCGTCAGCGCGACGCGTCGTACCTGCGGAAGGTCTTGGACGAGGCGGTGAGGAGGCCCGCGCCCAGGAGGCAGGTGAGGCCTCCGAGGAGGAGGGCGGGGGCCGGGCCGAGGACGCCGCCGAGGGTGCCGGCCCGGAGGTTGCCGAGGTTCGGGCCGCCGATGCCGACCATCAGGTCGAGGGAACTGACGCGACCCAGGAGGTCGTCGGGGGTATTGGCCTGAAGGATGGTTGCGCGGAAGACGGTGGTGATGATGTCGGCGGCGCCCGCGGTGGCCAGGCAGATCAACCCGAGCCAGAGGTGGGTGGTGAGGGCGACGGCGCCGATCGCCGTACCCCAGAGGGCTACCGAGATGAGCATGGCTCGGCCCTGATGTCGGAGGTGGCCGAGCGGACCGGAGAGCGTGGCGGCGACGATGCCACCGTCGCCGATCGCGGCGAAGAGGTAGCTGACGGTCTGCGGGCCGCCGCCGAAGTGGGTGTCGGCGAGGGCCGGGAACAGCGCGGTCGGCATCGCCAGCGCGGTCGCGTTGAGGTCGAGCAGGAAGATCATCCCGATCAGCGGGTGGCGCGCGGCGTACCGGATGCCTTCGGCAACAGACCGGAGGCCGAAGGTGGCGCCACCGCCGACGGGAGGCATGGGTGGGAGGCGCCGGACGCCGGCGAGTGCGGCGAGGAACGTGACCGCGTCCACGGCGTACGCCGCTCCGATGCCGACCGTGGCGATCAGGACTCCGGCGAGCAGGGGCGCGGCGATGATCGCGACCTGGAAGGACAGCTGGTTGAGGGCCGCGGCCGCGGGGAGCAGGCGGGCCGGCAGGAAGCGCGGCGGGAACGTTCGGCGGGCCGATCCGTCGACTGCCGCGAGGGCCGCAGACGTTGCTGTCAGCAAGTAGAGGAGCCAGAGGCGGTCCCAGTGCAGGAACGCCTGTACGGCGAACAGGATGGCGACGGCCATCAATCCGGTACTGGTGAGCAGGACGAGGCGTCGGCGGTCGACGGCGTCGGCGATCGAGCCGCCGAAGAGGCCGAGGAGCAGTGTCGGGATCAGGTTGGCGAGGCCGAGTCCGCCGACGGCGATCGAGGAGCCGGTCACGTCGTACGCCTGGATCGAGACCGCGACCATGGTCATCACGTTGCCGACGGCGGACAGTGACTGACCGGCCCACAGCCAGCGGAAGTCGACCGACTCCCGTAGCGGACTGAGGTCGGCGAACAACCGTCGTCGGGGCACGAGCAGCAATCTTCGTCCTCGTGCGGGGGGCGGGCAATCGGGTTTCTCGTGGGCCGTTGCGGGGAAACCGGGCGGTGTCGTGGAGCGGGGTGGCCTGCTGAGACGTCTACGGTTGGTGAGCAGGTGCCGAGCGAGAGGGAGTGTTGAGCGTGGGCGAGCAGCCGGGTGGGCCGACGCCGGAGCAGGATGTGCGGGCCGCGAGCAATCACCTTCGGGACGCGGCCGCCGTACTGCGGCAGGCGCTCGCGGCTGACGACGAGCTTGTTGGTGGGCCGACGCCGGGTGAGCCCGGCCCGGCGGACGGGGGCGCGCGATGAACGACCCGGTGGAGATCGCCAGACACACCGAGGACGTGGCGAGCGCGGTGGGCGCCGCGCGGCCGCTGATCGAGACGGTCGCCGGGGACGCGGTCGCGCTCGCCGAGCAGGTCGAGCGCAACAGCGACGACATCGGGATGCTGCGGCAGCAGGCCGAGCGGCTCCGGACGTACGACGACGTGGAGCCGGCGAGGATCCTGCAGAGTGCGATGGTCGACGCCGACACGATCGACGCGCGGCTACGGCGTACGGGCGGGCAGGTCGACGAGCTCCGCGGCGACTTGGACCGCGCCGGCAGACATCTGGCGGAGGGATCGAAGGCCCACGCGAAGCTGGTGGACGAGCTCGGCGGACCCACGCCACAGACCGAGCAGCTCGGAAGACGCCTGCAGGATCTCTCGGGCGCGGTCAAGGCCGCCCATCAGTCGCTGGACGCCGCCGACCAGTGCATCCGGGGCGCCCGCGGCTCGTTGAACGCGTTGATCATGACCGACCTGCAAGCGGACCGAGCCGGCACCGAGGCGAAGATCGAGTCCGCCCACACCGCCACCCGCGCCGGCGCGGCGTCCCTCGGCTCCGAACTGAAGAACGTCACCCAACGCCTCGAGGGCGTCCGCCCGCAGCTCCAGGGCGCCACCGCCGAAAGCCAGGCCCTCGCCCAAGCAGCCCACGCCGCCCTCAACCCGACCCCGAAGTCCCAACAGGTAGCCCCTGGCTCAGCCTCCCAGTCCCACGCACAGTCCCACCGCCAAGACGCCCCCACCCGAGAACGCGACCGCTAACCCGCGTACGAGAGGGGGAGGGAACCTGCCGCCCCGCCTACGCTCCGCTCGGCGACGATCTCCGCCGTTCCGACCTCAGCGGTGGATCGTGTAGTCCGACTGGACGAAGCCCGCGTTCAGCGTGCGGGTGGCGTTGTGGTTCAGGGAGATGTCCTGGTCGAGCGCACCGAACAGCGGGATCCCCGAGCCGATCAAGACGGGCACCGTGGTGATCGTGAGCTCGTTCAGCAGGCCCGCGCGGAGGAACGTCTGGACGACGCGCCCGCCGTCGGCGTAGATGCGTTTGGCGCCTCGGTCGTCGAGGGTTTGGACGAGGGCGTCGAGGGTGCGGTGGACGATGACGCGTTCGTCGACGTCGAGGGGCAGCGTGGTGCTGAGGACCTCGACCTGTTTGCCCTCGTACGGCCAGAAGTCGAAGGTGAGGACCGTCTCGTAGGTGTTGCGGCCCAGTACGACGGTGTCGATCGCCGCCATGAACTCGTCGTACCCGGTCTCGCCGGCTCGTTCGCCGCGCTCGGTCAGCCAGTCGATCGCGCCGTCGGGGCGGGCGATGAACCCGTCCAGGCTGACCGCGATGAACACCGCCGCGTGAAAGCTCACTCTGCTCCCCGTCTGTCGTGGAACCCCAGTTTTCCACGCGCCGGAGCGGGGCGGCCGCGCAGCGTCGGTCCGAACGTACGCCGGACCGCCGCTGCTGAGGGGTCAGACCCCGGCGACCATCGCCTGGTCGACGGAGTCGACCACGGTGAACACCTTGTCGAGCTTGGTGATCCGCAGGATCTTCGCGACCCGCGGGTGCGGGCCGGCCAGGATCAGCGCACTGCCTTGGACGGCGGCCTGCTGGTGGACCCCGACCAGGACGCCGAGGCCGCTGGAGTCCATGAACTCCACCTCGGTCAGGTCGAGCACGAGTGGTTGGGTGCCGATCGTTGCGAGCACGGCTTTGAGGGTCTCGGTGAGTTCGGGGGTCGACTCGACGTCGACGTCGCCGGACAACCGGACCAGGGGGCTGGGGCCGAGGTGATCGACCTGGACGGACAGATCCGCGCTGTGGACAGCCACGATCTGATGCTCCTCGAGATTTTCGGCGCCCGCTGATGGTCACCACGGGTACCGGCCGCGTCCGTGGGGGTCCGACGGACACGATGGCGGTGGCTCCAGACTGAACCACCGGACTCTGATCAGTATCACCCGCCGAGCCGCCGGAGCCAATCGTTCGTCCCGGTCGAGACGCCGTTGTGCGCGAAGCGTGAGGCAATCAGTACCGGCGGCGACCGGTTCAGCCCTTCAGCCCGGTCTGGGCCAGGCCCTCGACGAACTGCCGCTGGGCCAGTACGAAGATCACCAGCACCGGGAGCGCGCTCAGCGTCGCGGCCGCGAGCTGGACGTTCCACAGCGCGCCGCCGTACGCGTCGACGTACTGGGTGAGGGCCTGCGGGATGGTGAACCGTTCCTTGCTGGACAGGAACACGATCGGTTCGAGGAACAGGTTCCAGCTGTGCAGGAAGGTGAAGATCGAGACCGCGCCGATCGCCGGTTTCGCCAGCGGCAGCGACACCTGCCAGAACAGCCCGAACCGGCCCAGCCCGTCGACCCGCCCGGCCTCCTCCAGCTCGCGCGGCAGCGTGATGAAGAACTGCCGCATGATGAACGTCGCCAGCACGCTCGGCGCCCCGAGCATCGGGATCAGGATCAGCGGCCAGTGCGTGTTCACCAGGCCGAGCCCGTCGAACATCCGGTACAGCGGGATGATCGTCACCTCGTTCGGCACCAGCAGCCCGGCCAGGACGACGACGAACACGACGCCCGACCCGCGGAACGGGATCCGCGCGAACGCGTACCCGGCCAGCGACGACACCACCAGCGTCCCGAGTGTCACCAGGACGGCGATGTAGAGGCTGTTCAGGTACTGCTGCCCGAACGGCTGCAACGCGAACACCTGCCGGTACGCGTCGAACGTGACGTCGCGCGGCCACAGCCGCGGCGGGAACGCGAAGATCTCGTTCACCGGCTTCAGCGACGTCGTCGCCATCCACCAGGTGGGGAAGACGAACGGCACGCAGCAGACCAGCAGCACGCCGTACACGAGCAGCTTCAGCCTACGACTCATGGAACACCCACTTCCGCCGCATCCGCCACTGCAGGACAGTCAATGCGAGCACGATGACGAACAGCAGCAGCGAGATCGTCGCGCCGTAGCCGAAGTGATGGAACTGGAACGCCTGCTGGTACAGGTAGTAGACGAGCACCGTCGTCGACGTCCCCGGCCCGCCTTGCGTCAGGACGGCGATCTGCGCGAACACCTGCAGCGACCCGACGACGGTCAGGATCGAGGTGAGCAGGATCGTCGGACTGATCAGCGGCACGGTGACCCGGCGGAACCGGGTCCAGGCCGACGCGCCGTCGATCCGCGCGGCCTCGTACAGCTCGGCCGGAACGCCTTGCAGGGCAGCGAGAAACAGCACCATGTTCAACCCGACGCCCTTGAACAGCTGCACCACGATCACCGAGATCATCGCCGTGCCCTCGCCGCGCAACCAGTTGGGCCCGTCGATCCCGATCACGTCCAGGAAGCCGTTGATCCCGCCGTTGTCCTGCAGCAGGAAGCCCCAGACGATCGTCCAGGCGACCAGCGTCACCACGACCGGCGAGAAGAACAGCGTCCGGAACACCACGGTGCCGCGCAGCTTCTGGTTCAGCAGTACGGCGAGGAACAGCGCGAGACTCAGGTTGAGCACGACGAGCCCGACCGAGAACAACCCGGTCGCCCGCAGCGCCGGACCGAGTCGCGGGTCCGAGGCGAGCTGCTCGAAGTTCGCAGCCCCGACGAAGTCGAACGTGCCGGCCAGCACGTTCCACTCGTGCAGGCTGTACCAGACCACGAGCCCGAGCGGAACGAGGACAAAGGCGACGATCCCGACCAGCTGCGGCGCGACCATCAGCCACCCGGCCAGCTCGTCGCGCCGCCGCATCGTCCAGTACGGCGCCCGCTCCGGCGACGTGACCGAAGGAGCGGGCCGGGAGGCGAGCAGCGTCATTTGGCCAGCAGCGGGTTGATCTTGGCGCAGACACCCGACATCACGGCCTTCACGTCCGCGTCCGGCTTCCACAGCGGGTCGAGCGCGGCCCGTACGGTCTGCTGCAGCTCGGCGTACCCGGTGTGGCTGGTCTTGATGTCGCCGCGCTCGATGCCGTCGATCACGACGCTCTGCAGCTGCGCGGGCTCGAGCAGCGGGTTCGCCTTGGCCAGTACGGCGGTCGTCAGCTGCGACTTGCGCGGCGGCGGGAAGAACGCGGCGAGCTTGGCCGAGTTCTCCTGGTTGGTGAAGAAGGCCAGGAAGTCCTTCGCGGCGTCGACGTGCTTGCCACGCTTGAGGACGCCGATTCCGGCCTGCCCGACGACGGCGTACTCACCGGCGGGGCCCTTCGGCAGCGGCACCAGGTCCCACTTGAACTTCGCCTTCTCCAGCAGGGCCGCACGGCTGATCTGGGTCAGCACCATCGCGGCGTCACCGGCGAAGAAGTCCTTGGTCACGCCCGGCCCGGGCATCGCCTGGTCGGTGAACACCATCTTGTGGATCGCGGTCATCGCGTTCACCATCTCGGGCTGGTCGAACCCGCAGGTCTTGCCGTCCTCGCTCCACGGCCGCGCACCCCAGCCGGCCCAGATGGAGTTCAGCGTGTCCCAGCCCTTGTAGTCGAAGTCGCCGACCACGATGCCGCCCTTGCCTGCCTTCTGGACGGCGGCGCCGGTGGCGACCGCCTGGTCCCAGGTCCAGTGGCCAGCGGCAACCTGTTGCGCGGGCGCCGGTCGTCCGGCCGCCGTCACCAGGTCGGTGTTGACGAAGACGCCCAGCGGCGAGGTGGAGAACGGGTACGCGAACAGCTGACCGTCCTGCTCCCAGGTCTTGGTGGTGCTCGGCACCAGGTCGGGGTCCTTGTCGATCGGCGCGAGCGCGCCCGACGTGACGAAGTCCTGCGCCGTGCTCTCCAGGATCCAGGCCAGGTCCGGCACGTTGCCGCCGCCGATCTGGGTGGTCAGCGCGGTCGTGTAGTTCTCGTACGGGATCGACTCGAAGGTGATCTTGCCGACCTCCGGATGCGTCTTCTGGTACTCCGCGGCGATCTGCTCGAACAGCGCGGTGTGCTTGGCGTTCGCGCTCCAGATCGTCATCCGCAGGTCGGCCGGGCCGGACGCGCCGGCGTCGTCGGAGCCACCACCGCAGCCGGCCAGCGCCAGCATCGCCGCGACGACACCGGCCGCGGTCAACGAACGAACTCTCATCAGTCCTCCATCAGTAGCCGGAGATGGCCGGCCAGCTCAGTTCGACGCCCTGGGCGACCAGTCGTGCCTGGAAGTCGCTGAGCAGAGCAGGGGTGGCCCGGACCGCGTGGGGGCTGACCCCGCGGTCCAGGCAGAAGGCGGCGAGCAGCCCGGCGGCCTCGCCGATGTTCCACTCGACCGGGTGCAGCCGGTAGCAGCCGTTGGTGATGTGGGTGGTGCCGAGGTTCTTGCTCGCGGGCAGCAGGTTCTCGACCCGGCGTGGGATCAGCGCGCCGAGCGGGATCCGGAACGGGCTGCTCGCGACGTCGATGTAGTTGTCGCCGCCGGTCGACGGGTGCAGGTCGATCCGGTACATCCCGATCCCCACGCTGTCGCCGTACTCGACCGCGCCGGCCGCACCGCGTACGGCGACCGACAGGTCCTGCTCGACGACCGTGTATTCCGCCAGGATCCGGCGGGACTCCCGGATGTACGGCGCCTGCGCGAGCCCGTCGGCCGAGCCGAGCAGGTCGCCGCGCAGCCGGAGCCCCGGGAAGCCGGTGCCGCCGTCAGGGCGGGGAGCCTCGGTCTGCAGCCAGTACAGGACCGACTGGGACAGTTCCTTGGCGCCCTGCAGGTGCCGCTCGGCGTCGGGCACGTCGAACACGTTGCCCTCGAGGTAGTCGATCATCGGCCAGTTCACCAGGCAGATGTCGCTCGCGTACGCACCCGGCCGGAAGTGCCGGCGGGCGGCGATCCGGCGGAAGGTCCACAGGTTGGTGTCACCGCCGGTACGCCGCTGGTCGGCGACGACGGCGAGCGGGTCGTCGTCCGGGTTGGGGGTGAAGGTACGCCGGGAGGTCTGCAGCGTGCGCGGATCCGGCGCGTTCCACGACAGCATCCGGTCGCCCCAGAACGGCGGCTGGTAGTTGCGCCAGAACGCGTAGTTCGCAGGCTTGTCGCCGACCTGGTCGCCGTCCACGTGGTCGACGGCGAAGCAGTACGAAACCGCCTGCATGTTGAGCGGCTGCGCCGTCGCGGGCGCGCTCGGCTCCTGCGTGTCGGCCTGCGACTCGAAGCCGGTGACGTACTCCGTGCCCGTCAGCGGCAGCAGCTCGCCGGTCTCGGTCGCGTCCAGGATGTACGGCGCGGTCAGCGTCAGCTGGTCGCCGGTGTCGCGATGGGCGACCGTCACCGAGGTGACGTGGTCGCCGTCGGTGGTCGCGTCGACCGGCCGGTACGGCTGGAGGATCCGGAGCTGGCGGCTCGCCCGGTACGGCGCGAGCAGGGCCTCCATCACCGCGACGGCGACCCGCGGCTCGCTGCAGAGCTTCGAGACGTAGCCGGCGCCCGGGTTGAGCTCGGGCGCCGCGCGCGACGACTCGGTGAGCGGGTAGTGGCGGCGGTAGTAGTCGCGGATCCCGTCCCGCAATGACCGGTACGACGCCGTGACGCCGAACTGCTCGACCCAGGTGTGCTCGTCCGGCGGGACGGCCTGACTGGTGAGCTGGCCGCCGATCCAGTCGTACTCCTCGGTCATCACCACGTCGCGGCCGGCGCGCAGGGCGGACAACGCCGCCGCCACGCCGCCGAGACCGCCGCCGATGACGAGTACTTCGGTATGCATCGCTCAGAGCCCTTTCGGTGGCGCGAGAGTGCTGCCGTCGACGAGCTCGCAGGGCAGCAGTTGCTGGAGGTCGGGGGTGTCGCCGGAGAGGATCGCCTCGAGCAGGCCGACCGCTTGGCGGCCCATCTCCTTGCGCGGGATGTGGAAGCCGGAGTAGTCGACGTCGCTGGGCACCGGCCGGCTCGCGTCGCCGAGGGCGACGACGGACAGGTCGCCGGGCACGGTCAGCCCGCGTCCGCGCGCGGCCTCGGCCAAGGCATCGGCATCGGCGAGGTCCTCGACGAACACGGCGGTGACGTCCTTGGCGAGCAGCTCGTCCAGTACGTCGGTCAGCGGGCGGTCGGTCGGCGCGATGTGCAGTCCCCGCGCGGCGATCTGCCGGAAGCCGAGAAGACGATCGGCGGAGGATTCGGCGCCCTCGCCGGGCCCGACGAAGGCGACCTGCTGGTGCCCCAGCCCGCGAGCCCGCTCGGTCAGAGTGGCGGTCGCGGAGACGTAGTCGGCGCCGACGTACGGGACCAGAGCAGAGCTGTCCGGGTTGTCGCGACGGCCGACCGAGACGAACGGGTAGTTCTCGGTGACCAGGCGAGCCAGCTCCTCGGCCGGGATGTGACGACCCAGCAGCAGTGAGCCGTCGGCGAGGCGGAGGCGGTTGTTGGCGTGGAAGACGCGGCGGCGGCCGTCGGTGACGGGCGCGCTGGTGAAGAGCAGCAGGTCGAGGCCGCGCTCCTCGGCGCTCTCCTCGATACCGCTCAGGAACGGGTGGTAGAAGTCCGCGCTCGCACTCGGGAACACCGACTCGTAGGTGAACACCCCGAGGATCTGGTTGCGCTGCTGCTGCAGCCGGCGGGCCAGCGGGTCGGCGACGTACCCGGTCTCGCGGATCACCTTGAGCACCCGGTCGCGGGTCTCGGCCGGGATCCGCGCGGACGCGTCGGCGCGGTTGTTCAGCACCAGGGAGACCGTCGTCTGGCTCACCCGCGCCAGCCGCGCGATGTCCCGTTGCGTCAGTCGCACTGTCGATCTCCCTTGAGTAATACGTATTGCCCAGGAACGGTAGGGCGACCAGCCTAGACCGTCAAGAGGACAGATCCCAGGTAATACGAATTAGCAGATCAGCAGACGACAGCGCCCGAAGAACCTGAGGCTCTTCGGGCGCCGGCGGGCCGGGCTAGGAGGAGGTGCGCAGGCGGAGCGTGAGCCGGCCGGGGGAGCGGCCGGTGACGTAGACGCGCTGGCCGTCGGGGACGAGCGAGCCGTTGAGCTGGGTGTAGCGCTCGCCCGGGTCCATCGCGACGCGCGTCGCGCCGTTGCCGGGGCCGAACTCGATCCGGTCGGTGCCGACGGCGTACGCGCCGGTGCCCTCGACCAACTGGTAGTTGCCGGGGGCACCCAATGACTCGACCCCGGAGAGCGTCCCGCCGGCCCGGAAGCACAGCTCGATCGCGAACGGGACCTCCGAGCCGTCCAGCGCGAAGGTGAGGTCGAAGCCGTCGCCGCTCTCGGCGACCGTGACCGACGTCCGCAGTGTCCGGTACTGCTTCGGCCGGTGCGGGAAGTCCATCGCCGCGTAGAACCGGCCGTCGAGCGTGAGCGGGTACGCGCCGTCCTTGCGCCGGTACCGCTTGGGCAGCGGCAGGTGGTACGGCACCTTCACCTCGTCGCCCAGGCGGAACGTGCGCGACCCCGTACGCCGTAAGCCGTCGCTGCGGAAGTGTCCGGTGCTGAAGAACTGCGGCGAGAGTCGGACCGAGTCCAGGATCGCGGCGCCCTGGCGCAGCTTGAAGAACGTCGGGTTGGTGGACAGCCCGGACGCGATCACCGGGATGTCGTGGAAGTCGGTGCCACCGAAGATCGTCGCCGTACGGTCGCCGCGACGGACCCGGGCCAGCGCGTGCGCCGGGAACTCGGCCACGAAGTCGGTCGGTGCCGCCTTCGGATCTGGCAGTACGGCGGCCAGCTCGGGCCGTTCGAGCACCTCGGCCAGGAAGTCGCCGAGCTCACCGGTCCCGCGGCGCTCGATGTCCTTGGCAACGGTCGCGAACCGGCCGTCGCGGTCGTGCAGCGCGAGCTCGCGGAACTGGGTCAGGTACCACCAGACCTCGCGGACCCGATTCTGGTCCTGGCGCCGGGATGCGATCGTGTCGACCTCGCCGTTGGGCTCCAGCAGGTGCAGCGTCGCCTCGAGGTTGCGGCGGACGAACCCGAGCAGCTCGGGCTTGTGGCGCAACCAGGCGATCGTCAGCAGGCTCGGGTTGGTCACCTCCGAGGCGTACGTCGCGGACCGCTCGCTGTAGATCCCGTCCGGCGTCGCGTCGATGCCTTCGTCCAGCCAGTCGTCGATGCGGGCGGCGTACCGGCGGTCCGGGAACAGGTGGTGGGTGCGGGCCAGCGCGGCCGACACCTCCCAGCGGTGGTTGGGCGTGTGCACGCCACCGGTCGCCAGGGCCGGGCCGGCTTTGCGGATGACGCGGGCGAGCACCGCGCGGTGGGCTTCGGTGTCCGGGCTGCCGTCGGCCTCCAGCAAGGAGTAGACCGTGCAGAAGTCCTGGACGGCGAACGCGCTGTCCGGCGGCGAGTGCAGGTTGCCCACGTCGTACGTGCCGTCGTCGTGCTGGGTGCTCTCGAGTTTGTCGACCAGGAAACGCAGCGGTGTGAGCAGCGCGGCGTCGTGGTGGAACCGCGAACGGCTCCAGATGTAGCCCGACACCAGGCGGCGGGCTTTGCGGGCGACCGTGCGGACGCTGTCGCCGGTGCTCTCGTAGTTGCCGAGCACGAGCGGGATCTGTGCCTCGTTGAAGCGGGTGAGAAGCGTCAGCAGCTCCTCGTCGGCAGCCGCGGCCGGCGCGGCGTTCGCCGTACCGGTCAGTCCGGGGAGAACGGTCCCGGCAGACAGTCCGGCGAGCGATCCGGCCAGAAAAGTTCGACGCTGCATGAAGCCTCCACTGACTCGGAAAGCGATTGCCAAATGCCCAGTACTGTTCTTCGGTGGTGCTGCGCTGTCAAGACTTCGCAGGTGTCCGGAATCGGTCACTTGACTGTCCGGCGAGGTCTTGTCCGAACCGGTTCACTGCATTAGTTTAACCGCTCCGGGTAAACGCTTTCCATGAATCGTCCAATACTCTCTGGAGGAAAGAAAGTGAGTGGGCAGAAAAAAGACAACGTGGCTGCCTACCTCTTCCTGTCCCCGTGGCTGGTCGGCCTGTTCGTCATCACCGTCGGACCGATGATCGCGTCGCTCTACCTCGCGTTCACCGACTACAACCTGATCCAGGCCCCGGAGTGGATCGGCCTGGAGAACTTCACCCGGATGCTGTCCGACCAGCGGCTGCACAACTCGCTGCAGGTCACCTTCACCTACGTCTTCGTCTCGGTGCCGCTCCAGCTCGCGGTCGCCCTGCTGCTGGCCGTCGTGCTCGATCGCGGCGTACGCGGGATGGCCTTCTACCGTTCGGTGTTCTACCTGCCGTCGCTGCTCGGCTCGAGCGTCGCGATCGCGATCCTGTGGAAGCAGGTGTTCGGCACCGACGGCCTGCTCAACCAGGTGATCGCCCCGCTCGGCTTCGACGGCAAGGGCTGGATCTCCGACCCCAGTACGGCGCTCGGCACGCTCGTCGTCCTGAACGTGTGGACCTTCGGCGCCCCGATGGTGATCTTCCTGGCCGGCCTGCGGCAGATCCCTTCGATGTACTACGAGGCCGCCTCCGTCGACGGCGCCGGCCCGCTGCGACGGTTCGCGAGCATCACGCTGCCGCTGCTGACGCCGATCATCTTCTTCAACCTGGTGCTGCAGATCATCCACGCGTTCCAGTCGTTCACGCAGGCCTTCGTGGTCTCCGGCGGCACCGGCGGCCCGTCGGACTCGACGATGTTCTACACGCTCTACCTCTACGACCGTGGCTTCGGCAATTTCGACATGGGCTACGCCTCGGCGATGGCGTGGTTCCTGCTCGTGATCATCGGGGTCTTCACCGCGGCGAACTTCGTCGCCTCGAAGTACTGGGTGTTCTATGACGACTGAGACCCTGCCCCGGTCGGTCCCGGCCAGCTCCGGTACGACGCTCGCCTGGCGGCGGGTCCGGCCCGCGCTGACCCACGTCGCGCTCGCCGCGACCGCCCTGGTGATGCTCTACCCGGTGATCTGGATGGTGGTCAGCTCACTGCGGCCGGGCAACGAGATCTTCCGCGACCCCGGCATCCTGGTCCGCGACCTGCGGATCGAGAACTACCGGGTCGGCTGGAACGCGTTGACCGAACCGTTCACCCGCTACCTGCTGAACTCGGCGGCCGTCGTGCTCGGCTCGATCGTCGGCAACCTGGTGTCCTGCTCGATGGCCGCCTACGCGTTCGCCCGGCTGAACTTCACCGGCAAGCGGTTCTGGTTCGCGATCATGCTGGTCACGATCATGCTGCCGATCCACGTGGTGATCGTGCCGCAGTACATCCTGTTCAGCCAGGCCGGCTGGATCAACACGTTCCTGCCGCTGGTGGTGCCGAAGCTGCTGGCCACCGACGCGTTCTTCGTGTTCCTGATGGTCCAGTTCATCCGCGGCATCCCGCGCGAGCTGGACGAGGCGGCGCGGATCGACGGCTGCGGCAAGGGCGGCATCTTCCTGCGGGTGATCCTGCCGCTGATGGTGCCGGCCCTGGCGACCACCACGATCTTCACCTTCATCTGGACCTGGAACGACTTCTTCAGCCAGCTGATCTACCTGACCGACCCGAAGATGTACACCGTCCCGGTCGCGCTGCGGGCCTTCGTCGACGCCACCGCGAGCACCTCGTGGGGCTCGCTGTTCGCGATGTCGGTGGTCTCGCTGGTCCCGGTCTTCCTCGCCTTCCTGCTCGGCCAGCGGTTCCTGATCAAGGGCATCGCGACCACCGGCATCAAGTAGTCCCCCGTAGTTCTGCTCTGCAGTACCGCTCATCAGAAAGGTTCACCATGAGGCCGCTACCCCGACTGACCGCACCGCCGCGCCGGCGTGTGCGGGCCCTGGCCGCCGTCGCGATGGCCGCCGCCCTGCTGGCCACCAGCGCCTGCGGAGGTGACTCCGGCGGTGGCGGTGGCGACTCCGCCGGTGGAGAGGTCACCCTCCGGTTCAACTGGTGGGGGTCCGACACCCGGCACAAGATCACCCAGCAGGTGATCGACTCCTTCCAGAAGGAGAACCCGAACATCAAGATCAAGGGCGAGTTCGGCGAGTGGGCCGGCTACTGGGACAAGCTCGCCACCACCGTCGCCGCCAACGACGCGCCCGACGTGATCCAGATGGACGAGAAGTACCTGCGCGAGTACGCCGACCGCGGCGCGCTGCTCGACCTGAAGAAGGCCGACGGGCTGGACACCGGCAAGTTCGAGCCGGACACGCTCGGCGCGGGCGAGTTCGACGGCGGCCTGTACGGGCTGAACGCCGGCATCAACGCGTTCACGATCGTCGCGAACCCGGCCGTGTTCAAGGCCGCCGGGGTGGCGATCCCGGACGACACCACGTGGACCTGGGACGACTACGCGAAGACCTCGGCCGAGATCAGCCGGAAGCTGAACGGCAAGGGCTGGGGCACCGCGGCGTACGGGGCCAACGACGCCAGCCTGAACATGTGGCTCCGGCAGCGCGGGGAGTCGTTGTTCACCGAGGACGGCAAGCTCGGGGTGAGCAAGGACAAGCTGGCCGAGTTCTACACCGACCTGCTCGCGCTGCAGGCCTCGAAGGCGACGCCGTCGCCCGAGTTCACCTCGCAGGACATGACCGCTCCGCTGGACCAGAACGGGATGGCGACCGGGAAGCTGGCGATGGCCTACTCCTGGAGCAACCAGCTCAACGCGCTGAGCAAGGCGTCGGGTCAGCAGCTCAAGCTGCTGCGGCTGCCGAGCGTGACCGGCAAGGCGAGCGACAACGGTGCCTACTACAAGGGCTCGATGTTCTGGTCGATCTCGTCGCGGTCGAAGCACCCGAAGGAGGCCGCCAAGTTCGTCAACTACCTGGCCAACAGCACCGCCGCCGGGAACTTGCTGCTGGCCGAGCGCGGCGTGCCGCCGAACACGGAGATCCGCGCCGCGGTCGCCTCGAAGCTGCAGCCCGCCGACGCCGCCTCCGCAGCCTTCATCCAAGGCATCGCCAAGGAGCTCGGCAAGCCGTCCCCGCCCCCGCCGGTCGGCGGTGGACAGGTCGAGAAGATCATCCAGCGCTACACCACCGAGGTCCTCTTCGGCCGCCTCGCCCCCGCGGACGCGGCCCAGAAGTTCCTCGACGAGATGAACAACGAGATCGCCAAGTAAACGGTGCAGGAGGCAACTGATTCATGGTGAAGCCGAGGGTCGCCGTGGTGGGCGTGCACGGGCACGGCACGTCGCACGTCCGCCACTGCACCGACCTGCACACCACAGGCCGGATCCACTTCGCCGCCGTCGCCGACCCCCAGCTCGCCCCGCCGGCGAAGCCAGGCGATGCCGCCCGGCTCAGCCCGCCGGCGGAGCCAGGCGTCGGGGGCGCCGGGCCCTCCCCCTCCCCGCCCGCCCCCGGCGCAGCCGGGGGCGGGCGGGTCACCCGGGTGGAGGACCTGCCCGAGGGCACACAGGTCTTCGCCGATCTGGCGAGCTTGCTCGCCGGTGCCGAGGTCGATGTGGTGGTGATCAGCACGCCCATTCACACCCATGTCCCCTTGGCTGAGCTCGCTCTGCGTGCCGGCGCGGATGTCTTGCTGGAGAAGCCTCCGGCGGCTTCGCTTGGGGAGTTCGGTCGGCTGTTGCAGGTGGTGGCGGAGACCGGGCGGGCCTGCCAGGTCGGGTTTCAGGTGCACGGATCCAAGGCCGCGAGGACGATGAAGGAGTGGGTGGCGGACGGGCGGCTCGGTGAGGTGCGGGGGATCGGGGCCGTGGGCACCTGGATCCGGACCCAGGAGTACTGGCAGCGCGCGCGGTGGGCCGGGCGGCGCGAGCTGGACGGCGTCGCCGTGGTGGACGGTGCGGTGACCAACGCGTTCGCGCACGCGTCGGCGACCGCGCTGCTGGTCGACGGATCAGGCGCGGCCGAGCAGGTCACCAGTGTGGAGACCGAGCTCTACCGCGCGAACCCGATCGAGTCCGACGACACATCGAGCGTCCGCATCCGCACCACCCGCGGGACGACGATCGTTGCCGCGCTCACCCTGGCCGCGGAGCCGCCGGGTGCCGACCCGCGGATCATCGTGCACGGATCGCGCGGCCGCGCCGTACTGACCTATCCGTCGGACCGCCTCGACCTGACCGTCGACGGCGTCACCACCGGTACGACGTACGAACGCGACGACCTCCTGCTCAACCTGATCGAGCACCGCGAAGACCCCGGCGTCGAGCTGCTCGCACCGCTCGAACAACTCGGCGGCTTCACCAAGGTCCTCGAAGCCGTCCGCCTCTCGACGCCCCCGCATCTGATCGACCCGGCGTACGTCACCTGGCAAGGCGAAGGCCAAGAACGCCACCCGGTCGTCGCCGAGGTGAGCAAGTGGGCCGAGCAGGCCGCCGAGAACCTCGCGCTGTTCAGCGAGCTCAACGCTCCCTGGGCCTCACAGTAGGCGCCCGGCGGCCAGGCGAAGCTCCGCCAGTTCGCCGGCCGCCCAGCCCTCGCCCCGCGACTCGGTGCCGTACCACTGCGGCTTGCGGACCAGGTGGAAGTGCAGGTTCGCGATCCGCCCGGCGACGCCCAGCCAGTCGATCGCCGCGAGATCGTCCGTCGAGATCTCACGATGCCGCTGGTACCCGTCGCGGAAGGCCTGCCAGTACGGCGTCGAGGCGACCCCGCAGAAGTCCGCCGCCAGGAACCCCTCGCCGGCCAGGTCGAAGTCGTGCAGGTTGAGCCCGTCCGGCGCGACGAGCACGTTGTCCATCGACACGTCCCCGTGCCGGACCCCACGACTCGCGCCCTCGGCAACCTTCCCCGGTACGGCGGCCGCCAGTGCCCGGACGACCTCCGCGTCGGCCGGCGAGACGAGCGGCACGATCTCCCCGACCAGCCGGTCGAGATCGTCAGGGTGCTCGGCGGCCCGGCGTCCCGGCATGTACGTCGAGGCCGAGAGGTGGAACCGCGCGATCAGCTCGCCGAACTCCCGGTAGAGCTCGTCGCCGAACGGCGGCTGCGGCTTGCGACCGTCGACGAAGGCGGTCAGCACGAACGGCCGATCGCCCTCCGGCAGAGCAAGTGCGCCGCACGTCGCGCCGTCGGCCAGCGGCTGGATCGGCGGGGTCGCCACCTTGCCGAGCAGGTGACCGGAAAGTCCTGCCTCCCAACGGATCTCGGCCACCGGGCGACCGGCGTACAGCTTGAGGACGTAGGCGCCTGTCGGGGTGGTCAGCCGGTAGACGTCGTTGACCAGCGATCGCACCAGCGAGCACCCGGTGAAGGGCAGTGCGTAGACCTCCGCGAGGTGGTCGCGCAGGCCGTCGGGGTGGGGCAACGATCTCAGGGTGCGGACCATGTGATGTCCTTTGCGTGACGTCGCGGGGGTGGCAGGCGTTGGAGAGTACTGAAGCAGACGATTCCGTACTCGGGCGCTCCGCAGGAAGCGGGTTTTCCTGCGGGACAGATGAGGTCCACGGGGTAGGACGGAATCGTTGTACGGATTCACCTCCCCTGAACGCCCCGGGAACCGGTAGCCTCGTGCAGCCGCTGCAGTACTTGCCTGGGGAGGCCCAGACGGTCGCGGTACGACGACCACCACCGACGAACTGCCGGAGAGCCCAAACCGGTCAGGAGATCACGTCTTGCAGGAGAACACCACCAGCGCCAGTTCCGGCGAACTCTCGAACGTACCCCTCACAGGTGCGGACAAGGTCGCCTACGCCTTCTACGCCACCGCGGCCACCGCCGCACTCGTCGGCCAGGTCTGGGCCGGCGTCACCCACATCCCCTGGCCCGACGAGGGCTTCTCGACGTTCCTGAAGATCGCCCTCGTCACCCCCGCCGTCGCCGTCATCGAGCTCGGCGGCGTGGCGACCGCGGCGCTCGCCGACCTGCGCCGGCGCAAGGGCGAGCAGGCCTACGCCTACCGCGCGATGTCGCTGTTCGCGGCGATCGTCGCCCTCGTCTTCAACGTCGTCGGCCACTGGCGGCCGGAGGAGCGGTTCCTGGCCTTCGGCTTCGGCGGCCTGTCCGCGTTCGCCTACGTGCTCTGGCTGATCCACAGCTCGGCCCGGCGGCGCGACGCGCTGCGGGTGTCGGGCCAGATGGCCAACACCGGACCCGTGTACGGCGTCGTGCAGTGGATGCGCGAGCCGCGGCTGACCTGGCAGGCCCGGTCGCTCGCGATCGAGCACGGCTACGGGATGTTCGAGAGTCTGCGGGCGGCCCGCGAGCACGTCCGCAACGCGGCCCGGCGGAACGCGATCGCCGGCACGGTCGCGGAGTACATCCGGTCGGAGCACCAGGACGAGCGGCTGGCCAAGATCGCCGAGACGACCTACGACGCGGACCGGCTGGCCGGGATGCTCGAGGAGCGGATCAACTACGAGGTCGTCACCAACAAGCTGACCCGCGCCATCTCGCCGCCGCCGGAGGAGCCGCCGGCCGAGGAGCGCAACGACCTGCGCGCCGCGGTCTGGGTCGTCGAAGGGCAGACGCTGAAGCCGCAGCAGCTACGCGCCGACGGTGGCGTCAACATCCGCGACGAGGACGCCTGGGGCGAGGCGATGACCGGCGAGCTGATGGCCATCGTCGACCCGCCGGTCAACGCCGAGGGGGTCGCCGAGGCCGAGGTGGTCGAGGACGAGGCCGAGCACGTGGTCAACGGATCGCGCAAGCCGGTCAAGGCGTCGCCGGTGGTGCAGAAGCCGCAGGAGCCGTCGCCGTTCGCGCCGGCCGACCAGGTCGCGCGCCCCGGCGTACCGGAGCCGGTCGTCGAGTCCGTGCTGCCGCCGGTGCTGCCGGAGCCGGTCGTCGTCGAGCCGGTCGCCGCCCAGCCGGCCAAGCCCGCGAAGGCGAAGCCGGCCGCGAAGGTCGTCGCGGCCGAGAGCGAGGCCGAGCCGACGGATCTGGAGAAGCGCCGGATGCGCGCGTGGAACATGCTGTCGGACTGGCCGGAAGGTCACGAGCGCAGCGCGAAGAAGCTGGCCGAGGCGATCGGCTGCAGCGAGCCGATGGCGAGCCGCTTCATCGAGCAGTACGAGACCGAGCACGACCTGGTCTCGCAGAACTGAACCTCTCACCCGACCCCCGCTCCGGCTGCCCGGAGCGGGGGTCGGGTGTTTGTGGGGGGAGCGCCGCCCCGAGGCCTGCGGGCAAGCCCGCGGCCGCTCAGTTTCCGAGGTTGACGGGGAGTTCGGCGAGGCCGCTCACCAGAACTCGTCGCCACTCCAGTTCTTCGGCAGGCTTGGCCAACGACAGCTTCGGGAAGCGGCGGAGCAGGGCCAGCAAAGATTCCTGCAGTTCGATGCGGGCCAACTGCGCGCCGAGGCAGAAGTGCGGGCCGAAGCCGAACGAGAGTTGCTTGTTCTCCTTGCGGTCCAGCTGCAGCTCGTCGGGATTGGTGAACGCGCGCGGATCCCGGTTCGCCGAGTTGAGCGCGGCCATCACGCCCTCACCGGCCTTGATCCGTACGCCGTGCAGCTCGACGTCCTCGACCGCGACGCGCAGCTGACCGACCTCCGAGAAGCGGTTGAAGCGCAGAAGCTCCTCCACCGCAGACGGGACCAGCGCGTGGTCGTCGACGAGCCGCGCCCAGTTCTCCGGCCAGCGCAGCAACGTCGCCACGCAGCTGGAGATCTGGTTCGCCGACGTCTCGTGCCCGGCGACCAGCAGGTTCACCCCGAACGCCATCAGCTCTTCCTGACTCAGCCGATCGCCTTCCTCCCGCGCCCGGACCAACTCGTCGAGCAGGTCCTCGGCCGGTTGCTCGGCGTTCGCGAGCTTGCGGTCGACCAGCTCCTCGATGTACGCCGTCAGCGCCGTCATCGCGTTCTCGACCAGGTCCTTCTCGGCCATCTTCATGCTGTAGCCGAGCTCGGTCCACTCCCGGAACTGCTCGCGGTCGTCGTACGGAACGCCGAGCAGCTGGCAGATCACCTGGATCGGCAACGGCAGTGCGACCAGCTGCCGGATGTCCGCCCCGTCCCCGGCCTTCGCGACGTCGTCCGCGAGCTGCGCCGACAGTTCGGCGACCCACGGCCGGGTCCGCTCGATCCGCCGGTGCGCGAACGTGGTCGAGACGAGCTTGCGCAGCCGGGTGTGCTCGGGCGGATCGGTCGTGGTCAGACTGTTCGGCATCGGCTTGGCCAGCGCGACCCGCGGCGCGCCCTGCTTGACCACCGCGGCCCGCGAGAACCGCGGATCGGCCAGCACCAGCTTCACGTCGTCGTACCGGGTGACCAGCCAGACTTCAGCGCCGGCCAGCGTCCGCACCCGCGCCACCGGCCGGTTCTCGCGCAGCTCCGCGAAGGTCGGCGAGGGATCGAACCGGAACGCGTCGTCGAACGGGATGTTCAGCACGGTCTCCGTCATGGCTCGACCCTATGTACTTAGGTGACCCTTCGCTCGGCGTCTCAGCGGGTCGCGTGGGCGGCCGCGGCGGGCGTTCAGCGGGTCGCGTGGGTGCGCAACGTGTCGGCGAGGCGGCTGTAGTCGTCACCTCCGTGGCCGTCCTCGATCGCCTGCCGAGCGAGTGCGTGCGCGGCCTTGAGGACAGCGGCGTCCAGGCCGTTGCGCTCGGAGGCATGGATGATGTGCTCGAGACTGGCCGCCGCCGAGGTGACGTTGGAGAAGGTGCCGGGGTGGTTGCCGCTGTCCACGTTCGCCGCGAGCGCGTCCAGGCTCGGCGACAGGAGGTCGCTGATACCGCGGGCGAAGCCGGCCAGGTCCGCGGCCGCGATGTTCTCCGCCTTGGCCAGCGCGAACGCGTGCATGATGCCGGTCATCGCGGTCCAGAAGATGCCGAGCAGCGCGACGTCGTGCGCCGCCGCCCGGCCGGGGTCCTCGCCGAGGTGGGTCGCGGTTCCGCCGAGCGCGGCGAGCGTCGGCGAGTGGTCGTCGTACAGGGATCGTGGGCCGCTGTAGAGGAAGACCGCGTCGGGTCCGCCGATGGTGACGGTCGGGGTCATGATCGCGCCGTCGAGATAGTCGATGCCGTGCGCGGCCGCCCACTCCGCCGTACGGCGGGCGCGCTCGGGAGTGTCGGCGGTGAGGTTGACGACGGTGCGGCCCGTCAGCTCGTCGGCGGCGGAGTCGAGGATCGCGTCGGTGGCGTCGTAGTCGATCACGCAGACCACCACCAAGGGGCTCGCGGCAACGGCTTCGGCCGCGCTCGCGGCGACCACGGCACCGGTCAGGCCGGCGGCCTTGCCCGGCGTACGGTTCCAGACGGTGGTGGGGTGGCCGGCGGCGAGGAACGCGGCGGCGAGCGCCTGGCCCATCGGGCCCAAGCCCAGGACGGTGACGGGTGTGCGGGAATTGCCTGGGGAATTGTCGGTCATGTCCGGCACGCTAGACATTCACATCAGTGTGAGAGTCAACCTCGGGAGACCAGATGCGCATCGGTGAACTGTCCCGCCGGACCGGCGTCAGCGGCCGCCTCTTGCGGTACTACGAGGAGCAGGGCCTGCTCGCCCCCGACCGCACGTCGACGGGCTACCGCGTGTACGAGGAGGCCGACGTCCAGCGCGTCCGCCACATCCGCATCCTGCTCGGCGCCGGCCTCGGCACCACCACGATCGCCGAGCTCCTCCCGTGCATGACCGAGTCCAACGGCGACCTGGTCGCGATCTGCCCCGAGCTCGTCCCTCAGTTCGAGAAGGAACGCGACCGCATCACCGCGACCATCACCTCGCTAGAAACGGCCCGCACCGCCCTGACCGCGATCATCGCGACCCCGCTCCCGGAGGGCGTCTACCAGGCGTCATGACTCCCAGACCGGCACCGACGGGAGACCGCGACGGGCCCGGGCGTCGTCGGTGAGTTCCTGGATGAGGGTGGTCTTGGCCTTGGTGTAGTCGAAGCCGGTGAGGCCTTCGGCGGCGAGGGTGTGCTTGAGCTCGGCGTAGCGGCGTACGGCGTCGGGGGTGTCGCGGAGGTAGTCGCGGAGCAGGCGCTGGTTGAGGTGGTCCCACGCGGTGGCGGGGAAGACGTGCAGGTTGTGCGTGAGCACGCCGCCGACGACCCGGGTGTAGGTACGGCGGTTGGGCGGGCCGTCGGGGTTGTGCTCGAAGCCGAGCGCGGCGAGGGGCTTGTCGTCGATGGCGTCCAAGGTGACCGCGCGGGCGGCGATGTCGATGACGGGCTTGGCGACCAGCCCGGGGACCGCGGTGCTGCCGATGTGCTCGACGGCATCGACCGAGTCGCCGAAGGCTGCGGTCAGGTGGGCGGCCATGTCGGCGTACTGGGTGGGCCAGGCGGGGTCGTAGTCGGCGAGGACGGTCATGCCGGTGAGGCTAGCCCGCGGCGGTCGATGAGTACGGCGAGGCCGTCGAGGATTCGGTCGATGCCGAACTGGAGGGCGTTGCCGGGGTGGCCGTTGGCGGATTCTTCGGCGAAGGCGGCGGTGGCGGCGGGGTAGAGGTGTCCGACGGCGCTCATCGTTTCGGCGAGCTGGGTGGCATAGACGTCGTCGGACGTGTTCGGCGGGGCGAGCTGTTCGACCAGGCTGCGGACGTGGCCGTTGAGCAGGACGATCGTGTCGAGGCGCTCCGACCCGGTGAGGCCGGTGCCGTCGAGCGCGGTGAGCGCGGTCTCCATCCAGCCCAGCTCGTTGGGGCCGACCGGGCGCTGGCCGGTGGTGAGGTCGATCGTCCACGGATGGGCGCTGTAGCGGGCGAAGATCGTGTTCGCCCAGATCTGCAGCCCGGCACGCCAGCCGGGAGTCGGAGGGGGCGGCGTACCGATCGCCGCGTCGAGCATCAGCGCGGTCAGCTCGGCCTTGCCGGGGACGTACCGGTAGAGCGACATCTTGGTGAAGCCGAGGCGCTCGGCCAGGCGCTGCATCGAGAGGTTGGCCAGCCCTTCCGCGTCGGCCAGTGCGATCGCCTCGCCGACGATCCGGTCGAGGGACAGCGCCGGCTTCGGTCCTCGCCGGGCGCGCTGCTGCGTGCCCCAGAGCAGCTCGAGCGCAGTCGGTGCCGGCATCGCGGGCCTCCTCGGAATCGGTGTTGACGTCGAACTGTGTCTACCATACTCTAATTCGTGTCCACCGGAAACAGATTTCACCAGACACAGTTCTAGGGAGGCCGTCATGGCCCAATCCGTCCTGATCTCCGGCGCGAGCATCGCCGGACCCGCTCTCGCGTACTGGCTGCACCGGTACGGGTTCGACGTCACCGTCGTCGAGCGTGCGCCCGAGCTGCGCCGCGGCGGCCAGGCCGTCGACTTCAAGGGCCGCACCCACCTCACCGTGCTCGAGCGGATGGGCGTGCTCGACGAGGTCCGCCGGCGCCGCACCGGCACCACGGACACCGTCTTCGTCGATGCCGACGGCAAGCAGCTGGCGATCGCGTCCGGCGAGTTCACCGGCGGCGACGTGGAGATCCTGCGCGGCGACCTCTCGGAGATCCTGTACGAGCGGACCGCCGACGAGTGCGAGTACCTCTTCGGCGACTCGATCAGCACGCTCGTCGACACCGAGCACGGCGTCGAGGTCACCTTCGAGCACGGTCCGGACCGGACCTTCGACCTCGTGATCGGTGCTGACGGCATCCACTCCCGCGTCCGCAAGCTGGCCTTCGGTCCGGAGCAGGACTTCGTGAAGTACCTCGGCCACTACTACTGCGTCGCCGGGGCGAGTCCTTGGAGCGGCAACGGGTCGCAGGAGCGACAGGTTGCCTACGGCCACAACGTGCCCGGCCGGCTCGCGGTCACCGGCGGCTCGAAGGCCCAGCAGCTCTACATGTTCGCGTCGCCCGAGCTCGACTACAGCCGCGACGACACCGACGCCCAGCGCGCCGTCCTGCGCGGGAGGTACGCCGACGTCGGGTGGCAGGTCCCGCGGATGCTCGACGAGCTGAACGGCTTCGAGGACTTCTACCTCGACTCGCTCAGCCAGGTCCGGCTGAACGGCAGGTACAGCAAGGGCCGGGTCGCGCTGGTCGGCGACGCGGCGTACGGGAACACCCTGGGCGGGTTCGGGACCGGGCTCGCGGTCGTCGGCGCCTACGTTCTCGCCGGTGAGCTGGCTGTTGCGCAGGGCAACCACGTGGCGGCCTTCGCGCAGTACGACGAGATCATGAAGCGCTACGCCAAGATCGCCGGCAACAGCAACGCCGGCCGCTTCCTCGCACCGAGGACAGCGACCGGCATCAAGCTGCGCAACTGGTTCCTGGGGTCACGGATGTTCCAGCTGATGACCAAGTACGCCGACAAGGCCGCCAACGACATCGAGCTCCGCGACTACCCGGTCAAGGTCAACGCCTGAGCGATCACCGCGGCTCGGCGTCGGCCGTGCAGTGGTAGTCCCTGGCCGGGCGTTCGCCCGTGGTCAGGAAGGTCGTCACCGCGTGGTTCGCGCAGCGGTTCTTGCCGCCGGGGAAGACACCGTGCCCGCCCTGGTCGGCGGTGACCATCGCGGCCCTGTCGCCCAAGGCCTTGCGCAGCTGACGAGCACCGGCCAGCGGGGTGGCCGGGTCGCGCAGGTTCTGGACCAGCAGCACGTTGGACGGGCCGTGGTCGGTGATGCGCACCGGCGGCTCGGTCGGCTCGGGCCAGTAGGCGCACGGGGTGATGTTGGCTCCGGCAGCGCCGAACAGCGGGTACTTGATCCGGTCGGCGGCGACCGCGCGCTGGTAGGTGCTGACGGACTTCGGCCAGTAGGCGTCGTTGCAGATCATGTAGTAGCGGCCGGAGATCAGGTTCTCGGGATTTGCGACGTCTCCGGGGATCGGGGGCAGCGGCTGGTTCGCGTCCAGGGCTCGCCAGATGGTCGCCAGGAGCGGAAGCTGCGTCGGCCCGTACAGCAGTCCGAAGTTGAGCAGCCGGAAGGCGCCGCTGTCGAAGGGGCCGTCCGGTGTCTGGACCGGCTTCTTCTCCAGCCGCTTGGCCAGCTCGAAGTACTTCGCCTTGACCTGCGCGGGCGTCCGGCCGAGACCGTACTCGCGGTGGTTGGCCGCGGCGAACTTCGCGAAGTCGGGGAAGCGGTCCTCGACGCCTTGCGACCAGAGCCGGTCGCTCGGGTAGTCCCAGCCGCCCGGGCCGAGGTTGCTGTCGAGCACGATCCGGTCGCTGCGCCCGGGGAACAAGGTGGTGTAGACCGCGCCGAGGTGGGTGCCCCAGGACGCACCGGCGTACGAGATCTTCGGCTCGCCGAGCGCGGCGCGGATCAAGTCCATGTCGCGGGCGGTGTTGGCGGGGTTGACGTGCGGCAGCATCCACGCGGTCTTCGAGGTCGCGCACTGCTTCGCGATCTGCTTCACCTCGGCGGCCCGCTTGGTCACGTCGGCGGCGTTCTTCGCGTACGGCGGAATGTTGCCGGAGGCCAGCTGCTCAGCGGTGAGGTCACAGGTCACCGGCGTGCTCTTGCCGATGCCGCGCGGGTCGAACCCGATCACGTCGTACGCGTCGCGCACGCTCTGCGGAAGCCCCATCGCGACGAGGAACGCGGGATAGTTCTGCCCGGGCGCGGGGCCGCCGGGATTGGTCAGCAGGACACCGCGGCGCTGGTCCGGCTTCTTGCTCGCCAGTCGCGAGACCGCGATGTCGATCGTCCTGCCGTTCGGCGCGCGATAGTCGAGCGGGACCTTCAGCGTCCCGCACTGCATCCCCTCCGGAATCGGCACCGGTGAGATGTCGGCCGGACACTTCTCCCACGTGATCCCGGCGGCTGCCGCGGGTTCGGCCAGCGACACCCCCGGCACCAGAGTGGCGGCCACCAAGGCGGCACCAACGGTCAACGGAACTGCGGATCGCATCGAGATTCCCTCCGGACGATGTGTGGACGCGACCAACTCTTCGCGAACCACACCGTCCCGCACGTCCCCCGAGCGGCCCTTCCCTTGTCCACCGAAAGTTGCGACCCCGGGGCGCCCGGCCCCGGGGTCGACGGACTACTTGGTGCCGAAGGAGTAGATCGTCCGGGTCGCGTAGGTCTGGCCGGGGCGCAGGACCGTCGACGGGAAGTTGGGCTGGTTGGGGGAGTCGGGGAAGTGCTGGGTCTCGAACGCGAACGCGTCACCCTGGCGGTACGTCTTGCCGCCGATCCCCTGGAAGGTGCCGTCGAGGAAGTTGCCGCTGTAGAACTGCGCGCCGGGCTCCGCCGTACGGACGGAGACCGTCCGGCCGCTGTCGGGCTCCCAGAACCGGCCGGCGAACCGCAGCCCGTCGTGGTCGGCCTTGCCGCCCAGCACGAAGTTGTGGTCGTAGCCACGCCCGATCACCAGTTGGGGGTGGTCGTCCCGCAGCCGCTTGCCGATCGCGGTCGGCCGGCGGAAGTCGAACGGCGTACCGGCCACCGGCGCGATCTCGCCGGTCGGGATCAGGCCCGAGTCCACCGGCGTGTACGACGGTGCGTTCAGCTCGAGCACGTGGCCCTCGATCGAGCCGCTGCCCTCACCGGCCAGGTTGAAGTAGACGTGGTTGGTCAGGTTCACGATCGTCGGCTTGCCGGCGACGGTCGCGTGGTAGTCGATCCGCAGGTCGTCGTCGAAGTCGAGCGTGTACGTGACCGTGGTGGTCAACGTGCCGGGGAAGCCCATCTCGCCGTCCGGGCTGACGTAGGTGAACGCGACCCCGACGTGCGACGGGGTCTGCACGACCTTGGCCTTCCAGACCCGCTTGTCGAAGCCGAGCGTGCCACCGTGCAACGCGTTCTCGCCGTCGTTGACGGGGATCTGGTACTTGTTCCCGTCGATCGAGAACTGGCCCTTGGCGATCCGGTTGCCGTACCGGCCGATGGTCGCGCCGAAGTACGGGCTGAGCTCGGCGTAGTCGGGCAGGTTGTCGAAGCCGAGGCTGATGTTCTCGGTGCGGCCCCGGCGGTCCGGGGTCTCGACCCGCTGGATGGTGGCACCCCAGGTCAGCATCGAGACGGTCACCCGACCGTTGCTGAAGGTGTACACGTCGACGCCGACCCCTTCCGGGGTGGTGCCGAACGGGTCCTTGCGGATGGACAGGCGGCCGTGGTGTGAACCCATGGACGCGACTGTAGTAGCCGCCGGTTCAGCACCGGCGGGGCTGGTCAGGGCCCCGGCCGTGACGGCGCCGAGGCCGAGCGCGCCGGCGGTTCGCAGGACATGGCGACGAGGCAGGTGGTCAGTCATGAAGTCCCCTCGGTCGGTTGGGCGGTGAGCGGCGAGAGCGTTTCCACGCCGCCTCGGGCACTGTAAGCACCGAGGCGCGATGTTTGGAACAGTTCGTAACCGTTCGCATTCGTCCGATGACTGGCGGATCGGTGGAGGTGTCGGCGAGGCGTTGACCGGATCCGTCCGCCGCGGGGCGCGATGGTGCCTGTCGCGGCGTCCGTCGTACGGCGAGGCTGGAGGCATGACACAGACAGCGCTGATCGTGATCGACGTCCAGGAGTCCTTCCGCGTCCGGCCGAACTGGCAGGCCGTGAACCATCCCGACATCGCCGACCGGGTCAACCGGCTGGTCGCTTCCGCGCGCGAGCGCGGGGACCTGGTCGTGTGGGTGCTGCACACCGAGCCCGGGACCGGCGGCGCCTTCGACCCGGCGAACGGGCACGTCCGGTTGATCGAGGGGCTCGAGCCGCGCGACGGCGAGCCGGTGATCCGCAAGACGTCGCACAACGCCTTCACCACCACGAATCTGCAGCAGGTGCTCACCCAGCACGGTATCCGCGAGCTGGTGATCAGCGGGATCCGGACCGAGCAGTGCTGCGAGACCACCACGCGCGTCGCGTCCGATCTCGGGTACGACGTGGTGTTCGTGACCGAGGCGACCGCGACGACGCCGCTGCCGCACTGGACGCTGCCCGCGGACGCCTCGCTCGACGAGGTGCTGGCCGACCCGCGGACGCTGATGCCGGCGGTGGTCGTGGAGCGGACCGAGTACGCGCTGGCGGGACGGTTCGCCACCATCCGGACGCTCGACGAGCAGGCCGGGCTCCTTGTGGGATCCTGACCGGATCATGCGCAAGGTCGTCTTCTTCCTGGTCCCCCGACTGCACCTGCTCGATCTCGCCGGGCCGGCGCAGGTGTTCTCGACGGCTGCCGACCTCGGGTACGGCTACGAGCTGCACTACGTCGCCGAGGTCGAGGAGGTGTCGACCGCGCAGGGTGTGCCGGTCAAGGCGTCCTTGGCGTGGCCGGAGCTCGGGCGGGACGACCTGATCGTCGTACCGGGGTGGCGGTCGCCGCGGTTGTCGCCGTGGCCGCCGATCTCGGCGCGCACCAAGCAGGTGCTGCGGACGCATCATGCGTCGGGCGGGTCGGTGGCGAGCGTCTGCTCGGGTGCCGACGCGTTGGGTGCTGCTGGGTTGCTCGACGGGCGGCGCTACACGACGCACCACGACCTGACCGAGGAGCTCGCGGCGCGGTACCCGAAGGCGAGCATCGTGCGGGACGTCCTGTACGTGATGGACGAGCGGGTGATCACGTCCGCGGGGATCGCGAGCGGGATCGACCTCGCGCTGCACCTGGTCGCCGTCGAGCACGGCGCGGTCGCGGCGGCCAGGGTCGCGCGGGAGATGGTCGTTTACGCCCGGCGCAACGGCGACGAGCTCCAGGAGAGCGCGATGCTCCGGCACCGCGGTCACCTCAGCGATCTCGCGCACCGCGTCCAGGACGTCATCGACAGCCGGTACGCCGACCGCCTGCCGCTGGCCGACCTCGCCCGATCCGCCGGCGTCAGCGAACGCACCCTCACCCGGGTCTTCACCGCCGCCACCGGCCTCACCCCACTGCGCTACCAGCAGCTCCTGAGGCTGGAACGAGCCGAACACCTGATAGCCCACGGCACCACGGTGGAGTCGGCGTCGAGGGTGGTCGGCTTCGAGGACCCCCGCATGCTCCGCCGCCTCCGCTCCCGCACCCCGGCCGCCACCGCCTGACTGTCTCCGTCGTACTGCGGGGTGGACTTTCCTCCACCCCTCGTGGGGGTCTGCGTCTCCTGAGTTCCGCTCGCTTTCCCGACAGGCTCGTCACCAGGCGGGCAGAGAGCCCGGGCGGGGTCGGCGAGAGGGCGCAAGTATGAGCAGGGGATCCGTGACCGTGCGGGCCGCGCGGTGGAGTGCTACCCATCCTTGGCGGGCGATCGGCTTGTGGCTGATCCTCGTCGCCGTCGCGGTCGGGTTGTCCGTGATGGTTCCGAAGCAGACGACGAAGGACGCGGACACCTGGGTCGGGCAGTCCGGCCAGGCCGCGGAGCTGATCCAGCAGGCGGGGCTCGACGGCAAGCCGAGCGAGACCGTTCTGGTCACCGATCCCGACGGACCACTCGACAAAGCCGAGGCGACCACCGCGCTCGCGCAGCTGAAGCAGAAGCTGACCGCGATCGACTCCGTCGACACCGTCGGCGACCCGGTCTGGTCCGAGAACGGCAAGGCCGCCCTGCTCCCGATCGAGCTGAAGGGCAGCGCCGACGACGCCGCGGACAACGTCGAGAAGCTCGTCGCCGCCACCGCCGACGTACAGAAGGACAACCAGAGCCTGAGCATCCAGCAGACCGGCGCCGCCTCGCTCGACGCCGGCATCTGGAAGCAGGTCGGCAACGACCTGGCCAAGGCCGAGAAGCTCAGCCTGCCGATCACGTTCGCGCTGATGCTGCTCGTCTTCGGCGCCCTGATCGCGGCCGGAATCCCTGTCCTGCTGGCGTTCTCGGCGGTCGGCGCGGCCCTCGGCTTCTACGCGCCGCTGTCCTACCTGTTCCCCGACGGCGGCTCGGTCGCCAACGTCGTGCTGCTGATCGGCATGGCGGTCGGCGTCGACTACTCCCTGTTCTACCTCAAGCGCGAACGCGAGGAGCGCCGCCGCGGGCACAGCACCGTCGACGCCGTCGAGATCGCCGCGGCCACGTCGGGACACTCGGTGGTTGTCTCCGGCCTCGCGGTCATCGTCTCGATGGCCGGCCTGTACGTCGCCCAGGACCCGGTCTTCTCCTCGATGGCGACCGCCACCATCGTCGTGGTTGCGGTCGCGGTCCTCGGCTCGCTCACCGTCCTGCCCGCCCTGCTGGCCAAGCTCGGCCACCGCGTCGACCGTCCCCGGGTCCCGCTGATCTGGCGGCTCAACCGACGCATCGGTCCCGGCGGGATCAGCCGTCGCCTGGTCGCCCCGGTCCTGCGCTTCCCGAAGATCGCGCTCCTGCTGTCGGCCGTCGCGGTGGTCGCGCTCGCCGTCCCGGCACTCGGTATGAAGACCGACCCGGGTGGCCTGAACACCCTGCCGGGCACCATTCCCGAGGTGAAGACGATGCAGCAGCTGCAGGCGAACTTCCCGTCCGAGGGCATGGCGTACGACGTCGTCGCGAAGGCCGACGGCAAGGCTCCGGTCGAGGCGCTGACCGCGCTGCAGCAGTCGGCTGTCGCGACTCAGCAGTTCGTCGTCCCGCCAGGCCAGGCCGTCCGGACGTCGGGCGACACCGCCGTACTGACGCTGGTCTCGGTCCTGCCGGACACCAGTGAGGACGCGAAGGCCGCGCTCGACCAACTGCGGGACACGCTCGTGCCCGCGGCGTTCGACAAGGTGCCCGGGGCAACCTGGGCGGTCGGTGGCGAGACCGCGAGCGGGGTCGACTACGGCGCGAACCAGCGCGACAAGCTGCCGTACGTGATCGCGTTCGTGCTCGGGCTGACCCTGCTGATGATGCTGTTCACCTTCCGCAGCCCGGCGATCGCGATCGTCACGACGCTGCTCAACCTGGCCTCGGTCGCGGTCTGCTTCGGCGCGCTGTCACTGGTCTTCCAGCACACCTGGGCCGAGGGGCTGCTCGACTTCACCTCGCCCGGGTTCGTGATCTCGTGGATCCCGCTGTTCCTGTTCGTGATCCTGATCGGGCTGTCGATGGACTACCACGTGTTCGTGCTCGGCCGGATCCGCGAGGCCGTGCAGGACGGGCTCGCTCCGGCTGAGGCCGTACGCCGCGGCATCACCGAGTCGGCCGGTGTCGTGACCAGCGCGGCCGCGGTGATGGTCTCGGTGTTCGCGCTCTTCGCGACGCTCGGGATGATCGAGATGAAGCAGATGGGCGTCGGCCTCGCGGTCGCCGTACTGGTCGATGCCACGCTGGTCCGGATCGTGATGCTGCCGGCGATCCTGGTCCTGCTCGGCCGGAAGGCCTGGTGGCCGAACAAGTTGGCCAAGGCCGGCGCCGGCGAGCGTCCGGAACGCGAGCTGATCTCGGTCTGAGAACACCAGTGGGGCCCGGCAGCAGGCAGCTGCCGGGCCCCACTGGTCTGTCCTACTTCAGCTTGTACGCCGCCGCGAGCTTCGCGATCGCACCGCCCAGGTCACCGGTCAACGCCAGGTGCTCGGCGTCCGCGGTGAGCTTGGACACCGAGGCGTCCAGGTTCTGCCCGATCTGGTCCTGGGCGATCCAGCGGGCCGCCGCGACGACCGCGTCGTCCTCGGCGAAGCCGTCGACCCGGCTGCGCTGCAACGCCTTGCCGGCCGCGGTGAGCGCCGCCAGCGCGGTCGTCGCCTGCGGCCCGGACCAGTCCTTCACGTGCAGGGCGACGTCGATCGAGATCGCCGCGACCAGCACGTTCGGGTCCAGCAGGCCCTTGCGGAGCAGGGCGGTCTTTGCGTCCAGCAACTTCTGCCGGGCGGCCGCCTGCGTGGTCAGACCCCAGCCGTACGGGTACTGCGGGTCGTACGACGCGTCGCCGACGTTGATCGGCTGCTGCGTCTCCGCCTTCGGCCAGGTCACCGGCAGCCGTCCGCTGAACGGCTTCTTGCCGAACAGCACGTCGGCGACGCCGGCCCCTTCGGTCCCGGGCAGCCAGGAGGCGACCAGCGCGTCGATCTCGCCGAGCTGGTCCGCGATCACCTGCGGCCGGCCGGACACCACGAGCACGACACACTTCATCGCGGCGCAGACCTTGTCCACCGATGCCCTGTCGGCGTCGGTGAGCAGCAGGTCGTGACCGTTGCCGACGTCACCGATTCCCTCGGCGTACGGGCGTTCGCCGACCACCACGACACCGACGTCGTGGCCTTCGAGCGGAGCCGACGCGTCCTGGCTGAAGGTTGCCGTCGGCACGTTCTCCTGAATGCCTTGGAGGATCGTCGTCCCGGTCGTGGTCGTACCGGAGCCGCCCTGCCAGCTGATGCTCCAGCCGCCGAGCTGGTTGCCCAGGTCGTTGGCGTTGCTCCCGGCAACGTAGACCTTCGCCGTCGACTTCAGCGGCAGCACGTTGCCGTCGTTCTTCAGCAGCACCTGGGACTTCGCCGCCGCCTCACGACCGACCGCGCGGTGCTTGGTGCCACCGACCTCGGCGAGCTTGCTGGTGTCGGCGTACGGCTTCTCGAACAGGCCGAGCTTGAACTTCTGCTCCAGGATCCGCCGGACGGCGTCGTCCACCCGCGACTGCGCGACCCGGCCCTCGGTGACCTCCGTGGTCAGGCCCTGGGTGAACTCCTGGTACCGGGTCGGCACCATGATCATGTCCAGCCCGGCGTTGATCGACGTCCGGATGTCGCTCGCGTAGTCGCCCGGCAGCTGGTCGATCGCCTGCCAGTCGGAGATCACGAAGCCGTCGAAGCCCATCCGGTCCTTCAGCACGCCGTTGATCAGCTCGGCGTTGCCGTGCATCTTCACCGCCGGCTTGTCGTCGCCGATGATGTCGACGCTCGAGTACGACGGCATCACGGTCCCGACACCGAGGTCGACCGACGTCTTGAACGGGTCGAGGTGGATCGCCTCGAGCTCCTGCTTCGTCACCTCGGTGACGCCCTGGTCGATCTTGTACGACCCGGTCGTCGACGACCCGTACGTCGTACCGCCGTCGCCGACGTAGTGCTTCGCGCTCGCGAGCACGTGGTTGTTCTGCTTCAGCTGGCTGCCGTCGGCCTTGCCCTGCATGCCGGTGATCACGGTCGCCATCGCCTTGACCAGGGCCGGGTCCTCGCCGAAGCCCTCGTACGAGCGGCCCCAGCGGTCGTCGCGCACCACGCAGACGCACGGCGCGAAGTCCCACGGGATGCCGGTCGCGCGCACCTCGGTCGCGGTGACCTCGCCGGCGCGCCGGGACAGGTCCGGGTCGCGGGTGGCGCCGATGCCGATGTTGTGCGGCAGGATCGTCGCGCCGATCACGTTGTTGTGCCCGTGCACCGCGTCGACACCGTAGATCAGCGGGATCTGCAGGCGGGTGGCCTGCGCGTTCAGCTGGAAGTTGTCGATCATCGCGGCCCAGGCGGCGGGCGTGTTCGGGGTCGGCACCGAGCCGCCGCCGGACAGCAGCGACCCGAGCGCGTACGTCGCGATGTCGGACTTGGTCCGGACCGCGTTGCGCTCGGCCTGGGTCATCTGGCCGACCTTCTCGGCCAGGGTCATCCTTTTCAGGAGGTCGTTGACCCGGGTCTTCACCGGGAGCTTGGCGTTCAGGTACGGCAGGTCGTGTGCGTTGATCACGACCACGGGCTGGGTCGCCGGCGCCTTCGCGCCGGTCACGGTCAGCTCGACCGGGATCGTCTCGGCGGCTTCGGCCGACCGGTCCTTGCGGGTCGCCACCTGGATGGTGTGCGACGTACCGGACGGCGTACCGGCCGGGAAGGTGAACGCGCCGGAGACCGGGGTGTAGTCGTCGGCGCCCGCCGTACCGGTGCCGCTGCGGAAGTCGACGGTGACCGGCTCCTCCAGCGGCGTGCTGCCCGTGGTGGCGACGGACACCTTGACCTGCGCGGTGCCGCCCTCCTTGACCGGGTAGACACCGGCGTCGGTGACGACACTCGCCTTGAGCGCCGGGTCGGCCTTGCCGTAGATCTCGATCTGGTCGATCGCGAACTCACCAGGAGTCCCGACCGGCATCGTGAACGCGTAGCCCCACATCTGGGTCAGGTTGAGGATCTGGTCGATCCCGCCGACCGGCTGGTAGTCGCCGCGGTAGGCCAGGTCGCTGAACGGGATCTCGACCAGGTGCCAGCCCTGCCAGTCGTCGGTGAAGCTGGTGTTCCACAGCTCCGACGCCTCGGCGTTCGCGCCGCCGTCCTTGATCTCGAAGAAGATCCGCTTGCCCGACCCGGGCGGCAGCGGCGCGGTGTTCTGCCCGTACCACCAGAACCGGATCCCCTTGTACGCCGACCAGTTCCCCGGGTTCTGGTCGAACGTGATGTCGTGACTGAACCCGCCGTACCCGCTGACGTTGTAGGTCCCGTGCAGGACCTTCTCACCAGCTGGCGCGTCGTCCCGAGCCTGCAGCTCCATGGTCGGCGGGTCGTCAGCATCACTGCCCCACCCGAAGATCCCCGGGTTGGGCGGCGAAGCGAACGGCTCAGCCCCCTCGAACGCCGCCAGCACCGTAGGCACCGGGTCATCCGCGGCAGCCTGCGAAGCCACCCCCAACGGCAACAACCCCGCCACCACCGCGAGAGCCGTCACCCCCACCGTCCGACGCCGAACACGAACCCCTGGCCACCTGGGCATGGGCGACTCCCTGACTCTCCGCACAGGCGCCTCACACCCGTGTCGCGCCCGATGCTCAGCCCTCCCAACCCCGCGGTCAAGACCCCACCGGTTCCGGAACTAGAGCGCTCTCACACCGCAAGACCGGCAGCGCGTACGGCGTTGGTCGTGTAGGGCGCCCGACTGAGATCATGAGCCCATGGCGATCCCCGAACCGTGGCGGCCGCTGAGGGT
Organism: Kribbella lupini; assembly: GCF_039529595.1. Taxonomy (NCBI): domain Bacteria; kingdom Bacillati; phylum Actinomycetota; class Actinomycetes; order Propionibacteriales; family Kribbellaceae; genus Kribbella; species Kribbella lupini. The sequence goes on along the minus strand of NZ_BAAANC010000004.1, from coordinate 349,982 downwards.
CCTGGTCACCGGCGCGTCCGGATTCGTCGGGTACGCCGTCGCCCGCCGTTTCGCCGAAGTCGGCCACGAGGTCCACGGCCTGACCCGCCGAGCCTCCGGTCTCCCGCCAGGCATCGAGCGGGTCGCCGGCGACCTGCTCGACGGCGGCTCGATCCGGAAGGCCGTCGGACAGGTCGAGCCGGAGGTGGTGTGCCACCTGGCCGCAGCCGTCCGGGTTCGGGAGTCCCGAACCGATCCGGTGAGGTACTGGCAGACCAACGTCGGCGGAACGCTGTCGCTGCTCGAAGCGCTGGCGGAAGCCAGGCCGGGTTCGAGGCTGATTCTCGCCTCGACCTGCGCGGTGTACGGCGAACCCGCGCGGCAGCCGATCACGGAAGATGCCCGGTCCGAGCCCATTAACCCGTACGGCGCCGGCAAGCTGGCCGCCGACCGTGCGGCGGCAGACCTGGCCGCCACCGGCGCGATCGGGGCAGTCAGCCTGCGGTCCTTCAACGTCGCCGGTGGCCTGCCGGGGCATCCGGACCGGGACGAGGCGAGGCTGATCCCCAAGGTGGTCGCGGTGGCGCAGGGCCGGGCCCAGGAGTTGGTGGTCAACGGCGACGGTACGACGGTCCGCGACTACGTCCACGTCCTCGACATGGCGGACGCGTTCCTCGCCGCGGTCGAGGTGTGCGTGCGGGGCGCGTGGCAGGCGTACAACGTCGGTGGTGGTGGCCGGACCAGGATCGTCGACGTGATCGCGACCACCGAGCGACTGACGGGCAAACCCTTGGCCGTTCGGCATCAGCCGGCCGCCGCCGAACCACCGGTCATGACCGCCGACTCCACGAAGTTCCAGCAGGCCACCGGATGGTCGGCTCGTCGATCCGGACTCGACCAGATCATCGGTGACGCCCTGGAGGCGGGCCGGACCGGATATCCGCCCGGCGAGTAGTCACCACCGAGGTCAAGCAGGCCGCGGGCGGGGGACGGTGGGCTGACCGAGCTGGACGCTGACCAGGGTCTCGGGGCGGCGGTGGGGGCGGACACCCTCCTCGTGATGGAAGCGGACGAGGTCGGCGGTGGTGATGGTGAGGTCGCCGATGGGGTGGTTGCGGTGGGTGGTGGCCCAGGTGAGGAGGGCTGTGGGGGAGGGGATGGGGGCGGCGAAGTGGAGGAGGTTGATGTACCAGATGTCGCGCGGGCTGTCGGCCTCGAGCCAGGCGTCGGGGCCGAGGGCTTCGGCGTACAACTTCTGGAGGTGGTCGGCGTGGTCGTCGAGGGGCTGGGCGCAGACCATCACGGTGCCTCGGGTGAGGATCAGGCCGGTGAGGGTGAAGCGGACCGGCGCGACCTGGGACGCGGCGCTGCGGAGGGCGGTGGTGTAGCGCTGGACTACGGGGTCCGCGGGGGTGACCTGCTCGCGGTAGCGCTCGAGGGCTCGGATGGTGAGGTGGGCAGAGCCCAGTTGGCCGGTCTGGAAGTGGCCGGGGCCGGCGATCGAGGCGGCCTCGCGGGTCAACGCGTCCAGGCGGTGGGCGACGGGGTCGGCCGGGTCGACGGTGAAGGCCGCGCTGACGGGCCAGCGGTTGCCGTTCTCGACGAGGGGGATCTCGACGTTGTGCCGCCCGGCGGCGATCAGGGGTCCGGCGGTGGCGAAGAGGCGGTCGAAGGTGTTCATCGTCGGAGTACGACGTCGCCCGCGGGTCCTGGGTTCGGGCTGATTGAGAAACCACGGTGCTGGAACTGAGAAGGAACTCCGTCCGTCAGGTGGTGGACCGGTTCAGTGGGCCGGGAAAGGATGGGGGTATGACTTCACGTTTCGGGATTTTTGTTCCGCAGGGCTGGAAGATGGACCTGACCGAGATCGCCGACCCGGTCGAGCAGTGGGAGGCGATGACGAACGTCGCCAAGCGGGCCGACGAGGGATCCTGGGACTCGATCTGGTTGTTCGACCACTTCCACACCGTGCCGGAGCCGAGTGACAACACGACCTTCGAGTGCTGGTCGGCGACCGCCGCGCTGGCCCGCGACACCCAGCGGGTGAACATCGGCCAGATGGTCGGCTGCAACGGGTACCGCAACCCCGCGCTCTACGCGAAGATCGCGTCCACCGTCGACGTGGCCAGCCACGGCCGCCTGTACGCCGGGATCGGCGCGGGCTGGTACGAGCACGAGTGGAAGGCCTACGGCTACGAGTGGACCGACGTGAAGCCGCGGATGGCGGCGTTCCGTGAGGCCACCGAGATCATCTGGAAGATGTGGACCGAGGACAAGCCGGTCTACAACGGCAAGCACTACTCGATCGACGCCCCGATCAACCTGCCGAAGGGCGCCGGCAACACCCGGCCGCAGTTCTGGATCGGTGGTGGCGGACCGCAGGTCACGCTGAAGCTGGTCGCGCAGTACGCCGACGCCGCGAACATCGGCGGCGGCAACCCCGAGGTGATCAAGGAGAAGGTCGCGATCCTGCGCGGCCACTGCGAGAAGGTCGGTCGCGACTACGACGAGATCACCAAGTCGACCGGGCTGAACGTGTTCCCGATCGACGCCGGCGACGACCCGAAGAAGGCCACCGAGAAGGCGCGCGGGCCGCAGAACTGGGACAAGTTCAGCGCCGACAACACGATCGCGACCGAGGACGAGATCGCGCTCAAGGTCGAGGCCGCCCTCGAGGCCGGCGCCGACTACGTGATCTTCTACGTCCCCGGTGTCGCCTACGACCTGGACCTGGTCGACCGCGTCGAGCGGGTCGCCAAGCGTTTCGCCTGACCCCAGCACCCAGCACTCAGCGCATTTGGTGGGTCAACCCACCGACTGGACCGTTGGCCCACCGGAATTCGGTGGGCCAACGGTCCATTTGATGGGTTGACCCATGAAATGCGGTCTCGCTTCGGTTGCGGTTGCGGGTGAGGGCCCAACCGGGGAGGGGAGAGGCGCAGGGCCGTACGGGGTCTGGTGACTGGTACCGGTCATGACGGGTTCAGGTCAGCCGGATCCGTGGACCGTGGCCGAGGGCAACTGCCAGGCTCGCAGGCGGTGGCCCCGCGCCCGTCGGGCCCCCGTGAGGAGGCAGACAATGCGGTGGTCACGTCGCGCGACCAGCATGTTCGGCTCGGTGATCGTCGGCGCCCTGGCGGTCGCCGTACCGATCCAGGCCCAAGCACAGACCACCGGTGGCGCCGGAGCCCCTCCCCAAACCCCTCCCGGCGCCACCGGTCACGCGACGCCCGGTGCGTCGACGTACCGGATCACCCTCGTCACCGGTGACGTCGCCGAGCTGACGATCTCCGCCGACGGCAGCCGCAGCGGCCGGTTGGTGGACGGCAGCAACTACTACTTCGGCGACTTCGACGGCGAGCTCACGGTCGTCCCGGCGGCGGCGTACCCGCTGTTCACCGCCGGGAAGCTGGACCGCCGCCTGTTCAACCTCAGCCTGCTGGCGGCACAGCGGTACGACGACGCGAGCACGGCCAAGCTGCCCGTCCTGCTCAGCGGCTCGAGCGCGCCGGCCGCTCCCGAGGGCACGACCCGGCGGATGACGCTGGCGAGCGTCGGCACCACCGCGGTCTCGATCGACAAGTCCGAGGCCAAGCAGTTCTGGCAGGGGATCGCGGGTCCGCGGACGCTGAGCAGCGCGAGCGGCGTCGGCAAGATCTGGCTCGACGGCCGCACGCACGCGACGCTCGACCGCTCCACCGCGCAGATCGGCGCGCCGATCGCCTGGCGTTCGTCGTACGACGGCCGCGGGGTGAAGGTCGCCGTGCTGGACACCGGGTACGACGCGGGCCACCCGGATCTGCAGCAGAAGGTGATCGGCGAGGCCAGCTTCGTCCCCGACCAGGCGGTCCAGGACGGCCACGGGCACGGCACCCATGTCGCGTCGACCGTCGCCGGGCTCGGTAAGGCGTCCGGCGGGAAGCGGAAGGGTGTCGCTCCGGGCGCGGAACTGCTGGTCGGAAAGGTCCTCGACAACAACGGCGGCGGGCTCGACTCCGAAGCGATCGCCGGAATGGAGTGGGCCGTCCAGCAAGGCGCGAAGGTCGTCAGCATGAGCCTCGGCGGTCTGCCGTCGGACGGGACGGACCCGATGAGCGAGGCCGTGGACCGGCTGTCGAAGTCCAGCGGTACGTTGTTCGTCATTGCCGCGGGCAACGCCGGGACCGAGGAGTCGGTCGGTACGCCGGGCACGGCCGCGGCCGCGCTGACGGTCGGCGCGGTGGATCGCGACGACAAGCTCGCGCCGTTCTCCAGCCGTGGGCCGCGACTCGGCGACGGCGCGCTCAAGCCGGAGGTGACCGCGCCGGGCGTCGAGATCGTGGCGGCGCGCGCGGCCGGGACCGAGCAGGGGCACGTGGTCGGTGAGCACTACACGGCGATGAGCGGTACGTCGATGGCGACGCCGCACGTCGCCGGCGCGGCGGCGATCCTCGCGCAGCGGCACCCGGAGTGGACCGGGCAGCAGCTGAAGGCGGCGCTGGCGACGACGGCGGTTCCCAGCAAGGGCACAGCGACGGCGGCGCAGGGGCTGGGACGGATCGACATTCCGCGGGCGCTGGATCCGAAGATCCTGGCCGACACGGCGAACGTGTACTTCGGTGACGTGTCGTGGACCGGGAGTGCGCCGAAGCCGGTCGAGCGGAAGGTTGCCTACAGCAACACATCCGGCCGGGCGGTGACGCTGGACTTGTCGGTCGAGGCCAAGTCGCCGGCCGGCGTCACCGCGTCCCTCGCTGTCACGCCGAGAAGGCTTGTAGTACCGGCGGGAGGGTCTGCCGCGGCGACCGTGCGGCTGGACCTGGCGAAGACCGGGCCCGCGAAGTACGCGGGGGAGCTGGTTGCTCGGGTCGCCGGAGAGCGCGGCGGAGCAGGCGGCGCCGAGGCCGGCGTCACGTCGTACCGGACAGGCTTGGGCTTTGCCGCCGGTGGTCGCCTGCACCAGGTGACCGTCCAGGGGATCGGTCGCGACGGCAAACCCGCGCGGCCGACCGTCGCGGCCAACAGCGGGGTCCAGCTCTGGAATCTCGACACCGGTGACGTCAACGCCGTCGTCTTCGACGACAACGGTCAGCGCACGCTGGACGTGCCGACCGGCAGGTACGCCGTGATGGTGTACGTGATGAGCGCCGACCAGGCGGACTGGGTCAACGGCGTCGCGTTGCTCGGCGCGCCCGAGGTGACGATCAATGGCGACCGGACGCTCGTCTTCGACGCCCGCACGGCGCAACCGGTGACGGTGAAGACACCGCAGCGTGCGGAACTGGAGAACTTCGGGATCGCCTGGCACCGCAAGGTGGGCGACCGCGAGGCCGTGTCCGGATTCGGCTACGACCGCGAGGTCAGCGGCAACGTGTACGTCGGTGACTTCGGCAAGGTGCGGGACGGATCCGTCCGCGCGGTCCAGCGCTGGGACCTCGCGCAGCCGAAGCTGACCGCCGACGTCCTCGGCGCAGGTGGCTTCCGGCTGCCGACACCGCGGGACGGCAACGACATCTTCGGGTACGTCGGCGCCGAGACCTTGCCGCTCGTCAACGCCGGCGACGGGCGGCCGGAGGAGTTGAAGGACGTCCGCGGCAAGATCGCGCTGATCCGCTGGCGCGCCTACGACCAGACCTTCGGCCAGGTCGAGGCGGCCAAGGCGGCCGGCGCGAAAGCGGTCTTCCTGTACAACGAGCAGCCCGGGTTCTGGAGCGACAGCGCCTGGGTCGACGTGCCGCTCTACCTGCTCCGGCAGCCGGAGGGCGCGAAGTTGCTGCAGCTCCTGAAGCAGCGGCCCGTCCAGTTGAAGCTGACCGGTCTGAAGGACAGCACTTACCGCTACGACCTCGCGGTCGCGCCGCAGCAGGTCAAGGGTGCGCTGACCTACGACTTCGCCAAGCTGCGTCCGGCGGTCGTCACCACGAACTTCCCCCGGGTCGACGCCAACGTCCTGCACATCGACCAGCGGTCGGCGCACCTGTCCGGCGTGAGCGCGGGCCTGGGAGCAACCCGGCTGGTGGCTGGTCCGGTGACGCGGACGGACTACCTGGCGTCCGACGACCCGGGCACGCGCTGGGACGAGAAGACATCGGCAGGGGAGTGGAACGAATCGGGTGTCGAGTACAGCCTGGCGCGGAGCTACCGGCCGAACGAGCGGGTGAACCGCGAGGTGTGGGCGCCGATCGCGCGGCCGGCGATTCCGGACGCGGCCGGGAGCGAGGCCGACGGGTTGCCGGTGGCGCGGTTCGAGAACGCGCTGCGGATCGCGATCCCGCAGCACGTGAACGGCGACCGGACGATCTACGGCTGGAGCGATATGCGCGGGGACGAGACGCTGCTGAGGCTCACGAGTGGTGGCAAGGAGCTCGGTCGGAAGGACTGGTCCGTGGCGCAGTTCGCCGTACCGGCGAAGAGTGCTTGGTACGAGCTGAGTCTCGACGTACGGCGTGCGCCCAACACCTGGGCGACGACGTCGACGGCGACGCAGACCGAGTGGCGCTTCCGGTCGGGGCCGGTGAGGACGCGCGAGGTGCTGCCGCTGGTCCAGGTCGACTACAAGCTGAGTGGGCGGCAGTTGGAGCTGAAGCCGGGCTACCAGCCGGGTGCCCGGGGACTCGGGTTCTTCCGTACGACGGCCGAGGTCAGCGTGGACGGCAAGCACTGGCAGCCGCTCCGGCTGCGCCCGGGTGGATGGGGCCTCGGCGCCTCCGGTGCCCTCGGCGGGAGGGTGGCGGGGGAAGTGCCCGCCGGCCCGGTCGCCGCGCTCCGGGTGACTTCGACCGATCTGCTCGGCAACCGGATCACGCAGACCATCGAGAAGCCCTGGCCGGCAAAGTGAGGATGTCTCAAGTAAGCGCTTGACCACGAAAAGGGCGACGCCACGAAGCTGGGGGGGAGGTGCTCCGTGGCGTCGCCGGGGGCGCGCCAAGGGAGGGGTGGGGGCGGCGCGCCGTCTAGGGGGTGGTCAGCTGCCGAGCAGTCCTCCGCCGAGGATGCCGAGCAGTCCGAGCAGGGACAGCAGGTTGCGGATCACCTGGTCGACCGCGGCGGTGCCGCCGGTCTGGTAGGCGGTCACGCACTTCTGCAGCTGGGCCTGCGTCGGGTTCTTGATGGTGACCTTGGCCATCTCGCTCTGGCAGTACTGCGTGGCCTTGGTCAGCTCGGTGAGCGTGCTGCCGACGGTCCCGACGATCAGGCCGGCGGCGGTCCGCAGCGTGGTCACGCCGGCCGGCGTGCTCGGCGGCGGGGTGCCCGGCTTGGTCGGCGTCGGCTTGCCCGGAGTCGGCTTGGTCGTCGGCTTGCCCGGGGTGGGCTTGGCGGACGGCTTGGTCGGCGTCGGCCTGGTGGTCGGCCGGTCCTGGCCACCGTCTTCCGGCGTCGGCTTCGTCGTGCTGCCGGGCTTGCCGGGCGGGTAGACCGGCAGGTCGATCGCCTGCGGGAGGTCGTTGTCGGCCGGGGCGTCGATGGTGTCGTCACCGGTGCGGCCGTCGGCCCGGACCACGCCCTGGTCGCCGTCCTCGGTGCCGTTGCCGACGACGATCCAGCTGCCACCGGCGTACGCCTTGGCGATGCTGACCACGAGATCGACGTACGCCTGCGAGTGGTTGTAGCGCAGGACGGCCTGGTTCAGGTCGCCGGCCCGGGTCAGGTCGACCCCGCCGGAGCACAGGTAGACCGCGGTCGACATCGCCGCGTCGTCGATGTCCTGCGGGTTCTTCGTCCCGTCGCCGTCACCGTCGACGCCCATCGCCTGCCAGGTGGCCGGGATGAACTGCATCGGCCCGACCGCGCGGTCGAACGCGCCGTCGCCGTCGAGCCGGCCGGCGTCGGAGTCGGTGATCCGGGCCGTGGTCAGGCCGTCGAGGCGCGGACCGTAGATGCCCGGGGTGGCGATCCCGTTGGTGGTCAGCGAGTTGCCGCCGAAGCGGCCGTGGTTGGACTCGACCCGGCCGATCGCGGCCACCAGCGTCCACGGCAGGTGGCATCCCGGGTCGGCCTGCGCGAGCACCTGCTGGGCCCGCGAGTACGCCTTCAGTGCGGCCGTCGGGATCCCGTTGCGGGAGAGCCCGGAGACCACCTGGGTCGGTTCCTCGTTCTTGTCCACCCCGTTGCCGACCGAACCGGGAACCGGCACGTTGGCCGGGTCGCTGATCGGTTGCTTCGGTACGACGACCGGGACGTTCGGGCCGAGGCCCTGGTCCAGCGCGGCGGTCGCGACCGCCGGGTCGTCGGTCGCGCTGACGGTGAACGCGCTCGCGAACAACGCCAGCGGCACCAGCGGCGCCACCTGGCGCCACCCGCCCGCAGTGGCGCGGCGCTTGCCCTTCGCCATCGATGATCCCCTCCGTGACTCATCGACCTGTCCTGCCCCACGCTGCAGACACGTCTCTTCGTCGGTCCCCGATTACCGCGTTCACCTGGTCTAACGCCTGGCCCGTGCGTGGGTTACGGAGCGGGCGTGGACTGTGCACTGGCGGTCACCGGGTACCCATACTGGCGCGTAACAACGCTCAGCGGAACCCCCCGCGCCCTGCCCGCCCGCTCTGCTGCCTGACGGGTCGGGGAGAATGGCCGCCGTGTCAGACCACACCGCTCGCTCCGCCGCACTGTTCGACCAAGCCACCGCGGTCACGCCCGGAGGCGTGAACTCCCCGGTCCGCGCGTTCCGCGCCGTCGGCGGGGTCCCGCGCTTCATGACCTCGGGTGACGGATGTCACATCACCGACGTCGACGGCAACACGTACCTCGACCTGGTCTGCTCGTGGGGCCCGATGCTGCTCGGCCACGCGCACCCCGAGGTGATCGCCGCCGTCCAGGCCGCGGTCAGCCGCGGTACGTCGTTCGGTACGCCGACCGAGACCGAGGTGCTGCTCGCCCAGGAGATCGTCGGACGCACGCCGGTCGACAAGGTCCGGCTGGTCTCGTCGGGCACCGAGGCGACGATGTCGGCGCTGCGGCTGGCCCGTGGGTTCACCGGACGGGACAAGATCGTCAAGTTCGCCGGTTGCTACCACGGCCACGTCGACGCGCTGCTGGCCCAGGCCGGCTCCGGCGTGATCACCCTCGGCATCCCGGGCACGCCCGGCGTCACCGAGGCGACCACCGCCGACACGATCGTGCTGCCGTACAACGACCAGGATGCGGTCAGCGCCGCTTTCAGCCAGTACGGCGATCAGATCGCGGCGGTGATCACGGAGGCTTCGCCCGGCAACATGGGCGTCGTGCCGCCGCAGGACAACTTCAACGCGTTCCTCGCCGCCATCTGCAAGGCCAACGGCGCCCTGTTCATCTCCGACGAGGTGATGACCGGCTTCCGGATCACGCGTTCGGGTTGGTACGGCGTGGACGGCGTCCAGCCCGACCTGATGACGTTCGGCAAGGTGATGGGCGGCGGCTTCCCGGCCGCGGCCTTCGGCGGCCGCGCCGACGTGATGTCTCACCTGGCGCCCGAGGGCTCGGTCTACCAAGCGGGCACGCTGTCGGGGAACCCGGTCGCCACGGCGGCCGGTCTGGCCACGTTGCAGCTGGCCACCGACGAGGTCTACGCCAAGCTCGACGAGACCTCGGCCACCATCCAGCGCCTGGTCGGTACGGCGCTGGACAAGGAAGGTGTGCCGTACGTCATCCAGTCCGCCGGGAACCTCTTCAGCGTCTTCTTCGTGGAGTCGGAGGAGGCAAGTGGCCCGATCCGCGACTTCGCCGGTGCCGGAGCCCAGGTGCTGCCACGGTTCGCCGCTTTCTTCCATGCCATGCTGGACGCCGGTGTCTACCTGCCGCCGAGTGCGTTCGAGGCGTGGTTCGTGAGTGCCGCGATCGACGACGACGCCCTGTCGCGGCTCGAGACCGCACTCGCTCCGGCCGCTCGCGCGGCGGCCGCCGTACAGAAGAACTGAGAAGGGATCGGCTCGGTGACCGAAACGACGGTCGTGCACCTGATGCGACACGGCGAGGTGCACAACCCGGCCGGCGTGCTCTACGGCCGGATCCCCGACTACCACCTGTCCGAGCTCGGCCGGAAGATGGCCGAGCGGGTCGCCGAGCACGTGGCCGGCCGCGACATCGTGCACCTGGTCAGCTCCCCGCTGGAGCGCGCGCAGGAGACGATGGAGCCGATCGCCGCCACGTTCGGGCTGACGCCGGACATCGACGAGCGGGTGATCGAGGCGGCGAACCTGTTCGAGGGCAAGAAGTTCGGCGTCGGCGACGGAGCCCTGCGGCAGCCGAGCGCGTGGTGGCTGCTGCGCAACCCGTGGAAGCCGTCCTGGGGTGAGCCGTACAGCCAGCTCGTCCGCCGGATGCGCGACGCGATCGAGACCGCCCGGCAGAAGGCCGCCGGGCACGAGGCACTGATCGTGTCGCACCAGCTGCCGATCTGGATCGTCCGCTCCGCGATCGAGAACCGGCGGATGCTGCACGACCCGCGCAAGCGGCAGTGCAGCCTGGCGAGCCTGACCAGCTTCACCTTCCACGGCGACCAGATCGTCTCCGTCGGGTACGCCGAACCGGCCAAGGACCTGCTGCCGGTCAAGCACCCGAAGAAGTTCGTGGGCGGTGCCTGATGCGCCGTACGGTGGTGGTGGTGGCCGCGGTCGCGCTGCTGGCGACCGCCTGCAGCTCGGGTGAGTCGACCAACGAGAACCGCAGCGGCCAGACCGGCTTCGTCAGCGGCAACGGCAACGTGTCCAGCTTCGCCGCGGCCGACCGCAAGCCGGCGCCGGACTTCGGCGGCGACACCCTGGACGGCAAGCCCTGGAAGCTGGCCGACCACAAGGGCAAGGTCGTCGTACTGAACGTGTGGGGCTCGTGGTGCCCGCCGTGCCGCAAGGAGGCGCCCGACCTGGTCGCCGCGCACAAGCAGCTCGGCACGGGCGTCGAGTTCATCGGGCTGAACACCCGGGACCTGGACCGGGCCCCGGCGAAGAAGTTCGTGCAGGAGTTCGGCGTCGGTTTCCCGAGCTTGTACGACCCGAGCGGCAAGCAGCTGCTCGGTTTCCGCGGCCAGATCTCGCCCAGCTCGATCCCGAGCACGCTGGTGATCGACAAGGACGGCAAGGTGGCGTCACGGGTGATCGGGTCGGTCACCAAGCAGACCCTGCTCGGCATGGTCGCTGATGCTGATTAGGTTAGGCGCCGGCTGATGGCTGACTGGTTCGCCCAGTCGATGACGGGCTCGATGCTGGTGGCACTGCCGATCGCGGTGCTGGCCGGCGCGATCTCGTTCTTCTCGCCATGCGTCGTACCGCTGCTGCCTGGCTACCTCTCGTACGTCACCGGTCTGTCGGCGGCCGAGCTCGGCTCGAAGCAGCGCGGCCGGATGCTGGCCGGGACGAGCTTGTTTGTCGCCGGGTTCTCGGCGGTGTTCATCCTGACCGGCGTGCTGTTCGGTGCCATCGGCAACGCGTTGCTCGACCACCAGACGCTGATCACCCGCGTGCTCGGCGGGGCGACCGTCGTCCTCGGGCTGATCTTCCTGGGGGGCTTCGGCTTCCTGCAGCGCGACGTCCGGGTGCACCGGGTGCCGGCGGTCGGGATCGCGGCCGCGCCGCTGCTCGGCGTGCTGTTCGGCTTCGGCTGGACGCCGTGCATCGGCCCGACCCTCGGCACCGTGATGAACCTGGCCGCCACCGAGGGCAGCACCGGTCGCGGCGCGACGCTCGCGCTGGTGTTCAGCCTCGGCCTGGGGATCCCGTTCATCGTCGCGGCGCTGGCCTTCCGCCGGATGCTCGGCGCGGTCGCCTGGGTCCGCAAGCACCAGCTGCTGGTGATCCGGATCGGCGGCGTACTGATGATCGCGGTGGGTCTGCTGCTGCTGACAGGAGTGTGGGACACGATGACCGCCGATCTTCGCCAGTGGGTCGCCAACTTCGGATCGGCGGTCTGAGATGAGCGACGTCAAGGAACAGGTCGAGCCCGAGGCCACCATGTCCGGCGGCAAGCCGCCCGAGCGCCCCGACCCGCCCGCGATGGGCCTGGTCGGCTGGCTGCGCTGGGCCTGGCGCCAGCTCACCTCGATGAAGACCGCGCTGATCCTGCTGTTCCTGCTGGCCCTCGGCGCGGTCCCGGGCTCGCTGATCCCGCAGATCCCGGTGGACCCGATCAAGGTGTCGGACTTCTACGACGCCAACCCGGAGCTGGCGTCCTGGTACGACAAGTTCGGGCTCTTCGACGTCTACAAGTCGGTCTGGTTCTCCGCGATCTACCTGCTGCTGTTCATCTCGCTGATCGGCTGCGTGGTCCCGCGGCTGCAGGTCTACCTGAAGGCCCTGCGCTCCCGTCCACCGAAGCCGCCGCGCAACCTGATCCGCCTGCCCGGCCACCAGCAGTTCGAGACCGACGCGACCGAGGCCGAGGTGCTGGCCGCGGCTCGCCAGGAGCTGCGCAAGCGCCGCTTCCGGGTCGAGGCGTACGACGGCGCGCTCGGCGCCGAGCGCGGCTACCTGCGCGAGGCCGGCAACCTGCTGTTCCACTTCTCGCTGATCCTCGCGCTGGTCGGGATCGCCTGGGGCTCGCTGTTCGGCTACCGCGGCACCGTACTGGTTGTCGTGGGCAACGGTTTCTCCAACGCGGTGGCGCAGTACGACGACTTCACGCCGGGCCGGGCGTTCACGCCGGACGACCTGCCGCCGTTCACGCTGACCGTGAACAGCTTCAAGGCCACCTTCGAGACCCAGGGCCCGCAGCGTGGCGCGGCCCGGTCCTTCGACGCGGGCATCACCTACCAGGTCAGCCCGGACTCGCCCGAGCAGTCGTACGACCTGCAGGTGAACCACCCGCTGTCGGTCGACGGGACGAAGGTGCACCTGCTCGGCCACGGCTACGCGCCGAAGGTGACGGTCCGCGACGGCAAGGGTGACATCGCCTTCTCCGGCCCGTCGCCGTTCCTGCCGCAGGACGCGAACTTCTCGTCGTTCGGCGTGGTCAAGGCACCGGACGCGCGGCCCGAGCAGCTCGGCTTCGAGGGTTTCTTCCTGCCGACCGCGGTGATCGACCAGCGCGGCCCGGTCTCGGTCTTCCCCGACGCGGTGAACCCGGCGCTCGTGCTGACGGCGTACTACGGACGCCCGGCCGACGAGACCGGCAAGCCGCAGTCGGTGTACCAGCTGGACAAGACCAAACTGACCCAGTTCGACGACGGCAAGGGCGACAAGCTGCGGTTCCAGCTCGCGCCCGGCCAGAGCATCGACCTGCCGGACGGCCGCGGTTCGCTGACGTTCGACTCCTACGACCAGTGGGTGAAGCTGCAGATCAGCCACACCCCCGGGCTGAACCTGGCGCTGGCCGGGATCCTGCTCGCGATCCTCGGGCTGATGGCGTCGTTGTTCGTCCACCCGCGGCGTACCTGGGTGCGCGTCCGCACCGAGGACGGGCGTACCGTGGTCGAGGTCGCCGGTCTCGACCGGGGGCCGGAGCGTGGTCTCGGCGACGAGATCGACGCCATCTCCACCATTCTGAAGAAGAAGCGGGAGCAGGCATGAACTCCTCGACCCTCGCCTCGGTGTCGAACCTCTTGGTTCCGACCGCGACGGTGATCTACACGCTGGCTCTGCTGGCGCACACCGTGGAGTGGTCGAGCGGTCTGCGGGTCCGCAAGCCGGCCGAGCAGAAGGTGCTGGTCGGGGCCGACGGCGCCGAGATCCCCTCCTCCGAGGACACCTCCGCGGTGGACGAGGAGCCGTCGCAGCGCTGGGAGCAGGCAAGCCGGATCGGCGTGCTGCTGACGGTACTGGCGTTCGTCATGCACGCCGGTGGGGTGCTGACCCGCGGTCTGGCCGTGAGCCGGGTGCCGTGGGGCAACATGTACGAGTTCTCCATCACCGCTTCGCTGGCCGTCGCCGCGGTGTACCTGGTCCTGCTCACGCGCCAGCGCCTGCAGTGGCTCGGGCTCCTGGTCACCTTCGTGATCGCCGCGACGCTGGGCATCGCCGTACTGGCGCTCTACGTGCCGGCCGCCGACCTGCTGCCCGCGCTGCACTCGTACTGGCTGGTGATCCACGTGTCGGCCGCGGCGATCGCGGGCGGTGGCTTCACCGTCGGCGCGATGGCGTCGATCCTCTACCTGGTGAAGAGCCGCGCCGAGGCCCGCGAGGCCGACGGCAAGCCGATGCCGGCCGCGCTGCGCCGCGTCCCGTCGTCGGCCGGCATGGACGCCGTCGCGTACAAGGTGCACGCGTTCGCCTTCCCGCTGTGGACCTTCGGCGTGCTGGTCGCCGGCCCGATCTGGGCGTACTACGCCTGGGGCCGCGCCTGGGGCTGGGATCCCAAGGAGGTCTGGTCGCTGGTCACCTGGGTCGTGTACGCCGCGTACCTGCACGCCCGGGCCACCGCCGGCTGGCGAGGCCGCCGCGCCGCCTGGGTCGCGATCGCCGGTTGGGTCGTCTTCCTGTTCAACTTCATCGGCGTGAACCTCCTGCTGTCGGGCTTCCACGCCTACTCGGGCCTGTAGGAGAGTGCCGGTATGAAGGAGTTCGCTGTCTACACCGGGTTGCGGCTGGCGTTGTTCGCCGCGTCGTTCGCGGTGCTGTGGTTCGCGTTGAACACCTGGCTGTCGGTGTTCCCGTTGCTGCTGCTGGCGCTGATCGTGTCGTCGATCCTGTCGATCTTCGTGCTGCGGGCCTGGCGGGACCGGCTGGCGGCACGGATCGAGACGCGCGCGACCCGGATGACCGAGCGGCTGGAAGCGGCCCGGAGGGCCGAGGACGAGGACTGACCACGGGCTCACCGGCCCCGTCGACCTGAGGGTCGGCGGGGCTTTTCGTTTTCCGTACCAGCTGACGCAGTGGTACGCAGAGTGACTCAGGCCACTTTTGAGTCTGCCCGAAAATCCCTTGTGCATTCCTTCACATGAGTCGTAACGTGGTGGATGAAACGAAACCGTTTCGTTCTATCTGTCGCTTTCCGATCACACAGGGTGAACATGACCGAAGTTGCCGAGACCGGGCCCCGCCAGCGTCCGCGGGTCGAGGGTGGGCGTGAGGACGAGATCCTCGACGCGACCGTCGAGCTGGTCGCGGAGCTGGGGTACGACCGGCTGACGATGGACGCGGTGGCGACCGCCGCCAAGGCCAGCAAGGCGACGTTGTACCGGCGCTGGACGAGCAAGGCCGAGCTGGTCGTCGACGCGATCAGCCGGGCCAAGGGCTGCCCGATCCCGGAAGAGGTCGACACCGGCAGCCTGCGCGGCGACCTGATCGCGCTGTCGTGCAACGAGGGCGGGTTCACCGACGAGATGCCGATGTCGGTGATGGCCGGTCTGCTGACCGCGCTGCACCGCGACGACGACCTGCAGCTGGCGTTCAAGGAGCGCTTCCTGAAGCCGCGGCTCGCCCTGACCGCCCGGCTCTACCAGCGGGCCGTCGAGCGCGGCGAGATCGCCGCCGACGTCGACGTCGAGCTGCTGTCGCAGACCCTGCCGGCGCTGGTCATCCACCATGCCTTCGTCCTCGGCGTCGAGCCGACCGAGGACCTGATCCTGCGTGTGATCGACCACCTGATCCTGCCTGCGGCGCGGGGGTCGCAGGCGAGCTGACCGGTGTGGGGCCGGTCGGCGACCCAGAAGCCAGTACCACCCAAGAGGGGAATTCCAGTTATGTCCGAAGACGTCGTCAAGGCCGATCCGCCGGAAGGGCGGCCGGTCGACTCGGTGACCGAGCCCGCGGCCCACGGTCACCGCAACCTCGGGATCGCGCTCGCGCTGATCAGCATGGCGCAGCTGATGGTCGTGCTGGACGGCACGATCGTCAACATCGCGCTCCCGCACATCCAGACCGATCTCGGTTTCACCAACGCCTCCCTGCCGTGGGTCGTCAACGCGTACGCGCTGGCCTTCGGTGGTCTGCTGCTGCTCGGTGGCCGGATCGGTGACATCCTCGGACGCCGCAAGGTGTTCATGTTCGGCGTCGTGCTGTTCGGCGTCGCGTCGTTCGTCGGGGGCATCGCGCAGAACGAGACGATCCTGCTCGCCAGCCGGATCCTGCAGGGCGTCGCCGCGGCGGCCGCCTCGCCGAACGCCCTGGCACTGATCACCACGACCTTCCCGGCCGGCAAGGAGCGCAACCGCGCGATGGCCGTGTACGCCGCCATGTCGGGCGCGGGGGCCGCGGTCGGCCTGATCCTCGGTGGCGCACTGACCGAGGCGTCGTGGCGCTGGACGTTCTTCATCAACACCCCGATCGGCCTGATCGTCGCCGTCCTGGCGATCCGCTACCTCGGCGAGTCGGCCCGGCAGCAGGGCAAGTTCGACATCCCGGGCGCGGTCACCGGCACGGTCGGTCTGACCGGTCTGGTGTACGGCCTGACGCACGCGGCGGAGAAGGGCTGGGGCGACCCGGTCACGCTGGCCTTCATCCTCGGCGGTCTGGCCCTGATCGGGATCTTCCTGGCCATCGAGGCGCGCTCCAAGCACGCCCTGATGCCGTTCCGGATCCTGGCCGACCGGACCCGCGGGGTCAGCTTCTTCGTGATGCTGATCGTCGGTGCGGCGATGTTCTCGATGTTCTACTTCCTGGGCATCTACATCCAGAACATCCTCGGGTACAGCGCGCTGAAGACCGGTTTCGCGTTCCTGCCGTTCAGCTTCGGCATCGTGGTCGCCGCGCAGATCGCGTCCACGCTGATCGCCCGGATCGACCCGCGCTGGATCGCCGGTGCCGGCGCGGCGCTGGCCGGCGTCGGGATGTGGGGCTTCTCCCGGCTCGAGGTCGACTCGACGTACCTGACCCACGTCATGCCGTTCATCCTGCTGCTGTCGTTCGGCATGGGCCTGATCTTCGTGCCGCTCACCCTGACCGCGGTCTCGGGTGTGGCCAACGAGGACTCCGGTGTCGGCTCCGCCGTGCTGAACACGGTCCAGCAGATCGGTGGCGCGGTCGGCCTGGCCCTGCTGGGCACGGTCTCGGCCAACGCGATCAAGGACAAGTTCGCCGAGCTCGCCCCGGGCCTGCAGAAGGCCGCTGAGTCCGGCCAGTCGCCGACCCAGCTGAAGCAGCTCGAGGGCCAGTTCACCGCGGTCGCGACGACGCACGGGTTCACCCGGGCGTTCACCGTGTCGGCGTTCATCATCCTGGGCGCGGCGCTGATCACGCTCCTGGGTCTGTCGGTCAAGGCCAAGGACCTGGCCAACGACGGCAAGCCGGGCGGCGTCCACATCGGCTGACGCCTCGCAGACAGAAGGGCCGTATCCCCGGGGGCGGGAGGTACGGCCCTTCGCCGTTGCCGGGTACGCCGTACGACGGTGCCCGTGGCCGTTTCGCTGTGGGTCATGACCGGTGCGCCGGCTACCGCCCGTCCGGCCGGGTCACCCTTGGTCGTCTCCGGCGTCGAGCGCTCGCAGGCCGTCGGTCCAGCGTTGCCTGCGCTCCTGGTCGGACTGCTCCCACCAGGGTGCTCCTCGCTCGCCCAGCGCGACCTTGGCGAGTTGCACCCGGGACCTGGCCTCGCGCTCGGCCTCGGGGTCCTCGTCGCGGTGGGACTGGGCGATCGCTCGGCGGGCGGCCATCAGGGCGTGCTGCAGGCGGTCCCGGACGTCGGCGGGGATGGCCGGGTCGGTGGCTCGCCACTTACGGCCGTTGACGACGACGTGGTGGCCGTCCGGTGTGGTGGGAGCTGGCATGTCCTACCGGTGCCCGCTCGACCCGCTCCGTACGCCGCCCGCTCTGCCGCCCGCGCCGCTCGGCGATCCGCTCCGTACGCCCGCTCAGCCGCCCGCGCGCCGCCCGCACCGCACGCTCGCTGCTGGCGGCGGTCGCCCGAGCACGGCGTCGGTTCAGACTCGGGTGTTGAACGGCCCCTCGGTGAACGCGTGCTGGACGAAGCGTTCGGCGATGCGTTGGTGGGTGGCGGTGTCGGGGTGGAGGCGGTCGGGGAGGGGGAGGTCGGCGTGGTCCGCTTCGCCGTACAGGGTGAGGCCGTCGAGGTAGTGGAGGTTGGGGTCGTCGGCGGCGCGGGCAGCGGTGATGCGGGCCAGCTCGGCGCGGATGACCGTCAGCGTGAGCTTGCCGGCGGCAACCTCTTCGGGGTTGCCGGTGGCCTTGAAGGCGACCTTGCCGTCGGCGAAGTCCGGCGCCAGCGGGCCGGGGGTGTGCTCCTGGATCGGGCAGTAGATGGAGGAGATCACCACCAGCGGCGTGGTCGGGTGGCCCTCGCGGAGGATGTCGAGGAAGTTGTGAACGGCGGGGCCGAGGGCGCGCAGGCGCATCAGGTCGGCGTTCACGAGGTTGATGCCGAGCTTGATGCTGATCACGTCGGCGGGAAGGTCGCGCATCGTGCGCGCGGTGAACGGGTCGAGCAGCGCGCTGCCGCCGAAGCCGAGGTTGGTCAGTTCGACGCCGGCCAGCCGCGCGGCGACCGCGGGCCAGGTCCGGGTCGGGCTGTCGGCGTTGGAGCCGTGGCTGATCGAGCTGCCGTGGTGCAACCACGTACGACGGCCGAGATCGGCGGCGGGCTCGACCGGTGCATCGGTGCGTAGGGCAACGAGCTGGGTGCTCTCGGTGTGCGGCAACCAGATCTCGACGTCCTTGGCTGTTGCCGGAAGCCCCGAGAACTTCACCGAGCCGACCGGCCCGGGGGTGACCTCCGAGGTACCGGTGCTCAGGTCGATGGTCAGCACGTTGCCGCCGTCGGCGGTGCCTTGGGCAGCCAACTGGCCGTCGAGCAGCAGGTCGAAGACCCCGTCCGGCCGCGGCGGAGCGCCGATGTAGGCGATCTTGGTCGGCAGGACGTCGAGCTCGATCTCCGTCGCCGTACTCCGGAAGGCCAGGCGAACCCCCGACGGCTGTGCTTCCGCCATCGCCAGCTGACCGTCGACGTTCTGCTTGCGCCCCAACGCTCCGAGGCGGTGCGGCAGTACGCCGTACGGCGTCTGCTCCAACTCGACGGCGCCGCGGACGAGTTCAGGGGTGATGGGCGTGCTGATCCACTCGGGCATACCCACGAGCCTGCCCGCCGTGGTTGCCTCAGGCAAGTCAGTTACAACGTCTTGCGCAGGACCAGCTCGCGGTTGATGCCGTCGGGCATGAGATCGCCGGACTTGTCAGTCAGGGCGTAGCCGTGCCGCGCGTAGAGCGCCTGGGCCTTGTCGTTGCCCTGCACAACCGACAGCTCGACGGCGACGGCACCCTCGGAGCGCGCCCAGTCCTCGACTGCCGTCATCAACCGGTCGCCGAGCCCGCGGCCACGGGCGTCGGGCGAGATCCACATCGACACCAGCTCGCGGACGTCCGGCTCGTCGTGGGCGGGAAGCCCGCTGGCCATGCCCGCCGGACTGCCGTCGAGCGAGGCGATCAGGTTGTACGAGCCAGGAAGTGCCAGGCGGGCACGCCAGCGCTCCTCCTCGGCATCGACCCAGTCCTCGTACCGCGACCCGAAGGCCGTCGGGGCATCGGAGAGCGCCGCCAGCCGAAGCTCGCGCCAGTCTTTCCAGTCGTCCGGCACCAGTTGCCGCAGCTCGATCACCGGGCCAGCATTCCCCATCCGGCTTCGCGGGTCACGCTGTTTTTGCCGACGGGCGGCAGGGCGCCGGCGGCGAGGTTGTACTGGGCGAGGGTGTAGGTGATGCCGACCAGGAGGTCGCGGTGGCGAAAGTTCCAGCCGGCCAGGCGGGCGCCGATGAGGCTGTCGGAGGTCAGGAAGAGCGCGCCGCCGGCTGCCGACCGCCCACCCGCCCAGCCCGACGTGACGGCCGTTGCCGTGAGCATCAGCGAGTACGCCGCGACCGGCGCGCGGAGCTCGCCGAGACCGGGCCACAGCACCGCCATCAGGGCGACACCCAGTACGGCGTACGCGGCCAGGATCCGCCAGCGACGCCGGTCCGGACGTCGTACGAACAAGGCGACGTAGCAGGCGTGCGCGGCGGCGTACACCGCGAGGGCGGGCAGGATGAGTCCGGCCTCCATCAAGGTGTCGCCGACGCACGAGAAGAGCAGCGCGGTCACCAGCAGCGGGGAGCCGTGATGGGCCCGGGTCCAGATCGCCAGAGCCGGCATCATCGCGGACTTCGCCGCGACCCGCAGCGCCCGCTGACCGAACGCCGTACCGGCCACATGAGCTCCGACGCAAGCCCAGTACACAGGAGCCCAACGACTGGCCCGGGACACTCTCATCGCCGACCTCCTCGCTGAAGTGGTGAGTGGAGGTACCCGGGCAACAAGCCGTCTAACGCCGGCGCCGCGAAATCGTCTTGCCGACGCGGATCAACCGCGGCCGGTAGCCCGCCCGTGCCGCACGGCCAAAGCGGTGGGGTAGCGCGCGAGCAGCGGGGCGACGACTTCCGGCGGAGCGTTGGTCTCGACGTCGACCACGTCGGCGACGGCGTCGTAGCCGAAGCCGTAGGCGTACGTGCGGGCGTCCGGGTGCCAGCGGCGAAGGCGCAGTTCGTTGAGGACCAGGTCGATCTCCGCCTGGGTGTGGCGGCTGTGCGCGACCAACGCCTCGGCGCCGCCGAGATCCACTACCTCGCCCGACGTACCGGGGTGGTCGGCTGCGAGGCGGATGACGAAGGTGTGCGCGGCGCGGTCCCAGCTGTGGCCAACGGCCGCGTGGTCGGCGCAGTACAGCTGGACGAGTGCGGCGGTTCGCTCGTGGGACGGCGACGCGGAGGCCGCCTCGGCGCGGAGGGCGTCGAGGCCGGCCGTCTTCTTCTCCGCCGCGGCCGCCAGCATCCGGTCCAGCTCGGTCCGGTCGTCGGGCGACCAGTTCGGCATGTCAGCGCGGGGGGAACTTGGAGCTGACCCAGTCGCGGACGCCGCCGAGGCCTTCGCCGAGGTCGCGGACGAACTTGGCGAGCGGGTCCTGGGAGCGGGCGAAGGCGTCGGAGTACGACTTGGCGGCGTTCTTCGCCTCCTGGGTCATCGAGGCGTCGCCGTCGTCCTGGCGCTTGGGGTAGTCGCCGGAGACGATCGTCGTGTACTCGCCCTCGTCGACCCAGCGGCGCAGCTCGTGCGCGCGGATAACGGCCAGCGGGTGGGTCTGCGCCTCGAGCAGCAGCAGCTTGAGGACGGAGTCGCGCAGGTCGCCGGAGCTCTCGTACTCGGTGCCCTGGGCCAGGAACGCGGTGGTGTCGAGCTGGTCGAGCTGACCGCCGGACGCGAGCTTCATCTGCACGCGGAGCGCGACCGCCGGGTCCTGTACGGCGAGCAGGCCGGCGCGGTCGCCGGACAGCTCGGCCTTGCGGGACCACTCGTGCAGGGCGGCGATGATGGCGCGGATCCCGAGCGCGCCGATCGGCATCCAGTTGATCGCGCCGGTCAGCCGCATCAGCCAGAGCAGGAGCGACTGGTACAGCGCGTGGCCGCTCTGGGCGTGACCGAGCTCGTGGCCGAGGATGAAGCGCAGCTCCTCCTCGTCGAGCCCCTGGACCAGCGCGCTGTTCACGACGATGAACGGGCGGTCCATGCCGATCGTCACGGCGTTCCAGATCGGGCTGTTGGTGACGAACAGCTCGGGCAGCTGCCGGACGTCGAGGGTGGCGGCCGCCTCGGTGTAGAGCCGGTGCACCTTCGGGAACTGGCGCTCGTCGACCTTGATCGCCGAGCCGAGGAACTGCAGCCGGAAGGCGCGCTCGTTGATCAGCCCGGACATCTTCCGGAGCACGAAGTCGAACCCCTTGAGCTGCCGCAACGCGACCAGCGCGCCGCGGTCGGCCGGGTGCTCCCACGCCCGCGAACTGATGTCGGTCAGCGTCACCCGCTGGCGGGTCGGCCGTTCGTCGTTGTCGGTCATCGTTCCCCCACGGGTCGGCGTGCTTCCCTCCAACGTAGCCGCCCCAGGGGTCCGGGCCGTAGCAGCCAAGCGGCCACCAGCCCCGGCACCCACCCGAAAGGCACCGCCCACCAGCCCAGTTGCAGGTTGAAGCAACCGATCATCGTCGCCCAGCTCAGCGCCGTACCCCACACCCAGAACCAGACCCCACGCCCGGTCGCGGACCGCCCGTCCCGCCGGGCCCGCAGTACGCCCACCGCCGCCAACGGCACACTCGCCGGCATCGCCGCCGCGGTCGCCAGCAGCCCCAGTACGACGAGCAGCACCACCTGCTCGGTCGCCGACAGATGCAACTCGAAACCCAGAGGGATCATGACTTGATCGTGCCGGGGGCGGCTGTGGTTGCAGAGAGTAGGAATACTCAAGATCGCGGGAGTAGCCCTAGCCTGTGGCCATGAGTGAGCTGTTGGCGTGCAGGGAAGTGGATCGGCGGGACGACAAGCAGCGGGCGTGGGTGTCCGAGGCGGTCAGGGTGGTCGATGCGGACGCCAACCGGAGTGCGGACACGCATCTGCACGTGTTTCCGATGCCGGCGATGAGCGGGGTCGACCTCTATCTCAAGGACGAGTCGGTGCATCCGACGGGGTCGTTGAAGCATCGGCTGGCGCGGTCGCTGTTCTTGTACGCGCTGTGCAACGGGTGGATCCACGAGGGCACGACCGTCATCGAGGCGTCCAGCGGGTCCACCGCGGTGAGTGAGGCGTACTTCGCTCGGCTGCTCGGGTTGCCCTTCGTTGCCGTGATGCCGGCGTCGACGAGTCCGGAGAAGATCCAGCTGATCGAGTTCTACGGCGGGCGGTGCCACTTCGTCGAGCGGTCGGGGCAGATCTACGGCGAGGCCAAGCGGCTGGCCGAGGAGACAGGCGGGCACTACATGGACCAGTTCACGTACGCCGAGCGGGCGACGGACTGGCGGGGGAACAACAACATCGCCGAGTCGATCTTCGGGCAGTTGGCGCTCGAGCAGCACCCGGTGCCGACCTGGGTGGTCGTCGGGGCCGGTACGGGCGGTACGTCGGCGACGATCGGCCGGTACGTGCGCTACCAGCGGCACGCGACGTCGGTCGCGGTCGTGGACCCGGAGGGGTCGGCGTTCTTCCCCGGCTTCGAGGCGGGCGACAGCGACTTCGCGACCGGGCGGCCGTCACGGATCGAGGGGATCGGGCGGCCGCGCGTCGAGCCGTCGTTCGTACCGGGCGTGGTCGACCGGATGATCGCGGTGCCGGACGCCGCGTCGATCGCGGCGATGCGGTTCTGCTCGCGGGTCACCGGGCGGCTCGTTGGTGGATCGACCGGGACGAACCTGTGGGGCTCGCTCCGGCTGGCGGCCGAGATGCGCCGGATGGGGCAGCGAGGAAGCATCGTCACGCTGCTGTGCGACGGCGGCGAGCGCTACACGAACACGTATTACGACGACGACTGGCTGCGGAGCAACAGCATCGACATCAGCCCGTACGAGGAGACCCTCCGAGGCTTCGCCGAAACGGGGTTGTGGAGGGAGTAAGCCGGGCCGCCCGAGCGCCTGGCCGCTGCGCGGCCGGCAGAGGCCGGGGGCCGAGCTGCCCAGGCGGCCGGCGGAGGCCGGGGGCTGAGCTGCCCAGCCGGCCGGCCGGCTAGCTGCCCAGCGCCAGGCCGATGGCCAGGCCTACGGCGTACACGAGCTCGGTGAGCCCGGTGCCCTTCAGCACCGGGATCAGGGCCGGGCCCACAGCGTCGCTGACGACCACGCGGACCGACTTGACGGCCAGCGGGAGCGCGACGAGCGCCAGCAGGGTCCACGGCGTCGCCAGCGCGGACAGCGCCGCCAGGATGAACGCCAGCGCGATCAGCGCGGCGTACAGCTGCCGCGACCGCGCGGCACCGATGACGACGGCCAGCGTCCGCTTGCCGGTCTCGCTGTCGGTGGGGATGTCCCGCAGGTTGTTGGCGACCAGCAGCGCGCAGGCGATCGCTCCGATGGCGACAGCGCCGGCGACGGCCGTCCAGTGCAGCCGCTCGGCCTGCACGTACGTCGTACCGAGCACTGCGACCAGGCCGAAGAACAGGAACACGCTGACCTCGCCCAGCGCGCGGTACCCGTACGGCGACTTGCCGCCCGTGTAGAACCACGCACCGACCAGCGAAGCCGCCCCCGCGACCAGCAGCCACCAGCTGGACGTCGCGCAGAGCACGATCCCCAGCACGGCGCCCACGCCGAAGCAGGTGAACGCGGCGGTCTTCACCGCGCGCGGTGTGGCCACCTTCGACCCGACCAGCCGCAGCGGGCCGACCCGGACCTCGTCCGTCCCGCGGATGCCGTCGCTGTAGTCGTTGGCGTAGTTCACGCCGATCTGCAGCGCCAGGGCGACGCCGAGGGCCAGCAGCGCCTTCCACCAGACGAAGCCGTCCAGGTAGGCGGCCGCGCCGGTCCCCACCAGGACGGGAGCGACGGCGGCAGGCAGTGTCCTGGGGCGGGCACCCTCGATCCACTGAGAAAGGTTGGCCATGAATGCGATTCTGTCAGCCGTCGGATCGGCGAACGGGCGTCGGGGCTACGCTCAGCGGAGTATGTCTAGTTTGCGTCTGGTGCCAGGCACGCCTGAGGCCGTCCTTGCCGCGCTGTCCGAGGTGCTGGACGGTACCGGTCAGCCCTTCGCCCCGGTGCCCCCGGATCCGGCCGCTGCCGAGCGCGTACGCCGGGCAGCTGCGCCGGACGAGCCGCTGGAGGACGACTGCGCCGTCGTACTGACCACGTCGGGGTCGTCCGGTGAGCCGAAGGGCGTGCTGCTGTCCAGGGACGCGCTGGTCGCCTCGGCCACGGCCACGCACGACCGGCTCGGCGGTCCGGGCCAGTGGCTGCTCCCGATGAAGCCGTACTTCGTCGGCGGGCTGCAAATCCTCACTCGCTCCCTCCTGGCCGGTACGACGCCGGTGGTGGCTGACGACCTGGCGGCGGCGGAAGCGATGACCGGCGCCCGGCGCTACACCGCCATGG
This sequence comes from Kribbella lupini, assembly GCF_039529595.1. Lineage (NCBI taxonomy): Bacteria > Bacillati > Actinomycetota > Actinomycetes > Propionibacteriales > Kribbellaceae > Kribbella > Kribbella lupini. The sequence goes on along the minus strand of NZ_BAAANC010000004.1, from coordinate 325,297 downwards.
TCCCGACCCAGCTGACCCGCTACCTGGACACCGCGCCCGACGCGCTGCGGAGCTTCGACGCGATCGTGATCGGCGGTGCGTCGATGGGAGCCGAGCTGAAGGCCCGGGCGGCGGCCGCGGGCGTGACGGCGATCCCGGCGTACGGGATGACCGAGACGGGCAGCGGCTGCGTGTACGCCGGACTGCCGCTCGACGGGACCGAGCTGGCGCTGGATGACGGGCGCATCCTGATCAAGGGGCCGACGCTGTTCTCCGGCTACCGGCTGCAGCCCGCGCTGACCAAGGAGGTGCTGCAGGACGGCTGGTTCCGGACGCAGGACCGTGGCCGGTTCGTCGACGGGCGGCTGGAGGTGGTCGGCCGGTTGGACGACGTGGTGATCTCCGGTGGGGTCAACGTGACGCTCACTGCGGTGCAGGCGCGGCTGCTGGAGCATCCGGACGTGGCTGATGCCGTCGTACTCGGTGTGCCCGACCAAGAGTGGGGCAGCCGGGTAGTGGCCTTCGTGGTCGGCACTGCTGAGCTGGAAGCCCTGAGGGACCATGTGGCCGAGACACTGCCGCGCACCTGGGCTCCGCGTGAGCTGGTCCGGCTGGACGAGCTGCCGATGCTCGGCTCGGGCAAGGTGGACCGGCAGCGGTTGCTGGACGGTGTGCGGTGATCACCTACTCGCTGGGCCTCAAGAACAAGTTCCGCGGGATCACCGTCCGCGAGGGCATGCTGTTCGAGGGCCCGGCCGGCTGGGCCGAGTGGAGCCCGTTCCTGGACTACGACGACGCCACCTGCGTCTCCTGGCTGCGCGCTGCGGAGGAGGCCGCTGTCGACGGCTGGCCCGAGCCGCTCCGGCAGCAGATCCCGGTGAACTGCACAGTTCCGGCGCTGGGACCGGAGCGAGCCGCCGAGATCGTCCGGGCCTCCGGCTGCCGTACGGCGAAGGTGAAGGTCGCTGAGCCCGGCCAGACGCTGGCCGACGACCTGGCCAGGGTCGAGGCGGTCCGGAACGCGCTGGGCCCCGACGGCCGGGTCCGGATCGACGCCAACGGCGGTTGGTCGGTCGACGAGGCGCTCAAGGCCCTGAAGGAGCTGTCGCGGTTCGACCTCGAGTACGTCGAGCAGCCGTGCTGGACGGTGGAGGACCTGGCGCTGGTACGACGGCGTACCGACGTACTGGTCGCCGCGGACGAGTCGATCCGGCGGGCCGAAGACCCGCTACGGGTCCGGGAGCTGGAGGCGGCCGACGTCGCCGTACTGAAGGTGCAGCCGATCGGTGGCGTCCGGGCGTGCCTGGAGATCGCCGAACAGATCGGACTGCCGGTGGTGGTTTCGTCGGCGCTGGAGACGTCGGTGGGCATCGCCGCAGGGGTAGCGCTGGCCGCTGCGTTGCCGGAGCTGCCGTACGCGTGCGGACTGGCGACCGTGGCCATGTTCACTCAGGAGGTGGTCAGCGAGCCGTTGCTGCCGGTCGACGGGTTCCTGCCGGTCAAGCGCCTCACCCCCGACCCAGCACTGCTGGCTGCTGCGACCGCATCGCCGGACACGACAGCCAGCTGGGAAGCACGGCTGGCCAGAGTTCAACAGCTGAAGGGAAGTCAGGGATGAACCCGTCCACTGCGTTCGCGACGGTGGTCGTCGACGAGCTGATCAGGTGCGGCGTCCGAGAGGTCGTGCTCGCTCCCGGCTCGCGCAGTGCGCCGCTGGCGATGGCGCTGGCTGCTGCCGACCGCGAGGGCCGGCTGCGCCTGCACGTACGGATCGACGAGCGTACGGCGGGCTTCCTGGCGATCGGACTGATCCGTGGGACCGGTCTGCCGGTGCCGGTGGTCACCACGTCCGGTACGGCGGTGGTCAACCTGCACCCCGCCGTACTGGAGGCGTCGCACAGCGGGCTGCCGCTGATCGTGCTGAGTGCGGACCGGCCGCCGGAGCTGCGGGGGAGTGGTGCGAATCAGACCACCGACCAGCTGAAGGTGTTCGGCGGTGCGGTGCGGCTGTTCCACGAGATGGGCGTGCCGCGACAGGAGGTCGGCCAGGTCGCGTACTGGCGGTCGCAGGTCTCGCGAGCGGTGGCAGCAGCCGTGGGAGTGCGCAGCAACGATCCTGGGCCGGTCCAGCTCAACTGCTCGTTCACCGAGCCGCTGGTACCGACCGACGGCCCGGACTGGCCGGAGTCGCTGGACGGCCGGACCAGTGGGCCGTGGACGAGTGTGCGGGCTGCTGGTGGTCAGCCGTCGTCACTCTCGCCCGGTCCGAAGACCGTCGTGGTCGCCGGAGACGGCGCTTCCCAGGCGGCCCGGCTCGCCGCGGAGGCGGGGAACTGGCCGCTGTTCGCCGAGCCGTCGAGCCGCGCCCGGATCGGTCCTTCGGTGATCCCGGCGTACCGGTTGTTGCTCGGAGCAACGAAGCTGGCGGACGAGATCGAGCGCGTGATCGTGTTCGGCCACCCGACGCTGTCCCGGCCGATCACCAAGCTGCTGGGCCGCCCGGACGTCGAGGTCGTCGTGGTCGCACCGACCGGCTCCTGGCCGGACGCCGTACGACGTGCTGCGACCGTGCTGACCGGCCTGGAGATCACCGGTGCCGACAGCACCGACTGGCTCGCCCGCTGGCAGCAGGCCGACCAGCTGGCGCGACCGGCGATCGACAAGCTGCTCGCTGGTGAGCTGACCGGCCCGGGCATCGCGGCGATCGTCGGTGAGGCTGTGGGCGCCGACGGGATGCTCGTCGTGGCGTCGTCGAACCCGGTGCGCGACTTGGACCTCGCGCCCGTCGTACCGATCCGCACGGTGGCCAACCGAGGGCTCGCGGGCATCGACGGGACGATCTCGACGGCGGTCGGTGCGGCGCTGGCGAACGCCGGCGCGACGTACGCGCTGATCGGCGACCTGGCCTTCCTGCACGACTTCACCGGGCTCGTGATCGGCCCGGCCGAGGCGCGGCCGGACCTGCGGATCGTCGTGGTGAACGACAACGGTGGCGGGATCTTCTCGACACTGGAGCAGGCCGGGACGACCGACTTCGAGCGGGTCTTCGGGACCCCGCACGGGACGGACTTCGGCGCGCTGGCTGCAGCGACCGGTACGCCGTACACGCTGGTCACGACGGCCGACGAACTGCGGGCCGCACTGGTCAGGACTGTTGCGGGTGTGGATGTGGTGGAGGTACGGCTGCCACGGCCGACAACGCTGCATCAGGAACTGCAGGCCGCGGTGAACGCGGCGCTCTAGCCGGCTGGAGGGTGCGGAGTCGGCCGAGCAGCGTGCCGACGACCACCAGTACCAGCGAGGTCGTCACGAGGATGGGGATCACCGCACCGCGCAGCGACGAGTTGAGCGGTGCGGCGATCGTCAGGATCATGCTGACGCCGACCAGTGCCGTCATCAGGCGACGGCCGGGACGTGCCACGGCCAGGAACGGCAGGCACCACAGGAAGTACCAGTCGTGCGCCGTCGGCCCGAGCAGTACGACGGCCAGCATGGCTACGCCGACCGCACGGGCCGCCTGGTGGATGTGCGAGCGCAGACCGAGTACGGCGATCAGTCCGAGCGCCGTGAGGATGCCGAGCAGCCGGATGAGTTGCAGGGCTTGCTGAGCCGCGTCCTCCGCACCTAGCCAGTTCAGTACGCCGGAAGTGCCCAGCCCGATCAGGTTGGCGATCGACAGTGGAGACATCACTAGACCAGGGACGTCCAGGGCGTTGAGCCAGCCGGAGCCGATGCCCGTCAACTCTCCGACGGTCACCAGGGTCAGCACTGACACCACACCGGCGATAGCAAGGCTGGCCAGGCGTTGCAGAGCTCTGCCGGCCAGCGGACTCATCACTGCGGCGATGGCGATCACCACCAGGCCACCTGGCGCTTTGACTGCCGCAGCGGTGCCGGCGATGACTGCTGCCGTGCCCCATCGACCAGTGAGGGCTACGGCGAAGGCGGAGCAGGCCAGACCGAGCATCAGGACGTCGTTGTGCGCTGCGCCGAGCCCGTGGGTGATGAGGACCGGGTTGGCGACCACCAGCCAGGTGGCGACGCTCGGGTCGACCCGGCAGGCTACGGCGATCTTGGGGACGGCCCAGGCGATCAGGACGATGCCGAGCAGGGCCAGGCCGCGGTGGGCGAGCATGAGGACGTACGGGTTGTCGGTGACCTGAGCTGCCAGGCCGCCGTACGCCAGAGGGATCGGCCCGTACGGCGCTGGTGTGTTCATCCACATCGGGTCGACCGCCTCGACCACGCGGCCGGACAGGGCAGCCGGGCCGACCGTGTAGGGGTCGAAACCCTTGGCGACCAAGGCGCCCTGCGCGGCGTAGCTCCACGCATCCCGGCTGAACAGTGGAGGCGCCAGCAGCAGCGGCAGGCTCCAGAGCACGGTCATCCGGATCAGCCGGTGCCGTACGCCGGCCAGCACCTCACGGCCGACCTCCAGCCAGGCCCAGACCATCAGCCCCAGCCCGAACACCAGGAACGTCAGGCCGGTCATCCGCCCGGCCAGCGAGTCCCGCAACGGCATCGCGGCCATCCACGACGACTGCGGTACCACCGACGTCGCCAGCGCCGAGGCGGCTACGACCCAACTCCCCACCACTCCGCGTACCCATGGTGAAGGAACCCGCATGGCCGGACCGTAACCGCCCCAGAAGAAGCGCCGATGAACGCTAGGCGGATTCCTTCTTGAACGTCCGCGCGCCGACCGTCAGGCCGACGGCGGTGAGCAGGACGACCCAGAACAGGCCCCACAACGACGCGCTGCTGGAGATGTCTCCGCGGAACAGCGCCCGTACGCCGGTGACGACGTGCTTGAGCGGACTGATGTCCGACAGCCGCTGCAGCCAGGTCGGGCCGATCTGCATCGGCAGCAGGATGCCGGACAGGAGCAGCAGCGGCATGGCGATCCCGTTCAGCAGCGGGGCCAGCGCGTCCTCGCTCTTGGTGATCAGCGCCACGGAGTACGACAGCGAAGCGAACGTCGCGCCCAGCAGGGCCACGATCACCAGCGACAGCAGCACGCCACCCCACGGCGCCCGCAGGCCCATTGGGATCGACACGACGAGCAGCAGCACCGACTGGACCACCAGTACGACGACGTCGCGCAGTACGCGTCCCGCCATCAGGGCCATCCGTGACGCCGGCGTCACCCGGTCGGCCTCGATCACGCCGGCCCGGTACTCCGCGATCAGTCCGAAGCCGACGAACATCGCGCCGAACATCCCGAGCTGCACAATCAGGCCGGGGATGAACACCTGGTAGGCGTTGGTGGTCGCGCCCTGGCTGATCTGCGCGGTGATCGGCTTCAGCAGCGGGCCGAACAGGAACAGGTACAGCAACGGCTGGCTGAGCATCAGGATCGACCACATCGGGTTGCGCAGCGACAGCCGCATCTGCCGGTGGAAGACGATCCAGGTCTCCTGGAGCACGGTCACGCCACGGCCTCCTTCTGCTTCTCCGGCTCGTCGGCCGGCGCCGGGCTGTCGTCGCGCAGCGACCGCCCGGTCATCGTCAGGAACACGTCGTCGAGCGTCGGCCGGTGCACCTCGACACCGTCCAACTCGATGCCCACGGCATCGATCTGCCGGAGCAGCCCGGGCAGCACGGAGCCGCCGCGGGGGATCCGGAAGTTCACTCCGTCGGCGACTGCCTCGACCTCAATCGCCCCATCCAGCTTCTCGACGATCCGGATCACCGTCTCGGTCACGTTCGTACGCCGCGAACCGCCGGCGCCGGCGTCGGCGCGGCCCCCGGCGTGGTCGGCGAGGCGGAGCCGGACGGCGTCCCCCGAGACCTGCTGCTTCAACGCTTCCGGCGTACCGGCGCCGACGATCCGGCCGTGGTCGATGACCAGGATCCGGTCGCAGAGGGCGTCGGCCTCGTCGAGGTAGTGGGTGGTCAGGAAGATCGTGGCGCCGCGGTCCCGCAGGCCGCGGATGTGCTCCCAGAGGTTGGCCCGCGCCTGCGGGTCGAGCCCGGTGGTCGGCTCGTCCAGAAAGATCAGCTTCGGGTCGTGGATCAGCCCCATCACGATGTCCAGCCGGCGCCGCTGCCCGCCGGACAGCGTCTTGCACTGCCGCCGCCACAGCCCCGGCAGGTCGAGCTCCTCGAACAGCCGCTGCCCGTCGGCGATCGCCTTCGCCTTGCTCACGCCGTACAGACGGGCGTGGTCGACGACCTCGTCCCCCGCCACCGCCTCCGGCAACGTCGAGCCGCTCTGCGGCACGTACCCGATCCGGCGACGCACGCCCACCGGGTCCTTAGCGAGGTCGCACCCGGCGACCGTCGCGGACCCGCTGGTCGGCGTGATCAACGTCGCCAGCATCCGCATCGTCGTGGTCTTACCGGCCCCGTTCGGCCCCAGAAAGCCGACGATCTCCCCGTCAGCCACGTCCAGATCTACTCCCTGCACAGCCTGCACCGGCCCGCGCTTGGTCTTGAAGGTGCGGACAAGTCCGCGAGCTTCGATCATCATGCCGCCCAGCATGGATGGTCAATCTTGAATAGTCAACATTGAATTCGAGGCTAGAGGGAGCGCTGGTTGTGAGAGCCTCCACGGGGTGGAGCGAGGAGCGGAGACAGGATGCGATACCGGGCTGACCACTTCGTGGTGGACGGGGCGTTGCGGGACGTGTGCGTCCTGGACGCCGCTCTCGGGGACTGGCAGCGGTTGATCTCGGCGCTGCCGTCCTGCGGATGGGAGGTGTCGTTCACGACGACGCTCCCCGAGCCGTCGGCGGAGGTGTTCGAGGTAGCGGGGAGGTTGTTCGAGGAGCTTGATCTCGACGGACAGGAGTCAGCGACGCTGGCGATCGCCGTCGATGGGACCTGGTTCACCTGCTACTTCTTCGAGGTCTCCGAGATCGAGTTCACGTTTCACCCCGACAATGTGACCGACCAGGCATCGTTCGGTGCCGTCGAGCGGTTCATGGCTTGGCTCGGCGACACTGTCGGAAAGCGGGCGATCATGACGATGGAGGGCTCCGACCACCCGTCGATGCCTGCGCTGCTCGAGTACGTTCCTGTTGCTCGTCGTACCGGTGGCGAAAACCTCGACCTGTCCAGCGGGCATGCGCGCTGGGATGTTTACCGTCGGATGATGGATTCGCCGGTCGAGTGGGGTCGGCTCCTGGAGTTCGTTGCAGCAGAGCCGGATCCGTCGATCGCCACGTCGTTGGTCCTGAAGATGCTGGAACGAGTGCCGGCGGCCGAGAGGGTTGTCTGGGTCGACAGGATGACGGTGCGGGACGAGCATCCGTTGGTCAGTCTGCGCCTGCGGGAAATTCGGATTCTGGAGGCAGCGAGTGGTGAGCTGGGGATGGAACAATCCTTCGCGCCTGACCAGATTTCCGAATGGTCTGACTGGCTGCAGCGTCGAGCGTCCGAGGAATCAACTTCGCCAGGGGTTTTGGAGCTGTTGAGTCAATCAGGACGGACGCGGCGCGTCCGGCATCTGGCCGCGGAGCGGCTGCGTTTCTTGCGGAGGACGGCGTAACTGCCGCAGCTTTGTCAGTCGGGTGGTTCAGGCAGGTTGCGCCACTGTTCGGCGGCTTCGGGGCCGGGGATCCAGTCGGGGAGTTCGCCGGCGAAGGAGTACTCGCCGGCGAGGACCCGGGCGCGGAAGGAGCGGGTCCACTCGAGTTCGCCGCGGTCGCGGGCGACGGCGATGCGGAACATCTCGACGACGTGGTTGGGCGTACCGGGGTCCTGGAGGATCTGGCGTTCGTTGAACGGCGCGGCCTTCTCGTGCTGCTCGAGTTGGACGATCCGGGACTCCAGGGCGGCGACGACCTCGTCGCGTTTGAGGGACCACAGGAAGCTCAGGGACGCCTGCATCAGGCCGGGCTGGAAGCCGTCGACCGTCCACAGCGCCTGGCGGAGCAGCGAGAAGTACTCGGTCTCGCCGTCGGCGGTCAGCTTGTACGACGTACGGCCGGGTTTGTAGCCCTTGCCCTCGGCGAGCTCCTCCAGGAAACCGTGCTTGGCGAGCGTGCGCAGGCCGGTGTAGATCGAGCCGGGGTTGATGTTCGCCCACTGCTGCACGTTCCAGGTGAGCAGCTCGCGGCGCAGCTGGTAGCCGTAGGCCGGCTGGAAGATCCGGACTACGCCGAGCAGCAACAACCGCGTGGTGGACATGAGACGCAGTGTAATTCGCGCCGCGTTGTCGGTGGGCGCGACTAGGTTTGGCCCATGACGATGCGCGTGACCGACGATCCGGCCGAATTCAGGGCCACGGTGTTTCCCTTCCTGGAAAGGGATCCCGTGCTGCACACCATCATCCTGAGCAACGTCGAGCAGCGCGCCGAGGGCAGCTACCGCCCGGAGGAGGGCGACTCGGTCTTCGTCTCGGTCCACGACGAGACCGGCGAGGTGGTCGGCGCGGCGATGCGCACGCCGAATCGGCCGGTCTACCTCGGCGCTCTGGAGCCGCAGTACGCCGGCGCGGTCGCCGAGGTCTACGCCGAGAAGGTCCCGGAGGCCCGCGGCGTGTCAGGCACTCGTGAGGCGACCGACGCGTTCATGAGCCGCTGGACCGAGCTACGGGGCGTCGGGGCGACTCAGACGCGCGGGACGAGGCTGCACAAGCTGGACGAGCTGCTCCGGCTGCAGGCCGAGGGCGGTCCGCGGCCCGCGACCGAGGACGAGGCGCAGCTCGCGGCCGAGTGGATCTCGATCGACTTCGACGACGAGATCGAGGGCAGCAACCTGGTCTGGGCGGAGCGGAAGATCGCCGACGGGGCGCTGTGGTTCTGGGAGGACGACAGTACGCCGGTGAGCATGGTCGGCCACCACCTGCCGATCTTCGGGGTGTGCCGGGTAGGGCCGGTCTACACGCCGGACGAGTTCCGGCGGAACGGGTACGCGGGAGCGCTGACGGCGTACGTCACGGGTGTGATCCTGGCGGCGGGGAACCAGGCGTGCTTGTTCACCGATCTGGCGAACTCGACGTCGAACAAGATCTACCGCCTCGCCGGGTACAAACCGCTGGCCGACTTCGTCGATCTCACCTTCGATCGATGAAGGTCCGGGTCACCGGGGATCCAAGCGCTTTCAAGGGGGTGGCTTTTCCCTTCCTGCGCAGCGATCCGGTGCTCAACTCGGTGCTGATCAGCAACATCCAGGGCCGGATCGACAACCTGCTGTACGACCCGGCGCCACCGGTGTTCGCCTCGGTTCACCAGGACGACGAAGTGGTCGGGGTCGTGTGCTGCACCGCGATGCGCGGCGTGATGCTCGGCGCGCTGGATTCCGAGTATCTGCCGCCCGTGCTCGCGGCGGTGATCGAGTCCGGCGCCGAGGTGAAGTTCGTCGAGGGTGTGCCGGAGGTGACATCGGCCTTCGCTTCGCAGTACGCCGAGAAGCTGGGCAAGCAGTTCGCCGAGGACCGGACGACCCGGCTGCACAAGCTGGTCGACTTCACTCCGCTGGAGGCGCCGGGCCATGCGCGGCTCGCGGCCGAGGCGGACCTCGCTGCCGTCACCCGGATGATCGGCGGCTTCGGCGATGCCATCGGTGCCCGGATCACCCTTGAGGAGGAGGAACGCTGGGCCAGCGACCGCATCAGGCTGAGCCGCCTGTGGGTCTGGGAGTACGACGGCCGAGTGGTCAGCATGGCCGCGCACAACGGCGGGGTGTTCGGGGCTTCGCGAATCGGGTCGGTTTACACGCCGCCGGAGGAGCGCGGCAACGGGTACGCCGGCGCGCTGACGGCGCACGTCACGCGGGAGATCCTGGACGCCGGAGATCAGGCGTGCTTGTTCACCGACCTCGCGAATCCGACGTCCAACAAGATCTACGCGCGGATCGGCTACCGCAAGGTCGTCGACTTCGTCCGGTACGCCGTGCGCTGAGCCCGGTCGCGGGACCGGGCTCAGCGCACGCGTCGCCTCCTGCACACGTTGCCCCCGCACGCGTTGCCCCCGCACGCGTTGCCCCCGCACGCGTTGCCCCCTGCACGCGTTGCCCCCGCACGCGTCGCCCCGCACGCCTCGCCCCGCGCGCGTCGTCCGCACGCCGCAGGCGTCATCCGCCTCCGCACCCATCCCGTCGGGCTGCGCTGCGCAATGTGACGGGTTAACCCCTGGCGTTGCGGGTTGGCCCATCGCATGAGCACCGCGAACCCCCAACGCCGGGGGTTAACCCATCAAATGGCCTGTTGGTCGGCGGGGCGGTCGTCGTACGCCTTGGGCGCGGTGCGCGGTGCGCGGTGCGCGGTGCGCGGTGCGCGGTGCGGTGCGCTCAAGCGCCGCGGCGGAGCGAACCGGGCCGGGCGTCCCGTTCGGGGCTTGACCGCTGCTGTCCGGTGTGCGGTGTGCGGCGTCCCAGGGGCCCGCGTAGGGCGTCCGGGGTGCGCTAGATCGTCGGTGGGGGAGCGGGGCGGCGGGTCACCCACGTTAGATCCAGCCGTGGGTGCGGGCGACCTGGACTGCTTCGTGGCGGTTCGTCGTACCGAGTTTGTGGGCGGCTGACGACAAGTAGTTGCGGACAGTGCCGGGGGAGAGGGCGGCTCGGCGGGCGATCTCCTCGACGGGGGCGCCGTCGGCGGCCAACTCCAGGACGTCGGCTTCGCGGGCGGTGAGAGGGCTGTCGCCGGAGCTGATGGCTTCGGCGGCGAGTTCGGGGTCGACGTAGCGGCCGCCGGTGTGGACGGTGCGGATGACGTCGGCCAGGACCTGCGCGGAGACGGTCTTCGGGAGGAAGCCGCGGGCGCCGGCGGCCAGGGCTTGCTTGAGGTGGCCTGGGCGGCCGTGGCCGGTGACGATCAGGGTGCCGCAGTCCGGGAGGTCCTCGCGGAGTTTCTCGATGACGCCGATGCCGCCGGTTGTCGAACCGGGCAGGCTTGGCATCTGCAGATCCAGTACGGCGACGTCCGGGCGATGCAAGCGCGCCATCGCCACCGCTTCGCTCGCGGAAGCCGCCTGGGCGACGACCTCGAGGTCGTCCTCCAGCGAGAGCAAGGCCGCGAGTGCCGAGCGGATCAAGTTCTCGTCGTCCGCGAGCAGCAGCCGAATCACGCGACCCCCGGCAATCGCGCCTGCAGGACGAACCACCCCGAAGGCATGTCCACAGTCAAAGTGCCCGCCACTCCCGCCAACCGTTCCCGCAACCCGACCAGTCCAGTTCCTTCAGCTGTCGACGCCTGACCAACCCCGTCGTTCGACACTCGCAGTACAACAGCTTCCTTGTCGGCTTCCAGCTCGATCTTGCAGGTGGTGGCCTGGCTGTGGCGGAGGACGTTGGTCGTGGCCTCCAGGACTACCCACGCCAGCGCGGTCTGGGTGGCGGGCGGGAGGGTGGAGCCGTCGCCGATGACTCGGCAGGTGATGCCTGCTGATCGGAGGACCGACTGAGCGCCGGCCAGTTCGGTGCCGAGGTCTGTGGCTCGGTATCCGCCGACGACCGCGCGCATCTCGCGCAGCGACTCGTGGGCGATTCGGCGTACGTCGAGCATCTGGTCGGCGGCACTGGCGTCGCCGCGCTCGGCCAGCCGCGCGGCCAGTTCGCTCTGGACGGCGACCAGCGACAGGTTGCGGCCGAGCGCGTCGTGGAGGTCGCGGGCGAAGCGGAGGCGCTCCTGGGCGACCGCGAGCTGCGCGCTGACCTCCCGGGACTTGTCGATCTCCCAGCCCAGCTTCAGCATCCACACCGAGATGCGGCAGGTGAAGGTCAGCAGCGCGACGCCGTAGAGGTAGCTGAACCCTCCGGCAACGTCACCCCCAAGCAGGCCAACCAGCCCAGCCCCGACCACCACCAGTCCGAACAACGCCGACAACCAGACCACAGGGGTGAGGGCGAGGGTCAAAGCGCCGCCCATCACCGCCAGGCCGAGCGCTCGGTCCGGCGACACCAGTACGCCGAGCACTCCCAGACCGGCGCCGAGAGCAACCATCCGCCGACTCAGCGGTGCGCCGCCCAGGTAGGCGGCAATTCCGGCCCGGAGGAGCAGAAGACCGACCACCGCGTGCGCGACCGCCAGCACCAGGAAGCCGATCATCCGAAGTCCTGCCGGTTCCGCCGCGGAGAGGAGCAGCAGCAGCGCGAGCAACGGCTCCACCACGATCAGCGCGTACAACGGCCACCGCAGGCTGACGTCGAAACGCTCGGCGCGACTGAGGTCGCTCCACCACCGTCCGACAGGGGTCATGGGCGCCAGCCTGTCACCGACGCGGCTCCCAACGGAACCAGCGACGTGTCGCCCACCCTCCGATTAGCACCCATGCCAGGAGCACCAGCACAGCCGGTACGGCGTGAGTGAACGACGCCGCGAACCCCACCGTGCCGCCGTCCGGAGTGGTACCCGACAGGCCGAGTCGGAGAAGGTCCACGACCGGAGTGAGCGGCAGTGCCCGACCGACGTACTCCATCGGACCGCTCAGCGGCAGGTAGAGCCCGCTGAACGTCAGCGCGACGACCATCACCGGCGCGGTCACCAGTTGCGCCGCGTCGACCGTCGGAGCGAACGCAGTACTGGCCGCCGCCAGCAGGACGACGACGAGTGTTCCGAGCAGGATGGCGATGAGCACCAGGAGGAGATTCACCGGCGCGTCGAGCGTGAACCACACCGCGGCGGCCACCGTGGTGAGCAGGATCTGGGCCCAGGCGATGACCACCGACGGGGCCGCGGCGCCGGCCAGGATCTCCAGGTCGGACAGCTCGCCGGTCCGCAGCCGCTTGAGAACGAGTTCCTCGCGCCGGGCGACCAAGGCGGTCACCAGTTGGTAGTAGACGAACAGAATCAGTCCGACGACGGTGACGGAGGTGATCAGCTCGGCCCCCGTCCGCGCGGTCCGCGCGGTCGAGGTCGCCACGGTGAACACGGTGAAGACCGGGATTCCCACGGCGACGAGCAGCATCATCGCGTTGCGCAGCAGCAGGATGCCTTCGGCTTTGCCGACGGCGGCGACCCGGGTCATGCGGCGATCTCCTCGGAGGATCCGGTGATGGCCAGGAACGCCTCTTCGAATGAGGCGGGCCTGGCGGTGAGGTCGCCCAGGTGGAGGTCTTGTTGATGCGCCCAGGTGAGGACCTCGGTCAGAGTGGCTTGCAGGTCTTGGGTTTCCAGCTCGACGCCACCGGAACTGTTGATGGTGGCAACTACCTGCGGGAGGTGTGGGAGGGAGACCGGTGCGGGAAGGCGGAAGGTGATCCGGGCGGGGCGGGTGGCGGCGAGTTGCTCGGGGGTGCCGAGGCCGACGAGCCGGCCGTTGCGCAGGATCGCCAAGCGGTCGGCCAGCGCGGACGCCTCGATCAGCTGATGCGTGGTCAGCAGTACCGTCGTACCGGACAGCAGCAGGTCGGAGATCAGCTCCCAGGTCTGCTTGCGCGCGGCTGGGTCGAGTCCGGCTGTCGGCTCGTCGAGGAAGAGCACCTCGGGCCTGCCGAGGATTGCGAGCGCCAGTCCGAGGCGCTGCTGCTCACCGCCCGACAGTTGCCGGATCCGGACGTTGCGGCGCGTCGCGAGGCCGACCAGATCCAGGGCCTCGCCGAGAGGTCGCGGCCGGGTCAGGCTGCCGGCCCAGGTGCTGACGGTTTCGGCGACGGTCAGGTCGGCCGCGAATCCCCGGGACTGCAGCATGATCCCGATGCGGGATCGGACCAGGCGTCGCGAGCGGAACGGGTCCTGACCGAGTACTCGTACGGTTCCCGAGGTCGGCGGCGCGAGGCCGGCCAGGACCTCCAGCGCGGAGGTCTTGCCGGCGCCGTTGGTGCCGAGCAGCGCGAACAGTTCTCCCCGCCGTACGGCGAGGTCGATGCCGCGGACGGCTTCGTGGCCGGGCCTCCCGCCGAAGCGGCGGGCGAGCCGCTCGGCGGTGATGACAGCTGACTGGTCCATGACAACCAGCCTGGCGCTCCGAGCGGCCTCCGGGGTGTGCAGGCGTCACCAGGAGTGGTGACAAATGTCAGTTGATCTCGATCGAGTCGCCGGGCTGGGCCAGCTTGTACGGGCGGTCCGCCTGGCCGTCGAGGAAGCGCTGCATCATGCCCTGGCCGATCGGGCTGAGCAGGGCGTCGTGGATGCCGAGGGTCTGCTGCGCGTTGACGGCGCGGGCGTACTCGACCGCGGGCGGGAGCGCGAACCACGGGCCGGACACCGGTACGAGGTTGGTGTGCACCTGGCGGTCCGGCTGGGTGAACGAGTCGCCCGGGTGGTAGACCGCGTCGTCGACGAGGAAGCCGATGTTCTGGCAGGGGACACCCAGCTCCGGAAGGATCACCGCGTGGTCCTTGCCGTAGGCACGGATCGCGAACCCGGCCGCGTCGAAGGCCTGTCCGCCCTCGACGACCTGGACCCGGTCGCCCAGCTCGGTCAGCTGCGCAGCGACACCGGCGTTGGTGTAGATCGGCGCGTCGAGCCCCTTGATCCGCTCGACGTCCAGGTGGTCCGGGTGCTCGTGGGTGACCAGGATCGCGTCCGCGGCCTCGAACACCGCGTCCTCGCTGAACGTCCCCGGATCGATCAGCAGCACCTTGCCGTCCTTGTCGATCCGGACACAGGCATGCGTGAACTTGGTCAACTTCACAGTCGGACTCCCAACGAAAGGGTCAGCTTCCTGGCGCGTCGGAAATCCTACGCCGGGCTGGAAATCGCGGGTTTTCGGCGATCGGCCGGGTAGATCGGACCCTGCCGACATCGTGTGCAAGAACTGGAGGGAGGCGAGTCAGGCGGTAGGTCTCGGCGGCAGCCCAGTGCTTCGGCGGTAGCCGCTGAGTGTCGACGGCCACCACCGTCCAACCTCCCGCCGAGAGCCATGGCGAGGCCGCCGCGAGCGTGACGGCCGGCATCCGGCAGGGCTTGGACAGTGGTGGGCGTCGGCGACACCGCTGAGCGCCGGCCGAGCGGCAGTTGACGCCTCCAGCAGCCGGAGAGCCGGCGCCCGCCGGAAGCTGAATGTACGGCGCCAAGCCGGGGGTGGGTGGGAGCGGCCGCGGCGAGGAGCGTAGCGACGAGTGGCTGCGGCGGACGCGTGGGCTGATCAGATGCCGAGGGCGTCGCGCATCGGGACGAGTTTGGCGTTGGTCTCGGCGAGTTCGGCGTCGGGGTCGGAGCCGGCGACGATGCCGGCGCCGGCGAACAGGCGCATCTTGGTCGGGTCGTCGGGGTCGGCCTGGCCGCAGCGGAGGGCGATGCACCACTCGCCGTCGCCGGAGGCGTCCATCCAGCCGACCGGGCCGCTGAAGCGGCCGCGGGACATGCCTTCGACCTCGGCGATCAGGTCGCGGGCGACGTCGGTCGGCGTACCGCAGACCGCTGCCGACGGGTGCAGGGCGGCGGCGAGGCCGAGGGCCGAGGCGCCGTTGGCGGCGACGCCGGCGACGTCGGACGCGAGATGCATCACGTTCGGGAGGTGCAGGACGAACGGCGTCTCCGGCACGTTCATCGACTTGCAGTGCGGCTCGAGCGCCTCGGCGACGGACCGGACGGCGAACTCGTGCTCCTCGAGGTCCTTGCTCGAGCGTGCCAGCGACGCCGCGAGCGCGAGGTCGTGCGCGTCGTCGCCGGTCCGGCGGATCGTCCCGGCCAGGACGCGGGAGGTGATCAGGCCCTTCTCCCGTCGTACCAGCAGTTCGGGGGTGGCCCCGATCAGGCCGTCGACGGAGAAGGTCCAGCAGTTCGGGTACGCCGAGGCCAGCCGCTTCAGCGGCCAGCGCAGGTCGATCGGCTGGTCGGACTGGGCGACCAGGTCGCGGGCCAGCACGACCTTGTCGACCTCGCCGGACGTGATGCGTTTCACCGCGTCGGCGACGATCGCGGACCACTCGGTGCCCGACCGGGCGCCGTCGGCGAACGCGATCTCACCGACCGGGGCCGGGTCGTTCACGGTCAGCTCAGGCGGCGCAGCCAGTGACGAAGCCGGGGAGATCGTGGTCACCCAGGTCGTCCGCCCGCGGCGCCCGACGATCACCTCGGGCACCACCAGCCCGGCCGGGTCCTGATCGGTGAAACCGAAGGATCCGAAGCAGACCAGTCCCGACCCTGGTACGCCGACGTCATCCCGTACGACGGCCGCCGCGGTGAGCGCCTTCCACCACTCCTGCGCCGTCGCGAAGCGGTTGCTCCCGGCAACGTCGAGCCGGGCGGCGACGCCCCAGCCGACCTGGCCGTCGCCCCGGCGTACCCAGGCGAGCGCTCCGTCGGCCGGCAGGTGGTCCAGCAGGTGCTTCGAGACTTCCTCGACCGGGTGGCTGCGCACCACCAGGTGCGGGACCGGCTCGGCACCGGGGTGGACCGGGTCAGGCAAGCTCACGACAACGCTCCTCGCTGCTCGGCTCGGTCCCGGGTCACGGTGGCCGATCTGGCTGGTTGACGCTCCCTCACGGCATGCAAGCGTATGCCTGGTCTGTGTCCAGCGAATTTCGGTGCCTCCTCCAGCCGTGATCAACCAGACAAGTCGGCCGTGATCCACCAGACAAACCCCGGCTGCCGGGTGCCGCGCGTTCTGCGCAACACTGAACCGGTGACCCGCGCAGACCTGAGCAAACAGCCGCACGACGTCGCCGCGATGTTCGACAACGTGGCCGAGGGCTACGACCGGACCAACGCGGTGGCGACGATGGGCCTGGAGAAGCTGGTCTGGCGGCCGGCGACGCTGGCCGAGATCGCGCCCCGCAAGGGGATGCGGATCCTCGACCTGGCCGCCGGGACCGGCGCGTCCAGCATCAAGCTGCGCGAGGCCGGCGCCGAGGTGGTGTCCTGCGACTTCTCGGTCGGGATGCTGCGGGTCGGCAAGCGGCGCTACCCCGAGCTCGACCTGATCGCGGGCGACGCGCTGCACCTGCCGTTCGCCGACGAGAGCTTCGACGTGGTGACCATCTCGTGGGCGCTGCGGAACGTGAACGACGTCACGGTCGCGTTGCAGGAGATGCTCCGGGTCACCCGCCCGGGCGGGCGGCTCGTCGTGCTCGAGCAGTCGCACCCGACCTGGAAACCGTTCCGGGTGGCCTACCTGGAGTACATGATGCGCGCGGTGCCGGTGGTCGGGCGGCTGGTGTCGACCAACCCCGAGGCGTACGAGTACCTGGCCGAGTCCACCCGCGCCTGGCTGCCGCAGGAGCCGCTGGCCCGGGCGATCGAGGCCTCGGGCTGGACCCACGTCCAGTGGGCCAACCTGACCGGCGGCCTGGTGGCCATCCACCGAGGCGTGAAGCCGAGTTAATTACGCAAGGAAATCAGGACCTAAATCGCTTGCGGGCAAGGGAGTCCGGGTCGGTTTCGCGTCCTCGTCAGGCAGTCCTAGACTGTCGGGTGACCAGACCTCGTGAAGCGATTCACGAGGGTCCGGAGACCAACTGCCCCAACTCCAGGCCGGGATGAGATGAGCCAGAGCGTGCCGCACAGGCAGCAGGCCGAGACCGCTGATGTGATCGTCGTCGGCGCCGGGCCCGCAGGCTCGGCCGCGGCGTACCACCTGGCCAACGCCGGCCTCGACGTCCTGCTGCTCGAGAAGACCGCGTTCCCGCGCGAGAAGGTGTGTGGCGACGGCCTCACCCCGCGCGGGACCAAGCAGCTGATCAACATGGGGATCGACATCTCCGAAGAGGCCGGCTGGATCAAGAACTACGGCCTGCGGATCCAGGGCGCCGGGCACCAGCTGCAGCTGGACTGGCCCGACCTGGCCAGCCACCCGAACTACGGGCTGACCCGCAACCGGATGGACTTCGACGACATGCTGGCCCGCCAGGCCGTCAAGGCCGGCGCCCAGCTGCGCGAGCGGACCAACGTGACCGCGCCGATCCTCGACGACAAGGGCTTCATCGTCGGCGTCACCGCCAAGCCGGTCGACGACAACGGCCGCCGGGCCGGCGAGGACATCGAGTTCCGGGCGCCGCTGGTGATGGCCGCCGACGGCAACTCGTCGCGGCTCAGCGTCTCGATGGGCCTGCACAAGCGCGACGACCGCCCGATGGGCGTGGCCGTGCGCACCTACTTCACCAGCCCGCGCCACGACGACGACTACCTCGAGTCGTGGCTGGAGCTGTGGACCGACGACCCGAACAACCCCGGCCAGCGCAACCTGCTGCCGGGCTACGGGTGGATCTTCGGGATGGGCGACGGCACCGTCAACGTCGGCCTCGGCATCCTGAACACCTCCGACGCCTTCGGCAAGGTCGACTACGCCGACCTGCTCAAGCAGTGGCTGAAGAACACGCCGGAGGAGTGGCAGTTCCGCGACGAGTTCCAGACCATCCCGATCCGGGGCGCGGCGCTGCCGATGGGCTTCAACCGGCAGCCGCACTACACCCGCGGCCTGATGCTGCTCGGTGACGCCGGCGGCATGGTGAACCCGTTCAACGGCGAGGGCATCCCGTACGCGATGGAGTCCGGGGCGTTCGCCGCCGAGGTCGCCGCGCAGGCGCTGCGCCGGCAGCCGAACCAGCGCGAGCGCGCGCTGTCGGCGTACCCGAAGGCGCTGAAGCAGGAGTACGGCGGGTACTACACGCTCGGCCGGGTCTTCGTGAAGCTGATCGGCAATCCGGAGGTGATGCGGCTGTGCACGAAGTACGGTCTGCCGCGCACCACGCTGATGAAGTTCACGCTGAAGTTGCTGGCCAACCTCACCGACCCGCGCGACGGTGACGTGATGGACAAGATCATCAACGGACTCACCAAGGTGGCACCGGCCGCGTGAAAGCGGCGGGGCGAGTGACGTGAGCCACAGCGGTACTGATAACACAGTGCTGACTCGCAACAGGTAAATCAGGCGGCAGGACGACGCAAGAAGGAGGGAGCACCGACCGATGCACCCTTACGTACCGATCCTCGTGCTCGGCGTACTGGCGGCGATCTTCGTGGCGGGCACCTTGGTGACCAGCGCGGTGGTCGGCCCGAAGCGCTACAACCGGGCCAAGCTCGACAGCTACGAGTGCGGGATCGAGCCGACCCCGCAGCCTGTCGGCGGTGGCCGCTTCCCGGTGAAGTACTACATCACCGCGATGCTGTTCATCGTGTTCGACATCGAGATCATCTTCCTCTACCCGTGGGCCGTCGCCTTCGACCAGATGGCGCTGTTCGGGTTGATCGAGATGGTCATCTTCATCGCAACCGTCTTCGTCGCCTACGCCTACGTGTGGCGTCGCGGCGGACTGGAGTGGGACTGACCTATGGGTGTTGAGGAACAGCTTCCGGCCGGCGTACTGCTGACCACCGTGGAAGGCCTGTCCGGCTACATGCGGAAGGCCTCGTTGTGGCCGGCAACCTTCGGGCTGGCCTGCTGCGCGATCGAGATGATGACGACGGGTGCGCCGCGCTACGACGCCGCCCGGTTCGGCATGGAGGTCTTCCGGGCCTCGCCGCGTCAGGCCGACCTGATGATCGTGGCCGGCCGGGTGAGCCAGAAGATGGCCCCGGTGCTGCGCCAGATCTACGACCAGATGCCGAACCCGAAGTGGGTGCTGGCAATGGGTGTCTGCGCCTCGTCGGGCGGCATGTTCAACAACTACGCGATCGTCCAGGGCGTCGACCACGTCGTACCGGTCGACATGTACCTGCCCGGCTGCCCGCCGCGGCCGGAGATGCTGCTGGACGCCTTCCTCAAGCTGCACGACGACATCCAGCACGGCAAGCTCGGCGCGAACAAGAAGGCGCTGCAGGCCGAGCAGGAGGCCGCCGCGCTGACCGCGTCCCCGACCCTTGAACTGAAGGGCCTGCTTCGATGAGCGACCACCAGCCGGAGAACCTTCCGGCCACCACCTCGGCCGGCGACGCTCAGACGCCGGCGGCGGAGGTCGTCGACCAGCGCGAGGGCATGTTCGGTGTCCGTGGCACCGGCGACACCTCCGGCTTCGGTGGCCTGCGCCGCCAGGTCGCGCTGCCCGGTGGCAGCGCCAAGCCGTACGGCTCCTGGTTCGACGGCGCGACCGAGCGCCTCGAGGGCCTGGTCGGCGACCAGGCGCTGGAGAAGGTCGTCGTCGACCGCGGCGAACTGACCCTGCACGTACGCCGGGAGCGCCTGGTCGAGGTCGCGCAGCACCTGCGCGACGACGAGGCCCTGCGGTTCGAGTTCTGCTCCGGCGTCTCCGGGGTGCACTACCCGAACGAGACCGGCCGCGAGCTGCACGCGGTCTACCACCTGCTCTCGATCACCCACAACCGGCGGATCCGGCTGGAGGTGTCCTGCCCGGACACCGACCCGCACATCCCGTCGATCGTGAGTGTCTACCCGGCCAACGACTGGCACGAGCGCGAGACCTGGGACTTCTTCGGGATCGTCTTCGACGGACACCCGGCGCTGACCCGGATCCAGATGCCCGACGACTGGCCGGGCCACCCGCAGCGCAAGGACTACCCGCTCGGCGGCATCGACGTCGAGTACAAGGGCGCCGTCATCCCGCCGCCCGACACGCGGAGGTCTTACAACTGATGACCACTACCGACCCCTACGCCGACGCCCGCGACACCACCGAGGGCAAGGTCTTCACCGTCACCGGTCAGGACTGGGACTCCGTGGTCGCCGGCCTCGCCGACGAGCCCGAAGAGCGGATCGTCGTCAACATGGGCCCGCAGCACCCGTCGACGCACGGCGTGCTCCGGCTGATCCTCGAGATCGAGGGCGAGACGGTGACCGAGGCCCGCTGCGGCATCGGCTACCTGCACACCGGTATCGAGAAGAACATGGAGTTCCGCTCCTGGACGCAGGGCGTCACGTTCTGCACCCGGATGGACTACCTGTCGCCGTTCTACAACGAGGCCGCGTACTGCCTGGCCGTCGAGCGGCTGCTCGGCATCGAGGACCAGATCCCCGAGAAGGCCAACGTGATGCGGGTGCTCCTGATGGAGCTCAACCGGATCAGCAGCCACCTGGTCTGCATCGCCACCGGTGGCATGGAGATCGGCGCGCTGACCGTGATGACGATCGGGTTCCGCGAGCGCGAGATGACGCTGGACCTGTTCGAGCTGATCACCGGCCTGCGGATGAACCACGCGTTCATCCGGCCGGGCGGTGTGGCGCAGGACCTGCCGCCGGGTGCCCTGGACAAGATCCGGGACTACATCACCTGGATGAACAAGCACCTGCCCGAGTACGCCGAACTCTGCAACGCCAACCCGATCTTCAAGGCGCGGCTGCAGGACGTCGGGTACCTCGACCTCGCCGGCTGCATGGCGCTGGGCATCTCCGGCCCGCCGCTGCGCGCCACCGGCTACGGCCTGGACCTGCGCAAGACCCAGCCGTACTGCGGCTACGAGACCTACGACTTCGACGTGCCCACCTGGGACACCGCCGACTCGTACGGCCGCTTCCGGGTCCGGCTGCAGGAGATGTGGGAATCGCTCAAGATCGTCGAGCAGTGCGCCGAGCGGCTCGCCAAGATGGAGGGCGAGCCGGTGATGGTGGCCGACAAGAAGATCGGCTGGCCGAGCCAGCTGGCCGTCGGCAACGACGGGATGGGCAACTCCCTCGACCACATCAAGCACATCATGGGCGAGTCGATGGAAGCGCTGATCCATCACTTCAAGCTGGTCACCGAGGGCTTCCGGGTACCGGCCGGCCAGGCCTACGTGGCGATCGAGTCGCCGCGCGGCGAGCTGGGCTGCCACCTGGTCTCCGACGGCGGCACCAAGCCGTACCGGGCGCACTTCCGTGACCCGTCCTTCGCAAACCTGCAGGCGATGCCGATCCTGTGCGAGGGCGCACAGGTCGCCGACGTGATCGTCGCCGTCGCCAGCCTTGACCCGGTGATGGGTGGAGTGGACCGCTAAATGGCCGAGAACCACGCTACGGCGACCGACAAGCAGGTGCCTTACAGCACCGGCGACTCGAAGATCACTGAGACCACGATCGCGGAGATGCGCGAACTGGCCGCCCGGTACCCGGTCGGCCGTTCCGCGCTGCTGCCGATGCTGCACCTGGTGCAGTCGGTCGAGGGCCGGGTCACCCCCGAAGGCATCGAGGCCTGCGCCGACGTGCTCGGGCTGACCGGCGCCGAGGTCTCCGCGGTCGCCACCTTCTACACGATGTACAAGCGCCGCCCGGTCGGCGACTACCACGTCGGGGTCTGCACCAACACGCTGTGCGCGGTGATGGGCGGCGACCTGATCTTCGAGCGGCTCAAGTCCCACCTGGACGTCGGCAACGACGAGACCACCGAGGACGGCAAGATCACCCTCGAGCACCTCGAGTGCAACGCCGCCTGCGACTACGCGCCGGTGATGATGGTGAACTGGGAGTTCTTCGACGACATGACGCCGGAGTCGGCCACCCAGCTGGTCGACGACCTGCGCGAGGGCACCGAGGTGAAGTCGCCGCGCGGCGCCACCATCTGCACCTGGAAGGAAGCCGAGCGCGTGCTGGCCGGCTTCCCCGACGGCCGCGCCGACGAGGGCCCGACCGGTGGCAAGGCGTCGCTGGCCGGTCTCCGGCTGGCCCGCGAGCGCAACTGGACCGCGCCGAACGGCAACCACGGTGGTGGCGGTGCGGCCGCCGAGCAGACGGTCTCGCCCGAGGCCGCCTCCGGCCCGCGGCCCGAGGACCAGCCGGGCAAGGAGTCCGGCACCGGTTCCCCGGCCACCCCCGACTCCCGGAAGGAGGACTGACCATGCTGACCCCGGTACTGTCCGACAACTGGGACCAGATCCGCGCCTGGCAGCTCTCGTCGTACCAGCGCTCCGGCGGGTACGACGCGTTGCAGACCGCGCTGCGGATGCAGCCGGCCGACGTGGTCACCGCCGTCAAGGACTCCGGTCTGCGCGGCCGTGGCGGCGCGGGCTTCCCGACCGGCATGAAGTGGTCGTTCATCCCGCAGGACAACCCGAAGCCGAAGTACCTGGTCGTCAACGCCGACGAGTCCGAGCCGGGCACCTGCAAGGACATCCCGCTGATGATGGCCTCGCCGCACACGCTGGTCGAGGGCGTCATCATCTCGTCGTACGCGATCCGTGCGTCGACGGCGTTCATCTACGTCCGTGGTGAGGTCCTGCACGTCGTACGGCGGTTGCAGCAGGCCGTCGAGGAAGCCAAGGCCGCCGGTTTCATCGGCACCAACATCCTCGGCAGCGGCTACGACCTGGACGTCATCGTGCACGCCGGCGCCGGCGCCTACATCTGTGGCGAGGAGACGGCGCTGCTCGACTCGCTGGAAGGTCGTCGCGGTCAACCCCGGCTGCGTCCCCCCTTCCCGGCCGTGGCCGGTCTGTACGGCTGCCCCACTGTCATCAACAACGTCGAGTCGATCGCCTCTGTTCCCGCCATCATCAAGAACGGGCCGGACTGGTTCGGCACGATGGGCACCGAGAAGTCCAAGGGCATGACGCTGTACTCGCTGTCCGGCCACGTCACCCGGCCGGGCCAGTACGAGGCGCCGCTCGGCATCACGCTGCGCGAGCTGATCGACCTGGCCGGCGGCGTCCGTGAGGGCCACCAGCTGAAGTTCTGGACCCCGGGCGGCTCGTCCACGCCGCTGCTGACCGCCGAGCACCTCGACGTCCCGCTGGACTACGAGGGCGTCGGCGCGGCCGGCTCGATGCTCGGCACCAAGGCGCTGCAGATCTTCGACGAGACCGTCTGCGTGGTCCGTTCGGTGCTGCGCTGGACCGAGTTCTACAAGCACGAGTCCTGCGGCAAGTGCACGCCGTGCCGTGAGGGCACCTGGTGGCTGGTCCAGATCCTGGAGCGGCTGGAGAAGGGCCAGGGCAGCGAGGCCGACCTCGAGACGCTGCTGGACCTGAGCGAGAACATCACCGGCCGCTCGTTCTGCGCGCTGGCCGACGGTGCGACCGCGCCGATCACCAGCTCGATCCAGCACTTCAAGGACGAGTACCTCGCGCACTTCACCCACGGCGGCTGCCCGTTCGACCCGATGGCGTCCACCGTCTTCGCGACCGCTGGAGCAAGCGCATGACCATCCAAGCCAACCCCCCGTCGGGCGCCGAGGTCGAGAAGGTCGACCTCGTCACCGTGACCATCGACGACATCGAGGTCAAGGTCCCGAAGAACACCCTGCTGATCCGGGCGGCGGAGAAGGCCGGGATCCAGATCCCGCGGTTCTGCGACCACCCGCTGCTCGACCCGGTCGGCGCCTGCCGCCAGTGCCTGGTCGAGATCCCCGACGCCGGCAACGGCCGCGGGATGCCGAAGCCGCAGGCCTCCTGCACGATCACCGTCGCCGACAACATGGTGGTCCGCACGCAGGTGACCTCGCCGGTCGCGGACAAGGCGCAGCACGGGATCATGGAGTTCCTGCTGATCAACCACCCGCTGGACTGTCCGGTCTGCGACAAGGGCGGCGAGTGCCCGCTGCAGAACCAGGCGATGACCAACGGGAACGGCGAGAGCCGCTTCGACGCGGTCAAGCGGACCTTCCCCAAGCCGATCAACATCTCCGCCGAGGTGCTGCTGGACCGCGAGCGCTGCGTGCTCTGCGCCCGCTGCACCCGGTTCTCCGAGCAGATCGCCGGTGACCCGTTCATCGCGCTGATCGAGCGCGGCGCGCTGCAGCAGGTCGGGATCTACGAGAAGGAGCCGTTCGAGAGCTACTTCTCCGGCAACACGATCCAGATCTGCCCGGTCGGCGCGCTGACCTCGGCGGCGTACCGGTTCCGCTCGCGGCCGTTCGACCTGGTGTCGGTGCCGTCGGTGGCCGAGCACGACTCCTCCGGTGCGGCGATCCGGGTCGACTACCGGCGCGGCAAGGTGATGCGGCGGCTGTCCGGCGACGACCCGGCGGTCAACGAGGAGTGGATCTCCGACCGCGACCGGTTCGCGTTCAACTACGCGACCACCGGCGACCGGCTGACCCACCCGCTGATCCGCGAGGACGGCGAGCTGCGGCCGGCGTCCTGGCCGGAGGCGCTGACCTTCGCGGCCGAGAAGCTGACCGCGGCGCGCGGCAACGCCGCCGTCCTGACCGGCGGCCGGCTGACCCTCGAGGACGCCTACGCGTACTCGAAGTTCGCCCGCGTTGCCCTGGGCACCAACGACATCGACTTCCGGGCCCGTCCGCACTCGCCGGAGGAGGCCGACTTCCTGGCCGCCGCGGTGGCCGGTACGGGTCTCGGTACGACGTTCTCCGACCTCGAGCGGGCCGGCGCGGTGCTGCTGGCCGGGTTCGAGCCCGAGGAGGAGGCGCCGACGGTGTTCCTCCGCCTCCGCAAGGGCGTGCGCAACCGCGGCACCAAGGTGTTCACGGTCGCGTCGCTCGCGTCGCGCGGTGTCGAGAAGCTCGACGGTGTCGTGGTCTCGACCACGCCGGGCACCGAAGCCGCCGTACTGGCCGACCTGGGCAACCAGGGCGACACCGGCGCGGCAGCCAAGGCGGCGCTCGGACCGGACGCGGTGATCATCGTCGGCGAGCGGCTCGCGACCGTGCCTGGTGCACTGTCCGCGGCGCTGCGGCTGGCGCTCGACACCGGTGCCCAGCTGGCCTGGATCCCGCGTCGCGCGGGCGACCGGGGCGCGCTCGAGGCTGGTTGCCTGCCGGGCCTGCTGCCCGGTGGCCGGCTGGTCTCCGACGCTCAGGCCCGGGTCGACCTGCAGGCCGCGTGGGGCGTCGAGAACCTGCCGACCGCGGCCGGCCGGGACACCAGCGAGATCCTGGCCGCGGCCGGGTCGCTGCAGGCCCTGGTCGTCGCGGGCGTCGAGATCGACGACCTGCCGGACCCGTCGGCCGCACTGGCCGCGCTCGAGGCCGCGCCGTTCGTGGTCAGCTTCGAGGTCCGCAGCTCGCAGGTCACCGAGCACGCCGACGTGATCTTCCCCGTCGTACCGCCGGCCGAGAAGGACGGCACCTTCGTGAACTGGGAGGGCCGCGAGCGGCCGTTCCCGGTCGTGCTCAAGGTGCCGGCCGCGATGCCGGACGTCCGCGCGCTGGCCGCGCTGGCCCAGGAGATGGACGCCTCGCTCGGGTTCAGCACCCCGGCCGGCGCCAAGCGCGAGTACGACGAGCTCGGCCGCTGGGACGGCGACCGCGCGCAGGAGCCGACGTACCAGGCCGGTCCGTCGCTCGGCGCGTTCGACTCGACCCGCCTGGCGACCTGGCGGATGCTGATCGACGCCAGCCGCAGCAACGACGGTGAGCCGCACCTGGTCGCGACCGCGCGCAAGCCGGTCGCCCGGTTGTCGCTGACGACCGCGCACCGGGTGGGCGTGACCGAGGGCGACGAGCTCGTGGTGAGCACCGACGCCGGCTCGATCCGGCTGCCGGTCGCGATCACCCCGATGACCGACAACGTGGTCTGGCTGCCGACGAACTCGGCCGACTCGCACGTCCGGCGCGCGCTGCACGCCGACCACGGCTCGATCGTGACCATCGCCGGAGGGAACTCATGAGTCTCGTCGTCCCGCTCGCCGCGACGGCCGACGTACCGGACGCCGGATTCGGCAACGACCCCTGGTGGGTCGTCGGCCTGAAGGTGCTGCTGGTCTTCGTCTTCCTGGTCGTGCTCACCCTGTTCAACATCTGGTGGGAACGCCGGGTCGTGGCGCGGATGCAGCACCGGGTCGGCCCGAACGTGCACGGCCCGTTCGGTCTGCTCCAGTCGCTGGCCGACGGTATGAAGCTGATGTTCAAGGAAGACCTGATGCCGAAGGGCGTGGACAAGTTCGTCTACGTCGCGGCGCCGGTGATCGTGTCGATCCCGGCCTTCCTGACCTTCGCGGTGATCCCGTTCGGCCCGACGGTGAAGATCCCGTTCACCGACACCTACACCCGGCTGCAGATCACCGACCTGCCGGTCTCGGTGCTGTACGTGATGGCGATCGCCTCGATCGGCATCTACGGCATCGTGCTCGGCGGCTGGTCGTCCAACTCGACGTACTCGCTGCTCGGTGGTCTGCGCTCCAGCGCCCAGATGATCTCGTACGAGGTCGCGATGGGCCTGGCGCTGGTGACGGTGTTCCTGTTCGCCGGCTCGATGTCCACCTCGGAGATCGTCGCCGCGCAGGGCTCGCACCAGTCGGTCAGCCTGTTCGGCGCCGACATCCCGATCCCGGGCTGGTACGCGTTCCTGCTCTTCCCGTCGTTCGTGATCTACGTGATCTCGATGGTCGGCGAGACGAACCGGGCGCCGTTCGACCTGCCGGAGGCCGAGGGCGAGCTGGTGGCCGGCTTCCTGACCGAGTACTCGTCGATGAAGTACGCGATGTTCTTCCTGGCCGAGTACATCAACATGGCGACCGTGTCCGCGCTGGCCACCACGCTGTTCCTCGGCGGCTACCGCGCACCGTGGCCGATCTCGATCTGGGACGGCGCGAACTCCGGCTACTGGCCGGTGCTGTGGTTCGTCGGCAAGATGATGTGCTTCATCTTCTTCTACATCTGGCTGCGCGGAACGCTGCCGCGACTGCGCTACGACCAGTTCATGAAGCTGGGCTGGAAGATCCTGATCCCGGTCTCGCTGGGCTGGATCGTGCTGGTCGCCACCGTCCGCGCCGTCGGCCGCGAGGTCGACTTCCAGCGCAACTGGCTGCTGCTGGCCGCCGGTGTGGTCGCGCTGATCGCGGTGATCACGATGTTCCTGCCGCAGAAGAAGACCGATCCCGAGCCCGAGGTCGACGACGCCGAGTTCGACGCGTTCGCCGGCGGGTTCCCGGTTCCCCCACCGCTCGTCAACGCTCCGAGCGCAAGCGAGACGGACAGTCGTAGCAAGACTGACAGCCGTAGCAAGGAAGGCAGCCGTGGCTAGCGTCAAAGAATCCCTCTGGGATCCCGTAGCGGGGTTCGGAGTCACCTTCCGGACGATGTTCCGCAAGGTGTTCACCGAGGAGTACCCGTTCGAGAAGAAGCCGACCGCCCCGCGGTTCCACGGCCGGCACCAGCTGAACCGCTGGCCCGACGGCCTGGAGAAGTGCATCGGCTGCGAGCTGTGCGCGTGGGCCTGCCCCGCGGACGCCATCTACGTCGAGGGCGCGGACAACGAAGAGGGCGGGCGGATGTCGCCCGGCGAGCGGTACGGCCGGGTGTACCAGATCAACTACCTGCGCTGCATCCTCTGCGGACTCTGCATCGAGGCGTGCCCGACCCGGGCACTCACGATGACCAACGAGTACGAGCTGGCCGACCGTAGCCGCGAGTCCCTCATCTACGAGAAGAAGGACCTGCTGGCGCCGCTCCTGCCGGGCATGGAGGAGCCGCCGCACGAGATGCAGCTGGGCCGGTCGCAGACCGACTACTACCTGGGCCTGACGGGCTCGGCCGTGGTCCCGGAGAGCGCCTCGAAGCACCCGGACAGCTCGCTGCAGGGCGGTGGCGACCAGTGACCAGTCTCGTCACCGGCGGCCAGGTCGCGTTCTGGATGCTGGCGCCGGTCATGGTGCTGGCCGCGATCGCGATGATCCTGGTCCGCAAGGCGGTGCACTCGGCGTTGCTGCTGGCCACGGTGATGGTCTGCCTGGCCGTCCAGTACGCCGCGCAGGACGCGCCGTTCCTGTTCGCCGTCCAGATCATCGTCTACACCGGCGCCATCCTGATGCTGTTCCTGTTCGTGCTGATGCTGGTCGGTGTCGACGCGTCCGACTCCCTGGTGGAGACGATTCGCGGACAGCGCCTGCTGGCCGGGCTGGCCTTCCTCGGGATCGGCGTGCTGCTGGTCTTCGCGGTCGGCAACGCCGTGTACGGCGACCCGGTCGGCCTGAGCCAGGCCCAGCCGGACGGCAACCCGCACGGGATCGCCCAGCTGCTGTTCGGCAAGTACGTGTTCGCCTTCGAGGTGACCTCGGCGCTGCTGATCACCGCCGCGATGGGCGCGATGATGCTGGCCCACCGCGAGCGGCTGACCCGCAAGAAGACCCAGCGCGACCTCGCCGAGGAGCGGATCCGCAAGTACGCCGACCACGGCGTGCACCCCGGCCCGCTGCCGACGCCGGGTGTGCTCGCCCGGCACAACGCCGTCGACACCCCGGCGCTGCTGCCGGACGGGTCGATCGCGCCGACCTCGGTTTCGCGGGTGCTGCAGGCCCGTGGCACGGTGTTCCCCGAGAACGAGGAGCGCGACGAGATCGACACGGTCCGCCGGATCAGCGAAGGCGACCCCGGTGACCAGGTCCCGTCCGAGCCCGAGAGCACGGACCTGACCGGCTACGGCGAAGGAGACAAGCTGTGAGCACCGAGCCGTACATCATCTTGGCGGCGATCCTTTTCAGCATCGGTGCTCTGGGTGTTCTCGTACGCCGTAACGCCATCGTCGTGTTCATGTGTGTGGAACTGATGCTGAACGCGTGCAACCTGGCGTTCGTCAGCTTCGCCCGCCAGCACGGCAATCTCGACGGCCAGATCGCCGCCTTCTTCGTGATGGTGGTGGCCGCGGCCGAGGTCGTGATCGGCCTGGCGATCATCATGGCCATCTTCCGCACCCGTCGTTCGGCCTCGGTCGACGACGCCAACCTGCTCAAGTACTGAGGTAATCACCGATGAGTCATGAGCTCGCGTGGCTGCTGGTCGCGATCCCAGCGGTGTCGGCGGCGATCCTCCTGCTCGGTGGCAAGGCCACCAACGCCTGGGGACACCTGCTCGGCACCGCGGCGTCGCTGGCCTCCTTCGTCTGCGGTGCTGTCCTGTTCGTCCAGATGCAGGGGCACGGCGCCGAGGAGCGGTCCGAGACGGTCAAGCTGTTCGAGTGGTTCTCGGTGGGCAGCGTGCACGTCGACGTCACCCTGCTGGTGGACCAGCTGTCCATCCTGTTCGTGCTGCTGATCACGGGTGTCGGGTCGCTGATCCACATCTACTCGATCGGCTACATGTCGCACGACCCGCGCCGGCGCCGCTTCTTCGCCTACCTGAACCTGTTCATCGCGGCGATGCTGCTGCTGGTGCTGGCCGCGGACTACCTGCTGGTGTTCGTCGGCTGGGAAGGCGTCGGTCTGGCGTCGTACCTGCTGATCGGGTTCTGGCAGGACCGGCACTCGGCCGCCACCGCCGCCAAGAAGGCGTTCGTGGTGAACCGGGTCGGTGACATCGGCCTCTCGCTCGCGGTGATGAGCATGTGGGCGCTGTTCGGCTCGTCGGCCTTCACCTCGGTGAACTCCGGCGCCGAGGGGATGTCGTCGACCTGGGCCACGCTGGTCGGCCTGATGCTGCTGCTCGCGGCCTGCGGCAAGTCGGCCCAGGTGCCGCTGCAGTCCTGGCTGCTGGACGCGATGGAGGGCCCGACCCCGGTCTCGGCCCTGATCCACGCGGCGACCATGGTCACCGCCGGCGTCTACCTGGTCACCCGCTCGCACGCGATCTTCGAGCAGACCGAGGTCGCCTCGACCGCGGTCGTCATCGTCGGCACCGTGACGGTGCTGGCCGGTGCGATCATCGGGTGCGCCAAGGACGACATCAAGAAGGCGCTGGCCGGTTCGACGATGAGCCAGATCGGCTACATGATGCTCGCCGCGGGCCTCGGCCCGGCGGGCTACGTGTTCGCGATCTTCCACCTGATCACCCACGGCTTCTTCAAGGCCAACATGTTCCTCGGCGCCGGCTCGGTGATGCACGGCATGAACGACGACGTGAACATGCGCCACTACGGCGCCCTGCGGACGTCGATGAAGATCACCTTCGCGACCTTCCTGATGGGCTACCTGGCGATCATCGGGTTCCCGGGCTTCGCCGGCTTCTGGAGCAAGGACAAGATCATCGAGGCCGCCTTCGCGGACAACTTCGTGATCGGGTTGTGCGCCCTGCTGGCGGCCGGCATCACCGCGTTCTACATGACCCGGCTGATGATGATGACCTTCTTCGGCAAGAAGCGCTGGGCCGAGGACGTGCACCCGCACGAGTCGCCCAAGTCGATGACGGTCCCGCTGATCGTGCTGGCGTTCCTGTCGATCTTCGGCGGCGCGCTGTACTTCCTCGGCGACTGGATCGTGCACTGGCTGGAGCCGGTGGTCGGGCACGAGGAGCACCACCCGCCGGTCAGCGCGCTGGTGATGACGCTGATCACGGTCGTCGTGGTTCTCGTCGGCGCCACCGTCGGGTACCTGCGCTACCGCCAGGAGATCCCGCGCGAGGCGCCGGTCAAGGTCTCGCCGGTCACCACGTTCGCCCGCCGTGACCTGTACGGCGACGCGCTCAACGAGGCGGTCCTGATGCGTCCGGGCCAGTACCTCACCCGGACGCTGGTCTGGCTGGACAACCGGGGCGTGGACGGCTCGGTGAACGGCCTGGCCGCACTCTTCGGCGGTCTGTCCGGCCGGCTCCGCCGGTTCCAGACGGGCTTCGTCCGTTCGTACGCACTCAGCATGGTCTTCGGCGCCGCTCTCGTGGTCGTCGCCCTCCTCGCGGTGAGGTTGTCGTGAACATCGGTTGGCTGACGTATCTGTTGCTCCTGCCTCTCGTGGGAGCCCTGGTCACCTTGGCGGTGCCCAAGGCGAAGGCCCTGCTGGCCAAGCAGGTCTCGCTGGTCTTCTCGCTGCTCACGCTGGTGCTCACCCTGGTGATTGCCGTCGGCTACCACCAGAACGGTGCGGCGGACTACGAGGAGACCCACACCTGGATCGGGGCCTTCGGCGCGCACTTCGCGCTCGGCCTGGACGGGGTCGGCCTGGTGCTGCTGGTGCTCACCGCGCTGCTCACCCCGATCGTCCAGCTGGCCTCCTGGAACGACGCGAAGACCGGTCGCTGGAGCGAGAAGTCCTTCTTCGTCTGGCTGCTGGTGCTCGAGGCGCTGTCGCTGGGGGTCTTCGCCGCCACCGACGTGTTCCTGTTCTACGTGCTGTTCGAGGCCACGCTGATCCCGATGTACTTCCTGATCGGTGGCTTCGGCGGCGCGCAGCGCTCGTACGCCGCGGTGAAGTTCCTGCTCTACTCGCTGCTCGGCGGGCTGCTGATGCTGGCCTCGGTGATCGGCCTGTACGTCGTCTCGGCCAAGGCCGGCGACCCGTCGTACCTGCTGACCGACATGATCAAGCTGGACATGTCGCAGAACACCGAGCGCTGGCTGTTCCTCGGCTTCTTCTTCGCCTTCGCGGTGAAGGCGCCGATGGTGCCGTTCCACACCTGGCTGCCGGACGCCGCCGCCGAGGCGACGCCGGGCACCTCGGTGCTGCTGGTCGGCATCCTGGACAAGATCGGCACCTTCGGGATGATCCGGTTCTGCCTGGGCCTGTTCCCGGAGGCCTCGAAGTGGGCCACCCCGGTGGTCCTGGTGCTCGCGCTGATCAGCGTCCTGTACGGCGCGCTGGTGGCGATCGGGCAGACCGACATCAAGCGGCTGATCGCCTACACCTCGATCTCGCACTTCGGCTTCATCGTGATGGGCATCTTCGCGCTCACCTCGCAGGGGCTGACCGGGTCGACGCTCTACATGTTCAACCACGGCCTGTCGACGGCGGCGCTGTTCCTGGTCGCCGGGTACCTGATCTCGCGCCGCGGTTCGGCCCGGATCGCCGACTACGGCGGCGTCGAGAAGGTCGCGCCGGTGCTGGCCGGGACGTTCCTGTTCGCCGGCCTGTCCAGCCTCGCGCTGCCGGGTCTGTCGCCGTTCATCAGCGAGTTCATGGTGCTGGCCGGGACGTTCAGCAAGCACAAGGTGATCGCCGTGATCGCGGTGGTCGGTATCGTGCTGGCCGCGCTCTACATCCTGATCATGTACCAGCGCCTGATGACCGGGCCGGTCCGCGACGGGATCGAGAAGCTGAAGGACCTGAACTTCCGCGAGGTGTTCGCGATCGCCCCGCTGGTGCTGCTGATCGTCGGCTTCGGGATCTACCCCAAGCCGGTGGTCGACATCATCAAGCCGGCGGTGGAGTCGACGATGCAGATCGTGGGCGTCACCGACAGGGCCCCTGAGATCCCCGTGACGGAGGGACAGAAGTGAGTGCAGTGCTGACGGCGCAGGTTCTGCCGCTGGCGGACTTCGTCGCGCCGAAGATCGAGTACAACGAGCTGATGCCGTTGTTCGTCGTCTTCGGGGCGGCCTGCCTCGGCGTACTCGCCGAGGCGTTCCTCCCGCGCGCCTGGCGTCACCTGGTCCAGGTCGCGATCGCGATCGTCGGCGTGGTGGTGGCCGGCGTGCTGACCGTGCTGCTGATGGCCGACGAGAAGGAGCTGATCGCGGCGCAGGGTGCGATCTCGGTGGACGGCCCCGCGCTGTACACCTGGGTGATCCTGCTCGCGCTGACGCTGATCAGCCTGCTGCTGTTCGCCGAGCGCTCGGTCGACGGAGGCCTGTCGGCGTTCGCCGGCCAGGCGGCCGCCGTACCGGGCAGTGAGGCCGAGCGCGAGGGCACCGCGGCCAAGGTCGAGCACAGCGAGGTCTTCCCGCTGACGATGTTCGCGATCGGCGGCATGATGCTGTTCGCGTCGGCCAACGACCTGCTGGTGCTGTTCGTCGCGCTCGAGGTCTTCTCGCTGCCGCTGTACCTGCTCTGCGGTCTGGCCCGGCGTCGCCGGCTCATCTCGCAGGAAGCGGCGATGAAGTACTTCCTGCTCGGCGCGTTCGCCTCGGCGTTCCTGCTGTTCGGCATCGCCCTGCTCTACGGGTACGCCGGCACCATGTCGCTCGGCGGCATCGCCGACGCGCTGGCCACCCAGACCGGTGGCGACGCGATCCTGCTGGCCGGGACCGGTCTGCTCGGGGTCGGCCTGCTGTTCAAGGTCGGCGCCGTGCCGTTCCACTCGTGGACCCCGGACGTCTACCAGGGCGCGCCGACGCCGGTCACCGGGTTCATGGCGGCCTGCACCAAGATCGCCGCGTTCATCGGGCTGATGCGGGTCTTCTACGTCGCGCTCGGCGGAACGCGCTGGGACTGGGCACCGATGATGTGGATCGTCGCGATCCTCACCATGGTGGTCGGTTCGATCGTCGCGATCACCCAGACCGACGTGAAGCGGATGCTGGCCTACTCCTCGATCGCGCACGCGGGCTTCCTGCTGACCGCGTTCATCGGGCTGGCCCAGGCCGGCAGCGGCGTGCTGAACGGGATCACCTCGACCCAGGCGGTGCTGTTCTACCTGGTCACCTACGGCTTCCCGACCATCGGCGCGTTCGCCGTCGTCACGCTGGTGCGCGACGCCGGCGGCGAGGCGACCCACCTGTCGCGGTGGGCGGGGCTGGGCAAGAAGTCGCCGCTGCTCGGCGGCATCTTCGCCTTCTTCCTGCTGTCGTTCGCCGGCATCCCGCTGACCGCGGGCTTCACCGGCAAGTGGGCCGTGTTCACCGCGGCCTGGACCGGTGGCGCGTGGCCGCTGGTCGTGATCGCCGTGCTCTGCAGCCTGGTCGCCGCGTTCTTCTACGTCCGCGTGATCGTGCTGATGTTCTTCTCCGACCTGCCGGACGACGCTCCGGACGTGGTGCTGCCCGGGTGGCAGACCACGACCGCCGTCGCCCTGGGTCTCGCCGCCACGGTGGTGCTCGGTCTGGTTCCCGGACCGATGCTCGACCTGGCGGCCCGTGCGGGTGAGTTCATCCGTTGAGTCCGACCCCGCTGCCGGCCGAGAGCCTGGGATTCGCGTTCGCCGACGAGGCGCTCGAGTCCCGGGTTCGTGCCGGGCTGGAACGGGTCGAGCAGGCGCTGCGCGACTCCACCCAGTCCGAGGCGCCGTTCGTCACCCAGGCCGCCCAGCACGTGATGGTTGCCGGGGGCAAGAGGTTCCGGCCGTTGCTGGTCCTGCTGGCCGCGGAGTTCGGGCCCCGGCCCGACGCGACCGAGGTGGTCGACTCGGCCGTCGTGGTCGAGCTGACCCACGTCGCGACGCTGCACCACGACGACGTGATGGACGAGGCCGCGCTGCGGCGCGGCGCGTCCACCGCGAACGCCGCGTGGGACAACTCGGTCGCGATCCTGGCCGGGGACTGGTTGTTCGCCCGGGCGTCTGACCTGGTCGCTTCGCTCGGGCCGGAGGCGGTCCGGATCCAGGCCCGGACGTTCGGCCGCTTGGTCGAGGGGCAGATCCGGGAGACGCTCGGCGTCGGCGAAGGACAGGACCCGCTGGCGCACTACCTGTCGGTCGTCGCCGACAAGACCGGCTCGCTGATCGCGACGTCGGCCCTCTTCGGAGCCCGGTTCGCCGGCGCGTCCGAGGAGATCCAGGAGACCCTGCGTGCGTTCGGCGAGGAGATCGGCGCGGCCTTCCAGCTGGCCGACGACATCCTCGACGTCACCTCGGAGTCCGGTCAGTCCGGCAAGACGCCCGGTACGGACCTGCGCGAGGGCGTGCCCACGCTCCCGGTGCTGATCTTCGAGGCGCAGGCCGACCCGTCCAACCCCGAGGACGCCCGCCTGACGGAGCTGCTGGCCGCCGACCTCACCGACGACGCCCGCCTGGCCGAGGCCCTGGCCGCGCTCCGGGCCCACCCGGCGCTGCAGCAGGCCGAGGACGACGTACGCCGTCGCGCCGACGAAGCCCGCAAGCTCCTGGCCGCCCTCCCCGAAGGCATCGCCCGCGAAGCCCTCGAGTCCCTCTGCGACCTGGTCGTCACCCGCTCGGTCTGAGCGGGCGACGGCCTGCGCGGATGACGTGAGCTTCCTCGAAGCGGCGCCGGGTCAGAAGTTCGCTTCGGGTTGGTGGAACACGATCTCCTCGACCTGATTGGCCTGCCCCCGGCTGAGCACCACGGCGCTCACCGCGCCCGGCACCACCAGTCCGGGATCCTCGGCGGCCTGCTTGACCAGCTCCGGCCAACGCCTGCTGTGGTTGGCCATGCTGGCCTCGCGGACCACTCGGTTGCGGTCCTCCTGTCCGCGTCGGGCCACCTCCTCCGGTACGTCGAGCATGATCAGGTGGACCGGCAACCCCGCCGTCCGCGCCGCCCATCCGATCAGCCGCCGCGCCACCGGCCGGGTCGCGCAGTCGTGGATGACCAGCGGGCCACCGCGCCGGATCGCCCGGACCACGCGTACGTAGCACGTGAGGTGCACGAGCGGCCGCCACACGCCGTACGGCAAGCCTCCGAGCATCGGCCGCCACTCGTCGCGCGTGGTCGCGGAATCCAGCACGGTCACGTTGCTGCCGGGTGGAAACACCCGCCGCAGCAACGTGCTCTTCCCGGCCCCGGGAATCCCGGCCAGCACCACCACCGACTCCGCCGGGTAGGACAGCACCCCGGTCGCCACCGCCGTACCAGCCATCGCGTCTCCCATCGCCGCTTTGCACGATGGTGACGCACCGTACTGAGAACTTCCTTGGAATCCACTGAGAGCAACTTTCGCCCTACCGACAACCCGCGGCCCACCGCCGCCGGCTCGGCGCCCGTATCCAACCGCCGTCCGCTCGGCCGCCAAGTGCCCGCCCCGATACCCCGACACCCCGACACCAAGGTGACTTTGTGCGCCACTCAGCCACAGAATGCCGCCTGCGACGGCTGAGTGGTGCTCAAAGTGGTGTTTGGGTGAGGTGGGGGCTCGGTGTGGGGCGCGGAGTTGGCGGTAGGCGTTGCGGGATTGGTCGTGGCCGGTTCGTTCGGCGAGGCCGTTCGCGGGCTGGGCGAACGGTTCTCGTGCTGTTGATCTACCGGCCGATCCAGGTCGGGCTCTCGACGTAGTGGTTGTCGTAGGTGTCGGAGGTGGTGGCCAGGACGGCGGGGTCGGTGTCGCCGCGGTAGACGCCTTCGAGCAGGCGGTAGTAGTCGAAGCGGGGCTTGGCGTGGGTGAGGACGAACAGGACCTCGGCGGTCGAGTCGCCGGCGGCTTCGAAGGCGTGCGGGGTGCCGGGCGGGACGACCAGGAAGTCGCCCGCGTGCAGGGTGGTGAGGGTTTCGCCGGTGAGGACGCGGAGGTTGCCGGTGAGGACGTAGAAGAGTTCGGAGGCCTCGCGGTGCAGGTGCGGGGGAGCGCCTTCCTTGCCGGGCTGGAAGATCGAGCGGTGGCTGGTCAGGTGGCCGTTGGTGGCCGGGGTGTCGGCGAGCAGCGTCACTCCGCTGGCGGCGAGGACCTCGGCGTCGGTGGCGCGGACGAGAATCGGTGCAGACATGGTCGGACTCCTAAACTAGATGATCAATATCCAGAATCAAGGGATGGGCTAAGGGGAGTGGGCACAGCTCAGGACTTGAGGTTGGCGAACCAGGCGCGGGTGCTCTCCGGGGTCTGCGGGAAGGACCGCTCGACGTCGGCGACGAGGTCGGCGATCGTGCGGGCCGCCAGTTCGCGGCGGTAGACGAGCTCGGCGCGGCGCATCGAGCCGGCGACCAGGCAGGTCTTGCGGTAGTCGACCTTCGGGTCGGCGCCCGGGCCGGCCTTCAGGATCTCGGTGCACCGGAAGGCGTCCTCCGGACCGTCGATCGCGACGACGACGTCCAGCAAGGTGATGTCCTCCGGTCGCCTGGCCAGCTGGAAGCCGCCCTTCGGCCCCGACGTCGACGACATGATGCCGGCCCGGGAGAGCGCCTGGAGCTGCTTGTTCAGGTACGCCGTGGGGAGTTCGTAGAAGGCGGCGAGCTTCTTCGCGGTGACGGTCTCACCGGGGATCCAGCACAGGTTCACGCAACTGTGCAGGGCCCACTCGACGCCCTCGTTCATCTTCATAACCTAGATCCTAAATGTCCAGAATAGAGGTGTCAAGATCGCTCCACGGCCTCCGACGTACCCGACATGAACGCACAGACGAGGTTTCCGCGGGTGGTCGACCGGGCCACCTTCCAGGCGCAGATCGACGAGCTGCGGGTGCGCGAGAAGGCGCATGCGCGCGAAGGCGATGCCATCGCCGCCGCGCGACGGCGGTTGCCGATGGTGGAGGTCGACGCGGGGCTGGAGCTGACCGGCCCCGACGGTCCGACCACGCTGCTCGACGCTTTCGAGGGCCGCAGCCAGCTGATCGCGTACTACTTCATGTGGCACCCCGGCCATCCCGCGTCCGAGCAGTGCGAAGGCTGCACGTGGTGCACGACGCACGTCGCGGAGCTGTCCTACCTGCACTCGCGCGACATCACGTTCGCCGTCTTCGCGCAGGGCCCGTACGCCGAGAGCCGGCGCTACCGCGACTTCATGGGCTGGACGATGCCCTGGTACTCCGCCGACCCGTCGAAGGCCGAGCTGCTGGTCGGCCGGACCGTCGGGATGATGCACCTGGTCTGCTACGTCCGCGACGGTGACCGGGTCTTCGAGACCTGGTGGACCACTCAGCGGGGCGTCGAGGTGATGGACAACAGCTACTCGCTGATGGATCTCACCGTGTACGGCCGGCAGGAGCCGCACGAGGACTCGCCCGAGGGTTGGCCGCAGGGCTGGGGCGGCGAGGACGCCCCAGCCCTTCATCGGGTCAACGGCCGCCCGACCGCCCAGTGGTCGCGCTTGGAGGCTGGGCGGTCGGACGATCTGGTGGACTGACTCGTTGCCTTCGGCAACCTCGTACCAAGAAAGAGAAAGCGAGGTGGCGAGCAGCAAGCTCCGACGGGACGTCAGCTGCCGACGCGGCCGTTGTCCTTGCGCCAGACGCAGGAGATCGCGGGGCGCGGGTAGTCGTGGGTGTGCGGCCAGGTCGACGTCGGCTGCTCGAAGGTCGCGCCGTCGGTCTCGCCCGGGTGCTGTACGGCGACGAACGCGGTCCTGTCGTCCTCGCTGATCAGCGGGCCGCAGGCCTCCGCGGCGAACGGTACGGACAGGAACTGCTTGACCTGGCCGCGCTTCGGGCCGGCCACCGGGACGGTGAAGATGCCGTCGTTGGAGCCGAGCACGTTGCCGTCGGTGGAGATCCACAGGTTGCCCGACCCGTCGAACGAGACGTTGTCGGGGCAGGAGATCGGGCTGACCTTCGACTTGTCGTAGCCGCCGAAGTAGGTCTCCTGCGCGGCCGGGTCGCCGCACACCAGGAACAGGGTCCAGAAGAACCCGGTCTTGGCCGCGTCGTCGCCCTCCTCGGTGAGCTCGAGCACGTACCCGTTGCGGTTGCCGGCCTGCTCGACCAGCGGGCCGCCGAGCGTCGCGCGGGTGTGCGACTTGGCCAGCGGGTTCGCCTCGTCGACGGGGAAGGTGCCGCCGCGGTTGGAGTTGTTGGTCAGCGCGGCGTACACGCGGCCGTTGACCGGGTTGCGCTCGATGTCCTCGGGCCGGTCCATCCGGGTGGCGCCCACCTTGTCGGCGGCCAGGCGGACGTCGATCAGTACGTCGGCGACGCTCATCCCGTCGACGAACGACTTCTTGTCGGTGGTCAGCGCGATCCACCGGCCGGTGCCGTCGTACAGGCCGTCCTCGGCGCCGTCGCCGGTGAACTTGGCGACGTACAAGGTGCCCTCGTCCAGCAGGCCGACGTTGCGCTTGCGGTTGTCCGGGTCGTACTTCCCGGTGGAGACGAACTTGTACACGTACTCGCCCCGCTCGTCGTCACCCAGGTAGACCGCGATCCGGCCGTCGGCGGTGAGCGTGGTGGTGGCGCCCTCGTGCTTCATCCGGCCGAGCATGGTCAGCTTGCGCGGCGTGGCCTTCGGCTCGTACGGGTCGACCTCGACGATCCAGCCGGTGCGGAACGCCTCGGTCGGGTTCTTGCTCAGGTCGAAGCGCGGGTCGACGATGCTCCACTCCCGGGCCGACTTGGTGACCGTCGTCGGTACGCCGTACCGCTTGTAGCTGGTGCTGTACTGCGCGGGAACGGTGCCGCTGACGTCGAAGTACCCGTTGAAGTTCTCCTCGCCGGACAGGATCGTCCCCCACGGGGTGACCCCGCCGGCGCAGTTGCCGAAGGTGCCGTAGGCAACCTTTCCGACGCGGGCGTCGGCGGCGGCCGGGCCGGAGACGTCGAACTTGGTGGTGGCGGTGATCCGGCGGTTGTAGCGGCTGCCCTGCTTGTCGCGGCGCCACTGGCCGCTGCGGCCGACGCGCTCGATCTGGACCACCGACATGCCGTGCGCGGCCAGGCCGATCTTCGCGACCGTCTTCGCGTCGTACTTGCCGGTCGGCAGCATCAGGTTCTCGTCGGTGTACTCGTGGTTGCAGACGAGCAGCGCCTTCCGCTCGTCGCGCAGCGGCACGATCATCGTGTAGTCGTTGTTGTAGCCGAACTGCTTGGCCTGTGCCTCGGGCGTCTGCCGGTTCACGTCGAAGCGCGGCGCGCCGTACTCGACCGGGTCGCCCCACGCGATCACGACGGCCTGCTCGTAGCCCTTCGGCACGACGACGTCGTCCTTGCGGTTCGGCGGTACGACGCTGTGCGTCAGCTCACCCTGCGGACCACCGAAGCCGGGGAACGCGCCGTTGCCGCGGCCACCGCTCGCGGCCGTCGACAGGTCGGCCGCGGCGGGCATGTTCGCGGCCAGCGTGGCGACACCGGCTACCGCGGCACCCGCGGCACCGGCCTTCAGCATGTTGCGCCGGGAGAACGCGGTCTGCAGGACGGTCTGGAAGTGCTCGTTGCCGGAGGTGTTCGGCTCGGGGTGGTCGCACTGGTTGGCGCACTTCAGTTCACAGGTGCGGAACGACCGCGACCCGTGGCGGGTGCCGAGCTGACTGATCAACGGCAGGAACTTGGGACTCACGTCGGACTCTCCGGTGCTCGCAGGAAGATTCGGCGGTCGCCGCGAGGCTAGGGATCCGAAGCGGAAGCGGGGTGAAGGTCAGGTGAACGTCACGAGGCTTAGGTTGACCTCAGTAGCCAACGGCACCGGAACCGTCACACAGCGGAGGCGGCGACGTCCGGCGCGACCACCCGGCGGCGCCGGAGGAGTCCGTCCCAGGTGAACAGCGCGAGCGCGAGCCAGACCAGCCCGAACCCGGCCCAGCGCATCGTCGACATGTGCTCGTGGAACAGCGTCACCCCGACCACGAACTGCATGATCGGCGCGATGTAGTTCAGCAGCCCGAGCGTCGTCATCGGGATCCGCGTCGCGGCGGAGCCGAACAGCAGCAGCGGTACGGCGGTGATCGGCCCGCTCAGCAGCACCAGCGCGAGGTACCCGCCGCCGTGCTCGGTCACCGTCGAGTGACCCTGCAGCGCCATCACCACGATCGCGATCGCCGCGACCGGCGCCATCGTCGCCGACTCGACCGCCATCCCCTCGAGCGCGCCGGCGCCGGCCTTCTTCTTGAGCAGCCCGTAGAACCCGAACGACAACGTCAGCGCGATCGCGATCCACGGCGGCCGCCCGGCCTCGATCGTCAGCCCGACCACCGCGACGAACGCGATCGCCAGCGCGGTCCACTGGATCGCCCGCAGCCGTTCGCCGAGCACGAAGACGCCGAGCAGCACGGTGAACAGGGGAGTGATGAAGTACCCGAGCGAGGTCTCGACGACCCGGTTCTGCTCGACGCCCCAGATGTAGACGCCCCAGTTGACCGAGATCAGCACCGCACCGGCGACCAGTGGCCACCGGCGGCGCGGCTCGGCGAGGATCGCGCGGACCTGGCCGTAGTGCCGCAGTACGACGACCAGCAGGGCGATCGAGATCAGCGACCAGACGATCCGGTGGGCGAGCAGCTCGATCGCGCCGGAGTGGTCGAGCTCGCGCCAGTAGAGCGGGAAGAGTCCCCACAGCACGTACGCGGCGAAACCCTGGAGAAATCCTCTGCGCTGCTCGGACACGGTTGCGAGCCTAAGCCCTCAGGTCAGGGTCATCCAAAGACTTTGCTCATGACGTGAGATCGGTCCGGGCCCGCGCTGGTGCGATGGGGTTGGATGGAGCTGAGCACAGGAGGCGCTAGTGGGTGTGAGGACCGGTCTGGTCTCGGTGACGTTCCGCCAGTTGGGGGTCGAGGAGGTCGTCGACGCCGCCGCGAAGGCGGGTCTCGCGGCGATCGAGTGGGGTGGTGACGTGCACGTCCCGCTCGGCGACCTGGCCGCCGCGCGGAAGGCGCGGGCGCTCTGCGAGGAGCGCGGGCTGGCGATTGCGGCGTACGGGTCCTACCTGCGGGCCGGCAGCGTCGACCGCGAGGAGATCCGGACCGCGGTGACGACCGCGGCCGAGCTGGGCGCGCCCCGGATCAGGGTCTGGGCCGGCACCGTCGGTACGGCGGAAGCCGGCGTCGGCGACCGGATGGCGGTCACCCGCGGCCTGGCCGAGCTGGCCGACGTCGCCGCGGGCGCCGGGATCGAGATCGCGATGGAGTTCCACCGCGGCACGCTGACCGACGAGGTCGACTCCACGATCACCCTGCTGCTGGACGTCGGCGCGCCCAACCTCACGACGTACTGGCAGCCGCCGGTCGACCTCGACGACGCCGCCTGCCTGGAGCAGCTGGAGGCGCTGATGCCATGGCTCAGCACCGTCCACGTCTTCTCCTGGTGGCCCTCCAACAACCGCCTCCCCCTGACCGGCCGCGAGTCCCTGTGGCGCCCGGTCCTTCAGCGGCTGTCGACCGAGGACCGCGAGATCAACGCGCTGCTCGAGTTCGTCGCCGATGACTCGGTCAGCCAACTCGTCACCGACGCCGCCCACCTGCACGCCTGGGTCTGATCACTTCACCGGCGTGTAGACGGCCAGGATGATCTTGCCTTTGGTCGGAGTGCCCTTGGTGATCTTGAGGGTGACGGGTCGGCTGGGGCCCGGGTGGTTGCCGTCGGTTTGGAGGCCCCAGCTCTTGATTCCGGTGTCGCCGTAGTCGGTGGACAGCATGCCCTGACCGGCGAGGCCGTCGTCGAGGGTGCCGTCGACGGTGGCGCCCAGGGCGGAGCTGCCGTAGACGACCAGGAACGAGGTGTCGGCCGGGGTGCGGAGGGAGACCTGCCGGGTGGTGCTGGCGTCGGCGGCCCGGATATCGGTGAGCTGGTACGTCGTACCGGCGTACTCCATCCGCTCGTCCAGGGCCATGTCGTCGTAGACCCGTTGCGGGCCCTTCTCGTAGACGGCGAAGCCGATGCGGGCGCCCGGGACGGTGACCTCACGGCCGGCCTTGTCGGTGAGCCGGGCGGTCACGTTGACGGTCTCGCCGGGTTTGCCGAGCGCCGGGATCATGCCGCCGCCCGCGATGCCGACGTCGGTGGTCAGGGCGACGCAGCCCGCGACGCGGACCACCCCGCCGACGCTCACCCACAGGTCGTACGGGTAGTTCGGGAGACCGTCGTTCGCGGTGCAGAAGCTGGCGATCTGGATCGCTCGGCCGGTGGACTCGTAGCTGCCGGACAGGCTGTTGACACCGGGCTTGCCGCCGGCCGCGGTGAGCAATGTGTCGCCGCCGATGTGCGCGCGGAACTTGAGGCCGTTCTCCTCGCGGTCGCCCGGCGCGGGAGTCGGCGTCGCGTCAGTTGCACCAGGCAACGGGTCGCGCCGGCCGGCCCGATAGACGCCGACGCCGAGCTGGGCGCTGCCGGACTCGACGGCCTTGCCGTCCTCGTCGGTGAGCTGGACGTTCACGGTCGTGACCTGGTTCAGCGGGACGTCGAGCCAGACCGGCGCGTCAGGGCGGACCTGGACGCCGTTCTCCGGGCTGCTGTACGCCGAGTTGCACGGGCCGGTGACCGCCTCGCGACCGCCGAACCGCACGGCGTACCGGGCGGCACCGGGGGCGGCGCAGTACGTGTAGACGACGACGTCGTTGGTGGTCGGCGTCCAGCTGAAGCTGCCGCGGGACTCGCCGACGCCGCCGATCCAGGCCTTGTCGAGCCGGTCGGTGCCGATCATGCCCTTGAGGACGACGGCGTCGCGGGTGTAGTCCTGCGGGGCGTCGGCCGGTTCGGGGGCGGAGGTCGTCAGGCTCGGCGCGACGGCGATGCCGAGGGCAACGACCGCCGCGACGGCGGTGAGCGAGCCGGCGACGCGGCGGCGCTTGGTGGTGCGGATCCGGCGGCGGACGCCGGGCAGCAGGTCGGGGGTCTCGACGGTGTCGGCGCGGTCGGAGAGCTCGTCGCGCAGGTCGGTGAGATTCATCGCGAGGTCTCCTCGGCGGCGAGGTCGGCGGACGGGGTGGCGACTTCGGCGGCGCGGCCGGGTGGGTCGACCAGGTTCGGGTCGAGGCGGAGCTTGGCGAAGGCCTTGCTGGCCTGGCTCTTCACGGTGCCGATCGAGCAGCCGAGGACGCGCGCCGTTTCGGCCTCGCTCAGGTCCTCGTAGTACCGCAGTACGACGACCGCCCGTTGGCGCCGCGGAAGCTGCTGCAGCGCCCGCCACAGATCGGTGCGCTCAGCGGTCCCGACCCCCTCCGGCCCGGCGGACTCGGGCAGCTCGTCGGTGGGCTGCTCGCCGTTCCACCGGCGTCGCCACCAGGTGGAGTACGTGTTCACCAGCACCTTGCGCACGTACGGCTCGGGATCCCCGCCCTCGATTCGGGACCACGCGAACCACACCTTGGCCAGCGCGGTCTGCAGCAGGTCCTCGGCCAGGGCATGGTCCTGGGTCAGCAGGTAGGCGGTCCGCAGCAGCCGGCCGGACCGCGCCAGCACGAACGCGTCGAAGCTCTCGGCAGCCGTCATCGATCGCCCCGTTCCGGCACGCACGGTGAGCGTGCTCTCATCGATGGTCACATCATGGCTGACCAGGTGGTCCCGGGATTTGGTTGCCTGTTGGTCAAAAAGTTTCCGCTGAGCTCTGGTCAAGCGCCAGATGATGCCGCAAAACTGGCCGGTGACAGCGCGTTTTCGCCCCGATCGCGTCTCCCGGAGGTTCTCCGATGTCCGTTCGCACGTTCCTGTCCAAGCCCCTGCCGAGGATCCTCGCGATCCTGGCCCTGTTCGCCGCCGTCGCCGGCACGGCGGTCACCACCCAGGTCGTCACCGCGACCAAGGCCCACGCCGACGGCTGCTACACCTGGAGCCGCACGCTCAGCCAGGGCGCCAGCGGTGAGGACGTCCGCCAGCTGCAGATCCGCGTCGCGGGTTACCCCGGGTACGGCGCCCACCTCGCCGCCGACGGCGCGTTCGGTCCCGCCACCAAGGCGGCGGTGACCCGGTTCCAGCAGGCGTACGGGCTCGGCGCCGACGGCATCGCGGGCTCGGCGACGTTCAGCAAGCTCTACTCGCTGCAGGACGACGACTGCACCCCGATCCACTTCACGTACGCCGAGCTGGACGACGGCTGCGGCGGTTCCGGCTGGGACGGCGGTCCGCTGTCCGAGGCGGCGACCAAGGCCAACGCGCTGCAGACCATGTGGCAGCTGGAAGCCATGCGGCACGCGCTCGGCGACCAGCCGCTGAGCGTCACCAGCGGCTTCCGCAGCATCCCGTGCAACAACTCGGTCGGCGGCGCCAGCAACAGCCAGCACCTGTACGGCCGGTCGGCCGACCTGGTCGGCGTCCA
Organism: Kribbella lupini; assembly: GCF_039529595.1. Classification (NCBI taxonomy): domain Bacteria; kingdom Bacillati; phylum Actinomycetota; class Actinomycetes; order Propionibacteriales; family Kribbellaceae; genus Kribbella; species Kribbella lupini. Next base: position 280,314 of record NZ_BAAANC010000004.1, on the reverse strand, counting down.
CTCGCTGTGCACGCTGGCCAAGCAGGCCCGCAACCACGGCTTCGGCGGCATCTTCGGTCCGGGCTACCCGGGCCACAACGACCACACCCACGTCGACATCCGGACCAGCAACTCGTGGTCCGCTCCCACCTGCGGGATCTAGCGCACAGGCTTCACCAGCTGAGCCAGTGTGATCCCCGCCGGGCGATCCAGGTGCTCGGCGCTCAGCCCAGCGGCTCGAGCGCCGAGCACGTCCAGCTCGAAGTTGTCGCCGATCATCAACGTGTCGGCCGGGTCCACGCCGAGCAGCCGGCAGGTCGTCAGGTACGCCTCGGCGACCGGTTTGCCGAAGCCCAGCGACTCGGTGGTCGCGACGACCTCGACGTACGGCGCCAGGCCGATCGCCGCCAGTTTCGCGTTCTGCTGGACCGTGCTTCCGTTGGTCAGTACGCCGATCCGCCAGCCGTTGCCCTGGGCAACTTCCAGTGCGGGGAGCGCATCCGGGAAGGCCGTCCAGTTGGCGCGGTAGTGCCGCAGGTAGCCCTCGAAGATGTCGTCGAGCTGCGCGTCCTGGCGTGGCACCGGTCGTCCGAGCACCGGCAGGAACGCGTGCAACCGCGCTCGCCGCTGTCCTTGGTGGGTCAGCTGGCCGGTGACGAAGCGGTCGTAGCACTCCTGCTCGATCTCGAACCACCGCACCGACAACTCGTCGGACCAGTCGATGCCCAGGTCCGCGACCCAGTGCTTCAGCGCCGTACCGGCCGAGGTCGTGTGGTCGAAGAGCGTGTCGTCCAGGTCGAAGATGATCGCCTTCACGCCGGCGTCACCGAGTCGCGGTTCAGCTCGCGGTGGTTCGCGTACCCGGACAGCGCCAGCGTGAGATCCAGCTCGGCGAGGAAGCACCGCAGGACGTGCTCGACGCCGGCCTGCCCGGCCAGCGCCAGCCCGTACAGCAGCGGACGGCCGAGCAGCACGGCCTTCGCGCCCAGCGCGAGCGCCTTGGCGGCGTCCGCGCCGGTCCGTACGCCGGAGTCGAACAGCACCGTGAGCTGCTCGCCGACCGCGTCCGCGATCGCGGGCAACGCGTCGAGCGAGGCGATCGCGCCGTCGACCTGGCGGCCGCCGTGGTTCGAGACGACCACGCCGTCGACGCCGTGCTCGGCGGCCAGCTTCGCGTCGTCGACCGACGTGATGCCCTTGAGCACGATCGGGCCGTCCCAGTTGTCGCGCAGGAAGGACAGCTCGTCCCAGCCCAGCCCGACGTTCGGGAACATCTGCGCCCAGTGCATCACCGCGGCGGTCGGGTCCTCGGCGACCGGCTTGGCCAGCTTCGCCTGGAACGCCGGGTCGCTGAAGTAGTTCGCGAGGCCTTCGCCCTTGAGGAACGGCAGGAAGCCGCGGTCCAGGTCGGCAGGGCGCCAGCCGATCGTGCCGGTGTCCAGCGTCACCACCAGTACGCCGTACCCGCTGTCCTTCGCGCGCTGCAGGAAGCTGAGGCAGACGTCGCGGTCGGTCGGCCAGTACAGCTGGTACCACTTGTTGTCGGCCTCGATCTGCTCGAACGCGTGGCTCGCCTGCGTCGAGTGCGTGTAGGTCAGCCCGAGCGCGTTCGCCGCCCGCGCCGTGGCCAGCTCGCCCTCGGGATGCGCGAGGGTCTGGACGCCGATCGGCGCGACCAGCACCGGCGCGGGCATCTTCGTACCGAGGATCGTGCAGGACAGGTCGCGTTCGGTGGAGCCGCGCAGCATCCGCGGCACCAGCCGCCAGCGCTCGAAGGCCGCGAGGTTCGCGCGCGCGGTCGAGCCGCTGCCGGCGCTCGGGACGATGTAGCCCATCGCCTCGGCGGACAGGTTCGCCGCGGCCTGCGCCTCCAGCCGGGACAGGTCGGTGGTGATCTCCGGCCGGGTGTCCTGGAACATGCCCTGCACGTAGATCGCCAGCTGATGATCACCGAAGTTGGCCATGCCGGATGCTTTCACAGACGCATGACATCCGTCAGCGTCCGATCCGGCCGTCCGGCACCCGTTCGTTCCGTCGTACGGCGTGATGCTGAAGCGGTGACCAAGCGAATCCTTCCGGCCCTCGGGCTGTTCCTCCTGTCCCCGCTGGTGGCGGAGTTCCTGCTGGGGAACCTGCCGATCACGTCGCTGTCCGCGTTGATCGCGCTGGCTCCGCTGTACGGCGGGGGCGCGGTGCTGATCCGTGAGCTCGTCCGGCATCGCGGGTGGGGGTATTCGAGCGTGCTGCTGCTCGCCCTCGCGTACGGCGTACTGGAGGAAGGGGTGACGACGCAGTCGCTGTTCAACCCCAACTACGCGGACCTGCGGTTGCTCGATCCGGGGCATGTCGCGTGGTTGGGGATGGGGGTGCCGTGGACGTTGTTCGTGCTCACACTGCACACGGTGTGGAGCGTGACGGTGCCGATCGTGCTGGTGGAGTCCGCGGCGCGGTCGCGGCGGCCCTGGCTCGGGCGGAAGGGCGTGGTGGTCTCCTGCGTGATCTTTGTCTTTGGGGTGGTGGCGACGACCGCGTTCCAGTTGCAGAGTGATTCGTTCGTGGCTTCGCCGGGGCAGTTCGTGGGGGTGGCTGTGGCGATCTTCGGCCTGGTCGCGCTGGCTGTGTGGGTGGGACGGCGACCGGTGGTGCGCGAGGCCGGAGGGGTGCCCGCGGACTGGGTGGTCGGGGTGTTCGGCCTGGTGGTGTCGTCGGCGTTCATGGTGGTGGACGACGCCGGCCTCGGTGCGTGGATGCGGGTCGGGGCGATGCTCGTGCTGTTCGCGGTCGCGCTGGTCGTCGTACGGCGGTGGTCTCGGCGTACCGCGTGGACGGCTCGGCACTCGACCGCGCTGGCGGGTGGGGCGTTGCTCACGTACGGGTGGCACGCCTTCCCGGAGCACCCCGTCGTGGATGCCTCGAAGAGCGTTGATCTGGTGGGGAACGTGGTGTTCGCGGTGCTCGCGGTGGGGTTGGTGGCGGTCTGCTGGATTCGGTCGGGCCGGTCGGCGGATGCGACAATTCAGGTGTGACAACTTCGGTGACTCCTGACACGCGCTACCGGCACGTCGGGCTGGCGTTGTTCGCGCTGGCGACGGGTGGGTTCGCGATCGGGACGACCGAGTTCGTCACGATGGGGCTGCTGCCGCAGATCGCCGACGGGGTGAACATCTCGATCCCGACCGCCGGGCACGTGATCTCGGCGTACGCGGTGGGGGTTGTCGTCGGTGCTCCGGTGATCGCGGCGCTGGGTGCGCGGACCGGGCGGAAGCGGCTGCTGCTCGCGCTGATGGGTGTGTTCGTGCTCGGGAACGTGCTGTCGGCCGTTGCCAACAGCTACGAGATGCTGATGGCCGCGCGGTTCCTGTCCGGGCTGCCGCACGGGGCGTTCTTCGGGATCGGCGCGGTGGTCAGCGCGTCGCTGGTGCCGGCCAACCGACGCGCCTGGGCCGTCTCGATGATCATGGTCGGGCTGCCGATCGCGAACATCGTCGGCGTTCCCGCGTCGACGTTGCTCGGGCAGCACTTCGGGTGGCAGTTGCCGTTCGTCCTGGTCGGCGTACTGGGGTTGCTGACGCTGGTCGCCGTGTGGTTCTGGGTGGCGCCGCAACCGGTCGGCAGCGAGGTCAACGTACGCAGCGAGCTGAGCGCGCTGGCCCGGCCGCAGGTGTGGATGGCGCTGCTGGTCGGGATGGTCGGCTTCGGCGGGATGTTCGCGACGTACACGTTCATCACGCCGACGATGACCGAGCTGGCCGGGTTCAGCGAGGGCGCGGTGACGATCGTGCTCGCGATCTTCGGCGTCGGCATGACCGGCGGCACCCTCGTCGGCGGCCGGCTCGCCGACCGCGCCCTGATGCCCAGCCTGTACGGCGGCCTGGTGGCGATCACGATCATGCTCACCACCTTCGGCTGGCTCGCCCACACCCGCCCGACCGCACTGCTCGCCGTCTTCCTGCTGGGCTTCTCCTCCAGCATCCTGATCCCCGCCCTGCAGACCCGCCTGATGGACGTCGCCCACGAGGGCCAGTCGCTCGCGGCGTCCCTCAACCACTCCACCCTCAACATCGCCAACGCCTTGGGCGCGTGGCTCGGCTCCCTGGTCCTCGCCGCCGGCTACGGCTACGAGTGGCCCAGCCGCCTGGGCGCGGGCCTCGCAATCCTGGGCCTGCTCCTGGCCCTGGCCTCAGGCCTGATGGACCGCCGCACCGCCCGGCTCGCTGAACCAGTCGTCCAGTAGGCCCTCAGGGGAAAACCCGGTGGTTTCCTGAGCGGGTTTTCACCAGGGGGTTGGTTGGATGGGGGGTATGGCGACGATGACCCTGAGTGGGCCTGATCTGGTGCGGCGGCGTGGGTTGCGGCAGATGCGGCTGGTGGCGCTGTCCCTGCTGGTGCTGGCTGCGATCGTCTACATCGTCACGCTGCACCGCGACGGCGCCTGGGGGTACGTGAACGCGGCCTCCGAGGCCGCCATGGTCGGAGCGCTGGCGGACTGGTTCGCGGTGACCGCGCTGTTCCGGCACCCGCTCGGGCTGCCGATCCCGCACACCGCGATCGTGCCGACCCGCAAGGACAGCCTGGCCGAGAGCCTCGAGCAGTTCGTCACCGAGAACTTCCTGTCCGAGGACGTCGTGGCCGGCAAGATGGCGTCGGCCGAGGTGAGCCGCCGGGCCGGGGAGTGGCTGGCCGACGGCAACCACGCCGAGCGGATCGTTGCCGAGGGCGCCCGTACGGTCGGCGCCGTACTGCCCAAGCTCGGCGACTCCGACGTGACCGCGTTCGTCCGCGGCGCCCTGCTCCCGCGCTTCGCCCAGGAGCCGCTGAGCCCGATCGCCGGCCACTTCCTGGAGTCGGTCGTCGACGACGGCGCGCACCACGCGCTGCTCGACCTGGTGTTCGACGAGGCGTACGACTGGCTGCGCGACAACCGCGACGTACTGGCCGAGGTCGTCGGCCCGCGCGCGCCGCGCTGGTCGCCGCGCTGGGTCGACTCGCTGGTCGTCGACCGCATCCACCGCGAGGCGCTCAGCTGGCTGGCCGGCGTACGGGACGACCAGAACCACCCGGCGCGGCAGGCCGTCGACCGCCTGCTCGGCAAGTTCGCCGCCGACCTGCAGGGCGACCCCGAGATGATGGAACGCTTCGAGGCCTTCAAGCGCCGCATGCTCGAGCACCCCGACCTGGCCCCCAGCCTGACCGCCGTCTGGGACGCCGCCCGGACAGCGCTGATCGGCGCGATCTCCGACCCGACCAGCGCCCTCCAGACCCGCGCCATCCAAGCCATCAAGGACCTCGGCACCCGCCTCCAGACCGACGACCCGCTCCGCGCCAAGGTCGACGCCCGAGCCACCGAAGCCGTCGCGTACGTCGTCCGCACCTACGGCAGCGAGATCGTCTCGGTCATCTCCGACACCATCGAACGCTGGGACGGCCACGAAGCCTCAGCCCGCATCGAGCTCCACGTCGGCCGCGACCTCCAGTTCATCCGCATCAACGGCACGGTCGTCGGAGCCCTGGTAGGCCTGATCATCCACACGGTCAGCCAATGGCTGTGAGTAGCACCTATGGTGGTGCGCATGGACGATCTCGGCCCGGACGACGAGCAGCAGGACAAGGCCGCAGACGTCCTGCGGATCCGGTCCGAGGTCGACTGGGCGACGGATCGAGAACTCATCGACCACCAGCTGCGGGACCCCTGGCCCTCGGAGGACTTCGTCGGGCTCGACGACCACATTCAGGTCATCGCCGTCTGATCGGCCGAGGAGACTGCTTGTCGGAGTACACCGCTCGCATTGGGAAGGTCGCGACGCGGGAGCTCGCGGTCAACGGCTACACGACGTACGAGCAGTTGACCCAGGTGACGGGCGAGGAGTTGCTGGCCGTTCATGGGGTCGGGCCGAAGGCGATCAGGATTCTGGAAGAGGAGTTGAGCGCTCGGGGACTGCGGTTCGCTGTGGGCGGAGGAGGATCGCGGTGAGCGCGGCGGCGAGCAGGAGGGTGGCGGCGCCTACGGCTTCGGCCAATTGGTAGCCGTGGAGGTAGGCAGTTCGGGCCGCGGTCGTCGAGGGGACGCCGCCGTCGGGGGACGACTGCCGGTAGACAGCGAGGACGATGCTGCCCAGGCTGGCGATGCCGAGGGCGCCGCCCAGTTCTGCGCTGGTCTCCAGGAGGGCTGAGGTCGTGCCGGCGCGTTCAGGAGGTGCGGCCGAGACGGTCAGGTCGGTGGCCAGCAGATAGACACCGGCCAGGCCGATCGAGAAGACGACGAAGCCGGTGGCGACGATCCAGAGCCGGCCGGGCTGGACCTGGGTGAGCAGGCCGAAGCCGGCTGCGCTGATCAGCAGACTCCCCGCCAGTCCGTACGCCGTACTGACGCGGGCCGCGAGCAGCGGTGCCGACAGCGACCCGATCAAGTAGGCGATGGTTCCGGGCAGCGAGATCAGGCCGGCTTCGAGTGCGGACAACCCGAGGACGAGCTGCAGGAGCTGAGCGGTGACGAACTGCGTGCCGTACAGCACGCAGAAGATCAGGCCGAGCACGACCAGCGGCCCGCTGAAACCGATCGATCGGAACAACCCGAGCTCGATCATCGGCCGGGCCAACCGGCGCTGCCGACGGACGAACCAGACCGCGAGGGCGATCCCCAGCAGCACCACCACGCCGTACGACGGGCGTGGGCCGCTCTCGGCAGCCCGCTTGAGTCCGTAGACGACGGCCAGTACGGCGGCCAGGGACATCGCCGCGCTCAGCAGGTCGAGGGGCGGTCGGTCGGCGCCGCGGTACTCCGGGAGCAGGAACGGACCGGCCGCGAGCAGCAGAACCATCACCGGTACGGCGACGAGGAACGCCGAGCCCCACCAGTACCGCGTCAGCAGCAGACCGCCCACCACCGGTCCGGCCAGGCCGCCCAGCGCGAAGCTGGCGGTCCACACCCCGAGCGCCGTCCGCCGTTGCCGGGCGTCGTCGAACATCGTGCGGATCAGTGCCAGCGTGGACGGCATCAACGTCGCGCCGGCGACGCCGAGCAGCACCCGGGCGGCGATCAGCAAGCCGGGACGGTCCACGAACGCGGCCAGCACGGAGGCTGCCGCGAAAACCGCCGCGCCGATCAGCAGCAGGCGCCGCCGTCCGATCCGGTCGCCGACCATGCCCATGGTGATCAGCAACCCGGCGACCACGAACACGTAGCTGTCGACGATCCACAGCTGCTGCGCTCCGGTCGGTCGCAGGACCGCGGTGATCTGCGGCATCGCGAGGTTCAGCACGGAGGCGTCCATCGACACCACCGTGCAGGGCAGTGCCAGCACCACCAGTCCGGTCCAGTCCCGAGGTGTCGCGCGCATCGTCACCACCACCTTCGATCGCCTGTAACGCCAGCAACTGATTTATGACGTTACGACAACGCGACAGGGTCATGCAACGGGATGACGAGATTCATGGCGTTACACTGCAGGGATGGACGTCGAACCGCTGTCGCCGGAGACGGTCGTCGTGCTGGTCAACGGCTGGGGATCGATCCCGCGCGCCGAAGGTGCGCGCGCGGAGGCGCCACCGGCGTCCGCGGCGCCGCTGCCGGACTGGGCAACGGCCGACGCGACCGCGCTGGAGCGGATCGCCGACCTGCTCTTCCCGGTCTTCGCCACCGCCGGTACGGCGGAGCGCGCGGAGCTGATCACGGGCCTGCTACGCCGTACGAAGGTCCTGCCGACGGTCTCGGCCGACGGCGACTCCGTGGCGGCGACCTGGAGTGTGAAGGACCCGCGCGACGCGCTGACAGCCGCGGCGGCGCTGACTCTTCGCCGGCAGCTCGCCGAGCACGATCCGGCCCGCGTCGGAACCTGCGCCGCGGACGGGTGCGCCGACGTCTACATCGACGTGTCGGCGCGCGCGCACCGCCGGTTCTGCTCGGTCACCTGCCAGAACCGGACGCGCGTCGCCGCGTTCCGCCGCCGTACCAAGTGACGGCGGCGGACGGCGGCGGAGCTAGGCGACGGTCCAGGTGTCCGAGCCGGTGATCAGGGACTGGAGGTCGCCGGTGCCGGCGGTTTCCTTGGCGGTCTCGACCTGCTGGCGGACCAGGTCGTCGTACGCCGGGCGGTCGACCTGACGGAAGACACCGATCGGTGCCTGGTGCAGGACGCCGGCGTCGGTGAGGCGGGACAGGGCGAACGCGTACGCCGGGTCGTCGGTGTGGGCGTCGTGGACGACCAGGTCGGCCTCGCCGCCGGGGAGGTCGGCGACCTCGCGGACCGCGAGGGACGCGAAGCCGTCGCGGACGACGCCGAGGTGGCCGTCGGTGCCGAAGCGGATCGGTTCGCCGTGCTTGAGCGGGATGATCGCGTCGTCGCGCGTCTCGGGGTTCTTGAACGCGTCGAAGGCGTTGTCGTTGAAGATCGGGCAGTTCTGGTAGATCTCCACGAACGCCGTACCGCGGTGCTCCGCGGCCGCCTTCAGCACCGAGGTCAGGTGCTTGCGGTCGGAGTCGACCGTCCGCGCCACGAACGTCGCCTCCGCGCCGAGCGCCAGCGAGACCGGGTTGAACGGGTTGTCGACCGAGCCCATCGGCGTCGACTTGGTCACCTTGCCGGGCTCCGACGTCGGCGAGTACTGCCCCTTGGTCAGCCCGTAGATCCGGTTGTTGAACAGCAGGATCTTCAGGTTCACGTTGCGTCGCAGGGTGTGGATCAGGTGGTTGCCGCCGATCGACAGCGCGTCGCCGTCACCGGTCACCACCCACACGCTCAGGTCCGGCCGGGCCACCGCGAGCCCGGTCGCGATCGCCGGCGCGCGGCCGTGGATCGAGTGCATCCCGTACGTCGACAGGTAGTACGGGAAGCGCGACGAGCAGCCGATCCCGGACACCATCGCGACGTTCTCGCGCTTGATGCCGAGCTCGGGCAGGAACCCCTGAAAAGCAGCCAGTACGGCGTAGTCGCCGCACCCCGGGCACCAGCGGACCTCCTGGTCCGACACGTACTCCTTGCGGTTCTGCGGCTCGGTCGCCGCCGGTACGCCGCGCAGCCCGCCCGGCAGACCGGGCAGTCCCAGGTCGACGGTGCTCATCGTGCTCCCTCCGACTGCTCCAGTTGTTCGCCGTGCTTCAGATTCGCCGCGTCGAGCCCCAGATGCCGCGCGTCGTCGTCGATCCCGGCGGTCTCCTCGACCAGGTTGCCGATCACCTCGGCCAGCTCCGCGGCGCCCAGCGGCATGCCCCGGACCTGTGCGTACGAGACGACGTCGACCAGGTACTTGGCGCGCAGCAGCATCGCCAGCTGGCCCAGGTTCATCTCCGGGACGAGCACCTTGTCGTACGACTTCAGCACGTCGCCCAGGTTCGCCGGGAACGGGTTGAGGTGCCGCAGGTGTGCCTGCGCGATCTTCCCGCCGACCCGGCGCACCCGCCGTACGGCGGCGCCGATCGGCCCGTACGTCGAACCCCAGCCGAGCACGAGCACCTTCGCCTCGCCGTCCGGGTCGTCGACCTCGAGCAGCGGGACGCTGACCCCGTCCACCTTGGCCTGCCGGGTCCGGATCATCAGGTCGTGGTTGGCCGGGTCGTAGGAGATGTTGCCGGTCTTGTCCTCCTTCTCCAGCCCACCGATCCGGTGGTCGAGCCCCGCCGTACCGGGCACTGCCCAGGCACGGGCGAGCGTCTCCGGGTCGCGCAGGTAGGGGAGGTACGCCGGCTTGCCGTCCTCGGTCGTCGCGTTCGGCTCGGTGGTGAAGTTCGGGTCGATCTTCACCAGGTCCTCGACCGCCGGGATCCGCCAGGGCTCGGAGCCGTTGGCCAGGTACCCGTCGGAGAGCACCATCACCGGCGTCCGGTAGGTGACCGCGATCCGGGCCGCCTCGACCGCGATCGCGAAGCAGTCCGCGGGGGACTGGGCGGCGAGCACCGGCAGCGGCGCCTCGCCGTTGCGGCCGAACATCACCTGCAGCAGGTCGGCCTGCTCGGTCTTGGTCGGCATACCGGTGGACGGGCCCGCGCGCTGGATGTCGCAGACCACCAGCGGCAGCTCGAGCATCACGCCCAGGCCGATCGTCTCGGACTTCAGGCTGATCCCCGGACCGGACGACGTGGTCACGCCGAGCGCGCCCGCGAACGACGCACCGAGCGCCGCGCCGACACCGGCGATCTCGTCCTCGGCCTGGATCGTCGTCACGTCGAACCGCTTCAGCTTGGACAGCTCGTGCAGTACGTCGGACGCCGGGGTGATCGGGTAGGCCCCCAGCACCAGCGGCAGCCCGGCCCGTTGGGCGCCCGCCACCAGGCCGTACGCCAGCGCGAGGTTGCCGGAGATGTTGCGGTACGTGCCGGTCGCCATCTGGGCCGGCTTCACCTCGTACCGGACCGAGAACTCCTCGGCGGTCTCGCCGAAGTTGAAGCCCGCGCGGAAGGCCGCGATGTTGGCGTCGCGGATGTCCGGCTTGCCGGCGAACTTGGTCTGCAGGAAGTCGATCGTCGACTCGACCGGGCGCTGGAACAGCCAGGAGACCAGGCCGAGCGCGTACATGTTCTTGGCCCGGGAGGCGTCCTTGCGGGACAGCCCGAACTCCTTCACCGACTCGACCGTCATGCCGGTCAGGTTCAGCGCGACCACGTGGTAGGCCTCGAGCTCGCCGGTCTCCAGCGGGTTCGCGTCGTACCCGATCCGCTTCAGGTTGCGGGCGGTGAAGTCGGCGGTGTCGACGATCAGCGTGGCGCCGCGCGGCACGTCGGGCAGGTTGGCCTTCAGGGCCGCCGGGTTCATCGCGATCAGCACGTCCGGCGCGTCACCCGGGGTGAGGATGTCGTGGTCGGCGAAGTGCAGCTGGAAGGAGCTGACCCCCGGCAGAGTTCCGGCAGGTGCCCGGATCTCGGCGGGGAAGTTGGGCAGGGTCGACAGGTCGTTGCCGAACGATGCCGTTTCCGCGGTGAACCGATCCCCCGTGAGCTGCATCCCGTCACCGGAGTCACCGGCGAAGCGGATCACCACGCGGTCCAGCTGCTTGACCTCGATGGCCATCTGTTCTGTCATCTCCAAGTCGAGCTTGGGTCGGCGGACGCCCTCGAGCGGACCGCCGATCCCCCCGGTCAGGGCGATAACCCAATGTTAGTTCGGCTTTTGCCGCGAACCAGTGGTCGGCCCCGCCGGTCCACAGCCTGGGACGGGTGGTAGCGCGGCCTTCGAAGTGACGTAGTGCAGTCGCTCGCTTGCCATCTGTTGCCGCAGCAGGCAGTGTGTCTGTCGACTGCAACGATCCACCCGGGGCGATCCCGGTCTCGAGGGAGCTTGACGATGGGCGTTCGTGCCTTCTTGTTCGGTGGTACGACGCTGACGACGGCTCTGCTGCTGGCCGGGTGTTCCGGAGTGGTCGCGCCGGCGCAGAGCGCGATGGTCGCGACCGACACGGCACGGGCCGCCGAGACCGCGCAGGCCGCGCCCGTTCGGACCGTCAAGATCACCAGCGTCCGGACGACCGACTACACCGCCGGCGTACTGACTGTCGCCGGCACCTTGACGCCCGCGCCTGCCGCCGGGTCGCGGGTCGCGCTGCAGCGCTGGGACGCGGTGAAGGGCTGGCAGGAGATCGGGCACGCGACGCCCTCGGGCTCGAACGTGACGGTGTCGTCGAAGCAGCCCGGTTCGATCCGGACCTACCGGCTGGCGATCGGCCCGCAGGCGCCGTACGCCGCGGCCGCCTCGGCGCCGTACGGGTACTCGCACTTCAAGTGGCGCGGGATCTTCGCCAAGCCGCTGCTCGCGTCGGGCGGCAAGGGGCACCCCGCGTTCAACGTGGTCGCGGCGGCGGAGTCGCCGCGCCGCGCGGAGGCCGAGCTGCTCGCCGACAAGGGCGGCGTGGTCTGGGGTGACGTGAACTCGGCCGGCTGCTCCTGGGTGAAGAACTGGCTCGGCAACATCACCGACGGCACCGTGCGGGTGTCGCTGCTGAACGGTGCGGCCGTGGTCGGCTCGGTCGACCAGACCCAGGAGACCGAGACCTGGCTGAACCGCCAGATCCCCGGCGTCAACCGGCTGCGCGTCCAGGTCACCGACCTGAAGTCCGGGTACGGCCCGCAGGTCGCGATGGACTCCATGCTGCTCTGCACCAATTAGAGTTGGCTCCGTGTCGGAGGCCTACGGTGTCGTCGTAACGATCGTCCTGCTCGGCCTCGGCGGCCTGGTCGGCGCCTTCGCGCTGAACCGCGCGCTCACCATCACGTACTCGACGCCGGAGAAGCTCACGACGTACGAGTCAGGCGTCGACCCGGTCGGCGAGGGCTGGGCGCAGATCCACATCCGGTACTACTTGTTCGCGTACCTGTACGTGATCTTCGCCGTCGACGCGGTGTACCTGTTCCCGTGGGCCACGGTCTTCGCGACGGTCGGGGTGTCGTCCCTGATCGAGATGTTCGTCTTCCTGGCCTTCGTCACCGTCGGTTTGCTGTACGCGTACCGCAAGAAGGTCCTCGCCTGGACCTAGGGTCAAGCGATGACCGATCCTGTCGCGACCTCGTGGGCCCGCATCGTCGGCTGGCTCGTCCCGGCGACGCGCCGGCTGATCAACCCGCCGGCGACCGCCGTCGACCTCCGCTACCTCGAGGCGGCGATGAACCGCCCGCTGCCGGCTGAGCTGGTCGAGTTGCTGCAGCTGGCGAACGGGACCCAGCATCGGGCGATCCGGGGCTCGGTGATTCCGTTCCACTACAACCTGGTGCCGGTGATGGAGATGCTGGCGATCCGGCGAATGTGGCAGAAGATCTGGACCGACCCGCGTCTGTCCCGCGCGGACATTCCCGGATGGCTGGACGACTACCTGCCGATTGCGGATGCGGCTGACGAAGGGATCACGTACGTCGACCTGAGCGACGGGCCGTCGTACGGGGCTGTGTACGAGTGGCATCCGGACAGTGGCGGCGGTGGTCGGCGGCTGTGGGACAGCGTCGGGGAGATGCTCGACGACATCGCGGGGGCGATGGTGGATCGGCGGCCGCTGACTCGGGTGCACGGCGTACCGCATCTGCCGGAGGTGGACGCGGGATATCTGCACTGGTTCCGGGTGTACGACTAGCTCTCGGCGAGCAGTTTGGCGATGGCCCAGTCCTGGGGGCCGAGGCCGACGGACTTGAAGACCGTGCGGCCGGACGGCGTGGGGGGATCGGCGAGTGCATCGCCTAGGGCGAGCAGGGAGGTGCGGGGGAGTGCGCCGGACTCGACGGCGTCGATGACCTCGCCGGACTCCTCCAGGGCGGCTTCCTCCTGGTCGACGACGACCAGCGAGGCGCTGGCGAGCAGGTCGCGGGGGAGTTCGCTCATGGTCGGGCGGAAGGCGCCGATCGCGTTGACGTGGACCCGCTCGGGCAACGCGTCCGCGCGGAAGAGCGGCGTACTGGACGACGTCGCGCAGCAGATCACCTCGGCGTCCCCGACGCCTGCGTCGATGTCCGTGCCGGACCCGAACTTCACCTCCGGGAACTCCTCGCTCAACGCTCTGGCCAGTGCCGCGGCCTTCCCGGCGTCCCGGCCGACCAACGTGACCTCGGCAATGCGCCGTACGGCGAGTACCGCGCGCACCTGATCCGCCGACTGCGCGCCGGTCCCGATCACCGTCAGCCGGGTCGCGTCGGCAGCCGCCAGCAGGTCGGTCGCAACCCCGACGACCGCGCCCGTCCGCAGCGTCGTGATCGACGTGCCGTCGGCAACGAGCTGCTCCCCGGCGCCCGTCCAGACCACCGTCGCCCGAATCGCCGGCACCTGGTCGAGCGCGATCCCGATGGTTTTCACCACCGCGGTCCGCGTCGGCGAGTGGTACGCCGACATGACCAGTACCGCGCCGTCCCCGAACACCTCCCGCGCCGGCAGCACGAAGTTCCCCGCCCGCAACTCCCCGAACGCCTCCCGCACAGCGTCCACGGCCGCCGCCATCGGCACCACCCGGCGAACGTCGTCCGCCCCGAAGATCCTCACCACCATCACCCTAGTCCCGACGACCCCAAAGGCCGGCCGCTCCTCCGCGACCCCTGATCCACCTTCCGCCACCGACTGCTGCTCGCCCCGCGCACGCCGATCCCGCTACCGCTGACCGGTCTTCCGCACGCCCGCCGGCGCGACCGCCGACGCCCAGCACTGATCAACCACGCGCCAACCTCCCTTCAGCAGCCCCCGCCCGCCTGACACCACCGCCCGACGCCGGCTTGATCAGTGCTGCACGTCGGTGGCGCCGGCGAAAAGCTCGCCGATCGCCTCGGCCATTCCCTCGCCTCGGCCGATCCCTGGGGTCGACAGCCTGAGGTGAACTGCGCCGCCGGATCGGCGGGAGCGGACGTGCACCACTCATCAACCACCCGGCAGCGGTCTCCCAGCAGCCCCCGCCCGCGTGACACTCTCCGCCGGAGGCGGGTTGGTGAGTGGTGGAGATCCGCCGATCCCACAACCCGATCGCACTGCGCGACCATCGGTCCCCGCCGTCCCGCGCGCCCCCGCCCCTACGGTCCCCGCGCCCCCGCGCCCCCGCGCCCTCGCGCCCCCGCGCCCCCGCGGGGCTCCGCAGTGCCGGCGTTCCGCCGCGGTCCCGCGGTCGCGCGCTCCCGCGGGGCCCCGCAGGGCCGGCGTTCCCCGCAGCCCCCGCAGCCCACGCCGTCCCCGCCCGGCGGTCGTCCCCGCGTCCCGCGGTCTCCGTGTCCCCGCGCGGTCCCCGCAGCCGGCTGCTGCCCTTGACCGTCCCCGGCAACGACCCCACTCCTGCCGACGCCGCTCCGGCTTCGGATCCGGCTTGATCTCAACCGGTCCGAGTGGTCGGCTGTCTTCGGGCCCACGTCGAGGAGAGCTGATGAACGAGCTGCACCGGACCGCGGTCGTCGCCGATGCGCACAACGATCTGTTGATGCTGGTCGCGCGGCGTCCGAAGGCGAGCTGGGGGAGCTACTTCCGCGAGCACTGGATTCCGCAGTTGCGGGACGGTGGGATCGACGTGCAGGTGCTGCCGGTGTTCATCGACGACGAGTTCCGGCCCGAGGGGGCGTTGCGGGAGACGCTGCGGATGATCGAGGCGGCCCATCAGGTCGCCGAGGAGAACGCCGACCTGGTCGCGCTCTGCCGCAACGGCGCCGAGATCGACGCGGCCACCGCGCAGGGCAGGATCGCGCTGGTGCTCGCGCTCGAGGGGTGCCCGCAGATCGACACCGACGTCGAGCTGTTCCACACGCTGCACCGGCTCGGCGTGCGGGTGATCTCCTTCACTCACTTCGGCCGTAGCGCGCTCGCCGACGGGTCCGGCGAGGACGCGGCCGGCAGCCGGCTCACCAAGGCCGGTGTCGAGTCGGTGGGACTGCTGGAGCAGCTCGGCGTCCTGATCGACCTCTCGCACGTCGGCCGCGGCGGCGTCGAGCACATCCTCGAGCTGGCGACCAAGCCGGTGATCGCGACGCACTCCGGCGCGTACGCCGTCCGCCCGCACCACCGCAACCTCACCGACGACCAGCTGCGCGGGATCGCGGCCACCGGCGGGGTGGTCTGCGCGAACTTCTTCGCCGGCTTCCTGACCGAGGACGAGAAGCCGACCGTCGGGCACCTGGTCGACCACCTCGAACACCTGATCGCGGTCGCCGGCGAGGACCACGTCGGTCTGGGCACCGACTTCGTCGCGGAGGTGTTCGAGGAGAAGATCCCGGCCTGCGATCTCCCGCTGATCATCGAGGGACTGGACGCGCACCGCTACGTTCCGGGTCTGGAAGGACCGGCCGGGATGCCCCTGGTCACCGAGGCGATGCTCGACCGCGGGCTGCCCGAGCCGACGGTCCGCAAGGTGCTGGGCCAGAACCTGGTCAGGGTCCTCAGCACGACGAAGTAACGCAGAGTCACCACCCGTCGCGGTCCGAGATCATTGCCTCATCACCGCAAAGTAATTGCGCTGGACAACATTTGAAGGTTCCAAAATCTCGCTTCGTAACGGATTGCGATGAACCTATCGCCTTCTGATGAAGACCGGTCTATGGTGATTACCAGGGGGAACGGGGCGATTGCAGGGTGGTGGGGAATGACTTGGCAACTCTGGGTATTGGTAGGAGCCGCAGCGGTCGGTGTCGTCGTACTGGTGACGTTGCGTTTCCGGAGCGCGCAGCACGTTCTGGACGAGCTGATCGACTCGATGGAGCCGCACGCCGGCGCCGAGTCCGAGCAGCAGCAGACCAAGGCCGAGCACCGGCCTGAGGTCGCGGCGCGCCGGGGCGACGAGCTGGCGCGGCACCGCAGCCGTCACCAGCTACGGGCGAGCTTCGTGCCGCGAGCGGCGCACACCTACCGCAGCCGGCACTAGGCCTCTAGTCGAGGAGCCCGTCGCGACGGGCGACGGCGGCTGCTTCGGTTCGGGAGCGGACGCCGAGCTTGGCCAGGATGTTGGAGACGTGCACGCTGACTGTCTTCTCGCTGATGTACAGCTCCCGAGCCAGCTGCCGGTTGGTGCGGCCCTCGGCGAGCAGCGCCAGCACCTCGGTCTCGCGGGCGGTCAACGCCGCAGATCCCACCGGATCCGCGGCACTGCCCAGCTCGTCCAGCAGCGGCTGAGCACCCAATCGCCGGCCGACCTCAGCAGCCAGTTGGGCCTGCTCGTTCGCATCCGCGACCCGCCCGGCGGCCCGCAGCGCCGAGGACAGCCGCGCCCGCGACCACGCCTGCTCGATGACGAACCCGTACCCGAAGGCGTCCACCGTCCGCTGCCACGTCGCCACATGCTCGTCAGCGGTCGGCGGGTCCACATCGGCCAGCCACCGCAGCCGCTCCCACTCGGCCTCCAGCCGTGCGAGCCAAGCGATCCCCTCGACGCCGAGCACGCGCCCCGGCGGCAGACCCTTCTCCGCCGTCGCGTGCCCCTCGGCCAGCAGCTCCGCCCCACGCGCCACCAGTTCGGCCGCCGCCGACGGCTCACTCACCACCCGGTGGCACAGCAGCTGCAGCCCGAGCGCGGCGAACCGGATCTTCGCCATGTACCACTCGGTCTGGAACACGTACTCCAGCTGCGCCGACACCTCGGCGATCAGCTTCTCCGCCTCAGCCACCTGATCCAGCTGCCGATACGCCTCGACCGCCGGCTGCAGCCCGATCAGCGGCAGCATCACGTCCAGCGACCACCATTTCCGCATCGCCTGCAGGTCCTCGGCGACCGACGTGTCGCCGCGCCCGCCGCGCACCATCAGCCCAACACTCCGCAGCCCAGCTGCCGCAGCCGACGGAGTCATCGAATCAGCCCGGGCCGTCTCAGCCGCCTCGTCCCACTCGCCCATCGTGAACTGCGTCAGCGCCAGCATCCGCCGAGCGTCGAACCCGTACGCCGCCCACTGCCGTCCCAGCTCACCGGCCCGCTGCGCGGCGTACTCGAGCGCCGCCTTCGCAGCAGACAGCTCGCCCAGGTCGAAGTGGTTCGAGCCCAGCAAGTACCGGCTGCGCACCTCAGCAGCAGCGTCACCCGCCAGCTGAGCCCGTACGGCGGCCTCCTCCAACTGCTTGGCCGCGGCCACCGGATCGCCGGCCCGCTTCCGCAGCTGGGCCAGCGTGATCCCGGCGTCGCCGGCCGCCGACTCCTGGCCGACCTCCCGCGCGATGTGCAGCGCCTCGCGCGCCCAGCGCTCGGCCTCCATCGGCCGGCCGAGCGCGTCCGAGACGCGGGCGTACAGCGCGATCACCTTGGCCTTGAACGCACTCGGCGGCTCGTCGGCGACCAGCCGGAACGCCTGCGAGGCCGCCTCGTTCGCCTCCTGGTCGTGGTCGATCACCAGCGAGATGTCGGACAGCGGCAGCAGCAGCTCGGCCCGCTGCTTGATCGGCGCGTCGGCCGGCAGGTCGGCCAGGGCCTTGCGCAGCAGCTTCACCGCGCGCAGGTGCTGCGACGAAAGCGTCGCCGCCATCGCGGTGTCGACGATCAGCCAGGTCCGGTCGACCGAGCTCGCGGCCGGGTCGGCAGGGAACAGCTCGAGCGCCATCTCGTAGTGCTTCAGCGCCTCCTGCGGCGCGGCGACCGACAGCGCCTCCTGCCCGGCCCGGACCCGCGCCTCGAACGCGGTGATCAGGTCGTGCGAGCGCGTCGCGTGCCCGGCCAGCTCAGCCGCCGTACCGGCGACGGTCTGGTCCTGCAGGGCCTTCGCGTACGCCGCGTGCTGGCGGACCCGCTCACCCGGCAGCAGGTCGTCGTACACGGCCTCGGCCAGCAGCGCGTGGCGGAAGTAGTAGCTCGCGTTGCCGGGGTGCTCGATGATGTGCGCGTCGATCAGCTCGCGCAGCGCGGTCTCCAGCTCGCGGTCGGGCAGTCCGGCGACCGCGGTCAGCAGCTGGTGCGACACGCGACGCCCGGCGACAGCGATCACCCGGGCGACCTGGCGGGCGTCGTCGGACAGCGGGTCGAGCCGGACGAGCAGCAGGTCGGCCAGATCAGGCGGTACGGCGCTGCCGTCGCCCATCGAGGCCGCAGCGACCAGCTCCTCGGTGAAGAACGCGTTGCCGCCCGCACGGTCCAGGATCCGGCGCTCTTCGTCCTCCGGCAGCCGCTCGGTGACCAGGGCGTTCAGCAGGGCGCGCGACTCGGCGGCGTCGAGCGGGTTCAGGTTGACCCGTCGTACCCGCGGATTGCGCGACCACTCGGCGATCGGGCGGCGCAGCGGGTGCCGGCGGTGCAGGTCGTCGCTGCGGTACGACACGATCAGCGCCAGCCGCTGCGAGGTCAGCCGGGTGAGCAGGAAGCCGATCAGGTCCCGGGTGGAGTCGTCGGCCCAGTGCGTGTCCTCGACGATCACCAGCAGCGGCTCGCTGGTCGACAGCGCGGTCAGCGCACCCAGTACGGCGTCGAACAGCGCGGCCCGGTCCAGCGGACCGTCCTGCGGGACCGGCTGGGCGCCGATCAGTCGGTGCGTCGGCAGCAGCCGGCCGATCGCCGGGAAGTTGGTGAGCACGCTCTCGACCAGGTCCGGGCGCTCGCCCGCGAGCCGGCCGAAGATCTCGCTGAACGGCAGGTACGGCAGGCCGGCGTCGCCGAAGTCGGTGCAGTGCCCGACGAGCACGCCGAACCCACGCTCGTGCGCGCCGGTGGCCACCTCGTCCAGCAGGCGGGTCTTGCCGACCCCGGCGTCACCGGACAGCAGGATGGCGCCGGCGCGACGCGTTTTGGCGTCGTCGACGGCGCTGAGCAGGGCGGCCATCTCGGTCGAGCGGCCGACGAGAGGTGTCGAGGTCCAGGGCACGTCGTCCATCTTCGCCCCTGGAGCCGACACAAATCGACGACAGCCCGGCCCACGCCCGTCGGCTGAGCGCAGAATCTCCGCTCGGTGCCCGGTTTTGTACTCCGTACCGGTCCCGGAAAGTGAAACGCCGTCCCTGACCGGTTGCGGGTCAGGGACGGCGTGCACGGCGCTCACGCGGCCGTGGAGGGTCGCAGGAAGCGGCGCGCGTTCCGCGAGGTCGGCTTCTGCTGCGCCGGCGCGGTGCGCTGCTTACGGCTGGTCGCCTGGAAGTCGCGCTTCAAGCGCTCCTGCCGGTAGGCGGTCTCCGCCTGAACGGACTGCTGGGTCGTGAACATCATGGTGTCTCCTCCTCTCAGGCGTTCCGGGTGAACAGGTGGGTGAGGTGCCGGCGAGCCCGGGTGCTCCGGTTCGCGCGGTGGAAGTCGCGGGTGAGGCGCTCCTTGCGGTAGCTGACCTCGGCCTTGACCGACTCGGTGGTGTACATCGGGTGCCTCCTGGGCGGTGGTGTCTCGACTCGTTGTCGATGGCCCTAATCTGCGCGTCTGAGGGGACCTGGCACATCGGGCTTCCTCCCTATCCCTGGGGGTGAGGGTCCCTAGTACGGCGTACGCGGGGCGCCGGCGGTCCCTAGAGCGGGTCGTCCCGCGGTCGGGTTCGTCGGTGGGGCCCGAACGCGGCAGCGCGACCGGGTTCCGGAGAACCTCGGTCGCGCTGGGGGTCGAAGGGTCGGACAGGCGGCGATCGCGCCCTCACATCGCGTGCCGGGCCCGCACCACCTGCGCCCGGGGCACGGGCGTCACCGGCGTACGGCGTAAGCGCCGGAGCAGGCTCGGACGCTGGTACTCCCTGCGGAGCAGCTCCTGGCGGTACGAGACCTGGGCCTGAACGAAGTCGGGGCTGTAGTTCAACATGCGGGACCTCCGGGGTTCGTCGATACCCCGACACTCCGCCTCTGAGGACGGGCCGCACATCCGCACTACTCCCTAGACGCGGCGCTCGGCACCCTTAGACCGCGCTCACAGGCCTTAGTACGCCGCTCAGGTGCGGGTCGGGCACCGCTCGGGCGTCGGTCGGGCTCCGCTCAGGCGTCGGCCGGGCTCCGGAGGAAGGCTTCGAGCTCGGCCTGGGTCGGGCCCGTCGCCGGGCCGCGGTGGGTGACGGCGAGCGCGGCGGCTGCGTTGGCTCGGCGGGCCGCCTCCAGCGGGTCGTGTCCGGCGGCGAGGGCGGCCAGGAACGCTCCGGAGTGGGTGTCACCTGCGCCGTTGAGATCGACCGCTTCGACCTGGAAGCCCTCAACCGGTTGGTTGTCCAGGGTGCAGCCGTCGGGTCCTCGGCGTACGAGGACGTGGGTCGGCGTTGGCAGGTCTTCGAGGGCGGATCGCCGGAGGTCCTCGAGGGCGGCTGCTTCTTGGGTGTTGCAGCTGAGCCAGTCGGCTCGGGCGAGGGCTGCAGCGAGGGCGTCCCGGGGGATCTGACCGACCAGTGGGCCGGGATCGAAGAAGACCGTGCCGCGAAGGTCGGCGAGATGCCGCACGAGCGTGGCGCGGTTGAGCTCGTACATGAGGCTGTACCCGGAGACGTACACGTAGTCCTCGTCGGTCGTCTCCGGAAGCCCCGTCAGCGTCGCCTCGGCGCCCGGACTGGTGACGAACGTGCGTTCCCCACCGGCCTCGACGATCGCGACGACGAACCCCGTGTCCAGCTCCGGATTCTGCGGCTGTGGAAAGTCGATCCCCTCGCGCCGCAGATCGTCCCGCGCCTGATCGCCGAACGGTCCGGTCCCGAGCACCCCGCCGTACGACGTCGCCAGCCCCAGCCGGCTCGCTGCGGCCATCACGTTGAACCCACCGCCCGTCGCCCGCAGCGTCGAGCCCGCGAGCACGTCGCCGCCACGCTCGGGCAGCGCGTCGACGGTCAGCACGAGGTCGATCACGACGTTCCCGAGATGCACCAGCCTCATCCGCGGCGCACCTTCAGCAGTTCGCCCGCGAGCGACTCCAGGTCGAGCCCGTTCACCGCCGAGACCGTACGCCGTACGTCGGCCGGAAACCCGTCGACGCCATGACACGCCCCGACCACAGCCCCCGCGATCGCCGCGATCGTGTCCGTGTCCCCACCCACAGACGCAGCCACCCGCACCACCATCCACGGCTCCCCGAACCCGTTGGCGACGGCAAACGCCGCCGGCACGGACTCCTGAGCAGCCAAACTCGTCCCCACCAGCTCGTACAAGACCGCAGCCGCAGCCCCTGCCTCCGGCCCCGCCTCGCCATCCCCGCTCCGACCGGCGCTTGCGCGCGTGTCTGCGGTCCCGCCCCGGTCTGCGCTCTCACGCGAGCCCCCGCCTCCGCTCCCACTCGGGCCTGGGGTTCCGCTACCACCGCTCCCGGCGAGCGCGCGGGTCGCCCACTCGATGCGGCGGGAGACATCTGCGCCCGCCACCCAGAATCCGCGCGATGCTGCCTCCCGTGCGGCGGCGACTGCAGCGCTGGTCGCTTCGCGGACAGTGGCTCCGTCGACTCCCGCGCTGACGGCAGCGGCAACGGCGGAGGCGGCGGCCAGCGCGAGACCTGTGTTGTGGGTGGGTGCGCTGGCGGCGACCACTCGGTCGATCAGCGTCGGCAGGTCGCCGGAAGCTGTCGCGATGCCCACCGGTGTGATGCGCATGGCAGCGCCGTTGGTGGTGCCGAAGCGACCTGTCTGCGTGATGTCGCCGCCGGCCAGCAGCGCGTCGAGGGCGCGCTTGGTCGACGGCCCCAGCAAATCGAGCGAGCCTCGGGCTCGCATGTCGTCCTCCCACGCGAGCAGCCGGCGGGCGAGTTCGTGCCCGTCGACGAGGCCGTTGCCCTCGACGACCAATCGACCCAGCAGGATCGCCTGCTCGGTGTCGTCGGTGATCGAACCGGCCGGCATCCCCGCCGCGAGCGGCTGGTCGTCCGGCGCCGGGTGCAACTCGTCCACCACCTCGCCGTACAGCTCGACAATGCGTG
This sequence comes from Kribbella lupini, assembly GCF_039529595.1. Taxonomy (NCBI): domain Bacteria; kingdom Bacillati; phylum Actinomycetota; class Actinomycetes; order Propionibacteriales; family Kribbellaceae; genus Kribbella; species Kribbella lupini. Next base: position 258,144 of record NZ_BAAANC010000004.1, on the reverse strand, counting down.
TCCTGGGCAACGATTGGGTCGGCATCCCGAGCGCGTCCCCGATCGCCAGCCCGTACAGGGCCCCCACGGCCCGCGCCTCGACCGACGTCATCGCCCGACCGCCCGCTTCATCGGGGCGTCTCGCTGTAGGTCAGGTTCAACTCGAAGTGCCGAGGATCCAGCAAACTGTCGACCTGCTCCGCGAACTGGTTGTCAGCCGTCCAGCTGGTCCGTCGGCTGTGCAGAAACCAAGTGTTCTCCGGCCGTCCCAGCAGCGCCGCCTCCTCACCTGACAGCGGCCGAGCCCGCAACCGCTGTTCCCCCTGCGTCAGATGCAACCCGGCCCGCGTCAACGTCGAGATGATCGACCCGTCGTCCAACCCCCGCGCCGGCAGATCGCGCAGCTCCTCGATCGCCGGCAGCCGGCTCCGCTCCAGCGAGATCGCCTCGCCGTCGACCAGCGAACGGATCCGCTCGACCACGATCACCTCCGGCGAATCCAGCTCCAGCTGCTCAGCCAGCTCCGGATCCTGATCCAGCTCCAGCCGAAGAATCCGTACGGTCGTCTCCACCCCCTGCTCGGCCAGCGCGTGCGTCCAGCCGAGCGGATCGTCCAGCGGCCGCCCGTCGAACAGCACGAACGAACCCTTCCCGGTCCGCGTCGTGATCAGCCCGTCCGCGGTCAGTACGGCGAGAGCGGAGCGCACCGTGTTCCGGCTGACGGCGAACCGCCGGGCCAGCTCGACCTCACCAGGCAACCGGTGGCCGTGGCCGACCCGGCCGGACTTGATCTCCCGGGCCAGGATCGCGGCGATCCGCTCGTGCTTCAGGGTGATGCCGGAGGTCACTGGCCGAGACCGCCCGAGGATCGCAGCTGGTCGACGGTGACGATCTCGAGCATCGGCGCGTACAGCCGCATGATGTCGATGGCCTTGCGGTGGCTCTCCTCGTCGACTCCGGCGCACGCGTCCTCGACGACTTGGACGTGCGCCCCGCCGTCCACCGCCGCGAGCGCCGTCGACAGCACGCAGCAGTCGGTCGTCACGCCCGCCAGCACCAGCCGCCCGTCCGGCGCGACCGCGTCCGCGAGCTCCCGCCCCCACTTGCTGAACGTCGGCTTGTCGAGCGTCGGTGCTCCGCGGAACTCGTCGACGAGCTGGTACGCGTACGAGTCGGGCGGTTGCAGCGCGAACGGCCACTGCTCGTAGTACGGGATCCAGGAACCGGTCGGTTCCCCGGCCGGTGCGACGAACCGGGTGAAGATCACCTGCGGCGCGAACAGCTCGACCAGCTCCTGCGTCGGCTTCACCACCCGCTGGAAGTTGGGCGTCGCCCACCCGCTCTCCGGCTCGGCGAAGATCTTCTGCAGGTCGATCAGCGCGAGCACCATGTCAGCTCTCCAAGGCCGGTACGGCGCGCCGCCGGTCGACGTACCAGCCGATGATCGCGACGGCGAACGATCCGACCAGCGCGATCAGGACGCCGAGGTTCGCGAAGGCCCACGCGCCGTCCTTGGCGCCCAGGCCGAACGGCTTCAGCAGGTAGCCCTGCCAGGTCAGCCAGCTCGCGCTCGCGTTCGTGACCAGCCCCCAGCCGATGCCGGTGGCAACGATCATGGTGGCGACCGGCAACCACCGGACGTCGCCGTACCGGCCGCGCCGGTCGAACAGGGCGGCGTCGTCGTAGTCGCCGCGCCGGGTCGCGACGTCGGCCAGCATGATGCCGCACCAGGCCGCGACCGGGACGCCGAGCGTGATCAGGAAGCCCTGGAACTCGCCCAGGAACTCGTCGCCGAAGAAGACCACGTAGATCGTGCCGGCGATCATCACCAGCCCGTCGATGAACGCCGCGACGTAGCGGGGAACCGGTACGCCGAGCGACAGCAGGGCCAGGCCGGAGGAGTAGATGTCGAGCACCGCGCCGCCGACCAGGCCGAGCACGGCGACGATCACGAACGGCACCAGGAACCACGTCGGCAGCGCCTCCGCGAGCGCGCCGATCGGGTCGGCCGCGATCGCGGCGCTGAGGTCGGTCGACGATCCGGCCAGTAGCAGGCCGAAGATCAGCAGCACGATCGGCGCGAGGGCCGCGCCGAACGTGGTCCAGCCGACGACGCCGCGGCTGGACGCCGTACGGGGCAGGTAACGGGAGTAGTCGGCGGCCGCGTTGACCCAGCCGAGGCCGAAGCCGGTCATCAGGAAGACCAGGGCACCGATCAGTTCCTGGCCCGAGCCGCTGGGCAGCGCCGAGACGGTGGTCCAGTTGACCTGGTCGGCGACCAGGATGATGTAGACGACCGTGAGCACGCCGGTGACGACCGTGATGATCGTCTGCATCCGCATGATCAGGTCGAAGCCGAGCACGCCGCAGGCAACGATCAAGGTGCCGACGACAACCAACGCGATCACCTTGGTGACCGAGCCGCCGCCCCACCCGAGCCGCTCGAACACGGTAGCCGTCGCGAGCGTCGCGAGGATCGTCAGCACGGTCTCCCAGCCGACGGTGAGCAGCCAGGAGACCAACGACGGGAGTTTGTTGCCGCGGACCCCGAACGCCGCACGGCTGAGCACCAGCGTCGGCGCCGAGCCGCGCTTGCCGGCCAGCGCGATCAGTCCGCAGAGCAGGAACGAGAACACGATCCCGACCACGCCCGCGATCACCGCCTGCCAGAACGAGATCCCGAACCCGAGCGCGAACGCGCCGTAGCTCAGCCCGAGCACCGAGACGTTGGCCCCGAACCACGGCCAGAACAGCTGACTCGGCTGCCCCTTCCGCTCGGCGTCGTCGATCACGTTCAGCCCGTTGCTCTCGACCGCGAGCGCCCTCGGCTCAACCCCCACGTCCACCTGCTCGGCCACAGCCGTCTCCCACCTGAGTGAACCTGTCCAGTCCTGTCCAGCCGAGGCTAGGTCGACGGATGGGCGTGGTCAAGGAGTTTCCCCGTACGACGAACCCGTCGGCCCCGCGCCCGTTCCCCCTGATCACGCTCGCGCCCACCTCGCGCCCGCTCCCGCCGCTGCTCCTGTTCCGCCCGCTCTCGGCGCCGCTCCTGCTCCGCGCCCGCTCCGGCTATGCGCCCCGCACCCACGGGCGCCTGCCCCCGCGCCCGCCTCGCCCGCTCCGGATCCGGCTCCGCGCCCGCTCCGGCTCCGCGCCCGCTCCGGCTCCCACCCCCGCGCCCGCGCCCACCCCCGCGCCCGCGCCCACCCCCGCGCCCGCTGCCGCTTCGCGCCCGCTCCGGCTCCGCTCCCGCCTCGGGCCCGCTCCGGCTTCGCGCCCGCTCCGGCTTCGCGCCCGCTCCGGCTCCGCGCCCGCTTCGGGTCCGCGCCCGCTTCGGGTCCGCTCCCGCTTCGGGCCCGCTCCGGCTCCGCGCCCGCTCCGGCTCCGCGCCCGCTTCGGGCCCGCGCCCGCTTCGGGCCCGCTCCCGCCTCGGGCCCGCTCCGGCTCCAGGCCCGCTTCGGGTCCGCGCCCGCTTCGGGTCCGCTCCCGCTTCGGGTCCGCTCCCGCTTCGGGCCCGCTGCCGCTTCGCGCCCGCTCCGGCTCCGCTCCGGCTTCGCGCCCGCTCCGGCTTCGCGCCCGCTCCGGCTTCGCGCCCGCTCCGGCTCCGCTCCCGCCTCGGGGCCGGTCCCGCTTCGCGCCCGCGCCTGCCCCGCTCCCGCTCCCGCCTCGGGCTCGCTCCGGCTCGGCGCCCGCCTCGCGCCCCGCTCCTGCTTCGCCAAGCATCGGGCGCGCGTTCAGCGTCAAACCGACCGGGTGCGTGCTTGACCTAGAGCGTGGTCTAGCTCCTAGCGTCGGAGGCCGACGCCGGGAGAGGGAGTTGCTGTGAAGCGGTTCGAGGGAAAGGTCGCGATCGTCACCGGGGCGGCGCACGGGATCGGGCGGGCGACGGCTGTGCGGCTGGCGGCGGAGGGCGCGTCGGTTGCCGTGGCGGACGTCGATCTCGAGGCCGCCGAGCAGGTGGTCGGGGAGTTGGACTCGCCGGGGATCGCGGTCGAGTGCGACATCACCAGCCGGCCGTCGGTCGACGCGGCGGTCGCGGCGGCGGTTGAGCGGTTCGGGCGGCTCGACGTACTGGCTCAGGTCGCCGGCCACAACCTCGCAAACCGGGAGACGGTCGAGCCGGGGGACGCGCAGTGGACGAAGCAGTACGACTTCACCTTCACCGGCGCGGTCCGCTGCATCGAGGCCGCGCTGCCGCACCTCGTGACCACCGAGGGCGCCGTCGTCCTGGTCGGCTCGATCAGCGGAGTCGTTGCCCTCGGCACCAACCCGTACGCCGCGGCGAAGGCCGCGCTGAGCAGCCTGGTCCGCAACCTCGCCGCCGACCACGGCCCGAGCGGTGTGCGCTTCAACATCGTCGCGCCGGGGACGGTCGCGACGCGTGCGTTCAAGGATCCGCAGGTGCTCGAGGAGCTGAAGGCGATCTACCCGCTCCGCCGCGTGGGTCAGCCGGAAGACGTCGCCGCCGCGGTCGCGTTCCTGGCGTCGGCCGACGCCAGTTGGATCACCGGCATCACCCTCCCGGTCGAAGGCGGCCTGACCACGGGCCCGGGACACCTGATCGGCTGAGGCTGCGGTCGGAGGGGGTTTGACCACGGGCCGGGGTGCACGTGATCGGCTGAGGCTGCGGTCGGAGGGGGTTTGACCACGGGCCGGGGTGCACGTGATCGGCTGAGGCTGCGGTCGGAGGGGGTTTGACCACGGGCCGGG